>NZ_JBAXOI010000003.1:0-278567 GCF_037133355.1 Novosphingobium sp. | reverse complement strand
ACCCATGGCAGCATAATTCAAGCCGAATGGCCTCCGGCAATCCCGGGGCGGTTCATTTCTTGCTGCCAGCGATCAGGTAAATCGCCTCAAGCCAAAGGTGCATCGCAACCTTGCTGTCCTCAATGATGGTGCCGATGTAAACGGTGAAGGGCTTGCGGCAGCGGTAGCACTTCCAAACGCTGACGCGGATTCTTTTGCCCTTCGGCTTGCCGACGCGATCAAGGCTGCCGCAATGCGGGCATACCCTCCGGGCCACATGCGCGCTTCAGCGTAGGCAAAGGCGGCTTCTTAGTTTCGGAAATGCGGGGCAGAAAGGGCAGACGACATGAGGTGAGTTCCAAGGGTGTGCTCACTCTTTGTTTTCAATTTAGGTACATAAAATTTAGTTGCGCCTCTTCAAAGGGGGGCCGGGAGTGGTGGTTCTCGGCAGGCACCGTACCAGCCTTATATCGCTTCGCGCAGCACCTCCCTGAGGCCGCTCGCCGCGATCAGAGCCTCTTGGCCCTGTGCCACGATCAGCCCGATCCGGCGGCGATAGTTGTAGTCCTTGAGCGGCACCGCCACCGTCCCCGGCCCGGCGAGCGATACCGGCCCCGTTGTCACTCCGGCGCCTGCCGCCACCAGCGAAAGGCAGCGGTCCTCGTTGGCGCTGCGCAAGGCAAAGTGCGGCCGCACCCCGCGCGCGGTGAAGAAGCGGCTGGTCTCGGCGAGGATCTCGCAGGATCGGCGCGCGATCATCGTCTCGTCCGCCAGTTCTTCGGGCAGAAGCAGCGGCTGCCCGGCCAAACGGTGTGCGGCGGGCAGGATCATCGCGTAGCCTTCCTCTCGCAGCAGTTCGCCTTCGTCCGCGCTGCGCAGCGTGGTGACGATGGCATCGAGTCGGTGCTCGGCAAGACGGCGGCGCAAGTCCGCATCGGGCGCATCGGTCAGCGTGAGCAGCGCCTTGCCCGCCGCCTCCCCGGCATAATGCGCCGCAATCGCCGCAGTGGTCCGCGTGGCGAGCGATGCCAGCACCCCCAGCCGCAGCGGCGGGGCAGGGGGCGGCGTTTCCAGAACACCGCGCTCGGCAAGGCTGAACTCGCGCTCGATCGCGCGGGCGTGGATGAGGAACCGGTTGCCCGCCTCGGTCAGCCGCAGCGCCCGCCGCTCGCGCAGGATCAGCGGCGTGCCGAGCGAGCGCTCCAGCTCGGCGATCCCCGCCGAAAGCGTCGGCTGCGAAACATGCAGCCTGGTCGCTGCCGCGGTGAACGAGCCGGTATCGACAAGCGCGATGAACTGGCGGACGAGGCGGCGGCTCAGCATAGGTTTTGCCTATACTACTGCCCGGCAAAATTCAATTTTTCCGAAGAGGCGCTTTCCCATAGACTGCCCCCGGGAATGAGGAGTCTGACCAGAAATGCGCGCCACGCCCGAGCTTGATTTCGCCCTGCCTGAAAGCGCCCTGATGATCCGCGAGGCAGCGGGCCGTTTCGCCGACGAGAAGATCGCGCCGCTTGCCGCCAAAGTGGATGCGCAGGACTGGTTCCCGCGCGATCTCTGGCCCGCGATGGGCGAGCTGGGCCTTCACGGCATTACCGTCGAGGAGGAATGGGGCGGGCTGGGCCTCGGCTATCTCGATCACGTGATCGCGGTCGAGGAAGTGAGCCGCGCCTCGGCTTCGGTCGGCCTCAGCTACGGCGCGCATTCCAACCTTTGCGTCAACCAGATCCGCCGTTGGGGGAATGACGAGCAGAAGGCCAAGTATCTGTCCAAATTGATTTCGGGCGAACACGTCGGCAGCCTTGCGATGTCGGAAGCGGGTGCTGGCTCGGATGTCGTCTCGATGAAGCTGCGCGCCGATGCGGTGCAGGGCGGCTTCCTCCTCAATGGCACCAAATTCTGGATCACCAACGCGGCCTATGCCGATACGCTGGTGGTCTATGCCAAGACCGCGCCCGAATCCGGCAGCCGGGGTATCACCGCGTTCCTGATCGAGAAGGACATGGCGGGGTTCAGTATCGGCCAGAAGATCGACAAGATGGGCATGCGCGGCTCGCCCACTGCAGAGCTCGTCTTCAACGATTGCTTCGTGCCGGAAGAGAACGTGATGGGCCCGCTTCACGGCGGTGTCGGCGTGCTGATGTCGGGCCTTGATTACGAGCGCGTGGTGCTCGCGGGCATCTCGCTCGGGATCATGCAGGCCTGCCTTGATACGGTCATCCCCTATGTCCGCGAGCGCAAGCAATTCGGCAAGCCGATCGGTGCGTTTCAGCTGATGCAGGGCAAAGTGGCGGACATGTATGTCGCGCTGCAATCGGCGCGGGCCTATACATACGCCGTGGCGCGCGCCGCGGATGCCGGGCAGACCACGCGCTTCGATGCGGCGGGCGTGATCCTGATGTCGAGCGAAAACGCCTTCCGCGTGGCGGGCGAGGCGGTGCAGGCACTGGGCGGCGCGGGCTATACCAAGGACTGGCCGGTGGAACGCTATCTGAGGGATGCCAAGCTGCTCGATATCGGCGCGGGGACGAACGAGATCCGCCGCATGCTGATCGGGCGCGAACTGATCGGGGCGGCGTGATGGGCAAGAAGATGACCCCTCCGTCAGCCGCTTCGCGCCTGCCACCTCCCCATTTGTGCTTCGCAAAAATGGGGAGGACCAAGACAGCTAAACCTTGTCGATCCTCTCCATTTTCACGAAGTGCAAATGGGGAGGTGGCGGCCCACAGGGCTGACGGAGGGGTATCCGGCGAAAGGGCACTGGTTGCATGAGCGCCCCCGTCCTTCCCACCAATCTCGACGTTTCCAGCCCCGAAGCGCAGGCCCGCGCCGCGCACAACCGTGCGCTCGCGGAAGAACTGCGCGCCCGTGTGGCCAAGGCCGCGCTAGGCGGTGATGAAAAGTCCCGCGCCCGCCATGTCGCGCGCGGCAAGCTGCTGCCGCGTGATCGGGTGGAGCGGCTGCTCGATCCGGGCTCGCCGCTTCTGGAACTCGGCCAGCTCGCGGCCAATGGCATGTATGGCGATGAAGTGCCCGGCGCCGGCATGATCACCGGCATCGGCCGCGTTTCGGGCCGACAATGCATGATCTTCGCCAACGACGCGACAGTGAAGGGCGGCACCTACTTCCCGATGACGGTGAAGAAGCACTTGCGCGCGCAGGAAATCGCTCGGGAAAATCGCCTGCCCTGCATCTATCTCGTCGACAGCGGCGGGGCGAACCTGCCCAACCAGTCCGAAGTCTTCCCCGATCGCGACCATTTCGGGCGGTTCTTCTTCAATCAGGCCAATATGAGCGCGCAAGGCATCCCGCAGATCGCCAGCGTGATGGGTAGCTGCACCGCGGGCGGCGCCTATGTGCCCGCCATGAGCGACGAGAGCGTGATCGTGCGCGAGCAGGGCACGATCTTCCTCGCGGGGCCGCCGCTGGTGAAGGCCGCGACGGGCGAGGAAATCAGCGCCGAGGCGCTTGGCGGCGGGGACCTCCACGCGCGCAAGTCCGGCGTGGTCGATCATCTGGCGGACAACGACGAACATGCGCTGACGATCGTGCGCGATATCGTCAGCCACCTCGGGACAAAAATAGGGACAGTCCCCATTTTTCAGACGCCGCGCCCGCCCAAGTATGACGCCGAGGACCTCTACAGCATCGTGCCCGAAGACGTGCGCGCGCCGTATGATGTGCACGAGGTGATCGCACGGATCGTCGACGGCAGCGAGTTTCACGAGTTCAAGGCGCTCTACGGCAGTACACTGGTCTGCGGCTTTGCGCATATCTGGGGCATGCCGGTGGCGATCCTTGCCAACAACGGCGTCCTCTTCAGCGAAAGCGCGCAGAAGGGCGCGCATTTCATCGAGCTTGCCTGCCAGCGGCGCATCCCGCTGCTGTTCCTGCAGAACATTTCGGGCTTCATGGTCGGCGGCAAGTATGAGGCCGAGGGCATTGCCAAGCATGGCGCCAAGCTGGTGACGGCCGTCGCCACCGCGCAAGTGCCCAAGCTGACGGTGCTGATCGGCGGCAGCTTCGGCGCGGGTAACTACGGCATGTGCGGCCGCGCCTACGATCCGCGCTTCCTCTTCACCTGGCCCAACGCGCGGATCAGCGTGATGGGCGGTGAGCAGGCGGCGAGCGTGCTGGCGACGGTCCACCGCGATGCGGAGAAGTGGACGCCGGAGGAAGCCGAAGCCTTCAAGGCCCCGATCCGGCAGAAGTATGAGGACGAGGGCAATCCCTATTACGCCACGGCGCGGCTGTGGGATGATGGGGTGATTGATCCGGTGCAGACAAGGGATGTGCTGGGGCTGGCTTTGGGCGTGTGTCTTGAGGCACCGATTGCGGAGGTGCCCCGGTTCGGGGTGTTCCGGATGTGATGCCCATGATCACCCTCCTCTCCGCCCTTGCGCTTGCCGCCCAGCCGCTCCCCAAGGCAGAGCGCCTGCCGCCGCCCGATTTCGGCGACAAGGAGATAACCGCCGTCGTTGATGCACTCCTCGCTACGCTCGAAACCGGCGATGCGCCGACGTTCCTCAAGCTCGTCTATCCCGAAGGCCGCGTCACCGGGCGCGGCACTTTTCCCGGCGGGGCGACGGGCCTGCGCAGCCGCAGCTTCACCGAATATGCCGCGCGGATGACGCCGGGCTCGGGCTTTATCGAGCGGATCACCAATCCTGTCATCGAGCAGGACGGCGATGTTGCGATGGTCTGGGCGCCGTTCACCATCACGATGGGCGGGAAGCTCGTCAGTTGCGGCTATGATCACTTCGATCTGGTGCGCGAAAATGGCGCGTGGAAGGTGATGAACCTTACCTTCTCCTCGCGCACGGAAGGGTGCGGCGCATGATCCGGTCTCTCCTCATTGCCAATCGCGGCGAGATTGCCTGCCGCATAATCCGCACCGCGCGCGCGATGGGCATTCGAACCGTGGCGGTCTATTCCGATGCCGATGCCAAGGCGCTTCATGTGCGGGCTGCGGACGAGGCGGTGCATATTGGCCCGTCCCCCGCGCGCGAAAGCTATCTGGTGGGCGAGAAGATCATCGCCGCCGCCAAGGCGACCGGTGCGGAGGCGATCCACCCCGGCTATGGCTTCCTTTCGGAAAACGCCGGGTTTGCGCAAGCCGTGATCGACGCTGGCCTCATCTGGGTCGGGCCGAAGCCTGCCAGCATCACCGCCATGGGCCTCAAGGACGCGGCCAAGCAGCTGATGGCGGCGGCGGGCGTGCCCGTCACCCCGGGCTATATGGGCGAGAACCAGGATCCGGCCTTCCTTGCGGAACGCGCTGCCGAGATCGGCTATCCGGTGCTGATCAAGGCCGTCGCGGGCGGGGGCGGCAAGGGGATGCGCAAGGTGGAGGCAGTGGCGGATTTTGCCGATGCGCTTGCTTCCTGCCAGCGCGAGGCGGCCGCCTCGTTCGGCAATGCGCATGTGCTGATCGAGAAGTACATCCAGCGCCCGCGCCATATCGAGGTGCAGGTCTTCGGCGATACGCATGGCAATGTGGTGCACCTGTTCGAGCGCGACTGCTCGCTCCAGCGCCGTCACCAGAAAGTGATCGAGGAAGCCCCCGCGCCGGGCATGGACGAAGCGACGCGCGAGGCGCTTTGCGCGGCGGCGGTGAAGGCGGCCAAGGCGGTCGATTATGTCGGTGCGGGCACGATCGAGTTCATCGCCGACGCTAGCGAGGGCCTGCGCGCGGACCGCATCTGGTTCATGGAAATGAACACGCGCCTGCAGGTGGAGCACCCCGTCACGGAGGAAATTACCGGCGTCGATCTGGTCGAATGGCAACTGCGCGTGGCGAGCGGGGAGCCGCTGCCGAAGCGGCAGGACGAGCTCAGCATCAACGGCTGGGCGATGGAAGCGCGGCTCTATGCGGAGGATCCGGGACGCGGGTTTTTGCCGAGCATTGGGCGGCTGGAGGTGTTGGACTTCTGCGGTGATGCGCGCATCGAAACGGGTGTCGAAGAAGGTTCGGATATCTCACCATTCTATGACCCGATGATCGCCAAACTCGTTACGCATGGGACTTCGCGCAATCAGGCAATTGATTTGCTTGTGGGTGAGCTTGAAGGCTCTGCGGTCTGGCCGGTCAGAACAAACCTGGGCTTCCTCGCAAGCTTGCTGCGTGATCCGCAATTTCGCGCGGCTGATCTTGATACCGGACTCATCGAGCGCAAGCAGGAAGTCTTGACGCAGCAACCCGAACTGAGCGACCGCGCGTTGAGCGATGCGTTGAACTGGTTCGTGCGCGACAGCACCGATTTCGACCGGAATGCGAAACCGTTTTTGGGTTTTCGTTTGAATCGTCCACGCCAAAGGGAATATCGGCTGGCCGTGAATGGCGAGGTGAAAGCATTCCAATATAGTCCGACACCCAAAGGCCAGTATTTCGAACACGGGTTCCGGGAAAGCAGCGAGCCGCACGCGCAGTTCGTTTCCATCGCTGCCCACATGCTCAAGATCACGCTCCCCCGTGTCGATGGCGGCGGTTCGCACCATGCCGGGGATGGCGCCATCCTCGCCCCCATGCCCGGCAAGGTCATCGCGGTGGACGTCTCGGCAGGCGACACCGTCACCAAGGGCCAGAAGCTGCTCGTGCTCGAAGCCATGAAGATGGAACACGCGCTCACCGCGCCGTTTGATGGCACGGTGGCGGAGCTGACCGTGGCGGTGGGCTCGCAAGTGCAGGTGGAAGCCTTGCTGGTGCGGGTGGAAAAGGCGGAATAACCGATTTCCGTTCGTGTCGAGCAAAGTCGAGACACCACACACCGCGCTTGGTGTCTCGACTTCGCTCGACACGAACGGTTTGGGGATGAAGGGATTGGGAAAATGGCCGGGCGCTACTTCGATGAATGGCAGGTGGGCGACAAGCTGACGCACGAAATCCGCCGCACCGTCACCGAGACCGACAACCTGCTGTTCTCGGTCATGACGCACAATCCCCAGCCGCTGCATATCGATGCCGAGGCCGCCCGGGCCAGCGAGTTCGGGCAGATCCTCGTCAACGGCACTTTCACGTTTGCGCTGATGGTGGGGCTCTCGGTAGGGGATACCACCGTGGGCACGCTCGTTGCCAATCTCGGCTACGACAAGCTGGTTATGCCGAAACCAGTGTTTCTGGGCGATACGCTGCGTGCGACCAGCGAGGTGGTGGAGCTGCGCGCCAGCAAGTCCCGCCCCGATGCAGGGGTCGTTACGTTTGCGCACGAGGCACTCAACCAGCGCGACGAAGTCGTCTGCCGGTGCCTGCGCATGGCCTTGCTGAAAAAGAAGCCCGCCTAGCTCGCCGCGAAGAGCAGGCGGCCGGGCCCCAGCGTCTCGAGCACTTCGCTAATCACCCGCGGGTTTACGGCAAAGCAGCCCTGACTGCGGCCGATGCGGCCTTGCACCGCGACGAGCGCGGGATCGACGTAGCTCGCCGCGTGGATCACGATGCCGCGCTCCAGTGCGCGGTCGTTCTCCGGGTCGAGCCCGATCAGGCGGCGCGAGCGGCCGTGGCGGCCATAATAGACTTCTCCCGTAACGAAGCTGCCGCAGGAGGAAGCGTCCGATCCGACGCGGTTGGAGAAGTGCTCTGCCCAGCCGCGGTTGGCCGGGTCCGAGCCCTTGCCATGAGCGACAAGGTGCGGGGCCGATGCCGTGCCGCCGGCGAGATCGACGATATGGAAGCGCGCTTCCTTCGAAGGCACGGAGAAATCGACAATGCCGATCCGGTCGCGGGCGGTGATCCACGCGCCGTGGCGATCGAGCGCGGCCAGCGCGCGCGGAACCAACGGCAGCACACCTGATGCGGCGATGCTGGCGCCGCCCTCTGCCGCTGCGGCGTCGGGCACGGGCACGGTACCCCAGAACGTACCGCCAGGAAGCTCGGCCTCCTGCGCATGCGCGCGCCCATGCGGCAGCACGAACGCGGCGGCGGTGGTTCCGGCAATGGCGCCGAGGAACTGGCGCCGTTTGATATCCATTGTTGTTGTCGACCCTGTTGATGTGGGCGGTCCTACTTGCAGCTAAGGCAGGCATTGGTTGATGATCCAAGCCCCGAAACGGCCGTGTTGCGACGAAGCGTGGCCTGCGTGCCACTGGCCGTTGTCAGCGCGGCGCAAAGGGCTCGCGGGGCACTGCCATCACCGGCACCGCGTCTTTCGCCAAACCTCCGTCACTGAGGATATATCGAAAGATAATGTCTTAACGCAGACTGACTGGCGCGCTGTGAAGACTAGATATTTCGTGTATTATATATTCTCGGGGATTTTACGCCACAGTATTGCGAACATCCCGGAAAAACGCGGATATTTGGTTACGCACCGTGTAAAAATGTCAAAAAAATGTCATTTCACATGCCTAGAGCGGCCTTATCCGGGACCAGGTCCCCCTATCCGAGGTTAGCCATGTCTTTCACATATACCCTTCGCACCGGCCTGCTGGCCGGGGTGGGCGCAGCCGCGCTCGTCGTGACTCCCGCCTTCGCCGCTGCGGCTCCACAGGCCGCCGAAGCCGCGCCTGCGCCTGCGCCTGCCGCCGGTCTGCCGGACGGCGTTCCCATCGAGGAAATCGTCGTCACCGCCACCAAGCGTGAAACCAACCTCCAGAAAACCCCGATCTCGATTTCGGTGGTCGGCGCCGCCGACGTCAAGAACCGCCACGTACAGAGCCTGATCGACCTCGCCGATGGCGCCGTGCCGAGCTTGCGCGTCGCCACATTCGAAGCGCGCCAGTCCGCGCTCACCATTGGCCTGCGCGGCATTGTCCCGGGCGATGCCAACCAGCCCGCGCGCGAGCAGGGCGTCGGCGTCTATCTCGACGGCGTCTATCTCGGCCGCCAGCACGGCCTCAATGCGGGCCTGTTCGATATCGAGCGCATCGAAGTGCTCAAGGGCCCGCAGGGCACGCTGTTTGGCCGCAACACCGAAGGCGGCGCGCTGAGCATGGTGCTGAAGGCCCCCACCGGTGAATTCGGTGGCCGCGCCACGGCGGGCTTTGGCAACTACGGTTCCTATACCGGCCAGGTCCACCTCGATCTCCCCGCGATCAACACCGGTCTCGGCAGCCTCGCGTTCAAGCTCGACGGTGTGATCATGCATCAGGACGCGACGACGAAGAACCCGCTGGCAGGCCAGGTCGGATGGAACCAGTTCCACCGCTACGGCGGCCGCGTCGCCGCGCGCTGGAAGCCGGTCGATGGCCTCACCGTCGATCTCGCATTCGACAAGAGCCGCGACGAGAACACTCCGTTCTACAGCCAGCTGCTGAACTACAACCCGCTCGGCAAGCCGGTCGGCACGGTCTACGACAGCACCAAGAAGGCCTGGTATACCGACAGCACGCTCACCACCAAGGGCATCGCCCCGCTGCCGGGCATGGTGAAGTACGGCTTCGACCGGCTTGATGTCGCCGATATCGGCGTGCCGCAGCAGGTCTCGATCGACAAGACGCAAGGGTTCAGCTCGACCATCAAGTACAAGGTCAGCCCCTCGCTCGAGCTGCGCTCGATCACCGCTTGGCGCACCGTGAGCGATGCCCAGTGGGACAATTCCGGCGGCGCGCACCGCACCCCGGTCTACGTGCCGAACGCCAACTTCAGCCGCTACAGCCTTGCCACGCTCGACCAGCGCCAGTTCAGCACCGAACTGCAGGCGGTGGGTTCGATCTCGAACATCGATTACGTGCTCGGTCTCTACTACTTCAGCGAGCGCGCCAACGACGCGGCGCGGACGCCGAACACCAACAAGTGGGTCTCCGATCCGGTGACGCAGCTTGCCACCGGCTACACGATCAATGACCCCAGCCAGTATCCGCTTGCGCCCACCGCGCGCGCCAGTATTGCCTATGCCAAGAGCTATGCCGCTTACGGCCAGGCAACCTGGACGCCGATCAGCCCGCTGCACCTTACGCTTGGCGGGCGCTACACCTCGGACCGCAAGAATGGCTCGCTGTTCACGGTCAACGGTGCGGCGACCGACTTCACCTTCAAGCAGAACAACGATCGCTTCGATCCGCTGGCGGTCATTGCCTACGACGTGGCGCCGGGCGTCAACGCATATGTCAAGTACGCCACCGGCTACCGCGCCGGTGGTGCCAGCTCGCGCAGCCTCAACTACCGCGCGTTCGGGCCGGAAGAGGTGAAGTCCTACGAACTGGGCCTCAAGACCGAGCTGTTCGACCGCAAGGTCCGCTTCAACCTCGCGGGCTACATCATGGACCGCAACAACAGCCAGGTCGATTTCAACTTCTTCGTGCCGCAGCCTGATGGCACCGTGCGCAACACGCTGGAAACCGTGAACGCGCTCGGCACCACCAAGATCCGCGGTGTGGAAGCAGACCTCAGCGTGCGCCCGGTCGATGGCCTCGCGCTCGGCCTGTCCTATGTCTACACCCACACCAAGGTGCCGCCGGCGCGGAACACGGTGCAGGAACAGCTCAACCAGCAGATCGATCCGACCAACACCGCGCAGGTGTTCCAGGATGTCTACATCGTCTACACGCCCGAGAACGCGCTTTCGGGCACGATCGACTACGACTACCCGATCGGCGGCGCCGGGACGACGCTCAAGCTGCACCTCGACGCCAACTACGCCGACGCGGCCTACACCTTCGACAACGAGCCGGTGAAGGCGGACAAGACCTTCGTCGTGAATGGCCGTATCGCTCTTGCCGATATTCGGATGAGCGACGCGGGCCAGAAGCTCACGATCTCGGGCTGGGCACGCAACCTGCTCAACAACAGCTTCGTCTATCGCCGCTCGAACGCGAACGAGGCGGTGCTGGGCGACTACGGCAACTTCAATGCGCCGCGCACCTACGGCATTGAGGCGACGATCAACTTCTGATCGCATTGCCCTGTCACAAAGACGGCGGCCGGGTCTTGTAACCGGCCGCCGCTTTTTTGTGCGCCTGCCGCGCGCTCAGCGGCGGTCGAAGCCAATCCTCCCCGCGCCGAAGGCCGCAACCTGCAGCAGGCCGCCGGCCATGGCGATGTTCTTGAAGAAGTGGACGAACTGGTTCTGGTCCGCGAGGTTCGCGTGGAAGCCGAGCGCGGCGACGACGCTGAAGCCTGCCAGCATCAGCGCCACGAAGCGCGTGCGAAAGCCCGCGATCAGTGCAAGGCCGCCGCCCACCTCGATCAGCGCGGCCGCAACCAGCGCGGCAGGAGCGAAGGGCAGGCCTGCGCTGGCGATATAGCCGATCGTGGCGGCGGGATTGGCGATCTTGTTGAGGCCGCTCATCACGAAGATCGCGGCAATCAGCACACGGCCAGTGACGGCGAGCAGGTTCTGCGCGGTGGCGGGTGAGGTGGGGGCGGCGGCGGTTGCAGTGGTGGTGGTCATGGCGTCTATCCTTTGTGTTCCGTGGCGAGCCGGGCGAGGGACCGTCGGGTCTTGCTGGGAGCGGGATAGACGCTGTGGTTCATCCGTAAAATCCGGATAAGATGAAACCATACATTCGATTTTATCGAATATCGCGGCGGACGCGCCAGTCAGGCCGCCGGGCGCTGGGTGCGAAAATCGGCGGGGATGGGGCAGTCGGTGCAGACGCTGTCGTCGCACAGACGGCACAGTGTGCAGCGCTCCAGATCGGTGTTCGGCAGGCCCGCCAGCATCTTGTGAAGCAGCCCTGCGAGTGCGTCCTGCTCTGCGCTCGTGAGCGGCGCGAGCAGGGGCTTGATCGCGGCGAGGCGGCCCTTGAGCAGCGTCTCGCGCAGGGCGCTGCCTTCAGGCGTAAGGTACAGCGCAATGGCCCGGCGGTCCTGCCCCGGCCGACGCTCGACAAGGCCATCGGCCACAAGACGGTCAACAAGCCGCACCGAGCCGGGGTGCGAAAGGCCAAGAGTACGGCGGAGCTGATCGTTGGAGGGGCCAAGACCGTAGCCGATGACTACCAGCGCGGCGGGTGTTTCGCCGGAACGGCGCAGGATGTCGCGTGCCGCTTCGCCGATGCGGTCGGCAACAGCTAGCCCCACGACGCCGAGAAGGTTGGCAGTCCGGTCAATCATGCAAAGGATGATATGTGCGCAGCGCACAAATTTCAACTTGACGATTATGTGCGCGCCGCACATATTTTCGGCCAGGCGACCCGACCTTTCCGAGACTCGCCATGGAGAGTGCCATGAAGCCCCAGACCCGGACCTCGCTCACACCCGAACACGCCGATTTCTACGCGCGCTTCCAGTCCTTCTGGCTTGCCCCTTCGGGCCCACGCGTGGCGGAACTGATCGCGCCGGAGGCCACCGTCCATTTTACCGGCATCGGCACGTTCTCTGGCGCCGAATACATCGACGTCATGTCCGGAATTCTGGGCTCGATGGTCGAATTCAGGCTTACGCCGCTCGATTGTGCGGGCGAGGGCGACATTCTTTATATATTCTGGCGGGCCTCCGCACAGATCGGTGATGAAACCCGGATCTGGCAAGGGGTCGACCGCATGCACATCGCGGGAGGCCTGGCGATCGAGGAGCACGTGATCTTCGATTCCGCCGTGCTCACGCCTGCAAGCTGACGTAGCAACGCCTGGCCGCCGCGCGCCTCAGGCCGCGCGGCGCGGGCCGGGCCTGGTATTGTTGTCGCGCACCAGGCGCTCGTAAGTCGCGAAGAGTTCCGCGAAATGGTCGTCCATCGTGCGGGGCGGGGGGATGTCCGCGCGCGGGCCGTCCAGCCCGGTTTCGCGGGCGATGCAGTATTCGACGATTGTTTCGGCTGCCGCCGCTGCATTGGCGGATTCGTAGATCCATCCGCCTGAAGCGCGCGCCTGGTCTGCAGCGCCGCCTTCGTCCGGCGCGATCAGCGGCAGGCCGCTGGCCCGCGCTTCGGCGGCGACCATGCAGAAGGTCTCCGCCTCGCAGCCGTGCACCAGCGCGTCGGCGCTCGCCATCACGCGGGCAAGCTCGGCGCGATCGGTGATCGGGGCGAGGATGCGGATATGCGGGTTGCCCGCGATGCGCTTCTCGATGTTCTTGTGGTCTCGGCCTTGACCGGCGAGGACCAGCCCGACCGGACGGCGCGTGCCGGCGGCAGTGACTGCATCGACCAGCATCGGCCAGCGCTTTTCCGGCGCGAAGCGGCCCACGCCCATCAGCAACGTTGCGTCTTCGGGCAGTTCGCAAAGCTCGAGCAGACCCTTGCGCAAGCGCGCGTCACGCGAGGCGGGCGAGAACACACCCGGATCGACGCCCATCGGATTGGTGGTGACACCCGCGAGCCCGCCTTTGGTGAGCCGGTCCGAAAGCCCCTGACTTGCGCTCACGATCATGTCGAATTGCGTATCGAGCTTGCGCAAGTGGCGCCAGTAGCGGTCGAACGCCTTGTCGATCACCGGGCGCGGCGCCACGCCGTCGAACCAACGGTAGGCATAGGCGGAGAGCGGATCGGCGTGCATGATCAGCGCGCGCGGCGCTGGCCCCGGCCATTCGCCGACCAGGCTCGCGCTGCGCCAGGGCGAGGAGGCCTCGACCATATCGGGCGCCTCGCGGTCGAGCGCTTCGTAAAGCGCAGGCACGTCGTTGAAATAGCGGTAATTGAAGTCGAGCGGGAAGACCGTGCTTTTCAGCCAGACGATCCGGGCGTTGGGCCCGCGCTCTTCCACGCGGGTTTCCTCGCCCGGCGCGATGACCACGACCTCGTGGCCCATTGCCGAGCCAGCCTTGAGCTTGCGATCAACGTAAGTGCGGACACCGCCGCCCTTGGGCGCGTAAAAAGCGCAGACATCGACGAGCTTCATCACGACCTCTTGAGCGGCCCGAACGAGAACAGGCCGGTACGGTAATTCATGACAATGCGCAATGTGGTAAGACCGCCCCCCGCATTGACCGCAACCGATGCCGCCCGCGGCTTGGACCAGCCGAGCTTGGGATTGGCGGAAAAACCAAAGCCGTCGTGGCTGAGGCTGAACTTGCGGTCGGCATTGCGATCATGCAGCACGGTGACGGCATAGGTTCCCGGCCCGGGCAGGCGCACGCACAGGCGCGGCGTCGGTTCGGACGGCACCGCCACTTCGACGCGGCGGAACGTCTTGCCAGCCATCACGAGCACGTTGTCATCGGCCAGGAAATCCGCGTCGTTGGCCGGATACACCTCAAGCTTGAGTTTGCCGGCGCGGTCCTTGAGGCCGATCAGATCGACAAGGAGTGCCGGACCGCTCTCGCCCGGGCGGCATTGGCCCTCGGCCTTGCCGAGGTCGGGACTGGATGGGATCGGTGCCGCTGCCGTAAGCAGCGCAAATGCACCGCCAAGGAAGATGACCCTATTCAAGCGTTCTTCTCCTTCTGCACCAGATCAAGCAGCATCAAACCAATGAACAACACTACATGGGTTGCCACGATGAGAAGCGATATCATGGCAATCATGTCGCTTGTCTGAACCTGACTGCCGACGAGCAGCGTAGAGATTCCGGCAAACGCAATGTCTTTATTGGGAATGAGCGGCAGGCGGGACAAGAGGAGCCGAACAGTTGCAAACAGAAGCCACGAACCCATGCCAACGCTCGGCAGGATGAGGTGCCAGGCCAGAGCCGAAAGGCCGGTATTGGCGACGATGCGCAAGGTGTGGACGACGAACACGAAGCCGAGATCGGCCTTGGGAAGGCTGAGCAGGCCGTTGCGGAAGAACATGATGACCAGCGAGGTGACCAGCACTACGCCGATCGAGGTGGCCAGCACGTGGCCATCGGCGGAGCCGCCCCCGCCGAGCCCAAGCTTGCTGATGATCGGCCAGGTGAAGATCAGCAGCAGCACGGTCATGATATTGCCCGCAAGCGCCGAAAGGATCGCCACGTCCTTGACCGCGCCGAATGGCGAGCCTTCCATCTTCACATGGCGGCGCGCCCAGTCGTAGAAATAGACCTCGCCGACGTAGCCCAGCAGCAATTCGTTGCCGATCAGCTTCTTCAGCAGCGGGAAAATGCCCGAAAGCGGAATGCCCCAAAGTTTGCGGAAGATGATCCAGTCCGCCACCGGCCCCGCGAAATAGCTCGCGGCGAGCACCAGCCAGATCCATGGGCTCGTCGGCACGATCGACCAGACTTGGCCCCAGTCGATCTTGCGCAGTTGCCACAGCACCGCGACAAGAATGGCGAGCGAGATCGCCGGACCCACCCAGCCGCTCCACTTGCGCAGGCTGCTTTCGAGTGGCGCTGTGCTCGGCAGCGCCGTGGGCAGCATGCTGGGCAGCTCTGGAGACAGGGCAGCTTCGGTCAGGGCTTCGGGAGGAACCATTGCGGAAATATCCTTCGGTGGGCCCGCATCGCCATCGGGGTTAAGCACGGGCGAGGCCCTCCATCAGCGCGCGATAGCGATGCGAAGCTATCTCCACGGTGAACCGCCGTGCTTGCTCGCGTGCCTCGCGCTCGTCAAATTGCAACTTGGCAATGCTCGCCATGGCTGCGGCAAGCGCGGCGGCATCGCCCACCGGCACCAGCGTGCCGAAGCGGCCATTCCCCAGCATGTCGTCCATGCTCACGCTGCAGCGCGTGGCGACTACGGGCAGGCCGGCAGCGAGCGCTTCGGCCACGACTGCGGGAACCCCTTCATAATCCGAGGAAAGTACCAGCGCATCGGCTGCGGCAAGTTCGCTGTCGAGCGGACTGACATGCCCCGGCAGGCGCACCTTGCCGGCAAGGCCCAGCCGCGCGATCTGCCCCTCGAGCAGGCGGCGCGCGGACCCTTCGCCAATGATGGACAAATGGTCATCCGGCCCTGCCATGCGCGCGAATGCATCGAGCAGCAGGCCGAAATTCTTCTGCGCCGCGAGCCGCCCGATGGCGAGGAAGCGCCGTCCTGGCCCGCGCGGTGCGGCGAGTGCGGCGGCGCGCGCGGCGGCAAGGCGCTGGATATCGGCCTCGCCCAGCGAGGGATCATCTATCACCGCAATCCGCGCGCCCGGCGCCCCCATCAGCGCGGCGATCTCCGCGCGCATCGGCGGCGCCATGCCCACCAGGCGGTCGAGCATGCGGCCCTGAATGCGCAGCCACGCGCGGTAGAACGGCCGCGCCGGGGCGGGCAAATCGGCGCGTGTCAGGTCGTTGCTGATCTTGGCCGCGACCGGCGGGCAGGCCTTACCAAGCAGCAGCCGCATCATCACCGCGACGATCGTGTAGGAATTGCCCGCGCAAAACAGCACATCGGGCCGGATGCGGCGGATCGCACGGGGCAGGTGGAGGATCATCCACAGCGTTTCCCAATGCGCGCTCGGAATGCTTTCAGGGCCCAGCACTTCGGGCTCGAGCCCCGGCCATTCGCGCTTCATCGCGCCTGCCGTGCGTCCCATCACCAGCCGCGCGTCGAGCCCCTGCGCCGCCCAGGCAGCATGAAGCCGCAGCGCCACGCGCTCCACGCCGCCAGGCTCGAAGCTGTGGAGGAACGTGAGGATGCGCAAGGGCCGCTGCCCCGCCGCCGCTTCGGGCACGGGCGCGGCAACAGCCAGCGCGGCGGAGGGCGCGTTCACGCCGCCTCTCCGGCCAGCGCGGCGTAACGCGAAGGCGTGTGCGTGCGCACGAAGCGCGCGAGGGTGCGGTCGATGCTGCCGAGCAATGCGGGGACCGTGGTGTCGCCGGGATGCACCGCAACGCGGATCGTGCGGGTGAAGGGGAGGGCGGCCCGGCCCAGCGCTGCGGCAAACAGCGAGCTGGCTATGCGCGCCTTGCTGCGGCTCGCCCACGTGATCACCGGCCCCTTGGCGAGCACTTCCCCGCTTGCCGGGCGCCAGACTTTCATGTGATCCTCGGCAAGAGCGAAGCCCAGTTCGCGCATCGCCGCATGTGCGCCTTCGCCGTAGAGCCAGGCGGGGGCAATGAACCCCGCCACCGGCCGCCCGATCACATCCTCCACCAGCGCGCGCCCGTCGCGCATCCGCGCCAGCGCTTCCGCCTGCGGCAGGTTGAGGAACTCGCCCTCGCCTGCGGTCATGTGCTTGCCCTTGATCGCGGCAAGCCCTTCTGTGGCGGGTGTCTCGTCCTTGTGGCTCCAGCCATGGAGGAACATCTCGATCCCCTGATCGGCCCAATCGCGCAGACGGCGGCCGAAAGCGGCGTTTCCGGCCAGCGGCGAGGCGCGCCAGTGATCGGGAATGACCAGCATGGCAAACTTCGCCTCGCCCACGTGGCGCGCGAGCCGCTCGGCCAGAAGGTCGACCTCGCGTTCGAAGCGCGGGGACACGTCATGGATCGAGACGAGCAGGCTGCGCTTGGGCAGGCGCCTTCCGGTGCCGGACGAGAGGGGCTCTGCCGAAGTCATGCGCGCGCCGGTATCATCACATGCTGCACTGCCGCAAGCTGCACCTGCCGGTGGCGCGCGGGCAGAGGCACAGAACGCAGTCGTGACATGGCGACGTTGATCTCCGGCGCGGGCCTGTGCGGGCTGCCTTCCTGCGCGCACATGGCAATCGGCAGGGTGATCTGCAAGCGGGGATGCGGCCAAACTATGGCGGGATCGGCGCTGCCCCCGATCTTGCGACGGGCTGGCGCAGAGACGCGACCAGCGCCGCTTTGGCAATGTCATTCGGACCGCCGAAATCCACGCGCACTTCATCGCGCGGCTATTGTCTATCAAATATGTTGAGTTAATTTCGGCGGTGTCGGGACGTGTACCGAGTCGACCGGCCAGTTCCTCTGCGGAGATAGACAATGGCCATGAATAGCAACACCTTGAAACGATCGGAGAGCCCGGTCATCCTTACTGTTCCGGGGCTTGGCAACAGCGGCCCGGGCCATTGGCAGACCGATTGGGACGCGCGTCTCCCCGGCTGCCGCCGCGTCGATCTGGGCTTGTGGGAAGACCCGCACCGCAACACCTGGGTCAACAAGCTTAACCTCGCCGTGCAGCGAGCCGAAGGCCCGGTGGTGCTCGTCGCGCACAGCCTCGGCTGCCTCGCGGTGGCGTGGTGGGCGGAATACGAGCAGCCCGGCGGTCCCGTGTCGGGTGGCAAAGTCATCGGCGCCCTGCTGGTCGCCCCGCCCGATGTGGAGGACCGCCCGATCGACCGGCGCCTCACCCGCTTCGCACCGGTCCCGGCCGGTGCGCTGCCGTTCCCCTCGATCCTCGTCGCCAGCCGCAACGATCCCTACCTGACCATGGCGCAGGCCCGCGGCCTTGCCCGCCGCTGGGGCGCGCGCCTCGCTGATGCGGGGGAGGCAGGGCATATCAACGCCGCCTCGGGCCTTGGTGACTGGACCTTCGGCCGCCTTCTGCTCAACACCCTGCTGCCCGAGCCGCTTCCCGTGGCGCAGGACATGCCGCGCGCCCAGCCAGCCGCGCGCGAGGAATTCGATCCGGCGCTAGTCTGGCAGCGCGCCTGACCGGATCCCGGGCCTGCCGCCCTCCTCGGGCCCGGCACAAGGAGCGGCGCGGTCGACCCGCAATCCCATCGACCGCGCCGCTTCATCACCTGCTTGCCAGGCAAACCCTGCCGTTGCCGGGTCCTCCCAGCGCGCTGCATCCATCGCTGCACCGCCGAGTGCGCGCCAGGTGCCATCTTGCGGAAACTGCGCCAGATCGCGGGCCGCCCGCCACACGGCCAGCGCGGCGACATGGTCTTCCAGCGCCCTGTCGCGGTTCGCCCAGTCGATCCACGTTAGCGCGTTGTCCTGCGCATAGGCGTTGTTGTTGCCCTGCTGGCTGCGGCCGAACTCGTCGCCTGCCGTCAGCATGATCGTGCCTGTCGAGACGAACAGCGTGCCCAGCATCGCCCGCGCCAGCGCTGTGCGGCGGGCGAGCACGGCAGGGTCCAGCGACGGCCCCTCAACCCCGTTGTTCCAGCTGAAGTTCTCGCCATGCCCGTCGCGGTTGTCCTCGCCGTTCGCATGGTTGTGGCGCTCGGCATAGGCCAGCGTGTCGGCCAGCGTGAACCCGTCATGCGCCGCCAGAAAGCTCACGGCGCGGCAGTCCTTCCCGAACACATCGGAAGACCCCGCAATCCGCGTCGCCAAGGTGCCGACACCGCAATCCCCCCGCCAGAACCGCCGCACATCGTCGCGGTAGCGGTCGTTCCATTCGAGCCAGTTGGCGGGAAACCGGCCGAGCTGATAGCCGCCGGGGCCAATATCCCATGGCTCGGCAATCATGACCCGGTCGGCCAGCCAGGGATCGGCGGCCATCTCCGAAAAGATCGGTGCATCCGCCGCAAAGCCCGGCCCGCGCGCCATGACGGTGGCGAGATCAAAGCGGAAGCCGTCCCCCCCGCAGTGGCGCACGAAATGGCGCAAGGCCTCGATCACCAGCCCCCGGACCGCCGGCTGCGCGAAATCGAGCGTATTGCCGCAGCCGGTATCGTTGATCAGGCTGCCATCGGGTGCGTGGGCATAGGCTGCGTTGTCGAGCCCGCGAAACGACAGCACAGGGCCCAGCACATCGCTCTCGCCGGTGTGGTTGAACACCAGATCGAGGATTACGCCGATCCCGCGGGCGTGGAGCGCCGCCACCGTCTGACGTAGTTCGGCCACGCCCCCCGGGCACAGCCGCGGATCGAGCGCCATCGGTACGACCGGATTGTAGCCCCAGGCGTTGCGCAGCCCCAGCGGCGGGAGATGCCGCTCGTCGATCCACGCCGTGATCGGCATGAGCTCCACTGCGCTGACATGCAGCTTCTCAAGATGCGCGAGCACCGCCGGATGCGCCAGCGCCGCCACTGTCCCGCGCTGCGGCTCGGGCACTTCCGGGTGCAGCATGGTCAGGCCGCGCACGTTCACTTCATAGATGAGCCCGCCGCGCCGGAACACCGGCGGGCGCAGGGGCACATCGGGCAGCGCGCCTGGCATCACCGCACGCGGCATCAGCGGTGCGGTATCCACCCCATATTCCGAAAGCGCCGGACTGTACTGAAACGGCCGGTCCAGTTCGACCGCGCGCGGATCGACCAGCAGCTTGGCGGGATCGAACCACAGCCCCCTCTCAGGCGCCCATTCCCCCTGGGCGCGCAGGCCATAGCGGGTGCCCGGGGGAGGGGCCTCCACGACCCAGTCCTCCCCCCGCCGTGCCATGGCCACGCGGGTTTCGGCCTCGCCGTCGAACCGGCAGAGCATGACCGCCTCGGCGCGCGGCGCGCGCACCGAAAGCAGCGTCATGTAATCACGTCTGGCGCCGTCCGCCCGGTCCGCGCGGCAATCCCGGCAATTGCCTCTGCCGCCGCGATCAGATCACCCAGCATCGCATCGGTATCGGCATCGAGCACGCCGCCCGCCGCCTCGTAGCGCTCCAGATAGAGCCGCAGGGTCGCGCCTTCGGTGCCCGTGCCCGAGAGCCTGAGCACGATGCGCGAGCCGCCCTCGAACAGCACGCGCAGGCCCTGATTGGCGCTGAACGAGCCATCGACCGGATCGGTATAGGCAAAGCTGTCCGCCGCGGCGACCGTGAGCGGCCCGAACGCCTTGCCCGGCAGCGCGGGGAAGGACGCTTCCAGCGCCGCCATCAGCGCTTCGGCCACGTCCTTGGGCAGCGCTTCGTAGTCGTGCCGCGCGTAGTAATTCCGTCCATAAGTCGCCCAGTGTGCCCGCGCGATTGCTTCCACGCTCTCCCCTCGCGCGGCGAGGATATTGAGCCAGAGCAGCACTGCCCAGACCCCATCCTTCTCGCGCACATGGTCCGAACCGGTCCCGGCGCTTTCCTCGCCGCAGATCGTTGCCTTTCCGGCATCCAGCAGCGTGCCGAAGAACTTCCACCCCGTCGGCGTTTCGAACGCCGGAATGCCCAGCGCCTCCGCCACACGGTCCGCCGCCGCGCTGGTCGGCATCGAGCGCGCGATCCCGGCCAGCCCCCCGGCGTAGCCCGGCGCAAGGTGCGCATTGGCCGCCAGCATCGCGAGGCTGTCGGACGGGGTGATGAAAATGCCCTTGCCTACGATCAGGTTGCGGTCGCCATCCCCGTCCGAAGCTGCCCCGAACGCGGGAGCATCGGGCGAGAACATCAGGTCGAACAGCACCTTGGCGTGAACCCGGTTGGGGTCTGGATGGTGCCCGCCAAAGTCTTCCAGCGGCACACCGTTGTGCACTGTGCCGGGGCGGAACCCCAGCCGCTTTTCCAGCACTTCGGTCGCATAGGGCCCGGTGACCGCATGCATCGCATCGAAGGCCATGGTCAGGCCGTTCGCCGCCGCCGTGCGGATTGCCGGGAAATCGAACAGCGTTTCCATCAGGTCTGCCCAGTCGGCGACGCTATCGATCACCTCGACCGTCATACCCGCCACGCCTTGCGTGCCCAGCGCATCGAGATCGACGTCCGGCGCGTCCACCGTCAGCCAGCGGTCGATCACCTTGGTCCGGGCAAAGATCGCGTCCGTAATCGCCTCGGGCGCGGGGCCGCCGTTGGCGATGTTGTACTTGATGCCAAAGTCCTCGTCCGGCCCGCCGGGGTTGTGGCTGGCAGACAGGATCAGCCCGCCGCTCGCGCCGTACTTGCGGATCACATGGCTGGCGGCCGGGGTCGAAAGGATGCCGCCTTGCCCGACAAGAACCCGGCCATAGCCGTTGGCCGCGGCAATGCGGATCGCGGCCTGGATCACCGTGCGGTTGTGGTAGCGCCCGTCGCCGCCGATAACCAATGTGGCACCCGCCTCGGGAGAGACTGCATCGAACACCGATTGAATGAAGTTCTCGGCGTAGTTGGCTTGCGCAAACACCCGCACCTTCTTGCGCAGGCCCGAAGTGCCCGGCTTCTGGTCGGTGAACGGCGTGGTCGGGATTGTCTGGATCATGGTGTTTCCACTAGGCTCGCGTAAAGCTCTGCATAGGCCTGACCGCTGCGTTCCCACGCAAAATCGGCTTTCATTCCGGCGCGCTGCAAGCCGCGCCAAGTCTCGGTCTGGTGAAATAGCTGCACCGTGCGGGTCAAGGCGTCAGCCAAGGTCTGATAGCGCACGCTGTCGAACTGCACCCCCGTCGCCGCACCTGCGTTGCGTGCGGCAAGGTTTGCGTCGATCACCGTATCAGCGAGGCCTCCGGTGCAGCTGACCACAGGAACGCAGCCATAGGCAAGGCCGTAGAGCTGTGTGAGGCCACACGGTTCGAACCGGCTTGGCACAAGGATCGCATCACCGCCGCCCAGCATGCGATGCGAAAGCGCCTCGTCATAGCCGATGCGCACCGCGATCCGGCCGGGATGGCGGGCCGCCGCCGCGTGAAATCCGCTTTCCAGCGCCGCATCGCCCGAACCCAGCAGCGCCAGCCGTCCGCCGATGCCGACAAGATGGTCAGCCGCTTCGAGCAGCACGTCCATGCCCTTTTGCCAGGTCAGCCGGCTGATCACCACGAACAGCGGGCCATTCCCAGGCTGCAGGCCAAATTCGGCCTCGAGCGCAAGCGTGTTGGCCGCGCGCCGCGCCAGTGTCCGGGCGGTATAGGTCGCGGGAAGCGCCGGGTCGCTCGCCGGGTTCCAGACCGTCGGATCGATGCCGTTGACGATGCCCGAAACTTCCGCCTCGCGCCCGCGGATGAGGCCCTCCAGCCCCATACCGAAGCCGGGCTCGCGGATCTCGCGCGCGTAAGTCGGACTCACCGTGGTGATCGCGTTCGCTGCGGCAAGCCCTGCCTTCAGGAAGCTCACCCCGCCGTGATACTCCACCCCGTCGATGGCAAAAGCATAAGGTGGCAGCTCCAGCCCGGCGAAAATGTCTGCGCCATAGTGGCCCTGGAAGGCCATGTTGTGGATCGTGATGACCGAGGGCGGGGTCGCGCCAGCCGGGGCAAAGCGCATATAGGCCAGCGTCATCGCCGCCTGCCAGTCGTGCGCATGGACGAGATCGAACGCGATGCCCTTGACCGCGCCCGCCGCCACATCCGCCGCTGCGCGGCCAAAGGCGGCAAAGCGCCGCCAGTTGTCCCGCCAGTCACGCCCCGTGGCATCGCCATAAGGCCCGCCCTCGCGCGCGAAGAGCCCCGGCGCATCGAGCACCAGCAGCGCGTGGCCGCCGATCTTGCCGGCCAGAAGCCGTGCCGGTTCGCCCAGCAGGCTGTCCCACTTGTGCAGCGCCTTGGGCCGCTTGGAAAGCGCTGCGAGCACTGCCGGATAGCCCGGCAGCATTGTCGTCAGCACTGCCCCATGCGGCGCCAGCGCCTCCGGCAGCGCGCCGACCACGTCGGCAAGCCCGCCGGTCTTGACCAGCGGCACCGCCTCCGAAGCGACGGAGAGGACGTTCAGGGTCATGACTGGCCCACCCGCAACCCCTCACACAAGCGGCAGGCGAGATTGAAGCGCAGGTCCCTCCAGTTCCCCTCCCGCATGCGGGAGGGGTTAGGGGTGGGCAGCAGCAGGCGCGCTTTTGTCATTTCAGCCGCTCGATCATGGCCTTGTTGATCAGGCACACCCCGTTCTCGGTGCGGCGGAAGCGCTTGGCGTCGAGGATCGGGTCCTCGCCGACCACGAGCCCTTCGGGAATGCGCACTCCTGAATCAAGGATCACGCGGGAAAGCCGCGCGCCGCGCCCGATGTTGCAATAGGGCAGGATCACGCCCTCATCGACGCTGGAGAACGAGCCCATCTTCACGCCGGTGAAGAGCAGGCTGCGCTTGGCCAGCGCGCCCGAAACGATGCAGTCCTGCGAGATCAGCGAGGAAATCGCCATGCCGCGCCGCCCGTCCTGATCGTGAACGAACTTGGCCGGCGCCGCCACGACCTGGTCGGTCCAGATCGGCCAATCCCGGTCGTACATGTTGAGCTTGGGGACCACGTCGGTCAGGTCGAGGTTCGCTTCGAAGTAGGCGTCCACGGTGCCGACATCGCGCCAGTACTCGCCGATTTCCTCGGCTGCGCGGATGCAGCTGTCGGTGAAGCGGTGCGCCACCGCCTTGCCGTTCTGGACGATGTAGGGGATGATGTCCTTGCCGAAATCGCGGCTCGATTCCGGGTCGGCGGCATCGCGGCGCAGCTGTTCGAACAGGAACTTCGTGTCGAACACGTAGATACCCATCGAGGCGAGCGAGTTGGCCGGATCGCCGGGGATCGATGGCGGATTTTCGGGCTTCTCGACGAAGTCGGTAATCACGCTGTTCGCATCGACCGCCATGACGCCGAAACCCTTGGCCTCTTCGCATGGCACAACCAGACAGCCGATCGTCACGTCGGCGCCCGTCGCGACATGCTGTTGCAGCATGCGCTCGTAGTCCATCTTGTAAATGTGATCGCCCGCGAGGATGACCATGTACTTGGGCGCATGGCTCGCGATGATGTCTATGTTCTGATAGACCGCGTCGGCGGTGCCCTCGTACCACATCGCTTCCGAAATGCGCTGCGAGGCGGGGAGGATGTCAAAGCTCTCGTTGCGCTCGGGCCGCATGAAGTTCCACGCGCGCTGCATGTGGCGGATCAGCGAGTGCGCCTTGTACTGCGTCGCCACGCCGATGCGGCGGATGCCCGAATTGATCGCGTTCGACAGTGCGAAATCGATGATCCGGCTGACCCCGCCGAAATAGACCGCGGGCTTGGCCCGGTTGTCGGTGAGCTCCGCCAGGCGGCTGCCGCGCCCGCCTGCAAGAACATAGGCCATGGCATCACGCGCCAGCGGTTGTCCGTAGGTATCCCTCATTGCCACACTCCCCCTCTGCATTGGCCACTGTTGCCTGGCCCGTTATTGTCGCTACGCTTTCCCGTTACCCTTCAAATACGAGCATCATCGTGGCGAGCGGCGGCAGCACGACCATGGCAGCGCCGTGCTGCGCCGTCACCGCGCCCAGGTTGCCCTGGCCCGATCCGCCATAGATCGCCGCATCGCTGTTGAGCGCCTCGCGCCATGTTCCGTCGCAGGGCATGGGCAGGCGGTAATGCCCGTGCAGCGTCGGCGTCATGTTGCTGACGACCACCACCGGCGGCGCACCCGGCGCCTTGCGAACCCAGGCGAAGACCGAGGCAAGCGCATCGTCGACGACCAGCCAATCGAAACCCTCGCCCTCGCAATCGCGCGCGTGGAGCGCTGGAAGGGTGCGGTAGGCCGCGTTGAGGTCCTTGACCCAGCGCTGCACTCCGGCATGCTCGGGCAGATCAAGCTGTTCCCAGTCGAGCCCGCGCGCCTCGCTCCATTCGCGCCCTTGCGCAAACTCCTGACCCATGAACAGCAGCTTCTTGCCGGGATAACCCCACATCAGGCCGTAGTAGGCGCGCAGGTTGGCAAACTTCTGCCAGGCATCGGTGCCGCTCATCTTGCCGAGCAGCGAGCCCTTGCCGTGGACCACTTCATCGTGGCTCAGCGGCAGCACGAAGTTCTCGCTGAAGGCATACATCAGCCCAAAGGTGATCTCGTCGTGATGGTGGCGCCGGTGGACGGGATCGCGCGCCATGTAGGCGAGCGTATCGTGCATGAAGCCCATGTTCCACTTGAAGCCGAAGCCCAGCCCCCCACGCGGCGGGCCGGAAGCATCGGTCGGTTGGGTCACGCCCGGCCAGCTCGTCGATTCCTCCGCCACCGTGATGAAGCCGGCGTGGCTTGCATAGACCGCACGGTTCATCGCCTGGAGAAACTCGACCGCTTCCCAGTTCTCGCGCCCGCCTTCTGCATTGGGGATCCATTCGTCGGCCTTGCGCGAATAATCGCGGTAGAGCATCGAGGCCACCGCATCGACGCGCAGGCCATCCACGTGATAGCGCTCGGCCCAGAACAGCGCGTTGTTGACTAGGAACGAAAGCACCTCGCGCCGCCCGAAATTGTAGATCGCGGTCTGCCAATCGGGATGGAAGCCGAGGCGCGGATCGGCGTGCTCGTAGAGCTCCGTGCCGTCGAACCGGGCAAGGCCATGCGCATCGACCGGGAAGTGCGCCGGCACCCAGTCGATCAGCACGCAGATCCCGGCCCGGTGCGCGCCGTCGATAAAGCGCGCGAAGCCCTCCGGCTCCCCGAAGCGCGCAGAAGGCGCAAAGAGGCCGGTGGTCTGGTAGCCCCAGCTCGGATCGTAGGGATGCTCGGAAACCGGCAGGAACTCGATATGGGTGAAGCCCATGTCCACTGCATAGGGGATCAGCCGATCCGCCAACTCGTCCCATGAATAGAATTCGCGGCCATCCCCCGGCTTCTGCCAAGAACCCGGATGCACTTCGTAGATCGAAATCGGTACTCGCCGCGGGTCCGCCGCGGCCCAATGCGCGCGGTGCGCGTCATCACCCCATTCGTGCGCATCGGGCGCGCCAATCACGCTCGCCGTTGCGGGCCGCAGCTCTGAACGGAACGCGAAGGGATCGGCCTTGAGCGGCTGCACCGCACCTCCCGGGCCAACAATGCGGTACTTGTAAGCGCGCCCTGCCTCGATATCCGGCACGAACACTTCCCACACACCGATATCCGCGCGCCGGCGCATCGGGTGACGCCGGCCGTCCCAATCGTTGAAATCGCCAACCACTGAAACGAGCTCGGCATTGGGCGCCCAGACCGCGAAATGCACGCCTGCCGCGCCTTCATGCGAAATGACATGCGCGCCCAGCTTGTCGAACAGGCGGAGATGGGTGCCTTCATTGATCAGGAAATCGTCCAGCGGCCCCATCACCGGCCCGAACGAATAGGCATCGGTCTGCCACCATTCGTGCGGCCCTGCCGTGCAGCGATACTTCACCGGCTGGCGCGGCCCGTTGACCACGCCTTCGAACAGCCCGCGATCATCGATCCGCGTCAGCGTGCCCAGCGCCTCGCCGCCCAGCGAATGCGCTTCGGCCGTCTCCGCCCCCGGCAGCACCGCGCGGGCAAATGCGCCGCCCGGCCCTTCATGAATGCCCAGCAGCGCGAAAGGATCGGCATGGGTCCCGTTCAGCAGGGCTTCGAGCGCGGCGGGGGAGGGCTTCATGAGACTGCACCAACTCCCCAGATATCGCGGGCATACTCCCCGATCGTCCTGTCGGAGGAGAACCAGCCGACATTGGCGATGTTGCGGATCGCCTTCTCGCGCCAACCGGCCTGGTCTTCCCAGAGCCGGTCCACCCGGCGCTGCGCCGCGTGATAGGCATCGAAATCGGCGGCGACCATGAACCAGTCATGATCATAAATCCCGCCCATGAGCCCGGCATAGCGCGTCGGGTCGTCGGGGGAGAACACCCCCGTCGCGATGGCCGAGACAGCTTGCTGCAATTCGCGGCTCGCCTCGATAACAGCGCGCGGATTGTAGCCCCCGGCACGCTTTTCGGCGACTTCGTCTGCGGTCAGGCCGAAGATCACGATATTCTCGTCTCCGACATGGTCCTTGATCTCGATATTGGCGCCATCGAGCGTACCGATGGTGAGCGCGCCATTGAGCGCAAACTTCATGTTGCCGGTGCCCGAGGCTTCCATCCCCGCTGTGCTGATCTGCTCCGAAAGGTCCGCCGCCGGAATGATCCGCTCGGCCTTCGAAACGTTGTAATCGGGCATGAACACCACCTTCAGCAGCCCGCCCACCGAAGGATCGGCATTCACCCGCCGCGCGATGTCACTCGCGAGTTTGATGATCAGCTTGGCGTTGTGATAGCTTGAAGCCGCTTTGCCACCGAAAATCTTCACCCGCGGCACCCAGTCGCGCTCGGGATGGCTGCGAATCTGATCGTAGAGCGCCACGGTCTCGATCAGATTGAGCAGCTGCCGCTTGTATTCGTGGATGCGCTTGATCTGCACGTCGAACAGCGCATCGGGATCGAGCCGCAGCCCCATGGTCTGGCGCACATAACTGGCGAGCGCCACCTTGTTGGCCCGCTTTACTTCGGCGATCCGCTCGCCCAGCGCCGCGTCCCCCGCCAAGGCGTCGAGGTCGGCCAGTTGCGCGGCATCATCGAGAAACGCCGGCCCGATCGCATCGGTGATCACGCTGGTGAGCCCCGGATTGCACTGCTGGAGCCAGCGCCGGGGCGTCACGCCGTTGGTCTTGTTGTTGATCCGGGTGGGATAGAGCCCATGGAGGTCGGCAAAGACCGTCGATTTCATCAGCTCGGTGTGCAGCGCCGCCACGCCGTTTACGCTGTGCGCGCCCACGAAGGCCAGGTTCGCCATGCGCACCCGCCGCTCTCCGGCCTCGTCGATCAGACTGATGGCCGAAATCGCGCGGTCATCGAGCCCGCCCTTGCGGGCCTCGCGCAGCACGCGGCTGTTGATCGCGTAGATGATCTGCATGTGCCGGGGGAGCAGCCGCTCGAACAGCGGCAGCGGCCACGATTCCAGTGCCTCGGGCAGCAGGGTGTGGTTGGTATAGCCCACCGTGCGGCGCGTCAGGTCCCAGGCCTCGTTGAAATCGAGCCCATGGACATCGACCAGCAGCCGCATGATTTCCGCCACCGCCACCGCCGGGTGCGTGTCGTTCAGCTGGATCGCCGCCTTGTCGGCAAGGGTGGTGATATCGCCGTGCGTCTGCACGTGGCGGCGCACGATGTCCTGGATCGAGGCGGAGGTGAAGAAATACTCCTGCCGAAGGCGCAGTTCCTGGCCGGCCGGGCTGGAATCGGCCGGATAGAGCACGCGCACCAGCGTTTCGGCCCGCACCTCCTCGGACAGCGCCCCGGCATAGTCGCCCGCATTGAACGCATCGAGGCGAATGGGATCAAGCGCACTCGCGGTCCACAGCCGAAGCGTGTTCACGCGTTTGCCGCGCCAGCCCACCACCGGCGTATCGACCGCCGAGGCCTCGACCTGCTCGGCCGGAACCCATTCGACCCGATCGCCCCGGTCCACCACCTCGCCGCCGAAGCCGACGCGGTAGGCGCTTTCACGCCGGTCGAATTCCCAGGGGTTGCCATGGCTCAGCCAGGTTTCGGGCAGTTCCACCTGCCAGCCATCGTCGAGCCGCTGGCGGAACATGCCGTTCACATAGCGGATGCCATAGCCGTAAGCCGGGATATCGAGGCTGGCGAGGCTCTCCATGAAACACGCGGCCAGACGGCCAAGCCCGCCGTTGCCCAATGCGGCATCGGGCTCGAGATCCTCGATCACCGAGAGATCGAAGCCGTAGGAGCGCAGCGCCTTCTCCATCTCGCGGGTCAGGCCCATGTTGGAGAGCGCATCGCGCAAGAGGCGGCCGATGAGGAATTCAAGGCTGAGGTAATAGACCCGCTTGCCCGAAGCCTCGTAAGTGCGGTGGGTGGATTCCATCCACTGGTCGATCACCTTGTCGCGCAGCGCGAGGACGGTGGCGGTGAACCAGTCGTGCGGGGTGGCGGAATGGACATCCTTGCCCACGCGGTGGCGAAGCACGTCGAGGATATGGGCTTGCATGCCCTCGCTGGTGGCGGCTTCGGGCGCAGCCGCAGCACCCCCAGCTCGCTGGTCATTCTGGTCGAGGCGCACGGATTGTCACTCCCCCATTCCGGACGCTGAAAGGCACGGGCTTCTGCGGCGGCCCTCGCCCTTGCGTCCCGATGCTGTCCGGCCTCCCCCGGGTTCTCGCCTGGCAGACTAGGCGAGGGAAGGCGCCTGCGGCAAGCCATCACATGCGGCCACTGTGGCCTCAGTGGGACAGGTGTCCAATGGAATACGATTGCGGGCCCGCAATCGTCATCGCCGGTCAGTGCCGGTTCAGCGCTTCTTGGCCGCGATCGCCTCGATCTCGATCAGGAAGTAAGGCCCTGCCAGCGCCGCCACCTGAAAGGTCGAACGGGCCACGGTGTTGGGATTGTCGCTGGTCTTGAAGAACTGCTTGAAGCCCTCGTTCGCCCCGGCAAAGTCCATCTTGCCAAGCTTGGGATCGGCGGCGACGAACAGCGTCAGCTTGATGAGGTCGGACATGGCGTAGCCGCGGCTCGCGAGCAGCGCCTTGATCTTGTTCAGCACGCTGATCGTCTGGGTCTTCGTGTCGCCAAGATCGTCGATCGATTTCACATCGGCAAAGGACTTGGTCGGATCAACGGGCGAGGCGAGCTGGCCCGAGAGATAGAACAGGTCGGTCCCGGCCTGCACATCCGCACCATCAAGAATCAGCGCCTGGGGATTGGACTGGATGCGCGTCACCTGCGCGGCCGCGTTCGACATGGGAGCAAGCGCGGCAAGAGCAATCGCGGGCAGAAGCAGCAGGCGCATCGAGGTTTCCTTTTCTCTGGGCGGACCACAGGGGGCGAAGAGGGACAACGCCCGGTTCGGGGCGCCCCCTTTGCATATGCCAAACCGCGCCGCAGCAAAAGCGCGTCTCGGAAAAAGGGACGAGCCTGCGCAGTGCCCATGCCCAATTGTTCAGGACCCGCCATTGCGGCTTGCCCGGCATGTCACTTTGTGTACGCTGCGTTGCACAATTGTTTGACGGCTGTCTGGCTGTGGACACGGCGAGAGTCGAGGTGCGGGCTTGCTGAACTATCGCTTTCTATCCCTGATTGCCGGCGGCGTGTCGCTCGCCGCCGCGCTGGCCTTCGCCGCGCCCGGCGCGGCGCAGGACCGTGGCGGCGCCTCGACTGTAGAGGTCTCCGGCGAGGGCAAGGAGCTTTACGAGCAGATATGCCAGGCCTGCCACATGGCCGATGCCAAAGGCGGGGGGCAGGCCGGCGCGATGATCCCGGCGCTGGCGGGCAATCCGCGTCTGGCGAGCAAAGATTATCCCAGCATAATTCTCCTGAAGGGCCGGGGCGGCATGCCCTGGTTCACCGACATGCTTACGCGTCCGCAGATCGCTGCGGTGATCAATTATGTTCGCGGCCATTTCAACGATTACCACGACGAGGTGACCGTGGCCGATCTCGACCGGATCAGCACGGCCAACCCGCCCGTTCCTGATTGCAACTGCGGCCACTAGGCCGCGCCTCGAAGACCGTTGCTCGCAGGGACCGCGCTATTCCGCCCGGACCTGCTGTGAAAGGGCTACAATGACCGACCCGGTATTGCCGCAAACCCGCCGCGATCTTCTCACCATGATCGGCAAGGTGGGCGGCGGCGCCGCGCTTTATCAGGCGATGACGGTGATGGGCCACGCGGCGGAATCGCAGTTCACCGGCCCGCCGAAGCTATCCGGTGCGAAGCCCGGCGCTTCGGTGCTCATACTCGGCGCCGGCCTTGCCGGCATGCTTGCGGCCCATGAGCTGACCAAGGCCGGCTACAAGGTCCAGATCCTCGAGTTCCAGAACCGCGCGGGCGGGCGCAACATGACCCTGCGCGGCGGCGACACCGTCAACGAACTCGGCTCGGTTCAGACAGTCGGCTTCGCGCCGGGCAACTACCTGAACCCCGGTCCCTGGCGCATCCCCCACCACCACCGCACCGTGCTGCATTATTGCAAGGAACTGGGGGTTCAGCTCGAACCCTATATCCAGAACAACACCAACGCCTTCGTCCACCGCAAGGCGGCCTTCGGCGGCAAGCCGCAGCGCTACCGCGACGTGGTGACCGACTGGAAGGGCCACGTCTCCGAACTTCTCGGCAAGGCGCTCAATGCAGGTGCGCTCGATCAGGCGGTCACGGCCGAAGACAAGGCCAGGCTGCTCGAGGCGATGCGCAGCTGGGGCGTGCTCGACAAGAACATGGCCTACGTGAAAAGCGAGAAGCTCGGCGAACAGCGCGGCTGGGAGCGCCCGCCGGGCGGCGGGGTCAATGGTGCGCCGATCCCCAATGATCCCTTCGGCCTTTCGGACACGCTGGACAGCAAGATCTGGGAAGCGCTGGGTTTCTTCTCCGAACATGTGATGCAGCCTGCGATGTTCCAGCCCAAGGGCGGCATGGACCATATCGGCAAGGCGTTTCAGGCGCGGGTGGGCAAGCTCATCCGCTATGGCACGCGCGTCACCAGGATCGCGCAGGACGAGAATGGCGTGACTGCGAGCTGGACCGACGCAAAGACCGGTCAGGTCGGCGAGACCCATGCGGACTGGATGGTCTGCACCATTCCCGCCACAGTGCTGGGCCAGATCGACATTCAGGTCTCCGATGCCAAGAAGGCCGCCCTAAAAGCGCTGCCCTATGGCAACTCGGTCAAGATCGGCCTCGAAATGAAGCGCCGTTTCTGGGAAACCGAGGACGCGATCTATGGCGGAACTTCGTTCACCGACGCGGCGATCGGGCTCGTCAGCTATCCCAGCCACGGCGCGTTCAGCGATGGCCCCGCCGTGCTGCTGGGCGCCTATCCCTTCGGCCTGGGTGCCTATATTCTAGCCGGGATGACACCCGAAAAGCGCATCCAGGCCGCGCTGGATCAGGGTTCGGTGTTCCATCCCAAGCACTACAAGTCCGAGTTCCTGAACGGCGTTTCGGTCGCATGGAGCCGCATGCCGTGGATCCTCGGCTGCTGCGCCACATGGACCGAGGAAAGCCGCGAGGCGCATTATCAGAATCTCGTCGCGATGGACGGGCGCATCGTCCTCGCGGGCGAGCATTGCTCATACTACGGCTGCTGGCAGGAAGGTGCGCTGCTCTCCTCGCTCGATGCGATTGGGCGGCTGCAACAGCGGGCGAGCGCGGCCTAACTCCGACCAGTTCCGTTCGTCCCGAGCGAAGCCGAGAACTCCCGCGCGCCAGGCCTCGAATTCGCTTGGGACGAACGGAAGCGGGGAGGAGCAAACCTGCCGAACCGGTCTGGACGCCGCGCGCCGGTTCCGGCATCGCAGCCGGCGGGAGAACAACTGCCGATGACCACGCCGCCCGAGACCATGACCGTCCTCGAAGTGTCAGCGCTCGCGCCCGATCTTGCCGGTGTCGGCCTTGCCGAACGCCCGGTACCGCAAGCCGGACCCGGGCAAGCGCTCGTCCGCATCGAAGCCACCGCGCTCGGCTTTCCCGATCTGCTGATGACCGAGGGGCTCTATCAGGCAAAACCGGCACTGCCCTTCGTTCCCGGAATGGAAGCCGCCGGCGAAGTCGTCGCGGCGGGGGAGGGGAGCCGCTGGCAGGCGGGCGACAAGGTAATCGTCGCGACCCTGACAGGCGCCGTGGTGCAATACGGCGTGTTCGCCGATGCCGCGCTGCTGCCGCTGCCGACCGGCATGTCCTATGCCGAGGGCGCCGCCCTGCGCGCCGCCTATATCACCGCTTACACCGCGATCGCGCGCATCGGCCGGGCTGAGCCTGGCGAGACACTGGTGGTCCACGGCGCGGCAGGCGGGGTCGGGCTTGCAGCTGTCGATCTCGGCAAGGCGCTCGGCCTCACGGTCATCGCCGTCGCTTCCAGCCCGGAAAAGCGCGAGGCCATCGCGCGCCTCTATGCCCCCGACCACATCCTCGCCGGCCCCACCGGCGTGCGCGAGGCCATCCTCGAACTCACCGGCGGGCGCGGGGCCGATCTGGTCTACGATCCCGTCGGCGGCGACGTGTTCGATGAGGCATGCCGCTACACTGCCTTCGGCGGCCGGCTGCTCGTCGTCGGCTTTGCCGGCGGACGTATCGCCGAAGTGCGCACCAACATCCCGCTGATCAAGGGCTTCTCCGTGGTAGGCGTCCGCGCGGGTGAATACGGCCGCCGCTTCCCCGAGCGCGGGCGCGAGGATGTGGCCGCAATCCTGAGGCTGGCGGGCGAGGGCCGCATCCGCCCGCACCTCCATTCCGCCGTACCGCTGGCCGATTGGCGGGAGGCCTATATGGCGATGCGCGAGCGCCGCGTCGTCGGGCGCACGGTGATCCTGCCGCATAGGTGAAGGGCAGGGGCCTGCCAACTCCTGCGTTCGTTAGTCCCGCCTCGGCGGTGATGACGAGGTGAGGGGGAACCGAACCGAAAAAAAAGGGCCACCCGTTGCCGGGCGGCCCTTGGAAAGTTTGGGAGAGGATGCCTGAAAGGCCCGTCCGATGTGCCCCTCACCCCGAGTCTTCGCAAGTGCGAAACATGGCGGAGCAATTGCATTAATTGCAATTAACGGACGGAAAAGCGCGGTTTCAAGCGATTTCATCGGGCAAATTTTGCATTCTAATCAATTGCTGCATTCGTATGCGAAAGGCCGTGACGGCCCGTTAACGGCAGTGCAGCGGGATAAGGCAAACATCCTACACTTTGGTGCAAGTTTTGCGTCCAAACCGGTCGGATCGGTCGATGGTCCTGTTTTTGACCCTCCGCTACTTGCCCTGCGGCATGGCGTTGCACCGACTCGCCAAGTGTTATACAACATAACCGAACAAGCCGTCGTACCGCCTGAGAGGAAGTGCCGTGACCGAGCAAACCCCGATTGCCCCCAAGCCTGACCGCGCCGAGGAGGACACTGTTGCCTTCTGCGTCGAAGACGGCATTGCCTGGGTGGCCTTTAACCGGCCGGAAAAGCGCAATTGCATGAGCCCGAAGCTCAACCGCCGCATGAAGGCGGTGCTCGAAGAGCTGGAATTCCGCGACGACGTGCGCGTTCTCGTGCTGACCGGAGAGGGCGAGGCCTGGACCGCTGGCATGGACCTCAAGGAATACTTCCGCGAGACCGAAGCGCTTGGCCTCGGCGCGATCCGCAAGTCGCAGCGCGAAAGCTATGGCTGGTTTGAACGCCTGCGCTGGTATGAAAAGCCCACGATCGCAATGATCAACGGCTGGTGCTTCGGCGGCGGCTATGGCCCGCTGTTCGGCTGCGACATCGCCATCGCCAGCGAGGACGCGCAGTTCGGCCTCTCCGAGATCAACTGGGGTATCCTCCCCGGCGGCGGCGCGTCGAAGGTCGCGCAGGAACTCATGCCGTTCCGCAAGGCGATGTACCATGCGATGATGGGCGAGAACCTCACCGGCAAGCAGGCCGAGGAGCAGGGTCTCATCACCGAAGCCGTGCCGGCCGACAAGCTGCGCGAGCGGGTGCTCGAGATCGCCAATGTGCTCAAGAAGAAGGACAGCCACGCGCTGCGCGCCACCAAGTGGACGATGCGCCGCATGGTCGACATGACCTACGACAACGGCCTCGAATACCAGATCCGCGCACAGGAAGCGCTCCACAGCTTCGGCGGCGCAGCAGCGCGCAAGGAAGCCACGCGCCAGTTCCTCGACGAGAAGAGCTTCAAGCCGGGGCTCGAGACCTTCGACGCGAGCAAGGTGGAACGCTGAGGCGGCCCACCCCCGACCCCTCCCGCAAGCGGGAGGGGGGAAGAAGGAGGAGGGGCGTTGAAAGCCCTTCCCGCTGTAGGAGGGCTCGCACGCTTGAGCCCCTCCCGCAAACGGGAGGGGTTTGGGGTGGGCAAGCGGCCATAGCCACCCCCGCCCACAAAACCCCTTGCGCCGTCCCGCAGACCTCGCCAGCGTGACAGGGCACCAGGAGCTCCTTCACGCCATGACCCCCATCCGTCTCGTCCTCGCCTCCGCCCTCACGCTTGCGCCGCTGCCAGCGTTCGCCGCCAAGCCCGCGCCCGCGACGCATCCAGTGGCTGAAGCCCAGGCGCTCGAACTGGGTCAGCGCATCATGGCAATGCGTTCGGTGCGGGGGCCCGGCAACGAGACCCCCAAGGTTGCCGCCGCGCTGCGCGATGCGCTGGTCGCCGGAGGGTTTGCCGCCACCGATATCGAGATCGTTCCGGTCGACGACACCGCCTACCTCGTCGCGCAGTGGAAGGGGAGTGATAGCAAGCTCAAGCCCCTCATCCTCTCCGGCCATATGGATGTGGTCGAAGCGAAGCGCGCCGATTGGCAGCGTGATCCGTTCGTGCCGGTCATCGAGGACGGCTACCTCTATGGCCGCGGCGCCACCGATATGAAGATCGATGTCGCGCTGATGGTTTCCTCGCTGATCGAATTGAAGCGCCAGGGATATCGCCCCAAGCGCACCATAGTGCTCGCGCTTTCGGGTGACGAGGAAACGCTGATGAAGACCGGCCAGATGCTCGCCGAGCGCTTCGCCGGGGCCGAAATGGTGCTCAACGCCGATTTCGATACCAACGGCCTGCTCGACGAGGCGACCGGCAAGCCTCTCATGTACGACTGGCAGGGTGCCGAAAAGGCCTATGCCGATTTCGAGCTCGAGGTGACCAACCCCGGCGGACACAGCTCCAAGCCGAGCCTCGACAATGCGATTGTCCAGCTGTCACAGGCGCTGGTGCGAATCGGCGCCTATCGCTTCAAGCCCGAGGTCAACGACCTGACCCGCGCCTACTTCGAAACGTCCGCCCCGCTCCAGTCCAATGCGGCGCTGGGCGCGGCGATGCTCGCTTTTGCCAAGGACCAGACCGACGCGGACGCCATTGCTGCCTTGCGCAAGGCGCCGCTGCTCTACGGAATGATGGGCACGACCTGCATTCCCACGACAATCGTCGGCGGCCACGCTGTCAATGCGCAGCCGCAGCGCGTCACTGCCGTGGTCAATTGCCGCATCTTCCCCGGCCACACCAACGAAGAGATCATGGCCGAATTGAAGTCTGTCGCCGCGGTACCGCAGATGACCATCCGCGACATGACCGAAGGCGCCATCGCCACCGCAGCCTCGCCGCTGCGCCCCGATGTGAAGGCCGCAATCGAGCGGTCGATCCACAAGGTCTACCCCGGCATCCCCGTGATCCCGGCAATGAGCCTCGGGGCGAGCGACAACATGTGGTATCGCCACAAGGGCGTGCCGAGCTACGTCGTCAGCCCGCTGTTCATCAAGCCGAGCGACTATCACAGCCACGGGCTCAACGAGAAGGTGCCGCTCGCCAACATCCCGCCAGCTATCACCTACTACACCGCGCTGGTCACCGATCTTTCGAGATAAGCGTATCGAGGAAGCGGCGCGCGATGTCGCCCGCTTCCTCGGCGCTGAAGCACCCTGGCGATAGGCACAGCTCGAGCCACAGCCCGTCGACCAGCGCCGTTACCGCAATGGCAGCGCGGCGCTGCTCGTTTGGCGCGACGCCGCAATCGCCCAGCAGCGCTTCCAGCCGCGCGCGCGAGCCTGAATATTGCTCGTCATGCTGCGCAGCGATTGCCGGCCGCGCGGTGACGAGGCTCCAGAACGCGATCCAGGTGGCAAGGAGTTGGGGATCGGCGATCGCCGGCGCAAAGCTCGCGGTCACGAAGGCATCGAGCCGGGCGCGCGGATCATGGCCCGCCTCGTCAACCGCGCGGTCCAGCGTTGCGGCCACCGCGCCTTCGACTTGCTCATAAGTCGCTGCGACAAGCGCCTCGATCCCGCTGAAATAGTGGCTGACAAGCCCCGGCGAGACGCCCGCCTCCACTGCAATCGCCCGAACGCTCGCGCCCGCCGCACCTGCGCGCGCGAGTACCCGTGCGCAAGCCTCGATCAGCGCAAGGCGGCGCGCATCGGGGTGGGTCCGGCGGAAGGCCGGCTGGTGCGGGGAGGGCGCTTTCATCTTGCATATCCTACGCCTTGTTGTACGATCGTCCAACAAGCATTTTTCGCGGTGGAGATTCGTGGGCATGGGCGATCAGACGGCCTTCGCGGCACTAACAGCCAGCGAGCACGACCCCGATGCGGACTGGAGCCTGCCCGGCTGGCTCTACACCGATCCCGAATATCACGCGCTCGAGATGGAGAGGGTGATCCGTCCCTCGTGGCAGATCGTCTGCCATGTGAACGAAATCCCGAACGCAGGCGATTGGCGCACGATCGACTATATCGGCGAAAGCGTGATCGTGGTGCGCGGCGATGACGGCGAGGTGCGCGCCTTCACCAACGTCTGCCGCCACCGCGCGATGCGGCTGGTCGAAGGCACTGCGGGCTGCGCCAAGAAGCTTGTCTGCCCCTATCACGCCTGGGTCTACGAGACCGACGGCCGCCTCACCGGCGTGCCGATGAAGTCCGACTATCCCGCGCTCAAGCTGGAGGACAACGGCCTCGCCCCTGTCGCGCTCGAAATCTGGCGCGGGTTCGTGTGGGTTTGCCTGAAGCCCGGCCTGTTTCCCACGCCCGGCGAAATGATGGCCCCGCACGAGGCCGAAATCGCACCCTACCGCTTCGAGGACATGCAGCCGATGGGCGCGATGCGCCTGCGTCCGCGGGGTGTGAACTGGAAGAACGTCGGCGACAACTACTCGGACAACCTCCACATTCCGGTCGCGCACGACGGCCTCGTCCGCATCTTCGGCAAGTCCTACCAGATCGCGGCGGACGACTGGGTAGATCGCTTGAAGGGCGATCTGGTCGACAAGCCTTCGGCCAATTTCTGGGAACGCTTCTACCAGGCGCACTTGCCCCACGTGGAGGAACTGCCGGAGGAAAACCGCCGCCGCTGGCTCTACTTCAAGCTCTGGCCGAACATCGCCTTCGATATCTATGCGGACCAGATCGACTTCATGCAGTGGCTGCCGATCAGCCCCACCACCTGCCTGCTGCGCGAAATGGCCTATGCCTTGCCTGATGACAGCCGAACGATGAAGCTCGTGCGCTATGCCAACTGGCGCATCAACCGCGTCGTCAACAAGGAAGACACCTGGCTGATCGAGCGGGTGCAGCAAGGCATGAATTCCGAGACCTACGGCGCGGGCCCCATCGGCAAGAGCGAGGTTTGCCTGCGCAGCTTCGCCCGCAAGATCCGCGCACTGACGCCAGAGGCAAGACTGCACAAGGCGCCGCCGGCTGGGTGGAGCAAGGCTTAAGGATCAGGCCCACCCCCGACCCCTCCCGCAAGCGGGAAGGGGGGAAGGAAGGGCATTGCATAAACCGCTCTCCAATTGAGGACGGGCGCAACATTAACTCCCCTCCCGCTTGCGGGAGGGGCCGGGGGTGGGCCTTCCCACACCAGACATCGGGAGCACTAGAATGACCAACCGCTACGACGCCATCATCATCGGCGGCGGCCACAACGGCCTCACCTGCGCTTTCTATCTCGCCCGCGCTGGCATGAAGGTGCGTGTGCTGGAGCGCCGCGATATCGTTGGCGGCGCCTGCGTCACCGAGGAATTCCACCCCGGTTTCCGCAACTCGACCGCAAGCTACACCGTCAGCCTGCTGCGCCCCAAGGTGATCGCCGACATGAAGCTGCACGAGCGCGGCTTCCGCATCATCGAGCGCACGATCAGCAACTTCTTCCCGTTTGAAAACAACTATCTCAAGCTGGGCGGCGGCGCCGGGCGCACCGAGGCGGAATTCGCGCGCTTCAACCAGAAGGACGCCGACGCCTACAAGCACTACGACGCGGCACTTGAAAAAGTGGCGCAAGTGCTGCGCGATATAGCCCTGAAATGCCCGCCCAATGTCGGTGGCGGCGTGCGCTCGCTGCTCTCGGCCGCGCAGCAGGGCTGGCCCATCGCCAACCTCAGCCTCGAAGTGCAGCGCGACCTGCTCGACATCTTCACCAAGTCTGCGCGCGATTTCCTCGATGGCTGGTTCGAGGATGACCACGTCAAGACCGCGTTCGGCTTCGACGCGGTGGTCGGCAACTATGCGGGCGTCTCCACCCCCGGTTCGGCCTATGTGCTGCTCCACCACGTCTTCGGCGAGGTGAATGGCAAGTTCGGCGCCTGGGGCCACTCGGTCGGCGGCATGGGCGCGATCACGCAGGCCATGGCCCGTGCCTGCGCCGAGTATGGCGTGGAGATCAGCTTGGAATCACCCGTTTCCAAGGTGCTGGTGAACAACGGCAAGGCGACCGGCGTGAAGCTCGAAAGCGGCGAGGAGCTCTACGCCCCCACCATCGCCGCCAATGTCGGCCCCGCGCTGCTCTATCGCCAGCTTGTCGACAGCAGCGACCTCGATGCCGATTTCAACCGCCGCATCAAGAACTACAAGACCGGCTCGGGCACGTTCCGCATGAACGTCGCGCTCTCCGAACTGCCCGATTTCACCGTGCTGCCCGGCAAGGAAAAGGCCGAGCACCACACCGCCGGCATCATCATCGCGCCGGGAATGGACTACATGGACCAGGCCTTCATCGATGCGCAGCAGTTCGGCTGGTCTAAGAAGCCGATCATCGAGATCAAGCTGCCCACCACCATCGACGACAGCCTCGCCCCTCCGGGCGGGCACATCGCCAGCCTGTTCTGCCAGCAGTTCGCCCCCGAACTTCCGAACGGGCAGAGCTGGGACGACGTGCGCGAGAAGGTCGCCGACCTCATCATCGATACAGTCAACGACCACGCCCCCAACTTCAAGGCCGCGGTGCTGGGGCGGCAGATCCACTCGCCGCTCGATCTCGAGCGCAAGTTCGGCCTCATCGGCGGCGATATCTTCCACGGCAACATGGGGCTCGATCAGCTCTGGGCCGCACGCCCGGTGCTCGGCCACGGCGATTATCGCTCGCCGATCAAGGGCCTCTACATGTGCGGCAGCGGCACCCACCCCGGCGGCGGCGTGACCGGCGCACCGGGCCACAACGCGGCGGCGGAAATCATCCGCGATCGCGGCACGCTGTGGAAGGTCCTCCACCGCGGAGGTTAATCCGGTTGCGGCGCGGCCCGTTTCGTCTAGCCTCGCATGATCGGGGCCGGACGGGGGGACGTTGATGCTGATTGCGCTGTTGATTCCGCTCGGTTTTGCGGCGCTGCTCTATTTCGGGGCGGTGCTGCTTGCTGCTATCCCGCAGCGTACAGTGCCTGCTCCCGAAGCGATGCTGCTCGGCGCCGTCACCAATTTCTTCGATACGCTCGGCATCGGCTCTATGGCGCCGACGGCGGCGTGGATGAAGTTCCGCCGCATGGTCCCCGATCGGCTGATCCCCAGCACCATGCTCGTGGGTCATTCGGGCCCGTCGATCGTGCAGGCGATCATTTTCATGATCCTGCTCGGGGTCGAGGTCGATCCGGTGCTGCTGGTCGGCTGCATCGCGGCGCTGCTTGGCGGCGCGCTGGTCGGTGCGCCGCTGGTGGCGCGCGCCGAGGTCTGGCTGGTGCAGGCGGTGGTCGCGCTGGGCCTTCTGATCGCGGCCACGATCTTCGTGATGATCAACCTTCATCTGATGCCCGGGGGCGGCACCGCGTCCACCTTGCCGCTGCCCTGGATGCTGCTCGCCTTCGCGGTCAATTTCACCCTCGGTATTCTCGTCAACTTCGGCATCGGCAATTACGCGCCCACGCTGATCATGTTCAGCCTGATGGGGATGGACCCGCGCTTTGCCTTTCCGGTCATGGCCGGCAGCGCGGGCATTGCCGGGGCGGGGGCCAGCATCAGCCATATCCGGATCGGCGAGATCGACTTGCGGGTCGTCACCGGCATCATCCTCGGCGGCATCCCGGCGGTGTTTGTCGCGGCCTTTCTGGTCAAGAGCATGGACGTTGCCGTTCTGCGCTGGCTGGTGGTCGCGGTGGTCTACTATGCTGCGCTGGTCATGGCGCGCTCGGCGCTGGTCGGCCTGCGCGCGCGATCCGCTAGATCGCCGCTATCAGCGACATGACGAACTCGAACAGGAACTCCAGCAGCACCGGCAGAAACTGGATGCCCACCTGCACAAAGATCCACAGCACCCACAGCGTCAGCGTGCCGGCGATGATCCAGTGCTGCTTGAAGTAATAGAGATAGCGCAGCCCCAGTCTCTTCAACCAACGCCGCTTCCACCAGCGCGCCTTCATTCCGCCGCCGCCAACTCCTGCCTGCCCCGCACCGCAAGGTAAACCGGCACCCCCGCGAGCACGAGGCCGAGGCCATAGCCGACCGCGCTTGCGCCAAGGCCCCATGTCGCCCAGCCGATGAACGCCGCGCCGCCCAGCGCCATCAGGATCAGCCCGCGCTCTTCAGGCAGCAGGCGGATCGCCGCCAGCATGCTCATGAAATAGGCCAGCATCCCTGCCGCAAGGCTCACCGAGGCGATGAACTGGAAGAGATCGCCAAGGCCCCGCCCATAATTGAGCAAGGTCACCGCGCTCAGCAGCAGCGAGGACACCACATGCGCGCGCACCGGCGTCCCCCGCGATCCGTCCTTGGCGAACCATTGCGGAAAGACCCCGCCGCGCGCCATCGCCTGCGGCATCTCGCCTTGCAGCAAAATGAAACCGTTGAGCGTGCCAAAGGCGCTGATCGCGGCAAACACCGCCACCACCGAAGCCATCCCGCCGCCAAACGTGCGCCCCAGAAAATCGGCGACCGGGGCAGGGGAGGCCGCCGCCTCGCTTGCGGGCATATAGGCCCAGAACGCCACACTGATCCCGAAATAGACTACGCCTGTCAGCACCACGCCGACCAGCGTTGCCAGCGGCACCACGCGCGCGGCGTTCTCCACCTTGCCGGCGGGCACGGTCGCGGATTCCAGCCCGAGGAAGCCCCAGAACGTCAGCCCCGCTGCCGTGGCAATCGCCCCGGGCGAGATGGAAACCTGCGATGCCGCCACGCGCGGCATGCCGCTTGCCGCGAACCACAATGCCAGCGCAATCAGCAGCACCAGCGGCATGAGCTTCAGCGCGGTGGTCACCACCGAAAACGTCCCCGCCAGCCGCACCCCGCGAATGTTGATCCAGGTCATCGCCCAGACGCAGCCGACGGCCAGCACCGCCGGCACCCCCGGCGTCTTGCCGATCCACGGCACCACGAGGCTGAGATTGCTCACCACCGCCACCGCGATCGCCCCGTTGCCCGCCCAGAGCATGACCCAGTAGCTCCACGCGGTGGCAAAGCCCGCGAACGGCCCGAACGCAGCTTGCGCATAGGCATAGGGTCCGCCCGAATAGGGCAACCGCGCGCCCATTCGCGCAAATGCTCCGGCAAGGCAGGTTGCCCCGGCAATGGTCACCATCCAGCCATAGAGCTGGTTTGTGCCCAGCGGCGCCAGTGTGCCGGGCAAGAGATAGATGCCCGAACCCACCATGTTGCCCACGCACAGCGCCAGCACCATCCAGAAATTGAGGCCGCGGGGTTTTGCCGTCATCAAGGATCCGTTCTTGAAACTCCTTCCGTTCGTGTCGAGCGAAGTCGAGACACCACGCGATGTGTCTCGACTTCGCTCGACACGAACGGGCCAGGGGAGCGCTGTGTCGAACATGCAGACTAACGCTTGATCGCGCCGCGTCACCGTGTTTCTTGAGCGCCGCAATGGCCAGTCTCCCCGCACATATCACCAGCTACGATCCCCGCCTCGTCCGCGCCGCAATGGCGATGAACGAAAACGTGCTCCACGAGGCAGAGCCGCTTTTGCGCGCGCTGCTCAAGGAAAACCCCTTCGACGTGCGCGCGATCCGCCTGTTTGCCGAACTTGCGGGCCGCATCGGGCGCTATCAAGATGCGGAAAACCTGCTGCGCCGCGCGATCGAACTGGCTCCCGATTTCACGCCGGCACGCGCCAATCTCGCCCTCGTGCTTTACCGCACCGAGCGCGTGACCGAGGCGCTGGAGGAACTCGCACGGGTGACGTCGGAGGATCCGGACAACCTCGGTGTCGCCAATCTCCAGGCTGCGGTCTTTGGCCGCATCGGCGAATTCGATGAAGCGCTGGCACTGTACGCGCAGGTCCTGAAAGAGGCGCCGCGCCAGCCCAAGGTTTGGATGAGCTACGGCCATATGCTCAAGACCGTCGGCCGGCTCGACGAGGGCATTGCCGCCTATCGCCGCGCGCTTGAGATCCAGCCGGGCCTCGGCGAAGTCTGGTGGAGCCTCGCCAACCTCAAGACCGTGCGCTTCACCGATGCGGACATCGCTGCGATGCGCTCCGCGCTTGCCGACACTGCAATCGCGCCCGAAGACCGCTGGCACCTCGATTTCGCGCTCGGCAAGGCGCATGAGGACAGGGGGGAGGCCGAGACCGCTTTCGCACACTATACTGCAGGCAATGCCCTGCGGAAAAAACGCATGCCCTACAAGGCGGCGGATACCACCGCCGCCGTCGATGCGGCCATTGCGGCCGCCACTCCGGAGTTTTTCGCGCGGTTCCTCGGGGCAGGCTGCCCTGCGCCCGACCCCATTTTCGTGCTCGGCATGCCGCGCGCCGGCTCTACGCTCATCGAGCAGATTCTCTCGAGCCACAGCCAGGTAGAAGGCACCAGCGAACTTCCAGACATCGGCATTCTCGCCCGCTCGGTCGAAGGCTATCCTGCAAGCCTCGCCGCACTCGACCCGGCCACGCTCCGCGACCTTGGTGCGCAATATCTCGACCGTACCCGCGTCCAACGCCACACCGCGCGGCCGCTGTTCATCGACAAGCTGCCCAACAACTGGCTCCACGTCCCCTTTATCCGCCTGATCCTGCCGAACGCGAAGATCATCGACGCGCGGCGCCATCCGCTCTCGTGCTGCTTCTCCAACTTCAAGCAGCATTTCGCGCGCGGGCAGGGCTTTTCCTATGCGCTCGAGGATATGGGCGCCTATTACCGCGACTATGTCCGGCTGATGGCGCATTTAGACCGCGCGGCGCCCGGCGCGGTGCACCGGGTGATCTACGAGCGCATGATCGAGGATACCGAAGCTGAGGTGCGCGCGCTGCTGGCTGCCTGCGGCCTTCCGTTCGAGCCCGCGTGCCTTGCCTTCTACGAAACGGAGCGCGCCGTGCGCACCCCCAGCTCGGAGCAGGTCCGCCGCCCGATCTACCGCGAGGGTACCGAAAGCTGGAAGCCGTTCGAGCCCTGGCTGGATCCGCTGAAAGCCGCGCTCGGCCCCGTGCTCGATGCCTATCCCGCTCCCCCGTCCGGCTGGTGAAGCCGCCCGAAATGTTACGTTGCAAATCGGCCACGCACCGCCACACAAGGCGACATATCGCTGAAACCCTGTTGAAATTGTCGGCAAGGCGTACCACGGTCCACGCCATCCTGGGGGCGTAAGGAAGTGGGAAAGTAATATGGGAGCAGCCTACAAGCGCGTTTCGCGCGGATTTCTCATGGCAACATCGGCCCTTGCTGCGCCGGTTGCCCTCGCGCAGCAAACCCCGCAGGCCGATGCGCAGAGCGCGGCAGACGCCGCCGCCGCGCTTCAGGGCACTGAAATCATCGTGACCGCGCAGAAGCGCAGCGAGAACCTGCAAAGCGTGCCGATCTCGATTCAGGCGCTCGGCACGCGCAAGCTCGACGAGCTCAATGTCTCCAGCTTTGACGACTACGCCAAGGTGCTGCCCAGCGTCAGCTTCCAGTCGTTCGGCCCGGGCCAGACGCAGCTTTCGTTCCGCGGCATCACCAGCGGCGGCGATGGCCTCCACGGCGGTTCGCAGCCCACCGCGGCGCTTTATCTCGATGAAGTGCCGGTCACCACGATCGCCGGCGCGGTCGACCTTCACGTCTACGATATCGCCCGGGTCGAGGCGCTGTCGGGTCCGCAGGGCACGCTGTTCGGCTCAAGCTCGCTGGCGGGTACGTTGCGCATCATCCCCAACAAGCCCGATACGAAGGGCTTCTCGGGCCGGATCGACGTTTCGGGCAACAAGGTCGGCAAGGGCACCGGCGGCGGCAGCGCCGAAGGCTATGTGAACATCCCCCTCTCGGACCGAGCCGCGCTGCGCCTCATGGCGTTCTACCAGCACGACGGCGGCTATATTGACAGCGTGCCGGGCACCCGCACCTTCACGCTGGGTGATGACAACCCCGCCACCAACGTCACCGTGAACAACGCGAGGTTCGTCAAGGACAACGTCAACAAGACCGATACCGCCGGCGGCCGCGCCGCGCTCAAGGTCGATCTTGACGACAACTGGACCGTCCAGCCCTCGGTGATCTACCAGCACCAGACAACGCGCGGCTCGTTCCTGTTCGATCCGCGCTACGGCGATCTCAAGGTTACCGACTTCGGCCCTTCGTACAACCGCGATGCCTGGGCGCTCGCCACGATGACCATCAACGGCAAGATCGGCAACTGGGACCTCACATACGCAGGCGGCTACTTCGATCGCCGCGTCGAGAACCTCGCCGACTACTCTGAATACTCCGTCGCCTACGACCAGTTCCAGGGCGGCTTCTACACATATTTTCAGGCGGCGGACGGCAGCTTCATCGATCCGACCCAGCAGGTCCATAACCACGACGACTACACCAAGCAGAGCCACGAACTGCGCATCAGCTCGCCGACCGGCGAACGCTACAAGCTCGTCGCGGGCGTGTTCTACCAGCGCCAGACTGACCGCATCGTCGCGGACTACTACATCAACGGCCTTGCCGGCATTCCCAACTCGCCGGCAGTGCCCAAGGCGGGCGACGACCTCTTCGCCACGCGCGCCTACCGCGTCGACCGCGATTATGCCGCATTCATCGATGGCTCGTTCGATATCACGCCGCAGCTCACGCTGGCTGGCGGTATCCGCGTGTTCCGGGTCAACAACACGTTCGTCGGCTTCTCGGGCTTCAAGTCGGGCACGACGGCAGCAAACTGCGTGCCTGTGGTCGCCGATGACCGCGTCTGCAACAACTTCGACCGTCAGGCGCGGCAGCATGGTGAAACGCACCGCGTCAACCTCACGTGGAAGATCGATCCGGACCGGCTGGTCTACGCGACCTATTCGACGGGCTATCGCCCCGGCGGCAACAACCGCCGCCCGAACGTGAACCCATACGTCGCCGATACGCTCACAAACTACGAGCTCGGCTTCAAGACCTCGTGGTTCGACCGCAAATTCCGCCTCAACGGCGCGCTCTTCTATGAAAAGTGGAAGAACCTGCAGTACGGGCTCAGCCCGGTCGGCTCGTTCGGCGTGACCAACATCTACAACGCTGGCGATGCGCGTGTGTATGGTGCGGAAATGGACTTCAACCTGCGGCTCGGCGGGCTCAACCTGTCCGGTTCGGGCGCGCTGATCGATGGCAAGCTGACCACCGATTTCTGCTCGTTTGACACCAACGGCAATCCTGATTGCACGCTCGGCGTGATTGCCGCGCCCAAGGGCACGCCGCTGCCGATCCAGCCCAAGTTCAAGGGCAACATGACCGCGCGCTACGAGTTCGACATGGGCAAGGCCAAAGCCTTCGTTCAGGGCTCGCTCAATCACCAGTCAGGCACACGCTCGTACCTTACCACGAACGAGGCGAACCTGCTCGGCCGGACCGATGGGTTCGAGACGTTCGACTTCTCGTTCGGCGCCAAGGTTTCCGGCTTCGATATCTCGGCCTATGTCGAGAACGCCTTTGACAAGCGCGGCATCCTCAGCATCAACACGGTCTGCACGCCGTCGATCTGCGGTGCTGGCCGGCGCTTTTACCCGATCAAGCCGCAAGTCTTCGGCATCAAGCTCGGCCACGATCTGTAAGAATACACTGCTACCTGGAAAGCCCTCTCCCCTTCAGGGGAGAGGGTTGGGTGAGGGGAACTGGCGCGGCATGGGGCCCCTCTCAACTTCGACTAGCGAGCAAGCTCGCAAGTCTACGTATCTCTCCCCTTAAGGGGAGAGAGCAAAAAGCACACAAATGCCCACTCAGGGCCGGTCCAGCACATACCCCAGCGAGCGTACTGTACGCAGCGGTTGACCCGCGCCCGCTTCGCGCAGGGCGCGGCGCAGGCGGCTAACCCAGGCGTCCACCGTGCGTTCGTCGATCGGCTGTTCCTGCTTGCCCAGTGCCGCGATCAACTGTGTGCGGCTGAACACGTGGCCCGGCTGCTCCATCAGATAGCGCAGCAGACGGAACTCGTTCGGCATCAGCGGCACCGGCCGCTCCTTCCAGCGGGCCTGCAGCGCGGCCAGATCGAGCGAGAGTTCGCCAAGCCGCAGCGCGCGTGCCGGTCCCTCGCGCTCGTTCAGCTGCACCGACAGCACCCGGTCGAGCACTGCAGAACGGTCGATCGGGCCGATGATGTAGTCATCCGCCCCCGCCCGGAGCGCCCGGCGCTTGGCGTCGGCGTCGTCCTCTTCCAGCACCATGGTGATATGCGCGGCCTCGGTCTGCGCATCGCAGCGCAGGCGGCGGCACAATTCCAGCCCCGACAGCTCGGGCAGCAGCCAGTCGACAAAGGCCCAGGGGCTGCCATCAAGCAACGGCATCGGCGCGGTCCAGTTCCAGCCGTGGAACACCACCCGCAAGTCCCCGTGAACGAAGCTGTCCTGCCCGCCGGGCAGCAGGTCGGTCAGAAGAATATCGATCTGCCGCATCGAGGCCGGTTCCCGAAACATGTGCCGTGTGGCTTTGATCGGCTCTTTGTCGTCTCTCTGTGACGGCACCATGACCATGTGACAATGGTTCGACGGGCCCACCCCCAACCCCTCCCGCAAGCGGCAGGGGAGAAAAAGGGGTGCCCATCCGCAAGCAGAAGGAAGTCGCGCAGCGCTTCCTCCCCCATCCCGCTTGCGGGAGGGGACGGGGGTGAGCCCTTCCCGTGTCGAAGGAGGGTGGGCCAGCGCGCCAGCGCTAAACCGGCAACCCCACGTAATTTTCCGCAATGCTCGCCTGCGCCGCATCGCTCGATGCGATGTAGTCGAGCTCGGCCACCTGCATCGCCCGCTCGAATGGCCCATCCTCGGGAAAGCGGTGCATCAGCTTGGTCAGCGACCAGCTGAACCGCTCGCACTTCCACACGCGGGCGAGCGCGCGCGCCGAATAGCCCGCCACGGCATCATTGTCCGCATGCTTGAAGTATCCGCGCAGCGCCTCCGCTGCATAATGCACGTCGCTCGCGGCCAGGTTGAGTCCTTTGGCCCCCGTCGGCGGCACGATATGTGCCGCGTCGCCGCAGAGCAGCAGGCTTCCGTGCCGCATCGGTTCGAACACATAGGAGCGCAGCGGCGCGATCGACTTCTCGATGGAGGGGCCGCGCGTCATGTTGGCCGCCGCCTCTGGTCCAAGCCGCACCGCCAGCTCGTCCCACAACCGTTCGTCTGACCAGTCCTCGATCCGCTCGGTCAGCGGCACATCGATGTAATAGCGGCTGCGCGTGTGGCTGCGCATGGAAGCGAGCGCGAAGCCGCGTTCGTGGTTGGCGTAGATCAGCTCGTGGTTGCACGGCGGCACGTCGGCCAGAATGCCCAGCCAGCCGAAGGGATAGACCCGCTCGTACTCGCGGCCCACGCTTGCGGGGATGGCCTTGCGTGAAGGCCCATGGAACCCGTCGCATCCGGCGATGAACCGCGCGGTCAAACGCTGGTCCACTTCGTCCTTGCGGAATGTCACCGCAGGCGCATCGCTTTCGATATCGTGCAGCGCCAGATCCTCGGCACCATAGATCACTTCAAGCCCGCGCTCGGGCGCCGCATCCATCAGGTCCTTGGTGATCTCGGTCTGGCCATAGACGGTTACCGTCTTGCCGGTGAACTTGGCGACATCGATGCGGATCAGCCGCTCGCCGTCAGCAAGGTTGAAGCCTTCCTCGACCAGCCCCTCGGCCTTTAATCGCGCGTCGAGCCCCAGCCGTTCCATCAGCCCCACGGTGACCTGCTCCAGCACGCCGGCACGGATGCGCGAGAGCACATAGTCCGGGGTCTGGCGCTCGATGACGACGCAGGCGATGCCCTTGGCTTTCAGCAGATGGCCCAGCAGCAAGCCGGCAGGCCCCGCACCGATAATGGCGACCTGGGTGTCCATGAATTCGTCTCCCCTGCGCCCGCAGCCGCTGCGGGTCCTTGGCCGATGGTTTGACAGAGCGAGGCTCCGGGTGGAATGCAGGCGCAGGACAAACAACTGGTACTTTCAGGACATGGCCGAGGCGATTCCCCGCTATGCGCTCTATGGCGAAGGTGCCGCCGATCCGCGCGGCGGCTTCGCCCATATCGAGACGATTGCAGAGCGCAGTGCCTTGCATGATTGGGAGATCGGCGTGCATCGCCACGATCATTTCGTGCAGGTCCTGCTGGTAGAGGAAGGACACGCCAGCGTAACCCTTGAAGGCGAGACCACCGGCCTCGAAGGCCCGGGCCGCGTCATCGTCCCTGCTGCCGCAGTCCACGGTTTCCGCTTCCGCCAGGGCACGCGCGGCTTTGTCCTCACTTTGTCCACCGACTTTTCCACACGGGCGACGGGCGCCGCCGATCCGCTCCTCGCCGCGCTCGCCCGGGGCGGCATCGCGCCGCTCTCGTCCGGAGCGGACGCCCGCGCCTTCTGGCTCGCGCGCGAGATGCTTGGCCTCCAGCAGGAATGGCAGGAGCAGGACCCCCTGTTCCTCGCGCTCGCCGAGAGCCTCATCCGCACCCTCGCGCGCGATGGCAGCGGCGCCGATGCCCCGCTCAAGGCCGACCGGCGGCTCGACCGCTTCCGCCAACTGGTCGAGCTGCACTACCGCCAGCACCGCGATCTGGATTTCTACGCCGGCGCCTTGGGCCTCACCCGCCGCACGCTCTCGCGCCTCACCGCCGCGCGGCTCGGCTGCTCGCCGCTCGACCTCATCCACCGCCGCCTCGCGCTCGAAGCCCAGCGGCTGCTGCGCTACACCAACGCCACCGCCACCCAGGTCGCTGCCGAGCTCGGCTTCGAGGACCCCTCGTACTTCTCGCGCTTCTACTTGCGCATGACCGGCCGCCGCCCGGGCGAGGAGCGTGGGGAGGGCGCCATTGTGGTGCATTAGCCGCTTGCTTTGTGGCTGCCGCAGGGGTGGAATGGGGCTGCACCCTCAGGAACGGACCGCCCCACATGAAGCACTTGCCGCTTTCCGCGCTTTTCGTCCTCGCGCTGACCCCGTTGCCTGCGCTCGCCGCCCCGGCGCCCGCCCCCGCCGCGAACGAGATGGAACTGCATATCGAGGCCCGCGGCTCGGTCTCGGCCGACTATGCGATTGTGAAGCGCAAGCTGGCGGCTGTGAAGCGGGGCCGGCCTGCCGCTGAAGCGGCGCTCACCGCCCAGATCGCGGAGAAGAAAGCGCAGCTGCTCAAGCTCCGCATTCCTGCCGCTGCAGTCACCGTGGCCGAGCCGAGTTTCCGTGAAGGTGTCGAGGAGGGCGAGTTCCCGGGCGCCATGTACGCCAGGGTCGCCATGGAGAAGCCTGTCGGTGTTGCCGATCCCGATGAGGAAGACGAGCCGGTGATCGAAGCTGCCGACGGGGCCGAGGCCGCGATGGAGGCGGCCAAGGCTGCCGGAGCGGCAGCGACGAGCGCGGCCAAGAAAGTGGCGAAGAAGCGCAAGCTCCCCTACTGGTCGGGGAGCGCCGACTACACCGTGCGGCTTGACGATATCAGGCTCTATCCGGCGGTGCTGGAAGTGGTCGGCGGCGGCTTCCGCCCCACCGACGATGGCACCGATTTCCGTTTCAACGCGCCCGATACGGTTCATGCCCGCGCGCTGGCCGATGCCCTTGCCACCGCCAAGGCAGAGGCGGAGCTGCACGCCAAGGCATTGGGCGCACACATCGTGCGGATCGCGCGCGTCTCCAATCGCGAAACGCCGATCACCATGCCCGAGGTCGCGGCATTCATCGTCCAGATGGACCAGCGCAAGAACGCCTGGCGCCTCGTCGCCACGCACTCGGCCAGCGTCGCGGTCGACTATGTGATCGCGCCCAACTGACGCTTGCCTCCCGCGTCCCATCCTCTATGAAAAGTTCACAAGTATGAACTGGAGTGATGCGCGATGGCCAAGATCAAGACTTCCCACGTCGGCAGCCTGCCGCGCGGACCCGAGCTCACCCCGCTGCTTCTCGCACGCGACAAGGGTGAGGCCTATGACGCCGAAGCCTTCGACACCGTGGTCGCCGCCGCCGTCGATGCCGCCGTCGCCAAGCAGGTCGAGGCCGGCGTTTCCATCGTCTCCGACGGCGAACTCGGCAAGGTCGGCTACTCGACCTACATGATCGAGCGCCTCTCGGGCTTTGGCGGCCATATCGACCGCAAGCCCGCCGCCGATCTCGCCGAAGTGCCCGAGCTGTCTAAGAAGCTCAGCGTGATGATGGGCAGCCAGGAATTCGTGCGTGCCTCGTGCATCGGCGATGTGCGCCTCGTCTCGCTGCAGCCGCTCCACGACGATATCCGCCGCTTCCGCGCCGCGCTCGACAAGAACGCGGGACCGGATACTGAGGCGTTCATGAACGCCGCTTCGCCCGGCCTCATCACCGCCTTCCAGGTCAACCGCCACTACCCGAGCCACGAGGCCTATCTCGCCGATCTCGCCGATGCGATGCGCGAGGAGTACGAGACCATCGTCAATGCGGGCTTCTATCTCCAGCTCGATTGCCCCGATCTCGCGATGAGCCGCCACACCGGCTATCAGGATCTCAGCGAGGACGAATTCCTCAAGGTCGCCGCCGCCAACGTCGAGGCGCTCAACGCCGCCACGGCGAACATTCCGCCCGAGAAGATGCGCATGCATGTGTGCTGGGGCAACTATGAAGGCCCGCACGATCACGACATCCCCCTGGAGCGCGTGATCGATATCGTGATCGGCGCGCGGCCTTCCACCGTCCTGTTCGAAGGCGCCAACCCGCGCCACGAGCATGAATGGAAGGTCTGGCGTGACGCCAAGCTGCCGTCCGACAAGATCCTCGCCCCCGGCGTGATCGACACCTGCTCGAACTATGTCGAGCACCCCGAACTCATCGCCCAGCGGCTTGAGCGCTTCGCCGCGATCGTCGGGCCGGAGCGCGTCGTTGCCAGCACCGATTGCGGCTTCGGCACCTTCGCGGGCTACGGCAAGATCGATCCCATCGTCACCTGGCGCAAGCTGCGCAACTTGCGCGAAGGTGCCGATATCGCGGCGGCGCGGGTATGACCGCAGAAGACCGCCGCGCAATAGAGCACGACTGCGCCCGCCTCATCGCGCTTTACGCCAACCTCAACGATGAGGCGCGGTGGGACGAGGTGGCTGCGCTCTATGCCGAGGATGGGGTCATGGTCCGCCCCACCGCGCCTGATGCACCGATCCACGGTCGCGAGGCGATCCTCGCCGCGTTCCGCTCGCGTCCCGCGCGCACCACGCGGCATGTGTGCAGCAACGTGGTGATCGACGTCGAAGGCCCCGATCTGGCGCGCGGTTTCAGCGCGATGCTGCTCTTCACCGGCGCGCCCGTGCCGCTGGTCGGCTCGTTCCACGATCTGTTCCGACTGACGAGTGAAGGCTGGCGCTTTGCAGAGCGCCGGGGCTCGCTTACGTTCGCGCCCTGATGGCCTCATCTGCTCCGCCGCCCCCGGTCAAGTCCGCGCTGCGCACGCTCGATGTTATCGAGTTCGTCGTTGCACACCGGCAGGGCGTCGTGGCGCAGGAAATCGCGGGCGCGCTGGGCATTCCGGTCAGCAGCCTCTCCTATCTTCTCACCACACTCACCGATCGCGGCTATCTGCTGCGCGAAGGCCGTCGCTATCTCCCCGGCCCAGGCCTCGAACGCCTCAGGGTCCCCCAAGGCGCGCTGCCGCTGGTGGACCGCGTTGCCCCGCTTGTCCGGGCCTTGAAAGGCGAACTCAACGAAACCGCCTCGTTCATGGTCCAGCGCGGCTGGGAGGTGGAAGCCATAGTCACCGAAGCCAGCGATCAGGCGCTGCGCTACGCCGTCGATCCCGGCACAAGGCGGCCCCTCCATGCACTCGCGGCCGGCAAGGTGATCCTCGCCGCGCTCGATGAAGGCGAACTTGTGCGCTACTTTGCCGAAACCACCCGCACAGCCTTCACGCCCAGAACCCGCACCAGCGAGGCTGACCTGGCCGCCGATATCGCTCGCATCGCCGCCGAAGGCATGGCCGTGGCGCGGGAGGAAGCGACCGTCGGCATTGTCGGCACAGCCGTACCCGCGCGGATCGACGGCGCGTTCGTCGGCGCTTTCAGCGTCGCCATCCCCGCTGTCCGCTGCGACGCTGCGCTGGAAATGCGGGTGAAGCAGGCATTGCTGCGCGCCGCCGCCGCGCTCGCCTGAAAACCCCTCCGTCAGCCCTGCGGACTGCCACCTCCCATTTGTCCCTGCGGCAAAAATGGAGAGGAACTTTCCTCCCTCCCCATTTTCACGAAGTGCAAATGGGGAGGTGGCCCGCGAAGCGGGTCGGAGGGGTGCCCTACTTCTTCATCCCCGCCGTGATCCGCTGCGTCTCCGCCGCGGTCGACGCCGGCCCAGTGTTGCGCTTGTAGATCCCGCCTTGCCCGGCGTTGCGATTGAACAGGTCCGGATCGCCCTCGCGCTGCTCCAGCCCGAACAGCGGAAACAGGCCCGGATGCCGGCCCAGGCCGCCATAAAGATCAAGGCATCGCTCGATCCAGCCCCGCAGCGGATCATCGTTTGCCAGCACCGGGATCTTGCACACCGATGCGGTGAACAGCACCCCGCCCATGATGCGATAATCGGCATAGTTCGGCGAAGCGCCGCCCAGCCACTCATGCTGCCCCAGCGCCGCGCGGAGCGGTTCGAGCGCAGCGGAAATCTTCGGCAGCCGCTCTTCGCGCCCGGCCTGGACCTCTTCCAGCTTGCGCCCCAGCATCTTCTCGCGGCTATGCGTCACATACTCGTGGTCCTGCGGCACCGAGAGATCGCGGTAGTCCGCGCAGAAACAGAACATCCACGGGCCGACAGCGGCATTCCAGAACCAGTGATCAAGCGCCTTCAAGGTCGCCGCCACGCTTTCGTGCGGGATCAGCGCGGGCCGGTCCGGGTACTTCGCGTCGAGGTACTCGACGATGCCCCAGCTATCGAGCACCCACTCGCCATCATCGACAATCGCGGGCAGCCGCTCGGTCTTGCCGCCGGTGCGCTCCAGAATACCGGTAAACCCGCCGGGCACGACGTCGAGGTCGAAGCCCTTGTGTTTCAAGGCATACTTCGTCGCCCACACAAACGGACTGATCGTCGCCCCGGTGCTCAGCGCGAGGTCATAGAACGTGATCGTGTTGTTCGCCGCCATGGCATCCTCGTTCATTGTGGTTGCCGATAGTCTGGCAGATAATGTTAGTAGGACAAACAAAATTTTGGTGAGGAAGCGAGGAAGCGGTTCACGCGGAGACGCGGAGAAGTAGAAGGTAGAAGAGCGGCCTGCGGCGCAGCCGCCTTGATCCCTGCGCCAAGTGCTTCTCTTCTCCGCGCCTCCGCGTCTCCGCGTGAACCCTACTACCCTTAAGCCTTCCGCGTGCGCCAACCCTCGGCATAGTTGTCGCGCGCCGCCGCCACATAGGGCACGGGCGCCACCACCGCCTTGATCTCGGTCTGCACATGCGGTTCGACCGTCGGCTTCGACGTACCGCCATTCGGCTCGCCCCATAGCAAGGACACCTCCGTGCCCGGCGCGGTGAAGCCCGGCTCCATCATGGCGAGCGTCAGGAACTTGCCCTCGTTCGCGGTGTAGCCGATCCAGGTCGAGAGGCCGACCATCTTGCCGTCGCTCAGCACCTGGTCGAACGGGTGCATGGAATAGACCGAGCTCGGATATTCCATGAACTTGGCACGGTCGCCGTTGGACAGCGCCGAAGACTGCACGCGCATCACGTCTTCGTTGTCGAGCGCCAGCGTCACCTTGGTGCGGTGGTTCCCCGCCGCGGCCATCTTCTCGAGCGCCGCGCGGCCGATGAACTCGTGGTCGAACTTGACGAAGGGACCGTAGCCCAGATCCCACGGCGTCGTGTAATAGCCCTCGACGGTCTCGGGCACCCAGCTGCCGCCGATCGAGCACTTGGCTTCATAGGAATTGGCCGAGAGCCAAGTGCGATAGGGCGCCAGCGCCTCGCCGGTGTAGATCGCGGGGAAGGGGGAGGGGATCCAGCCCGATTCCAGCGTGTTGGACGAATAGGCCCGGCCGCCGACCAGCGCCATGCCGAACTCCTTGCCCGCTTCGACCAGCGCGGCATGGACTGCGCCATAGTCTTCCCAGGGACCGAACAGCTCGAAGCCCGGCTGGCCCGCCATGCCGTGCCGCAAAGCGCGCACTTCCTTGCCGCCGATGGTGAGGCGGCACATGTGGAAGAACTTGAGCTCGGGCGGGGTGGCGCCGATGGCCTTCTCGATGATCTTCATCGCGTTGGGGCCCTGCACCTGGAAGCGGTAGGAATTGCGCTTGCCGTCCGTGCGCATCGCCCAGCGCTCGTCGCGCTCCACGGTCACGTTCCAGTTGCCGGTGGCGGCGTGGTATTCCACCCACTCGATCGTCGGCGCGCGGCCGACGAGGTTGAAGTGGTTCTCGTCGAGATAGAACAGGATCACGTCGCCGATCACGTAGCCGTCCGGCGTCACCGGCACGAACTGCTTGGCGCGCTCGGGCTGGAAGTTCTTGAACGAGTTGATGCCGAGATGCTCGAGCATCGCGAAGGCATCCGGGCCCTTCACCGCCAGATCGACCATGTGGTACGACTGGTTGTAGAGCACGGCCGTGTGGCCCCAGGCCCACTGCTCCGCGCGCCAGTTGGAGTATTCCGCCGGAACGCCGGGATAGACGTTCGGCCCCACCTGCTGGTTGCGCAGGAAATGGACGAGGTCGGGCTGGTTGCCGATCACGGATTCAAGGGACTGGGTCATGGCGGGCTCTCCCGGGTGTGCGGATAGGATGATCCCCCATGCCGGAATTTCATCGGGCTGAAAAGTTCAGTTATGTGAAATAGCGAAAAAAGTTGGCCGCGTCGTGATTGCCGGCGACAAGGAAGGGGTTTCGCGCAGAGACGCAGAGGAAGCAGAGACCGCAGAGAGCTACAATCTGCGGCGCGGCCGCCTTCCTGAGAATGGCCAGGTTTGCGAAACAAAATGGAGTCTCCGGCAGGGCCTGACCTCTTTGCGCCCTCTGCTTCGTCTGCGTCTCTGCGCGAAACCCCCTTCTTCTTTCTGCCGCCAGCCCCAAACGCAAAAGGCCGGCCCAAACGGACCGGCCTGTTGGCAAACCTAAAGCCAAAATCAGCCCGCGACGTGCTCGGCCAGAACCGTCAGGCCCTTCTCGCTCACTTCGGCAAACCCGCCTTCAATGAGGATTTCCTCAGGCGCGGCGCCCGCAGTGCGATAGACCTTGAGCGGGCCGTCCTTCACCACCGACATGAACGGCGCATGGCCCTCTAGCACCCCGAATTCGCCTTCGGCGCCGGGGACTTCGACCATATGGACCTCTTCCGAACGGACGAGGCGGGCCGGGGTGACGAGTTCGAAGTGCAGGGGCATCTTTGCTTCTCCCCCCTCCCGCTTGCGGGAGGGGTCGGGGGTGGGCGAGGGCAGGCGCCGCGTTTGTCGCAGGCCCACCCCAAACCCCTCCCGCAGGCGGGAGGGGTTTCAGGTAGATCAGGCCTCTTCAGCCATCTTCTTGGCCTTGGCGACCGCATCGTCGATGCCGCCGACCATGTAGAAGGCTGCTTCCGGCAGGTGGTCGTATTCGCCGTCGACCACCGCCTTGAACGAGCGGACCGTGTCTTCGACCTGGACGAACTTGCCCGAGATGCCGGTGAACACTTCGGCCACGTGGAAGGGCTGCGAAAGGAAGCGCTGGATCTTGCGCGCGCGCGCCACGATCAGCTTATCTTCTTCCGAAAGCTCGTCCATGCCGAGAATTGCGATGATGTCCTGCAGCGACTTGTACTTTTGCAGGGTTTCCTGAACGCGGCGGGCGGTTTCGTAGTGCTCCAGGCCGACGACCGCGGGCGAAAGCACGCGGCTGGTCGAGTCGAGCGGGTCCACCGCGGGATAAATGCCGAGTTCCGAGATCGCGCGGTTCAGTGTGGTCGTCGCGTCCAAGTGGGCGAACGAAGCTGCCGGTGCCGGGTCGGTCAAGTCGTCCGCAGGAACGTAGATCGCCTGCACCGAGGTGATCGAACCCTTGGTGGTCGAGGTGATGCGCTCCTGCAACTGGCCCATGTCGGTCGCCAGCGTCGGCTGATAGCCCACCGCCGAAGGAATACGACCGAGCAGCGCCGACACTTCCGAACCCGCCTGTGTGAAGCGGAAGATGTTGTCGACGAAGAACAGCACGTCCTGGCCTTCCTCGTCGCGGAAGTATTCGGCCATGGTCAGGCCCGAAAGCGCGACGCGGGCACGGGCGCCCGGCGGCTCGTTCATCTGGCCGAACACCAGCGCGACCTTCGAACCCTCGGGGGTCGGGTTGCCATCGGCGTCCTTGGCGATAACGCCGGCGTCGAGGAACTCGTGGTAGAGGTCGTTGCCCTCGCGGGTACGTTCACCGACGCCCGCGAACACCGAAACGCCGCCGTGGCCCTTGGCGATGTTGTTGATCAGTTCCTGAATGAGCACGGTCTTGCCCACGCCGGCGCCGCCGAACAGGCCGATCTTGCCGCCGCGCGCATAAGGCGCGAGCAGGTCGATGACCTTGATGCCGGTGACCAGAATGGCTGCTTCGGTCGACTGGTCGATGAACTCGGGAGCCTTGGCATGGATCGGATTGCGCTTTTCGGCGTTGACCGGGCCCTGCTCGTCGATCGGCTCGCCGATCACGTTCATGATGCGGCCGAGCGTCATCGGGCCAACCGGCACAGAGATCTGCGCGCCGGTGCTCTTCACCGCCTGGCCGCGGGTCAGGCCGTCGGTCGAGTCCATCGCGATCGTGCGCACGGTGTTCTCACCGAGGTGCTGCGCGACTTCGAGAACAAGGCGGTTGCCGTTGTTGTCGGTTTCGAGCGCCGAGAGAATCGCCGGCAGTTCGCCGGTGAAGGTCACGTCGACGACGGCGCCGATGACCTGGCTGATCTTGCCCGTGGTGGTCTGGTTGAGGACGGCTGCGGTGGCCATGTTGGTTTCCTTACCTGAGATATCTTAGAGCGCTTCGGCGCCAGCGATGATTTCGATGAGTTCGGTCGTGATCGCGGCCTGGCGGCTGCGGTTGTATTGGATCGTCAGCTTGCCGATGAGCTCGCCCGCGTTGCGCGTGGCGTTGTCCATTGCGGTCATCGAAGCACCTTGTTCCGAGGCCTCGCGTTCCAGCAGCGCACCGAAGACCTGCGTCGTTACATAGCGCGGCAGGAGCGCCTCGAGGATTTCCTCCTCGCCGGGCTCATATTCCACCACGGCATCGCTGGTCGCGGCGACAGTCGGGGCAGGGACAGGGATCAGCTGCGCGGTGACGGGGTCCTGCGCGAGGGCTGACTTGAACTTCGGCGCGATCAGATGAGCCACGTCGAACTTGCCTGCCTCGAATAGTGCGATCAGCTCGTGTGCGATGGCGCTGGCTTCATCGAAGCCGGGCGTGCGCACGGTGCTGGTGTCATAGCCCTGCATCTTGGCATCGGGGTATTCGCGCTTCAGCGGCGCGCGGCCCTTCTTGCCGACGAGGTAGAAGCTCACGTCCTTGCCGGCCGCTTCGAGCGCGCGGGCCTGAAGCTTGGCTTCCTTGACGATGTTCGAGTTGAGGCCACCGCACAGGCCCTTGTCGGTGTTGACCACGACGAGGAGGTGGCGCTGGCTGGCACCGGTGCCGCGCATCAGTAGCGGTGCGCTGTCCTGCCCGGCAACCTTGCCGGCAAGGCTCGCCATCACCGCGGCAAGGCGGACACCATAAGGACGTGCGGCCTCGGCAGCCGTCTGCGCCTTGCGCAGCTTGGCCGCCGCGACCATCTGCTTGGCCTTGGTGATCTTCTGGGTCGACTTGACCGAGTTGATCCGGCCCTTGAGTTCCTTCAGCGAAGCCATGGCTTACTTGTCACCTGTCTTGCGAGCGGCATTCCAGTTGAACAGGAACTTGCGCTGTTCCGCCCAGGTCTGCCCTTCAACGTGATCCCCGACGAGGCACGCCGCGGTATGATACGGTCCCACCCCGTCGGTGGTGCGGAAGCTGACGCAGGTCCGGCCGCGATCGGCCTCCCAGCGCCCTGCCTCGATATCGCTCTGGTAGAACATGCCCGAAACCGTGCCGTCTGCGTTGAGCGTAAGCACCATCGGCCTGGTGTAGACTTCCCCCGGCTTGGCCGAGAGATCGACCACCCATTCGCCCGCAATCGGCCCTGCCACCCCGCCCGCAAGGGCCGGAGCAGGCAGAACCGCTGCGCAGAGAAGGGCAGCCGCAAGGCGCATCAGGCGAACTGCTTGCCGAACGCGTCGAGCGCGGCCTTGAGCTTGCCCTTGGCCTCGTCGCCCAGATCCTTGGTGTCGCGGATCAGGGTGAGCAGGTCGGCGTGGCTCGAACGCAGGAAGCTCAGCAGCTCCGCTTCGTATTCGCCCACGCGCTTCACCGGCACGCTGTCGAGGTAGCCGTTGGTGCCTGCGAAGATCACGCAGGTCTGCTCTTCGAAGCCCAGCGGCGAGAACTGCGCCTGCTTGAGCAGCTCGGTCAGGCGCGCGCCGCGGTTGAGCAGCTTCTGCGTCGAGGCGTCGAGGTCCGAGCCGAACTGCGCAAAGGCCGCCATTTCGCGGTACTGTGCGAGCTCCAGCTTGATCGAGCCGGCGACCTTCTTCATCGCCTTGGTCTGCGCCGACGAGCCAACGCGCGACACCGAGAGGCCGACGTTGATGGCCGGGCGGATGCCCTGATAGAACAGGCCGGTTTCAAGGAAGATCTGGCCGTCGGTGATCGAGATCACGTTGGTCGGAATGTAGGCCGAAACGTCGCCGGCCTGCGTCTCGATGATCGGCAGCGCCGTCAGCGAGCCGTTGCCGTGCTCGTCGTTCATCTTCGCCGCGCGCTCGAGGAGGCGCGAGTGGAGATAGAAAACGTCGCCCGGATAGGCTTCGCGGCCCGGCGGGCGGCGCAGCAGCAGCGACATCTGGCGATAGGCCACGGCCTGCTTGGAAAGATCGTCATACACGATCACGGCATGCATGCCGTTGTCGCGGAAGAACTCGCCCATGGTCGCGCCGGTGTAGGGCGCGAGGTACTGCAGCGGCGCGGGCTCCGAAGCGGTCGCGGCGATGACGATGGAGTATTCCATCGCGCCGTTCTCTTCGAGCTGGCGGACGATCTGCGCGACGGTCGAGCGCTTCTGGCCGACGGCGACGTAGATGCAGTAGAGCTTCTTGCTCTCGTCATCGCCCGCGTTGGCGGCCTTCTGGTTGATGAAGGTGTCGATCGCGACGGCGGTCTTGCCGGTCTGACGGTCACCGATGATCAGCTCGCGCTGGCCGCGGCCGACGGGGACGAGAGCGTCGATCGCCTTGAGGCCGGTCTGCACCGGCTCGTGCACCGACTTGCGCGGGATGATGCCGGGCGCCTTGACTTCAACGCGCGTGCGGGTCGCATCGACGATCGGGCCCTTGCCGTCGATCGGGTTGCCGAGCGCGTCGACCACGCGGCCGAGCAGGCCCTTGCCGACGGGGACGTCGACGATGGTGCCGGTGCGCTTGACGACATCGCCTTCCTTGATCTCGGCGTCCGAGCCGAAGATCACGACGCCGACGTTGTCGGCTTCGAGGTTGAGCGCCATGCCCTTCACCCCGTTCGAGAATTCGACCATCTCGCCGGCCTGGACCTGATCGAGGCCGTAGATGCGGGCAATACCGTCACCCACCGAGAGCACCGAGCCGACTTCCGAGACCTGGGCCTCGGTGCCGAAGCTGGCGATCTGGTCCTTGATGACCTTCGAGATTTCAGCAGCGCGGATTTCCATGGAAACGCCTTTCGTAAAACTTTTGGGGCTTCAGCCCTTCATGGCCTGGGCGAGCGAATTGAGACGGGTACGGATCGAGCCGTCAATCATGCGGCTGCCGATCTGGACGACAAGGCCGCCCAGAATGGCCGGATCGACGTGGGCCTTGACGGTCACGGCGCGGCCCTCGCGGGCCTTGAGCTTGTCGGTCAGCGCGGCAAGCTGCGCTTCATCGAGCGGATGCGCGGTCGTCACCTCGGCGGTCACCTGCCCGCGCGCCGCAGCGGCGATCGCGCCGAAAGCGCGGACCACATCGGGCAGCGAAGCCAGGCGGCGGTTGGTCGCGAGCACGCCGAGGAAATTGCGGGTGAGGGGCGAGAGCCCCAGCAGCGCCGCCACGGCATCGACCGCCTTGGCCGCAGCTTCGCGCGTCACCTCGGGGTTCTTCAGCAGCGCGGCAAGGTCACCCGATTCGCGCACTGCAGCAGCGAGGGTGTCGAGGTCGGTCTCAACCGCCGTCACCACACCCTGTTCGCCCGCCAGGTCATAGAGCGCGGCCGCGTAACGTCCCGCCAAGCTGGCCGTAATCCCGCCGGAAATCTCCACGCGCCTTGGTTCCCTTCGTCCAGGATGGATCGCAAATTGGCTTGCATAGGGCCTTGCGCCGCGCCTGAAGCACAGCGGCCCGCAATGGGGGCGCGCCTAGCAACCAAGTCCCCGCATGACAAGATGTCAGTTGCCGATTCCCGGGACAGGGTGAAAACCCTGCCTGATCAGGGGGCCGGCTTGCAGCTGTAGCGCAGCCGTTCGTTGGGCTCGGCGGGGACCGACGCGCGGATCGCGGCCTGCGCCGTCCCGAACTGCCGCACTGCAGCATCATCTGCGCCGCAGGCCGGCGGGGTGAGCTTGGCGCGTGCCTCACGCGCCGCAGTCATCGCTTCCAGCCCCATCAGGAACCGCTCGACCGTGTACTCGTGCCGCGCCGGATCATAGCGCGTTACCGAGATCGTAGCTTCGCTCTGCGGCACCAGCACGCGCGACCAGCCATCCCCGGCCAGACCATACTGCGTCCGCCCGTTGACGCAGCCGGCCGGACCCCAGGTCAGCGGCACGTCGGTGATGTCGGAAACGGTCACCCGGCTGCGCTGCGGATCGAGCACGCAGACCAGCTTTTCCGCCGCGCCCGCGCCCGTGGGGCTGCCATTTCCGGCCGCCGCGCTTGCTTCGCTCGGCGGGCGGGCGCTGGCCTGTGCCTCGGCGACGATGTCCTTTGCGCGCTCTTCGATCAGGCTCAGCGGCGGGCGCAGCAGCCATGTACCCACCGCCGCCAGCAGCAGTACCCCTGCCGCGCCGCTCGCTATTCTGAGCTCACGCTGCTTGCCGCGCTGCGCCATCATGAAGGCCGCCGCGCCCGCGCCCAGCGCCGCCACAAGCAGCACCGCGGCGAGCGCCAGGCCGTTGTCCCGCTCGGCGAGGATTTGCAGTTCGGCATCGTGCTGTGCCTTGGCCGCGGCTGCGGCCTGCGCCGCCTTGCGCGCCTCGGCCTCGGCCGCCAGCCGCGCCTGTTCGTCGGCGCCGCGCGCCGCATCCGCCCGGTCGAGATCGGCAAGCGAGGTGCAGGGCAGGCCGCTGGTATGCGGCGTGATCCCGGCCTCTTTCAGGAATGCGGCCACCTCACGCATCGAAACCGCGAAGTAGAAGGCCGAATCGGTCCCGTTGTCGCTTACCGTGCCGAAGCTGTTGACCCCCAGGACCCGCCCGCAGGCATCAAGCAGCGGCCCGCCCGAATTGCCCGCCCCGATCGGCGCGGTATGCAGGATCGTGTCGAACGCCTTCGAAGAGCGCCCGGCCGATATATAGCCCCGCGTCTTCACCGCCGTCTGCGGGCTGACGAGGTCGCTCATCGAGAGCCCCTCGGCCATATCGACATTGCCCGGATAGCCCACCGCGAAGACTTCCTCGCTGTCGGTCGGCGCGCCGGCAAACAGCGTCAGCGCGTTCAGCGCCGCGCCTTGCCGCAGCCGCAGCAGGGCAAGGTCGCGCTGCCGGGAATAGGCCACGATCTGCGCCGCAAACCCCCCGCGCCCCTCGGACGGGACGACGCCCGCAAGAATCGCCGAATCGCCGCGCATGTCTTCCACCACGTGGGCATTGGTGACGATGAGATCAGGTGCGATGGCAAAGCCTGTGCCATGGCTCACGAGGCTTGCCGAGCCGCCCTCGCTGCGGATCAGCACCACGCGCACCACGCCCCGGCTGGCGGCGGCAATGTCGCCGGGGTCTGCCGGGGCGGCGCCCGGCACAGCCATGAACAGACCTGCGATCAGCAGAGCGACAAGACGGCGAAGCAGGATCATCGCCGCAGGTTCTTGCCGGGAATCGATTGGACCGCAAGCGCCGGGAAGCGCTCAGCCGCGATTGACGGCATGACCGCGGCAAGGCAACCACAGGAAACCGCGCCATGACCCGAACCGAACCCTCCACCCCTCTTGCTCCCTCTGCCTGGGCCAATGGCGGCCGCGGTGCCGTGATCCACTGGGACGTTGCGGCCACCTCGCTTGGCCCCATGCTCGTTGCCGCGACGGACAAGGGCGTCTGCCGCCTGTCCTTCGGCGAGGACCCCGCCGTCCTTGCCGAGCGCTTCCCCCATGCAGAACTGGTGCAGGGCGGCGCTGACTTCGCGCGCCTCCTTGCCGAGATCGTCAAGGCAGCCGAAGCGCCGGGTGAGACCGACTTCGCCCACATCCCCGTGGACGTCGCCGGAACGTCCTTTCAGGAACAGATCTGGCAGGCCCTGCGCCGCATCCCCAAGGGCGAGACGCGCACATATGCGCAGCTCGCCGCTGAAGTCGGCCGCCCCGGCGCGGTGCGCGCGGCAGGCTCAGCCAACGGCGCCAACCACGTCTCGCTCCTCATCCCCTGCCACCGCGTGATCCGCACCGACGGCTCGCTCGGCGGCTATGCCTGGGGCCTCGATATCAAGGCCAAGCTCCTCCAGCGCGAAGGCGCGCTTCTGCTCCTTTAGCCGCCCGGTTAAATCACCTTCCCTTGCCGGCCACCCCTGATGTACGCTCCCTTGGAATCAGAACACCAAGGGAGACCTCACATGCCCACCGTCACGCTCGAGCCGGGAATGCCGCAGACCATCGGCGAGGCCTTCGCCCACATCGGCACCGTCACCGCGCCCACGGTCATGGACATCAAGGTCATGTGCCTGGTCGAAGCCGCCAGCAAGGAACTCTACCGCGCGACGGCCGCAAATGCTGAAAACCCCGCCGTCGCCGACCTCCTGCGCTCCAATGGCGACGAGGAATTCCTCCACGCGACCCGCGCCGCCGCCGTCCTCAAGGTGCTCACCGGCGAAGATTTCTCGCCTCCTGAGGCAGACGCCAACCCCTACCTCGCCGGCGGTGCCTTCCCGATCGGCGAACTCACCCCCGAAGCCCTGCGCAAGCTCGCGCAGACCGAATTCGATGGCGAAACGCTCTACGAAGGCTGGGCCGCCAGCATCGGCAACGAAGAAGCCGCCACCCTCCTGCGCGCCAACGGCAAAGAGGAAACCGACCACGGCAACCGCCTGCTGCAGGCCGCCGCTCTGCTGGAGGGGTGAGGGGCGAGAGGCTGGCGGTCCGGATCATGTCGCAAAGTCCTGCCCCCTGAACAGCAGCGGTCCGCCGCTTCCCAACGCCAGCCCACAGCCAAACCACTCGCCGAAATTGCGCCCTCCCGCACCAATCGTTCCAAATTGTGGATGACCTCAGAACCCGCACGTGACAAATTCGGCGCAAGGATTTAGCGGGCTGAGCGTGAACGTGACTGCACTCCAAAGCCTCGAGATCGAAAGCTTTGAGAACACGGCTTCTGTGCCGATGGATCCTCGAAAGCTGATGCGCGATCTGCAGACGTTCCGTGATCCCCAACCGATCCGGAGCGGCTGGGAACTGACCATCACGCTGCTCCCTTTTCTGGCCCTGTTCGCGCTGATCGCGATCGCGGTGAGCTCAGGCTATCTCGTCGCGCTGGCCGCGACACCGCTGGCGGGCCTGTTTCTCCTGCGGCTGTTCATCATCCAGCACGATTGCGGCCACGGCGCGTTCCTGCGGCGGCGGCTGAGCAATGACTGGATCGGCCGGGCGCTGGGCGCGCTCACTCTGACCCCCTATGATTGCTGGCGGCACTCGCATGCACGTCATCACGCCGCGACCGGCAATCTGGACTCCCGCGGGGCCGGCGATGTCGACCTGCTCACGGTTCGCGAATTCCGGGAGCGGACGCGGTTGGGGCGGATGTCCTATCGTCTTTACCGCCATCCGCTCGTCCTGCTGGGCCTCGGCCCGGCCTATCTGTTTCTGCTGCGGCACCGGCTGCCCATCGGCCTGATGAAGGAAGGCTGGATCTACTGGATCAGCGCCATCGCGACTAATCTGGCGACCGTGCTGCTCCTGGCCATACCGTTCTCTCTCTTCGGCTTTGGCGTCACGGCGCTGGTGTTCCTGCCGGTGGTGCTGACGGCTGCATCGCTCGGGGTCTGGCTGTTTTACGTACAGCATCAATTCGCAGCAGCGCATTGGGATCGCGCCGCCGAGTGGTCGTTCCATGATGCGGCCCTCCATGGCAGTACCTACCTCGACTTGCCGCCGGTATTGGGCTGGTTCACCGGGTACATCGGTGTCCATCATGTCCATCATCTTGCAAGCCGGATCCCGTTCTATCGCTTGCCCGAAGTGCTGGAAAAGCATCCCGCGCTGCGCGATGTGAACCGCTTCACGGCCCTGCAGGCGTGCGGCACGTTTCGTCTGGCCTTGTGGGACGAGGATCGGCGCGGACTGGTCTCCTTCCGCGAAGCAGCGCAAGCCGGGACATAGCGCTTTGCCTCGCCTTCGGCCTCAAGGCGGTACCCTCGATGCCCTGATCGCGGCAGAAGGACTGCCCGCCAGCTACCGCGCCACAATCGATGCCCACTGGCGCCCGCTTGCCGCATGGATCGCCGCGCGCGCGGTTGCGGCTGGCGAGCCGGTGATCTTCGGCGTGAGCGGCTCGCAAGGCAGCGGCAAGTCCACGATCTGCCGCATGCTCGAAGCGCTTCTGCTCGAAAGTCACGGCCTCCTCGCCGCCACACTCTCGCTCGACGATCTCTACCTCACGCGCCGCGAACGCCAGATCCTCGCTCGCACGGTCCACCCCCTTTTCGCCACGCGCGGTGTTCCCGGAACCCACAATGTCGCGCTTGGCAGCACGCTGCTCGATGCCGTCCGCGCCCGCCAGCCGGGGCTCACCCTTCCGCGCTTCGACAAGGCCCGCGATGACAGCGCTCCCGAAGCCGATTGGCCGGTGATCGAAGCCCCGCTCGACGTCCTCCTCTTCGAAGGCTGGTGCATGGGAGCGCGCGCGCAGGAAGAGGCCGACCTCCTCAAGCCCATCAATCGGCTGGAGGCGGAAGAAGACCCCGAGGGCCTTTGGCGCCGCCACGTCAACGCCCAACTCGCCGGCCCCTACCGCGCGCTGTTCGATGGGCCGGACGCCATGATCATGCTTGCCGCCCCCGGCTTCGAGGCCGTGCTCGGCTGGCGCCAGTTGCAGGAAGCCAAACTGCGCGAGCGCACCGGCGGCGGGATGAGCGAGGCCGAAGTCGCCCGCTTCGTGATGCATTACGAGCGGATCACCCGCCAGCTGCTCGCCGAACTGCCGGGCCGGGCGGACTGCGTGATTGCTTTGGCCAGCGATCACGCCGTCACCGGGCTCAGCTTCGGGGCAGGGGCGCGCTAGCCCTACCGTTCATTGCGGCGGCGGCGGCAGGTCCGGCACGGCGGCGGCAATCACTTTGTCGAACAGCGGCAACCACTCGGGAATGTCCGAGTTCACCAGGATCGCAATGCCGGTCTTCTGCTGCGGATAGTGGACGATCAGCGCCCGGAACCCCTGCCACGAGCCGCCGTGGTACTCGATCGGGGTGCCGTTCTTCGTGACCGTAAACCAGCCCATGCCATAGGACACCGGCTTGTCGGGATCGGTCTTGATCACCGGAGCCTTGGCCTTCGCCCAGAGCGCCGCGAAAGTCGGGTTCGGCGCATCCATCGCGGCGAGGTAGGTCGTGAAATCGCGCGCGGTGATATAGGTGCTGCCATCGGCGGTATGATTGAAGATGGGCGCCGCCCAGGCCTGATTTCCGAGCGTCCCGCCGAGCTTGCCGCCTTCGTGCTCATAGCCTGCCGCGCGGAAGGGGATGATCTCCGTCTCGGAAAGATCGCGCGTCGCGTTCATGCCCAACGGCCTGAAGATCTGGCTTTCAAGGTACCTGTGGTAAGGCGCGCCGGTCAGCTTTTCGATCACCATGCCCAGCATCTGGTAGCCGGCATTCGAATAGACCCATTTCGCGCCGGCGGGCCGCGTCTTGGGCCACTTGTAGATGAACTGGCGGAACTCCTCCCAGGTCAGGTTCTTCTGCAGATCGACCTTGGCGAAGTCGTCGTCGAGGCCCGAGGTATGCGAGAGGAAATGCCGCAGGCGGATATCGGCCCAACTTGCCGGAACATCGGGGAAGTATTTCGCAATCGGATCGTCGAGGCTGAGCTTGCCGTCCTTTTCCAGCATCAGGATGGCAAGGCTGGTGAACTGCTTGCCGGTCGATCCGGTCTGAAAGCGCGTGTCGGGCGTGACCGGGATCTGCCATTCGAGATTGGCGCTGCCATAGCCCGAAAGCCGTATGATCTTGCCATCGCGCTCGATGCCGATGGCAAGGCCGGGGATGTTCTGCCGCTTGATCTCGGCATTCACCGCATCGTCGAGCGCGTCGGCCTGCGCGGATTGTGCGGCCCCGATCGAGAGAAGGAGGGCCAGACCGGTCACCGACATTCTACGCATGGGGCAAGCTCCCGCTGATCGCTTCTCGAGCAAGGCTAGGCCAGGCAGCGAGCGCGTGGCAAGTGGCTTCAGACGAAACTGTAGGGGTCGATATCGACCGCCACCCGCACCCCCGGCGGGAAGCGCAAGGGGGCGAGCCAGCCCCGGATCAGCTTCTGCACTTCGGCAGACCGGCGCGCCGCGATCAGCAGTCGGTAGCGGTGCCGCCCGCGCAGAAGGGAGAGCGGGGCAGGGGCAGGGCCGAGGATGAGGACGCCGGTCTCCTCCGGCCGGGTGCCGCCGATGGCGCGGGCCGCCTCGCGTGCTTCGGCCTCGTCCTCGCTCGAGACGATGATCGCCGCCCACCGGCCAAACGGCGGCGCCCCCGCCTCGCGCCGCGCTTCGGTTTCGGCGGCATAGAACGCATCGCGAGTCCCGCCGGCCAGCGCGGCGATCACCGCGGCCTTGGGATGCCGCGTCTGGATCAGCACTTCGCCCGGCTTGGCCCCGCGGCCTGCCCGGCCCGCCACCTGCGCGATTTGCTGGTAGGTCCGCTCGGCAGCCCGCAAGTCTCCGCCATCGAGCCCCATGTCGGCATCGACCACGCCAACAAGGGTGAGTTCGGGAAAGTGGAACCCCTTGGTGACGAGCTGCGTCCCCACGATCACATCGATCACCCCGCCTTCTGCCTGCGCGACGAACTCGGCAGCGGCGGCGGGGCTCGCCAAAGTGTCGGACGTCACCACCGCGACCCGCGCGCCGGGCAGCAGCTCGCTCACCTCGTCGGCGATACGCTCCACGCCCGGTCCGCAGGCGACAAGGCAGTCGGGCTCGCCGCATTCCGGGCAGACCGGTGGTGGCGGCACTTCATGCCCGCAGTGATGGCAGGCAAGACGCTGCGAGAGCCGGTGCTCGACCAGCCAGGCCGAACAATTGGGGCACTTGAAGCGGAAGCCGCAATGCCGGCAAAGCGTCAGCGGCGCATAGCCCCGCCGGTTGAGGAACAGCAGGCTCTGCTCGCCCTTGGCCAGCCGGTCCTGCAAAGCCTCGACCAGCGGCGGCGCCAGCCAGCGCCCGCGTGGCGGCTGCATCTCGGTGAGGTTCACGATTTCGATCTTCGGCAGGGTCGCCCCGCCGAACCGGCTCGGCAGCACCAGGCGCCTGTAGCGCCCGGCCTCGGCCATCTGCAGGCTTTCCAGCGCCGGTGTCGCGCTGGCCAGCACCACCGGCACGCCCTCGAAGTGCCCCCGCATCACCGCCACATCGCGCGCATTGTAGCGCACCCCATCGTCCTGCTTGAACGAGATCTCGTGCGCCTCGTCGACCACGACCAGCCCGAGATCGGCAAACGGCAGGAACAGCGCCGAGCGCGCGCCCACCACCACCTTGGCGCCGCCGAACGCGACCTGCCGCCAAGCCCGGCGCCGCTCCGAGGCCTTGAGCGAGGAATGCCACGTGACCGGCGCCGCCCCGAAGCGCGCCTCGAACCGGCTGAGGAACGCGGCGGTGAGCGCGATTTCCGGGAGCAGCACCAGCACCTGCCGCCCCGCCTCGAGCGCGGCCGCGACCGCCTCGAAGTAGGTCTCGGTCTTGCCCGAACCGGTCACCCCGTCGAGCAGGAACGGCTGGAACCGCCGCGCCGTGACGGCCTCGACCATCTCGGCTGCCGCCTCGGCCTGCTCGGCGGCGAGTTCCGGCTGGGTGAAGCGCGGATCGGGCGCGGGGTAGGGCCGGTCGCTGTCCACCGCCACGGCTTCGAGCAGCCCTTGCCCCAGCATCCCGCGCAGCACGCCTTCGGAGACCCCGGCGATCTCGGCGAGTTCCCGCATCGTCGCCTGCTCGCCCGCCAGCAGATCGAGCGCCTGGAGCCGCTGCGGCGTCATCCGCGCGGGCTCCTCGCCGGTCAGGCGGTATTCGGTAACGGTCCCGCCGCCGCGTAGAGCCGCGCTGCTAGAGAGCGCCATGCGCGCGACAGCAGAGAGCGGTGCGAGATAGTAGTCCGCCGACCACGCGATCAGCCGCCGCAGCGGAGCGGGTAGCGGCGGCACCGGCAAGACATCCAGAACGCTGCGCAGCTTGTGTTCCGGGTAGTCATCACCCGGCAGATCACCTTCATCCCAGACCACGCCGATGATCTGGCGCGGCCCCAGCGGCACCACGACCACGCTCCCCGGAGCTACATCCATCCCTTCCGGCACCCGGTAGTCGAGCGCGCCAAGGGCGGCGTTGAAGACGATGCAGCGGACGCGGGTCATGCGACTCATCTAGGGACTAGTGGCCATCGGGGCAAAGCCTGCGCCCTTCCGAAAGGGTGGAAGAATGACAGGCTACACACCGCGCCCCCGCGCGCTATAGGGTTCGAGAATCAGAAACAGGACTGCCGCGCATGAAGTTCTTCGTCGACACCGCCGACACCGCCGAGATCGCCGACCTCGCCTCCACTGGCCTGCTCGACGGCGTGACCACCAACCCCTCGCTGATCGCCAAGGCAGGCCGCGACTTCATCGAAGTCACGCGCGAGATCTGCGGGCTTACCAGCGGGCCAGTCTCGGCCGAGGTCGTGGCGCTCGATCACGAAGGCATGATGCGCGAGGCCGAAATCCTGCGGAAGATCGCCTACAACGTCTGCATCAAGGTGCCGCTCACCATCGACGGGCTCAAGACCTGCAAGGCGCTGACGGGCGAGGGCACCATGGTCAACGTCACGCTGTGTTTCTCGGCCAACCAGGCGCTGCTTGCCGCCAAGGCCGGCGCGACGTTTGTTTCGCCCTTCGTCGGCCGGCACGACGACAACGGCTTCGACGGTATGGACCTCATCCGCGACATCCGCCTGATCTACGACAACTACGCGTTCGGCACGGAGATCCTCGTCGCCTCGATCCGCCACGGCGTCCACGTGCTCGAAAGCGCCAAGATCGGCGCCGATGTGATCACCGCCCCGCCTGCGGTTATCAAGGGCCTGTTCAAGCATGTCCTGACCGAAAAGGGCATCGAGGGCTTCCTTGCGGACTGGGCCAAGACCGGGCAGACCATCGGCTGAAGCCCATCAGCTGATCTCAATTCGACGGACGCACCCAGACCTTGCCAGACGAAAGCCCCCTCGACCAGTTCCGCTCCGTCCTCGCCGGAACCGCCCGCGCTGTGGCGGACGTGCCCGAGCTCGAAGTCGCCTGGACCGCCGACGCGCCGAGCCAGTCGGGCACCAACTTGCGCCTGCCCATGCCGGGGCGCGCGCTTCCGGCGGCGCAGGTCGCCGAGGCGCGGGGCTTTGCCGATGGCATGGCGCTGAAGCTGAGGCTGCACAACGAGCCGCTGCACAACCGCAGCGCTCCGGCTGAACCGCTGGCCCGCGCCTGCTACGATGCCATCGAGCAGGTGCGCTATGAGGCGCTTGGCTCTGATGGCTACGCCGGCATTCGCGGCAACCTTGATGCCGCGACCGAGATGCGGCTCGCGTCTGACCCCATCGCCCGCGCGATCCGGCCGGAGGACGTGCCGCTGCCCACCGCGCTCGCCATGCTGCTGCGCGAGAAGCTTACCGGGCAAGCCGTGCCCGCCGCCGCCGAGGTGGGCACCGCGATGGTGCGCAGCTGGATCGAGGCGCGCGCCGGCGCGGATCTCGAGGGCTTTGCCGACCTGATGGGCGACCAGAAGGCGTTCCAGAACCTTGCGCTCGAAATGCTCGGCCACCTCGACCTCACCAAGTCGAACGACGATCCCGACGACGGCGGCGACGAGGACGAGGGTGAGCAGGCCGATGACGAGGGCGAGGACCAGCCCGACGCGTCCGAGAATTCGGCCGAGCAGCAGCCCAGCGAAGTCGCCGGTGACACCAGCGAAGGCGACGAGCAGGGCGAGGACCAGGAGCAGGTCGAGAGTACCGACGAGGACGCCGATGCCGACATGGCCGACGAGGGCGAAGAGGGCATGCTGCCCACACGCCCCAACCGGCCTTGGACCGACTTGCCGGACAGCTGGGAATACAAAGCCTATACCACCCAGTTCGACGAGGTCGTCTCTGCCGCCGAACTCTGTGACGAGGAGGAGCTTACCCGGTTGCGCGCCTACCTCGATGCGCAGCTGAAGGGCCTGCAGGGCATTGTCACGAGGCTCGCCAACCGGCTCCAGCGCCGCCTCATGGCGCAGCAGAACCGCTCGTGGGATTTCGACCAGGAGGAGGGCCTGCTCGACGCCGCGCGCCTCGCCCGGGTCGTCATCTCGCCGGGCCATTCGCTTTCGTACAAGATCGAGCGTGAAGTCGAGTTCAAGGATACGGTCGTCACGCTGCTGATCGACAATTCGGGTTCGATGCGCGGGCGCCCGATCTCGATCGCGGCGATCAGCGCCGACATCATGGCGCGCACGCTGGAACGCTGCGGCGTGAAGACCGAAGTGCTCGGCTTCACCACCCGCGCGTGGAAGGGCGGCCAATCGCGCGAGGCGTGGCTTGCGGGCGGCAAGCCTGCGCATCCCGGCCGTCTCAACGATCTGCGCCATATCGTCTACAAGAAGGCCGACGAGCCCTGGCGCCGCGCGCGCAAGAACCTGGGCCTGATGATGCGCGAAGGCCTGCTCAAGGAAAACATCGACGGCGAGGCGCTGCTCTGGGCGCACACCCGCCTGCTTGCGCGGCAGGAGGATCGCCGCATCCTCATGGTCATCTCGGACGGCGCGCCGGTCGACGATTCGACGCTCTCGGTCAATTCGGCGGGATACCTCGAGCAGCACCTGCGCCGCGTTATCGACTGGATCGAGAAGCAGTCGCCGGTCCAGCTCGTTGCCATCGGGATCGGACATGACGTCACGCGGTATTATCGCCGCGCGGTCACGATCATGGATGTCGAGCAATTGGGCGGCACGATGGTCGAGCAGCTGGCGGGGCTGTTCGAGGACGACTGAGCCGGCGCTTTACCCTGTGCTTACATTGTGCTAACTAGAATCCATGCAGACCTCACTTCGCAAGATGGGCAATTCGACCGGGATGATCGTGCCCAAAGCGATCCTCGACCAGTTGGGACTGGTGTGCGGGGCCAAAGTCGATCTGCGGGTGGAAAACGGCGAGGTTATCGCCCGGCCCGCCCGGCGCGGTGTGCGTGAAGGCTGGGCCGACGATGCGCGGCGCATCGGCGCGGTGGCCCCCACCGATGAAGAACGCGCCTGGCTTGATGCCGATCTGGGAGCCGATGACGTGGCGCCTGTCCCGCTCGAATGGCTCGGCGAGGGTGCGTGAGTTTGCCCGATTGTTTGCGCGGTGAAGTCTGGCTCACGCGGCTTGATCCGACCGAGGGCAACGAACTGCGCAAGACGCGGCCCTGCGTGATCATCAGCCCGGATGCGATGAACGCAGGGCTGGGTACCGTGATCGTGATGCCGCTCACCAGTGGCAGCCACGCGGCGGGTTTCCGCGCGCCGACCGTGTTTCGAGGTATCCCCGGTTTCCTTCTCGGCGATCAGCTCCGTGCTGTCTCCAAGGGAAGGCTGATCAGGCGCGTGGGCGTGATCGACGGCAAGACCATGGGCGACGCGCTCGCTATCCTGCGCGAGATGTTCATGGATTGAGCCGCAGGCTAACCTTTTTGCGATTGCCCGAATGCTTCGGCTTGGCCAAAGGTTCGGGAAACGAACTGTTTTTGGAGCGATCATTCATGGATGTTGCCGAAGCCGTACTTACGCGCCGTTCGATCCGCGCCTTCAAGGATACGCCGGTGCCGCTCGAGGTGCTGCGCCGCGTGATGGACACCGCGCGCTGGGCGCCTTCCGGGTGCAACTTCCAGCCCTGGGAAGCGACCATCGTGACCGGCGAGCCGCTTCAGGCGCTGCGTGACAAGATGCTCGCCACCCCGCCGCAGAACCCGCGCGAATATAGCTGGGACGATCCTGAAGTGATCCCGGAATGCAAGGCGCGCCTCCATGGCGTGGGCAAGGCGATGTACACCGCGATGGGCATCGGCCGCGAGGATACCGAAGCGCGCGTCAAATTCATGACGGGGAACATCAACTCGTTCGGCGCGCCCGCCGTGCTGCTGTGCTACTTCGATCGCCGCATGGGCCCGCCGCAGTGGTCGGACGTGGGCATGTGGCTCCAGACCATCATGCTGCTGCTGCGCGGCGAGGGGCTCGACAGCTGCCCGCAGGAAGCGCTCTCGCTTTATGCCAAGCTGATCAAGGACTTTGTCGGCGTCTCCGACGAAACCCATATCTTCTTCTGCGGCATCGCCATCGGCTACCGCGAGGAGGAATCGCCGGTGAACAACTTCCTGCGCGAGCGTGAGCCGGTGGATGGCAACGTGCGGTTCATGGGCTTCTGATCCTGCCGGTGCGCTGCGGCATAGGCAGCGGTGCGCAGAGGCGCTAGACCTTGCGCGATCCGGCCCACTGGCCGGCGCTGCAGAGGGGTAGGCGATGCCCGATAGCAAGGCGAGGGCAGGACAGGCGCTGCGGCAGGGGCTGCGTCAGCTTGGCTGGCAACGCCTTGCCGTCGCGGTGCTGCTCCTCGCGCTGGCGCTGTTCACCGCGCTGCGCAGCTGGCAGATGCCGCTACTTGGCGATGCCGAGAACGCGCTCTACGATCTGCGTGCGGCCGGCTTTGCGCCGCGCACAGATACCGACAAGCGCATCGTGCTCGTCGTCTATACCGACGAGACCAACCGCAAGACCGGGCAGATCTCGCCCGTCGACCGCACAGTCCTGGCGCAGGCCCTGGCCCAGATCGAAGGTCTGAAGCAATCGGGGGAGGGGGCGAAGGGCGTCGGCATCGACGTGCTGCTTGACAGCGCGCAGGACGATGACCCGCTGCTCCAGGCCGCGCTGCGCGGCATGACGACACCGGTGTTCCTCGCCTTTGCCGACAATCGCACCAACCCGGAGGCGATCACCTGGGAACAGGAGCAGGACCTCAGGCGCTATATAGCGGCGGTGCGCACCGACACGACGAAGCCGGCCAGCATTCTCCTTGTCACCGACAACGACGGCGCTGCACGTCGCTGGCCGCGCCAGTATCCGGGATTGCCGCCGCTGCTGTCCGAGGCACTGACGAAGGGGACACCGGACGCCGCTCCGGCTTTTGGCCAGTTCACCGGCCCGATCCGCTACCGGTTGCCCACTGCCAAGGACCGGCCGGTCTTCGAGAAGATACCCATCGATCTCCTTGCCGATCCTGAAACTGCGCCGCTCGTCGCCGAAACGATCCGCGGCCGCTATGTGCTGATCGGCGGTGACTTTGCCGATTTCGACCAGTTCGACACGCCCTTTACCCGCACCGGGCTGTCCGCCGATCCGCGCGGGGGACGCTCGCGGATGATCGGGGTGGAAATCCACGCCTCGATGCTGGCGCAGCTGCTCGACAAGGCCCTGCCGGGCGGCGTGCCGGCTTGGGCGCGCGTGCTGGGGGCGGTGCTGGCGGTGCTGCTCGGCATCGCGACCGCCACAGTGCGCGCAAGGCCCTGGCAGCTGACGCTGGGGGTGGCGGCGCAGCTCGCCGCCTTTGCCGCTTTCCCCTTCCTCATCGCGCGCGCCGGTTTCGATACGCTGGGCTTTCCCGCGGTCGGCTGGGCGGCGGGTTGGCTGATCGCCTATGTCGCCGTCAGCGCGGCGCTGCGGGCGATCAACGCGGCGCAGCGCGAGTTTGCGCAAGGTGCGCTGGGCAAATACCTGCCGCGCTCGGTCGCCAGCGAAATCCTGCGCAACCCGGAACGGCTGCGGCTGCACGGCGAGAAGCGCGAAATCTTCTGCCTGTTCAGCGATCTCGAAGGCTTCACCAAGCTGACCCATGCGGTCGAGCCGGAAATGATCGCGCGGCTGCTCAACGATTATCTCGACCGGCTTTCGGCAGTGGTGCTGGAACATGGCGGCACACTCGACAAGTTCGTCGGTGACGCGGTCGTCGCCTTCTGGGGCGCGCCGATCGCCTATCCGGATGACGGGGCACGCGCCGTCAAGGCCGCGATCGCGATGTACGAGGCGGGCGAGGCCTTCCGCCGCGCCGTGCCGCCCGGCGTGCCGCCGATCGGGCGGACCCGCGTCGGCGTTCATTTTGGCGAGGCGATCGTCGGCAACTTCGGCGGTGAGGGGCGCATCCAGTATACCGCGCTCGGCGATGCGATGAACACTGCAGCCCGGCTCGAAAGCGCGAACAAGCCGCTCGATACGACCGTGCTGGTAAGCCGCGAGGCGATGGAGCGCGCGGGGCTTTCGGGATTCCGGCCGATGGGCACCGTCGTGCTGCGCGGGCGGGCCACTCCGGTCGAGGTCTTCGAGCCGGTGCCGGGGGCTGCACCCGAAGCGCTCGCGCTTGCCGCAGAGCTGGTCGCCGCGCATGCTGCGGGAAATCGCGCAGGTGTGGCGACGCTCACAGCGCGAATCGCCGAAGCGGGCGAAAAGGATGCAGCGCTGGCCAATCTGGCGCGTCGCCTTGCCCAGTTGGATGATGGAGAAAGCTATGTCCTTGGTTGATCGCACCTTGCGCTGTGCAGTGGCCGCCGCCGTTCTGGCCGCAGGCGCCTTCGGCTGGAGCGCGGCAGCCAGTGCGCAAGCTGTGGTGATCCGCTCGACCGGGCCATCGGCTGCGGCCTATCCGATGGGGCGCAAGCTCCCTGCGGGAGCTTCGGTCACGTTGAAGGCGGGTGATCAGGTCACGGTGATCGATCAGGCCGGCTCTCGCGTCCTCTCCGGCCCCGGCAGCTTCAAGCTCGACAGCGCGGTGAACCGCGATGCAGGCGGGACCAACACCGCACTTGCCGCGCTCATCGCGCGCGGCGGCGCACGCACCCGCACCGGGGCGGTGCGCGGCGAGACCGAAGTGCCGACCGAAGCGGTCCGGCCCGACAACGTGTGGTACGTTGACGTCAGCCGCGGCGGTACGGTGTGCATCGCCGATCCGGCCCAGGTCGTGCTGTGGCGGCCAAACCGCGCGGAGACGGGGAACGGCACGCTCTACGGCGCCGACAACACGCCTGCCGAAGTCACGTTCCGCGCCGGCAGCGCGATCAAGCTCTGGCCGATTGCCACCATGCCGGTGGTTGATGGTCAGACCTACCGCTTCACCAGCCCGGTCGGCCAGACGGTGAAGATCACCACCCGGCTCCTCGGCGACGTGCCGGAAGACCCGGTCGCGGTGGCGGCGATGCTGGCGGAAAAGGGCTGCAGCGCGCAGATCGAAGTGCTGGCAAGCGCGCCGGCAGCGTCTGAATAAATAGGGACAGTCCCCATTTATTGAGGCGTTCACGCGCTTGACCGGCGGGCGCGCGGGCTGGCAGAGCGCAGGCTATGGAAACCACCGTCCCGCTGACCCTGTTCAACAGCCTGACCCGCCGCGCCGAACCCTTCCTGCCGGTGCATGAGGGCGAGGCGCGCGTCTATACCTGCGGCCCGACGGTCTACAACTACCCCCATATCGGCAACATGCGCGCCTATGTCTTCGCCGATGTGCTGGGGCGCACCTTGAGCTTCAAGGGCTACAGGCTCACCCACGTCATCAACATCACCGATGTTGGCCACCTGACCGATGATGCCGATGCCGGCGAGGACAAGATGGAGCGGATGGCGGCGGCGCAGAAGCAGTCGATCTGGGATATCGCCGAACACTACAAGCAGGCCTACTGGGCCGATGTGCGCGCGCTCGGTATCCGCCAGCCGGCACAGTGGACTGTGGCGACCGACTATGTGCCGCAGATGATCGCGTTCGCCGAAGGCATCGCGGCCCGGCACTGCTACGAACTGGACAGCGGGCTCTACTTCGATGTCTCGACCGTTGCCGACTATGGCCGCCTTGCCCGGGCGCAGACCGAGGAAGGGGAGGGCCGGATCGAGGCGGTGGAAGGCAAGCGCAACGCCGCCGATTTCGCAATCTGGCGCAAGACCCCGCCGGGCGAGACTCGGCAGATGGAGTGGGATTCGCCATGGGGCAAGGGTGCGCCGGGCTGGCATCTGGAATGCTCGGTCATGTCGGGCGCGGTGCTGGGCTTTCCCTTCGACATCCACACTGGCGGGATCGATCACCGCGAGATCCACCACCCCAACGAGATCGCGCAGAACCAGGCGCACTGCTGCACGAATGGCCTCGACGAGCCTGCAAATTCGGGCGCCAAGATCTGGATGCACAACAATTTTCTCGTCGAGCGCTCGGGCAAGATGTCCAAGTCGAGCGGCGAGTTCCTGCGGCTTCAGCTGCTGATCGACAAAGGCTACCACCCGCTGGCGTACCGGTTGCTGTGCCTGCAGGCGCACTACCGCAGCGAACTCGAGTTCAGCTGGGAAGGGCTGGGGGCGGCGCTGACGCGGCTCAAGCGGCTGGTGATGGCGGTGGCAAAGCTCAGCCAGCCTTCAACCAAGAAACAACGTGCCGAACCAACCGAGTTGGCTCTCAACAGGCTGTGGTTTGAAAAATCGGTTTCGAGTGATCTCAATACACCTGAGGCGTTAGCTGCTCTTGAAGATGTCTTGGCCGGCCTTCAGCCCAATGATGTCAAGCTTGACGTCGTTCGTGAGTATGACGCTGTCCTCGGCCTCGACCTTCTGAACCTCACCCGTGCGGACTTGCGCCTGCGCCCTACATCAGCGACGATTTCCGAAGCTGAAATCGAAGGGACCCTCGCCGCGCGCAAGGGCGCCCGTGCGGCCAAGGACTTTGCCCGCTCCGATGCGCTGCGCGATGAACTTGCGGCGCAGGGCGTCGAGGTGATGGACGGCGATCCGCTGGGCTGGGAGTGGAAGCTATGATGATTGTTGCCGCGCTCGCACTCGCCGCTGCGCCCGCCGCTACCACGCCCGAGGCGGTGATCACGGCGATCTATGCGCCCTTCCGTAAGGCTGAAATGAAGGACGCCGAGTGGGAGCGGCCGATTTTCACATCGCGCCTCAAGGCGCTGATTGCCAGGTGGCGCGCGGTGACGCCCACAGACGAGGTCGACGATCTCTCGGACTTCGATTGGCTGTGCCAGTGTCAGGATTGGGACGCGGGCGGCCTGCGTGAGCGGATCACCGGCCGCCGCGTGCTGGGGCGCGGGCGGATGCTGGTCAGCGTGTCGCTGGGGAAAGCGCCCGGTCGCCGCGAGCGGTTGCAGTTCGTGCTGAGCCGCGAGGGCGGGACCTGGCTGATCGACGACATCTATGCGAGCGGCTTTCGCGGGGGGCTGCGCGCGGCCCTGCTCAGGACCACCGCCGCGGATATCGCGCTGCGCAAGCAGGCCCGCTAGCGGCCTACCGCTTCGGCACGATCACCAGCTTGTAGGGAATGTAGAGCAGTACTTCGGACAGCCCCGCACGCGCCCATTCCACCGGACGGTTGAGCCCCTCGATCTCCACGCCGTAGTCCGGCCCCAGCTTGGCGGCCATGGCCTTGCCATCCGCCGCGATCACATCGGCAATCGCGGAGCGGTACTGGTCGGGATCGACGATCGAGAACGTCAGGTCGTCGTTCGTTTCCATCAGCGCCCGGCCCACCGGCTTCACCGCCTTGACGAAAGCGGTGATCGCGGCCTGCGCGGCCTGCGCATCGCGGCCGTTTTGCAGCGGCGCCTTGATCAACAGTGTCACCTTCTGGGAATCAGGCCGACTGTCGCGCTTGAGGGTAAGGTCGCGGTAGTTCCGGAGCGTGACGGGCTGAATCGTCAGCTCGCCATAAGCAAGCTGCACGCCGGACTTCGGCGCCTGCGCGATCGCATTGGCCAGCGTCGCGTAGATCTCGTTCGAGCGAGCGTCGGGATCGCGTGTGTCGCCGGCGATCGTCACTTCCTGTACCGCGAAATCGGCCGTCCGTTTGAGGCCTACCGCCGGTTTGGTGTCGGTGTAGTTATCCGCCGAGCGACGCTGCGCCGTGACGATCACTTCCTCCTGCGCGGCGGCGAGCCCCGGGAGCAGGCTGGCCACAAGCGCCAGACTGGCAAACATTCGCTTCACGTTGTCCCGCTCCCCGCTATCGTGCCGAGAAACCAGACTGCCGGAGCGGACCGCCAATGACAACGCCTGCCAAGACCATTCTTGTAATGAACGCGCTTGCCGCGCCGATGATCCAGCCGCACCTGCCGGATTGGATCGAGCCGCGCTTCTTTCGCCATACGGCCGAGCTCATGGAAATGGCGCCGGAAGCCGAAATCGGCTGGTTCGATCTGGAAGATACCGCACCCATGGCCGAGGCGATCACGCTGGCGACCAGGCTCAAGTGGCTCACCAGCATCTATGCCGGGGTGGACGGCCTGCCGCTATCGCTGATGGCGGAGCGCGGCGTGGTCATGACCAATGGCGCTGGCATCAATGCCGTGACCATCGCGGAGTATGTGGTGATGGGCATGCTTAACATGGCCAAGGGCTACCGCGAGGTGGTCCGCGCGCAGGATCGGCACGAGTGGCTGATGGACTCGCCGGGCAAGCTCGAGCTTGCGGACACCAGGGCGCTGATTCTGGGTTATGGCGAGATTGGCCAGCGGGTTGACCGGATGCTGCAGGGCTTCGATGTCGAGGTCGTGAAAGTGCGGCGCACCCCGGGCGAGGGCACGCTGGCCCCGGACCAATGGCGGGCGCGGCTTGGCGAGTTCGACTGGATCATCCTTGCGGTGCCCGGCACGGTGGAGACCGAAGGCATGATCGGCGCCGCCGAGATTGCCGCGATGAAGTCGTCGGCGGTGCTGGTCAATGTCGCCCGCGGCAGTGTGGTCGATCAGGACGCGCTGATCGCTGCGCTCACCGAAAAGCGCATCGGCGGCGCGTTCCTCGATGTGACCACGCCCGAGCCGCTTCCGGTAGACCACCCGCTGTGGAGCCTGCCGAATGCACATGTGACGATGCATCTTTCCGGTCGCGCACAGGCCAAGATGTTCAAGCGCGCCGCCGCGCGTTTCCTCGACAATCTTGGCCGCTACGGGCGCGGCGAGCCGCTCTGGCCGCAGGTCGATTTCGTGCTCGGCTACTGAGGTCCAAACCTATGGGGTGACTCTGGCGCAGGCCTTTGTTACCCCTCCGGGCCAAGGCAGTGCATGCGCCATGCTGCAACCGCCAGAGGGTCGGGTCACCATCATTCTGAGGGGGAGGCGAGCGGTTCGCGGGCTCCTCGCGGGGGAGCAATAGCATGACCGAAGGTAGCGGCAAAAAAGCGTCCGACCTGTTTATCGAATGCCTTGAGGAAGAAGGCTGCGAGTACATCTTCGGCGTACCCGGGGAGGAGAATCTCGATTTCCTCGACTCGCTGTCTCGCTCGACCAAGATCAAGCTGATCCTGACCCGGCACGAACAGGGCGCAGGCTTCATGGCCGCAACCTATGGCCGCCATACCGGCAAGACCGGCGTGTGCATCTCGACGCTCGGGCCGGGTGCGACCAATTTCGTGACTGCGGCGGCCTATGCGACGCTCGGCGGTATGCCGATGCTGATGATCACCGGCCAGAAGCCGATCAAGAAATCGAAGCAGGGCCGTTTCCAGATCCTCGATGTCGTCTCGATGATGGGTCCGATCACCAAGTTTACCCATCAGATGGCAAGCTCGGACAATATCCCGAGCCGCGTGCGCGAGGCCTATCGCCTTGCCGAGGAGGAGAAGCCCGGCGCGACTCACATCGAGCTGCCCGAGGACATCGCCGACGAGCACACCGATGCCCGGCCGCTCAAGCGCTCGATGGTCCGCCGCCCCAGCGCCGATCCCAAGTCGGTTCGGCAGGCAGTGAACGCGCTTGAGGCGGCCAAGTCGCCTGTGCTGGTGATCGGCGCCGGCGCCAACCGCACGATGACGGGGCGCATGCTGCTCCAGTTCGTCGAGAAGACCGGCATTCCCTTCCTCACCACCCAGCTCGGCAAGGGCGTGATCGACGAGCGGCATCCCAAGTTCCTCGGCTGCGCCGCGCTTTCGGCGGGCGACTTCGTTCACCGCGCGATCGAGGACTCCGACTGCATTGTGAACATTGGCCATGATGTGATTGAAAAGCCGCCATTCTTCATGCGTGACGGCGGGCCGACGGTGATTCACGTCTCGTCCAAGACCGCCGAAGTCGACCCGGTCTATTTCCCGCATATCGAGGTCATCGGCGATATCGCCAACGCGATCTGGCAGATGAAGGAGGACATTGTCCCCAACGGCAGCTGGACCTGCGAGAAGCTCCTGTCCTACCGCGCGGCCGAAGTTGCCCACACGGCCCCGCTGGCGGCCGATGCGCGCTTCCCGATCTTCCCGCCGCACCTCGTCAGCGAGATCCGCGCGGCGATGCCCGATGACGGGATCATCTGCCTCGACAACGGGGTCTACAAGATCTGGTTTGCGCGCGGCTATACCGCATACCGCCCCAACACCGTGCTGCTCGACAACGCACTTGCCACGATGGGGGCAGGGCTGCCCTCGGCCATGATGAGCGCGATGATCTATCCCGAGCGCAAGGTCATGGCGATTTGCGGCGACGGCGGCTTCATGATGAACAGCCAGGAGATGGAAACCGCGGTGCGCCTCGGCCTCAATCTCACCGTGCTGATCCTCAACGACAGCAGCTACGGCATGATCCGCTGGAAGCAGGCCAACATGGGCTTTGTCGATTTCGGGCTGACCTATGGCAACCCGGACTTCGTGAAGTACGCCGAAAGCTACGGTGCGATCGGTCACCGGGTGGAGAGCGCTGCGCATCTCAAGGAACTGCTTGCGCATTGCAACAGCACGCCCGGCGTCCACCTGATCGATTGCCCGGTCGATTATTCGGAGAACGACCAGATCCTCAACAAGGATATCAAGGCACTGTCCAAGGCACTGTAAAGGTTCCCCTCCCACCTGCCCATCCCCAACCCCTCCCGCATTCGGGAGGGGGGAGTACGCCATGACCAAGCTCAAAGACGTCTACCCGCTCTATCTCAACAACAAGGCGGTGCAGCCCAACACCGACCTTGCCGTGACGGACAAGTTCACCGGCGAGATCGCATTCCGCACCGCGCTGGCAACGCCCGACGTGATCGACGAGGCGATCGCCGGTGCCGTCCGCGCGGCCGAGCCAATGGCGCGGCTGGCGAGTTACGAGAAGCGCGATGTCCTCGCGCATTGTGTCAAACGTTTCGCCGAACGCTTTGATGAATTGGCATATTCCCTGTGTGTCGAGGCTGGCAAACCTATCGCCGATGCGGAAGGCGAAGTTGGCCGCCTGATCGATACGTTCCGCATCGCCAGCGAGGAGGCGACCCGCAATTACGGCGAGGTCCAGCCGCTCGATATCAGCCCGCGCGCCAAGGGCTACATGGGGATGTGGAAGCGCGTGCCGATCGGGCCATGCAGCTTCATCTCGCCGTTCAACTTCCCGCTCAACCTTGCAGCCCACAAGATCGCACCCGCCATCGCGATGGGCTGCCCCTTCGTGATGAAGCCGGCGAGCCTCACACCGCTCGGCGCGATCATCATGGGCGAGGTTCTCGCCGAATGCGACGTGCTGCCCGAGGGCGCGTTTTCGATTCTCCCCGCAAGCCGCGCCGGCGCGGACCTGTTCACCACCGACGAACGCCTGAAGCTGCTCTCGTTCACCGGTTCGCCCGGGGTCGGCTGGGAGCTCAAGGCCAAGGCGGGCAAGAAAAAGGTTGTGCTCGAACTCGGCGGCAATGCGGCGGTGATCGTCGATGCCGATGCCGATCTCGATCATGCGCTCGCCCGGATCGTGTTCGGCGGGTACTACCAATCGGGCCAATCGTGCATCCATGTGCAGCGCGTGATCATCCACGAAAGCATCTACGAAACCTTCCGCAACATGCTGGCTGCCAAAGTAAAAACCCTTATCTCCGGCGATCCCAAGATGCGCGATACCTTCATCGGGCCGATGATCTCGGCCAAGGAAGCGCAGCGGCTCAAGGCCTGGATCGAGGAGGCCGTGGCCGGAGGCGCGACCTTGCTTGCAGGCGGGGGCTGCGAAGGGGCGATGCTCGAGGCCACCTTGCTCGAAGGCTGCAGCCGCGACATGGCAGTCTACACCGAGGAAGCCTTCGGCCCGGTCGTGATCCTCTCGAGCTTCAGCGATTGGAACGAAGCGCTCGAGGAAGTGAACGACAGCAAATTCGGCTTGCAAGCCGGTATCTTCACGCGGGATATTCACAAGGTACTTGAGGCTTGGGACGGCCTCGATGTCGGCGGTGTCGTGGTCAACGATGTCTCAAGTTACCGGGTCGACAACATGCCCTATGGCGGGGTGAAGGATTCCGGGCTCGGCCGTGAAGGTATCCGTTTCGCGATGGAGGACATGAGCGAGATCCGCAATCTCGTGATCCGCCGCGCCTGATCCCGCCTGCCGGGGCCCCGCCGTCCCGCAGCGGGACAGGGCCTCGCCAGGGTCTTGCAAAAGCGGCGCAGGGGGTGATTACCCGCTTGAATGGCAAGCGCCTGGTGACGTAACCAATTTTAACGGTCGCCTTACTATGGTTTAGCCCGGCGCGCGGTGAGGGTGCAAAAATGCTCCTCCGCAGCATGTGCCGGGCGTACGAAACGAGGGGCAATGCGGGGCATTTCGACACTGGCGCGGTCCCTTGGGACTGCCCTTCGCGGCGGGGCTGGAACCCCGCTTCTGGCAGGCATGCTGTGTCTGGCGATAGCCGTGCTCGCGCTCGGCAGTGCGCTTGCGCTGCGCCCGGCGCCGCTGCAGGCCGAGGCGGGGGGCGAGGCCGGTAGCCTGCGTGCACACATGGGTGTCGCGACCTGTGCCGGATCGACCTGTCATGGCCGCAGCGTCGCCAGCGGCACGCCCGTCCGGCAGGATGAACTCATGCGCTGGCAGGAGGAAAGCTCCCCCACCGGCGCGCACAGCCGCGCGTGGCGCGTGATCGGCGAGCCGCGGGGGCAGGCGATTGCCCGTCGTCTGGGGCTCGACAGCGCAGGTCTGGTGCGCGAATGCGCCGGCTGCCACGCCTCGAATGGCGCCGCCAAACTCGCCGACGGGGTCGATTGCGAGGCTTGCCACGGCAACTCCGGCGCCGGCCCCAGCGGCGGCTGGCTCGCCACCCACTACACCGTCGGCACCAGCCACGCCCGCAATGTGGCGCAAGGCATGACCGACCTCACCACCCCCCGAGTCCGCGCCGGCGTGTGCCTCGATTGCCACCTTTCGGGGGACGGGCAGGGCCAGTTCATCGCGCACCGGATCATGGCCGCCGGTCACCCGCGCATCTCCTTCGAACTCGATCTGTTCAGCACGCTGCAGCAGCACCACGACGAGGATGCGGACTACGTCGAGCGCAAGGGCCATAAGACCAATTCGATGCAGATGTGGGCGATCGGGCAGGCCGAGGCGGTCTCGCGCAGCCTCGCGCTCTACATGCAGCCCGCCAAGGCGAACGACGGCGTGTTTCCCGAATTCACCTTCTACGATTGCCACTCGTGCCACCGCCGCATCTACGACAGCGACGAGGCGAACCTGTCCGCTGTCCCCAATCCGGGCCGGCCGATCCACGCAGGCATGCCGCCCTACAACGACGAGAACATGATCCTGCTGCTCGCCGCCGCGCGCGTAGCGGCGCCCGCCGAGGCGGCGACCTTCGATGCGCGCTCCAAGGCCTTCCACCGCGCGATGGGCGCGGGCCGCTCTGAAACGGTGGCCGCCGCGCAGGCGCTGCGGCAAGCGGCCGAAGCGCTTTCGGCGCGCTTTGCCACGACCGCCTTCAGCCGCGATCAGGCCTTCGCGGTGATCGACACCATCGCCAGCGATGCGATTTCCGAGCGCTTCACCGACTATGCAGGTTCGGTCCAGTCGGTCATGGCGCTCGACACGCTGCTGAACGGCATGGTCAACTCCGGCATGGTCACTGCGGCCGGGGCGGCCAACCTGCGCATCCAGATCAACCAGGCCTATGCCGCAGTGCGCGATCCCAATGGTTTCCAGCCGATCGCCTTCCGCCGCGCGCTGGGCGGCGCGGTGCGCTCGATCCGGAGCCTGCGCTGATGGGCTCTCGCACCCTGCCAAGGCATCTCGCCGCGCATCTGGCCGCATGGCTGGCGCTCGTCGGGATGGTCTTGTCGGGGCTTGCGCCGATAGCGGCGGGCAGCGCCTACGCAGCGGTCTACAAGGCCCCCTCGCGCCAGGCGCTCACCGTTGCGGACGTGCAGAAGGTCATCGCGCAGGCGGTCGGAGAGGCCAAGGCGCGCGGTGCCAAGGCGACCATCGCGGTGGTCGACCGGGTGGGCAATGTGCTCGCGGTCTACCGGATGACCGGTGCGGCAACCACGATGCGCATCACCGCGCCGACCCAGCTTCCGGCAACGATATTCCCTTCCGAGGCCGGTGCCATCGCCAAGGCGGTCACCGCGGCCTATCTCTCGTCCAGCGGCAACGCCTTTTCGACGCGCACGGCCAGCATGATCGTGCAGCAGCACTTCCCGCCTGCGCCCTCGACACCGGGTTTGGAAAGTGGACCGCTGTTCGGGGTGCAGTTCAGCCAGTTGCCCTGCTCCGATCTCAACACGCGCTTTCCCGGTTCTGCCGCTGCGCCCTCCGCAATGATCGGCCCCAAGCGTTCGCCGCTCGGCCTTGCTGCCGATCCGGGCGGGCTGCCGCTTTACAAGAAGGGCGTGGTGGTCGGCGGTGTGGGGATAATGTCAGACGGTGTCTACGGTTTCGATCCCAACGTGCTGGATTTCGACAAGGATCTGGATGAAGCGATCGCGCTTGCCGGGCTCCAGGGCTTTGCCCCGCCGGTCGCAATCCGTGCTGATCGCATCCCGGTCGATGGCTCGACGTTGCGCTTTTCCGATGCGACGGTCAGCCAGCTTCACCCCCTGCAGTCGAGCTTTGCCGCACTCGGCACCGGGGCAGGCGCGCTCCTCTCGGTAGCGGGCTTCTATGCCGGCGACGCGATCCTGCCCGGCGCCGCCTATGGCAGCGAGCGCAGCGGCATCCGCTTTGCCAAGGCCAGCGAGTTCAGCAATCCCGAGGCTTTCGTGCTGAGCAATGGGCGCGGGGTAAACCGCTTCCCGATCCGGGGCGGGGCTGATGGCGCCGAAGTCGGCACCGCGCTTTCAGCGGCCGAAGTGCGTGCGGTGCTTGAGGAAGGGTTCAAGGTGATGAGCCGGGCGCGCGCGCAGATCCGCCGCCCGCTCGATGCGCCGGCTCAGGTCACGATCTCGGTGGTGGACAGCTGGGGCACGGTACTCGGCCTCGTGCGCAGCCCCGATGCGCCGGTCTTCGGCACCGACGTCTCGCTGCAGAAGGCGCGTACCGCCGCGTTCTTTTCGAACCCGAAGGCCGGCGCGCTGCTGCTCGCCGATCCCGATGCGAGCGTAGCGCCCACCGTGGCGGCGACCCGTGCTTTCCTGGATGACAGCGCCGCGCTGACCGGCAAGACCGCGTTCAGCGCGCGCTCCATAGGCAATCTGGCGCGTCCCTATTTCCCCGATGGCGAAGTGGGGCGGCCCAATGGCCCGCTCTCGCGCCCGATCGCGCAGTTCAGCCCCTTCGCCACGGGTCTCCAGACCGCCCTGATTGCGCAGACGCTGGGGGCAGATCGCTGCAGCAACGTGCCGACGGCGCCCAATGGCCAGCAGCGGCTGGCAAACGGCATCCAGATCTTTCCCGGCGCGGTGCCGATCTACCGCGGCAATGCGCTTGTCGGCGCCATCGGCGTCTCGGGCGACGGTATCGATCAGGATGACATGATCGCCTTTCTTGGCGCGAACAACGGCGGCAAGAAGGCCGGCGGGATCGGCAACGCCCCCGCGGCCATGCGCTCCGACCGGATCGTGGTCAAAGTGGGCGTTGGCGTGCGGCTGCGCTTCGTGAACTGCCCGTTTGCGCCCTTCCTCGATACCTCGGCGCAGAACGTCTGCGAGGGGCTGTGAAGCTGCTGGCGTCCCTCTTTGCGGCGGTGCTCGCCATGGCAGCCCCGGCGGCCGGCGCCACCGCGCCGACGGGCCCGGCGCCCGCGGCCCAGGCCACCGAGGCCGCAACCTCCGCCCAGCCTGCTGCGGAGCCCACTACCGCCGACGGCGCGCTGATCGATGGACGCCGCCGGCCCGGCTACCAGAAGACGCTGCCCGACCGGGTCGAGCAAGACAACCCCGGCGCCGTCAACGCGCCCCCGCCCGAAGCTTTCTACGACAAGTGGGACGGCGAGGGCAGCCCGTCCGATCTCGTGGTCGATACAGGCGTGCCGGATCGCTGGCGGATCACGTCCTCGCTCTGTCCGAAGAAGGACACCGCGACCGGCAGGATCAACACCGCGCTGTACACGCTGTTCCCGCGCCTCGCCTACATGTGCCATTCGCAGCTCGATCCCTTCCACCACAGCACCCTGAAGGGTGACCGGCCGCTGGCGGCTGGCAAGAAGCCAGGCTTCCTCAAGGGCGATGACTGGTTCTTCGTGGCCAATGGTGTTTCCGACACCGTGATCGAGCCGCGCAGCTTCCCCATCCCCGTCGGCAACCAGACGACGACCACGCCCGATTCCAACGACACCTTCGGACGGTCCAAGAGTCTGGTCCTCTCGCAGACCTTCATCGCCGGGTTCTCGCTGCTCAAGGGCGAGACCGCATTCAAGCCGCCGGTGGTCGAATACCGCGTGGCGATCGCGGGCAACATCAACCATGTCGAAGTGCCCGAGCGGCGCGTGCTCTATGTCGAGCCCTCGAAGGGCACCAAGCGCACCGACGGCTTCATCGGGCTGCAGGAAGCCTTCATCGACTATCACCTTGGCCGGTTCGATACCAAGCGCTTCGACTTCATGAGCCTGCGCGCCGGCATCCAGCCGTTCCAGTCGGACTTCCGCGGGTTCCTGTTCAACGACAACCAGCTGGGCGTGCGCCTGTTCGGCAACCGCGACAACAACCGCGTACAGTTCAATGTCGCGGCGTTCTGGCGGATCGAGAAGGAAACCAATTCCGGGCTCAACAACATCGCCGCGCCGCTGCGTAAGGACTGGATCCTCACCGCCAATCTCTACCGCCAGGATTTCCCGGTGATCGGCCTGACCAGCCAGCTCTCGGCGACCTACAACCTCAACCGCGAGCGGCGCATCACCACCGATGCCAACGGCTTTCCTGTGCGGCCCGCGCTGCTGGGTGATCTGCGGCCGCGCACCTACAACGTGCTCTACCTCGGTTACGGGGTGGACGGGCACATCGGCCGTCTCAACCTGACGGGTCAGGTCTACGGCGCCTTCGGCCGCGACCGGAACAACTACCTCACCAGCGAGCCCGCCAAGATCCGCGCCTTCTTTGGTGCAGCCGAGCTCAGCTATGACAGGAACTGGGCCCGCATCCGCGCCTCGGCCCTCTATGCCAGCGGCGACAGCAACCCTTACGACAATGTCGAGAAGGGCTTCGACGCGATTTTCGAGAACCCGCAGTTCGCCGGTGCCGACACTTCCTACTGGATCCGACAGACGATCCCGTTTGCGGGCGGCGGCAGGGTGATCTCGATCAACGGGCGAAACGGCATTCTCAATTCGCTGCGCTCATCCAAGGAGCAGGGCCAGTCGAACTTCATCAACCCCGGCACTGCGCTCGCGGGGCTTGGCGGTGATTTCGATCTGACGCCCAATCTGCGCGTGTCGGCCAATGCCAATCATCTGTGGTTTGCCAATACGAAGGTGCTGCAGGTGCTGCGCAACGAAGGCTCGATCCCCAAGACCATCGGCTGGGACCTCTCGATGGCCACGACCTGGCGGCCCAAGGCTGCGCAGAACGTGGTGTTCCGTCTCTCGGGCGCGGTGCTCAAGGCCGGCCCGGGCTTCCGCGACCTGTTCGACAAGCGTGGCCATGGGCGGCAATTCTATTCCGTCCTTGCCAATGCGACCCTTTCGTTCTGATGGGCAGCTCACCGATCATGCACGCCGCACCTCCTTCCAAGCGCAAGACGCTCCTGATCTGGCTGGTGCTGCTCGTGGCGGGGCTGGGTCTGCCGACCGCGCTCTGGGCCTCTGGCGAGGAGATCGCGCAGAAGATCACGCATATGCGCGCTCCGCCCGCGCCGCGTGGCCAGCCCGGCGAGACGGCAGCCGAGCAATGGGCCTATGTCGACAAGGCAAACGCGGGCTGCGTGAGCTGTCACACCAAGAGCGATCACCGCACCATGCACGCGAGCCCCGCTGTGGTGCTGGCCTGCGTCGATTGCCATGGCGGCAACAGCAAGATCGCGGCCGACCGCAGCTGGAACCGCGGCTCGATGGACTATGTCGCCGCGATGAAGGACGCGCATGTCCTGCCGCGCTTCCCGGCGGCGTGGAACTGGCCGAGCTCGGCCAACCCCAAGCGCTCCTATGCGCTGCTCGCCAAGGAAAGCCCCGAGTTCATCCGCTTCGTCAATCCTTCGGACTACCGTGTCGCGCGCGATTCCTGCGGTGCCTGCCACATGTCGATCATCGAGGCGTCCGAGCGCTCGCTGATGAGCACCGGCGCGATGCTCTGGGGCGGGGCGGCCTACAACAACGGCATCGTGCCGTTCAAAAACTACATGTTCGGCGAAAGCTTCACGCGCCAGGGTGAGCCCGCTCTGCTCAAGTCCGCCTCCAGGCAGATCGGCCCCGATGGCAAGCCGATGTGGGGAACAGTGACGCCTGCCGAGAAGGCGCGCGGCGCGCTTCCCATCCTCTATCCGCTGCCCAAGTGGCACACGATCCCGCCGGGCGATATCTTCCGCGTGTTCGAGGATGGCGGGCGCACGATCAACCCGCAGTTCCCTGAAATCGGCCTGCCCAACTCGACCGGCCTCATCCAGCGGCTGGAAGAGCCCGGCCGTCCGGACCTCAAGCAATCGAACCGCGGCCCCGCCACGGGCCTGCGCGTCGCGATCCCGGTGCTGAACATCCACAAGACCCGGCTCAACGATCCGTTCCTGTTCCAGATGGGCACCAATGATCAGCCGGGCGACTACCGCTCGTCGGGCTGCGCCTCCTGCCATGTGATCTACGCCAACGACCGTGAACCGCGCCACAGCATGAACTACGCCAGGTGCGGGCGCGACGGGCAGACGATCACGGCGGACCCGACGATCAACTCCCTGCGCGAAGGCGAGCATCGCGCCGGCGCCTATGGCACCTACGATGCGGCCAAGGCCGAGCACCACGACCGGGTGCGCGGCACCGTCCTTGGCGGGCGCGGCAAGTACATGGGCGGGGACGCAACCGACCCCGAGGAATCCGCCGACCGCGAAGGCGATTGCGCCCGCGCGATCCAGTCGGCCGAGCAGCTGGTATATGCGCCGGCCGAAGGCCCCGCGCCCCACGGCACGATGGACGACCACAAGATGAGCCAGGCCGAAGCGCATGCCGCTGCCGGGCTTGATCATGGCGGGCATGCTGCGGGCCCCGTCCCGATGGCCGAACGCGAACGCGGCCACCCGCTGGTCCACGCCTTCACCCGCGCGATCCCCACGGCCCAGTGCATGAACTGCCACATGCACCAGCCCAACATCTTCCTGAACTCGTTCCTCGGCTACACGATGTGGGATTACGAATCCGATGCGCCGCGCATGTGGCCCGGGCCGGAGAACACCTCGCCGAGGCCCGCCGGCGTCTCGGATGCCGACTGGAACCGCGCCTTCAAGAAGCAGTTCCGCCCCAACATGGCGGAAGCGCGCGAGGTGCTAGACCGCAACCCCGAGGGCGCGAGCACTCACGGCTTGTGGCGCGATGTCGAATTCCTGCGCAACGTCTACGATCTCAACAAGGACAACAAGGACACCCAGTTCGCCGACTACCACGGCCACGGCTGGAACTTCCGCGCGATCCTGAAGCGCGATCGGCGCGGCAACCTGCTCGATGCTCAGGGCGACATGTCGACCTACGGCACCGACACGGCGCACATCATCTCGCCCGATGATCCCGAAAAGTGGCGCAAGGCTGGCGAGGGCAAGTTCGTCGAGCCCGGACCGGTGGGCCCCGGCAAGTCGGTCCACATGATGGATATCCACGCGCAGCTCGGCATGCAGTGCGCCGATTGCCATTTCGCTTCAGACAGCCACGGCAACGGGCTCATCTACGGCGAGGTCGCCAACGCGGTCTCGATCGGCTGCAAGGACTGCCACGGCACGCCCGACGCCTATCCCACCCTGATGACCTCGAACCTCGCCGCGCCGGAGAAGGGCGAGAACCTGTCGCTCCTGCGCAATGCCGATGGCCAGCGCCGGTTTGAATGGAGCAACGAGAACGGCCGCCGCGTGCTCATCCAGCGCTCGGTCATTGATCCCAAGCTGGCCTGGCGCGTCAGCCTCGTGAAGGAATCCGTCGATCCCCAGTATCAGGGCGTGATCGAGCCCGGCGGCAAGCCGGTGTTCAATCCCAAGGCCGCGCGGGCGAAGCTCATGGGCCGGACGGGCGCGGACGACGGTCTCTACCGCTTCGGGCTCGGCGTGCCCAAGGCCGAGCGCGCGCATGGCGACGACGACATGGCCTGCTTCACCTGCCACCTCTCGTGGACCACCTCGTGTGCCGGTTGCCACCTGCCGATCGAGGCCAACTGGAAGTCGGCCACGCACAAGTACGAGGAAGACTACACCCGCAACTACGCGACCTATAACCCGCAGGTCGCGCGCGATGACATGTTCCAGCTGGGCAAGCACCAGCGCAACAAGTCCTCGGGCTCCGATCCGGTGCAGTTCGATGCCTCAGGCAATCCGATAGCCGGGAAGGCAATCACCGCGCCGATCCGCTCGACCTCGGCGCTGATCCTCTCCTCGACCAACATCAACCGCGAGCGGATCTACGTGCAGCAGCCGCCGATCTCCTCGCCCGGCTATTCCAGCCAGGCCTTCGCGCCGCACTTCCCGCATACGGTGCGCACAGCTGAAACCAAGCAGTGCACCGACTGCCACCTCTCGCAAGCGGACGACAACAACGCGATCATGGCGCAGCTGCTCCTGCTCGGCACGAACTACGTCAACTTTGTCGGCATGAACGCGTGGTTCGGGCTCGGCGGCGGGTTCGAGGCGGTGCGCGTGACTGAGTGGGACGAGCCGCAGGCGGTGATCGGCAGCTACCTCCACCGCTACGCCTACCCCGATTTCTACAAGCAGCATGTCGAGAAGAACGGCCGCGAACTCAAGAACTGGACCCGCGGCGCGATTGTCGACAAGCACCTCGCGGGCGAGACCACGGGCCGCGAGGAATTCACCAACGTGACCAAGGGCACCTCCGACCCGGTGCGCTGCCTGCAGATGCGGGGCGAGTACATGTTCGTCGCCGAGGGCAAGGGCGGCTTTCGCGCCTATGACATCGCCGCGATCGGCGACAAGGGCATTTCCGAACGTATCCTGACCGCGCCGTTCTCGCCGCTCGGACACGACACCCACGTCGATACCGCCAACGCCACCTGCATGGCGCTCCCCACCAACCAGTCGATCGCGCCGACCCGCAACACACCCGAAATGCGCGAGGCGAACCAGGAGCAGCCGTTCTCGCCGATCTACCACTACGCCTTCATCACCGATGCGGTGGAAGGCCTGATCGCGGTCAATGTCGATACGCTGGCCGATGGCGAGTTCCGCAACAACTTCTTCCACCGCGCGCTGACCTTCAATCCGGACGGCGTGCTGAAGGGTGCGCGCCACATCACGCTTGCGGGTGACTATGCCTATATCGTCACCGACGAGGCGCTGGTGACGGTGCACCTCACCAAGCCGTGGTCGCCAGCCGCCCCTTGCGAAGTGTCGGACAAAAAGGGCGGCGAGACCTGCCTCGATCCGAAAATCACCTCGGTCGTTCCGCTCAGGGACCCGCGCGCGACGGCGGTACAGTTCCGCTACCTCTGGGTCACGACCGCGAACGGCCTCGAGCTGATGGACGTTACCGATCTGGCGAAGCCCCGGCCGGTGCCCTCTGCCACCGTTCCGCTGGAAGACGCCCGCCGCGTCTATGTCGCGCGCACTTATGCCTATGTCGCGGCAAAGAAGCAGGGCCTGGTCATCGTCGATGTCACCGCGCCGACCCGGCCTGCGATCTATCAGGCCTTCACGGCTGAGGGACAGCTGACCGATGCGGAGGACGTGATCGTCGCCTCCACCAACGCCTCGCTCTTTGCCTATGTGGCGGACGGGATAAACGGGGTGAAGGTGCTCCAGCTGACCTCGCCGGCCAGCCAGCCCAACTTCTACGGCTTCTCGCCCGAACCCAAGCCCGAACTGATCGCCTGGGCCCACACCCCAAGCCCCGCCCTCGCGCTCTCCAAGGGCCTCGACCGCGACCGGGGCGTGGACGAGACGGGCGGGCAGATGGCCGTGTTCGGCCGCCTCGGCTCGCGCCCGTTCAACCGGCAGGAAATGGAAGCGCTGTTCCTCAACAAGGCGGGGCAGCCGTTCCGGGTGAACAACGCGGTGGACATGAGCCAGTGGGTGGGAACTAAGACGGCATCGCTGCTGATGGCGACCAAGCCCTGAATCCGGCAATCATTGCGGAGCTTGCGTCTTACCCCACCTCGTTCGCCCCGAGCTCATCCTGAGCCCGTCGAAGGACAGGCTCAGGATGAGCGGATCGGGGGACGTGTCGAGCGGAAGGTCGCACAGGCGTCCTCACACATCATCCAGCAGCAGCAGCGCCAGCTCCAGCGTCATCACAGGCTCGGGCAGCAGCACCTGATCAAGCCGCACCACGACCGCATCGGCGACCAGTGTGCGCGGAATGGTGAACTCGTGTTCGGGCAGCATGGCGATCAGGGCTTCGGCCGCGTCGCAGGCTTCCCAGCCCTGATACCGCAGCACGATGGTGTGGCGCGTGCCGGCGAAGGTCACGCTGGCCCAGGGCTCCTCGCGATGCTCCATGAGCTCCGTCGGCGGCCCGGCCATCGCCAGGACCGCGCGCAGCAGGCGTTCGCCCGGGCTGATCCGCACGCGCGGGTGCGGGGTTGGCCGCAGATCAGGCTCGGATTTGCACTCGTAGGGCAGGGCGGGGAAAAGGCGATCAAGCCACATGGCTGGTGCTCCTGTAAGAGTTCATGAAATGTTCCACGCGTTCGGTCGTCGCAGGACGTGGCTCGCGGCCATTGCGCAAGTCGTCGACCAGGCGCGGGTCGTGTGCGGCAAGGCGGCCGAACCGGGTGCGCGGCATGGCGTGGGTTGAAAGGAACCGTTCGATTTTCCTGATCAACATGGCGAAAGCTCCGGGGCGAGTCGAAATAAGATTTTTCTTATGTTGACGGATTAATCCTGTAGGTCTAGGAAAAATCCTTCGAATATGGAGCGAGCCCATGGATTCCCGAATCGAGACGCAAACTGCCGCCGATCCCCCGATGGATCCGGCGCGCGCGCGCCTCGTCTCGCTGGCGGCGGAGCGGGGGGTCAGCCTCTCGGCACTCTCTGGCCTGCTCGGCCGCAATGCTGCCTATCTCCAGCAGTTCGTACGCAAGGGCAGCCCCCGCAAGCTGGAGGAAAACGACCGCCGCACGCTCGCTGAATTCTTCGGCGTCGATGAAGCCGAACTCGGCGCGCCGCCGCGCGAGACTGTTCTGACCGTGGGGGCAGGGGCTCCAGCCCGCGCGGCCGACTGGGCCGATATCCCTCGCCTGCCGCTGGGCGCCTCGGCCGGAGCAGGCACGCTCGCGCGCGATGTCGCGCCGGTTGACCGGCTGCGCTTTTCGGGGCGCTGGCTCAGGCAGCAGGGGCTTGAGCCCGTCATGCTCAGTGTGATCGAGGTCGAGGGCGATTCGATGGAGCCCACCTTGCGCGATGGCGACGAAATTCTCGTCGACCGCTCACCGCGTCCGCTTCGCGCCGGGCTCCACGTGATCCGGCTGGACGATGTGCTGCTGGTGAAGCGGCTGGAGCCGGGCGCGGCGGGCACCTTGCGCGTGATCAGCGACAATCCCGCCTACCCGCGCATGGAGCGCCGCGCCGAAGATGTCGCGGTGGTGGGGCGCGTGGTGTGGAAGGGCGGGCGGATATAGAGGGATTACCCCTCCGACCTGCCTGCGGCGGCCCACCTCCCCATTTTCCCGCATGGCAAATGGGGAGGTCGCAGCCCGAAAGGGCTGACGGAGGGGTTGCCTTGCTCGCCTCCAAACGCCACTTTGGCGGGCATGACCCAAACCACCGAAGCGCCCCTCAAGGCCGCCATCATCCCCGTCACCCCGCTCGAGCAGAACTGCACGCTGATCTGGTGCACGAAAACCATGCGCGGCGCGTTCATCGATGCCGGCGGTGATATCGAACGGCTGCGCGCGGCGATCGACAAGTCGGGTGTCACGATCGAGAAGCTGCTCGTCACCCACGGCCATATCGATCACTGCGGCATCACCGGTGTGCTGGCGAAAGAATTGGGCGTGCCGATCGAAGGCCCGCACGAAGCGGACCGCTTCTGGATTTCGCGGCTGGGCGATGATGGCAAGCGCTGGGGTATTCGCGGCGAGGTGTTCGAACCCGACCGCTGGCTGGTCGATGGCGACACGGTGACCGTGGGCGAGGTCGAGCTGGACGTGATCCATTGCCCGGGTCACACCCCCGGTCACGTCGTCTTCGTTCACCAGCCCTCGCGCTTTGCCGTGGTGGGCGATGTCATTTTCCAGGGATCGATCGGTCGCACCGATTTTCCCATGGGCAACCATGCGGAGTTGATCGCCTCGATCACCGAGAAGCTCTGGCCGCTTGGCAATGATATCCTGTTCGTTCCCGGCCACGGGCCCAACAGCACTTTCGGCCGGGAACGTCAGACCAACAGTTTCGTCAGCGATTACAACCTGAAGCAGTAACGCTCTCAGGCAAGCGCGCTCATGATCGCCCAGATCGCAAGGCCAAGCTGGGTGAGCATGGTAATGAGAGTTCCGATCATCCGCCCCGTGGCAAAGCTGCCGCCGTCCATGCCAAGGCCATGCATCACACGGCCAGCCATGTAGACGCCCGCCACTGCGGCAAGCGGGGTGCTGCCCATATGGGCAAGTTCAAGCGCGGCGATCATCACCAGCACGATCGGCGTGTTCTCGGTGAAATTGGAGTGCGCGCGCATGCGGCGGATCAGCTTGTCGTTGCCGCCGTCGCCGACCGAAACTTTTTCGGCGGTGCGGACCTGGCCGCAGCGGATCGAAAGCCAGAGGTTGATCAGCGCGGCCGCGGCCGCGGCGCCGAGCGTGATGGGCAGTGTCATGAGCAGGTCTTCTCCCGTTGTCTTGTTGTCGCAACCCGGAACTCCTAGACGCCAGGCGCTTGCAAAGCACCCAAAAATCCGTATAGGCGCGCCTTCGCCCGCGATCGGCGATTCCAGCTTGCTGCCGAACTTTAGTCGGGCCGCCATCGAAAGGCGCTTGGACAGGGGTTGTGTGCAAGGCAGGATTTGCCTATCGCGCTTGCCCGTACACGACTTCAATATCAGGAACAGGTGCCGCAATGGCCGTCCCCAAAAGAAAGACCTCGCCCTCCCGCCGGGGCATGCGTCGCAGCCACGATGCGCTGAAGGTTGATGCCTTCCATGAGTGCTCGAACTGTGGTGAGCTGAAGCGCCCGCACATGCTGTGCGGTGCCTGCGGGCACTACAACGGCCGCGAGATCATCGCCGTCGGCCTCTGAAACCGGCTGAGGGGGAGAAAGCCGGGTCATGGGTTTGCCGCGTATCGCCGTCGATGCGATGGGCGGCGATGTGGGCGTGCGCGTCATGGTTGAAGGCGCGGCGCTAGCGCGTCGCCAGCACGATCAGTTCAAGTTCCTGCTGGTCGGGGATGAAACAGCGATCAGCCGCGCGCTCGATGCGCATCCCAACTTGCGCTCGGCCTCCGAAATCCTCCACGCACCCGATGTCGTTTCGGGCGAGGAAAAGCCCACCCAGGCACTGCGCCGCGCCCGCACCACGTCGATGGGCCTTGCGATCGAAGCGGTGAAGAGCGGCGATGCGGGTGCTGCCGTCAGCGCGGGCAATACCGGTGCGCTCATGGCCATGGCCAAAGTGGCGCTGCGCACGATGCCGGGGATCGACCGGCCTGCACTCGCCGCGCTCGTTCCCACGCTTGGCGACCATGATCTTGTCATGCTCGATCTCGGCGCCAACACCGAATGCGATGCGCGCAATCTCATGCAGTTCGGCATCATGGGCGCCGCCTATGCCCGGATCGTCCACGGCCTTGCCGAGCCGCGTGTGCGCCTGCTCAACATCGGGACCGAGGAAACCAAGGGCACCGACGAACTGCGCGAGGCGGCAAGCCTGCTCAAGCAGGCCGGTGAAGCGCTCGCCTTCCGTTTCGACGGGTTTACCGAAGCAGACAAGCTCTCGCGCGGCGATGTCGACGTGGTGGTGACCGACGGCTTCACCGGCAACATCGCGCTCAAGGCAATGGAAGGCGCGGCCCGTTTCGTTGCCGATCTGTTGCGCCGCAGCTTTTCCAGTTCGCTGCGCTCGAAGTTCGGCTTCCTCATTTCGAAGCCGGCGACCGAACTGCTCAAGCACCACCTCGATCCGAACAACCACAACGGTGCGGTGTTCCTTGGTCTCAACGGAGTTGTCGTGAAAAGCCACGGAAGCGCATCGGCGCTCGGCGTTGCCCACGCGGTCGCGGTCACTTCGCGCCTGCTGTCGGAGCGGCTGACCGAACGCATCGCCGCCGACCTTGCCCACGCCGGGCAGGATGCGGTGCGCGGCACCAACGCGGCGGCCCGCGCCCGCAGTGCACCCGAAGCGCCCGAGGCGAAGGCATGAGCCTGCGCTCGGTTATTCGCGGCAGCGGCTCTGCGCTCCCGGTCCGCGCCGTTTCCAACGCCGAAATGGCAACCATGGTCGATACGACCGACGAATGGATCGTCGAGCGTACCGGTATCCGCAACCGCCATGTCGCCGGGGAAGGGGAGACCACCGCCACGCTCGCCACCGAAGCTGCGCGCAAGGCGCTGGCGGCGGCGGGCATGGAAGCGGCATCGATCGACCTTATCATCCTGGGCACCTGCAGCCCTGACCAGACCTTTCCCGCTTCCGCCACGATCGTCCAGCACGCGCTCGGCTGCCGCGGTGGGATGGCCTTCGATGTCGCCGCGGTCTGCTCGGGCTTCCTCTATGCGCTCGGCACGGCCGACGCGCTGCTGCGCACGGGCGCGGCCAAGCGCGCGCTGGTGATCGGCGCCGAGACCATGAGCCGCCTGCTCGATTGGGATGACCGCACCACCTGCGTGCTCTTCGGCGATGGTGCGGGTGCCGTGGTGCTCGAGGCGGTCGAGGTGGACGAGAGCGATCCCATGGCACCCGGCATTCTCGCCACACGCCTCCATGCCGATGGCGCACACAACAATCTGCTCCACATGGACGGCGGGCCTTCCACCACCGGCACCGTGGGCAAGCTGCGCATGAAGGGCCGCGAGGTGTTCCGCCACGCCGTCGTCAATCTCGCCGCAGTGCTTGAGGAAGTACTCGTCGCCAGCGGCCACACCGCTGCGGAGGTCGACTGGGTCGTGCCGCATCAGGCCAACGCCCGCATCCTAGATGCGACCGCGCGCAAGCTCGGTCTGCCGGAGGACAAGGTGATCGTGACCGTCGATCGCCATGCCAATACGAGCGCCGCATCTGTGCCGCTGGCCTTCGATACGGCGGTGCGCGACGGGCGGATCAAGCCCGGGCAGCTCGTCATGTTCGAGGCGATGGGCGGCGGATTCACGTGGGGAGCAAGCCTCGTTCGCCTGTGATCAGACCGATGCGGATGCTCTTTTCATACAGTTTTCGTTGCAGACCAATGCATTGGCCGATAAAACAGCACAGAAAGGGGTTGTAAGCCTCGGCGGACACTGTATTGTGTCAAGCCAACTTGTCGCTTTGGTATCGGGGGAATCGGGGATGCGTTCGGTAGGGACTCTTACTCGCGCTGATCTTGCAGAGAGCATCAATCGCCGCGTTGGCTTGTCGCGGGCGGACTCACTTGGCATGGTGGAGTCGATTCTCGACCACATGTGCGAAGCGCTTGCAGAAGGCGAAAACGTGAAGATTTCCGGGTTCGGCACATTCTTGCTGCGTGACAAGGCCGAGCGTGTCGGCCGCAATCCCAAGACCGGCATCGAAGTGCCGATCACCCCGCGCCGGGTCATGACCTTCCGCGCGAGCCAGATGTTGAAGGACCGAATCGCTGCCAGCAGCTGATACCTCCGGCACCTCGTCCCACCCGCTTCCGGCCTTCGACGACGGGAAGGATCCCGGCGCGCTCCGCACCATTGGTGAGGTGGCGAAGGCGCTCGGCCTGAAGCAGCATGTCTTGCGCTACTGGGAAGAGCAGTTCCCGACGCTGCGTCCACTGACCCGCGCCGGCGGCCGCCGCTATTACCGTCCGGAAGACGTCGCGCTGCTCACCCGCATCGATCAGCTCCTTCATCGTGAAGGCTATACCATCCGCGGCGCCCGCCAGGCGCTGTCGGGTAAGGGCGGGGCGCCTGATCTGGCGCCACCGCCTGCAGAGGCCGCCCTGCCGCCCATGCGCACGCGCGGCATGCCCGCCGAGGAGGAAATCATCAGCGCCATACGCATCCTGCGCCGACACCTTGAAACGATCCGTGGGCGGCTGGTGGCAGCGCTGGAGGATTGAGAGGCGGAACTGGTGCTCAAGACGGCGGTTTATCGCCTCTTTGGCAGAAAGCAGGCCCTGTCAGCGCCAGCCGCGCAGCATTCGTCCCAACCCGGTGGTCACCCGGGCAAGGCGCTCAAAGTCGACTTTGTCCGGCGTATCCATCCGGGTATGATAATGCCTGTAACGGAACGGCGCGGTGTCGGTGATCATCAGTGACGGGACTCCGGTCTGGCCGAATGACCAGTGATCGGACCAGTCGATCCCTTGTACGAATCCCGGTGCGGTTCCGCCCACGCTTGGGAATTGCGCCACCGAGCGAAAGCTGCCGACCGCGCGCTGAACCAGCGACCGGGAAGACACGGTACCAACGAACGCAACGAAGTTGGCGGTGTCGGGATAGAGGACACCGAGCGGGAAGGGATAGTGCTGGCTTCCGGCTTCGTCGCTGTAGAAGCCCAGTGTCTCAAGCGATAACATCGCATCGGGCGTGAGGCCCTTGTCCGTCAGCGCTTTGGCATAGACGAGGCTACCCATCCGACTGGTCTTGAAATGGGGCGGTTCCTCGTTCGCGAAGAAGGCCAGCCTGATGCGGACTTTTGCCCTGCCGCGCAGATCGGAAAGCATCCGCGCGAGTTCCAGCAACGCTGCTGTTCCGGTGCCATTGTCATTCGCGCCGGGCGCATAGCCGGCGCTGTCATAGTGTGCGCCAACCACCAATGTAGTGGCGTTGGTGGCCTGCGGCTCGATGACTGCTTCGAGGTTGGTCGCTGTACCCGCATCAAAGGTCTGTCGCGCCACCTTGTAGCCTTCAGCCGTCAGCGTGCGCTCGATGTAGGTGGCCGCTTCGGCGTAGGCGACCGGATAAAACGTGTTGTGCGGTTCGCTTGCGATCGCAACAACATGGGAACGAAGCCGCTGCGCAAGATCACGTTCTGCTGGGCGAAGCGACGGGAGCGGCCCAACCCATGGGTCGCCCGGAACCGAAGTCATCCAGTGCAGCGCCACGAAGCCGCCAAGAAGCAGCGCAGCAAGGACCGCGATCACGATCACCCGCCTGCGATTGTCTGCAATCCATGCCTGCATGGCTTCCCTCAGTGCTTTCGCGTGAGCCCTTCCAATTTCAATCGTTCAAAGTAGGCCCCAGCGCCGGATCCAGATCACGCGGCCGCACCATCGCCACCAGCTTGGCGCGGCGCTCGTCCAGATCGGCCCAGCGCTCGATGGCCAGTTCCATCACCGCAAAGGTCGCGGTCGGGAACTTCACTTCCACTTCCTCGCGCAGCGGGCTGGCGCCGTCGTCGGGTACGAGGTCGAAGATCAGGTCCTCCAGACCCGGATTGTGCCCGATCATCAGAACGCTGGCAGGCTCGCCTTGCAACTCGCGCAGGAGGTCGATCAGCGTGGCCGAACTCGCCAGATAGATCCGACGGTCCCATTCCACCGGAAAGCTGTGGCCCCAGGCCTTGCTTGCTTCCTCGATCGTTTCGGCCACGCGCACGGCGGGGGAGGCGAGGATGCGTTCGAAAGCCATGCCGGTGGCCTTGATATGCTGCCCCATCGCCTGCGCCCCGCGCACCCCGCGCGCGTTGAGCGGCCGATCGAAATCGCGCGCCCGTGCGTCGGACCAGTCGGACTTGGCATGGCGCAGCAAAGCAAGGGTTTTCACGCGCGGGTCTCGTCGATCTCGCCGGTCGGGGCGGGGGTAAGCACGGCGTCAGAAACACTGCCAGCCACACTTTGTAAAGCCGCATCCAAGGTAACCCGACGCACCGGCGTGCCCGGCGGAAAGGCGCTCAGCAACCGTGAGGGGAAGGCGGAGGACAGCACAACGAAATGCCCCCGGTCCCCGGCGGAGCGGATCAGCCGCCCGAAGGCCTGCGCCAGCCGCGCGCGGATGATGCGGTCGTCATGCGCCTGCCCGCCGCCCCGGTTTGCCAGCCGCCGCGCGCGGTGGAGAATCGAGGGCTTGGGCCAGGGCACTTGCTCCATCACCACCAGCCGCAGCGAATGGCCCGGCACGTCGACCCCGTCGCGCAGCGCATCGGTGCCGAGCAGCGAGGCGCGCGGATCGTCGCGAAAGATGTCGACCAAGGTGCCTGTATCGATCGGATCGACATGCTGGGCAAACAGCGGCAGCCCGCCGCGCGCCAGCCGGTCGGCAATCCGACCATAGACCGCGCGCAGCCGCCGGATTGCGGTGAACAGGCCCAGCGCGCCGCCGCCCGAGGCCTCGATCAACCGGCCATAGGCATTGGCCAGCGCCGGAATATCGCCGCGCGGCACGTCGGTCACGATCAGCACTTCGGCCTGCCCCGCATAGTTGAAGGGGCTCGGCGCGGCGAACAGGCGCGGTGCCACATCGAGATGGGGCGCACCGCTGCGCTGCACCGCGCTGTCCCATTCGCCCGCCGCCGCGTCCGCCGCATCGCACAGCGTGGCCGAGGTCATCATCACCCCATGCGCGCCTGCCAGCACAGCTTCGGCAAAGGGCTTCATCGGATCGAGATAGCGGCGGTGCAGGCCAATATCCCACTCGCGGCCCTCGGACCGCTCCACGGCAAGCCAGTCGACAAATTCGGGGTCGCCCGGCCCGCCCAGCCGCGCCAGCAGCCCGATCCACCCGGCCAGCAGATCGGCGCGCCAGCCGATCGCCCCGCGCGCGCCTTCGATCCTTGCGCGGGCCGGGCCGTCGAGCCAGTCAGGCCCTTCCTCGATCAAGGCTTCAAGCCGCATGCCCAGCCGCATCAGCGGCTGGCGCAGCGCCTCCAGCGCTTCCTGCGCGCGCCCCGCCACCTCGACGAACGCGCCGCCAAGTTGCGCGGCCTCGGTCTCCAGCCCATAGCCCGCTTCCTGTCCGCCGCTCTCGTCGCGGGCGTGAACCAGCGCGCGCGTCTCGGCGAGCAGGTCTTCCAGCGGCCCGAACGGTGCGCCTTCGAGGATGCGGGCCAGCCACCCGTCGCCGGGGAGCGCGCTCGCCGCCTCGCGTGCGTCCGTTATGGCGCGTGCCCCGTCCGCATCATAGCTCGCTACATCGGCCAGCCGCGCGGCAAGGCCCCGCCGCCGCCCGCGTGAGGTGCCTTCGGGGCCAATCACCCAGCGCCGCAGCTCCACTGTCTCGGCGCCGGTCAGCGCTGCGGCGAAGGTCGAATCCGCCGCCTCAAACACGTGATGGCCTTCGTCGAAGATGATCCGCGTCGGCCGCTGCGCCGGTTCGCGCGCTCTCGCCGCGTTGATCATAACCAGCGCATGGTTCGCGATCACCAGTTCGGCCCCTACAGAGGCCCGTGCCGCGCGCTCGATGAAGCATTTTCGGAAATGCGGGCACCCGGCATAGACGCATTCGCCGCGCTGGTCGGTCAGCGCCGCGATCCCGCGTTTGCGGAAAAGCGTGCCAAGCCAGCCCGGCAGATCGCCGCCGATCATGTCGCCGTCCTGGCTGTAGGCCGCCCACCGCGCCACCAGCTGCGCCATGATCGCGGGCCGACCGGTAAAACCGCCCTGCAGCGCGTCCTCGAGGTTCAGCAGGCAGAGGTAATTCTCGCGTCCCTTGCGCACCACAACTGGCGGCCCGCTGCGCCCGGCCTGCAAGGCGCGGTCGGCGGGGAAGGCGAGGCGGCTCTCGCGGCGCAATTGCCGCTGCAGCGCCTTGGTATAAGTCGAAACCCAGACCGTGCCGCCCGATTGCTCGGCCCAGAGCGAGGCGGGCGCGAGATAGCCCAGGGTCTTGCCAGTGCCGGTGCCCGCCTGCGCCAGCACTATATGCGGCTGGCGCGCGGCGCGGCGGGGGGCAAACATCGCGCCTGCCGTGCGCGCATAGTCTTGCTGCGCCGGGCGCGCTTCCGCGCCGCTGCCAGTGAGGGCGGCCAGCCGCGCGGCGATGGCGGTGTCTTCCAGCAGGACTTGCGCGGGCTGCAGCCGTTCAGGCGCGTCCTCCCATTCGGGCAGGCGCGAAAACAGCCAGCGCTCGGCGCGCTGCGGCTGAGCGATGCGTGGGGCGAGCAGGCCGGCCCAAGGCCAGCGCAGCCGCACGAGCGTCTGCACCGCGCTCCACGCGCCCTCGCGCTCGAGCCAGGCCGGGTCCTCGCAGGTGGCCAGCAGCGCCTCTGCTGCTGCCTGGAGCAGCGCAGGCACGGCGTCGTCGCCTGCCGGTTCGGCAAGGCCCAGCGCCTGCGCCAGCCCCTTGGGCGTCGGCACCACAAAGCGCGCAGGGTGGATGAAGGCGTAGAGTTCGAGCAGATCGAGCCCGGAAAGATCGGGATAGCCCAGACGGCTCGCCACCAGCGGCGCGTTTAGCAGCAGGAGCGGCGTATCGGCCGCAGCCATGATCGCTTCGCCCTTGCCGAGCGGGCGCGTGACCCCGGCGCCGCCATTACGCGTTTCGCGCAGCCAGCAGCCGCTGTGGCTCGCATGGAGCGCGGGGAGAGAGGCGGCGGACATCGCCCGGCACTAGACCGGAAAGCGGCGCGGGGGGCAAGGTCGGCGCCTACGCGTTTTCCCGCATGGGCGGCACACCGGCACGCAGGGGTACCGGCTTAAACCCGGCAAGGTCCTGCCGTTCTGGCCTTTCGGGACATGTTTGGGGCCCCAAGCCCCGCCCTAAGTGGAGACTGGGAACCATGGCAGTCATCAATACCAACATCAGCGCCATCCGCGCATCCAACGCGTCGAACAGCGCTTCGAAGATGGCCGGCGTCGCGATGGAACGGCTCTCGACCGGGCGCCGCATCAACGGCGCCAAGGACGACGCGGCGGGGCTAGCGATCACCACCACCATGACCTCGCAGATCAAGGGCATGAGCCAGGGCATCCGCAATGCCAACGACGGCATCAGCTTCGCCCAGACCGCCGACGGCGCGCTCAACGAGGTTACTGCCATGCTCCAGCGCATCCGCGAACTTGCGGTGCAGGCCAAGTCTGCCACCTATACCGATACCGACCGCACTTCGATGCAGTCCGAAGTCGCCAACCTCACCTCGCAGATCAGCGAGGTGCTGGAGAAGACCACCTTCAACGGCACCAAGCTGTTCACCGTGGTCGGCGCGGCGCCTGCGGCAAACGGTTCGGATGACGCGACCTTCTCGATCCAGACCGGCAGCAATACCTCCGATACCGTGGACCTGCGCAGCAAGGCGATCGACGGCACCAAACTGTTCGGCGGCACCAATACGACGTACGATCCGGCGACCACGCCGCAGGCGATCGATGTCAGCACCGCGACCTTCGCCGGCACGACGATGGACAACGTCGATGCCTCGCTCACCGCGATCAACGTCGCGCGCGCAGAGTTCGGTTCGGGCCAGAACCGCCTCGAATCGGTGATCAATAATCTCACCGACAACGTGACCAATCTCTCGGACGCGCGCAGCCGCATTCTCGACACCGACTATTCGGCCGAGACGACTGCGATGGCCAAGGCGCAGATTCTGAGCCAGGCCTCGACCGCGATGATCGCGCAGGCCAATCAGGCCCAGCAGAACGTGCTGTCACTGCTCAAGTAAGGCTGCGGCGCCTCAGGCTTCCGTTGGCTGGGCATCATCGCGCAGCAGCGACTTGAGGACGCGCCGCAGCCCGGTCGGGATCCGCTCGCGCAGGCGATCCTTCACCGCGCAGGCTTGTCGGCGCAGCATGCGCGTGCGGTGGAGCAGTGCCCCCGCGCGGCTCAAGGGTAGCACATAGTTCGTCACCCGCGCCGCTGCCGACGTCCAGTCGAGCTTGTAGGCTTCATCGCCGATGCGGAAATCATAGGCTAATCCGGCTTCGGCGCACCAGGCGAATGTCTCGCGCAGCAGGATCTGGCCAGGCGAGAAGCGGCTGAATTCGGGATCGAACGTGGTCAGGAAGCCCTCGAGCCGGCCCGGTGTCTGCACCACGATCTTGGCCGCGATGATCTGCCCGTCGAGCCGCAGCGCCATGCCGCGAACCCGGCCGCCGCCACTGGCCGAAGCATGGACCGCGAGCCAGAACGCGCGGTAGTGGTCCGAACGCAGGAAGGGGGTCTTCAGGCCCCGACGATCGAGCCATTCGACTTTCGACGCAATGGTCCAGTCGAGCAGCGCGGCAAAGCCTGCCGGATCGTCGATCACAGCGAATTCGAGGCTGCCGGTCTCGTCCAGCCGCCGCCGCCGCCGATCAAGCCCGCGCCGGAAGTTCTTGCTCATCGCCGCATCGCACGCTGCAAGGCGCGCGGGGCTGGCGCAATCAAGGAACGGTGCCTGAAGCGATTCCAGAGCGATCGCCTGACCCGGGCCCTGTGCCATGGCTGCAGGGACGCGCGCGGCGGGGCTTTAGTCCCGCACCAGAGGCATGGTCACAAGGCCCGCTTCGGTCTCATGCTGCATAAGCGCCACCGCTGCCCGGACATAAGTTTCGGCGCGGAGCGAGCGCGCGACCAGCAGCGGGTTGTAGTCGGTTGCCTCGGAGCCCAGCGGGATCAGCTCGGCCAGCAGCCCGCGTCCGCGTTGCGCCATCGGCCAGACCAGCACCAGCCGCCCGGCCTCGCGCACCGTGATCACGGCAAGGCGCCGTCCGCGAGGACGGCCCGTCGAGCACCAGCCGGCCCAGCACCAGGCAAACCCCTGCGCGAGGCAGGCATCGGGGACTTCGGCGGCGAGCCGGTTCCATTCGCCTGCCAACGCGGCAAAGGCCGTCTCTGTGGAGATCAGCTCGGCCTCAAGCGCAGCCGGCGCGGGGCGGGGCGCCACATACGAAACCGCAGATGTCCGCCGCGCCGGGCGCATGGTCTGCGCGCGCCATTCGGGCGTTGCCCGAAGCAGTGCGGTCTGGATGGTTGCTGGCATGGTCCGTGTCCCTGAAGGTGTCGAACCGACTTTCAGCAACATTCATGCCAGAGCCGCCTAGCCCGATTTCATTGGGGGTTCGACCACCCGGCGGGCTGGCGGCAGTGCAAGGCGCGAAAGGGCGCTTTGCAAAGCGCGAACGCGGTCCTGCAATCTGCATTGCGGATCAGCGAGGGAGGGCCGCCTTGGCCTGCTGTTCCAGCAGCAGGGTCTCCAGCCGGCCGACGTCGGGCACGCCCAGCACTTCGAAGCGCTCGGTCACGCGGTCGCCGTCGCTGTCGCGGCTGGTGCCGGTCTGGACCCGCAGATTGCCGGCACCGTCAGGATCGGCGCTGACCTCGATGGGGCCCAACTGGCTGACAAGCACGCTGATGCTGTCACGCTTGCGCCCCGCCGAGACGCGCAGCAGGCGCCGGTCGGTGAGGCCATAGATCGTCTGCGCAGCCTTGCGCTGCGCCTTGAACGGCATCCACAGCATCGCCAGGCCCACGCCGATAAAGGGCAGGCCAAACAGCGGGAAAATGATCCCGAAGCTCCAGGTAATGCCCGATGGCGTATGCGAACTCGCCATCCACGGCAGAAACGCCATCGCTTCCCAGAACAGCGCGAAGGCGGTCCAGGGAATGGCGAAGAACCAGATCGCAAAGGCCGCCCGAAGCTTGCCGGGCAGCGGGCGCCCGCTCCACAGCAGGCGCTCGCCGGGCATGAGCTCGCGGCGCAGGATCGAATCGAGCTCGAGCGGGTCTGGCATGGTCGTCATCGCGGGCGCGATCATGCCATGCCCGGGTTATGACGAAGTTACGCCGCGTCGAACCCTACAAATGTAGCCGCCTCGGCCACCGGTTTGCGTTCTGAGACCACCGCATTGGCGGGGAAGGTCTCGTCCGGCCAGCCGAGCGCAATGCTCTTCATGATCACCTGATCGTCGGCAATCCCGGCGTGCTCGCGCACCACGGGCGATTGCATGATGCCCTGGCTGTTGATCACGGTGCCAAGCCCGCGCGACCAGGCCGCGTTGACCAGCGCATTGACCACGCCGCCGCAATCGAATGGGGTATCGTCGCTGCCCGACAGCGCCTTGTCATAGGTCACGATCACGCAGACCGGCGCATCGAACTGGCGGAAGCCGCGTAGCACCCAGTCCTGCCGCATCGCCGCGTCGTCACGCGCAATGCCCATCGCCGAGAAAAGCTGCTTGGCAACGCCAATCTGCCGCTCGCGGTGGACGCCGGCAAACGGCTCGCCCTTGCGGAACTCGCGCGAGTCCGGCTCTCCCGCCAGAATGCGCTCGGTGTTGCCCTGCCGGATGCGCGCCAGCGGCTCGCCAGTGATCACGTAGAAATTCCAGGGCTGCGTGTTCATCGAAGTCGGCGCGCGCATTGCAATGTGCAGGATTTCCTCGATCAGCTTCTGCGGCACCGGATCGGGCTTGTACCCGCGAATGCTGCGCCGCCCGAGCATGACCTCATCGTATTCCATACCGTCTCCCAAACTCTCTTTCGCCCTGCGGTAGCGATTGCCCGAGGGCTCGCACAAGCTTTTCCTTGCGCTCCATGGGGCCATCCGCAAAAGGAACCCCGTTATGGAAAACGCAGAAACCGCAGCGCCGCTTGATGTGTTCACCGCCAGCCAGACCTCCAGGGCCTGGCCGTTCGAGGAAGCGCGCAAGATCGTGAAACGCTTCCCCGGCGGTAAGCGCGATGCCAGCGGCGAACTCGTGCCCGTGCTGTTCGAAACGGGCTACGGCCCCTCGGGCCTGCCGCATATCGGCACCTTTCAGGAAGTGCTGCGCACCACGCTCGTGCGCCGCGCCTATGAAACGCTGACGGGCGGGCATCCGACGCGCCTGATCGCCTTCTCGGACGACATGGACGGTCTGCGCAAGGTGCCCGACAACGTGCCCAACAAGGGCCTGCTTGCGGCTTATCTCGGCCACCCGCTCACCCGCATTCCCGATCCTTTCGACCGCTACGAAAGCTTTGCGCACCACAACAACGCGATGCTGCGCCAGTTCCTTGATCAGTTCGGCTTCGAGTACGAGTTCGTCTCGGCCAGCGACCGCTACAATGCCGGCGAGTTCGACGATGCGCTCAAGGGCGTGTTGCGCAATTTCGATGCGATCATGGATATCATGCTGCCCACCTTGCGCGAGGAACGCCGCCGCACGTATTCGCCGGTGCTGCCCGTCTCGCCCAGCAACCACCAGGTGCTGCAGGTCCCCGTCACCGTGGTCGATGCCGAAGCCGGGATTGTCCGGTTCGAGGACATCACGGGCGAAATGGTCGAACAGTCGATCCTCGGCGGCAAGTCCAAGCTGCAGTGGAAGGTCGATTGGGGCATGCGCTGGACCGCGCTCGGCGTCGATTACGAGATGTGCGGCAAGGACCTCACCGACAGCCACCTCTATTCGGGCCGCATCGCGCAAGTCCTCGGCGGCCGCCGGCCGGAAGGCATGATCTACGAGCTGTTTCTTGATGAGAACGGCGAGAAGATCTCCAAGTCCAAGGGCAACGGCCTCACCATCGAGCAGTGGCTTGAGTACGGCAGCGAGGAAAGCCTCGGCTTCTACCTCTTCCGTGAGCCCAAGAGCGCCAAGTCGCTCCACGCCGGGGTGATCCCCCGCGCGGTCGATGAATACTGGCAGTTCCGCGAAAAGCTCCCCAGCCAGCCGATCGAACAGCAGCTCGGCAACCCGGTCTGGCACTTGCTGCGCGCCAATGGCTACCACGGCGGGGACGGCGATACGCTGCCCGTCACCTACGGCCTCCTGCTCAACCTCGTCGGCGTGCTCGGTGCGCAGGCGACGCGGGCGCAGGTCTGGTCTTATCTCGGCAACTATGTCGAAAACGCCGATCCCGCCGCGCACCCCGCGCTCGATGTGCTGGTCACTGCGGCGCTTGCCTACAACCGCGATTTCGTCGCCCCGACGCTGAAGCGCCGCAAGCCCGAGCCGAACGAGGCCGCAGCCCTCGCCGCGCTCGACGCCGAACTCGCCGCGACCGACGACAATGCCAGCGCCGAAGAGCTCCAGACCTTGGTCTACGAAATCGGCAAGGACCCGCACTACGGCATTGGCGCCCTGCGCGATTGGTTCAAGGCGCTCTACGAAACGCTGCTCGGCTCGAGCCAAGGCCCCCGCATGGGCAGCTTCATCGCACTCTACGGCATCGCCGGCACCCGCAGGCTGATTGCGGAGGCGCTGGAGGGCGTGGAACTGCCGGCGGAGTGAGAGTGCGGACGCAGCTAGGCTTGGGGAGCCTTGCTGAGGAGTTTCGCCGGGATCGTTATCGATCCGGATCGCGAGCGGATGATGTTATAGCCTGGCACGTGGAAGCGAATACAAACATCGCGCTTGCTCGTTCTGAGATCGTAAGCTGAAATCTGCCTGGAGTTTGGAAAAAGCTTTCGAGGCGGGGAGCTTGCCTTGATATACACCAGATAATGGAAGCGCTGGTCTACTCCGCGCTTCAACTCTTTTGGACGCTTGTAGTCTTCGACCGGCTCGCCGTCACTGGCAATTGGCCCGAAAGCGATGAACCGTTCCGGGTCCTGCATGGGGCAGAAGTCGGCATCTGTGTACAGACCCGGCCCGGTGTTTGCTGCGTAGAGACTGGTGTTCGAAGAAACGCCAATACGCAGATAGTTCCCGTTTGAAGGAATCTGTACACCATCCGTCGCACTCGATGGAACTTGTGAAACGACGTCGACGTGATCGAGCGTGTAGTCGCCGAGGTAATCTCCGCATGCGCCAAGCGACGCAGAAAGTGTCAGTACGACAACCAGATCGAGTCGGCTCATTCTCACAGCATAAAGCGCACGGCGTGCGTATTCTATCGCGTTCCGGCACGTCGTGGACCTTCGCCGATCCCTGCTATGGGCCACAAACCAATACTCTCAGCCCCAGCACCACCACGCCTAAAACCAAGGCCGCGCGCGGTACCACTTCGTCACGATATACTTGACGCCCTTCTCCACGGGCCGCCCGGCGTGCAGGGTCAGTGGGTTCGGCTTACCGTCGCGGCCCATGTTGTTCCACACCAGCAGCGCCCCCGGCTGTGGCGGCACCGAGATCGGCGCTTTGGGAAATTCGGTCACGCCGCCGGCCTCCACCGCATTCAGGTAGACCATCGCGGTCCATGAGCGCTGTCCCCCGCGCTTGACTTCGCCCGGCCAATAGCTGGCACCGGTGTCGAAGTAATCGTAATGCGCGCGAAATTCCTGCCCCGGCGCATAGCGCTGCCCCTGAATCACCTCGCCGAATGCCGGCTCGATCCCGAGGAGCGCGTCGATCCGCTGCTCGATCTGGCGGATGAAGGGATCGTGCGCATCGACATCGCCGCTGTAGCTGGTGCGCCCGCTCGCCGGACCCTTGTGAAACGTGGGGGAGGGCCGCGCCACCGCATCGACCATGGCGATGAGGCGTGCGCATTCTGCAGCCATGAAGAAATCGGCGACCCCGTAGATGTCCAGTCCGTCGACTGGCAGACGGTAAGCGCCCGGGGCTGCGTCGAGCCGGGCGCGCACTCGTTCGCCGACGAGCGCAAGCGCCTGTGTCTCAGTATTGGTTGGAGCAGGGCGACGAAAGAGGGCCATGGGAGGAATTCATTCATGCAACAGGCCATTGGCCGTGCCAAGTCCCCCATCAGAGGGCCATTTTCCAGGTACGCTTCACACTTGCCGATATAAAATACTGAAATGCAAACTAAAGTTAAGACCGTTTCGGACTATATTTCTGCAGCGCGGGCTTATCAATAATGCGCAATATGGTTACATATCTCACTTGGGCGATTGTTGATCGGCCCGATGTTGCCAAGGGTTGCGTAAAGACAGGGCATTCCATGACCGGTCAGAGCCACTTTCCCGGCTGTCCAGCGGCGGGGCAAAGGAGAGTGGCGGCGCAAGTTCCTTGGGGAGCGAGGAGTAGGCTTTGGACGCGCATGTCGATCTCGATGCGGAAACCCTGCGCATCGCCAAACTGCTGTATGAAGCGCGCCGCCGCCGCGACGCAGCCAGCCCGATCAAGGGCCTTTTCGGCGAGCCGGGGTGGGACATTCTGCTCGACCTGTTCATCGCCCGCAAGTCGCGTACCGCGCTTCAGGTGTCGAGCGTCTGCGCCGGTGCGGGCCTGCCTTCCACCACGGTCCTGCGCTGGATCGCCCGGCTGGAGCGTGAGGGGCTGATTGTGCGCGTCGCAGACCAGGAGGATGCCCGCCGCCGCTATGTAAGCCTGACGACGCGCGGACTGCGCCTCACAACCTCGTTGCTCGACGCGGTCGGCCCGATCGGCTGAGCCACGCGGCTGCCCGCTGCCCGGGTTTCAGGGCAGGCGGGTCAGGAGGTCGCGCGCAAAGCGCGAAAGCGTGTCGTCGCGCGCGCCCATGATCACGATGCGGTCGCCAGGGCGCGCCAGTTCGGCCATGCGAGCCGCGCAGTCCTCACGCGCGGGGATATGTTCGGCCGTGCCGCCAAGCTGCGCAATCAGGCCGACAATGCGCTCGCTTCCGACGGAGCGGTCGACCGTCCCCCCGAAGTAGACCGGATCGCACAGGATGACCACGTCCTCGCGCCCCAGCCGCGTGGCGAGCACTTCGGCAAGTTCCGTCCCCATCTGCCGCAACGGCCCGTAGCCGTGCGGCTGGAAGAAGGCGATGACCCGGCCGGGATGCGCTTTCAATGTCGCAAGCGTGGCCGCCACTTTCTCGGGATTGTGGCCGAAGTCGTCGATCACGGTGATCCCTGAAGGGCTGGTGCCCACCACATCGAAACGCCGCGCAAGGCCGGCATATTCGCCAAGCGCCGCTACCGCCTGGCCCAGCGGCACGCCTGCGGCATTGGCGCCCGCCAGAGCCGCCAGCGCGTTGGAGAGGTTGTGACGGCCCGGTACGGACAGCGTGAGCAGGTGATTGGCCAGGGTACGCCGGTCGAACACCATAGCCTCGATAGCGGTTGGCGTTTCAACGATGCTGCCTGCCACAACGCCGATATCCACCGCCGGATTGGCGACGCCGAACGTGAGCGGTGCCTTGCGGGCGCGGTGAGCGAGTTCGGCGCTTTCGGCATCGTCGAAGTTGATCACCGCACGCGTTGCCGCCGCGAGGAAATCGCCGAACAGCGCGCGCAACTCCTCCAGGCTCTTGTGATCGAGGCTGACGTTGTTGAGTACTGCGATCCGGGGCCGGTACTGGGCGATCGACCCGTCGCTTTCATCGACTTCGGAAACGAACGGCCCCGCCATCGCGCCTACGCGTGCGCTGGCAAAGGGCGCATCGGGGCCGGCAAAGTTCTTCATCACTGCGCCGTTCATGATCGTGGGATCACGGCCGCAGGCGGTGAGGATCCACCCCAGCATGCCCGTTACGGTCGATTTGCCGCTGGTTCCGCCCACAGCAATCCCGGCTTCGGCGGCGTTGAACAGCGTGGAGAGGAGATTGGCGCGGCTCATCCGGCGGCAGCCCAGTTCGCGCGCCCGGACCATTTCGGGCACGGTTTCCTCCACCGCGGCGGAAGCGACCAGCACCTGATCCGCCGAAGTGATCCCGCTGCCGTCCTGCGGGTGCAGCGCGAAGCCCAGGCTTTCCAGCCAGGCGAACTTTTCCGGTGTGCGCCCCTGATCGCGGCTGCGGTCCGATCCCGCGACACTGGCGCCGTGTCCCTTCAGGATCAGCGCCAGCGGCAGCATGCCCGAGCCGCCGATGCCGCAGAAGAACCAGGGTTGTGCGGTCAGGTCCCCAATCGCGTTTGCAGTGCCGTCCGTGCTCATGCGCGCAACCGGTATGCGCCCTTGTGCCCGAGCGCAACCGGGTTAGGTAGGGCGCATGCCAAGGATCGCCATCTGCGCGCCCGCCCGCTCGATCACGCACGCGGATGCCGCCGCGGTGCGTGCCCTTGCGCAAACGGTCCCGGGCGTGGCCTTGAGCTTCCATCCGCAGTGCTTTCTGGAAGCGGGTCATTTCGCCGGCAGCGATGCGCAGCGCCTTGCTGCCTTTATCGAATGCGCGAACGATCCCTCGTTCGACGCCGTGTGGTTCGCGCGCGGCGGCTACGGATCGAACCGAATTGCCGCAGCCGCCATGGGGCAGCTTGGCGCGGCGGCGCGGGCCAAGGCCTATCTTGGTTATTCCGACACCGGCTACATGCTCGGCGCGCTCGCCCGCGCGGGCATCGGGCGCCAGGTCCACGCGCCAATGCCGGGCGATATCCGCCGCGCAGGCGGAGCCGAGGCAGTTCTTCGCAGCATGCGCTGGCTCGCCGGTGACCGCACGGGTGAGGAGCCCGCGCGTGATGGCCACCCCCGTGCCGCGTTCAATCTCACCACGCTCGCCATGCTCTGCGGCACGCCGCTGATGCCGGATCTGGCGGGCCATGTCGTGATGGTCGAGGAGGTCTCCGAGCATCTCTACGCCGTCGACCGCCTGTTCTTTCACCTCACCGCGCAGCTCTCCGGCATCGCCGGCCTCAGGCTCGGCCGGATCAGCGAGGTGCCCGAAAACGACGTTCCTTTCGGGGCTGACGCCGTGGCCATCGCCCGCGACTGGTGCGGGCGTAGCGCCATTCCCTACCTCGGCCGCGCCGATATCGGCCATGATATCGCCAACAGGATTGTGCCCTTCGGCCCTTGAGGTGGCGCCCGTCTGCGACTAGGCGCGCTCGTTCCACGCAGATGGACGGAGGACAAAGGGTTGGTGCGAGCATTCGTTTTCCCGGGACAGGGTAGCCAGAAAGTCGGCATGGGCGCAGAACTCGCCGCCGCCAGTTCCGCAGCGCGGGAAGTGTTTCAGGAAGTCGATGACGCGCTGGAGCAAAAGCTCTTCGCGCTGATGACCGCAGGGCCCGAGGACGAGCTCACTCTCACCGCCAATGCCCAGCCCGCGATCATGGCTCATGCCATCGCCGTGCTGCGCGTGCTCGAGAAGGAAGGCGGCCTCGTGCTGGCCGACAAGGCGGCGTTCGTTGCCGGCCACAGCCTGGGCGAGTACACCGCGCTTTGCGCCGCCGGCTCGTTCAACCTTGCCGACACCGCCCGCCTGCTGCGCCTGCGCGGCGCGGTGATGCAGGCTGCCGTGCCGGTGGGCGAGGGTGCGATGTGCGCGCTGCTCGGCGCCGATATCGAAAAGGCCACCGCGCTCGCCGCCGCCGCTGCGGAGGGCGAAGTCTGCACCGTTGCCAACGACAACGATCCCGGCCAGGTCGTCCTTTCCGGCCACCGCGCCGCGATCGAACGTGCGGTCGCCATGGTCAAGGAGCATGGCATCAAGCGCGGCATGCTGCTGCCCGTCTCCGCCCCGTTCCATTGCCCGCTGATGCAGCCTGCCGCCGACGCCATGACCGAAGCACTGGAGCGCACTCCACCGGGGCCCTTGCGCATCACCCTCGTGGCCAACGTCACCGCCGCCCCCGCAACAGACCCAGCCGAGATCCGCCGCCTCCTCGTCGAACAAGTCACCGGCCGCGTCCGCTGGCGCGAAAGCATGCTCGCGCTCGGCGCTGCGGGCGTGGAACAGTTCGTCGAACTCGGCGGCAAGGTCGTCGGCCCGATGATCGGCCGCACGGCGAGCGATGTATCCGTTGCCAGCCTTGTCTCGATGGCCGACATCGAGGCTTTTGCGCGGGATCTTTGAAGTCGGTTTCACGCGGAGACGCGGAGGCGCGGAGAAAGAATGGAAATTGACGAGGTCAGCGCCGAGATCGTCAATGCAGCGATCCGTTTGCACAAGCGGCTTGGACCCGGCTTGCTTGAGTCAGTGTACGAGGTCGTTCTGGCGGGTGTTCTTATTCGGGCTGGCTTGAAAGTCGAACGCCAGCGCGCGATCGATATCGAATTCGATGGCCTACATTTTCCAGGCGCCTTCAGGGCTGATCTTGTCGTGCAAGACTGCCTTGTCGTCGAAATCAAATCGGTTGAAACACTTCAGCCTGTGCATGGGAAGCAATTGCTCACCTACTTGCGTTTGCTCCAGCAGCCCGTCGGGCTGCTGCTCAATTTTGGTGGAGCCACGATGAAGGAAGGGATACGGCGAGTTGTAAACGACTATCGCCCCTCAAACCCCTCCGCGCCTCCGCGTCTCCGCGTGAAACATGAAAAAGGAGAACAGGATGTTTGATCTCACCGGCATGACCGCCCTCGTCACCGGCGCCGCCGGCGGCATCGGTTCCGCGATCAGCCACGCCCTTGCCAAGCAGGGCGCCCGCCTTGCGCTGTCGGGAACCAACCCGTCCAAACTGCGCTCCTTCCGAGAGGAATTGAACGACACCTACGGTCACGACCACGTCGAGATTACCTGCGACCTCTCGAATACCGAGCAGGTCGAGCACCTCGTGCCCGCAACGATCGATACGCTGGGCAAGATCGACATCCTCGTGAACAACGCCGGGATCACGCGCGACAACCTTGCGATGCGCATGAAGGACGAGGAGTGGGACGCGGTGATCCGCGTGAACCTTGAAGCCGCTTTCCGCCTGATGCGCGCCGCGTCCAAGCCGATGATGAAGGCGCGCTTTGGACGCATCATCACGATCACCAGCGTGGTCGGCGCTACCGGCAATCCGGGCCAGGTGAACTATGCCGCTGCCAAGGCCGGCCTAGTCGGCATGTCGAAGAGCCTTGCGCAGGAACTCGCCACGCGCGGCATCACGGTGAACTGCGTGGCCCCGGGCTTCATCCGCACCGCGATGACAGACGTGCTGCCCGATGCGCAGAAGGACGCGCTCAATGCGCGCATCCCGATGGGCCGGATGGGTGAGGGGACTGACATCGGTGCGGCGGTCGCCTATCTCGCCAGCCGCGATGCGGGCTACATGACCGGGCAGACGCTGCATGTGAACGGCGGCATGGCGATGCTGTCCTGATCGCGATGCGCGCCTTCGGGCTCCTTGCGCTTGCCGGCGCTCTCGCCGCCGTCCCGGGTGCGGCTTTGGCACGCGCTCCGCAGGCGCTTGCCTGCGCGGTGATCGCTGCGCCCGAGGGGCTCGATGCGCAGCTTGCCGATACCATGCTCACGCTCGATGCCGAGAAGAGCAAGCCCGCGCTCGATGCGCTGCGCACGATTGTCGAGCGCTGCGCTGCCGACCAGTTCCTCAATGACAAGGAGCGCGAGGCCTACTTCGGTTATGCGCTTGGCCGCATGGCGCGCGACGGGCTTGATACCCGGCTCAAGGCGGAAGGCATTCCCTCCGCGCTGATCGACAAGGCGCTCGATATCGGCCCCGGCAATGCCAACAACCCGGCCACACAGGTGACGCAAGGGGACCTCAGGCGCGTCGCCAATGCACTGGCCGAGGATGGCCGCGATCCGGCCAAGGTCACCCCGGTTGGCTGGGGCCTGATTACCGCCTGGATCGCCGCCACTGCGCAGATGTTCGACGCGCAGCGCGTGCTCGACTGACGCTCGCGAACCGCCGCACCACATTCGCGTCATTTATGCACAGCTTCGCGGCTCGCGGTGCGGCTTGCGCTTGCCCGTGGCGGGGCGCGCGTTAAGGAAGATGGTCCAGAAACAACCCATCCTTGCCCGCGATTCCACGCGTGTGGGGGTGCCATTGACACGGCCCTGTCGGGTCCCAGTCGGGGCCCGGTCGGGGCAGGGGACACGAGACGAGAATGAAGGCCACGATCGAACGCGCGACCTTGCTACGCTGCCTGTCCCATGTGCAATCGGTGGTCGAGCGGCGGAACACCATTCCGATCCTCTCGAACGTGCTGATCGAGGCTTCGGCCGATGGCACGGTGCGCCTCATGGCGACCGACCTCGATCTCCAGATCGTCGAATCCATGCCCGCTCGCGAGGTCGAGCGCGCCGGCGCGATCACCGTTTCGGCGCATCTCCTGTTCGATATCGCGCGCAAGCTGCCCGATGGCAGCCAGGTCAGTCTTGATACGGCGGATGGTCGCATGGTGGTCAAGGCCGGGCGCAGCCGCTTCCAGTTGCCCACGTTGCCGCGCGACGATTTCCCCATGATCGTCGAGGGCGACCTGCCGACGAGCTTCGAAGTGCCCGCGCGCACGCTTGCCGAGCTCATCGACCGTACGCGCTTTGCCATCTCGACCGAGGAAACGCGCTACTACCTCAACGGCATCTTCCTGCATGTCGCTGATGAAGCCCATCCGGTGCTCAAGGCGGCGGCGACCGACGGCCACCGCCTCGCGCGCTATACCATCGCCCGGCCAGACGGTGCGGAAGGCATGCCCGATGTGATCGTGCCGCGCAAATGCGTGGGCGAACTGCGCAAGCTGCTCGAAGACGTGCTCGATACCGCAGTGCTGGTCGATCTTTCCGCCAGCAAGGTGCGCTTCACCCTGGGCGGGGAACACGGCGTCGTGCTCACCAGCAAGCTCATCGACGGCACGTTCCCCGATTACAGCCGCGTCATCCCCACCGGCAACGACAAGCTGCTCCGCCTCGATCCGCGCAGCTTCTTCGAAGGCGTCGACCGCGTTGCCACGATCGCCACCGAAAAGACCCGCGCGGTCAAGATGGCGCTGGAAAACGACAAGGTCACGCTCTCGGTCACCAGCCCCGAGAACGGCACCGCGGCCGAAGAAATTGCCGCCGAATACCGCGCTGCCGGCTTCGAGATCGGCTTCAATGCCAATTATCTCAAGGACATCCTCAGCCAGATCGACGGCGATTTGGTCGAACTGCACCTCGCCGATGCGGGCGCGCCGACCTTGATTCGCAAGGACGACAAGTCGCCCGCGCTCTATGTGCTGATGCCGATGCGGGTGTGAGTGTGGGCGTACCCCTTGCGCAGCCGTGTCAGGCGCGCTTGACTCGGGATTGACACCTAGTCCGGCCTTCAGTGAAGCCAGAGATTGTTACGATACTCCAATGTGGTTGTTTCCAGAACAGGACGACCACGATGGATACGCGCGACATTGCCAGCAAACTGGCGTTCTTTTCGATCGGGCCTGACGATCGGGCCGATTTCGCCGGCATCGGCAAAGTTGTGGCCCGCCATGGCCCCAAGGCGCTCGATGGGCTTTACGAACGCATCGGCGCGACGCCCGAAACCGCTCGGCATTTCAGCTCCAAATCGGCCATGGCCTCGGCCCGCGCCAAGCAGATCGAGCACTGGCAGGCGCTTTTTTCCGGTGGTGCGAACGAGGCCTATTTCGCGCGTGCCGAGAAAGTCGGCAAGGTCCACGCCCGGATCGGCCTCGCCCCGCAGTGGTATATCGGCGCCTATGCCAGCGTGCTCGCGCCGATCATTGCGGTCATGGCGGGTCCGCTCGCCCGCCGCCGTGCCCGGCGGATTGCCACGCTCGTCAAGATGGCGCTGCTCGACATGGAAATCGCGGTGGAGACTTACTTCGCGGTCGAGGAAGAGCGCCGCCAGGCCGTGATCGGCGCGCTCGGCGCCGCGCTCCGGCGCATGACTGACGGCGACTTCAGCACGCCGCTTGGCGATCTGCCGCCCGAATATGCAGCAATCCAGCGGGATTTCGAAACCATGCGCGGTCAGGTCGGCTCCGCGCTCGGCGATGTTGCGCAGACCTCGCAGGCAGTCGACATGGGTGCGCAGGAAATCCGCCAGGCCTCAGACGATCTTGCGCGGCGCACCGAAAAGCAGGCCGCAAGCCTAGAGGAAGCCTCAGCCGCGATGACATCGCTCGCGGGCAGTGTCGGCAGTACGGCCGGCGATGCGGCGCATCTCCATGATTCCGTGCAGGAAGCCAACAGCGATGCGCGCGCCGGCGGCGGCGTGGTCGATCAGGCGGTGCAGGCAATGACCGACATTCACGATTCGGCGCAGGAGATCGGCAAGATCATTGCCGTGATCGACGGGATCGCCTTCCAGACCAATCTCCTCGCGCTCAACGCCGGGGTCGAGGCGGCGCGCGCCGGAGATGCGGGCCGGGGCTTCGCAGTCGTCGCCAACGAGGTGCGCGCGCTTGCCCAGCGCAGCGCCGAGGCTGCGCTCGATATCAAGACGCTGATCGGCCAGAGCGCGGTGCAGGTCGAGCGCGGCGTCGCGCTGGTCGGGCAGACCGGCGATACCTTCGCGAAAATCGTCGGCAAGGTTGGCGAGATCGCGGGCCTTGCCAGCAACATCGCCAGCGCGGCCAGTGCACAGGCCACCAACATCGGCCAGGTGCGCGAGACCGTGCGCGAACTCGACGTCATGACGCAGCAGAACGCTGCCATGGTCGAGCAGGCCACCGCAGCCTCGCGAAACATGGCCGGTGAGGCCGACCGCATGGCCGCCCTTGTCGGACGCTTCGCGTTGGCAAGCACGGCAAAGCCCGGCGCGACTGTGCTGCGCCGGGCCGCTTGAGCTTAGATATCGACGACGATCTTGCCGAAGTGCGTATTGCTCGCCTGATGGCGAAACGCGCCGGCAAGGTCGGCGAGCGGGAAGTGGCTGTCGATCACCGGACGGATGCCGGTGGCCTCGATCGCGGCGATCATGTCGAGCTGCATCGCGCGGCTGCCCACAGTCAGCCCCTGCACGCGCAGGTTCTTGGCCATGAGCAGCGCGGTCTGCACGGGGCCGGCAAAGCCCGCCAGAACGCCGATCAGAGCGACATGGCCGCCCACGCGGCAGGCCATCATCGACTGGTCAAGCGTGCCCGCGCCGCCGATTTCGACTACGCAATCAACGCCCTGGCCGCCGGTCAGTTCCAGCGCCTTGAGGCCCCAGGCCGCCTCGGCCTTGTAATTGATCAGTTCGTCGGCCCCCAGAGCCTTGAGCCGCTCCAGCTTGGCATCGGACGAGCTCGTCGCGATCACCCGCGCGCCTGCGGCCTTGGCCATCTGCAGCGCGAAGATCGAAACGCCGCCGGTGCCCTGCACCAGCACGGTCGAGCCGGGCTTGACCGTACCATCGGCAAACAGCGCGCGCCATGCGGTCAGCCCCGCGCAGGTCAGCGTTGCCGCTTCGGCGCAGGAATAGCCCTTGGGCACGCGAGTGAACCAGCCAGCCGGCGCCACGATCTCCTCGCGCGCATAGCCGTCGATCCCGTCGCCGGGCACCGTGGTGAAGGCGGTGGCGGGGGGCGTACCGTCGTCCCAGTTGGTGAAAAAGGTCGATACGACGAGGTCGCCGGGCGCATAAGCCGTCACCCCTTCGCCCACCGCCACGACTTCGCCCGCGCCGTCCGACATCGGAATGCGCCCTGCGGCGGCGGGGAGCATCCCCGTCACCACCGCGAAATCGTGGAAATTGAGCGAGGAGGCGCGCAGTCGCACGCGGATCTCGCCCGGGCCTGGATCGCCGCAGTCCGGCAGGTGATCGAGGTGCAGGCTGTCGAGCGTCGCAGGGGCGCCGATACGGATTGCGGCAATGGTCATTCTGCGGCCTCCAGCATTTCGGCCTGTTGCGGCCCGCGCACGAGCACGCCCGGCACCGCGCCGGTCCAGGTCCCGTTCTCGAACGTCACTTCGCCCGACTTGATCGTGTAGACATAGCCGTCGGCCTTCTGCAGCAGCCGCTTGCCGCCCGCGGGCAGATCGAACGCCAGCCACGGCTTGCCCAGCCTGAGCGCCTCCATGTCGATCACGTTGATATCCGCCAGCGCCCCCGGGGCGATCACGCCGCGGTCGTTCATGCCATAGAGCCGCGCGGTATCATGGCACTGGCGCTTGATCGCCTGCTCGAGGCTGAGCCGCCTGCCGCGCTTCCTGTCCCGCACCCAGTGCTGGAGCATGAAGGTGGGCGAGGCCGCATCGCAGATCGTCCCGCAATGCGCGCCGCCATCGGACAGCGAATTCACGCAGTCCTCGCGCGCCTGGAGTTCCTCGAGGAAATCGAGGTTTCCGTCGGCATAGTTGAGGATCGGCAGGTAGATGAACCCGGTGCCCCCATCGGCCAGCATCAGATCATAGGCATAGCTTTCGGGCGAGACGCCCGCAGCCGCAGCGCGTGCGGCAATGCTCGCTTCGGCCTGCGGCTCGTAGTCGAAGCTGCCGTCCATTTCGTACTGGTTCGCCCAGCCTTCGCCGATCACGCGGTAGAGGTGCACGATGTCGCTGTCCGGATAGGCATTGGCCTCGGAGAGCAGGATCTTCTTGAAGACCGGATCGGCAAGGTGCGCCAGCTGGTCCTCCCACGGCATTGCCGCGACCGCGGCCCACGAGGGGCGGAACAGGAAGGGATGCACCGTCCCGCGCCAGTTCATCACGATGCCGTTGCCGCGCAGCGCGATCTGCGCGACGATATTGGCGCCCGCCGCGTTCTGGCGGGTCATTTCCGCGATCTGTTCGGACAGCGGCAGTTCCTTGGCGATCGACTGCAGCGCGGCGAAGGTCACCGGCATGCCAGTCTCGCGGCTCAGCGCACCCATCCAGCCGAACTCGTCCCATTCGCGCTTCATGTCGCTGGCCATTTCGAACACGCCATGGCCCACCCGGCCCATGGCGCGGCCGATGCGGATCAGCTCTTCGGCAGTGGCGGTCGTGCCGGGCACGACTTCGCCGTCAATCGACTTGTGGATCACCGTGCGACTGGTCGAAAAGCCCAGCGCGCCGGCGCGCAGGCCTTCCTCGACAATCGCGGACATGGCCTCGATATCCTCGTCGGTCGGGACCGCGCCCGGCTTCTCGCGGTCTCCCAGCACATAGGCGCGCACCGCGCCGTGCGGTACGTGCGTTGCCACATCGACACTGCGCGGCAGCCGCTCCAGCGCGTCGAGATACTCGGGGAAGCTCTCCCAGTCCCACTTCAGCCCTTCGGCGAGCGCGGTGCCGGGAATGTCCTCGACGCCTTCCATCAGCCCGATCAGCCACTCGTGCCGGTCGGGCGCGGCGGGTGCGAAGCCCACGCCGCAGTTGCCCATCACGACCGTGGTCACGCCGTGCCACGAGCTTGGCGCCATTTCCTGGTCCCAGGTCGCCTGCCCGTCGTAGTGCGTGTGGATATCGACCCAGCCGGGCGCGATGACCTTGCCCGCGGCGTCGATTTCGCGCGCGGCGCTGCCGGACACCCGGCCCACGGCGGCGATCAGGCCGTTCTTCACCGCGACGTCGCCGGTAAAGCGCGGTCGGCCGGTGCCGTCCACGATCGTACCGCCCCGGATGATGAGGTCATAAGCTGGCATCGGCAGGCTCCTCTAGGCAGCGCGCGTCCGACTCAACAGGAGTGGCGCGGCTTTTAACCGCCCGATTAAGTCAGAGCTTGGCCGCCGGGTCAACGCCCGCGTCGCTCAGCCCGGCCCGTCGAGGAATCCGGTCAGCGGCACGATGAAGGCGTCGGGCCGCGAAAACATGAACAGGTGCCCGCCGCCTTCGGTCAATTCCAGCCTGCTTCCGGGGATCGCGTTGTGCAGGAAATGAGCATTGGCGGGCGGAATCAGCTGATCGTCGGCATCGGCCATCACCATGACTGGCATGCCCAGCAGTGGCAGAAACGCGGCGCTGCTCCATCCCGCAAAGGCAGCGAGCTGGCAGCTCCAGCCGAGCGGTGAGGGGGCTGTCGCGGCATTGAGCGAGACCCGGTCGGCACCGCCGCCGTTGTAGAGCATGGCGAGGTTGCGGCGCAGGGTTTTCTCGACGGAATATTCCATCGGATCAAGCATCTGGCTCACGAGCGAGGGATTGCCCGGGATCATCGTTCCCCCCGCCGAGGTCGCCGCAAGCACCAGTTTGCCGGTGCGCGCGCGGTGCTGGAAGGCGAACTGCTGCACCACCGCGCCGCCCCAGCTGATCCCGAGCAGATCGACCGCATCGATCCGCAGCCGGTCAAGCAGCGCGGCGAGCGTCAGCGCCATGTGCGGGATGGTGTAGGGGAAGATCGGATCTGGCGACTGGCCGATCCCGGGCATATCGAAACTCACGATCCGGCGGCCGGGCATGCGGCAGGCGATGGGTTCCAGCATTTCCATGTTCATGCCGATGCCGCTCAGGATCACCAGCGGACGCCGCCCGGGCACGCCTGATTTGCCGCGTTCGGGGGCGGTTTCGGTCCCGGGGGCATGCCACTGGCCCACGCGCAGGCGCCGTCCGGCAACTCCGATCATTGAAAAGCTTGCAGTCGTGGGCACGCGAAATCCTTGGCGATCATGCAAAACAGCAGCTCGCTGCGGCCCCTAGCACCCTCGGGCCCCGAGCAAAAGAAAACCTTGGGAATTCCGCGAAAAATCAGCCCCCAAATCGGCGCGGTTTAACGGTTTCTCAAAGCAGTTAAGCGCAATTGAACACCATGAACGATTTACCCGGGGTCCAGGTCGAGCCACAGGCCGAGCCGACACGCGGTGCGCGCGATTTCGCGCGGACGCAGCGTCGGCGCGATCGCGTGCCGACCGCGCCGGTGAGCCGGGGGGACGTGGCGGGGGCCGCGTTCCTGTTCGGCACCGGTCCGGGGCGCGGGCTGATCGCGCGTGAATGGCCGCACATGGCGCTGCCGATGGTGCTAGGCGTGCTTGGCCTAGCCATCGCCAACTGGTCATTCCGGCCGATCATTTCTCCGGTGCTGGCGCTGCTCGCCGCCGCGTTGCTGTTCGTCGCCCGCTTCACCTCGGCATATGAGGAAAGCCGCGAGCACTCGACCCTGGTGCGAATGGCGCTGATGTCCGCTTCGATCGGCGTGCCGCTGTTCATCTACGGCGTCGCCATCGGGCTCTGGGCGGTCGGAGGCGTGGTGCCATGGGTTCAGGCGCTGGCGCTGCTCGTCACCATCTCGCTGCTGGCCACGGTGACCGAATCAGGCCGCCTTGCCGGCATGCTCACGGCCGAGGTGGCGATCTGGTCGGGCGTGACCTGGGTCACGAGCCTTGCCGGCGGGATCACCTCGCTCATCGTTGGCGGGGTTATTGCCGTGGCGGCTTATCTGCGTCAGCGCGAGATCGACCTCCGGCTGCGGCTCGCGGTGGAGGAGGGCGTCCGCATCCAGACCCGCGCCGAGGAAATCCTCGCCGACTATGAAGAGACCGGCCAGGGCTGGTTCTGGGAAACCGACCGGCGCGGCCTGATTACATACCTTTCGCGCCCCGTTGCCGACGTGCTGGGCCGCGATGTCGAGGACTTTCTCGGCCGCCCCTTTGCCGAGCTGTTCAACTTGTCCGAGCAGGCGGGCGAAGGCGAGCGCACGCTGGCCTTCCACTTGTCCGCCCGCTCCAGCTTCAGCGAACTTGCCGTGCGCGCCGCGGTCATGGACGAGGAACGCTGGTGGTCGGTGACCGGACGGCCGACCTACGATGCCTTCAACAACTTCCAGGGCTTCCGCGGCTCGGGAACCGATCTCACCGAAAAGCGCCGCTCGCAGGAGCATGCCTCGCGGTTGGCGCACTTCGATTCGCTCACCGGCCTCTCAAACCGCTTCCAGATGTCGCAGACGCTGGAGAAGATCCTCACCGCGCCTAACGCGCAAAACCGCAACTGTTCGGTGTTCCTGCTTGATCTCGACCGCTTCAAGCAGGTCAACGATACGCTCGGCCATCCGGCAGGCGATGCGCTGCTCAAGCAGGTGGCGCAGCGGCTGGAGCGCGTGATTGGCACGGTGGGCCGGGTAGGCCGGCTCGGCGGTGACGAGTTCCAGGTCATTCTCGTCGGCAAGATCGCGCGCGAGCAGCTTGCGCAACTGGCCGAACGGATCATCGAGCAGCTGTCCCAGGCCTATTCGATCGATGGCAGCCGTGTGATGATCGGCGCCTCGGTCGGCATCGCGATTGCGCCCGATGACGGAGTGACCAGCGAGGCGCTGATCCGCAATGCGGATCTTGCGCTCTACGCCGCCAAGGATGGTGGGCGAGGGCGCTATCACTTCTATGCCGCCGATCTCCACAGCGATGCCGAGGAGCGGCGCCATCTGGAAGAGGATCTGCGCGACGCGATCACTCACGGCGACCTCGAACTCTACTACCAGCCCGTGGTGCAGACCGCGACCGAGCGGATCACCGGCTTCGAGGCACTGCTGCGCTGGAACCACCCGAAGCATGGCTTCATCTCGCCTGCCAAGTTCGTGCCGATCGCCGAAGACGCGGGCCTTATCGTCACGATCGGCGAATGGGCGCTCCGCACCGCCTGCCAGGACCTCGCCAACTGGCCTTCGGACGTGCGCGTCGCGGTCAACGTCTCGCCGCTCCAGTTCGCCAACCCGGCGCTGCCCGCGATGATCACCAGCGCGCTTGCCGCTGCCGAGGTAGATGCCGACCGGCTCGAACTCGAGATCACCGAAAGCGTGTTCCTGGGTGATGACACCGCGACAGAAGGGATGTTCCGCGCGCTCAAGGGCATCGGGGTGCGCCTCGCGCTGGACGATTTCGGCACAGGCTATTCCTCGCTCGGCTATCTGAAGCGCGCGCCGTTCGACAAGATCAAGATCGACCAGTCGTTCGTGCGTGGCGCAACGCAGCCGGGCAGCCGCAACGGCGCGATCATCGCCTCGATTGTGAGCCTCGCCGAAGCGCTCGGCATGGAAACCACTGCGGAAGGCGTCGAGACTCTCGACGAGCTCGATCTCGTGCGCATGCTCGGCTGCAGTCACATCCAGGGCTATATCTACGAGCGTCCGCTCTCGGCGGAGAACACCTCGACGCGCCTTGCCACCGGCCTCATCGCCATCGCCCGCGGCCCCCGCTCGGCCCGCGCCGCGCGCCAGGCCATGCTGCGCCGGGTGGTGCTCGATCACGGCGGGCACCGCTACAATGGCACGGTGCGCAACATGTCGCTTACCGGCGCGCTGATCGAGGGGCTGTGGAACGTGCCGTCGGGTACGATCTTCCGCATCCAGCTTTCGGATGGCCACTCGGTCACCGCCACTTGCCGCTGGGCGAGCGAAGATCGCATGGGTGTCGAATTCTCGCAGCCCCTCCAGCTTGACGAGGATGGCCGCATCGCCGCCGTGGCGATCAAGTCCACGCTCCCGCCGCCGCTCGATCCGGCCGCGAACCAGCGCAAGGTGGGCTAGGGGCTACCTCCGCCCGAAGATTTTCGCGATCAGCTTGCTGCCCGTGCCCAGCGGGTTCGCGCGGATGGCGCGTTCCTGCTCGCCGAGATATAGGAACACGCCGTCGCTGGCCTTCTCCGTGACATAGCCGGTCAGATCCTTCGCGCCAAACTGTCCGCCCAGCAGGCTGCTCCGCGCGGTAAGGCGATCAAGCGCCTGGAAAGCCTTCACGCCCGACAGCGATCTTGCGACCACCGGGGTCATCGCCCACTGCAAGTCCGGGCCCATCGTGCGGCGGAAGTAGTCGGTGGCCGAGGTGTCGCCACCGGTGACGATGCCGAGTGCGTCGGTCACGGTCATGCGCGTGATCGCGGTCTTGAGCAGCGGCAGTGCCTTGCCCACCGCCCCTTCGGCGGCGGCGTTGAGCTTGCCCGAGAGGTCATCGGTTACCCCGGCGCGGCCGAGCGCTGAAAACAGCCCGTCAAGTTTGCCAAGTGCGCCGGGCAGACCGATCCGTACTTTGGGGTCGCCCGCAAAGCCGCCCGGCCTTCCAAGCTGGGCGACAACCCGTTCGGCCGCCTTGCCCAGCGCAAGCTTGAGCCCGCCGCTCGCTTCGGCGCTGGTCACATCGGGCGGCGGGGCGGTCGCAGTGTTCGGCGCGGTACTCGTCGTCGCAGGCCCGAGAATGCGGCCGAGCAGGGTGCCCGCATCCTGCACCGATTGTGCTGCGGCGGCCCCCGTGCAGAGCGCCTCGCATCCGGCAGCGAGCCAAACAATCCCGGTGCGCATAATCCGCCCTCGTTTGTGATCAGGCGTCCAGTCTGCGCTGTCCTAGCCGCATCGGCAAGGGGCGGACCTGCACCTCGAGGCATGCCTGCGCTAGTCAAAATGGCAATGGCGGGGGCGGGCACCGCCACCTAGCCCTCTTACCCTGACCAGGGAGCCCGACCATGCCGCACACCAATCGCCGCGTTTTCCTCCGGCAATACCGCGAAGGGCTGCCGCTGCTCGAGGATTTCGGGATCGAGGATGTCGAGATCACGTCTGTGCCCGAGGGACACGCGCTCGTCCGGGTCGATACGCTCTCGATGGACGCGTGGATCCGCACCACGCTTACCCCCGGCAGCTTCCATGAGACGGCCGACCTCGGCTCCACGATCCGTGCGCTCGGCGTCGGGCAGGTGGTCGAGAGCGCCAGCGACGCGCTGGTCGTTGGGGACTGGGTCTTTGGCCCGCTCTCGGCGCAGACCCATGCGCTGATGCCTGCCGCCGCGCTTACCAAGCTCGATCTCTCCAACAGCCTTCAGCCTCGCGATTTCGTTGGTCCGCTTGGCCTCACTACCGGCCTCACTGCCTGGGTTGGGCTGATCGCGGTCGCCGAAGTCAAGGCAGGCGATGTCGTGCTGGTCTCGGGCGCTGCCGGAGCGGTGGGCTCGATGGTGGTGCAGCTTGCCAAGGCGCACGGCGCGCGCGTGATCGGCATTGCCGGCGGGCCGGAGAAAGGCCGCTTCGTCACCGAAAAGCTCGGCGCCGATTACGCGATCGACTACAAGGCCGGCCATGTCGACGCCGAATTGCGCGCGGCGGCGCCCGGCGGCATCGATGTGTTCTTCGACAATGTCGGCGGCGAACTGCTCGACATCGCGCTCGACAACCTTGCTCCGGCCAATGCCCGCATCGCGATCTGCGGGGCGATCTCGCAATATTCCGATCTCGGCAACGTGCGCGGCCCCCGGCTCTACCTGCGCCTTGCCGAGCGCAACGCGATGATGAAGGGCTTCGTCGTCACCCACTACGCCGCGCGCTTCGGCGAAGCCAAGGCGGAGATCGCGGCCCTTATGCGTGATGGCAAGGTGAACCTCCCCGAACACGTGGTCGAAGGTATCGACCACTTCGCCGAGGCGCTCCTGATGCTCTTCGCCGGCGGCCATACCGGCAATCTGCTCGTGCAGCCCTAGGTCACTCCTGCGCCGCGTAGACCTTAGCGAGATCATAGAGGTAGTCGCGCGCCACGTAGACCGATTGCACCGATTGCCGCTCATCGAGCCCGTGGAGACCGTTGCCGTCGGGATCGAACAGCTGCCCCGGCGCGCCATAGGTCGGAATTCCCAGCGGCCCGAGATAGGTGGCATCCGTGGCCCAGGTCATCATCGCCGGCACCAGCGGCACCCCCGGGTAGTAGCGCGCAGCGAGCTTTTCGGCCGGGCCCATGATGCGCGGATCGAGCGGCGGCGGCACGGCGAGAGGGCGCACGCGGCCGGTCCGCGTCACGCTCACCTTGGCATCGCCGATCGCGCTCACCAGCGCCGCGCGGGTGGTATCCTCGTCCTCGCCGGGCACGATGCGGCAATTGATCGTCGCCTTGGCGCGCTGCGGCAGGGCATTGCTGGCATGACCAGCCTCCAGCAGCGTGGCCACGCAAGTCGTGCGCAGCATGGCGTTGAGCGTGCGGTCCGCAGAAACCGCCATCTCGGCTGCCTTGTCGGCCGGGTCCGCCGCCAGCTGAGCCATCGCCGCCCCCAGCGCATCCCGGCGCGCCGCGCCCACGACGGCGAAGTAGCGGCGCGTCGTATCGTTGAAGCGAACCGGAAACTTCAGCGCGCGCACCCGCTGCAGCGCATCCGCCATTTCGTAGATCGCATTGTCATCCACCGGCACCGAGCTGTGCCCGCCTGGATTGGTCGTCTGCAGCTCGAAGTTACGATAGGACTTCTCGCCGATCTGCATTGATTGGCTGAGCACTTTGCCGTGCCCGTCGGTCTCGCCGCGGCCGCCCTCGTTGAGCGCGAATTCGGCCGCAATCAGGTCGGGCCGGTGCTCCGCCAGCCACTGCGCCCCGTTCATCCGCGCCCCGGATTCCTCCCCGCAGGTCAGCGCCAGCTTGATCGTGCGTTTCGGCTTCACGCCATCGGCTTTCATGCGGATCAGCGTGTCGATCCAGATCGCATCGAGCATTTTCATGTCCGATGTTCCGCGCCCGTAGAAGTACCCGCCTTCCTCGATGAACTGGAAGGGATCACGAACCCAGTCCTCGCGCCGCGCGTTGACCACGTCGATATGGCCCAGCAGCAGCATCGGTTTCGCCTTGCGCGAAGTGCCCGGCACGGTGACCACCAGCCCCCCGTCGAGCGGGAAGGCCTCGTCCTTGAACAGCGTGATCTGAGCCTCGGCAAAGCCCGCCGCCTGAAACCGCAGCGCGATCTTTTCTGCAAGTGCGGTGCAGCTTCCGGTCGCAACCGAGGTATCGGTCTCGACCAGCTCGCGGAACAACTCGCGAAACAGTAGCTGATCCGCGCGCGGCGCCGGTTCGGCCGCGCGGGCCTGGCCAGCCAGAACCCCCAGCATCGCCGCCGCGCCCAGAAAGCTCCTGATCATCGCCTGTCGTCTCCATCGCGCCATTCACGCCCACATGGCCCCACATCATCGCCCGGCGCAACGCCAAACACGTCTGTAATCTCGCCGTCATCGCGGCTAACTAGAGCCGCAGGAACCCTGGAGGGGCTGGCGGCGATGAGCAGGACGAAGATCGGAACTTGGGGTGTATCGCTGACGGCGCTGGCGCTGGCGGCGCCGCTTCACGCGCAAGTCGCGGGGGAGGCAGACACCGCCGCCGCCGCTGGCGAGATTGTCGTCACCGCGCAGAAGCGCACCGAGAAGCTGCAGGATGTTCCGCTATCGATCCAGGCGCTGACCACCGAGGCGTTGGAGACGCGCAACGTGCGCAATTTCAACGACTACGCCAAGTTCCTGCCGAGCCTGTCCTTTTCGAGCTATGGGCCCGGACAGGCGGAAGTCTATTTCCGCGGCCTTTCCAACGGAAACCGTCTGTCGACCGGCTCGCTGCCGACCGTGGGCGTCTATCTCGACGAGCAGCCGGTCACGACGATCGGCTCGACGGTCGATGTCCATATCTATGATATCGCGCGGGTCGAGGCGCTTTCCGGCCCCCAGGGCACGCTGTTCGGCGCGAGCAGCGAGGCGGGCACCCTGCGGATCATCACCAACAAGCCCAGCACCAGTGGCTTCTCAGGCTCGGCCGACCTCACGCTTAACACCGTGGCGCACGGCAAGGCTGGCGGCATTGCCGAGAGCTACATCAACGTGCCCCTGTCCAACCGGGTGGCGCTGCGCGTGGTGGGCTTCTACCAATACGACGGCGGCTATATCGACAACATCCGCGCGCCACGGGGCGAGACCTATCCCACCTCGGGCATCGTGCGCGACAACAAGGCGCTGGTGGGTGCCGACCAGAACTCGATCGAGGCCTATGGTGGCCGCGCGGCGCTGAAAGTCGATCTCGACGACAACTGGACCGCCACGCTCACCGGTATCGGCCAGCACCAGACCTCGAACGGCACGTTCGCCTACAAACCCTCGCGCGGGGACCTCAAGACCAGCCGCTATTTCCCCGAAAGGCAGCAGGACAAGTGGGCGCAGGCCAGCCTCGCTATCGAGGGCAAGGTCGGCACCTTCGACCTGACCTACGCCGGGGCCTATTTCGAGCGCACCGCCGAATATACCTCGGACTATTCTGATTATGCCTATCTCTACGATACCTACTACGCCAGCTCGCCCGACTATTTCGGAAACAATTTCAAGGACAATGCCGGCAATCTGATCAACCCGGCGCAGACGGTGAGCCAGAACGAGCACTTCACCAAGCAGAGCCACGAACTGCGTCTTGCGTCGCCCTCCACCGACCGGCTGAGGATCGTTGCGGGGCTGTTCTACCAGCGCCAGACCAACAACTGGCGCAATCTCTACACCGTGCCGAACCTCGCCGATGCGCAGTCGGTCACCGGGCTGCCGGGGGTCAACTACGCCAATATCCAGTTCCGCACTGACCGCGACTATGCCGCCTTTGCCGAAGCCGCGCTCGATATCGTTCCCGCGCTTACGCTGACGGCGGGCCTGCGCGGCTACAAGTACGACAACGGCGTGGTCGGCTTCTTCGGCTTCAATGGCACGCGCTCGGCGGTGGGCGAGGCGCTGTGTTTCCCGGGGACCGTGGGCGCTTATGGCACTCAGCGCCCCTGCGACAACATCAACACCAAGGCGACCGGCTCGGGCGTGCGGCACAAGCTCAATCTCAGCTGGAAGGCAGCGCCGGGCAAGCTCCTCTACGCCACGTGGTCGACCGGCTTCCGCCCCGGCGGCATCAACCGCCGCCCCACCGCGCCGCCGTATGCGGTGGAGAAGCTGACCAATTACGAGATCGGTTGGAAGACCAGCTGGCTCGACGGCAAGGTCCTGTTCAACGGCGCGGTGTTCCTCGAAAAGCTCACCCAGGCGCAGTTTGCGGTGACGAGCGACCAGAACGGGATCACGGATATCGTCAATGCCGGCCGGGCGCGCTCGAAGGGGGTCGAGGCAGACCTCACCGTGCGGCCGGCGCGCGGCCTCTCGTTCCAGGCCTCGGGCACGCTGGTCGATGCGGTGATCACCACCGACCTTTGCAAGTATACCAATTCGGCGTTCGACTGCACGATCCCGAGCCCCTCGGGCAATGCCAATGCGCTGCGCGCGCCGGCAGGGACGCGTTTCTCGGGCTCACCGCGCTTCAAGGTCTCCGCGCTGGCCCGCTATGAATTCGCTATGGGCATGCTTGATGCGTTCGTACAGGCGGCAGCCTTCCATCAGTCCTCGGTCACTTCCGCGCTCGAGGTTGAAGAAGCGCGCCTCATTGGGCACCAGCCGACCTACACCACGGTCGATCTGTCAGCAGGGGTGAGCCGCGAGAACTGGTCGGCTTCGCTCACTGTCGAGAATGTCGGCGACAAGCGCGCGCAGCAGAGCCGCGGCGCGACTTGCTCGATCACGATTTGCGGTCCGGGCTCGATCGTGGTCTATCCCTTGCGCCCGCGTTTCATCAGCTTGCGCGTAGGGCGGCGGTTCTGATGCGGGAGAGAGTGGCGATGCGTGCATTCCTGATGGCCTTGCTCGTGCTGTTGGCCCCAGCGCTTGCCCGCGCGGAAGCCCCTGCCAATGACCAGCGCCTGATCCTCGTCACCATGGACGGCACGCGCTGGCAGGAGGTATTTCGCGGACCCGATGCTGCCCTGCTGGCAGACAAGCGCTTCACGCATCCCGATATGAAGGACGCCATCGAGAAATCGTGGAAGCGCGGCGCAGATCTGATGCCGTTCCTCCACAGCCTGCCCGCGCGCGGCGGCGTGCTCACCGGCAATCGCGATGCGGGCCAGTGCATGGCCGTAACCAACGCGATGTGGTTCTCCTACCCCGGCTACAACGAGATCTTCACCGGCCGCGCCGATCCGGCGATCACCAGCAACGACAAGATCCCGAACCGCAACACGACGTTCTTCGAATGGCTGAACCGCAGGCCGGGCTTTGCCGGACAGGTGCGCGGTTATGGCAACTGGGATGTCTTTCCCTTCATCATCAACGACAAGCGCAGCGGTGTTCCGGTCAATGCCGAACTGGGCGGGGCCTATCCTACCGAAACCTCGGTCATGCGCCGCGCGATGGATGCCCTGCGCGAAAAGGGGCCGCGCGTGCTCTACATCGGCCTCGGTGATACCGACGAGTTCGCGCATATGGGGCACTACGAGCACTATCTCGAAGCAATCAACCGCGACGACGACTTCATCGCCGAACTGTGGCGCATGGTCGAGGCCGATCCCGCCTGGCGCGGCAAGACCACGCTCATCGTCACGACAGACCACGGCCGCGGTGCCGCACCGGGGGCTGCCTGGACTGAACACGGCAGCGCCGAATCCGTGCGGCTCGATCCAGCCGGGTTCACCATTGCCGATCCCGCAGGGTTCCCCGGCTCGGACCAGATCTGGCTCGCCGCCATCGGCCCCGGCGTCCATGCCGCCGCGCCGGGAAGCGGGTGCCTCACGCAAAGCCAGATTGCCGCCAGCGCACTCACCGCGCTGGGCGAGGACTGGCGGGCCTTCGACGCCGGGGCAGGGGCCCCGCTGCCGTTCTTCGTGGGTCGCTGACGGCGCGCGCTATTTCTTGCGCACCCACTTGAGGTCGTAGTCGGTCGTCCACGTCGCCCCGCCATCCTCGGTGCCGATCGCCAGCTCGCGCACCGTGCCGTCGGGCATGGCATAGAGCGTCCAGTGCCGCAGCCGCACCTTGCCGCCCGGCAGAGGCTTCTCGGTCACGTAGCGCATCTCGCCCGGCTTCACGAGATTGCCGCGAAAGACCGTCGCCGCGCCGTCGTCGGTCGCCCAGGTATAGCCCCACGATCCCAGCAGGCGCGAATAGTTGAACAGGCCGATGCCGTTGCCGGTGGGCCGCCCATCGGTTTTCTTCCAGTGCTCCTCGATCACACAATCGTTGAGGATCAAGGTCATCGTCACTTCGTCGGTCTTCTTGTCGCCGGTGTAGACGTCCCAGCTGCCCAGCGTGAAATCCTGCTCGCGGAACCTGGGATCGTTGCGGCAGGTGTCGGCCGGGTTTGCCGGTGCCTGGGCGATAACGGGTGCCGCAGCGGGAGCGGCAAGTAGCAGGGCAAGGGCGGCAAGCAGCGGGCGGGGCATCGGCGGTCTCCTGATCGTCACTTCGCGATGAGGCCGCAATTTGAACGATTGCGCAAGGGCGGATGATGATTACAAATCATGGCGAGGGTCTGCGCTGCCAGACCCGCTTGCCAAGGGGAGACGGCGGATGGCCGAATGGTCTGATCGGGAACTGGGGCTCCATCTGCCCATCGCGCGGCGTGACTTCATCGGCGGTGTTGCCGCAGGCGCCGCGCTCGCGGCGGCACCGGCTGCGCTGGCGCAGGCGGCTCCGGCGGATGCGGCCGCCGCGAACTATCCCCCGCTCAAGCAGGGGCTGCGCGGCCAGTATCCCGGCTCGTTCGAGGCCGCGCACGATGCGCGCGACGGCGCCTATGGCGGCGCGGTGGTGGCCGAGGACAGCGGTGAGCACTATGACCTTGTCATCGTCGGCGGCGGTATTTCGGGTCTCTCGGCGGCCTACTTCTACCGTCAGGCGCTCGGTGACGACCGCAAGATCCTGATCCTCGACAACCACGACGATTTCGGCGGCCACGCCAAGCGCAACGAGTTCCACTACGAGGGCCGCACGATCCTTGCCTACGGCGGCACGATGAGCATTGAATCGCCGTTCCCCTACAGCTTCACCTCGAAGAAGCTCATGGCCGATCTCGGCGTCGATCTGACCAGCTACGAGCGTTATGAAACCAAGGCCTACGAAGGTCTCGGCTCGGCCACCTTCTTCGACAAGGAGCACTTCCTTGCCGACAAGCTCGTCACCGGCACGGGCAAGAAGCCCTGGCCACAGTTCTTCGCCGAGGCCCCGCTGACGCCTGCGGTGCGCGCGGACCTGACGCGCATCTACACCGACAAGCTAGACTACCTGCCGGACATGGGGCCCGAGGCGAAGGCCCAGTATCTGCGCCATATCAGCTATCAGGACTATCTCCTGAAGCATGCGAAGATGCTGCCCGAAAGCCTGCCGTACTTCCTCGGCCAGTATTTCCGCAACAACAAGCGCGTCGATACGCTGCCGGCATGGGAAGCCGCGCTCGGCGGCCGCTCGCCCGGGTTTGCCGGCATGAAACTGCCCGAGCAGATCACGGCGGAAGCGCAGCATTTCCATTGGCCGGACGGCAACGCCACTGTCGCGCGCCTCCTGGTCAGCCGCCTTGTCCCGGGCGTCTTCCCTTCCAGCAAGCTCGATCAGGAAAGCGTCGTCCTGGCGCCTGCAACATACTCTGCGCTCGACAACCCGGCGAACCCGACGCGCATCCGCCTCTCCAGCATGGTGATCCGCGCCGAACATGTGGGCGAGGTCACGCGCAACACCGAAAAGGCCGTGCGCGTCGTCTATGTGAAGGATGGCAAGCGCATCGCCGTCACCGGGGCCAACGTCATCATGGCCTGCTTCAACATGGTCATCCCGTTCATCGTCCCCGCGCTGCCTGCCGCGCAGAAGGAGGCACTGCACTATGCCTCCAAGGTGCCGATGCAATACACCAACGTGCTGCTGAAGAACTGGCGCCCCTGGGCCAAGCTCGGCGTCAAATCGATCAGCGCCCCCAACGGCTACCATATCGGCGCCTCGCTCGACACGCCGATGAATATCGGCGGCTATGCCAGCGCCTTGACGCCGGACGAGCCGGTGGTGATCCACATGACCCGCAACCCCAATCAGCCGGGCCTGCCGCGCAAGGAGCAGAACCGTCTTGGCCGCGCTGCCATGCTGGCAGAGGATTATCCCACGATCGAGCGCGAAATTCGCATGCAGCTCCAGCGCATGCTCGGGCCTGCAGGTTTCAATGCCGCGCGCGATATCGCCGCGATCACTGTCAACCGCTGGCCCCACGGCTACGCCTATACCTACGACACGCTGGGCGATCCGGACATCCCGGACGAACAGCGGCCCCACATCCTCGGCCGCCAGACCTTCGGCCGCATCGCTATCGCCAATGCCGATGCGGCGGGCAGTGCCTTCACCAACACGGCCATCGACATGGGCGAACGCGCCGTCCAGGAATGCCTCATCAGCCGTGGCCTGATCTGAACCGATGATCGAACTCTACCACTGCCACAACGCCCGCTCCTTCCGTGCACTCTGGGCGCTTGAGGAAATGGGCCTGCCCTACAAGCTCCACATGCTCCCGTTTCCCCCGCGCGTGCGGGTGCCAGAATACCTCGAGCAGAACCCCCTCGGCACGATCCCGCTCCTGGTGGATGGCGCAACACGGATGACCGAATCCAGCGCCATCCCCCAATACCTCGCCACCCGCTACGGCCCCACGCCGCTGGCCCTCACGCCGGACGAGGCCGACTACGGCCTCTGGCTCGACTGGCTCCATCGTAGCGAGGCGACGCTCACTTTTCCGCAGACCATCGTCCTGCGCTACACCCGCTTCGAACCCGACGAGCGCAAGCTCAAGCAGGCCGCCGACGACTACACGCAGTGGTTCTTCTCGCGCCTGAAGCACCTGACCCGCGCGCTCGAAGGCAGGGACTGGCTCTGCGCCGGGCGGTTTACGATGGCCGATATCTGCACCGCCTACGCCCTGCTCCTCGCGAAGGACTTGGGGCTGGACTACAAGTTCACACCGGAAATTGCCGCTTATTGGGAGCGCTGCTCAGCGCGCCCGGCGTATCTCGCCGCCCAAGCTGCGCAGGACAGCCAGTAACCCACCTCGGAGCCTCCTCATGAAGCGCCTCTCCCTCGCCGCCACTGCCCTCGGGCTGATCCTCGCCGCGCCGATCGCTGCGCAGGATCGTACCGCCGATCTGCTGCGCGATCTTTCCAATGCCGCCGGGCCTCCGGGCTTCGAGGAACCAGTCCGCAAGATCATGGTCGAGCGGATGAAGCCGCTGGCCGATGAGCTGCGCTATGATGGCCTTGGCTCGGTCATCGCTCGGCAGGGCAGCAGCGGGCCGAGGATCATGCTCGATGCCCATATGGACGAGCTTGGCGGCGTGGTGCGCCGCGCAACGCCTGATGGCTTCCTCACCATGCAGATGCTGGGCGGCTGGCTCGATCAGGCACTGGCCGGCCAGCGCTGGATCATCCTCGGCAGCAAGGGCCCGGTCCATGCCGTCACCTCAATCCGCGATATCCACCTCGCAGGCCCCGACGAGCGCGGCGTGCTGATCAAGCGTGATGCCGTGTTCCTTGATGTCGGCGCGAAGACCGCTGCCGAGGTCGCTGCGCTCGGCCTTTCGCCCGGCGATCCGGTGGTGCCCGACAGTCCGTTCCTTGAACTCAACGGCACCGGCAACTATGCGGGCAAGGCGTGGGATGACCGCGTCGGCTGCGCCGTCCTCCTGCTCGCAATGGAGCGCCTCAAGGCCAGCGGCCATCCCAATCAGGTGTTCTTCACCGCCACCGTGCAGGAAGAAATCGGCCTGCGCGGCGCGCGCGCGTCCACCGCGCTGATCAAGCCCGACATCGGCATTGCCATCGAAGGCGGGGTGGTTGGCGATTCCGGCGGCGCGAAGGCAGAGGAAAGCCAGGTCAAGCTCGGCGCAGGGCCCGGAATGTTCCTCTATGACAGCAGCGCGCTGCCCAACCGCAAGCTGGTCGCGTTGGTAAAGGACACTGCCGCCACAGCCAAGCTCCCGCTCCAGCTCGATCTGGTGCAGGGCTACGGCGACGACAGCGCCGAAATGCAGACCGTCGGCGGCGGCGCGCCGACTGTGAACCTCGTTGTCCCCGCGCGCTACACCCACGTTCACACCGGCGTGATCAACCGCCGCGATTTCGATCAGATGGTCGATCTGGTGGTCGCGCTGATCAAGCGGCTGGATGCGAAGACGGTGGAGCGCCTGCGCGATTTCACGCCGGAGTAGTGGGCTCTAGTCCACCACCCCATAATGATCCGCGAGGTTCTTCCCCGTAATCCCATGCGTGAAGGACTTCGCATCCAGCGGCAGCATCGTCTCGTCCCATTCCGCCCACGCGGTCGCCAGCGCCTTGAACACTTCCGGCTCGCGCGCCTTCAGGTTTGCGCGCTCCATCGGATCGGCGACCACGTCGAACAGGAAGCTCTGCTCTCCGATCTTGAGGTACTTCCATTTGCCGCTGCGCGCCGCCTGCTGGCCATGGTTCTTGTAGCGCCAGAACAGTGAGCGTTCGGGCAGGCTTCCGCCCACCATCGCGGGCCGGATATCGATCCCGTCCGGCTTGCGCGCAGCATCCGGCGCCGCGCCCGCCGCCGCCAGAAACGTCGGCAGCCAGTCCATAGAGATCACTTGCGCGTCGCTCGTCGAACCCGCCGTCGTCACCCCCGGCCAGCGCACGATGGCCGGAATACGAAGCCCCCCTTCGAGCAGCTCGGTCTTGCGCCCGCTGAAGGGCCACGTAGCCGAAAACCGCTCGCCGCCATTGTCGCTGGTGAAGACCACGATGGTATTGTCCGCTTGCCCCGAAGCGGCCAGCGTATCGAGCACGCGTCCCACCTGATAGTCGAGCCGTGTCACCATCTTCGCATAGGTCGCCAGCGAGCCGCCGTCGTAATGCATGAGCGCGTCGCCCGGGCCGGCTGCTTCCAGCCGCCGCGATTCCGCCTCGTCGCCCAGGGCTTCCCACGGCCAGTGCGGCGCGGTGAAATGCAGGCTCATGAACCACGGCTTCGGCTGCTTGCCCCCCGCGCCGATCGCCGCAATCGCGTGCTCGGCCATCATGTCAGTGAGGTAGCCCGCCTGCTCCACCGGGGTCGGCCCGTCCCACAAATCGAGTTTCCCGTCAGTACCCTTGTGTGTGTAGTAATCCACGCCCCCGCTGCGGATGCCCCAGAAATGGTCATAGCCGCTCTGCAGCGGATCGAACGCGGGGAAGCTGCCGAGGTGCCACTTGCCGATCAGCGAAGTGGCATAGCCCGCCGCTTTGAGCTGTGCAGGCAGGGTGGGCTCACCGGCCGGCAACCCCACATCCTTGCGGTCCGCCAGCGGCTCCTCCAGCCCAATTGGCAGCCTATACTGATAGCGCCCGGTGATCAGCGCCACGCGCGTCGCGGTGCACACGCAGGAGTTGGCATAGGCGCTGGTAAACCGCAGCCCCTCACGCGCCAACGCATCGATGCGCGGCGTGGCATAGTCCGTGCGGCCATAGCACGAGAGGTCCGCAAACCCCATGTCGTCGGCCATGATGTAGAGAATGTTGGGCCGCCGCGGCGGTGCGGTCGCCAGTGCTGGTGCGCCCAGTAGTGCAGCGGCGGCAGCGCCGCCAGCCAGCGCATCGCGGCGGGTGATCTTGGGATTTGGAATGAGCGCCATGGCGCGAAAACCTCCACGAATACGGGCAATCCTCGCGGAGGTCGCGCCGGGTCTTTGTGGAGCAAGGGCTAGAGTCCGTCTGGCGGGCCGTCTACCCAATTCAGCGCGGGGGTACGCCGCGTCAGCAAAAAGGGGCGGCGGCCAGACCTCGTATGAGGCCCGGCCGCCATGTATTCTTCAGAACTTCACGCTGCCGCGCACGCCAAACGTGCGGGGTGCCTGGAACTGATAATTGTTTGCGCCTGCGTTGAAGTTCTGCGTCGCATTGGCCAGCACCTGCTTGTCGAAGATGTTGCGCACATAGGCCTGAACTTCCCAGAAGCTGTCTTGCGGCGCAAACTTCAGCGAAGCATTGGCCAGCACATATTCCTGCGACTGCGTATCGGCGGTGTTGAACACCGAATAATAGAAGTCCGAGGAATACTTTGCGTCGATCCGCGCGGTGAACTTGCCCCAGGAAACGGGGATTTCCTGCTCGATCCCGCCCGATGCGGTGAAGCCCGGCGCGTTGGGCAGGCGGTTGCCGCTGATGTTGATGGCCGCCGGCGGGCTGGCGCCGTTGTTGATGGTGATGCCATCGCCAAACTTGGTGTGCAGGTAGGTCGCGTTGATGTTGATCCGCGTGCCTTGTCCGATCAGCGCAACCGCGCTGCCTTCGATGCCGAAGATCGAGGCGTTGCCCACATTGAACACGCCTGAACCGCTGCTCGTCGCGCTGGTGAACTGCGAGCCCTGATAACCCTTGTACTTGAAATAGAAGGCGGTGGCGTTGAGCTGCAGCGTGTTGCCCATGAGCGAGTTCTTGGTGCCAAGCTCGAAGGAGTCGAGCGTTTCGGGGCCGTAATCGACCGAAGGCGCGCTGCCGTTCGAGTTGAAGCCGCCCGATTTGTAGCCGCGGTCATACTTGGCATAGATCAACGTGCCGGGGGCGGGGCGGTAGTTGAGGCCCACATGCCAGGTCGGTTCGCCCTTGCTGAGATTGCCATTGCCCGGCGTCGTCAGCGGGAAGGGCGGGCATGAACCCGGATTGGGGAAATCGTTGCCGCAGAGCGGGAATGCGAGCGCGGGCAGGCTGAGCACGGCATTGCCGGTGCGCACCTTCTTGTCCCAGGTATAGCGTCCGCCCACGCTCAGCTGGAATTGATCGGTAAGATCGTATTCGATCTGCCCGAACAGCGCCTGCGAGCGGGTCAGGATGTTGTAGTCGAACTTGATGCCATAGCGGTTGGACTGGTCGGCATTGGGCACGCCGGTCAGGAAGCCGCCGGGGCCGAACAGTGGGCCGGTCATATCGAGGTTGAAGATCCCCGAATTGACGACGTTCTTCTCCTGGAAATAGAAGTACCCGGCCTGGAAAAAGAGCTTGCCGTCCTTGTCGTTGCTCACGCGGAATTCGTGGTTCCAGGTCTTGGGAGTTTCCTGCTGGCGGAATTGGCGGTTGGCGGGATAGCCGCCGGTGGCGTCGAGCCGGTTGCGCCAGTCCTGGCTGTCATAACCGCCGGTGTAGATGAAATTGAGGCCCATCTGGCTCGCATAAGCCACTTCCCAGCGCGCCCGATCGCTGTCGAGCTTGGTGTTGGTCGGTGCGCTGCTGAGGAACTTCTTGGCGTCGCCAAAGTCGGGGGTCGGCCCTCCGAGCGGGCCGCGGAACTGGGCATCGCTGTTCACATCGCGGGCGTCGTGCTGATAGGAAACCCAGGCAGAGAGGCCATTGTCGCCCTTGTAGAGCGCCTGGATGCGGCCCGACTTGAAGTTCTCGTCATCCCCGTCAAATGCGGGGCCGTCTGATTTACGGTAGCCCTTGTGGCTCAGCACAGTGCCCGAAGCGCGCACCGCAAAACCTGGCGCGAGCATCACGTTGACCCCGGCTTCGCCGTTGAAGGTCCTGAAATTGCCTGCCTCGGCGCTGGCATAGCCGCCGGTGCGCATTTCGGGGCGGTTGGTCACGATGCTGACGAGGCCGCCGGTCGAGTTGCGACCCTGCAGCGTGCCTTGCGGCCCTTTGAGCACTTCGACCCGCGCCACGTCGTAGAACGAGGAGTTGATCGTGAACGAGCGGTTGGTGAAAAACCCGTCGCGCGTGATCGGCACCGAAGGATCGCCGATTTCGGTCACGTCGGTAGAGGCAATGCCGCGCACTGCGACATAGGCCGCACCGGTCGAATTGGTCACGTTGAGGCTGGGATCGATCTGCGACAGATCACGCACCGTGTTGACGCCCTGATCGGCAAGCGCCGCAGCGGTATAGACGTTGAGGGCGATCGGCGTGTCCTGCGCAGCGGTTGCAACGCGGTTTGCCGTCACGACAATTTCGCCGAGGCCTGCGGGTGCCTTTGCAGCGTCGGTGTCGGCAGCTTCCTGGGCCAGAGCAGGCGCGGCAAGCGCGAACAGGCTTGCGCCCAGCAGGTTTGCAACGGCGGTGGCGGCCTTCATGGATTCTCCCCTCGGATTAGAATCTTTTGAGCGAATTAGATTAGTAATGATCATTCTAATATAGCGAACCAAAATGGACGTCAAGCTGGATGGCCTCGGGGCTTGGAAACCGGGGCTGTCCTACAGGCCCGCGATCTGCGATGTACGCGCGATGCTCGTCACGCCGACAAACTGCGCTGCTGCCGCTCGTTGGATGCTGATCGACCGTATCGAGCAAACGTCGTCCACTGATCGGATGCAAGTATTCGCCAGGACAGTGTCAACCGTGTCAACCACCCGCAAGCCGCTTCCCGGACGGACCTGATGACACCGCGCGCCTGCGCTGCTAACGGCGGCGCATGACCGACCTTTCGCTGATCCGTAATTTTAGCATTATAGCGCACATTGACCACGGCAAGTCGACGCTTGCCGACCGGCTGATCCAGTTCACCGGGGGGCTTGCCGAGCGCGAGATGAGTGAGCAAGTCCTTGATAACATGGACATCGAGCGCGAGCGCGGGATTACCATCAAGGCGCAGACCGTGCGGCTCGACTATACCGGCAAGGACGGGCGCACCTATCAGCTCAACCTGATGGACACCCCCGGCCACGTCGACTTCGCCTACGAAGTCAGCCGCAGCCTCGCCGCCTGCGAGGGCGCGCTGCTGGTGGTCGATGCGGCGCAGGGCGTCGAGGCGCAGACGCTGGCCAACGTCTACCAGTCGATCGAGCACGACCACGAGATCGTGCCGGTGATCAACAAGATCGACCTCCCCGCCGCCGAGCCCGAAAAGGTCCGCGCCGAGATCGAGGAAGTGATCGGCATCGACGCGAGCCAGGCCGTGCTGACCAGCGCCAAGTCCGGCATCGGCATCGAGGAAGTGCTCGACGCCATCGTCGCGCGCATCCCCCCGCCGGGCGGCGACCGCGACAAGCCGCTCAAGGCCATGCTGGTCGACTCATGGTACGACCCCTACCTCGGCGTCGTTATCCTCGTGCGCGTGATCGACGGCGTCATCAAGAAGGGCCTCCAGGTCAAGTTCATGGCCGGCGGCACCGAGCATCTGATCGACCGCGTCGGCTGCATGCGCCCCAAGATCGAGCAGCTCGCCGAACTCGGCCCCGGCGAGATCGGCTTCATCACCGCGCAGATCAAGGAAGTGGCGCAGGCCCGCGTGGGTGACACGATCACCACGGTGAAGAACGGCGCAACCGTGGCACTGGACGGCTTCAAGGAAGTCCAGCCGGTCGTCTTCTGCGGCCTGTTCCCGGTCGATGCGGCGGACTTTGAAAAGCTGCGCGAAAGCATCGGCAAGCTGCGCCTCAACGATGCCAGCTTCAGCTTCGAGATGGAAAGCAGCGCCGCATTGGGCTTCGGCTTCCGCTGCGGCTTCCTCGGCCTCCTCCACCTAGAGATCATCCAGGAACGCCTCAGCCGCGAATACGACCTCGACCTCATCACCACCGCGCCTTCGGTGGTCTACCGCCTCTCGATGACCGACGGCACGGTAAAGGAACTGCACAACCCGGCCGACATGCCCGATCCGGTCAAGATCCGCGAAATGGAAGAGCCGTGGATCAAGGCGACGATCTACACACCGGACGAATACCTCGGCTCGATCCTCAAGCTCTGCCAGGACCGCCGCGGCATCCAGACCGGCCTCACCTATGTCGGCGGCCGCGCGCAAGTGACCTATGAACTGCCGCTCAACGAGGTGGTGTTCGATTTCTACGACCGCCTCAAGTCGATCAGCCGCGGCTACGCGAGCTTCGACTACGAGCAGATCGGCCTTCGCGAAGGCGATCTCGTGATGATGAACATCCTCGTCAACAACGAGCCGGTCGACGCGCTCTCGATGGTCGTCCACCGCAGCCAGGCTGACCCGCGCGGGCGGCATCTGGTGGAGCGCCTCAAGGACCTCATCCCGCGGCACATGTTCAAGATCCCGATCCAGGCCGCAATCGGCGCCAAGGTGATCGCGCGCGAGACGATCAGCGCGATGCGCAAGGACGTGACGGCCAAGTGCTATGGCGGCGACATCAGCCGCAAGAAGAAGCTGCTGGAAAAGCAGAAAGAGGGCAAGAAGCGCATGCGGGACTATGGCAATGTGACCATCCCGCAGGAGGCGTTTATTGCGGCTTTGAGGATGGGCGAGGAGTGAAGTCGCCCCGCCGACGTTTGCGCAGCAAACGGTAGGCTGGAAGCCGGTCCGCGTAAGCTGATCACCCGAACCGGCCGGGGGCCGGGAGCCTCAAGCGAACCGAGCCCGGAGGCGGCGCGGCTTTGCCGTGGCGGTTCTTTTCTTCTTCTCTTGCCTTCTTCCGCTTAACCCCTCCGACCCGCCTGCGGCGGGCCACCTCCCCATTTGTGCTGCGCAAAAATGGGGAGGACCTTGGAGGAGCGATCAAGCCGGACTGCATTGCCCAGGCAAAAAACGACCCTGGCGCAGGCAGCGTTCACTCGATACCTTCGCATCATGGCATTTGGCATCTTCGTCCATCGCGCGGACTCGATCTATGATGACGCGCCATCGTCGCGGTATCAGTTTCCAAAGCCGTATCTGGGCCGAGCCAAGCCGCTTGAGGGTGGTTGGATCGTATACTACGAACCCTCTAAAGTGCCGCAATCGCGGGGCTATTTCGCTGTGGCGAAGGTTGCCCGGATTGTCCCTGACACTTCCATCAACGACATGTTCGTCGCTGAAATCGAACCAGAAACGTATCTCGATTTTGTCACACCGGTTCCGCTCAATGCGCCGGACGGTCAGCGCAACGAACGCGGGCTCGGAGGCCGTGCACAATGGGCTGTACGCGACCTCTCACCAGAGGACTTTCGGCGGATCACTGCGCTTGGATTGCCGGAGCAGGAGGATTTTCTGCCGCGCGTGGGCGAAGTGCCCGATGATCGTTTGCAAGAGCCGCGCGTTCCCTTCGAAGTGGAACGGACCATTGTTCAATCGCTCCTTTCCCGACCGAAGCGTGACTACCTGTTCAGGCGCGCTGTTCTCGCTGCATACGATAGCCGCTGCGCCGTTACCGGGTGGAAGCTCATCAACGGAGGCGGGCGAGCGGAAGCTGAGGCCGCTCATATAAGACCGGTCGAGAAGGGTGGGCCGGATAGCGTGCAAAACGGCATGGCATTGACGGGTACGCTGCACTGGATGTTTGATCGGGGGCTCATCGGTTTCTCAGATGATTTGGACATCATCATTTCGCGGCAGGTGAATGATCGCAGCAGCGTTGAGGCGATGATCAACCCGACGGGTAGAGCGCTTGCTCCCGAAAGACCGGGGCTGAGGCCGCATCCGATGTTTTTGCGCTGGCACAGAGAGAATTGTTTGAAACAATAGTTTTCGCCAATTACCCCTCCGTCAGCGCTTCGCGCTGCCACCTCCCCATTTGCCCCTTCGACAAGCTCAGGGGAAAATGGGGAGGACCTATAGTTGTGATGGCCCATTTGCTTCTTCGGCAGGCTCAGGGGAAAATGGGGAGGGGCTTGGGGCGGGTTGGGCCTTGGCTTCTCTTGAGATTATCGGTGCCTTCCGATTTTGCCCCTCCGACCCGTTTCGCGGGCCACCTCCCCATTTGTGCCTGCGGCAAAAATGGGGAGGACCTTGCAGGAATGGTGCCATCTTTTCTGGCCCTCCCCGTTTTTGCGCAGCACAAACGGGGAGGTGGCATTGGCGCAGCCAATGACGGAGGGGTTCTTGCCGAGGCCGAAGCAACCGCGCGACGTTCCCTTGGCGCGCAGGCTGCGCGCGGAGCCGAGTTTGCCGGAAGCGCTGCTGTGGCGGCATTTGCGGCTTCAGCCGGATGGGGTGAAGATCCGCCGTCAGCATCCGCTGGGGGATTGGGTGCTGGATTTCTACTGTGCGGCCGCAAAGGTTGCTTTCGAGATTGATGGCGTGGCCCATGATATGGGGGACCGGCCTTTGCGGGACTTGCGGCGGGATGAGGCGCTGGGGGCGCTGGGGATCGCGGTGGTGCGGATCGCGGCGGTGGATGTGTTGCGCTCGCCGGAGGGGGTGGCGGAGAGTATTGTGCGGTATTGTCGGCGTTGATGGCCCCTCCGTCAGCGCTTCGCGCTGCCACCTCCCCATTTGCACTTCGTGAAAATGGGGAGGAGCTTTGCTTGGCTTACTCAGCTTCTTTCGGTGGGGGGAGCGCCAGCCAGTTGGGCATGTGGGGGGCTTTGCCGGCGGCTCTGGCTTCGGCTTCGGCCGTGAGGAACGCATCGTAGGCTTCGCGGGCGGGGGCGGGGAGGGCTTCGTACCAGTGGCGGTTGGCCTCGGTGAAGCGGGAGAGGACGTCGGGTGAAGCTTTCGCTGCCTTGGTGCGGGCGGCGGCTGCTTCGGCTTCGTACTCGGCCTGCCACTGCTTTTTCAGCTTGGCGATTTCGCCTCTGGTGGGCGCATCGTGGCGGGCGCTGGCCTTGAAGCGTTTGCTGGCGCGGTTTCTGAGCAGGAACATCAGGAGGCGGTCGTTGTAGACCTTGCGGCTGCCGACGACGGCGCCGAAGTGGTAGACCGGGACTTCGACGCCATGGAGCGCGCGGTCCATCGCGACATCTTCTAGGCGCTGGACGCCGAGGGCGAGGGCGGCTTCCCAGGCCTTGCGGAATTCCTCCGCTTGCGGGTGACGGCGCAGGAGATAGGCGCCTTCGGGGGTCATGTTGACGGCGTGGGCGGCGCGTTTGACACTGCCGGTATCGGCGAGCGCTTCGATGAAGCCGCGCTGGCGCTGCGGCGTCCAGCCATCGAAGCGTTCGCGCTGGCGGGGGACGGGGGTGAAATCGGGGAGCGTGCCTTTGGCGGCGGGCTGGCGGGAGCGGTCTTTCATGCGCGGCCTCGGTTCGTTGCGGAAAGCGGGCGCGGCTATGGCATGAAGGTGGACTTGTAGGACAGAACAAAATGAGAACTTCAATACCCCTCCGACCCGCTTTGCGGGCCACCTCCCCATTTGGGCTTCGCCAAAATGGGGAGGGCCTGGGGCGGGCTGCTTTTCAGCTTGCGGTGAAGCCGCCGTCTACCACCAGTTCGGAGCCGGTCATGAAGGCGGCGCGGTCCGAGGCGAGGAAGGTGACGGCGTCGGCGATGTTTTGCGGCACGCCGAAGTGGCCGAGCGGGTGGAGATTGGAAAAGCTGGCGCGGGTGTCGTTTTCGCCGGTGCCGGTGGCGGCGGCGAACTGGGAGACGAGATCGCGGCCCATGTCGGTTTCGATGATCCCGGGGTGGATCGAATTGCAGCGGATGCGCGAGGGCGCGAGTTCCACCGCCACGCCCTTGGTGAAGAGGCGGACGGCGCCCTTGCTGGCGTTGTAGCAGCTGACCAGCGGGCTGCCGACGAGGCCGGCGACCGAGGAGAGGTTGATGATCGAAGTGCCGCCGGTCCACTGGTTCGCGCGCTCGGCGAGGAGCGGGACGGCGTGCTTGCAGCCGAGGAACACGCCTTCGACATTGACGCTGTGGAGGCGGCGCCAGTCTTCGAGCGTGGTTTCGGTGAGGGGCCGGGCGAAGAACAGCCCGGCGTTGTTGACGAGGATGTCGAGCCCGCCGGCGGCTTCGCGGGCGAAGGCCATGGTCTGGATCCAGCTTTGCTCGTCGGTCACGTCGTGCGCGCGGGCGAGGCCGCCGAGCTCTTCCGCGAGAGCTTCGGGCGCGGCGAGATCGGTGACGATGACATGCGCGCCGAGCGCGGCGAGGGCGCGGGCGGAGGCCTCGCCAATGCCGCGCGAGGCGCCGGTTACGAGGGCGATGCGGCCGGCTAGTTCAGTCATGGGCGTCTCTCTCCATCGGTTTTTGTTTGCGGGCATCCTAGCGCCGATTTTGCCGATGGCCACTGCGGGGGGCGCAACTTTTGGGTTCGCGGTTTGGGCGCACGGCGATAGGACCGTGGCATGACGATCATCGATATCACGCAGCGGCTCGATGCGCGGACGCCGCTTTGGCCGGGGGAGCCGCCGTTGGTGCTGGGGCAGCATGCGGTGATCGGGCCCGATTGTCCGGTGAATGTGGGCGCGCTTTCGCTGCCGCTGCATGCCGGGACGCACGCCGACGCGCCGTTTCACTATGATGCGGCGGGGCAGACCAGCGCCGAGACCGCGCTGGAGCCCTATATCGGGCGCTGCGTGGTGGTGGATGTGCGCCATGCTGCCGGGGCGGCGGTCGAGGTGGGGGATATCGACTGGGCCTGGCTGGAGGCGGCGAGGGCGCCCCGGGTGCTGCTGCGCACTTATGCGCGCTTTCCGCATGAGGCCTGGGATTCGGGCTTTCGCGCGGTTTCGGCGGCGGTGATCGGGCGGTTGGCCGGGCTGGGGGTGGTGCTGATCGGCACTGATGCGGCCTCGCTCGATCCGGAGACCTCGAAGACGATGGACGCGCACCATGCCGTGCGCGCGGCGGACATGCGCATTCTGGAGGGGCTGGTGCTGGATGGGGTGGAGCCGGGGGTTTACGAGCTGATCGCGCTGCCGCTGCCGCTCGCCGGGGCGGATGCGAGCCCGGTGCGCGCGGTGCTGCGGACGATTGCGGCATGAGCCGGGATCGGGCTGCACTGGAGGCGCTTGACCGGGAGGATCCGCTGCGCGGGTTTCGCCAGCGGTTCGCGCTGCCGGAGGGGGTGCTCTACCTTGATGGCAATTCGCTCGGCGCGCTGCCGCGAGCGGCCATGGCGCGGCTGGAGCGCACGGTCGTGGAGGAATGGGGCGAGGGGCTGATCACTTCGTGGCTGGCCGCCGACTGGATGGAAGCGCCGCGCCGGGTGGGGGACAAGATCGCGGCGCTGATCGGCGCCGGGCCGGGCGAGGTGATCGTGGCGGATTCGACCTCGGTCAACGTGTTCAAGGCGGTGACGGCGGCGCTCTCGCTGCGGCCGGAGCGGTCGGTGATCCTCTCCGAGACGGGCAATTTCCCGACCGACCTCTACATGATGCAGGGGATTGCGGCCTTCTCTGGCGGGCGGGTGCGCGCCGAGGCGGTGGCGGGCGATGCGGTGCTTGGGCGGCTGGGCGAGGACGTGGCGGTGCTGCTGCTCACGCAGGTCCACTACAAGACCGGCGCGGTGCACGACATGGCCGAAATGACGCGGGCCGCGCATGCGGCGGGTGCGCTGGTGGTCTGGGACCTGAGCCATAGCGCGGGGGCGATTCCGGTCGATCTGAATGGCGCGGGCGCCGATTTCGCGGTGGGCTGCGGCTACAAGTTCCTCAATGGCGGGCCGGGCGCGCCGGCCTATCTGTTTGCCGCGCAGAGGCACCACGGCGCGGCGGTGCCGGTGCTTTCGGGCTGGCTGGGCCATGCCGAACCCTTCGCCTTCGAGGACGGCTACCGGCCGGCCGACGGGATCGCGCGCTTTCTCTGCGGGACGCCGCCGGTGCTGGGTATGGCGGCACTGGAGTGCGGGGTGGACCTCATGGCCGAGGCGGACATGGGGGCGCTGCGGGACAAGTCGCTGCGGCTGGGGCGGATCTTCATGGAGCTCATGGAGACGCACTGCGGCGAATTCGGCTTCACGCTGGTGAGCCCGCGCGAGGATGCGCGGCGGGGGAGCCAGGTGAGCTTTGCGCATCCGCAAGGGTACGGGATCATGCAGGCGCTCAAGGAGCGGGGCGTGATCGGCGATTTCCGCGCGCCTGATGTGCTGCGCTTCGGCCTGACGCCGCTTTATCTGCGGTATGCGGACATGCTGGAGGCGGTGCTCCAGATCCGCGCAGTTTGCGAAACGCGCGCGTGGTATGATCCGCGCTGGAAGGTGCGTGCGGCGGTGACCTGAGCGCGGTGTAACCCAACGGAGCCTCGTGACGAACCTTCAAGCAGCGGTCGCGACGGCGCGGCGCGGCTTCAAGGAGAAAGACCATGCAGGACCCTATCCAAACGACCGACAAGTCCGGCTTTGCCGCGATCTTCGGCACCGGCTTTGGCCTTGTCGCGATTGGCGCGGCTGCCGTGATCGGCGCGCTGCTGGGCGCAGTCATGATGATGCACTGAGGCGTTTGCGCCGGGCGGGCGCCGTCCGGTCTCAGCCCCTTGCGCCTTGGCAGGGGGCGGCTAGACTGGATGGCGGAAGGAACCCGAAAATGGCAGCTTACATCGTCTTTATCCGCAATAGCGTGACCGACCAGGCCGAAATGGACCAGTATAACGCCAAGGCCGGTGCAAGCACCGCGGGCCATGCGCTGACTCCGCTGGCGTTCTATGGTCCGAACGAGACGCTGGAGGGCGATCCCGCCGAAGGTGTGGTGCTGCTGCGCTTCGAGGATATGGCCGCTGCGCGCGCCTGGTACGACAGCGCGGCCTATCAGGAGGCGCTCCCGCACCGGTTGAAGGGTGCCGATTACCGCGTGATCTTGACCGAAGGGGTTGGCTAAAGGCGGCTTCCCCAAGCCGCTCGGCTGAGGCATGATGGTCTGATGGCTCCCGCTCACCAGACCATTTCGCACCGATCCATGCTGATCGCGGGCTTTTCGACCGTGGTCGAATGGTACGACTTCACGCTCTACATCTACGTCGCGACGATCCTGTCGCGGGTGATGTTCGGCGGAGGAGAGGGATCGCTGGCGGCGGTGCTGGCGGGCTTTGCGGTGTCTTACCTGATGCGGCCGCTGGGCGCGCTGGCAATGGGCCATTATGGCGACCGGCACGGGCGGCGGCGGGCCATGCTGCTTTCGATGGCAGTGATGACCGCGGCCATGCTCGCCTGCGCGCTGCTGCCGACTTATGCGATGATCGGCCCGGCGGCGGGCCTGCTGCTGCTGGCGCTGCGCTGCGTGATGGCCTTTGCGGTCGGCGGGGAATACACCGGCGTGGTTGCCTACCTGATCGAGGGCGCGGGGCCGCGGCGGCGCGGGCTCATCACCAGCTGCGCTTCGGCGGCGAGCGAGGTGGGCGCGCTGCTGGCGGTGGGCGTGGCGGCGGTGACCGCATGGGCGCTCCCGGCCGAGGTGCTCGACAGCTGGGGCTGGCGCATTCCCTTCCTCGTCGGCGCGCTGCTTGCGGGCGGCGTGCTGATGGCGCGCGCGAACATGGACGAATCGCCCGAATTCGAGCGCCAGCGCGCGGCGGGCACTGTCCCCGCCAATCCCCTGCGCCATGCCATTACACACCAGCGCGCCGGCATCGTGCGCGGCTTTGCGATCTCGGCGCTGGGGTCGATCAGCTATTACGTGGGGATCACCTATGTGCCTGCTTTCCTCGCCTCGGTGGGAGCCGTGAGCGAGGGCGCGGGGTTGGCGCTTTCGACCGTGGCGGCACTTGTGGTGATCGTGGTGACACCGCTGGTCGGCGCGCTTTCGGATCATGTCGGGCGGCGGCCAGTGCTGATCGGGATTGCGCTGGCCTGCGCGGCGGGGCCGATCACCCTGTTTACGCTCATGGCGCACGGCGGCGTGTGGCCGGCGCTGGTGGGCGCGGTGCTGCTCGCCGCGCTGGGCGGCGCGTGGAGCGCGGTGGGCGCGGTGGCGACGGCCGAGCAGTTTTCCGGCGAGGCGCGGCTCTCCGGGCTGGCGCTCGGCGTCACCAGCGCGACGGCGGTGTTTGGCGGGCTGACACCCTGGATCGCGCAGCACTTGCTCGAAGTCAGCCAATGGCCCGCAGCGCCCGGGGCGATGATCGCGGTCGTGGCAGCCGCGATCCTGCCGGTGCTCTGGCGCATTCCCGAGACCGCGCCGATGGCGGGCTGGACAGCCGAGCCGCAACCGATATAGTTCGTATAGCTAACGAAATTCGGAGAGGTCCATGGCGACGCTGGCGGCAGACGATATCGAGGATACGGCCCGCGAGGCCCCGGCGCTGATCCGCTACCTCGACGAAGGCGATTTCGTGACCCGGCGCTATGTTAGCCAGGGCGCCGAAATGAACACGGGGGATTACCGCGACTATGCCGTGACGGTGCGTGACGGCATGCCGATCCGCGACCACTTTGCGCTTGATACGCATGGATTTGTGATCGGCAAGCACGTGACGGCAATTGCCGATTTCCATGACAAGGCAGGGGTCGACGCGGGATACCAGCGCGAGGTCGAGGCGCTGGTCGCGCGGCTGACGGGCGCGGACAAAGTGGCGACCCAAGGGTGGATGATCCGCACCTCGGGCGATCTCTCGCAACGCGCGCAGGAGAAGGTCGAGGGCTATGTCCATTCGGGCGGGATCCAGCCCCCGGCGGGCGAGGCGCATGTCGATTACAACGAGCTTACCGGCAAGCGCGCGGCGGCGCGGGTCTATGGCCAGGCGTTTCCCGACGGGCCCGGCTACAAGCGCTATATCTGCTTCTCGCTGTGGCGCACGTTCTCGCCGGGGCCGCAGGACTGGCCGCTTGCTGTGTGCGACGGGCGCACTGTTTCGGATGAGGAGACCGCGTCGAACACCCTTTTCGTGGTCGATGAATTCCCCACCGGCGATGCATTGACCGCCCCGGTCGAGGGCGAGGACCAGATGATCGCGGCGACGATCTTCCGCTACCGGGCTGCGCATCGCTGGTGGTATTTTGCGAACATGGCGGCGGACGACGTGCTGCTGTTCAAGTTCCAGGACAGCGACCACTCGGTGACCTGGCGCTGCCCCCACACCGCGTTCCACGATACCAGCCTGCCAGATGCGAAGATCCGCGAGAGCATCGAGGTGCGCGGCGTGGCGTTTTTCGAATAGGGGCCGGTCCTGCCTCTCAGCCGCCAGGCTTGACTGCGCGGCAGGGCACGTCGGGGCTGGTCCAGTCGATTTCATCGGTAGTGGGCACGCTGTCTCCCCGCACGGTCATGCCGCGTTTGTCGTAGGGATCGAAGAAGACATAGCCCATGCTGTTGTCGAAGGCTGCGATGCGCGCATTGTCGGCCTGCGCGGAGGCGGCGGTGATCTCGCGCTGCTCTACCCGTGAGCTGCGCACCATGCGGATCGCGCCGTCGCGGAATTCGAAAACGCGGTAGTAGTTTCGGCCGAACATGCTCGCGCTGTAGCGGCCCTGGGTGCTCCACTGGCCTGGCCTGGTATCCGACGGTACCCGCAGCGTGGTGACGTGGCAGGTGTAATCGCCCGCCTGGAAGAACGGCAGGGTCTGGTCCTGCTCGGCCGTGCGCGCGCGCCGGTCGGGCGGGCTGACGCCGCCTCCGGGCAGTGGCAGGCTACGCCCGCCGCCGCTGGTCTTTTCCCAATCGACGGTGCCGGTGCCAACGACCTTGAGCACGCTGGCACCCGCTTTCTCGTCATAGCGCCACTGCACGTCCTCGATCGTCTGCCAGACGGCGCCGACGAGCCGCTGGCGCATGCCATCGGCCAGCTGGCCAGGCGAGATGGAGGAGAGCTGGGTCTGCAACTGGAGCCCGGGCATGCCGCGCACGATCGCGGTGGTGGAGATACGCGCAGGCTTCTCGAAGCCGGCCCGGGCGTCGATTTCATAAAGCGTAATCTCTTCCGGCACCGTGGCCGGGGTCCATTCGAGCTTGGCGAGCGTACTGCCGGCGGCTGTGAGCGGGAGCACCCGGCGCAGCGGCAGGACCGGCTCGGCCGAGGGCAGCGCCACCGGGGGCAGAGTGCCGTCGAGCCAGTAGACCTTGCCGCCGATATGCGCGCGCACGAGGACGTGATCGAACAGTTTGGCATTGGGCAGACGCGCGTCAAAGCCTTCGTCCACGCCCTGGGTATTGACGAGGACCGGCTCGGCCTCGACCCCCAGTTCGCCGAGCAAGGCCATCAGCAGCGCGGTCTTGGCCTTGCAATCGCCGAAGCGGCGCTGCCAGGTCTCGTCCGCCGAGGCGGCGGTAAAATTGCCGCCGTTCAGCCCGACGTAGATGTAGCGCACATCCTGTTGCACCAGCTTGAGCGCGGCCGAGGCCCGGGCGAGCGGATCGGCATTGGCCGCCGCAATGCGCGCCGCTTCCTGGCGCAGCGGGCTATCTGCCGTGAGCTTTGCCGCCTTGGCGAAAAGCGGGGCGAACTGGCGCGAGAAGGCCGGCCAATCGGCAAAGGTGCTGTATTCGAGGGTGCGCTGCCACTGGTAGCGCGGCGGCGAATCCTTGGCCGGCTGGCGCACCGGCGGATTGTCGAACCGCAATACGAGGCGATCAGCTTCGCTCTTTGCCACCGACTGAATATCGGGGGCGAGCGCGTAGGAGGGCTTGCGATCCTTTTCCCAGCTGAGCTCGAGCCGGTAGCGGCCCGGCGGGGGCGTGGGGCCGAGGAACAGGAGGCCGGAGACATTGCGCCCGAGCGTGGGATCGGAGGACGTGGTGGTGCCCGCGACCTCGAGCTCGTCGCCCACGCGCAGATCCGGAACATGGAGCACGGCGGTGAGCATGCCATCGAGCATCGCCGCCTCGAGCTGGTCCTCACGCCGCAGGACCTCGAACTTTGCCTTGTCGAGCACATCGATCACCTGGCCATCGCGGTAGACCCGGATGGTGTGGACCATGGTCGGCCCGTTGGCGGGGTTCCACCCCATGGTGAGATTGCCCATCGGCAGCGCCGCGGAATTGAGCAGGCGGACGCGGTAGGCGGTATACTGCTGCTCGCCCTTGCCATCGATGTGCAGGATCACATCCTGATAGCGCATGAAGATCGGGCCCGAAGCGTTTGCGGGCACGGGCAGCGGTTCGGACGGGGTGACCCAGGCCGGGGAGGGGCCGCGCTGCACTTCGTTGTTGGGATTGGCGGGCTTGTCAGGCGCGGCGAACGCGGGGGCGGCGAGCGCCATGCAGCCCGCCAGAATCAACAAGACTTGCCGCAAGGGGCCACTCCATCGCTGCCGGCGCCGCTTGGCCAGTGGCTGTGATCATGCCCCAAAGTCAGCGCGTTGCAAGCGCCCGAACGGTCCTTTTGCATCCGATCCGGGCGCCGCTCAGGCGAGCGGGGCGAGGCCGGTGAGAACGAGGCGGACAAGCTGGGCCTGCCCGCTGGTGCCGGTCTTGGCATAGAGGCGCTTGGAATAGTTGCGCGCGGTCTCGGGCGTGAGGCCCAGACGCTGTCCGGCCGCGAGGATCGTCTCGCCTTGCGCGAGCGCGACGGCAAGCGCGGCCTCGCGCGGGGAGAGGCCGTGGGCGGTGGCCAGGATTTCGGGCGCGGCGGCGGACATCATGGCGGCTTCGGCGCGCACGAGCCCGATCACGGCGGGGGCGCTGGCAGCGCTGGCGGGCGCGGGCGTGGCAGGGCGCAGCAGGATTTGGCGCGGGCCGAGCGCGACCAGGCGGCGCGCATGGGGCGCGGCTCCGGCGAGCGCGGAGCAGGCGGCTTCGAGCGCGCGGGTCGGTTCCGGCAGGAGCTGGAGGCGGCGGAGCGGGCCGGGCTCTGCCGTGAAGGCGAGCAGCCGTTCGGCCTCGCGATCGGCGGCGAGGACTTGCCCGCCGGACGTGAACGCGATCTCGCCCGCGCCGAGCAGCGCCAGTGTGCTTTCGGCCATGGCGGCGCGGGCCTCGGCAAGGCCCAGCGCGGCGCGGACGCGCAGCGCAGCGGCGAGATGCGGGGCAAGCGCGGCGAGCAGCGCGCTGTCTGCTGCGCCGAGGTCCTCGCGCTCGCGGGTGAGGAGGAGCCAGGCCTCGGCAGTGCCGGGGGTGCCGATGCGCACCGCGCGGGCGTGGTTGATGCGCATGGTGCCCAGCGCGGCACGCTGCGCCTCGATCCGGGCAGGGGCATCGAAATCGAGCATTTCGCCCAGCGTGTAGACACGGCCCGGGCGCATGGCGGTGCCGGGGAAGAGGCCGAGCGCGGCAAGGCGGGCGAAATCGAGCGGCGGATCCTGCGCGGCGCGCGCGGCATCGGCGCGCACGGTGAAGGTGGAGCCTGCCTCACCCGGCCTGGCCAGCGCGAGCGCGGCGCGGCGGGCGCCGGTGCGCTGGAGCAGGCTCGCAAGGAAGCGCTGCCATGGCGGGTCCTCGAGCAGGCCCTCCATGAGCGGCAGGTAAAGTTCGCGTTGATCGCTCGAAAGGAATGCCATGGTGCTGTGCTCCCATATGGGAGGTATGCGCAGGCTTGCAAGGCGCCATCTGGCACTCGCAACCCCTCAAGGGCGAGAATCCGATGTCAGATCCTGCTGCCAAGTCCACGCTCACGCATATCCAACGGCTCGAGGCCGAGGCGATCCACATCATGCGCGAAGTGGTGGCCGAAGCCGCGAACCCGGTGATGCTCTATTCGGTGGGCAAGGACAGCGCGGTGATGCTGCACCTCGCGCGCAAGGCGTTTTACCCGAGCCCGCCGCCGTTTCCGCTGCTGCATGTCGATACGACGTGGAAATTCAAGGCGATGTACGAGCTGCGCGAGCGGATGGCGAAGGAGAGCGGCATGGAGCTGCTTGTCCACCAGAACCCGGAAGCGGCCGAGCGGGGGATCAATCCCTTCGATCATGGCCCGCTCCATACCGACATGTGGAAGACCGAAGGGCTCAAGCAGGCGCTCGACAAGCATGGCTTCGATGCGGCCTTCGGCGGCGCGCGGCGCGACGAGGAGAAGAGCCGCGCGAAGGAGCGCATCTTCAGCTTCCGCACAGCCTCGCATGGTTGGGACCCGAAGAACCAGCGGCCCGAGCTGTGGAACATCTACAATGCGCGGAAAAGCAAGGGCGAGAGCATCCGGGTGTTCCCGATCTCGAACTGGACCGAGCTCGATATCTGGCAGTACATCCGCCTGAACGACGTGCCGATCGTGCCGCTCTATTTCGCGGCGGTGCGGCCTACCTTCGAGTGGGAAGGCGGGCTGTTCATGGCCGACGACTTGCCGCGCCTTGAAAAGGTGCTGGGCTACTGGCCCGCGATCACCGACCGCTCGATCCGGTTCCGCACGCTGGGCTGCTTCCCGCTGACGGGGGCGGTGGAAAGCACGGCTTCGACGCTCAACGAGGTGATCCAGGAAACCTTGCTCACCACCACGAGCGAGCGGCAGGGCCGCGTGATCGACAAGGATGCCGGCGGTGCGGGCATGGAAGTGAAGAAGCAGCAGGGGTACTTCTGATGTCGGGCGCGGATGTGATCTACCAGACCGAGGCGCTGATTGCCGAGGACATCGAGGCCTATCTCGATCTGCATCAGCACAAGTCGATGCTGCGCTTCATCACTTGCGGCAGCGTGGATGACGGCAAGTCGACCCTGATCGGGCGGCTGCTGTACGATTCCAAGATGATCTTCGAGGATCAGCTGGCGGCGCTTGAAAGCGACAGCAGGAAAGTCGGCACGCAAGGGCAGGAGATCGATTTCGCGCTGCTGGTCGATGGACTCGCGGCAGAACGCGAGCAGGGCATCACCATCGACGTTGCCTACCGCTTCTTCAGCACAGAGAAGCGCAAGTTCATCGTCGCGGACTGCCCGGGGCATGAGCAATATACCCGCAACATGGTGACCGGCGCCTCGACCGCCGATCTCGCCGTGATCCTGATCGACGCGCGCAAGGGCGTGCTGACGCAGACACGGCGGCACTCCTATCTGTGCCACCTGATCGGCATTCGCCACATCGTGCTTGCCGTGAACAAGATGGATCTCATCGGTTACGATCAGGCGCGCTACGACGCGATCGTGGCGGACTATGCGGCGTTTGCCACCAGCATCGGGATCGAGGCCTTTACCGCGATGCCGATTTCGGGCTTCAAGGGCGACAATATCACCGCGCCCAGCCCGAACACGCCGTGGTATTCCGGCCCGACCCTGATGGGGCATCTGGAAGCCGTCGACGTCAACACTGCAGCCGATGCGGCAGGTGACTTCCGCATGCCGGTGCAGTGGGTGAACCGCCCCAACCTCGATTTCCGGGGCTTCTCCGGCCTTGTCGCCAACGGCCGGGTGCGGCCCGGTGATGCGGTTCGGGTTCTGCCATCGGGCAAGACCAGCAAGGTCACGCGGATCGTCACGCTGGACGGCGATCTGGAGGAAGCGGTCGCAGGCCAATCGGTCACGCTCACGCTTGCCGACGAGATCGACTGCTCGCGCGGGGACGTGCTGGCCGCCGCCGACGCGCCGCCGCAAGTGGCGGACCAGTTCGAGGCCAGCCTTGTCTGGATGGCCGACGAGGCGCTCGTGCCGGGCCGGGCCTATTGGCTCAAGCTGGCGAGCCAGACCGTGTCGGTCACGGTGTCGCAGCCCAAATGCACCATCAATGTCAACACGATGGAGCGGCTGGCAGCCAAGACGCTGGAGCTCAACGCCATCGGTCTGGCCGAAATCACCACCGACCGCGCCATCGTGTTCGAGCCTTACGCGACAAGCCGCGCGCTCGGCGGGTTCATCCTGATCGACAAGATCAGCAATGCAACCGTCGCGGCAGGCATGCTCAACTTCGCGCTGCGCCGCGCGCAGAACGTGCACTGGCAGGCGCTCGACGTGACGCGCGAGGCGCATGCGCGGCTCAAGGGGCAGAGCCCCGCCGTGCTGTGGTTCACGGGCCTTTCGGGCTCGGGCAAATCGACCATCGCCAACATGGTCGAGAAGCGGCTGCATGCGCTGGGCAAGCACACTTTCCTGCTCGACGGCGACAACGTACGCCACGGGCTCAACAAGGACCTTGGCTTCACCGAGGCCGACCGCATCGAGAACATCCGCCGCGTGGGCGAGGTGGCGAAGCTGATGACCGATGCCGGGCTCATCGTGCTCACCGCTTTCATCAGCCCGTTCCGTGCCGAGCGCGACATGGTCCGCGCGCTTCTGCCGGATGGGGATTTCTACGAGATCTTCGTCGATACGCCGCTGGAAGAAGCCGAGCGGCGCGATGTGAAGGGGCTCTACAAGAAGGCACGCTCGGGCCAGCTCAAGAACTTCACCGGGATCGACAGTCCCTATGAAGCACCGGAAAAGCCCGAGATCCGCGTGGACACCTTGCGCGAAACCCCCGAAGAGGCGGCGGAGCGGATCGTGGCACTGATCACCGGCGAATGGATGCCGGTGATCTGACGAGCTGAGGGGCGTTGATGGACGATATAGAACTGGCGCGGCACCTGGCGCGCGGCGCGGCTCGCATCCTGATGGAGCTGCGCGCGGCCGGCTCGCATGAAGGCAAGGCGCTTGGTGCCGAAGGCGACCTTCGCGCCAACGTCTGGCTCATGGCCGAAATCGCCGCACATCGGCCCGATGACGGTGTGCTCAGCGAGGAGACGCAGGACACGCCCGAGCGCCTCGCCAAGTCGCGCGTCTGGATCATCGATCCGCTCGACGGCACGCGCGAATATGGTGAGGGGCGCAGCGACTGGGCGGTGCATGTCGGCCTTGCCGTGGACGGCACGGCGACACTCGGTGCTGTAGCGCTGCCGGGGCTTGATCTGACGCTGGACAGCGGCGCCCCGCTGCCGTTGCCGCCGATGGCAGCGCTTCCGCGCCTGCTGGTCAGCCGCTCACGGCCGGCGCGCGAGGCGGTGGTCGTGGCCGATGTGCTGGGCGGCGAGCTGGTGCCGATGGGCTCGGCAGGTGCCAAGGCCATGGCGGTGGTGCGCGGTGAGGCGGAAATCTACCTCCATTCGGGCGGGCAGTATGAGTGGGACAACTGCGCACCGGTCGCAGTGGCGGCCGCGGCGGGGCTCCATGTCTCGCGCATCGACGGCAGCCCGCTGGTCTACAACAACAGCGACACCTATCTGCCCGATCTGCTGATCTGCCGACGCGAGTGGGCCGAGCGCGTCCTTGGCGCCGTAGCGGCAATCGAGGCTTGACCAGCCGCCGGTTTGGCGACACGGGACAGGGCGCGATGATCGATCCCCGTCTCTTCCGCGATGTGCTGGGCGCTTACCCGACAGGGGTCTGCGTCGTCACCGCGCTGGGCGAGGACGGCGCGCGGTTTGGCCTTGTCGTGGGCTCGTTCACTTCGATCTCGCTCGATCCTCCGCTGGTCGGATTTTTCCCGGACAAGCGTTCGGGCACCTGGCCGCGGATCGCGGCGACGGGGCGGTTCTGCGTTAACGTGCTGGGCGCGGACCAGCTGGCGTTGTGCCGCCGTTTTGCCGCGCGTGCCGAGGACAAGTTTGCCGAGCTCGCGCATGGGCAGAGCCCGGCGGGCTTGCCGGTGCTCGACAACGCGATCGCGTGGATCGACTGCACGATCGAGCGCGTCACCGAAGTGGGCGACCACTGGCTGGTGGTCGGCGCGGTGGAAGCGCTTGGCAAGGAAGGCGAGGGCAACCCGCTGTTGTTCTTCCGCGGCCAGTACCACGATCTGACCTTGCTCGCCGACTGAGGCACTCGCCCGCGCTGACAATCGTACCGATTGTTAGATTTTTTCGCACCCGCGGGTCCGGTTTGATTTCGGTCAAGGATCGCCGCTGCCGTTGCTGCCAGAAGGACGGGGCGCGGAAGGACCCGGTTGACAGTCCCCCTTCCGCCGATTTCTCCCCGACTTCGGGCGGCCGGCTCCCCTGGCCGCCCGTTTTTCGTGATGTTTTTTAGCTGGCTAGAGTGGATGCCTGATTGCCGCAGGCGGCACCGGCTGATACATCCGGTGTGGATGAGCGCTTGTGATACCTGCATAGTCCGCAATCGGGCGATCTGCGCCGGACTTGATCATCCGGAGATTGCCGCGCTGAGCGTTATGGGGCGCCGCCGCACGGTTTCGGCGGGAGAACCGCTGATCTGGGAGGACGACGACTCGCTCCTCGTCGCCAACGTGATCGAGGGCGTGCTCAAACTCACCACCAGCACGGCTGACGGGCGCGAGCAGATCGTGGGCGTGGCCTATCCTTCAGACTTTATCGGCCGCCCCTTCGGTCAGACCAGCGCGGCAAGCGTTGTCGCGCTGACGGATGCGCGGGTCTGCGTTTTTGCGCGCAACGATTTCGACCGGTTCGCGCGTGAACACCCCGAGCTCGAGCACAAGCTGCTCGAGCGCACATTGGCCGAGCTTGACCGCACCCGCGCGTGGATGATGCTGCTCGGCCGCAAGAGCGCGCCCGAAAAGATCGCGACTTTCCTGCTCGATATGTCCGAGCGCCTCGCGGACAACGGCTGCATGACGCACATCGGCCCTGCGCGGCAGTTCACGCTGCCCTTCTCGCGCCAGCAAGTTGCCGACCTGCTTGGCCTTACCATCGAGACGGTGAGCCGCCAGTTCACCAAGCTGAAAAGCGATGGCGTCGTCGCCCTGCCGGGCCGGCGCGATGTCGAGATCCTCGACCGCGCGGCGCTTCAGGCGCTCGCCGGCTAAGGCGCTGTGCCGCGCGCCGGGCAGCTTGGCGCATTTGCCGCGCTGATGATTGGTTTGGCCGCGCCAACGGCGCAGGCGCAGGCTCAGGATGCCGATGGCTTCCACGTTTCCGGCAGTATCCGCGTTCGGGCCGAGACCATCGACGGGCAGCCCCGCGCCGGCTTCGGCGATACCGATACGCTGCTCAACACGCGGCTACGGCTGCTGGCCGAGTACCGCACCAGGCCGGTGCGGCTGGTGGCCGAGCTGTTCGACAGCCGTGTCTGGGGTGATGACGCGCGCACGCCGGTGACGACGGGCGAAGTCAACGCCGCCGAGCTGGTGCAGCTCCACGCGGTGTTCGACCTTGGCGATGCGCTGGGCAAGGGCACCAAGCTGACCGTTCAGGCCGGGCGCACCATGCTCAACCTGGGGTCTGGCCGCCTCATCGCCTCTGACGATTATCGCAACACCACGCAGGGCTATACCGGTCTGCGCGCCGATCTGGCGCTGCCCGGGCGGATGCGGATAACCGGGATCTACGTGCTGCCGCAAGTGCGCCTGCCGGATGACCGCGCCGGCATCGACCGCCACCGCGTGATCTGGGACCGGGAGAGCTTTGCGCAAGTGCTGTGGGGCGGCATGGCAGGCAAGACGTTCGGACCGGGGCGGGCGCTGACGGTGGAGCTGAGCGGCTACCATTTCGGCGAGCACGACACCCCGACGCGGCCAACGCGCGACCGCTCGATCAACACACTGGGGCTGCGCGCGCTGGTGCCGCCCGCGCCGGGCAAGTGGGACGGCGAGGCCGAGGTGATGGGCCAGTTCGGCCAGATCGCGACCTCGCTCGCCGCCGGGGCGCCGCTGGTGCCGGTGGGCGCCTCGTTCGTGCATCTGCGCGCGGGCTATACCTTCCCGGGCAAGTGGCGGCCGCATATTGCCATCGATTTCGACCGGGCAAGCGGGGACGGGCCGGGGAACCGCACTTTTGGCCGGTTCGACACGCTGTTCGGCCAGCGCCGCGTCGATTTCGCGCCGGGCGGGCTCTACACCGCCATCAATCGCGGCAATATCGTGAGCCCTGGGATCAAGTTCGAGGCTGCGCCTTCGCCGCGCCTCGACGGCTTTGTCTACTACCGCCCGATGTGGCTCGTCGATGCGCGCGATGCTTTTGCAACGACGGCGGTGCGCGATCCTTCGGGGCGGTCGGGCCGGTTTGCCGGGCACCAGATCGATGCGGATGTGCGCTGGTGGGCGCTGCCGAAGCGCCTGCGGCTGGAACTATGCACCACGTTCCTCGCCAAGGGGCGTTTCCTGCGGACCGCGCCTAATTCGCCGGGCGGGCACCTCACCAAGTACATCTCCGCAAACGCGGCGGTGTTTTTCTAGGCAAGGCGCCCGGCCCGGTGGCTGGGGGCTTCAGAAGCGGTAGGAGACGCCTGCGCTCAGGATCCAGGCGTTGATCTTGTGGCGCGTGGTCAGTGCTTCGACCCCGCCCGCCGTGGTGAAGTGCGCGGTAGTGTTCACCCAGTACTTCTTGGCATCGAGGCTGAGGCCGTAGCCCTTCTTGCCGAGCGCGATATCGACGCCGACCTGCGCGGCGGCGCCCACCTCGTTGGAAAGGCGCACGCGCGCCGCGCCGAGCCCGGCGGCCGCGGCACCGGGGCGTTCACCCAGCCACAGGTAGAGCGCGGGGCCCGCGCCGATATAGGGCTTGATCCCGCCGGCAAGGGGCAGGTGATACTTGAGCGTGAGCGTGGCCGGGATCAGCACCGCGTGATCGACAATCGCCGCGCCCGCAAGCGGCCCCGCGCCGGTGACGTGGTGCGAGGAGGTGCAGCAGATCGTCTCGGCCGAGATGTCGGGCGTGAAGAAGTATTCGACCGCCAGCGTGGGCACGACGTTGTCGCTCGCCCTGGTCTGCGAGCCGGCGGGCAGGCCGATGAGGTCCTTGTCGACGCGGCTGATCTTGCCATCGGGCAGGACGGCCGAACCGAGCACCTTGATCTGCCATTTGCCGTCGGTGGATCCGGCATGCGCAGGAGCTGCGACAAGCGCGGTGGAAGCGAGCGCCGCGCCGATGGCGGCCAGATGCAGTGTCTTCATGAGCAGGGCTCCCAAGCTGCGTGCGTCCTGCCCCATGCAGGACTGCCAAAGCCTCGCAGCACGAGCGGCCAATGGCCGGGCTGCGCCTTGCCAACATTGACGGAGCGCAAATCACGGCGGGAAAAAATAACCGGAAAGGCAAACAAAATCAGAAGTTCATCGATCGGTGCGGGCAAATTGACACGGGTCAATGTTGCGCCGGCCAAGGACGGGCAGGGGCACTTCCAGCTTATTGGCATGGAAGGGAAGCTCCATGGATTCCGTACTCCCGCGCACCGGCCTGTGGTTCTGCGCATTGCTCTTCGCGGTGATGGCCACCGCGCTGGCAGCCGACACCGGTTTTGCCGTCCACATGATGATCTGCGGCCTCGCTGCGGTGATCGGCCTGATCGTCACCTTGCGCGGCTATGATCCGGCTGCGGCGATTCGTCCCGTAGATACCAGTCGTTACGATGACGACCTGATCCGCCTAGGGGTGATCGCCACAGTGTTCTGGGGCATGGCGGGCTTTCTGGCGGGGCTCTACATCGCGCTCGAGATGGCCTGGCCGCAGATGAACCTGGGGCTGCAGTGGATCAATTTCGGCCGGCTCAGGCCGCTCCACACCTCGGCGGTGATCTTCGCTTTTGGCGGCAACGCGCTTATTGCGACCTCGTTCTACGTGGTCCAGCGCACATGCCGCACGCGGCTGGCGTTTCCCGCTCTCGCGAAATTCGTGTTCTGGGGCTACCAGCTGTTCATCGTTCTGGCAGCGACCGGATACCTCATGGGGATAACCCAGGGCAAGGAGTATGCTGAACCGGAATGGTACGTTGATATCTGGCTGACCATTGTCTGGGTCTCCTATCTCGCGGTCTTTGTCGGCACGCTGCTGCGCCGCGCGGAGCCGCACATCTACGTCGCCAACTGGTTCTACCTCGCCTTCATCCTGACGGTGGCGATGCTCCACCTCGTCAACAACATCAACGTGCCGGTCAGCTGGTTCGGTTCGCGCAGCTATCCGCTGTTCGGCGGTGTTCAGGGCGCGCTGGTGGAGTGGTGGTATGGCCACAACGCGGTGGGCTTCTTCCTCACCGCCGGCTTCCTCGCGATGATGTACTACTTCGTGCCCAAGCAGGCCGAACGTCCGGTCTATTCCTACCGGCTCTCGATCATCCACTTCTGGGCGCTGATCTTCCTCTACATCTGGGCGGGTCCGCACCACCTCCACTACACCGCGCTGCCTGATTGGGCGCAGACGCTGGGCATGGTCTTCTCGGTCATGCTGTGGATGCCGAGCTGGGGCGGGATGATCAACGGCCTGATGACGCTCAACGGCGCCTGGGACAAGATCCGCACCGACCCCATCCTGCGCATGATGGTCCTCGCGCTCGCCTTCTACGGGATGAGCACGTTCGAGGGGCCGATGATGAGCATCAAGAGCGTCAACTCGCTCAGCCACTACACCGACTGGACCATCGGCCACGTGCATTCGGGCGCGCTGGGGTGGAACGGGATGATCACCTTCAGCTGCCTCTACTACATGACGCCGCGCCTCTGGGGCCGCCAGCGGCTCTACAGCCTGCGCATGGTGAACTGGCACTTCTGGCTCGCGACGTTGGGGATCGTTTTCTACACCGCCGCGATGTGGGTCGCGGGGCTCACGCAGGGGCTGATGTGGCGCGAATACGGGGCTGACGGGTATCTGGTGAACTCGTTCGCCGACACGGTTGCCGCGCTCCACCCGATGTACGCGCTGCGGGTGCTGGGCGGGCTGCTCTATCTCTCGGGCGCGGTGGTCATGGCCACCAACATCACCCGCACGATCCTGGGCCACCTTCGCGAGGAAACGCCGCTGCACGCCGCCGCATTCGACCCGGCGCGCGACGTGCCGCTCGCCCCGGCGACGGCCATCTGACCCCCGCCTGAAAGGAGATACCGACATGGCAACAACTTTCATGGAGCGCCACCGCAAGCTGGAGCGCAATGTCACCTTGCTGGCGGTGCTGGCCTTCGCGGCGGTGACAGTGGGCGGGATCGTCGAGATCGCGCCGCTGTTCTGGATCGACAACACGATCGAGAAAGTGGAGGGCATGCGCCCCTACACCCCGCTCGAGCAGGCCGGGCGCGACATCTATGTGCGCGAGGGCTGCTACGTCTGCCACAGCCAGATGATCCGCCCGTTCCGCGACGAAGTGGAGCGCTATGGCCACTACAGCCTCGCGGCGGAATCGATGTACGACCATCCGTTCCAGTGGGGCTCCAAGCGCACCGGGCCTGACCTGGCGCGCGTGGGCGGCAAGTATTCGGATGAATGGCAGGTGCAGCACCTGATCGATCCGCGCTCGGTGGTGCCGGAGTCGATCATGCCGACATACGGCTTCCTCAAGCAGCAGCCGCTCGATCAGGGCGATATGCGCGCCGCGCTCCAGACGCTGGAGCGGGTGGGCGTGCCCTATAGCAAGGAGGAAATCGCTGCCGCCAACGACGACTTGAAGGCGCAGGCCGATCCCGATGCCGATCATGCCGCGTTTCTCAAGCACTATCCCAAAGCGGCGGTGCGCGATTTCGACGGTGATCCCAAGCACCTGACCGAGATGGATGCGCTTGTCGCCTACCTTCAGGTGCTCGGCACCATGGTCGATGTGAACGCGCCGGCGGCGCAGGAGCACCTTGCCAAGGAGAAGGGCCGATGACCAACATCCTGACGTTCTTCCAGCTTTCCACGCATTCGACCTACGACCTCCTTCGGCACCTCGCCGACAGCTGGGGTCTGCTGGTCATGTCCCTGGTGTTCGCAGGCCTGTGCCTCTGGCCCTTCCGGCCGGGCGCGGGCGCGATGAGCCGCGATGCGGCGCTCTCGATCTTCGAGGATGACGGCGATGACGCATGAGAAAGACGCGCCCCACGGCGGCGGCAAGGTAATCGATCACGCAACCGGCACGGCCAAGGTCGGCCATGAATGGGACGGGATCGAAGAACTCGACACGCCGCTGCCGCGTTGGTGGCTCTGGACCTTCTACGCGACGATCGTGTTCGCGCTGGTCTATGTGGTGCTTTATCCGGCGATCCCGATGCTCCATTCGGCGAGCACCGGAACCCTGGGCTGGACCAGCCGGGGCGCGCTCGCCGAGGAGATGACGCAGGAGCAGGCCGAGCACCGCGCGGTGCGCGCGGCAATCGCGGCGGCGCCGATCGAGGCGCTGGCAGCCAATCCGGCGCTGCAGCGCGCGGCGATCGAGGGTGGGCGCGCGGCGTTCAAGGTGAACTGCGTGCAGTGCCACGGCGCGGGTGCGGCGGGAGCCAAGGGTTATCCCAACCTCAACGATGACGACTGGCTGTGGGGCGGCGATCTGAACACCATCCAGCAGACGCTGATCAATGGTATCCGCCAGCCGGGCAACGATGCGACGCGCGTGAGCCAGATGCCCTCGTTCGGCCGCGACGGCATCCTGACTGCGGCCCAGGTGCAGGACGTGGTGAGCCACGTGCGGGTACTGAGCAAACAGGACCCGGCGAGCGCGGCCCCGGCACGCGGCGCCGAGCTGTTCGCCAACAACTGCGCCGTCTGCCACGGCGCGATCGGCGAGGGCAACCGCGCGGTGGGCGCGCCCAAGATCAACGACAAGATCTGGCTCTATGGCGGGGACCGGGCATCGCTGACCGAAACGGTTACCAATGCCCACGGCGGGGTCATGCCGGCCTGGGGCGGGCGGCTCGATCCGGTCACGATCAAGATGCTGGCGGTCTATGTCCACTCGCTGGGCGGCGGCGAGGCGGCGCCTGCTCCGGCTCCTGCTGCTCCTGCGACGGGGGCGGCGCAGTAGGGTCATGAACGCATTGGACCCCATTGTTGCCGCGCCGCTCTATGCCAAGCGCACCGCTGTGTTTCCGCGCAAGATCGACGGGCCGTTCCGCCGGTTCAAGTGGCTGGTCATGGCGGTGTGCCTTGCGGTCTACTGGGGCACGCCGTGGATCCGCTGGGACCGGGGCCCGCATGCGCCGGGGCAGGCGGTGCTGGTCGATCTGGCGCACCGGCGGTTCTACATGTTCGCCATCGAGATCTGGCCGCAGGAGTTCTACTTCGTGGCGGGCCTCCTCATCATGGCGGGGATCGGCCTGTTTCTCGTGACGAGCGCGGTAGGGCGCGCATGGTGCGGCTATGCCTGCCCGCAGACGGTGTGGACCGATCTGTACCAGCATGTCGACCGCCTGATCGACGGGGACCGCAATGCCCAGCTCAGGCTCAATGCGGCGCCATGGGGCGCGGGCAAGCTGGTGCGCCGAGCGTTCAAGTGGAGCGTCTACCTCGGCATCGCCTTCGTGACCGGGGGCGCCTGGATCTTCTACTTTGCCGACGCGCCGACCTTGCAGCGCGCGTTCTGGACCGGGACGGCTGCGCCCGTGGCCTATGCCGCGACCGGCATCCTTACTTTCACCACGTTCTGGCTCGGCGGGTTCATGCGCGAGCAGGTGTGCATCTACATGTGCCCCTGGCCGCGCATCCAGACGGCGATGCTCGACGAGAATTCGCTGATCGTCACCTACAAGCACTGGCGCGGCGAGCCGCGCGGGTCGCTCAAGGAGGCCAAGGGCGCGGAAACGCCGCTTGGCGATTGCATCGACTGCAAGCAATGCATGGCGGTGTGCCCCACGGGGATCGATATTCGCGAGGGGCCGCAGATCGGCTGCATAACCTGCGCGCTGTGCGTCGATGCCTGCGACCGGGCCATGGCCTCGGTCGGGCGGCCACGCGGGCTGATCGATTATTGCACTCTGGTCGATGCCGAGCGCGAGATCAAAGGCACGCCGGCGCGGTCGGTGATGCGGGTGCTGCTGCGGCCGCGCCTCATCGCCTACTTCGCGGTCTGGGGCGGGATCGGCCTTGTGCTGCTGTTCATGCTCGGCGCGCGCGAGCGGCTGACACTGTCTGTGGCGCACGAGCGCAACCCCGAATTCGTGCAGCTTTCGGGCGGTGCGGTGCGCAACGCCTTCACGCTGGCGCTGCGCAACATGGAAGACCGCCCGCGCACATTGCGCCTGGCGGCCGAGCACTTGCCGCAGGCCGCGATCTATACCGATGACATGGATGCGCATGCCGCGCGCGGCAGCATCGATGTGATCGTGCCGGCCGACAGCACCGCGCGGGTGCGGCTTTATGCCGTGGTGCCGGCAGCGGCTGCCCGGCCGCAGGAATTTGCCATCATCGCCAGCCCGCTCGACCACGGAGGCCGCCCCGTGCGGCGCGAGACGCACTTCATGGCGCCCGAGCGGCATGGTGACCACGAACACGAGGAGGAGAACGAGTGATGACCCAGCCTCAGGCTCTTGCGCCCCATCCGGTGCGCCCCTTCACCGGGCGGCACATGGCCCTCGTCATGACCGGCTTTTTCGGGGTGGTGATCGCGGTCAACGTGCTGCTCGCCAACCTTGCCGTTTCTACCTTCAGCGGGACGGTGGTGGAGAATTCCTACGTCGCGAGCCAGGGCTTCAACGGCCTGCTGCGCACGGCGCGGGCCGAGCGGATGCTGGGTTGGCAGCTGGGCATCGCGCGCGCGGCAAGCGGCGCAGTGCGCTTCACGCTGGGCGATGCGAGCGGGCGCCCCTTGCGCGGCGCGGCGGTGAGCGCGCGGGCGGACCATCCCTTGGGCGCCAAGGCACCGGTCGTGATGACCCCGCGCGAGGTGGCGCCGGGAGTCTATGAGGCCGCGCTGCCGGCAGGGCGCTGGCATGTCGCGGTCGAAGTGCGAGCGCAGGGCCATGTGTGGCACGCCGAGGATGACGCGCTGTGAGCGTCGCTGCGCGGACCGGGGTGCCCCGGAGCGAGGCCGAGACCGGCCGCAGCGTGCTGGCAGTGCCCGGAATGCATTGCGCGGGCTGCATGGGCAAAGCCGAACGCGCGCTGGCCTCAGTGCCGGGTGTCAAATCGGCGCGTGCCAACCTTACCGCCCGGACGGTCACGGTGGTCCACGGGCCCGTTGCCGATATCCCGGCGATGATTGCCGCGCTCGCGGCGACGGGACTCGACGCACAGCCGCGCGAGGATGCGGCCGAGGCCCCATCGGCGGTGCGCGAGCTGCTGGCGCCGCTCGCCGTTGCGGCTTTTGCCTGCATGAACGTGATGCTGCTCTCGGTCAGCGTCTGGTCGGGCGCGGATGGCAGCACGCGCGAGCTGTTTCATTGGCTTTCCGCGCTGATCGGCGTTCCGGCTATCCTCTATGCCGGGCAACCGTTCTTCCGCTCGGCGCTGGGCGTGCTGCGGCGCGGGCGCACCAACATGGACGTGCCGATCTCCATCGGCGTAACGCTGGCAACCGGCCTCTCCTGCTATGAAACGCTGACCGGCGGGCACGATGCCTGGTTCGACGGGACGCTGATGCTGCTGCTGTTCCTGCTCGCCGGACGCGCGCTCGATGCGATGATGCGCGACCGGGCGCGGGCAGGGGTTGCGGCCCTGCTGCGCCAGGCGGCGAGCGGGGCAATGGTAGTGGGCGCTGATGGCGGCCTGTGCTGGACGGCGGCGACGGTGCTTGAGCCCGGCATGATGATGCGCGTGGCGGCGGGCGAGCGGCTGGCTGCAGACGGCGCGATTGCCGGGGGCGCGAGCCGCTTCGACCAGTCGCTGCTGACCGGCGAGACCGCGCCGGTGCCGGCGGGGCCGGGGCAGCCGGTGCTCGCAGGCATGCTCAATCTCGATACGCCGGTCGACGTGGTGGTGACCGCGGCAGGGGCGGGCACCGCGCTGGCCGAGATCGCGCAGGCGATGGAAGCGGCGGGGCAAGGCCGCAGCGCCTATGTGCGCATGGCCGACCGGGCGGCGCGGCTCTACGCGCCCGCCGTGCACACGCTGGCGGCGCTGAGCTTTGCCGGTTGGCTGATCGCTGGTGCCTCGTTCCATCAAGCGCTGGTGGTGGGGATCGCGGTGCTGATCATCACCTGCCCTTGCGCGCTGGGCCTTGCTGTGCCGGTGGCGCAAGTCGTTGCGGCGGGGGCGCTGCTGCGGCAGGGAATCATGGTCAAGGACGGCAGCGCGATCGAGCGGCTGGCGCGGGTGGACCGCGTGCTGCTCGACAAGACGGGCACGCTCACGCTCGGGCGGCCGGTCCCGGATAGCGCGGTGCTTGATGCGCTTTCGGACGAAGAGGCCTCGGTTGCGCTGGCGCTCGCCAGCCACAGCCGGCATCCGCTTTCGCAAGCGCTGGCGCTCGCGCTGGCAGCGCGCGGCGTTCGCGGGGCGACCATCGGCGATGTGCGCGAGACGGCGGGGCGGGGCGTGACTGCAATCTGGCGCGGCCTTGCGGTTTCGCTGGGGCGGCCCTCGCAATCGGGCGGCACGGCAGCGGCGCTCGCCATCGGCGCGGGGCCGGTGCGGCTGATCGGTTTTGCCGACCGGCTGCGGCCCGATGCGCGTGATGCGCTGGCCGAGCTTGCCGCGCTTGGCATCGAGGCCTCGATCCTTTCGGGCGATGCCGCAGCTGCGGTTGCGGTCACCGCGCGCGAGACGGGGCTTACCGGCCAGGCGGCGGCGCTGCCGGGAGACAAGCTCGATGCGATCCGGCGGCTGCAAGGCGCAGGGCGGCGGGTGCTGATGGTGGGTGACGGGATCAACGATGGCCCGGCGCTCGCCGCTGCCGATGCCTCGATCGCGCCGGGCAGCGCGAGCGATGTGGGACGGCAGGCGGCGGACCTTGTGTTCACCGGCGAGTCGCTCCTCGCCCTGCCGCGCGCGGTTCGCGGCGCGCGGCGGACGATGCGCGTTGTGCGCGAGAACTTTGCCGCCGCGATCCTATACAACATGGCTGCGGTGCCGCTGGCGATGGCGGGCATGGTCACGCCGCTGGTGGCCGCGATTGCCATGGCGACTTCCTCGCTGATCGTGGTGGGCAATTCGCTGCGGCTGGCGCGGGCTGCAAAATGACCTCGATCCTCATCCTCATTCCGATCGCGCTGGGCATGGGTCTCCTTGGCCTCGCCGCGTTCTTCTGGGCGCTGCGCGGCGGGCAGTTCAGCGATCTCGACGGGGCGGCGGCGCGGATCCTGATCGACGAGGACGAGCCGCTGTGAGGCGCGCCTTCGCCCCGCTTGCGGCGCTGGCCGCCATGCAACTGGCCATTCCGGCGCAGGCTGCGCACCCGGTCATGGTGGCTGTCTGCGGGGGCGGGGCGCCGATACCGCTGCCGATGAAAAATCGCGGCGGCAGCGATCCGTGCTGCAAGATTTGCCATAGCGCAATGCGCAAGCGTTTTGCCGGTGGCAATTGCTGCGGAGAGAACGACGAGGAAGAGGAGTCCGGGTGATGACTGGGCCAAACACAGCTGAGCAATTTGCCGACTGGACCTATTACCCCGAGCTGCTCGCGCGGCCTGTACCGCGCTACACCAGCTATCCCACCGCGGCGGAATTCGTCGAGGAAAGCTTCGAGGCGCGCCAGCGCGCGGCGCTGGAACGGCTGACGGGATCGGTCTCGATCTATCTGCACATCCCCTATTGCGAGGAGATCTGCTGGTATTGCGGCTGCAACACGGGCGCCGCCAACAAGCGCGTGCGCCTCACCTCCTACATGGCCGCGCTTCACCGCGAGATCGCGCTGGTGGCCGATCTGCTCGATCCCTCGGTGCGCATCGAGCACATCGCCTTCGGCGGGGGCAGCCCCAACGCCATCGCGCCGACCGAGTTCGTTCGACTGATCGATGCGCTGGTCCTCGCCTTCCGTTTCGTGCGCCCGGCGCTGTCGATCGAGCTCGATCCGCGCACCCTGACGCGCGACTGGCTCATGGCGATCCGCGGCATCGGCGTCACGCGCGCGAGCCTTGGCGTGCAATCGCTGAACCCGGCGGTGCAGACCGCGATCGGGCGGGTGCAGCCGGTCGAGATGATCGAGCGCGCGGTGGAAGGCCTGCGGGGCGCCGGCGTCGGTTCGATCAACTTCGACCTGATGTACGGGCTGCCGCATCAGGACGACGCGGTACTGGCCGAGACGCTGGCGCGGAGCGTCGCCATGGGCCCCAATCGCATCGCGCTGTTCGGCTATGCCCACGTCCCGCACATGATCCCGCGCCAGCGCCGGATCGACGGATCGGACCTGCCCGACCAGCGCGGGCGCTTCCGCATGGCGGCGATGGGCGCGCGCCAGCTGATCGATGCGGGCTATCAGGCAGTGGGCTTCGATCATTTCGCGCTGCCGGGCGACAGCCTTGCGCGCGCGGCGCTTTCGGGCACGCTGCGGCGCAATTTTCAGGGCTTCACCGACGATCCCTCCTCGGTTCTGCTGGGCTTCGGCGCATCGGCAATCAGCGAGCTGCCCGGGCTGATGGTGCAGAACGAGAAGAATCCCGGGCGCTACCGCATGCTGATCGGTGCGGACTGCCTTGCGGGCCGAAGGGGCCTGGAAACCGGCGCGGAGGATGCGCGGCGCGCCGCGATAATCGAGGCGTTGCTGTGCAAGGGCGCGGCGAAGATCGATTCCGATCTGCTGAATGCTGCGCGCGAGCGGCTGGAGCCGTTTGCCGCCGCCGGCCTCGTGTCCTGCGAGAGGGGCTGGCTGCGGCTGGAAGCGGGCGCGGCGCCTTATGCGCGGGCGATAGCCTCGGTGTTCGATGCCTATCGCAGCGAGGAGCGCAGCTTCAGCTCGGCGATCTGAGGGCTGACCCCCACCGCTCACCCTGAGTATGTTGAATGGTGACGGGTGGGGGAGACGACTTTGCCTGACGGCGCCCTCGAGCAGAAGAATAGCTATGCGCCCCGAGCATTGGCGGCTGCATGGCGGCGGCCCGCGCGCTAGGTCTTCGGGACTTTCAATGATTATGCGAGTTCCCATGAAGCCGATCGAAACCATCATGCGCACGGCCCCGGTCATTCCGGTGCTGGTGATAGAGGACGTGGCCCACGCCGTGCCGGTGGCGCGCGCGCTGGTCGCGGGCGGATTGCGGGTGCTCGAGGTTACGCTGCGCACCCCTGTGGCGCTCGATGTGATCCGCGCCATGCGCGGCGTCGAGGGCGCGATCGTGGGGGCGGGCACCGTGACCGATCCGATGACGCTCAAGGCCTCGATCGACGCGGGCGCGGAATTCATCGTCTCGCCGGGCCTTACCGAACGGCTGGGCGAGGCGGCGGTCTCGGCGGGCATTCCCTATCTGCCGGGCATTGCCAATGCGGGCGACATCATGCGCGGGCTCGATCTGGGGCTCAATCATTTCAAGTTCTTCCCCGCCGAAACCTCGGGGGGGCTGCCGGCGCTCAAGGCGCTTGCAGCGCCGTTCCATCAGTGCCAGTTTTGCCCGACGGGAGGGATCACACTGCAAAGCGCGCCGGACTGGCTCGGTTTCGGGCCGGTACTCTGTGTCGGCGGCTCCTGGGTGGTGGGCAAGGGCGCTCCAGATAGCGCGGCAATCGAGGCGGCAGCGCGCGCGGCAGCGGCGCTTGGCGGCGGGTGAAGCGCAGGACGGGGAAGACCAGGCCCATGAATACGGTCGATGGATTGCGAGACCGGCTGCAGCAACTGCATGCCCGCACGGCTGAAACCCCGCTGTTCAATCCGGTCTTCCAGCTGAGCCACGACCTGTCGCGCCAGCTTGAGAGCGGGGCGATGGATCTCGCCGCGATGGAAAGCCTGGTCGCGGCGCTCGAATGCGAGGGGCTGCAGGCCCGCGCCTCGCGGCTGCGCCATCTGATCGCGCCGACCGACCGCCAGGAGAACCTCGCGCGCGTGGCAGCGCTGCTCAACGAGGAAGACGGCTTTGCCGAATTCCGCCGCCGTTGGGAACGGCCGCTGCTCCACGCCGTGTTCACCGCGCATCCGACGTTCCTGCTAAGCCCCGCCGAGGCCGACGCTGTGGCCGAGGCCGCGCTCGCCGAGGATCCGATGGCGGCGACGGTGTGTCAGGTGCCGGGGGCGGGGCCCAAGGTTACGCTCGACTACGAACACGCCGAAGCGCTTGCCGCGATCGAACGGGCGGGGGCCGCGCGCGATCGGATCAACGCCGCGCTCCTCTCGCACGCACGGGCGCGTTGGCCGGGCCGCTGGCTCGATTTCAAGCCGCTGCCGTTCCGCTTCGCGAGCTGGGTCGGCTATGACATGGACGGGCGGACCGACATCTCGTGGTCCACCTCGATTGCCTTTCGCTTGTCGGAAAAGGCCCGGCGCCTCGAAAGCTATGCCGCACAGCTGGAAGCGGTCGCGCCGGATCACGCACTGGTCGCCACCTTGCGCGGCGCTTCGGCCCACGCGGCGGACATGGCGGCGCGGTTCACCGGGCTCGGCGCGGAGCCAGAGGCGCTGGCGGCAGCGGCCAATGCGCTGACGGCGGAGCATGCGGACAAGCTGCTCTCGCTCGCGCCGGTGATTGCAGCGCTGGAAGCCGAGGCCAAAGCCGCCGAGGGCGATGCCGCGATTGCGCTTGCCGTGCTTGCGGGAGCAATGCGGGCGGACGGGCTCGGCATGGGCTGGATCCACTTCCGCGTGAACTCGTCGCAGTTGCTCAATGCGCTCAGGCGGCGGATCGATCCAGAAGGCACGCTCGATCTTGCCAGCAAGAGCGCGCTTTCGAAGCTGCGCGAGCTGCTTGCCGAGGTGAAGCCGCTGCGCGCCAACTTTGCCGCGCTCGCCATCGAGACCTCGACCGCGATGCGCCAGTTCCTCGTGATGGCGCAGATCCTGCACCACATCGATGCCGACGCGCCGATCCGCATGCTGATCGCCGAATGCGAGCAGCCGCAGACCGTGCTCGCTGCGCTCTATTTTGCCGAACTGCTCGGCATTGCCGACAAGGTCGATGTCTCGCCGCTGTTCGAGACCGAGGCCGCGCTCGAGCATGGCGGGCGCTTCCTCGAGGCGCTGCTCGCCGAGGACGCCTACCGCGTCTACGCCCGCCGGCGCGGGCGGGTGGCGGTGCAGACCGGCTTTTCGGATGCCGGGCGCTTCATGGGGCAGATCCCCGCCGCGCTGGCCATCGAGCGCCTGCAGGGGCGGCTTGCGGCGGCGATGAAGGCGGCGGGGCTGACCGATGTGGCGGCGCTGGTGTTCAACACCCACGGCGAAAGCATGGGCCGCGGCGCGCATCCTTCGGGCTTTGCCGACCGGCTGACCTGGCCGCTCAGCCGCTGGGCGCGGGGGCGCTTTGCCAAGGCGGAGATCGCGCTGGAGGCCGAAGCGAGCTTCCAGGGCGGCGACGGCTACTTGTTTTTCCGCAGCGACGAACTCGCGCTCGCGACGCTGACGCGGATCATCGAAGCGGAGGAAGCGCTGCGGGGAGAGGGCGAGCCCGATCCGTTCTACGACCGCACCGACCTCAGCCTCGATTTCTACCGCGCGATCCGCCGGGTGCAGCGCGAGCAGCTGGAAAGCGTGACGTATGCGCGCGCCGTCACCGCCTTCGGGCTCGGTATGCTCAATGTGACGGGCAGCCGGGTCTCGCGCCGGCAATCCGATATCGCCAGCGACCGCACGATGAGCCTCAGGCAGATCCGTGCGATCCCGCACAATGCGATCCTGCAGCAGATCGGCTATCCGGTGAACGTGATCGCGGGCGCGGGGATCGCGGCAGGGGAGGAGGCCGAGGCGGTTGCGGAACTGCTGGGCCGCTCGGGCCGGGGGCGCCAGCTGGTGCGCCTGCTGCGCGCGGCCAATGGCCTTGCCTCGATCAAGACGGTGGCGTGCTTTGGTGAGCTGTTCAATTCGGCCTACTGGGCGAGCCGACCTTATCGCGGCACCGAGACCGCGCTCGAAGATGCCTGCCTCGCGATGGCGGAATACCTCACCAAGGACGACCGCGCGGGGGTGTTTCGCCGGCTCGCCTCACGGCTGCGCGTGGACTGGATGAAGCTCCACCGGCTGCTGGGCATGATCGCCAAGGAGCCATCGAGCGAAAGCGCGGGCGAGAGCGGTGGGCGCAACCTGGCGCAGGATGAGCAGCGCCGCACCATCGCGCTGCTGCAGGCGCTGCGCTTGGCGCTGCTGATGCACATGTTCCTGCGCGCGGTGCAGGTCCCGCCGTTCTCGCGCTCCAACGACGTGAGCCGCGAGGACGTGCTGGAGATGGTCCTCTCACTGCGGGTGGACGAAGCGCTGACGCAGCTTCGGCGCGCCTATCCGGTGGTCGAGCCCGAAATCGAGGATTTCCCGGTGAACGAGCCGACCGACTACCCGGACAACCGAGGCGAAGGCTACGGCGCGATCCGCACGCGGTTTATCGATCCCATCGAGCGGGCGAATGCGCTGAACCTCAGGATATCAGCGGCGATTGCGAACCACTTTGGGGCGCATGGGTGAGGGGAGATGAGCGCGAGTTGGTTATTGCAGCGCTCGAATTCCCAAAGATGAGTGCACAGCCATCGTACTTGCTGGCCCCTCGAATTCTTCCAAGCCCATGACTGGCTTGTGCGCCCGTGACCTGCCATCGACCCTCTGCGCTGCCGGCTTCCTCAAAGCACAAAATCGGCAGCGATCAAATCCACGGTCATGCGAAGCTGGATGGCGAAGTCTCCGACCCCGTCTCCGTCGGTGTCACCTTGAACAAGCAGCCCACCTGAAATGTATTCGGCGATCAGTTCGCCCGCGACGTTATGGAAGACGCCGCCAGCTACGAACTTGAAGCTTTGGTTGCCATCAACCTTGGAGTTCGCGTCAAGCGCGGAAAGGTCGATGCGGTCCTTCTCGGCCCGGCTGAAATCGGCGATAAGATCGTAGATGCCAGCATCGCGCGAGGAACCGGCAAGATCGGCTGCGGTGTAGATGAATCGGTCGGCTCCCGCGCCGCCGAACATGTAGTCCTGTCCTGCGCCCCCAATTATGATGTCCTTGCCGTCGCCGCCGCGAAGCGCATCGTTGCCGGCGTTTCCGATCAGGGTGTCGTTGCCCTCCTCTCCGTAGAGGAGGTCGTCGTCGTTTCCGCCGTCGAGCACGTCAATCCCGAGATTTCCGTGCAGCTCGTCCTCACCGTTCCCGCCATTCAGTGTGTCGAGGCCAGCACCGCCCGATAGGTTATCCGCGCCATCGCCGCCGTTCAGCAGGTCATTGCCCTTGTCGCCGGCGAGCACATCGTTTCCTGCCTCGCCGCGCAGTGCGTCGTTGCCGTTGCCACCGGAGAGTGTGTCGTTGCCGCCCTGGCCGACCAGCGTGTCGTCGCCGCCGTTGCCGCGTAGAACATTGTCGTTCAGGTCGCCGATCAGCGTATCGGCGCCGATATTGGAACCTGAGAGGTTTTCGAAGCCGACCAAGGTGTCGCCGGCAGCAGTTCCCGTCGCGGCGACGGAGCCGTCGAGCGCGAACCGCAGGCCAGATGACTGTTCGAAACTGAGAGTGTCGATGCCATCCTGGCCATAGGCCTTGTCTACGCTTTTGCCCGGCGCGAAGACGTCATTGCCATAACTCAGCAAGGCAGCCAGCGATATCGAGCCGGCACTGTTGTCGACGACGTCATTTCCCGTTCCGGTTGTTACGGACCCTTCTATCGTCCCACGATTGACAATCTGGCTGCCGTATATCCCGCTGAATGAAACATCACCAATTATAGTCCCGTTATTCCGCAACAAATTCAGATCGCTATAATTATTGGCGGCTGAAATCGCGACGCCGCTCCCTGATATTATTCCGGAATTTACAACATGTACAGCCTGTCTTGAAAGAATTGCGTGGCCAGTATCAGCGATAATTTCGCCCGAATTGTTGACAAAACCTACATTGCGATCGCCGCCAAAGAGGATTGCTTCAAATTCGGTTGAATGGATATTGCCCCTGTTGACGATATTATCATTGCCGCCGATCAGGTAGATGGTGGTGCCTCGTGTTTCCAGAAGCCCAGTTGATTTTACGATGATGGTATTTTTTGTCGGTGTCCACGAGCTTGAGCCATCCTCGGACTCAAATTTGATCGCCCGATACGCGTTGTCTGCAAGTCCGATCGTGCCCGACACTGTCACGCGGTGATTGGCGCCCACGCCAACCACCGCGGTGAAGTTACCGCCGCCATCATAATAAATTCTTACGCCTTCCGGTACGACAAGCGAATCGCTCAGGCCAAGATCATACTGAAAGCCATCCCGGCCGGAGCCGGAAGTTGCGTAACGAACTGCCATTTTTTATTGTCCCACGATCCCGAAGGGCCTTAGTAATCGGCCTGCGAGTATTTCGGATTGAAGATTTTCTCATGGAGGGCATACGCCTGTCATGATGAAGGTCAATCCGGGGACTATTCCATATTGGCGGCAGTTTGGATCGAGTGCCAGAATGGTTCAAGGCAACTCGAAGTCAGGGCTGAGCTCTTTGATGCTTATTGCTCGCGCGTGCCGGACGGAACCGATTTGGTGAAAACTTGCCAGGGCGCAGTCGCGCGGCAGCTGGCCTCACCCCACATACGTCCGCCCCTGCTTCACCGGCTTGGCCGGCATCCCGAAGATCGCGCCTGCCGACAGCCTTGTGCCGCGCACCACCAGCACCAGTGTGTCGCCCGCCTCGATGTTCACATCCTCGCCGGGGTGCTGGATCGACTGGCCGCCCACGCGGTCGATCTGGACAATGAAGAAGGCGCCGGCGCCGCGGCGCTCGGCCTCGCCCACGGTGGCGCCGGTCAGCGCGCCCTTGGGGACGGCGGTGACGACTTCGACGTCGAGGCCGAGATCGTGGAGGAAGCGGCGCGCGTCCGCCATGTGCTCGGCGTCCTGGATGCGGGTGTCCGTCGCGGGATAGAGGATCAGTTCGGTGATCCGCTCGGCGCCGATGTGAGTGGGGAGCACGACCTTGTCGGCGCCTGCGTGGAACAGCTTGCGCTCGGTGCTGGGCGCCTCGCCGCGGGCGATGATCTGGACATCGGGGTTGAGGCTGCGTGCCGAGAGCGTGATGAAGACGTTGGCGGCATCATCGGGCAGTACCGAGGCGAGCACGCGCGCGCTGGCGATGCCGGCGCTGCGCAAGGTGTCCTCGTGCGTCGCTTCGCCCACCATGACGAGCCAGCCGGCGGTGCGGGCTTCCTCGGCCTTTTCGGGGCTGCGCTCGATGATGATGAAAGGGTGGCGCGCCTCGGTCAGCGCTTTTGCCAGCTGCAGGCCGATGCGGCCCATGCCGCAGATGATCGCGTGGTCCTTGAGCTTGTCGATATCGCTCTGCATCTTGCCTACCCCCAGGAGCTGGCGGAACTGGAACAGGGTGAACACCTGCACGAGCGCGGAGGTGAGCACGATCATGCCGGTGCAGCCGAGGACGATCGTGGCCGTGGTCCACAGCCGCAGGAATGCGGTGTCGATCGGGCGGACTTCGCCGTAGCCGACCGAGAAGATGGTGAGGAGCACCATGTAGGCCGCGTCCCCGACCGGCCAGCCGCTCGCGATATAGCCGAGCGTCGAGACCGCGAAGACCACCGCGACGTAGAGCAGCGTGCCCGACAGCAGCCGCAGCGGCGAGCCGAGCACGCGGCCCGCGCCCTGGCTGAAGGCGGAGGGCTGCTCCACCCGGGCCTAGCCCGCGCCGCCGAGGCGCATGAGCGCGGCCACGCCCCAGACCGTGCCGACGATGAGGAGGACACCCGCCAGATCGAGCATGAGCCCGGCGCGCAGCACGCGGGGCATGGCGATATGGCCGGTGCTCCAGGCAAGCGCGTTGGGCCCGGTGCCGGCAGGCAGCATGAAGCCCCAGCTGGCTGCAAGCGCGGCGGGGAGGGCGAGGAGGATGGGATCGGCACCCAGCGCGCCGCACAGTGCGGCGACGACGGGCATGATCCCGCTGGCGGCGGCGATGTTGCTGGCAAATTCGGTGACGATGACGACGAAACCGACAAGGACAAGCGCGACAATCGGCAGCGGCACGTGGCGCAGCGGGAGCATCGCGGTGCCGAGCCAGTCGCTGAGCCCCGAGGCGTCCATGCCCATGGCGAGGCTGAGGCCGCCGCCGAACATCAGGATCACGTCCCAGGGCATGCGGTTGGCTTCCTTCCACGTCAGCATGGCGCGGCCCGTGCCGTCGGGCAGGACGAACAGGATGAGGCCGGCAATCGCGGCGATGGTGCCGTCGGTCAGTCCGCCCTTGGGGAACAGGCCTTCGGTGAGGGGGAGGGTGACCCAGGCGAGCACGGTGAGGAGGAACAGCGGCACCAGGCGGCGTTCGGGCACGGTCCACTGCACCGAATGCTCGATCGCATTGCGCGCGGCGGCGGGGTCGAAACTGCCGGGGCCGATGCGGTGGACGCGGGCGATGATGAAGGCGGCGAGCGGTACGCCGATGAGTACGATGGGGAGACCGAAGGCGGACCATTCGATGAAGGTGATCTTCACGCCCAGCGTGCGGTCGAGCAGGCCCGCAGCGATGGCATTGGTGGGGGTGCCGACGATGGTGCCGTAGCCGCCAAGGGTCGCGGCAAAGGCGACGCCCATGGGCAGCGCGCCGGCCATGCCGTCGGTCTCGCCCGGTTTCACCCCGCCGGAAGAGAGAATGGCGAGCGCCATCGGCATCATGATCAGCGCGGTCGAAGTGTTCGAGATGAACATCGAGATCGAGGCGGTGGCGGCCATGACCGCAAGCAGAAGGCGAACCGGACTCGCCCCGGCATGGGCCAGCATGGTGAGCGCGAGACGGCGGTGGAGGCCGGTGCGCTCGATGGCAAGCGCAAGAAACGCGCCGCCGACGAAAAGGAACATGATCGGCGAGTAATAGGCAGCCGCGGTCTTGTTGGCATCGCTGACGCCGGTGAGCGGCAAGACGATGAAGGGCAGCAGCGCGGTGGCCGAAAGCGGCATCGCCTCTGTCATCCACCACACCGCCATCCACCAGACGAGCCCGGCAGTGTGCCATGCGGTGGGCGGCATACCCGCAGGCGCGGCGAGGAGCAGCGTGGCGAGAAGGCCGAGTGGGCCGGTGAGGAGGGCGATGGTGCGGGCGTTCATGCGGTCTCACTTCCATCGTGGCCAGAACTCAGCTTAGCAGACTGGATTCGGGTCTGGAAGAAGAGACAAGTTTATCAAACGTAATGCCGCAGAATCTTTCGCTGACGGCGCGGACCCGGCTAGGTATCGGATCGCGGACCGGCGAAGGTCTTTGTTTTTAGGCTGCTGCCGAAATCAAATCGTTCGCTGGTCATCACCGCGCGGATGGCTTCCTTTAACTGAAATTTATATGATTTCGTCACTAACGTCTCATCGCATAGTTCGGTTTCGTCAAGCCCGCTGTGGAATTTCTCCGTACTTTTTGCATTATTTTTAATAATATATTCGTTAATTTCACCAATTGTTTGATAGTATCTAACGGTCAAAAGATCTGAAACTGCATGCCATTTTTCGCGAGGGCCATCGTTTAGGAAGTATACGTCTATGCGAGTTTCGAGTGTGTCGGCTTCAGCTCTAAATGTTCGGTATGATTGGCCGATTTCAAATTTATTATTAAGTGTATTGGTGGCATTAATCGGGGTAGATATTAAATTTTGAAATAAGCATTGTTTGATAATGTCATTTTTCGAATCTGAAGAATTCTGTCCACTATATCTACGATATTGATGAAGACTAAAGTAAAATGTTGAACTAATACGCGACATCGCCATTACAAGCTCAGTACGGACATCCCGATCAAGATCTCGCTCTCGCTTGCGATCGCTGATTTTATTGACCAGTATCGCGATCATGAGTGATCCTACAAAGACACTGATGGCCGGACCTACTGCGGCAACGGCAATTTTGTCCCAAAAGGGCTCACCTGGCATCGAACCAACTTGAACGACGATAGGCATGGTAAAAGCCTCCGCAACTCTGCGATCCTTTTAAGTCTGAATACGAGAGATGCGAAGGCCTTTTTGGTCAAGTCGGCTCTGGCCTACTTTGGCGCCAGCACCATCAGCATCTGGCGGCCTTCCATGCGGGGGAAGGCTTCGACCTTGGCGATTTCGGCGACATCGTCCTGCACCTTGCGCAGGAGGTTCATGCCGAGCTGCTGGTGCGAGAGTTCGCGGCCACGGAAGCGGAGGGTGATCTTGACCTTGTCGCCTTCTTCGATGAACCGGGTGACGTTACGCATCTTGGTGTCGTAATCGTGGTCATCGATGTTAGGACGCATCTTGATCTCCTTGATCTCCTGCGTCTTCTGGCTCTTGCGGGCGAGGTTGGCCTTTTTCTGCGCTTCGTAGCGGAACTTGCCGACATCGAGGAACTTGCACACCGGCGGATCGGCGTTGGGCGAAACCTCGACCAGATCGAGCCCGACTTCGGCTGCCTGATCGATCGCTTCGCGGGTGTACATGACGCCCAAGTTCTCGCCGTTCTCATCGATCACGCGCACCTTGGGTGACTGGATGAGCTGGTTGTAGCGGGGGCCGGTCTTTACTGGGGGCGCCATCATGCGCCGGGGTGGGGGGGCTATAGTGCTTGCTCCTGATGGTTGATATCAAACGGGGTGCGAGCGGTGCGCACCGCCTGATCCCCGCGCGCTCATATCACAATGCGGCGGCAGATAAAGCGGGAAGGTTGGTTTGGGGTTAAGGGGGACGGGAAGGGGTTTCTCGCAGAGACGCAGAGGAAAAGAAGGGCGCAAAGAGGTTGTGCTCGATTCCGGCTTCAGCCGGACCTTCCTGCATGTGGGTTGCCAAAGCGGCTGAGTCGCAGGGTTGGTCGCTTGGCGGCCTTCTTTTCCTCTGCGTCTCTGCGAGAAACGCCCTGCTATGCCCCGCGCCAGAGGGGGAAGCGCGCCAACTTGCCCGCGGCGGGGATAAGCGCGTCGATGGCACGGGCGGGCTGGAGGGCGCCGAGAATGGCGGGATCGGCCGCGTTCATGCCGCCCGTCAGCGCGCCGAAGGCCGGGAGGATGAGGCGGCGCTCGCTGGCGACGGCGCAGGGACGCGCGACGCGGCGGCCGCGGGCGGTGACGGCGAACTTGGGGTGGAAGTGGCCGGAAAGCTCCGGTCCTGCTTCGCCCGGGCGGGCCTCGTGGCGCAGCATCACGCCGCGTACTTCGAGTTCGGCGACGCCTTGCGCCGTGACGCTGGCATCTTTCGTATCGTGATTGCCGGTGATCCAGACCCAGTCCACCGCGCGCATCAGTGCATCGAGCATGCCGGCGGCGTGGGGTTCGAGCCTGGCGGGGCCGTGGCTGTCGTGGAAATTGTCACCGAGGCAGAGGACACGGCGCGCGCCGGTTTCGCGGATCGCTTCGGCGACTCGGCCGAGGGTCTCGCGGCTGTCATAAGGGGGGAGCATCTGGCCGCGCGAGGCGTACCAGCTGGCCTTTTCAAGGTGGAGATCGGCGACGAGCAGCGCCCGTTCCTCCGCCCAGTATAGCGCGCGCGAGGGGGCGAGGGCGAATTCCTGCCCGGCAAAGGGAAATGACGCGAACGAAACGGGAACCATGCACGGGCCTTGCCGGATTGCGTTTGGCTTGGCAAGACTTGGGATATGAGCACTGCACAAGAGGCCCCGAAGGCCGTCGCCAAAGAGGATTGGAGCGCGGAAACTGGCCGCGCGCGTACCTGGTTCGAAAGCCTGCGGGACCGGATCTGCGCCGAGTTCGAGGCGATCGAGCGCGAGGCAGGAAGCGACGCGAGCTTCACCTACACGCCGTGGAAGCGCGAGCATCATGGCGAGCCGGTGCCGGACGGCGGCGGCGGCGTGCAGGGGCTGATGAAGGGCAAGGTGTTCGAGAAGGTCGGCGTCAACGTCTCGACCGTGGGCGGCACGTTCAGCGCGGACTTTGCCAAGACGATGAACGGCGCGGACCCGGACAACCCGGCGTTTACCGCAACGGGGATCAGCCTGGTGGCGCATATGGCGAACCCGCATGTGCCCGCCGTGCACATGAACACGCGCTTTTTGACGACGCGAAAAGCGTGGTTCGGCGGCGGCGGCGATCTCAACCCTCCGATCCCCTATGACGAGGATACGGCCGATTTCCACGCCAGCTACAAGGCGGCGTGTGACGCGCACGATCCGGCCTATCACGAAAAGTTCAAGGCTTGGGCGGACGACTATTTCTATATCCCGCACCGGAAAGTGCATCGGGGTGTGGGCGGCATCTTCTACGACCACCTCGAATGCGCGGACGAGGCGGGGTTCGAGGCGAATTTCGCCTTCACCCGCGACGTGGGCGATGCGTTCTTGAACGTCTATCCGGCGCTGGTGCGGCGGCGGATGGGAATGGCGTGGACTCCGGAAGACAAGCTCAAGCAGCTGACCTGGCGCGGGCGCTATGCGGAGTTCAATCTGGTTTACGACCGGGGGACGCTGTTCGGCCTCAAGACCGGCGGGAATATCGACGCGATCCTGATGAGCCTGCCGCCTGAGGCGGTTTGGGAGTGAGTTGAGGGTCTCGCGCAGCGGCGCTGAGAAGTTGAAGAAGAGGGGTTTCGCGCAGAGACGCAGAGGAAGCAGAGACCGCAGGGAGGCTGTGCCAGCGGCGAAGCCGCTTCAATTCGGCACGCTGTAAGATCATTGAGCGCCTGCGGCGAGTTAGTATCGCCGTTTCCTCTCTTTTCTCTGCGGCCTCTGCTTCCTCTGCGCCTCTGCGCGAAACACTCTTTACTTCAGGCCGCCGCTTGCACCTTCGGCGGCGCCCAGGTGCTCCACACCAGCCAGAGCAGCGCCACTGCCGGAAGCGGCATGAGGTTCAGCCCCAGCGGCAGCGCGGCGGCGCGGGTGGCGAGGGGGGAGAGCCAGATGAGGACCAGCAGGAACTTCTCCCACGGCCGCCAGCCCATGCTGCGGCCCATGCCGATGAGGAAGAACACAGGCATGGCGAGGAACGGCAGATCGTAGCTGAACAGGTAGGGCGAGGCGAGCGCGGTGGCGGCGAGCAGCATCGCGCCGGCGGCTTCGTCTGACGGCGCGCGGCGCCAGTAGAGGCAGGCGAGCGCGCCGGTGAGCAGGGTGATCACGCCCTGACCCGCCATGGCGGCGGTTGGGCCGAAGAGGACGTGCAGGGCCGCGTAGGGCGTGCACATGCGCAGGAAGAATTCGCCGCCGGTCTGGCTCATGAGGACCTGGCTGACCTCGAAGCTCTGCGGATAGGCGCGCCAGGCATCGATCCCGAAGACGAGCAGCGAGGCAAGGCACAGCGCGGCGGCCGAGGCGGCGGCGGCGGCGATCGCGGTCCACTTGCGCCCGGCGGCGAGCCAGAACGGGACGAGGAGGGCAAGGTGCGGCTTGATCACGAGCAGGCCGAAGAGCGCGCCTGACAGGACTTGCGAGCGGCCGAGCGTGAGCACGGCGGTGATGAGGAGCGCGCCGGTGATGAAGCCGTTCTGCGCGTGGCTCGCGGCGAGATAGGCGGCGGGGAAGGCGAGGACGGCGAGCGTGCCGGCAGCCCCTGCATCGGGGAGCGCACGGCGGGCGACGAGGAACCAGATCGCCCAGCCGGCCAGCGCCCAGACGATCCAGGCGACGGCATAGGGCATGAGGCCCAAGGGCGCGACGAGGAAGAGGTAGGGCGGCGGATTGACGTAGGCTACCATTTGCCCGGTGCCTGCCGCCATCTGCGCGGCGTGCTCGGCGGCCAGATCGTAGACCCGCGCGGCCGGGCCGGAGCGCAAGAGCTGCCCCGCGCCCCAGAAGGCGAGGAAATCGCTGCCCACGGTGCCGGTCGCCTCGCGGTAGACCTTCACCATCATCGGAATGTACGCGACGAGCACCATCGCGGCGTAGACGCGCACGCGGCCGGCATCGAGCCAGGTGAGGGTGCGCAAGCTCGCCTGGAGCCTTGCGCCGAAGTCTGCTGGCAATTGTTCCTCGCTCATCGGCCCCTTACGTGCCGCTGCGGTCTCGCAATGGCAACAGACGCGTGAAAGATTTGCGCATCGGAGGCATTTCCGCTTGTGGGAAGTGGCGGGCAGGGGCCATCTAAGATGGAAATGCTGCGTCAGTACGAACTTGTCGAACGCGTGCTCGCCTATGATCCGGATGCGGACGAGGCGATGCTGAACCGCGCCTATGTCTATACCGTGCAGAAACACGGCTCGCAGAAGCGCGCTTCGGGCGATCCGTACTTCTCCCATCCGGTCGAAGTTGCGGGCCTGATGACGGAGCTGAAGCTCGATCAGGAGACGATCATCACCGCGCTGCTCCACGATACGGTGGAGGATACGCTCGCCACGGTCGAGGAAGTCGAACGATTGTTCGGCCCCGAAGTGGCGCGGCTGGTCGATGGGGTGACCAAGCTCTCCAAGATCGAGACGATGAGCGACAAGGAGCGTGCGGCGGAAAACCTGCGCAAGTTCCTGCTCGCGATGTCCGAGGATTTGCGCGTGCTGCTGGTGAAGCTGGCGGACCGGCTGCACAACATGCGCACGCTCCACTATATCAAGAGCGAGGAAAAGCGTCGCCGCATCGCGCGCGAGACGATGGAGATCTACGCGCCGCTGGCCGAGCGCGTGGGCATGTACGAATACATGCGCGAGATGCAGCTGCTGGCCTTCGAACAGCTGGAGCCCGAGGCCTATGCCACTATCACCGGGCGGCTGACCGCGATCCGCAACGACGAGGGCGCGCAAGTCGATTCCATTGCGCTGGCGATCAAGCAGACCCTGGCGGAAGCGGGGCTGAAGGTGGAGGTTTCGGGGCGCGAGAAGCACCCGTTCTCGATCTGGCGCAAGATGGCCGAGCGCCATGTGAGCTTCGAACAGATCACCGATATCATGGCGTTTCGCGTGCTGACCGAGAGCGCGGAGGATTGCTACACCGCGCTGGGGCTGCTGCACCAGACCTGGCAAATGATCCCGGGGCGGTTCAAGGACTATATCTCGACGCCCAAAATGAACGGCTACAAGAGCCTGCACACCTCGCTGATCTACAACAATGCCATGCGCGTAGAAGTGCAGATCAAGACGCACGAGATGCACCGGATCAACGAATTCGGCCTCGCCGCACACTGGGCCTACAAGCAGGGCGAATTGCCGGACGGGCAAGTGGGCTGGGTGCGCGATCTGGTCGAGATCCTGGAAGCGAGCCACGATCCGGACGAACTGCTCGAAAACACCAAGATGGCGATCTATCAGGACCGCATCTTTGCCTTCACCCCCAAAGGCGCGCTTTATCAGCTGCCCAAGGGCGCGACGCCGATCGACTTTGCCTTTGCCGTGCACACCAATCTCGGCGGGCAGGCGGTGGGCGCGAAGATCAACGGGCGGCACGTGCCGCTGCGCACCACGCTGGGCAACGGCGATGTGGTGGAAATCATCAAGAGCCGCAGCAGCGAACCGCAGCTTTCATGGCTGGCGTTTGTCGTGACAGGCAAGGCGCGCGCCGCGATCCGCCGCGCGGTGCGCCAGAAGGAGCGCGCCGAGATCGCCGAAATCGGGCGCAAGCTCTATGACGAGATCGCCGAGCGGCTGCCGAGCAAGATCGGCAAGAAGGCGCTGGCCGACGCGATCAAGCGGCTGAAATTCGCGAACGAGGAAGAGCTGATGGTCGCCATCGGCAGCGCCAAGATCGACGACCGGCAGGTGATGGAAGCGCTGGTGCCGGGCAGCGCGGCGAACTTCCCCGCGAGCGAGGGCTGGCCCAGCCAGCAGCGAGCGATCGCGGTGCGGGGTCTCACGCCCGGCATGGCCTTCAAGCTCGCCGATTGCTGCCACCCGGTGCCGGGCGACCGAATCGTGGGCCTGCGGCGGCTGGGGCAGGGCGTGACCGTCCACGCGATCGACTGCCTGAGCCTCGCCAACGGCATCGATGCCGACTGGATCGACCTCTCCTGGGACGCGCGAACCGACGGCGCGGTGGGCCGCCTGCGCGCGGAGCTTTACAACCGGCCGGGCACGCTGGCGGAAATGGCGGGGGTCTTTGCCAAGAACCACGCCAACGTGGTCAATCTTGAGATGACCCAGCGGGAGAACCCGTTTCATACCTACGAGGTGGATCTGGAGGTGCGCGATCTGGCGCATCTGACGCGGATCGTGAGTGCGCTGCGGGCGAGTGATGCTGTGGCGCAGGCGGACCGGATTTGACGCCGACGCGGCTGATCGAGCGGTTCTATCACGAGGTGTGGAACCGGGCCGACGAGGATGTCGCGCGCGAGATTCTGGCCGTTGATTTCCGGTTTCGCGGTTCACTGGGCCCGGAGAAGCACGGCGTCGACGGCTTCATCGACTATACGCGCCAAGTTCACGCAGCGCTTGCCGGCTACACCTGCACGATCCTTGAGATCATCGAGCGGGAAGAACGCGCGGCGGTTTGGCTGCGCTTTGCCGGCGTACACCGGGGCAAGTTCTTCGGCGTCGAGGCGACGGGACGGGAGATCAGCTGGGCTGGCGCGGCCTTCTTCGGCTTCTTGGAAGGGCGGATCGCCGAACTGTGGGTTCTGGGCGATGTGGATGCGGTGAAGGCGCAGCTGGGCGCAGGCGCGGGGGTCGGCCTCTAGGACCCCTCTGCCAGCGCGGCATCCAGCGCATCATGGAAGTGCTGCACGCGCGCTTCCTCGTCGCTGAGCCACACGGATTGGAAGCCGCTTGAGGCCATGCCTTGCTGGACGCGGGCGAGGAGGGAGATGTCCTCGTCGATGGTGACGGTCATGGTCTTGCGGCCGGCGATGATGTCTTCGTGGGTGAAGCTGTCGCGCGGGGGGCGCTGGTAGTCGGCGGGGCGGGGGCCGTTGAGGCGGAAGTGGGTGCCGGCTTCGGTGCCGTCCGCGGCCTTGGCCTTGGCGGCGTCTTCCTCGGTGCCGTGGAACTGGACGAGGGTGATCATGTCGAAATGGCTCTTCGCCGGATCGGCGCCATCGGGGCGCGAGCGCATCAGCCAGGCGCTTTCGGGGGTGATCGAGAGGATCACGTTGGGGAAGAGGTTGAACTGCCACACGTCGCTGAGCTGGGCATCGGAAAAGCCGGCGTAGGCGAGGCCCTGTTCTTTGGCGGCGGCGCGCTTGGCGCGTTGGAGGGCGGTGCGGATATCGGCGACGCGGCCCTGATAGTCCGCCGGATCGAGGCCGAAGGCCTGCAATTGCATCGCGAGCAGATCGGTCGGCGCATCGGGCACGGGGAAGCCGGAATCGGTGGTGCCGCCCTCGACATAGACGGCGGTGTGGCCGTGATCGAACAGTTCGAACGGGGCATTGGCGCATTCGAACATGCGCCGGTGGAGCGGGTGGATGAAGGGGACGTGGTAGAGCTCGGCGAAGTTGTCGAGGATCGCCTTCCAGTTGCAGGTGTGCGAGACGGTCTGGTCGCCCGTGACGGTCATCGCCTCGATCCGGTAGGGATCGATCAGGCCGTGGATCGGCGCGAGGAATTCGGTGAGGGTAAGGTCGCCGGGGGTGAGGCGGACGAAGACCATGCCCAGCGCCTCTTCGACCTCGACCGCCTCGAGCGCCAGCTTGTCCTTGGGCACGCCGTTGGAAAAGCGCGCGGCGCCGGGCACGCCTTGCAGGGCGCCGTCGAGCCCGTAGGCCCAGGCGTGATAGGGGCAGACGACCTTGCGGAGCATGCCGAGCGGCTCGGTAACGAGGCGGGTGCCGCGATGGGTGCAGGCATTGTGCATCGCGCGCAAAGTGCCGTCCATGCCGCGCGCGATCAGCACGGATTCCGCGCCGATATCGAAGGTGAAGTATTGGCCGGTCGCGGCGACATCGGCGGCGACGCCGGCGACGAGCCATGTGTGGGACCACAGGGCCGCGCGCTCGCGCTCTATCCACTCGCGGGTGAGGTAGCGATCCTTGGTGAAATTGCTGATCGGGATCGGCGCGGTATCGGGCGCGTGGGGCTGGGGGCTTGCTGTGGCCATGGGGGGCTCCCGGCAGAGGGCTGTGCTGCGGAGTGTTATGGACCCAATGCGGGTGGACAGAACTGGCTATTCTCTTAGGCTGCCTTCCGGCGCCGAGGAAATTGGGGGAATGCAATGCGCAGGGCGGGATTGAAATGGCTGGCGCTGGCGGTTTCGGGCCTGCTGGCGCCGATCGGCACGGTAGCCGAGGCCAAGGATGCTGCACCTGACGCCGCAACGCGGGCGTGGTGGGCGCTGACGCGGGAGCTTTCCTCCGATGCGATGGAAGGGCGTGATACGGGCTCGCCGGGGTATGACCGGGCGGCGGCGGTGGTCGCGAAACGGTTTGCCAAGGCGGGGCTGAAGCCGGCGGGAGAGGGGAGCGGCTGGTTCCAGACGATCCCGTTCGAGGACTTGCGGCTCGCCGAGGCGCGGTCGCGGCTGACGATCGGGGGCAAGCGGCTGGCGTTCAACCGCGAGGTGCAATTGGCGCCCTCCGCAGCGACGCCCAAGGCGCTGGCGGCGGCGGCGACGTTTCGCGGCTATTGCTCAGCGGATGAGATCGGTGATGTTAAGGGGCGCTTGGTGGTCTGCTATGGCCGCCCGGCACCGGCGCGGCTCAAGGGGTTTGATCGGGCCAAGGCGCTGCACGAGGCTGGCGCGGCGGGGATGCTGTTGATTGCGGCGCCGGGCCTGCCGGGCGAACCGATCCGCTGGCCCTTTGCCTATTCTCGCAGCGTGGTGCCGCTGGAAGACACGGTGAAAGCGAAGGCCGGTGCGCCATTTTTACAGGGCGTGCTCGATCCCGCCGCTTTCAGGCGATTGACGCCCCGGGCCGGGGCGATCCTGAAGGCGGGTGCGGCGGGGGCCGATCTGCCGCTTGCGGAACTGGGACAGGCGGCGGCGCGGCTCACGATCGTGCGGCGCGTGACGCGTTCGGCCAATGTGCTGGGGCTGCTGCCGGGGACAGATCCGGCGCTGGCCGGTGAGGTGATCGTGATCTCGGCGCATCTCGACGGCTATGGCCGGGGCGAGCCGGTGTCGGGCGATGCGATCTACAACGGCACGCTCGATGATGCCGCCTATGTCGCGCTGCTGGAGCAACTGGCCGCGGCGCGCGCGGGCAAGGGCTTTCGGCGGCCGGTTCTGTTTGCCGTCTATACGGGCGAGGAGAAAGGGCTGTGGGGCTCGCGCTGGTTTGTGCGGCATCCGACTGTGCCGCTCGCTTCACTGGCGGCGGTGATCAATCTCGATCAGGTGCGGCCGCTCTATCCGCTGAAAGTGCTCACGGTGCATGGGCTGAAGGAGAGCGCGCTCGGCGATCTGGTGCGCCAAGTGGCGACGGCGCGCGGGATCGCTGTGCAGGAAGACCCCGAGCCGGAGCGCGATCTGCTGCGCCGATCGGACAACTGGCCATTGATGCAGGCGGGCGTGCCGGGGGCGAGCTTTGTCTTTGCGACGTATGATGCAGCTTCGCGGGCGCGCTACCGCGACTGGTACCAGCGGCGCTACCATCACCCGGCGGATGATCTGGCGACGCCGGTGGACTGGCAGGCGGCGGCGGACTTCAACCGCTTCTTCACCGCACTGACCGAGGCGGCGGCGGAGGCTCCGGAGCGCATCCAGTGGCATCCGGGCATGCGGCCGGGGGGCGACTGAGCCGCTCCCCGGTGCGCGGTTGCCTTGTCAGTAATCCAGCAGGAAATCGCTGTAGACCACCTTGGGGTGGATGGTGGTGCCGAGCGTGGCGAACAGAATGGCCGCCGTCCCGCCGAGGCCGTCCGGATCATAGTACAGGTCACCATTCGTGGTGTTGTAGATGATGTGGTCATCGGCATCGCGGGCAGTCGTCGCGCCGGCGGCGGCATAGAATTGGCTCTTGCCAAGAGTTGACCCCACTGCGCCAGTCAGCCCCGAGACCATGCAAGAGGCCATGACTGGCCTCTCATGTCTCGAACTCACGCGACATTACATAGCGCAAAAAGCGCCATGCTGCGCAACAAAAAACCCTTTTGGTGGCTTTCCGGGGGGCGCGAGGTTGAGCGGGCGCCCCCCGTGGCTTCAGTAGAAAATGTCGTAGATCGCGTCGACAACTTCGCCAGAGTAGATATCGACAAGGAGCGCGTCGTCGTAATAGCGCACCCAGCGGTATGGGCCCCCAGCGGGCGGCAGGCGATAGGCGTAAGGATCGGCGATCCAGTAGCGCTCGTCATAGAACGGCTGGCCGATGACCACGCCGATGCTCAGGCGGCTGTAGGAATAATCCTGCCATGGGGCGTAGTAGAAGCCGAGGCTGAACACGCTGCGGTTGCGATTGCGCCAGCCGTGCCAGTCGTAGCGGTTGTCACGCCGCCAGCCATCGCGGTCCCACGCACGCCAGCCGTTGCCGTAGCCGCCCTGCCAGCCGTTGTTGTGGCCGTTGTTGTAGCCCCAGCCGTTGTTGCCCCAACCGTTGTTGTTGCTCCAGCCGCCACGGCCCCGGTGCCAGTCGCGCGAGGTGTTGTTGCTCCAGCCGCCGCGGTTCCACTGACCGTTGTTGTTGCGGCCCCAGTTCTGGTCGCGGTTCCACTGGCCGTTGTTGTCCTGACGCCATTGGGTGCCGTTGCCCCGTGACCACTGGCCGTTGCGGTCCCGGTTCCAGCCGTTGCCGTTGTCGCCCGGGCGGCCGACATTGTCGCCGGCACCATTGTTGTCGCGATTCCAGTTGCCGCGCCCGCCGTTGCCGGTTCCGCCGGGGTTGCCGCGCGAGGGATCGACATAGGTCGGGTTTCTGCCGTTCCAAGAAGGGGTTGTGCTGCCTTGCGGCTCCTGACCGCCTCGCGACCAGTTCGGCCGGCCAAAGGTGGGCTGACCGGCGGGGTACGCACCGTTGCCGCGATCGCCGCGTTCGCGGTCGGACCCGCCGCTCTGCCATGTCGGGCGCCCGTTCCAGCTGCCCGGATTCGAGGATTGGGGAACTTGGCTACCCTGCGATCCGCCGCTTTGCCATGCGGGACGCCCGTTCCAGCCGCCCGGATTGGAGGGCTGGCGCGAGGGCTGGGGGACCTGGCCGGCCTGTGATCCGCCGTTCTGCCACGCGGGGCGGCCGTTCCAGGCCGGCTGCGGGTTGGCGGCAGGGCCGCGGCTTTGCCACGAGGGGGCCTGCGAGGGCTGGGGATTGCTGCGCGGCATGGAGGGCATCGCGGGCGGTGCGCTTCGCTCCATCCGGCCGGCGCCGCGCTCGCCGCGATCGGGGCGCTCCTGCGCCGAGGCGGCCGCGGGGATAAGCGCCGCAGTGCCGAGGGCAAGGGCGAAAAGGGCGGAAACGCTGCTCTTCAAAACGGACTTTGCGGCCATGGTCCCGGCTCCCGTTGGCTGAGTCGCGATCGACCCGGCTCGTGTCATAGCACTGCAATTAACCGAGTCGCGCTGTCGCTGCGGTGAACCGTGGTGCAGACGAGGGTTCAGGTTGGGAGAAGGCTCGGTGCGGCGCGGGAGGATTTGATCTCCGCTGGACCCATGGTGGCCTTTGCGTTTGGAGGCCCAGCTTCCCTTGGGCACCTCCCCCCAGCCGGTGCGGTTCCGGGCGCTGGGGGCGAAGACGCAGGGGCTCTGATCGAGGCCCCTGCGTTTCGGGATTACCGCGTCAACTTCTTGTAAGCGAGCCTTGTCGGCCGATCCGCCGCGTCACCCAGACGGCGGCGCTTGTCTTCCTCGTAGGCTTCGAAGTTGCCTTCGAACCATTCGACATGGCTGTCGCCCTCGAACGCGAGGATGTGCGTGGCGAGGCGATCGAGGAAGAAGCGGTCGTGGCTGATGACCACGGCGCAGCCGGCGAAGTTTTCGATGGCTTCTTCGAGCGCGCGTAGGGTTTCGACGTCGAGGTCGTTGGTCGGCTCGTCAAGCAGGAGGACGTTGCCGCCCTGCTTGAGCATCTTGGCGATGTGCACGCGGTTGCGTTCACCGCCTGAAAGCTTGCCGACGTTCTTCTGCTGATCCTGGCCCTTGAAGTTGAACGCGCCGACATAGGCGCGGGTGCTCATGTCCTGCTTGTTGACCTTCATGTAGTCGAGCCCGTCGGAGATTTCCTCCCAGACGTTCTTCGACGGATCGAGGTGGTCGCGGCTCTGGTCGACATAGCCGAGGCGCACGGTCTGGCCGATCTCGATCGTGCCGCTGTCGGGTTTTTCCTGCCCGGTGATGAGCTTGAACAGCGTGGACTTGCCCGCGCCGTTCGGCCCGATCACGCCGACGATGCCGCCGGGGGGCAGGAGGAAGGAGAGATCCTCGAACAGAAGCTTGTCGCCATAGGCCTTCGAGATGTTCTTGGCCTCGATCACTTTGCCGCCGAGGCGCTCGGGCACCTGAATGACGATCTGGGCCTTGTTGATGACGCGGCTTTCGGCTGATTCCACCAGCTGGTCGAAGGCCTTGATGCGCGCCTTGCTCTTGGTCTGGCGGCCCTTGGTGCCCGCGCGGATCCAGTCGAGCTCGTCCTTGATTGCCTTCTGCTTGGAGGTGTCCTCGCGCTCTTCCTGCTCGAGCCGCTTGGCCTTGGCTTCAAGGTAGGTCGAGTAGTTGCCCTCGTAAGGGAAGTACTTGCCGCGATCGAGTTCGAGGATCCAGCCGACGACGTTGTCGAGGAAGTAGCGATCGTGGGTGATCATCAGCACCGCGCCGGCATATTCCTTGAGGTGGTTTTCCAGCCAGTTGACGCTTTCGGCATCGAGGTGGTTGGTCGGCTCGTCGAGCAGCAGGATCGAAGGTTTCTGGATGAGCAGGCGGGTGAGCGCGATGCGGCGCTTTTCACCGCCCGAGAGGTTGTCGACCGGCCAATCGCCCGGCGGGCAGCGCAGGGCTTCCATCGCGATCTCGAGCTGGTTGTCGAGCGTCCAGCCATCGACCGCGTCGATCTTGTCCTGAAGCTCGGCCATTTCGGCACCGAGGGCGTCGAAATCGGCGTCCTCCTCGCCCATCTCCATGCCGATCTGGTTGAAGCGCTCGACCATGTCGGCCGTCGCGCGGGCGCCGTCCTTGACGTTTTCCAGCACGGTCTTGGTGTTGTCGAGCTGCGGTTCCTGCTCAAGGTAGCCGACGGTGATGTTCTCGCCGGGCCACGCTTCGCCGGTAAAGTCCTTGTCGATGCCGGCCATGATCTTGATCAGCGTGGACTTGCCCGCGCCGTTCGGGCCCACGATGCCGATCTTGGCACCCTGATAGAACTGCAGGCTGATATTGCTGAGCACCGGCTTGGGCGCGCCGGGGAAGGTCTTGGTCATGTTCTTCATGACGTAGGCGTACTGGGCGGCCATCGGGGGTCCTTGCGTATTTCTGGAATGTGCGGTTGCGGCGCGCTCTACAGGGGCGTGGGGCGGCGGGCAAGCGCAGGAAGAAAGGGGTTCACGCGGAGGCGCGGAGGCGCGGAAAGAGAAGGGTGTTTCTCGCAGAGACGCAGAGGGGGCAGAGGGCGCAGAGAAGGGAGGAAAGGAGCGACGAAGGGAGGGAGGACTGGCTGGCCGCAGGCCTTTGTTCCTGTCCGGAGCGTTGCAGGATGAAAGCGGCTTTGCCGCAAGCTTTACCTCTCTGCGGTCTCTGCTCCCTCTGCGTCTCTGCGAGAAACACCCTTCTCTTGATTCCGGCAGAACCGCCTCAGGCCCCGGTGCGCTGCCGGAAGAAGGCGATGACGTCCTGCTCGACCTGTTTCGTGGCGCTGCCGGGCTCGTCGATGAGGTGCCAGGTCAGCACCGAATGCGGCGCGATGGGGGCGTTCGGGTTGGCGTCGGCGTCGGGGAGTTCGATCGTGACGCAGCGTTCGCCGAAGGTGTCCTTCAGCGCGGCGAAGCGGGCATCGGGGACGAAGCCGTCGCTCGGGAAGCGCAGCGCCATCAGGGTGAGGTCTTCCTCCTCGAACCGGCGCTTGGCGCAGGCGATTTCTTCCGCGCTCGCGTCGATGCGTCCGGCGCCCTTCTTCCCCAGCGGGAGCGAGGGCTGCGAAAGGACCGGCGCGACGACGGCGGGCTCGGTCATCATCGCCAGCGCAAAGCCGCCGGTGAAGCACATGCCGACCGCGCCGACGCCGCGACCGCCGCAATCGGCATGCGCCTTGCGGGCGAGGGCGCGCAGCCAGTCGACGATCGGGCTGGATTTGCCATTGGCCCAGACGTTGAATTCGCGGCGCACGCAGATCGACCAAAGCATCTGGCCCACGGTGTAGGCCTTGGAGGGCTTGCGTCCGTCCTCGCCGAACAGGCTGGGGCAATAGACCGTCATGCCCTGCGCGGCGACGCGGTCGGCAAAGCGCAGCACCTGGGGGTGGAGATTGGGCATTTCGTGCATGACGATGACGGCGGGGCCGCTGCCCTTGCGCCAGACGCGGCGGGTCCAGGGGCCATCAGTGAAATCGAAGGCTTCGTAGCCTGCTAAGACTTCCGGATTCTTCATGCACGTTCCCCTCTCCCAACCCTCTCCCCTGAAGGGGAGAGGGCTTCCTGGTCGGATCAGAGGCGTTCGATGATGATCGCCGGGGCCATGCCGCCCGCCGCGCACATCGTGACGAGGCCGTAGCGGCCGCCCGAGCGTTCGAGTTCGTCGAGCGCGGTGCCGATGAGGATCGAACCGGTCGCGCCGATCGGGTGGCCGAGCGCCATGGCGCCGCCGTTGATGTTCACCTTGGCGCGGTCAAGATCGAGATCGCGGATGAACTTTTCGGCGACGACGGCGAAGGCCTCGTTGATTTCCCAGACGTCGATGTCTTCCTTGGTGAGGCCCGCCTTGGCGAGGACCTTCTTTGCGGCCGGGACCGGGGCATTCAGCATGAGCGTCGGATCATCGCCCTGGTTGGCATAGGCAACGATGCGCGCGCGGGGCTTGAGGCCGTGCTTTTCGGCATAAGCGGGCGAGGTGATGAGGATCGCGGCGGCGCCATCGACCACTCCCGACGAGTTGCCGGCGTGGTGGACCGGCTTGATGTCGACATCCGGATAGCGGCGGTTGATCTGCTTGCGGAAGGTCATGCCGCCGCCCAGATCGAAGTCCATCATGCCGGCAAATGCGGGCTTGAGGCTGGCAAGGCCCTCGGCAGTCGTTTCGGGCCGGGGGAATTCCTCGCGATCGAGCGCGACGGTGCCGTCTTCGTTGAGCACGGGGATGACCGACTTGTTGAAGCGGCCTTCCTTGATGGCAACGTCGGCGCGCTGCTGGCTGACGAGCGCGAGCGCGTCGAGCGCTTCACGGTCGATGCCTTCGATCGTGGCGATGGCATCGCCGCAGATGCCCTGATGCGACTGCGGATGGAGCTCGTCGAGCGCCTTGTTGCCCGAGCCCATGAGGCGCGGCGGGAAGCCGGCATTGGCTTCGGCGGCGGCATTGGCGGCGGTGAAGCTCATCATTTCGGTGCCGCCGGCGATCACGCAGTCTTCCATGCCCGACATGACCGTGGCTGCCGCGAGGTTCACCGAGGTGATGCCGCCGCCGCAGAAGCGGTCGAGCGTGGTGCCGCTGGCGGTGATATTGTAGCCGGCAGCGAGCGCGGCCATGCGGCCGAGATCGCCGCCCTGCTTGCCGACCTGCGACGAGGTCGACCAGATGATATCGTCGACCGTGCCGGTATCGAGATTGTTGCGCTCTGCGATGGCCTTCATGACCGTGGCGGCGAGGTGCTGCGGATGGAGGTGCGAAAGCGCGCCCTTGCCGGGCTTGCCAACCCCGCGCGGGGTGCGGACGGCGTCGATGATATAGGCTTCGGCCATTGTGACTCTCCCACAAGTGTTAATCAGTCGATTAAACCGGGGTGGCGCGGGGCGCAAGGGGGATCAGTGCGCATCGAAATGGATGGCTGGATCGCCGCGGCCGTGGAGGATGTTGATGATCTCGACGGCGTTTTGGGTGTAGCGGAAGAAGATGATGTAGCCTTGTGCCGGAGTGCTGCGGACCCCGTCGCCGAGTTCAGGCCTGGCCGTTCCGAGCGTGGCGGAAAGACTGCGAATCTTGCCGCAGCGCGCCTTGAGTCTGGCGACGAAATCCCTGGCAACCTTGAGGTCGCCTGTTTCGCGGGTCAGATAGGAGACAATCTGTTCGATGTCCCGTTGCGCCGAGGCGCGGAAGACGAGACGGCGAACTCAGTACCCTTCCTCAGCCAGCTTCGTGAAGACGCCTTCAAGATGCTCGTCGACTTCCTCTTCGGTGTAGAACACGTTCTCGGCCAGCGATGCCTGGATCGTCTCGCGCAAGGAAATCAGTTTCGCCTCGCGCTCCTCCACGAGACGCAGGCCCTCCCGGACGACTTCGCTGGCCGAACTGTAGCGACCGGACTTGACGACTGCGTTGACGAAGCTTTCCCAGCGGTCTCCGATGGATACGTTCATGGCTCTGCTCCTGCTCTGATGACAGCGCGCAAAATAGGCCGATAACGAAAACTGCGCAATTGTTGTTATTCGGCGACTTGCGCGACAGGGCAAGCTCTTACGGCAAACCTCGACAAGTCTTCGCCTCCAATCCTATGCTGCAATGACATCCCCGAAGGAGCCCCCCATGCTGCATGCCGAACTGCTGGAACAGGCCCGAACCCTCGAGCCGCAGATCACGGCGCTGAGGCGCGCGATCCATGCCGAACCTGAGTTGGGGCTGTACACGCCTCTGACCCGCGACAAGGTGCGCGCTGCGCTGGCGCATTTACCGCTTACGTGGCGCGAGGGGCCTTCGACGACGGGGCTGGTGGCGACCTTGAAGGGCGGCGCCGGTGAAGGCCGCAGGGTGCTGCTGCGGGGGGATATGGATGCGCTTGAGATGTCGGAAGAGACGGGGCTGGAGTTCGCTTCGACTTTTGCGGGCCGCATGCATGCTTGCGGGCACGACGCGCATACCGCGATGCTGGCAGGGGCGGCGGAGCTGCTCTGCGCGCGGGCCGACAAGCTGGCCGGCGAAGTGCAGTTCATGTTCCAGCCGGGCGAGGAAGGGCACCACGGCGCACGCTTCATGATTGACGATGGCTTGCTTGAGCCGCGTGCGGACGCGGCCTTTGCCCTGCACATCATGCCCAACAGTCCGCACGGGCTGGTGGCCGGGCGCGCGGGTACTCTGCTGGCTTCGGCGGACCGCTTCGAGATCACGGTCAAGGGCGATGGCGGCCATGCCTCGATGCCGCACGACACGCTCGATCCCGTGCCGGTGGCCTGCGAGATCGTGAGTGCGATCCAGACCATGGTGACGCGCAAGTTTTCGGTGGCCGATCCGGTGGTGGCTACGGTTTCGAAGATCGAGGCGGGGACGGCCTACAACGTCATTCCGGACAGCGCGCATCTGCTGGGCACCTTGCGCACGCTTTCGCCCGGCGCGCGGGCGCGGCTGCACGAGGCTTTGCCCAGGCTTGTCGAGCATATCGCGGCGGCGCACGGGCTGACCGCGACGACCGCGATCATTCCGGGCTTTCCGGTGACGATCTGTGATGCGCGGGCGGTCGATCTGGGCGCGACAGTGGCGGAGGAGATCGCGGGCGCGGGCAAGTTCCAGCGGCTGGCGCAGCCGATCATGGGGGCGGAAGACTTCTCCTATGTGCTGGAAATCATGCCCGGCGCGATGTTCTTCCTCGGCGTCGCGCCCGAGGGGGCGGACTGGAAGAGCTGCTGCTCAATCCATTCGACGCGGATGATGCTCGATGAAAGCGTGATGCCGCTGGGGTCTGCCTTGCTCGCGGGGTGCGCGGAGCGGTTCCTTGAACGCGGCTTTGCGTGAGGTGCAATGCTCTCGTCTTGAAGGGCTGGCATCGCCGCGGCTGATCTGACAGGGACCTCATCATGCAAGACCGCGTCCTGCCGCTTTCCGGCATTCACAATTTCCGCGACTATGGCGGCTACCAGGCGCGCGGCGGCATGCTGCGCACGGGGCACCTGTGGCGCTCGGGCCAGCATTTCGGCGCGACGGCGGAGGATCTCGAGGCGGTGCACCGCACTGGCATCGCCAAGGTGATCGACCTGCGCGGTGACAGCGAGCGGGCGGAGTATCCCTGCCTGCGCCACGAGGCCTTTGCCGGTGACGTGGTGTTCCACCCCGGCGAGACCGCGACCGAGCGAGGCGGATCCGCGCATGGCGAGGCGGCGGAAGGCATCCGCACCGCCGAGGAAGCACGCGAGTCGATGGTCAAGCTCTATGCGCGGCTGCCGTTCCGGCCGGTGCTGGTGGGCACGTTCCGGCTCTATCTCGAGACCCTCGCCAGTGAGGAACGGCCAAGCCTGCTGCACTGCTTTGCGGGCAAGGACCGCACCGGCGTGGGCGCGGCGGTGGTGCACCGGCTCATGGGCGTGCATCCCGATGATGTGATGGCCGACTACCTCCTCACCAACACGGCGGGCAATTCCGAGGCGCGGATCGCGGCGGCGGCGGTGAGCGTGCGCGCGAGCTTCGGGCCAGGCATGGACGACGGCGCACTGCGGATGATCATGTCGGTGCAGCCGGAGTTTCTCGAAAGCGCCTTTGCCGCGATCGAGCGCGAGCACGGCAACTTCGAGGCTTATGCCGAGGCGGTGCTTGGCGCGGATGCGGCGCTGGTGGGCCGGCTGGAGGAGCGGCTGGTTGTTTGAGGCTGACGGGGCGCTCGCCGGCTTTGGCCCGGTCGGGCACTCCGTGATAGGCTGGCGCCATGACGAGTCTGTTCGAAGCATGCGGCGGGTTTGAGGGCGTTCATCGCCTGGCGCAGGCGTGGCATCACCGGATCACGAACGACGAGATCGTGAACCACGCCTTCAGCCACGGATACCGCGCCGATCATGTGGTGCGGCTTTCCACCTACTGGGCCGAAGCGCTGGGCGGGCCGCCGGACTACTCCGCGCGCTACGGCGACGAGACCGCAGTTGTAAGAATGCACAGCGGCAACGGCGAGCACGATGAAATGGATCGCCGGGCGATCCTGTGCTTCGAGGCGGCGCTGGTCGATGCGGGGCTGGACAAGGAACCGCGGCTGGCGCGCGCCCTGCTGGATTACTTCACCTGGGCGACAACCACGTCCATGGCCCGCTATCATCACTCGGCGGACGATGTGCCGAGCGGTCTCGCCATTCCGCGCTGGTCATGGGACGGTCTCGAGACCCGCAGCAGATAACCCCGCAGGGTTACGTCCGCGTCAGCACCACAGCCTCGAAGTGCCGCTCGGCAAGATCTTCGGGGGTGATCCAGAACTGGATGGCGCTGCCGCCGAAATGATGACCGAGCGCGGGATTCGTGGGCAATTCGAGCAGCAGGAGATGCGTCGCGGCGAGATCGCTTGCGCCGCTTGCAGGGGCAAGCAGGCGCGGCGGGGGCGGGGCGATCACGCCTTCGGCTGTGCGCTGCGCAAGGGCATGGCGGTAAGCAAGGCGCGCGGTGATCTCGTCCGGGAACTTCGCGGCTTCCTGCGGCGAGGCGTGGAGCGTTGTCTCGATCGCTGCCTCCACCGCTTCGGGCATGATCCGTTCCGCGAGTGCGCGGTGGGTCGAAAGCCATTCCCAGAATGCTGCACGCACCGGCGCGGCGATGGGGCCGAGCGCGGGATTGCCGAGCGCGTGGTCGAACCAGGCCTGGGCTTCCTCGCGCACGGCCTTGAGCTGCGCGGCGCGGTCGGCCTCGTCGAGACCGGGGTAGGGATCGTTGAGGACCGTACGCTTTGCGCGGTCCGCTTCGTGCACCAGCGCTGCAGCGACGATCTGCACCGCGATCCAGTCCTGCGGATAGCCGTACCAAGGCGGCGCGAAGCCCTGTCCCTCGGCGTCGTGGAAATCCTCCGGGCCGAGCGGCGGGGCAAGTTCAGCGGGGCCTTGTTCTTCCAGCAGCGCGGCGGCGGCCGCCTCTGCCGGCCAGCCGGGGCCTTGGGGTTCAGGCAAGGCAATGCGGCGGGGGGCGAAGGGCCAGCGCGGCAGGACCTGCGTGCCCTGCGCCGGGGCGAGTGCCCAGGGCCAGACCAGCGCGGCCTCGTCCCCATAAGCCATTGCAAGGCCGCGAGGTGGATCAAGGGGGCGCCAGGGCGTTCCGGCATAGCCCTGCGTCCAGAGCACGCGGAATGCATCGCCCGGGCCCCAGCTGAGATCGAGAAACACCGCGAGCGCGCCGTAGTGCGGGAGCAGGCCGAGCCCGGCTTCGGGCGGCACTTCGGCGAGATCGATCTGGAGCAGGAAATGCAGCGGTTTGCCCGTGGCGGGATGAACCGGCCATTCTGCCGCGCCCTGAAGCAGCGGCGTGCCGCCAAACCAGCTGTGGCCTTCGGGCGCGCGGTGCGGGGGGAAATGCTGGCGCAGCACGATTGCCTGGCTTGCAGCGGCATCGAGCGGGGCGGGCAGGGCAGGCGCGTGAGCCGCTGGGGCGGTCGGCGCGGGTTCGTCCTCGGCCTCATCCGCGTCGGTAAGGAGCTGCGCCGCTTCGGCCTCGGCCAGCGAGGCGGCGGAGATCATGCGGCTGCGGCCTTTCTTGCGCTGCAGCGGGGTGGGCTCCGGCTCCGGCTCCGGCTCGGCAGCGCTGTCAGCGCTTTTCCGGCGGCGCTTGGCCTTGGCCTTGCGCGGTTTCGGTTCCTGCTGGGCGCGCAGGCGCAGCCAGTAGGCGATCAGCGCGATGAGACCCAGCGCGCTGACGATGAACATGGCAAAGATGGCGACAAGGGCCGACATACGTTCACCTTTCGGGTGCTACGCTGCCGGAATAGTGCGCAACCTGCAAGAAATGGTTGATATGCGCTGAAGGAGGGGCGGGGGTGTCCCCGCCCCTCTCGCTCAGGCGTCGGCGGCCATGGCCGCTTCGAGGTTTTCGACGATGGCTTCGAAGAACTGCTCGGTGGTCATCCACGGCTGGTTGGGGCCGATGAGAATGGCGAGGTCCTTGGTCATCTTGCCGCTTTCCACCGTCTCGATGCAGACGCGCTCGAGCGTTTCGGCGAACTTTACGACGTCCGGGGTCTCGTCGAACTTGCCGCGGTAGATGAGGCCGCGGGTCCAGGCGAAGATCGAGGCGATCGGGTTGGTCGAGGTCTGCTTGCCCTGCTGGTGCTGGCGGTAGTGGCGCGTGACGGTGCCATGCGCTGCCTCGGCTTCGATCGTCTTGCCGTCGGGCGACATCAGCACCGAGGTCATCAGGCCGAGCGAGCCGAAGCCCTGCGCCACGGTATCGGACTGCACGTCGCCGTCGTAGTTCTTGCAGGCCCAGACGAACTTGCCCGACCACTTGAGCGCCGAGGCGACCATGTCGTCGATCAGGCGGTGTTCGTAGACGATATCGGCGGCCTTGAACTTCTCGGCAAAGCCTTCGGTTTCGAACACTTCCTGGAACAAGTCCTTGAAGCGGCCGTCGTAGGCCTTGAGGATCGTGTTCTTGGTCGAAAGGTAGACCGGCCAGCCGAGCGCGAGGCCATAGTTGAACGAGGCGCGGGCGAAATCGCGGATCGAATCGTCGAGATTGTACATCGCCATGGCGACGCCGGCGGAGGGGAAGTCGAACACGTCGAGGTCGATCTTCTGGCCGTCATCGCCGTCCCACACGAGACGCAGCTTGCCCGGGCCCGGGATCAGGGTGTCGGTCGCCTTGTACTGATCGCCGAACGCGTGGCGGCCGACGACGATGGGATCGGTCCAGCCCGGTACGAGACGCGGCACGTTCTGAATGACGATGGGTTCGCGGAACACCACGCCGCCGAGAATGTTGCGGATCGTGCCGTTGGGCGACTTCCACATCTTCTTGAGGTGGAATTCCTCGACCCGCTGCTCGTCCGGCGTGATCGTGGCGCATTTCACGCCCACGCCGTACTCCTTGATCGCATTGGCCGAATCGATCGTGATCTGGTCGTTCGTCTCGTCGCGCTTCTCGACCGAGAGGTCGTAGTACTTCAGATCGATATCGAGGTAGGGAAGGATCAGACGCTCACGGATCCACTGCCAGATGATCCGCGTCATTTCGTCGCCATCGAGCTCGACGACAGGATTCTTCACCTTGATCTTTGCCATGGGTCTCGTGCCTTCCCGGGGAGAGGTTCAAAATTTGCCGTTCCTTAGCAGGCGCTTCCGTGCGCGCAAGCGGGGCTATCTCACCAAAGGGCAAAGTCCCTCGCGATTCGCGCGGTTTGGGTCTGGACAGCGGCGGGGGGCGGGTTCTAGACATTTAACCAAGCGATTAAGCGCTCAACTAGGAGAGACGTTGTGAGCGAAGCCCCCGAAGTCCTGACTGAAGTCGACGGCAATGTCCTGATCGTCACCATCAACCGGCCCGAGGCCAAGAACGCGATGACCAAAGCGGCGGCCGAGGGGATTGCCGCGGCGATGGACCAGTTCGATGCCGATGTGGAGCTGCGCTGCGCGATCCTCACCGGCGCGGGCGGCACGTTCTGCTCGGGTATGGATCTCAAGGGCTTCCTGCGCGGCGAGCGGCCGAGCGTGCCGGGGCGCGGTTTTGGCGCGCTTTCGCAGTGGACGCCGAAGAAGCCGATCATCGCCGCGGTTGACGGCTATGCGCTGGCGGGCGGCATGGAACTCGCGCTGTCATGCGATCTCATCGTGGCGAACAAGGCATCCAAGTTCGGCATTCCCGAAGCCAAGCGCGGTCTTGCTGCGGCGGCGGGCGGCCTGATCAAGCTGCCCCGCCAGATTCCGCCGCGCATTGCGATGGAACTCGCGCTGACGGGTGACTTCATTACCGCGGAGCGTGCCTACGCACTCGGCTTCATCAACGAGATCACCGAAGGCCCCTCGCTGGAAGCGGCCAAGGCACTCGCCGCGCGCGTGGCGGCCAATGGCCCGCTGGCGCTGATCGCCTCCAAGGCCATTGTCCGCGATTCGCACGAGTGGACCGAGGCCGAGATGTGGGACAAGCAGGAAGCCTATATCGCCCCCGTCTTCACCTCGCAGGACGCGCGCGAGGGCAGCCTTGCGTTCGCCGAAAAGCGCAAGCCCAACTGGCAGGGCAAGTAGGGGCCGGATGACGGTGCCGATGGGCCGGGCGCGATCGCTCCGGCCCATGCGGGCACTAGGCCGTCAGGGCGGCAAGGTCTGACCAGAATACCCGCAGGATGTAGGTTTCGGGCGGCGCCGGCAGTTCGGTTTCGAGGCAACGTTCGACCACGCTGCCGCCCAGCCGCTCGTAGAACCGCAGGCCGGCGGTGTTGGCCTCGAACACCCAGAGATGGACGCCGGCCCCGGCTTCGACATCCAGCATGGCCTGCGCCCCTGCGCGCATCAGGTGCTTGCCGATTGCCTGGCCGCGCAGCCCCGGCGCGACGTGGAGGTTGTCGATCAGCGAACCCCAGCGCGGGTCCTGATCGCGATAGAGGCAGATGAAGCCGACCGGCCCGGCGCCGGGCATGTCTGCCACCAGCACGGATTGGGCAGGCGAAGGGTTGGTCAAGCGATCGAGCCAGAGTTCGCGCCGTTCCTGCTCGATCGGGCCTGCAAGATAGTCCGGATCAAGCACGTCGGCGTAGATATCCCGCCAGTTTTCGCAATGGATGGACGCAATCCGGAGCGCGTCGGCAGCGGTGGCGGACCTGATAGTGATGGGTTCCATGGGCGTTCAGATTGGCCGGATCAAGCGGCACCCGCAACAGGTTTGCGAAGGTCTTGTGCCGGACTGGAGGCAAAAAAAACCCCGCCGAAGCGGGGCCTTTCGCAGCGATGGTGGGCGTAGCAAGGATTGAACTTGCGACCCCTACGATGTCAACATAGTGCTCTACCACTGAGCTATACGCCCGCACCATCAAGCCTCCGGCCAAGCTGTGCCCGCCGGAGAGGCAGCCCATTAGCCTTGGGCGGCTGGGCTGGCAAGGGGGGTTTTGTTGTCGATTTACCCCTCCGACCCGCCTGCGGCGGGCCACCTCCCCATTTGTGCTTCGCAATAATGGGGAGGAAGTAATTGTCAGCGCATGTTGCCGGAGAGCGGCGACTCGGCGAAGACGCGTTCGACTTCCATGACGAGGTCGCGCAAGTGGAACGGCTTTGACAGCACGCGTGCGCTCGGCGCCTCGCGGTTGGCCTTGAGCGTCACGGCGGCAAAGCCGGTGATGAACATGACCTTGGTCATCGGGCTGATCTCGGCGCAGCGCTGCGCGAGCTCGATTCCGTCCATTTCGGGCATGACAATGTCTGACAGCAGCAGGTCGAAGTGCTCTGTCTCTAGCAGCGGGACGGCCGCGGTTCCGCGGTCGACCGACACCACTTCATAGCCGGCGTTTTCAAGCGCCCGCGCCAGATAGGTGCGCATCGCTTCTTCGTCTTCGGCCAGCAGGATACGAATCATGGTCACCTTCAATACGTCACGATCCGGGCGCCGCAGACCCGGGTCAGGGGCAGGCCCGTGGGGCCGGGACGCCCTATCTATACCCGGGCAGGTTAAGAATCTGCCCTTGGGGTGTCTCCGGGCTTCCGTACAATGGAGCACTTTGACATGCGCGCCAAACACCGGCAGCCTTGCATGATGAATCATCCTTTGGCGCCGCGGGGCGAATCGCTTGTGCATGGCGGGGCTGTGCAGACCAGCGGCGGGCATGTCCCCGGGCTGGAGGGAGCGAGCGCCTTCACCGTCTGGCACCGCGATCCCTCGCCGGTGCCCGTGGTGATTGCGGTGCCCCATGCCGGTCGCAGCTATCCGGCAGAGCTTGTCGCCCGCATGCGCCAGCCCACGTACAGCGCGCCGCGGCTTGAGGACCGGTTGGTCGATCTCGTCGGCCGTGCGGTGGCGGAGCGAACCGGGGCGGCGCTGCTAGTCGCCCATGCCCCGCGCGCGATGATCGATCTCAACCGGGCGAGCGACGATGTCGACTGGGAGATGATCGGCGGCGGCGCTTCGGCCCGCGCGGCGCGCACCATTGCGCCGCCAGCGGTATCGGCTGCAGGGCGGCGCGCGCGCAGCGGGCTTGGCCTCGTGCCGCGGCGGCTGCCGGGGCTGGGCGAGTTGTGGAAGCGGCCGCTCGATCCGGCCGACCTTGCCGCGCGGATCGAGGGCGTTCACGTACCCTACCACACCGCGCTCGGCGGACTGCTCGAAGGCGTGCGCGCGCGCTGGGGCGCGGCGCTGCTGATCGATCTCCATTCGATGCCGCCGCTGCCCGCCCGCGCTGGCGAACCTGCGGCCGAGTTCGTGGTGGGCGACCGCTTCGGCGCGGCCTGTGACGGCGCGCTGGTGGCCGAGGCCTTTGCCGCGCTGAACGAGGCAAGGCGGCTGGCGGCGCACAACCGGCCTTATGCGGGAGGCTATGTGCTCGAACGCCATGCCCGCCGGGCGGGCGGGGTGCATTGCCTGCAACTCGAGATCGACCGGCGGACTTATCTCGATCCCGCGCTGGCGGAGCCGGGCCCGGGGCTTGCGGCGACAGTGGACGTGGTTGCCGCGCTGGTGCAGCGCATGGCGATCGCGGTGGCCGACCTGGGCCGCGATCGCGGGCGCTGGCGCATGGCGGCGGAGTGAGCTTGACCCGTCCTCCGGTCAACCCTTTGAAACCATGAAAAAACCACCTGGAGCATAGCTCCAGGTGGCCAAGGTTCAGGGAGGAGGTGCACCAGAGTGCACCCGCCGCGCCGGGCCATGAGGGGAGCGCCGACGCGACTTTTGGAAGATAGGGGGCCAAACCTTGCAGCGCAAGGCTTTTCGCCCGGCTTACGGCCGGATCGGTATGCAGCCCCTATCTGATGGGTATTACGATGGGTTCAGAAGGCGGGGGGGTCAGAAGGCGGGCAGCGGCGGGGTCGGGCCAACGCCCTGTTCAACCTGCCGGCCGAAGATCGAGCTCATCAGTTCGAGCGAGAAGATGTGCGCGTAGACGAGCGGGAGCAGGCCGCTCTGCGCCCAGCCGCGCAATACATCGCCGCGCATGTCGCGCAGCTTTTCCTGATTGACCATCTGGAAGCCGCGATAGACGAAGGGCTGCTCGACACCGGGCTGCTGGATCGCGGCCTCGCCGTCCATCAGCAGCTCGTGCTTGGTCAGCTCCTCGACAAAGGCCTGCGTGCGCTGGCCGGCCTGCTCGAACTGCTCGCAGAACGCGAGCACGTTGCGGGTGGCTTCCGAAGGCTGGTCACCAGTGAACATGGCCTCGCCATCGGGGAATTCGCCGAGCAGGTTGCAGGTGGGGTCAAAGCACAGCGACAGGTCGCTGGTTTCGGGCGTCAGCTTGGCGAGAAGGAACGGATAGCGGCGCGCATAGGCAGGTACATAGGCGCCGGGCGCAACGTTGCCCTCTGCATCGACGAACACGTTGATGCCTTCGTTGAGGCCCATGAGCGCCAGCGGCACCGGATTGTCACCGGCTGCAAAGATGATCGGAAAGTGGCGCGCGGCCTGGGGGAATTCCTCGACCGTCAGCGGGACGGCATGCTGCCCGACCATCCAGGTCGCGGTCTGCGCGGCGCGCGCATGCCAGGTGGCATGATCGCGCAGGTTCAGCGGCACGAGATCGTTGTAGAACAGGGGCAGGGAAGCTTGGGGCGCGCTGGCCATGGAATTCTCTCCGTCAGACTGTTTGCCTTGACGCGCCATGGCGCGCGGGATGGCGGCGGGAAGCGCGCCGTTTAGGGGGTGAATCGGGGGTACGCAAGAGCACCTGCAACACAGCTGTCACACGCGGAGATTTATTGTTCCTCAGATCAGTTTGCCCGGGTTGAGCAACCCCTGCGGATCGAGCGCAGCCTTGATCTGCCGCAGCATCGCGAGCGCCACCGGATCGCCGAGGCGGGCAAGTTCGTCGCGCTTCAATTGGCCGATGCCGTGTTCGGCCGAGATCGAGCCGCCCCACTGGGTGACGAGATCGTGAACCTGGGCGCTGATCGCCTTGCCCTCGCCTGCCTGCCACGTCGCGGGGTGGACGCCGGGCGGAGCGATGACGTGGAAGTGGATGTTGCCATCGCCAAGGTGCCCGAAGCCAACCGCGCGGGTGCCGGGCCAGGCTGCCTCGATCAGCGGCACGGCCGCCTCGACAAAGCCGGGCATGAGCTCAGTGGGCACGCTGACATCGTGCTGGACGGCGGGGCCCAGTGCGCGCTCGGCGGGCGCAATGCTGTCGCGCAGCGCCCAGAAGGCTTCGGCCTGTGTCTCGCTCGCGGCGATCGTGGCATCGGCGATCAGCCCGGCCTCCAGCGCGGAGGCGAGGAGGTTTTCGGCGCGTTCGGCAAGGTCTGCCGCGCCCGATTCGCTGGTCGCGACGAGCTCGATCAGCGCATGCCAGTCGTGATTCCCGGCAAGCGGGGCGCGGGCGCCGGGGAGATAGGCGCAGACCGCATCGAGGCTGTGGCGCGGCATGACCTCGAAGCCTTCGAGCGCGCCGCCGGCCTGTGCTTCGGCATGGAGCAGGAAGCGGCGCGCATCCTGCAGCGAGGCAAGGCCCGCCCAGAGCACGGTTCGCCCGGCCACGCGCGGCTCGAGCCGGAGCGTGGCGGCGGTGACGATACCCATGGTGCCTTCGGAACCGATCAGCACTTGCTTGAGGTCAAAACCGCGGTTGTCCTTCTTGAGCGGCACGAGCGTATCAAACACCGAGCCATCGGCCATAACCGCCTCGAGCCCGAGCACCGCCGCGCGCATCGTGCCATGGCGCAGAACCTGCGTGCCGCCGGCATTGGTCGAGACGAGACCGCCGATCGTGGCCGATCCCTTGCCGCCAAGCGTGAGGGTAAAGCGCAAGCCAGCTTCGTCCGCTGCCTCGTGCAAGGTTTGAAGGACGACCCCGGCTTCGGCGATGACCATGCGGTTCTCCTCATCGAGCCGGCGGATCGCGTTCATCCGCCGCAGGCTGAGGAGCAGTGCGTGGCCGCCCTCGTCAGGCGTCGCCCCGCCAGACATGCCGCTGTTGCCGCCTTGCGGTACGACCGGAACGCGGTGCGCGCTGCACAGGCGCATCAGCGCGGCGACCTCGGCCGTGGAGGCGGGCGAGGCCATGGCCAGCGCGCGGCCGGTGAAGCGCCCACGCCAATCGGTGAGCCACGGGGCCATGAGATCGGGATCGGCGGTGAAACCGCGAGGCCCCAGCAGCGCGGCGGCTTCGGCGATGAAGGTGGAAGGATGAGGCATGGTCATGGTCGCTGGGGCTAATCCCGGGGGTATGCCGTGGGCAATTCATTTTTTTGTTCAAGCGGGTTAAGCAGGGGTTCAAGCGCGGATGCTATCGGGAACAAGCGATTCTCGCAGGGTGCATCGCGACCGAAACGCGGGGGCCAAAGGTCCCGCGAACAGGGAACGGGGCGGGGAATACGAACAGAGGGACCAGACTGCATTTTCCGCCGCCATGACCAGTTTCTTCCAACTTTTTGCGAGCATCGCCTTTGCTCTGCCGGGTTTCCCGGCGGGCGTGATTGTGTTCGAACCGCTGGAAAGCAGCATCGACGCGGATGATGACTGGGCCGCGGCGGTCGATCCGGCGGTCCCGCCACTGCTGGCGAGCCGGGACGCGGCACCAGCCGCCTCAGCCGGCGGCCTTGCCAGCCCGCTCGGGCCCGATACCTGGAACCAGGTGCGGATCGAACAGCGCCTGATCATTCGCATCACCCCGCGCGATGCCGGGCGTGATGCGATCCCGCCGCAAGTCATGCCGATGCAGCCGATCATGCAGCCAATGGTGCCCCAGCCGCGCGCCACTTCGGTGCAGGTGCGCGTGCGCGAACGCAAGACCGGCAATTGCATGCCCGCGTTGGGTATCGCGGCGGTCCAGCCGATCACCGACGGGCGGCTCATGTTCTATATGCGCGACCGGCGGATGATCGCAGCGGGGCTGGAGAAGGCCTGCAGTGCCCGCGATTTCTACCTCGGCTTCTACATGACGAAGACGGCGGACGGACAGCTGTGCGTTGGCCGCGACCAGATCCATTCGCGCGCCGGGACGACTTGCAAGCTCAAAGAGGTGCGCGAATACGTTCCGGTGGACGGAAACTGACCGCGAAACCGGGGTATCCGTAACCCCTTTCCTTGACTTTCGTGGCGAAGTGGGCCTAGGCGCAGGCTCACGAAGGCGCGCCGCAAGGCCGCTCTCTCGGCGCGCCGGACCGTCTGGTGCGCAGGCATTCTCGGAAAAACCGCTCACATGAAATTTGCCGATCTCGGCCTGTCTGACGAATTGCTCCAGTCGGTTCTCGACGCGGGCTACGATACCCCGACCGCGATCCAGGCGCAGGCCATCCCCTCGGTGCTGATGATGCGCGATATCATCGGTATCGCGCAGACGGGGACGGGCAAGACGGCGAGCTTCGTGCTCCCGATGATCGATATCCTCGCGCATGGCCGCCGCCGCGCGCTGATGCCGCGCTCGCTGATTCTGGAACCTACGCGCGAACTGGCCGCGCAGGTGGCCGAGAACTTCGAGAAGTACGGCAAGAACCACGATCTCAAGATGGCGCTGCTGATAGGCGGCGTGCAGATGGGCGATCAGGTGAAGGCGCTTTCGGACGGCGTGGACGTGCTGATCGCGACGCCGGGCCGGCTGATGGACTTGTTCGAACGCGGCAAGATCATGCTCAACGGCTGCGACCTGCTGGTGATCGATGAGGCGGACCGCATGCTCGACATGGGTTTCATTCCCGATATCGAGACGATCTGCTCGAAACTGCCCGCCCAGCGCCAGACGCTGCTGTTTTCGGCGACGATGCCGCCGGTGATCAAGAAGCTTGCGGACAAGTTCCTTTCGAACCCGAAGTACATCGAGGTGGCGCGGCCCGCTTCGAACAATTCGAACATCGTGCAGCACAAGGTGCGCGTGACGAGCCGGGGCAAGCGCGAGGCGCTGCGTCACCTGCTGCGCACCGACAATGTTTCGACCGCGATCATTTTCGCCAACCGCAAGACGACGGTGCGCGAGCTTGCCAAGAGCCTGCAGCAGAGCGGGTTTTCGGCGGGCGAGATCCATGGCGACATGGACCAGAACGCGCGCAATGCCGAACTGCAGAAGTTCAAGGACGGGGTGATCTCGATCCTCGTTGCGTCCGATGTTGCCGCGCGCGGCCTCGACGTGAAGGGCGTGAGCCACGTGTTCAACTATGACACGCCGTGGCACCCGGACGATTATGTGCACCGTATCGGCCGCACGGGCCGCGCGGGGGCGACCGGGCGGGCGTTCACATTCGTGACCGACGAGGACGCCGAGGCGATTGCCAATGTCGAGAAGTTGACCGGGGGGAAGATCCCCGAGTTCAAGCTTGAAGGCGGCGCAGATGCGGCCGAGGCGCCCGCCGCCGAAAAGCGCGAGCGTGCCCCGCGGGCTGAACGTGCGCCGCGCGCCGAGCGGGCACCGCGCAAGGAGCGGGCGCCCAAGGTTGCTGTCGAGGCCGAGATCGAGGTTTCGCCTGAAGTGACCGAGGCTCCGGCTCCGGCGCGGGCACCCCGTGCACGGCGCGATGAACCGCGTCCGCCCAAGGATGTGCTGACAGAGCTGCCTTCGCAGCCGGGCGAGTGGAACGGGCCGGTTCCGGGATTCCTGGGCGTTTCGGCGCTTTAGTCTGTAAGCTGCACCAATCCCGTTCGTGTCGAGCGAAGTCGAGACACCATGCGCAGCGTGAGGTGTCTCGACTTCGCTCGACACGAACGGATGTTGGGTGACTGGGGCAGCGCCTGAAAGGCCCTCTCCCCTTCAGGGGAGAGGGTTGGGAGAGGGGGCCTTGCCCCCAAACGCGCTGCCCAAGCCCCTCTCAACTCCGGCTAGGCAGCAAGCTGCCAAGCCTTCGTATCTCTCCCCTGAAGAGGAGAGAGCGCTTGGTTCAGCGTATGCATTCGCCTTCGTCCATGGTGAGAACGACGCCCTGCACGTGTACCTTGACGGTATCGTGTTCCTTGCAGTTCAGTTGCTCAGCCGGCATGACTTTCGTTCCGACAAACCCCCTCGCATTGCGGAACGTTATGGCCGCTGACTTGTTGGTGGTGTATTTTGAGTTGCCAACGGCGATCCAGGTGACTTCGGCATAGTCCTGCGTGATTGGCTGCGGCTTGCACCCCCCAAGCTGCAGGGCAAGCAGCGCGCAAAGGGTCGCCGTCAGCCTCAAGCCGCCTTCACAAAACTATCAATCACCCGCTTCCGATCCCCCCCGTCGAAATCAATCTCCAGCTTGTTCCCCTCCTGCGCGGCGACCACGCCGTAGCCAAACTTGTCGTGGAACACGCGGGTGCCGACGGTGATGTCGGTGCGGGGCTTGGCGGCGAAGCTGGCGGCGCTGCGGCCGGGTTCTGCGATGCGCTTGGGCGTGGCGTCGTAGGTGGTAGCCGCCGCACGTTGCCAGCCGGGGCCGCGGGTGATGGTGCGGCCGGGGTTGGCGCGGGCGAGATCGGCGAAGGGGTCGCTGTGTTCGGACCATTGCGCGCGCCAGAGCGAGGCGCCGCCGGTCATGGTGGTTTCCTCCTCGATGTGCTCGGCGGGCAGTTCGCCGACGAAGCGGCTGGGGATCGAACTCGTCCACTGGCCGTAGATGCGGCGGTTGGCGGCGTGGAGGATCGTGCAGCGGCGGCGCGCGCGGGTGATCGCGACGTAGGCGAGGCGGCGTTCTTCCTCCAGGGAAGCGAGGCCGCCTTCATCTAGCGCGCGCTGCGAGGGGAACACGCCTTCTTCCCAGCCGGGGAGGAACACGTTGTCGAATTCGAGGCCCTTGGCGGCGTGGATGGTCATTAAAGTGACCTTCTCGGTGTCCGACGCCGCGTCGTTGTCCATGACGAGGCTGACGTGTTCGAGGAAATCGCCGAGCGTCTCGTATTCCTCCATCGCGCGGGCGAGTTCGACGAGGTTTTCGAGGCGGCCTGAGGCTTCGGTGCTTTTTTCGGCCTGCAAGGCGGCGGTGTATCCGCTTTCGTCGAGTACGGTGCGGATGAGTTCGGCGGGGACGAGCGTTGCCATCGCATCGCGCCAGCCTACAAACGAGCGCATCAGGCCCGCCAGCGTGCCGCGGGCGCGCGCCGGAAGCTCGTCCGTATCGCAAAGCTCGATCGCGGCGGCGGCGAGGGGGATGCCGCGCGCGCGGGCGTGGCGGTGGAGCTTTTCGAGCGTCTTGTCGCCGAGGCCGCGCTTGGGGGCGTTGTAGATGCGCTCGAACGCGAGGTCGTCCTGCGGGGAGGCGATGACACGCAGGTACGCGAGCGCATCGCGGATTTCGGCGCGTTCGTAGAAGCGGAAGCCGCCGACGATCTTGTAGGCGAGGCCGATCTGGATGAAGCGGTCTTCAAACTCGCGCGTCTGGAACGAAGCGCGCACGAGGATGGCGACGCGGTCGAGCGCGGCGCCTTCGCGCTCCAGCCGCTCGATCTCTTCACCGACGCGGCGGGCTTCCTCCGGGCCGTCCCACACGCCGATGACGCGGACCTTGTCGCCGCCGTTCACTTCGGTCCACAGCGTTTTGCCGAGGCGCTGGCTGTTTTCCGCGATGACCCCGCCGGCAGCGGCGAGAATGTGCGGGGTGGAGCGGTAATTCTGCTCCAGCCGGATCACCTTGGCGCCGGGAAAATCCTTTTCAAACCGCAGGATATTGGCGACTTCGGCGCCGCGCCATGAATAGATCGACTGGTCGTCATCGCCCACCACGCAGATGTTCTTGCGCCCTTGCGCGAGGAGGCGGAGCCAGAGGTACTGAACGGCGTTGGTGTCCTGGTATTCGTCCACCATCACGTATTTGAAGCGGCTCTGCCAGCCTTCCAGCACTTCGCGGTGCTGCTTGAAGATCGTAAGCATGTGCAGCGTGAGATCGCCGAAATCGCAGGCGTTGAGCGCGCGCAGGCGGTCCTGATAGAGCGTATAGAACCGCGTGCCCTTGCCGTTCGCGTAAGCCTCGTTCTCGACCGCATCGAGTTCCTTCGGGCCGAGACCGCGGTTCTTCCAGCGGTCGATCAGGCCGGCGAGCTGACGCGCGGGCCAGCGCTTTTCGTCGAGACCTTCGGCCTGGATGAGCTGCTTGAGGAGCCGCAGCTGGTCGTCGGTGTCGATGATGGTGAAATTGCTTTGCAGGCCGACGAGTTCGGCATGGCGGCGCAGCATCTTGGCGGCGATCGAGTGGAACGTGCCGAGCCAAGGCATGCCTTCCACCGCCGGGCCGATCAGTGCACCGACCCGCTCGCGCATTTCGCGCGCGGCCTTATTGGTGAAGGTGACGCAGAGGATTTCGGACGGCCATGCCAGCCGCGCGCGCAGGATATGCGCCATGCGTGCGGTCAGCGCGGCGGTCTTTCCCGTGCCGGCGCCTGCGAGCATGAGCACGGGGCCATCCGTCGTCAGCACGGCTTCGCGCTGCGGCGGATTGAGGCCATCGAGCCAGGCGGAATCGGGTTGGGAAAGCGCGGTCACCGCAGAACAAGTAGGGAACTTGATCTTGGCGCGCAAGTCTGTGCGGGTGAGGTTGGGTGTTGCTATCGGCTTGTGGAAAGGGGTTCTCGCAGAGACGCAGAGGAAGCAGAGATCGCAGGGGTGTCATGGCCGGCCTCCGACGGTGCGGTGTTGTTTGCTGGCACCATAAGTCGGCTTCGCCGAAAGCCCCTTTGCCCTTTGCGCTCCCTGCTTCCTCTGCGTCTTTGCGAGGAGCAGTCTATCGTCCCCATGGTTGCGCCAACCCAAGCGAGCGGGCATGGCGCAAATAGAAAATCGGTAGGGGACATATGAACACAGCAAACCCGGTGCGCACCCATGCGCGCGTGCTGACGGCAAGCCTCGTCGGCACGGCGGTCGAGTTCTATGATTTCTATATCTTCGGCACCGCCGCCGCGCTGGTGATCGGGCCGCTGTTCTTCCCCTCGGAATCGAAGGCGGCGCAGTCGCTGCTTGCGCTGATGACGTTCGGCATCGCCTTCTTCGCGCGGCCGGTGGGCGCTGTGGCGTTCGGCCATTTCGGCGATAGGATCGGGCGCAAGTCGACGCTGGTGGTTTCGCTCCTGCTGATGGGCGTCTCGACGTTCCTTGTCGCCTTCCTGCCCAGCTATGCTGTGGCGGGGTGGATCGCGCCGGCGCTGCTGTGCCTCTTGCGCTTCGGGCAGGGCTTTGGCCTGGGCGGGGAGTGGGGCGGGGCCTCGCTGCTCGCGGTGGAGAACGCGCCCAAGGGCTGGGAAGCGCGCTTCGGCATTGCCGCACCGCTGGGCGCGCCGCTGGGGTTCCTGTTTGCCAACGGGCTGTTCCTGGTGCTGGGGCTCACGCTCTCGGAAGCGGATTTCCTCAGCTGGGGCTGGCGCGTGCCGTTTCTGGCGAGTGCCTTGCTGGTGATCCTCGGCCTGTGGATCCGCCTGCGCATCGGCGAGACCCCGGCTTTCCGCGAGGCCATGGAAGCTGCACCGCCGCCGCGCGTGCCGCTGGGCCGGCTGCTGGCGGACCATCCCGGTGCGGTGATTGCGGGGACGGTGGGGGTGATCGCGTGCTTTGCGCTGTTCTACCTCGCGACGACCTTCGCGCTTTCGTTCGCCACGAAGACGCTGGGCTTCCCGCGCGAGACCGTTCTGGCAATCCAGCTGGGAGCGGACGTTGTATTTGCGGTAGGCATTCTGGTTTCGGGCTGGTGGGCGGACAAGACTTCGCCCCGCACCGTGATGGCGGTGGGGGCGGGGCTCACCGTGCTGGTCGGGCTGGGTTTTGGCAGCGGGCTCGGCTCGGGCTCGCTGCCACTGCTGTTCCTCACGCTGTCGTCCGCGCTGTTCGTGATGGGGCTGTGTTACGGCCCGATCGGCGCGTGGCTGCCGACGCTCTATGCGGTCCCGGTTCGCTACACCGGGATTTCGCTGGCGTTCAACATGGGCGGGATCGTTGGCGGGGCGCTGGCACCGCTGGGCGCGGAGTGGCTTTCCATCCATGGCGGGGTGGCCTGGACTGGCCTCGTGCTGAGCGCGGCGGGGGTGGTGACCTTGGCTGGGGTGTTGCTTGCGCCGCGGGGGGAATGAAGGATTTACCCCTCCGCCTTCGCTGCGCTCAGGCACCTCCCCATTTGTGCTTCGCAAAAATGGAGAGGATCAAGAAGGGTCCTCTCCATTTTTGCGAAGCACAAATGGGGAGGTGGCAGCCCACAGGGCTGACGGAGGGGCTTAACCCGCCATCCGCATCAGCGTAAGCCGCGCCTTGCCGACCTTGCGTTCGGCATCGATCGCCAGCACGCGCACGCCAGCGGGCTCGTCCGCATGGGTTTCGAGGCTGACCCATGTACCCGCGCCGATCCAGCCGAGGCGCACCAGACGGTCGATCGCCACGGCGCCGGCGCCCGAGCCATAGGGCGGATCGAGCATCACCACATCAAGCGGGGCAGGCGCGGGGCCGAGCGCGAGGACGGATGCGGCGCGCACGTCGCACTGGGCCTGCGCATGGAGCGCGGCAATGTTGGCGCGCAGGGCGCGGATCGCGGCGGGGTCTTGCTCGACGAAGACCGCCTTGACCGCGCCGCGTGACAAGGCTTCGAGGCCGAGCGCACCCGAGCCAGCGAAGAGATCGGCCACTGTCAGCTCCTCGAAGCTGCCGAGGCGGCTGGTGAGCATCGAGAAGAGCGTTTCGCGCGTGCGGTCTGCGGTGGGGCGGGTGGTTTCGCCCGCCGGAGCCTGCAGTTTGCGCCCTCGCCAGGTGCCGGCGATGATCCTCAGCATCAGCGCTTGCTTCCCGGCTTGGGCTCGGCCGGCTTGCCGCGAAACTTGCGCCGGGGGCGGGCATCGGGTCCGGGTGAGGGAGCCTCTGCTGCCGGTTTGGCATAAGGCCGGTTGGGATAGGTTTTTGCGGCGGGCTTTGCGGCGGAGGGCTTGGCGACAAGCTGGCCGGCCTCGGCGGAAGGCCGCACGCGCTCGGGCCGGGCACGTGATGGGCGCTCGGGCTCGCGCATGGGCCGGGTGGGAGCCGCAGACTTTGGCGATGCCTGTTTCGGTTCGGGCGCTACGGGCTTGGGCGCCCGCGGGGCCACGGCCTTGCCGGCATGAACGGCCTGCTGCACGCGCGTTGCGTGATCGCCGGCAAGGCCCTTGCGGAAGCGTTCGACCACGACTTGCGGCACTTCCTCGGCCGCGCCGCGCGGCAGCTGGCCGAGATCGAAGGGGCCGTAGCGCAGGCGCAAGAGGCGCGAGACTTCGAGGCCGAGATGCTCGAGCACGCGGCGCACTTCGCGGTTCTTGCCTTCGGTCAGGGTCAGCTCGATCCACTTGTTGCGCCCGGCACTGCGCTCCAGATTGGCGTTGATCGGGCTGTAGTGGATGCCCTCGATCTCGATCCCCTGCATGAGATCATCGAGCTGAAGCTGCGAGACATCTCCGAAGGTGCGGGCGCGGTAGGTGCGCGGCACCGCGTTGGCGGGCAACTCCATCGCGCGCTTGAGTTCGCCGTCGTTGGTGAGGAGGAGCAGGCCCTCGGTGTTGATGTCGAGCCGGCCGACCGGCATGACCCGCCCCGCGCCTTCGGGCAGGGCATTGCGCAGCGCCGTGTAGATCGTGGGGCGACCTGTGGGGTCGCGCTCCGCCGTGATCAGGCCCGAAGGCTTGTGGAACAGGAACAGGCGCGGCGGCGCCGGGGCGGCGACGGGATTGCCGTCTACCGTCACGCCGCGCAGGTTCTTGAGGATCGTGGCCGGTGTGGTGATGACCTCGCCGTCCAGCGCGACGCGGCCCTCGGTGATATAGCGCTCGATCTCGCGGCGGCTGGCGATGCCGGCGCGGGCAAGGAGCTTGGCGATGCGGTCGCCTTCGCGCGCCGTGCCATCATCGGCGAGCGCGCGGGTCTGGGGCGCGGCAGGCGCTTTGGGCAGGCGCGGTTTGGGGATCTTGTAGGGCGCAGGCGGCGCGGAGTTTCGCCGCGAGCCTGAGCCTGAGCCGGTAGGAGCCGCGGGCCGTCCCGGTCGGTCGCTCCTGTCTTTGGGGGGGAATGCCATGCTTTGCCCCTTACGCCGGGGCGGGCGCGCCGTCACCCCGCTTCGTATGGGGCCGCTTCATGGGCGGCGATTTCGCGTTGACAGATTTCGTGGAAGCGGCGGATGCCGCCCTCGAGCGTGCCGAGGGTGAGCTGGGGGACGGCGCCGGTGGAGAGGCCTTGCTGGCCAAGTTCTGCGGCACGGAAGTCTTCCGCGCCGAAGACCTGCCCGTCGAGCAGCTCCCAGCTGCGGCGCCAATGGTCCTCGGCCTTGTCGGTCATGGGGGCTTCGGCGATCAGCATGAAGTCCTCGACCAAGGTGACATCGTGGGCCTGCGGCATGACCGTCATAAGGTTCACGTAGTCCGGGCTGATCACGATCACGGTGGCGGGGAAGAGCTGGTAAGCAAATGTCGCGACGCGGCGCAGCGCGGGCCAATCGGCAAGGTCGAGCCCTTCGAGTTCGGTTACCCGGCCGACAATGGCGCGCATGTGCGGGCCGATCTCGTCGCCTGCGGTCACCCCGTCCTTGAAATAGGGAGCGATGGTGCGGGCGTGGAGGCGCTGGACGTGGTAGCTTTCGAGGAAGGCGTCCATGATCAGCTTCCAGTTGGACGCGACCCGGTGCGTGCGGCGGGCGTAGAGGTGGTGACCGCCAAGGCCCGCTGCGGCAAAATCGGCGCTGATGGCGGCAGCGTGGGTGAAATCGGCCTCCCTGGGCGCGAACCAGATGAGGCCGCCCGCCTCGAGGCTGGGAAGTTCGACGAGGCCGAGCGCGGACTGGTCGAGGCCCGGGAAGGTGTCCGGGCGCGGCAGGGCGAGGAGCTTGCCGTCAGTGCCGTACGTCCAGGCGTGATAGGGGCAGACGAGGCGCTTGGTGCACTGGACCTCCGCACCTTCGACCAGCCGCGTGCCGCGGTGGCGGCAGACATTCATGAAGACATGCGCCTTGCCGGATGTGTCGCGGGTCAGGAGCAGCGGGCGGCCGGTGGCGTCGTGGGGGACGGTCATGCCTAGCTCGGGGAGCAGGGCAGAGGGCGCCACCACTTGCGGGAGGCGATCGAACAGTGCGGTTTTCTCGCGCGCCCAGTGCGCGGGGTCGGTGTAGACGCTCGCGGGGACATGGCTGATCGCCTCGCCCTTGCGGCCCGCGCCTGCAGCCACGAGGCGAGCCAGTTCCAGCTGGCCATCGGTGGGCCGCATCGCTCGTTCAGTGGTGGCCATTTCGCGGCTCTCCCCGGAATTCATCACTCTCCGGCGCTAGGCATAGCGCAAATTCGCGCTAATCATGTAGGGAAATGCATGATCGCATTGGGGTGCTTCCGTTCCCCGTTCGTGTCGAGCGAAGTCGAGACACCGCACGCAGCGCCCGGTGTCTCGACTTCGCTCGACACGAACGGTCGGGAGGAACGTGTGAGGGATTGAATGGCATCGACTGCGGCAGAGACGGCACCGCCGCCGCGCCCGAAGGGCTTTCGGCTGCTGATGGTGGCGCTGGCCACACGCAAATCGGCGACGATGCTGGGCTTCGGGTTTTCCTCCGGCCTGCCCTACGCGCTGCTGATCGGCACGCTCAATGCCTGGCTGGGCGAGGTGAAGATCGATCTGGCGACGATCGGCGTGCTGTCTTGGATCGGCCTGTCCTATTCCTTCAAGTTCCTGTGGTCGCCGCTGGTCGACCGCATGGCGTTGCCCGGGCTGGAGGCGCTGGGGCGGCGCAAGAGCTGGATCCTGCTGTGCCAGGCGGTGATGGTTGTGGGGTTTGTCGGACTGGCGCTGACCGATCCGGCCCATGCAATCGGCACCTTCGCGCTCTTCGCGTTCCTCGCCGCGCTCGCTTCCGCGACGCAGGACGTGGCGGTGGATGCCTGGCGGATCGACGTGGCGGACGCGGATACGCCGGTCGAGTTGCTCTCCTCGATCTACCAGTTCGGCTACCGCATCGCCTCGATTGTCGGCGGCGCGCTGGCGCTGGTGCTGGCGGGGCGGATGTCGTGGCCGCTTGTTTATCTCCTTATGGCGGCTCTGATTGCGCTGATCGGCGTAGTGACCTTGCGCGCGCCCGATACGCCAAGGCCCGAGCAGGGCACGCTCCACGCCGCGCTGGCGCAGCCCGGTGAGCTGACGCCGCGCGCGCGGGGGATCGCGCTGCTGGTGGTCGGCACGAGCTGGGCCTGGGCCATCAGCACGATCGTGCGCTTCATGGTGGTGATGCTGAGCCCGCTGGGTCCGGGCGAGAAACACCCTTCGGTGGGCGATTTCACGCGCGAGTTCGGGCCGCTGATCGTGGCGGCGACAGTGGCGGTGCCGCTGCTGGTTGCGGCGGTGACCAACGCCTTGCGCGCGCGTGGGCAGGCCGTGCTGACCGCGCCCGACACGCGCGTCTCGGCGGCGCGGACGGCGGCGAACCACCTCTATGTTGCGCTGATCGCACCGCTGGCGGAACTTGTCGCCCGGCTGGGCTGGGGCGTGCTGGTGGTGATCGGCATGATCCTGACCTACACGCTGTGTTACAACGTGTGGTCGAGTTTTGCCTTTCCGTTCTACCTCGATTTCCTGCACTATTCGAAGGACGAGGTGGCGTTTGCCTCCAAGGTCTTCGGCATTTTCATGACTATCGCGGGGATCAGCCTTGGCGGCTATCTGTTCCTGCGGCTGGGGCGGATGCCAACCATCCTGATCGGGGCGATCCTGCCGATGCTGGGCAATTTCGTTTATGCGGACCTCGCCGAGGGCGCGGTGCATATCGATGCGGTGGGCAAGGTTATCGGACTGCATTCGCTGTTCGCGCTGTTCGGGTTTGATCCGCGCATGATCCGGCTGCTGCTGGCGATCAGCTTCGAGAACATCTCGACCGGCATCGCGGGGGCGGCGTTCGTGGCCTATCTCTCTGGCATCGTCTCCAAGCGCTATACGGCGGTGCAGTACGCGCTGATGTCATCCCTGACGTTCCTGATCGGCTCGCTGGGGCGCGGGATCGCGGGGGAGGCGTTTGATCTTTACGGCTATGCCACAGTGTTCCGCTGGACGGCGGCGGCGGGGCTGGTGGCGGTGGCGTTTGTCTGTGCTGAATGGGTGCGGGTGAGCCGGGAGGTGGCTGCGCCCGAACCAAACATTTGACCTCCATCCCCCCGTTCGTGTCGAGCGAAGTCGAGACACCTGGCGCAGCGTCTGGTGTCTCGACTTCGCTCGACACGAACGGACCTGTTTAATCAGGCATTTCCAAGTTCATTCGCAGCACTTCGCCAGCGAGATAGAGTGAACCTGCGATCAGCACCGGTGGGCGACCATCCGCCGGGCGCCCTCGTCGATTCACAATGTCCAGCGCGCTAGCAAAGTCAGGTGCCGTTCCGACGTTAGAAACCCCAGCGATCCGCGCAAGTTCTGCGATATGGGCCGGTGAGTGATGGTCATGCCCTGGAATCGGCACACCGACGATAGCTCCGACTATCGGTGCGATCCGGTGAATGAAAGTCTTGGCATCCTTGTTCGCTAACATGCCAATGATTACAAAGGGTTTGCGCCATTCCGCCTCTCCTGCGAAGTAGGTCGCAATGGCATTTGCTGCGTCTGGATTGTGGCCACCATCGAGCCATATCTCGTCTACCTCTGGAGCAAGGGCAGTCAGCGGACCCTTGCCAAGCCGCTGAAGGCGGGCGGGCCAGCGGGCCTCGCGGATGCCCTCAGCCATGGCTTCGGGGCTCACTGGGACGGCGCTCTGGTGGCGCAGCATGGCGATGGCGAGCGCAGCGTTGTCGGCCTGATGCTTGCCGACGAGGGTGGGGAGCGGGAGGCTGAGCGCGCCCTGTGCATCGCGGTATTCGATGGTTTCCCCCACTTGGGCCCACCAGTCGCGGCCGCGCAAGTGGACGGGGGCGCCGATCTGGCCTGCCGTGGTGAGTACGCTGGCGAGGGGGCTTTCCGCGTAGCTTTGCACCACCAGCGGTGCGCCGGGCTTGGCGATGCTCGCCTTTTCGAAGGCGATGCGTGCGAGGGGCTCTTCAGGCGTGCCGGCTTCGGGCACCAGCAGGAAGGATTCGTGATCGATGCCCAAAGTGGCGATGCCGCAGACTGCGGGGTTTTCGAGGACGTTGGTTGCATCGAGGCGGCCGCCGAGGCCGGTTTCGATCACGCAGGCGTCAGCCGGGGTTTCCGCGAAGGCGAGGAAGGTGGCGACGGTGGTGACTTCGAAGAAGCTGGGGCCGAGGTCTTCGGAGGCATCGAGCACGCGTTCGAGCAGGTCGGCGAGGCTTTCGTCGCTGATCAGCTTGCCGGCGACGCGGATGCGTTCGTTGTAGCGGACGAGGTGGGGCTTGGTGGCTGTGTGGACCACGAGGCCCTGCGCTTCGAGGATCGCGCGCAAGTAGGCGCAGGTCGAGCCTTTGCCGTTGGTGCCGGCGACGTGGAACACCGGCGGCAGGCGGCGCTGCGGATCGCCGAGGCGGGCGCAGATTTCGCGCACAGTATCGAGGCCGAGGCGGCCTTGCGGGAGCGAGAGCGCGCCGAGGCGGTCCAGTTGGTGCTGGACGCGGGGGTTTTCGGAAATGGCGAAGTCGCGCAAGGTTACCCCTCCGTCAGCCCTTCGGGCTGCCACCTCCCCATTTGTGCTTCGCAAAAATGGGGAGGATCTAGAAAGTGTGACTGGTTTTCCCTCCCCATTTTTCCGCAGGACAAATGGGGAGGTGGCCCGCCGAAGGCGGGTCGGAGGGGCCTATGCCGCCTGCGCAGCCATCAAGTAGCCGATGGTGCGCGCGAGGGTGGCCTTCAGCATATGGCGACCGACAACCATGTCGATCATTCCGTGGGCGTGAAGGTACTCGGCGCGCTGGAAGCCTTCAGGGAGCTTTTCGCGGATCGTGTCCTGGATCACGCGCTGGCCAGCAAAGCCGATGAGCGCGCCGGGTTCGGCGATCTGGATATCGCCCAGCATGGCATAGCTCGCCGTGACGCCGCCGGTGGTGGGATCGGTGAGAACGACGATATAGGGAAGGCCCGCATTGTGGAGGCGCGTGATGGCGACCGTGGTGCGCGGCATCTGCATCAGGCTGAGAATGCCTTCCTGCATGCGCGCGCCGCCTGCTGCCGTGACGGCTACGAAGGGGCACTTGTTCGCAATCGCGGCTTCCGTGGCGGCGATAAACGCATCGCCCACGGCCATGCCCATCGAGCCGCCCATGAAGCCGAAATCCTGCACGCCGACAACGGCCTTGTGGCCATCGATCTTGCCCACTGCGGCAGTCAGTGCATCAGGCAGCGGATTGGACGCGCGGGCGGCCTTCAAGCGGTCGGCGTAGCGCTTGGTATCGCGGAACTTGAGCGGGTCTTCGCGCACCTTGGGCGCGGGCAGCAGTTCGAAGCCGGCGTCGAGCAGCTGGGTGAGGCGCTCGGTGGCGCCGATGCGGCCGTGGTGATCGCAGCGCGGGCAAACCGAGAGGTTTTCCTCGTACTCCTTGGTGAACAGCATCTCGCTGCACGAAGGGCACTTGATCCAGAGATTGTCCGGCGTGTCGCGTTTGGGCGCGAACGGGAGCGAATTGCGGACGCGGGTTAGCCAGCTCATGCTTCTACCTTTCGCGCATTGTGGACGGCGTTGGCAAGGGCCGTAACGAGTTCGCGGACCGGGCCTGCGGCATTTTCGCCGTGCTCGGCGATGATGTCGATGAGCGCCGAGCCGACGACGACGCCGTCTGCCACACGGGCGATGGGGCCGGCCTGCTCGGGTGTCCGAACGCCGAAGCCGACGGCAACGGGGATCTCCGCCGTCTGCTTGATGCGGGTGACCGCTTCCTCGATCGAGGCGAGCGCGGCGGACTGCTTGCCGGTGATGCCCGCTACCGAGACGTAATAGAGAAAGCCCGAGGAGCCTTCGAGCACGGCGGGGAGCCGCGCGGCGTCAGTCGTGGGGGTGGCGAGGCGGATCGGCGAAATGCCCGCACTGCGCAGATAGGGGCCGAGTTCGCCGTCTTCCTCGGGCGGGATATCGACGCAGATCACCCCGTCGACCCCGGCCTTGGCGGCCTCTGCCGCGAACCATTCCGGCCCGCGCGTGATCATCGGGTTGGCATAGCCCATGAGGACCAGCGGCACATCCGGGTGGCGCGTGCGGAAATCGGTGGCCATCTGCAGAATGTCGGCAGTCTTGGTGCCGGCGGCAAGGCTGCGCAGATTGGCGCGCTGGATCGCCGGGCCATCGGCCATCGGATCGGTGAAAGGCATGCCGAGCTCGATCACATCGGCGCCGCCTTCGACGAGCGCATCGAGGATCGCGGGCGTGGCGGCGGGCGTCGGATCACCGGCGGTGATGAAGCAGACGAGCGCGGGGTGGCCCTTGGCGAAGGCAGCGGAAAGGCGGGTCATGACTTGGGCATCCGTGATTGGTAGTAACGCATTGCCAGAACCGCAGTTAGCCCGCTGATCGCGAATGCCAATTCATGCACGACAGCCATGGGTCTGCTTGGCGGTAGAATTGTAGCAATCGCGTCACCTAAGAGACCTTCGAAAATGGTGGCAACAAACATTCCCATGAAAACCGACGCGAAGAGCAGCCTGGGGTAGATCACAGCTTAACCCCCAGATGCTCCGCGACCGAGAAGATGTCCTTGTCGCCGCGTCCGCACAGGTTGGCGAGGATGATCGCGTCCTTGTCCATGGTAGGCGCGATCTTCTTCACCGCGGCGATGGCGTGGGCGGGTTCGAGGGCGGGGATGATGCCTTCTGTGCGGCAGAGCAGCTGGAAGCCGTCGAGCGCTTCGGTGTCGGTCACCGAGGTGTACTGGACGCGGCCGGTTTCCTTGAGCCAGGCGTGTTCGGGGCCGATGCCGGGATAGTCGAGACCCGCCGAAATCGAGTGGCCTTCGAGAATCTGGCCGTCCTCGTCCTGCAGCAGATAGGTCTTGTTGCCGTGGAGCACGCCGGGGCGGCCGCCTGCGAGGCTGGCGGCGTGGAGCTGATCAAGCCCGTGGCCGGCGGCTTCGACGCCCATCATCTTGACGCTGGGATCATCGAGGAAAGGGTGGAACAGACCGATGGCATTGCTGCCGCCGCCGATCGCCGCGACGAGCAGGTCGGGCAGGCGGCCGACGCGGGCGAGCATCTGGGCGCGGGCTTCCTTGCCGATCACGCTCTGGAAATCGCGGACGAGTTCCGGATAGGGGTGCGGGCCGGCGGCAGTGCCGATGATGTAGAAGGTGTTGTGGACGTTCGCGACCCAATCGCGCAGCGCCTCGTTCATCGCGTCCTTCAGCGTGGCGGCACCGGCGGTGACGGGGACGACTTCGGCGCCGAGCAGCTTCATGCGGAACACGTTGGGCTGCTGGCGGGCAACGTCGGTCGCGCCCATGAAGATCGTGCAGGGCAGGCCAAAGCGCGCGCAGACGGTCGCGGTGGCGACGCCGTGCTGGCCTGCGCCGGTCTCGGCGATGATCCGCGTCTTGCCCATGCGGATGGCGAGGAGGATCTGGCCGATGCAGTTGTTGATCTTGTGCGCGCCGGTGTGATTGAGCTCGTCGCGCTTGAACCAGACTTGCGCGCCGCCCAGTTCCTCGGTGAGGCGCGGGGCGAAATAGAGCGGGCTAGGGCGGCCGACGTAGTGTTCGAGCAGATCGTCGAACTCGGCGTGGAAGGCGGGGTCCGCCTTGGCCTTGCGATATTCCGCTTCCAGATCAAGGATCAGCGGCATCAGCGTTTCGGCGACATAGCGGCCGCCGAACTGGCCGAAATGGCCCTGTGCATCGGGCTGGGTGCGGAAGCTGTTGGGGATGGGCACGTTCATGGCGCACCGCTTGGCAGAGGGGCGCGCGCTTGTCCAGATTCGCGGGGCTTTAGGGCAATCAGGCGGCTTGCGCAAAAGTCACTACGTCACCCCGGACTTGATCCGGGGTCCTGCTACCGCCGAACGCTTGGTGCAGAAACAAATCGGGACCCCGGGTCAAGCCCGGGGTGACGGGATTTTCTTTCAGGCGGCGCGGGCTTCGAGGCAGAATTGGGCGATCAGGTCCACGTCCTTCACGCCCGGGGCGCTTTCGACGCCGGAGGAGACGTCGACCAGCGGGGCGTTGGTGGTGCGCACGGCCTCTGCCACATTGGCGGGGGATAGGCCGCCGGCAAGGCCCCATTGTACCGGGCTCTTGTAGCCGGAGAGCAAGGTCCAGTCGAAGACGAGACCGAGGCCGCCGGGGAGCGCTGCACCCTTGGGCGGCTTGGCATCGAAGAGGACGAGATCGGCAGCTCCGGCGAACCGTTCCGCGTTTTCGATATCGGCGCGGCTGGAGACAGCGAGCGCCTTCCAGACGGGCTTTCCGAAGGCGGCGCGGAGTGCGGCGACGCGGGCGGGGTCTTCCTTTCCATGGAGCTGGATCACATCGAGTTTCGCGGCTTCGACGACTTCGGCGATCAGGCTGTCCGCCGCATCGACGAAGAGGCCGACGAGCTTGATCCGACCGGCCGCACGGGCGGCTAGCGCGGCGGCATCGGTGAGCGCGAGGTGGCGGGGGCTGGGGGGGAAGACCACGAGGCCGGCGTAGGCGGCACGCGCGGCGATGGTCGCCTCGAGTGCGGCTGGGGTGGTGAGGCCGCAGATCTTGATCAGGGGGGCGGGCATGGGGTGCGGATAGGGGGTTGGGGTTTGTCGGTCAAATGGTGGTGCTTTGCCGCTTGCCCACCCCCGACCCCTCCCGCAAGCGGGAGGGGAGAAGAAAAATGATCCGTTCCGCAAGCGGGGAGGGGGGAAGAAAAATGGTCCGATCCGCGTGCGGGAGGGGAGACGAAGAGGGGCGTTGCGTGAGCGGGAGAAGAGGACCAGCGTCACCTGCCCCCCTCCCGCTTGCGGGAGGGGTTGGGGGTGGGCCTGACTTACTGCCCCAGTTCGAACGTCACCGTCACGTTCGCGCCAACTTGCACTTCGCCCGCCGCAACCGGGCTGGGCGCCTTGGCCATCATCGCCTCGGCGCGCGCGTACATCACCATCGGCTGCGGGCTGTAGCCGCCGCCTTCGCTGATGGTGAGGATGCGCTTGACGGTGAGGCCGGCCGCCTTGGCGTAAAGCTCAGCACGGGCGCGGGCCTTCTTCATGGCTTCGAGACGGGCCTCGTCGCTGGCGGCATCGGGGTTGTCGAGCTGGAACGAGGGGCCGCTGACCTGGTTGGCGCCGGCATTCACCAATGTATCGATGGTCTTGCCGTAGTTGCCGATCTTGCGCTGCTTGACCTCGACCTGGTTGTTCGCCTGATAGCCCACGATGACCGGATCGCCGGTCACGTTGCCGTTCGCGTCGGCGCGAGGCTGGCCGTAGACCGGGTTCACCGAGAGATTGCTGGTCTGGATATCACGCTCGGCAATGCCGGAGGCCTTGAGCGCGGCGATCACGGCGTTCATCCGGTCGGCGTTCTCCGATAGGGCATCGGCGGCGGTTTTCGCCTGCGTGGTGACGCCTGCGCTGAACACGGCAAGATCGGGCACGCGCGTGCTGCGCCCATCGGCGCTCACGGTGAGGACTGCATTGCCGGGGGCGACGACGGGGCCGGACGAAACGGCCTGCGCCATGGCAGGCGCAGCGCTCGCGGCGGTGAGCGCGGCGGATAGGAGGAGCGAGGTGGAAGGCTTGATCATGGGTGGTCCCCCTTGGAGTGTATTGCCCCGCATCTGGACCGCACCGGCTTTCGCGGTGCTGAACCGCACGTGCAGGCGCCCGTCAGGCGATCGGGCGCTCCAGCTCCACCATCTTGTAGGGCACATCCATGGGCAGCGGAAAGGGACGAAGCGTGCCAGTGCGGGCGTAGCCGCGCCGCTCGTACCACGCGATGAGTTCGGTGCGCACATCGACGACGATGAGTTCCATGACTTTGGAGCCGAACACCTCGGCGGCGAGCTGTTCCACTTCGTGGACAAGCATGCGGCCAAGGCCGCCGGCCTGGCGTTCGGGATCGACGCACAGGAGGCCCATATAGGCGCGGCCTTGCCCGAGATCGGTCACTGTGACGGTGCCGACCAGCGCGCCGTCCTCCTCGGCGAGGAGCACGCGCTTATCGGGCGCGGCGATCATTGCGGCGACTTCTTCGGGCGTGGTGCGGTCGCCGCCAAGGAGGTCGGCTTCGTTCGACCAGCCCCGCCTGGCGCTGTCGCCCCGATAGCCGCTTTCAATCAGGGCGCGCACGGCAGGCGCGTCGACGGGCTGGGCTATGCGGTAGGTCGGCATGGACGTTGGCTCAGAGCGTGGCTTCGATGGCGCGGGCGGCGGCGACCGGGTCTTCGGCGCGGCTGATCGGGCGGCCGATGACGAGGACGCTGGCGCCGTCGTTGCGCGCGGCGCGGGGGGTGACGATGCGCTTCTGGTCCGCCGTATGGCCGCTGTCCGGCCTGAGGCCCGGAACGACGAAGAAGCCGTTCTTCCAGCGCTTGTGGATCGCGCCGACTTCGTGGCCTGAACAGACGATACCATCGAGCCCGGCTTCCTGCGCCAGATCGGCGAGGCGCAGCGCCTGATCGTGCGCGCCGCCGGGGACGCCGACGCCGGCGAGGTCGTCGTCATCGAGGCTGGTGAGCACGGTAACCGCGACGACCTTGCAGTGTTCGCCTGCCGCGGCCTTGGCATCCTCCATCATCGCCCGCCCGCCCGCGGCGTGGACGGTGACGATCGCGGGTTCGAGTACGTGGATCGACTGCATCGCGGCGGCGACGGTGTTCGGAATGTCGTGCAGCTTCAGGTCGAGGAAGATCGGCAGGCCGAGCTTGGCGACTTCATGCACCCCGTGGTGGCCGTGCGCGCAGAAGAATTCGAGGCCGAGTTTCACCCCGCCGATATGACCCCTGACCTTCTGGATCAGCGCGAGCCCGGCATCGAGCCGGGGCAGATCGAGCGCAAGATAGACGGGATTGCTCATGGATTTTCGGATGCTCGTCTGCTGGCAGCATCAAGCTGCGTGGAGGAAAGGGAGGCCGAATTGGCAAGCGAGGTTTCGAGCGCGGTGATGCGGCGCGAGAGCCGCCAGCGTGTTGTGCGGTGGACGAGCCACATCGGCACGAAGCCGAGGAGGAAGGCGGCGATAACCAGCGCCGGCAGCTTGGTATCAAGCGCCAGGCCCTGCCAAATGGTGAGTTCGACCGGCACCCAGTTGGCGGCTGAGAACGCGGCCAGCGCTGCCACGATGACCAGCCACAGGATCGAGCGAAACACTTTCATCAGGCTTTGTCCCCAGCCCCCCGGTTGACCCTATGCTAGGACCCTTTGGCGGGGAAGACCAGTCCCCGCCAAGGTGCCCGCCAAGGTCCTTGCCTCAGGCGCCGAACACCCGCGCGAAGATCGTGTCGACCGCCTTGAAGTGATAGTCGAGGTTGAACTTGTCCTCGAGCTCCTGCGCAGACATCACCGCGCTCACTTCGGGATCGGCTTTCAGCAGTTCGAGCAGCGAGAGTTGGCCGTCAGATTGCCAGACCTGCATCGCGTTGCGCTGGACCAAGCGGTAGGAATCATCGCGTGTGAGGCCAGCCTGCGTGAGCGCAAGGAGCACGCGCTGCGAGTGGACAAGGCCGCCCATGCGGTCGAGGTTCTTCTGCATTCGCTCGGGGTAGACGAGCAGCTTGTCGATCACCGAGGTGAGGCGGGCGAGGGCGAAATCGAGCGTGATCGTCGCATCGGGGCCGATAAAGCGCTCGACCGAGGAGTGCGAGATATCGCGCTCGTGCCACAGCGCGACGTTTTCGAGCGCGGGGGTGACGGCGGAGCGGACGACGCGGGCGAGGCCGGTGAGGTTTTCGGTCAGCACCGGGTTGCGCTTGTGCGGCATGGCCGAAGAACCCTTCTGGCCGGGCGAGAAGTATTCCTCCGCTTCCAATACTTCGGTGCGCTGCAAGTGGCGCACTTCGGTGGCGAGGCGTTCGATGCTGCTGGCGATGACGCCGAGGACGGCAAAGAACATCGCATGGCGATCGCGCGGGATGACCTGTGTGGAGACGGGCTCCACCGCAAGGCTCAGCTTTTCCGCTACATGGGCTTCGACTGCCGGATCGATATTGGCGAAAGTGCCGACTGCGCCCGATATGGCGCAAGTCGCGACTTCGGCGCGCGCGGCAACGAGGCGCGTGCGGCAGCGGGCGAACTCGGCATAGGCCTGCGCGAGCTTGAGGCCGAAAGTGGTCGGTTCGGCATGGATGCCGTGGCTGCGGCCGATGGTCGGGGTGTACTTGTGCTCCACCGCACGGCGCTTAATCGCCTCCAGCAGCGCGTCGATATCGGCGATAAGGAGATCGGCAGCCTGCGTGAGCTGGACGTTGAGGGTGGTGTCGAGCACGTCCGAGCTGGTCATGCCCTGGTGCATGAAGCGCGCTTCGGGGCCGACTTCTTTCGCTACCCAATCGAGGAAGGCGATTACATCGTGCTTGGTCACGGCCTCGATCGCGTCGATCGCGGCGACGTCAATTATCGGGCCCGTCGCCCACCAATCCCACAACGCCTTGGCTGCTGACTGCGGCACGACGCCGAGCTCACCCAACTTCTCGGTCGCGTGGGCCTCGATCTCGAACCAGATGCGATAGCGCGCCTCCGGCTCCCAGATCGCGGTCATCGCGGGGCGGGCATAACGGGGGACCATGGGCGACTCCGGCTAAACAGGGTGTGCGGTGCCGCTACGGTGAGGGGGGGCTTAAGGCAAGAGGGGGCTCAGATGACCGTCTGGTACTCGATCACGGTTTCACCCGCGGCGCGGCCTGCCGCATCGAAGCGGCGTTCGATGATGCGCGCGGCGCCGTCGGCGGCGATAAGGAGTACGGTGGAGCAGCGCGTGCCGTAGAGCGGGTTGCGGATGAAGACGGGGGAGAAGCGGCGTTCAGGGCCTTCGCCGGTGAGTTCGGTCTGGTCCGCCAGCGCGGCGAAAAGCGGGGCGGGGTCGTTGGACCCGGCCTCCAGCCACCGCGTCAGAGCCGCCTCCAGCGCGAGGGTCTTGGCCCAAGGCAGGTCGTGCGGGCCGTTGGACAGGCCGTGGAGGCCTTGGGCGAGCGGCAGGCGCTGCACTACGGGAAAGTTCGTGAGGTGCCATGCGCTGTCACTATCGTCCATGAACAGGTTGAACGGGTTCATGGATTCGGGCGAGGCGGGTTCACGGCCTGCCAGCCAGTCGGTCACCAGCGCGCCGCGCGAGGCGAGGTGGGCCTGCGGGTAGCCGTCGACACGCAAGTTGGTGACGAGCGCGACGCGGCCGTTCTCCGCTGCGCCCAGCCATGTGCCGCCGGCCTGCAAATCACGCCCTGCGATCACGCCGTTTGGCCAGCGCGCCAAGGGCGCAGTCGGGCGCTCGTGGAATTCGTCGCGATTGCCGATCACGACCAGCCGCCAGCGCGGATCGGCCAGGAAGGCCACGGCGGCAACGCACATCAGATCAGCCCCTTTGCCTTCAGGCTTACGTGGCCCTGCCGCCCGATGATCACGTGATCGTGTACTGTGACGCCGAGCAGGCGGCCGGCCTCGAGGATCTTCTGGGTGATCTGGATATCGGCGCGGCTGGGTTCGGGGCTGCCGGAGGGGTGATTGTGGACGAGGATCAGCGCGGCGGCGCCGATGTCCATGGCCTTGTGGATCACCTTGCGCGGGTGGATCGCGGCCTCGTCGATATCGCCGTCGGCCACTTTGTCATCGAGGATGAGGCGGTTCTGCGTGTTGAGATAGAGCACCCGCACCCGCTCGTGCGTGAGGTGGGCCATATCGATGTGGAGATAGTCGAGCAGCGCCTGCCAGCTTGAGAGCACGGGCATTTCGGAGACCGTCGCGCGGGCGAGACGGCGGGCGGAAACACCGGCGATACGCAGCGCGGCGGCGGCGGTCTCCTTGATCCCGGGTGTCGCCATCAGCGCGCGGGGGTCTGCATTGAACACGGCGGCAAGGCTGCCGAAGCGCTGGAGCAGCATGCGCGCCAGGGGTTTGACATCCTGCCGGGGAATCGCGGTCATCAGGAGGTATTCGATGACTTCGTGATCGGCGAGGGCATCGTCGCTGCCTTCGAGCAAACGCTTGCGCAGGCGCGCACGGTGGCCGGAAGGATCGAGCCCGGCTTCGCGCACCCTGTCGCGATCGGCTGGCTCGCGGCTGCGCTGGGGAAAGAGGCTGGGCGGATCGTCCATGGCTTGGCGGGCCGATCTTTGCCCGCCTTGGCGCGGCGGCGCAAGCCGGGCGCGTCTCGCCATTGCTTCGGCGCGGGCGCTGGGCAACAAGGGCGGGGATGCCGGACGAGACCGAGTTTGCGAGCGAATCGCCGGACGGCGGCGTGTCGCTCCCGCGACCGCGCAGGCGGCGGCAGGTGCTGCTTGCCTCCTCAGGCGTGCTGGTGGCGCTTGCCATCGGGCTGTGGACCGCACGCGAGCCGATCGCCAGGAACCTGATCGACGGTCAACTGGCGCAGATGGGCCTGCCCGGCCACTATGCGATCCAGACGATCGGCGCCGATACCCAGGTGCTCACGAACATCGTGATCGGCGATCCGGCGCATCCCGACCTCACCATCGCGCGCGCCGAAGTGCGGATCGCCTATGGCCTTGCCGGCCCGCGTATCGGCCGCATCACGCTTGAACAGCCGCGCCTCTTTGGCAGCTGGCACGCGGGAAAACCGAGCTTCGGGGCGCTTGATCCGCTGCTTTTTCCCAAGCAGCCGTCAAACACGGCGCCGGGCCTGCCTGATCTTGATCTGAAGCTCGTCGACGGCCGAGCCCTCGTTGAAAGCGATTATGGCCGCATTGCCCTGAAGGCGGACGGCGCGGGCAATCTGGCGGGCGGGTTTGCCGGAACCCTGGCGGCCATCATGCCCGCAGTGGCGGCGGGCGGCTGCACGGCGGAGCGGGCAAGTGCCTATGGCAAGGTTTCGGTCAGCGACGGGCGTCCGCGCTTTGAGGGACCGTTGCGGCTGGCGGGGCTTGCCTGCGGGAAAGACATCCGCCTCGGACCCGCCGCATTGGCGCTCGACCTCACCGGCGACAAGGATTTTGGCGGCGCGGCGATCAAGGGCAAGCTTGAAGGCGGCGCGCTGGCCGCGCCCGGCTTGGCGGCGCAGCGGCTGGCGCTGGAGGGGACGCTTTCGCTAAAAGGCGCTGCGTTGCGCGGCCATGTGAGCGGCGAGGCAGGCGGCGTGCGGACGGCGGCGCTGCTCGCCGGTGCGCTGGGGCTGGACGGAGATGTCGAGGCCAAGGCCGGCCTTGCGGGCCTCGTGTTCCGGGGCGGCATAACGGGCCGGGGCCTCGCGCGCGGGACAGCGAGCGAGCGGGCGCTGGCGAGTGCGCAGACAGCGGCGGAAGGCACGCTGGCCGCGCCGCTGATCGCGCGGATGCGCGCCGCGCTGGCGCGTGAGGAGCGGGGCAGCAGACTGGCAGGCGATGTCGTGCTGCGGCGCGAGGGTGAGCGCTGGAGCCTCGTTGCGCCCAGCGCTGCATTGCGCGGTGGCAGCGGAGCGGCGCTGCTTTCGGTCTCGCGGCTGCAGGTGGCGGGGGAGGGCAGCGGTCTGCCGCGCCTTACCGGCAATTTCGTCATGGCAGGGGAAGGCCTGCCGCCGATCACCGGGCGCATGGAGCCCGGCGCAGGCGGGCGCCCGGCGCTCAGGTTGCGCATGGCCGAATACCGCGTGGGCGGCGAACGGCTGGCGCTGCCGCTGCTCGAAGTGGCGCAGGCGCCGGATGGGGGGCTGCGCTTTACCGGCATGGCGCAGCTTTCGGGGGCGATCCCGGGCGGCGCGGTCTCCGGCCTTGCCTTGCCGATTGACGGCACCCTGGGCCCCCGCGGCGGTCTGGCGCTCTGGCCGGGCTGCGTCACTCCGGCCTTCACCAGCCTTCAACTCGGCGCGGTCAGCATCGACCGCAAACGGCTGACGCTGTGCCCGGCGCGAGGCCAGGCCATCGTTCAGAGCGGGCCGGGCGGGCTGAGGGCTGCGCTTGGCGTACCATCGCTTGCGCTGACCGGGCGGCTTGGCGCAACCCCGCTTGTCCTGAGCACCGGGCCGGTCGGGCTCGCCTGGCCGGGAACGATGACCGTGCGCAGCGCCGATGTTACGCTTGGGCCGGGCGCTTCGGCGACCACGTTTCGTCTGGGCAATCTGGTGGCGCGGCTGGGCGCGGATCTTGCGGGCACCTTCGACGGGGTGGACGTGAAGCTTGCTGCCGTACCGATCGATCTGGGCGGCGCGGCGGGCGACTGGCGCTTTGCCGGCGGGGCGCTGACTCTCAGCGGCGTGCGCTTTGCGGCTGCCGACCGTTTCCAGCCCGCCCGGTTCAAGACTCTGGCGGGCGACGGCGCGGTCCTCACGCTCAGGGACAACCGCATCACGGCAGAGGCGCTGCTGCGTGAGCCGGATTCGCGGCGTGAGGTCCTGCGCGTGAACGTGCGGCATGATCTGGCCACCGCGCGCGGGAGCGCCGATCTGGTGGTCGAGCGGCTCGTGTTCGACAAGGGCAAGCTCGTCCCGGGCAAGGTCGGCGGGCTGCAGCTCACCGCGCTGGTGCCCCAGTTCAAGGGTGTGATCGCCGACGCGGAAGGCACGGTGCGCGGGCAGGGCCGGGTGGACTGGACCGCAGAGACGGTGACAAGCGCCGGCAGCTTCGGCACCGATGGCCTTGATTTTGCAGCAGCCTTTGGCCCGGTGAAGGGCTTGTCGGGCATGCTTTCCTTTACCGACCTGATCGGCATGGTCACCGCGCCGCACCAGACCCTGCACATCGCCTCCGCCAATCCGGGGATCGAGGTGAAGGACGGCGTGATGGATCTGGAACTCCTCGCCGGGCAGGTGGTGCGCATCAACGGCGCGACCTGGCCGTTTCTCGGCGGGACCTTGCGGCTCGCGCCGGGCGATCTCAGGCTGACCGTGGCCGAAACACGCCGTTTCCAGATCGATATCGAGGGGATGGACGCGGCCAAATTCCTTGAGCGAATGGAACTGGCCAACCTTTCCGCCACCGGCACCTTCGACGGGCACCTGCCGCTGGAATTCGATGCCGGCGGCGGGCGGATCAAGGGCGGCGCGCTGGTTTCGCGCAGCCCCGGGGGGACGGTCTCCTATGTCGGCGCGCTGTCGTACAAAGACCTTTCGGCCATGGCGAACTTCGCGTTCGATTCGCTGAAATCGCTCGACTATTCGCGCATGACCATCGGGCTCGACGGCAATCTGGCGGGCGACGTGGTGACGCGCGTGGAATTCACCGGGATCAAGCAGGGCCGAGACGCAAAGCAGAATTTCCTGACGCGGCAGGTTGCGAAGATCCCGGTCAAGTTCAATGTCAACATCCACGCACCGTTCTACAGCCTGGTCAGTTCGATGAACCCGCAGCCGCCGCCGGGCGTCCTGCCTTTCCGGCCTCCTACCTTTCAGGGACCTGCCAGCGGCGTTCAGCCTCCGGCAAGCCCGCCCAAGCCATAAGGAACCAGCAATTGACCAGGCACCGCAACCCTGCAACGAATTGGCCCATCATGAATGAAGGGCACACCGTGATGGGAAATGGGCGCCGCGGGCCGGTGCGGCTGCTGCTTGCCGCACTGGGGATGGCGGGAGCGATGACGACGGGGGGCTGCATCACGATAAAAGCGCCCGACAAACCGATCGTCATCGAGCTCAACATCAACATCAAGCAGGAAGTGGTCTATCGCCTGGCCGGAGACGCGAGCCAGACGATCGAGAACAACAAGGAAGTTTTCTGATCATGGCACGCACATTTGGAAAGTTCGGGCTCGTGGCGGCCGTTCTGGCTGTGGCGGGCATGATCCCGGCAGCCGCGCTCGCGCAGCGCGATCCTGCTTATGCCGCGGCGCGCGCCGCCGGGCAGGTGGGCGAGAAGGTTGACGGCTACCTGGGCTATGTCGTGCCGCCTACGCCGACCCTCAAGGCGGTGATCGACGAGCTCAATATCAAGCGCAAGGCGATCTATGCCGAGAAGGCTGCCGCTGCCAAGGCGACGGTGGAGGAATATGCGCTCACCTCGGGATGCCTGCTGATCTCGCAGACCGTGCCAGGGGAAAAGTACCAGGGCCCCGACGGCAGCTGGCAGACGCGCACCGGCGCACCGCCCCTGCGCGATTCGCGCTGCCCCTGAGGGGTAATGCGGGGCGCATCCGGGGCGGGGTGGGCAATTCCCTTCGCACTTGCCGCAAAACTGCCGGTTACAGCCCGCTTTGCCGCGGTTGACTTGGCCCCGAGCCCTTCCTAAAGGGGCCGCGCCCTTGACGGGGGTTTGTTTCCCGCGCCTGGCCTACTTCGACGCGGCAACGCCAAGAAAGGCCGGCATGGAAGACGACCCTGACCGTGAGGACCCCATCGGCGCGGATCCCCGCATCGCATCGCTCGAGGAGAGGCTTGCCGCCGCTCGTCGCATCGAGGCTGAGCGGACCCGCAGCGGCCAGCAGGGTGCAGATGCGGGATACCGCCTCGGCAACCAGGTGCTGGCCGAATTGCTGGGGGGTATGATCGGCGGTGCGGCGGTTGGCGTGGCCATTGATTGGCTTGTCGGTCGCGGCCACTGGGGCCTGTTGGTGATGCTGTTTCTCGGAACGGGGGTTGCCTTCAGAAACATCATCCGGATTGCGAACCGGCGTTCCGATTGAGCCCCTTGGACCAGGGGGCCGCATCGGGAGGCCGTTTTGGCGTAACAGGAAACGGGATTTTCGCGCGTGGCAACCGAAGCCAAAGTTGATCCGATGCACCAGTTCACGATCGAGCCGCTGTTCGGCACCGATCACTGGTCGATCGCGGGGTTCAACGTTGCGTTCACGAATTCGGCGCTGTGGATGCTGATTTCAGCAGTGGTGCTTTACGCCTTCATGATCGGCGGGATGAAGCGCGAGCTCGTGCCCGGCCGCTGGCAGATGATGGTCGAGTCGATGACCGGCTTCATCGAGAACATGCTGACCGCGAACATCGGCAAGGAAGGGCGCAAGTACCTGCCTTACGTGTTCTCGCTGTTCATGTTCATCCTTTTCGCCAACCTGCTCGGCCTCCTGCCGCTCGGCCTCGTCGGCCTGCACCCCTTTACCTTCACCAGCCATTTCACCGCGACAGGCGTGCTTGCCATCCTGTCGTTCTCGATCGTCCTGGTGGTCGGCTTCTGGAAGCACGGCTTCCACTTCTTCTCGCTGTTCGTGCCGCACGGCACGCCGCTGCCGATGATCCCGCTGATTTTCGTGATCGAGCTGGTCTCGTTCCTCGTGCGCCCCTTCAGCCTTGGTCTGAGGCTCTTCGTCGCGATGATGGCAGGGCACGTGCTGCTCGAGGTGCTTTCCAGCTTCGTGATCGGCGGCGCCAATGCCGGCGCGTTTTTCATGGGGCTCGTCTCGATCCCCAGCTTCATCCTGATGGTTGCGATCTGCGCGCTCGAGATCCTCGTCGCCGGCATCCAGGCCTATGTTTTTGCGCTGCTCACCTCGCTGTACATCAACGACGCCGAGCATCTGCACTGAGCTTTCGAATACCCATCCAACCACCTGAATTTTTGAGAAAAGGGAGTTTAAGTCATGGAACCTGCAAGCGCCAAGCTCATCGGTGCGGGTCTCGCTGCGATCGGCGCCGGCATGGCCGCCATCGGCGTTGGCAACGTCTTCGGTTCGTTCCTCGAGAGCGCGCTGCGCAATCCGGGCGCGGCTGACGGCCAGCAGGGCCGCCTGTTCATCGGCTTCGCGGCCGCCGAACTTCTCGGCCTGCTCTCGTTCGTCGTGGCGATGATCCTGATCTTCGTCGCCTGATTTCGGAACGCTGCTGCCTTCCCGGCCGCCCCGCCTTCGTGCGGGGCCGGACGGGTCGGCGGTGCACCCCCGATTGTATTTCCAGCGACCTGCCTGAGCGGGAACCCAGATGCCCCAGATTTCGCAGCTTGCCGCGACTTATTCGAGCCAGATTTTCTGGATGCTCGTCATTTTCGGCGCGGTCTTCTTCCTCGTTGGCCGGGGCATGGCGCCCCGCGTGATCGAGACCATGGAAGGTCGCGACAAGCGGATCGCCGCCGACCTCGAAGCCGCGGAAGCCGCGCGCCGCGAGGCCGATGCGAAGGATGAGGCGTGGAAGGCCGAGGCTGCCAAGCAGCGCGGCGAAGCTCAGGCGCTGATCGCCGCGGCCAAGGCCGAAGCCGCCAAGGCTGCCGAAGTGCGGCTCAGCGCGGCAGGAGCCGAGGGTGACGCGAAGATCGCCGAAGCTGAAGCCCGCATTGCTGCGGCACGGGCCGGCGCGCTCGCTGAAATCGAAACCGTCGCCGCCGAAGCTGCCGCCGATATCGCGGCGCGCGTCGCGGGCCTCACGGTTGCTGCCGATGCCGCGCGTGCGGCGGTGAAGGACGTGCTCCATGGCTGATCTTGCTCTGCTGGCAGCTGCGGCGCACGCCGCTGCCGAACACGGCGAACATGCCGAGCCGATGGCCTTCGGCTTCATCACCCCGGGCATGTGGGTCGCGCTGTCGATGACCGCGTTCCTCCTCATCGTGGTGTGGCAGAAAGTCCCCGCTGCGATCACCGGCGGGCTCGACAAGAAGATCGCCGCGATTCGTGAGCAGCTTGATGCCGCCAAGGCACTGCGTGCCGAGGCCGAAGCGCTTCGCGCCGAATATGCCGCCAAGATCGCCGGCGCCGAAGCCGATGCTGCCGCCATGGTCGAGCATGCCCGCCACGAGGCCCAGGCAATCATTGCCAAGGCCGAGGCGGATACCGGCGCGATGATCCTGCGGCGCGAGAAGATGGCGACTGACAAGATCGCCGCCGCCGAGCGCGCTGCGGTCGAGGAACTGCGCGCCCGCGCTGCTTCAGCAGCTGCAGCGGCCGCCGGCCAGCTTATCGCCGCCCACCACGGCGCGAGCGCGGACAAGGCACTGGTCGACAGCGCCATCGCAGGGCTCGCCAACTGAAGCCTGACCCCGCCGCTCGCGGCGGGGCATGGTTAACTCTCTCCTAAGGGTTTTGCCCTAGGTCCCGGTGCCATGATCAGGTTCGGGACCGGATGCGCGGGCGCGACCCGCGGGTATGTTCGCCACGTTTCGGCGGTGCTGCTTGCCTTGCTCATGCTGTGCCTTGGCGCGGGCCGCGCTGAAGCCGCAAGCTGCTTCTACGCCACCTCGCAAGGCTCGACCGGGCCTGCCAACTGGCAGAGCTACTGCTGGCTCGATTTTACCGGCTACAACGACACTGCGGCGCGTTCCGGCGCGGGGCAGGCGATGTCGTACACGCTGCCCGACGGCACCGTGATGACTTTCACGCTCAAGATCAGCGGCGCGGCAATCACGGGCGCAGCGACGCCGTCTTGGACCGGCGCGGCGATCGGCAACACCGCATTTCTCGGTGTCGGTGGACGCCCGGTGCTCTACCAGACAGCGGCGGGGACGACGACGGCCTCGATCACCAATATCGTGCTCACCCCGCCCGCCGGTGTTTCCCAGATCACCAGCTACATGTTCGTGGCGGCGGATGGCGAATCCTCCAACGATGGCGAATCGCTCGCTTTCACGACCAACGGCGGCAACTGGGTCGCGCTCGATACCGCGGGGCCGATCAGCGGCTCGACCTATCCGACAAGCACCGGGCTCGGGACGCAGACGTTCAGCGTTACCGGCGTTCCGAACACGGTTGGCGCCAACATCGTCGGTTCGAGCACCCCGACATCACTGAACACCACGATTGTCGGCGGTGGCCTTCAGGGCGTGATGTTCGCTGTGCGCTTCGCTTCGATCCGGCTCAACTTGCAGCTGACCGGAGCGCGGGCGTCTTCTTCCGACCAGTTCACCTTCAACATCAATGCAACCTCGGGCGGCGCCACGCTGGCGAGCGGAACCTCCAGCGGCACGGGCAACGGCCCGTTCACCGCTGCATCCCTCACCACCGCCTCGGCCCTGCCGTTGACGCTCACGCAGTCGATGGCGGCGGGCAGCGTGAACCCGCTGACCGACTACCAGTCGAGCCTCTCCTGCACCAACTCGGTAAGTTCGAGCACGCCGCTGCCGAGCGGAGTGATCAGCACCAACTACAGCTTCGGCGCGCTGCAGTTCGGCGATATCGTCACCTGTGTCTTCACCAACACGGTCTTCCCGCACCTGCAGCTCACCAAGGCGCTGGGTACTGGTGGGCGGCGCTTCACCACCGACCAGTTTGTGATGAACATCAACCAGGGCTCGACCACCGTGGCGACAACGACCACGACCGGTACGGGCACAACGGTGACCAACGGCACGACCCCGCAGGTTATGGTCACGCCGCTCACCGCCTATACTTTCACCGAGGTGGGGTCAGGCACAACAAGCCTGACGCAATACACGTCTGCGATGACCTGCACCAATGCCTTTACCGGCTCGGCCACCACGCTGCCGAGCACAGTGGGCGGCACGGTGACTCCCCGCATGGGCGATGTCATTTCCTGTACGATCACCAACACCCGCCGTGCATCCAATGCGACACTGACTCTGGTCAAGACCTCGAGCGTGCTTTCGGACCCGATCAACGGCAGCACCAATCCCAAGGCGATCCCCGGCGCGATCGTGCAGTACTCCATCCTTGTTTCGAACACCGGACCGACGGCAGTGGACAACAATACGGTGCTGCTGATCGATGCGCTGCCGAGCCAGATGCTGGTGGGAACCGCCGCAACGCCGACCTTCACGCAAGGCAGCCCGACCAGCGCGCTGACCTTTACCGCGAGCACCGACATCAAATATTCAAACGCTGCCTCTGCACCCACGACATATGCCGGCTGCACATATACTCCAACCACCGCCTATGACGCGGCGGTGAAGTTCATCTGCGTCAATCCCAAGGGCACGATGGCAGGTTCGAGCGGCACGCCGCCCAGCTTCACGATCTCGTTCCGCGCCCAGATGCAGTGAGGCGGCGCCGGATTCCGGCGAGGAGGCGCGGGCCCAGCTCCGGGCCCTGGAGGGGGTAGAGGAACGGCTCGATAAGTTCCGCTTCCATCAGGAGCAGATTGCCATCTGGCCCGCGCACAAGATCGATGCGGGTATAGAGCGGGGCGGGGAAGGGGAGGCCGGCCAGCACCGCCTCGGCCGCCGCGAGATCGGCAGGGGCGGGCATGACCGCCGTGTCCCAACCGCCATAGAGCGACTGGACGCGGTAGTCGCCCGGCGCGGGGCGCTTGATCAGGCCGTGGCTGAACGCGCCGTCGATGAAGATCAGCGAATGCTCGCCCTCCGTGACGATGCCGGGGAGGAATGGCTGGACGAGTGCAGGGTGGCCCATGCGCCAGTCTTCGGCAGGGGGCGCGCGCCGCGTGAAATCGAACTGGCCCTCCGCGCCTGCGCCGACGCGGCGCTTCACAACAAGGCGGTCACAGCCAAAGTGATCGAAGGCGGCGAGAATTTCGTCACGGCCCGGATTGTCCAGCAGAAGGGTCGGGATCGTCGCGACGCCGCGCTCGCCAAGTTCCGCGAGGTAGCCCTTGTCGATGTTCCAGCGCACGACCTCGGGCGCGTTGCAAACGGGTACGCCCAGCGCGGCGATGGCTTCGAGTTTGGCGAGGAAGGCTTCGCGGTTGTCCTGATAGTCCCACGGCGTCCCGATGATGGCGAGGTCAAAGCCGGCGAAGGCCTCGAGCGGGGCCAGCCAGTCGATGTCCTCCACGCTTTCGCCGGGGCGAAGCGCTGCGGTCAGCGCGGCCATTTGCTGGTCGTGTTCGAAAGCGTCGCCGCGGCGGTCCGGCGCGCCGGGAAGCGTGGTCGCGCAGGCGAGGAAAGCGATTTTCATGGGAGTCCTTGAAAGCCCGACAGTTCAGGGCCGGGTAGAGCCGCGCACGACCAGACGCACCGGCGCGCGGCGCGGGGTTTCAGGTTCGCCGGCCATCGCGGCAAGCAGCCGGTCGACGAGGAGGGTGCCGGCGATCTCGAAATCGGGCTCGATCGTGGTGAGCGGAGGCGTGGACCAGGCGCCCGCGCGCACCCCGTCGAAGCCGACCACGCCGACATCCTCGGGCACGCGGTATCCGCGCCGTTCCAGTTCCTTGAGCGCGCCCAACGCGATCTCGTCGCTCACCGCGAAGATGCCGTCGAAAGGTTGGCCCGAATCCGCCAGTGCGGCAGCGGCGCGGCGGCCCTGCTCTTCGCGCGGGAGCCCGCGCTCGATCCGCTGAAGCAGCGGCTCGCGCCCTGCGTCTCGCATGGCTGCGGCATAGCCGTCATAGCGCTCCTTGAACTGGCGCTGCGGCGAGGTTTCGGAACCGATGCATACGATGTTGGTATAGCCGCGCACCAGCATGTGCCGCGCCGCGAGCGTTGAGCCGGCTTCGTTGTCGCTGCGCACCCAGGGGAAGGCATCGCTTGGGGCGCCCCAGCATACCCAGCTGGTTTCGGCATCGAGCTCGCTGAAATAGTCCCACGCGGGGGTGTTCTCGCTTGTGCCGATGACGATCATGCCATCGGCCTTGCGGCGCTCCTGATAGTGGCCCCAGAAGTTCTCGGTGCTGTCCTGGAAGGAGACGAGCACTTCGTAGCCGCGTGCCGAGGCGGCGGCGCACGTGCTGCCAAGCAGCGAATAGTAGAACGGGTTGAGGTCCTTGCGGTCTTCGCCCGCGCGGCAGATCATCACGACCGCGAGCGTACCGGTCTTGCCCCGGCGCAGGCGCGCGGCGTTTTCGTTGACCTGATAGTTGAGCCGGGCGGCAGCGGCGACCACACGCTGGCGGGTGGGCTCGCTGATCGAGGTATCGCCCGCGAGCGCGCGGCTGACGGTCGACTGGCTGACACCGGCCTCTTCGGCCACATCGAAGGAGGTGACCCGCGTGATGCGCCGGGCCGCGGCGGGGCTATCGGAGGTGCCTGCCATCTAGCGGAAGCTGTCCTTGGCGCTGCGCAGCGCGGCAAAGGTCTCGATCGCCGTGGCGCCGCCCCAACGGGCCTGCAGCGCGGGATCATCGGCGCGCAGGAAGGGATTGGTGGCAAGCTCGCGGTCCAGCCGGGTGGGCACGGTCCATTCATCGCGGCTGCGCTTGTCCGCGATTTCAGCGGCATAGGCGGCAAGCGCGGCATTGTCGGGATCGGCATGCACGGCGAACCGGGCGTTCGAGGCGGTGTATTCGTGCGCGCAGCAAAGCGTGGTCTCGGGTGGCAGCGCCTTCACGCGCAGGAGGCTGGCCCAGAACTGCTCCGGCGTGCCTTCGAACATGCGGCCGCAGCCGAGCGCGAAGACCGCATCGCCGACGAAGGCGAGCGCGGCATCGGGCAAGTAATAGGCGCAATGGCCCATGGTGTGGCCGCCGACATCGATCACATGGGCCGAGTAGGCGCCGAAGGGGACGGTATCGCCCTGCGCCACGGTGCGGTCGATCCCGGCAATGCGCGGGGCATCCACCGCCGGCGCGATGACCTTGCAGCCCGTGGCGGCCTTGATCGCCTCGTTGCCGCCGGCATGGTCCGGATGCCAGTGGGTGTTCCAGATCTGGGTGATCGTCCAGCCCTTGGCGGCGGCCTCGCTGAGGTAGGCCTGCGCATCGGGCGTATCGATGCACGCGGTCTCCCCGCTCGCACTATCGTGGAGGAGGTAGCCGTAGTTGTCGCTGAGGCAGGTGAACTGGTGAGTCTCTAGGGTCATGCTGTCCTCAGGTGCGGCCTTGTGGAAAATGGGCAATTGCGCCGGGGATGGCAACCCAGTGATGCCGGGTTTCCTCCCATACTGAACGGACGGGCGCTGGGAAGGAGGGATCGGCAAATGCCCCGGCGGGAATGCCGATGGCATCGGGCTTGCCGTCCGAGCGCACCCAGACGGTCGTGCCGCAGCGCGGGCAGAAGCTGGCAGTGAAGGCCTTGCCGCTGGTGCCGGTGCGGGTGAATTCCCGTGCGATGCCATGCAGCGTGACATCGGCTGCCTCGAAATAGGCGATTACGCCGAATGGGCTTCCGGAGCGGCGCTGGCACGCGCGGCAATGGCATGCGACGACCTGCTCGGCCGCAGCGGCGACATCTGCCGTGAGGTCTCCGCACTGGCACTCGGCGCGCATAAATCCTCCCCGTTCAACATCGTGTTTAGCGCGGCGAGGCGGCTAAAGCAAAAGCCCGCCCGGATTTCTCCGGACGGGCCTTTGATCTGTGCCCTCTGGCAGGCAGCGCGGCGGCTAAGCTTACTGCTTGGCCTTGAGCGCCGCGCCGAGGATGTCGCCCAGCGAAGCGCCGGCTTCCGACGAACCGTACTGCTCGACGGCTTCCTTCTCTTCGGCCAGCTGGCGGGCCTTGACCGAGAAGTTGGGCTTCTTCGAACGGTCGAAGCCGATGACCATGGCATCGAGCTTCTGGCCGACCTGGAAGCGGTCCGGACGCTGCTCGTCGCGGTCGCGGCCAAGGTCGGTGCGCTTGATGAAGCCGGTCGCGCCGTCTTCGCCGGCCTGCACTTCGAGGCCGCCATCGCGGACTTCGAGCACGGTGACGGTGACGACTTCGCCGCGGCGGAGCGAGCCCGAGCCAGCTGCCGAAGTGCCGCCGGCTGCCGGAGCACCCTTTTCAAGCTGCTTCATGCCGAGGCTGATGCGCTCCTTCTCGACATCGACGTCGAGCACGATGGCCGAGACCTGCTCGCCCTTGCGATGCAGCGCCAGTGCGTCTTCGCCCGAGATGCCCCAGGCGATGTCCGACATGTGGACCATGCCGTCGACGTCGCCATCGAGGCCGATGAACAGGCCGAACTCGGTTGCGTTCTTGACTTCGCCCTCGACAGTCGAGCCAACCGGGTGCTGTTCCGCGAAAGCTTCCCAGGGGTTCTGCTGCGCCTGCTTGAGGCCGAGGCTGATGCGGCGCTTGTCGCTGTCGACCTCGAGCACCATGACGTCGACTTCCTGGCTGGTCGAGACGATCTTGCCGGGGTGGACGTTCTTCTTGGTCCACGACATTTCGGAGACGTGGACGAGGCCTTCGATGCCCGCTTCCAGTTCCACGAAGGCGCCGTATTCGGTGATGTTGGTGACAACGCCGTGCAGCTTCGCGCCGACCGGGTACTTGGCGGCGACGCCGTCCCACGGATCGCTTTCAAGCTGCTTCATGCCGAGGCTGATGCGCTGCGTGTCCTGGTTGATGCGGATGATCTGGACGCGCACGGTATCGCCGATGGCGATCACTTCCGACGGGTGGTTGACGCGCTTGTAGCTCATGTCCGTCACGTGGAGCAGGCCGTCGATGCCGCCGAGATCCACGAACGCACCGTAGTCGGTGATGTTCTTGACCACGCCGTCGATGATCTGACCTTCCTTGAGGTTCATGATCAGGCCCGAACGCTGCTCGGCGCGGGTTTCTTCGAGCACCGCGCGGCGCGAGACCACGATGTTGCCGCGGCGGCGGTCCATCTTGAGGATCTGGAAGGGCTGCGGCATGTCCATCAGCGGGGTCACGTCGCGGACCGGGCGGATATCGACCTGCGAGCCGGGCAGGAAGGCCACGGCGCCGTCGAGATCGACGGTGAAGCCGCCCTTGACGCGACCGAAGATCACGCCCTCGACGCGCTTGCCTTCGCCGAATTCGGCCTCGAGCTTGTCCCAGGCGGCTTCGCGGCGGGCGCGGTCGCGGCTGAGCATCGCTTCGCCGTCGGCGTTCTCGACGCGGTCGACGAACACTTCGACCTCGTCGCCGACCTTCAGGCCGTGCGGCTGGCCGGGCATGGCGAATTCGCGCAGCGGAACGCGGCCTTCGCTCTTGAGGCCGACGTCGATGACGGCCTTGTCGTTTTCGATGGCGGTGACGGTGCCCTTGACGACTCGGCCTTCAAAGCCGCCATTGGCGGCGCCGCCGAGGGTTTCGTCGAGCATCGCGGCGAAATCGTCGCGCGTGGGATGAGATGCCATTGCTGGTAAGTCCTGTTATCGCTGTTTCCGGCCAGGCGGTTGTCTCCGCCGGTCTTTCACCGAGCTTCCGCACCATGCGGACCCGGGGCAAGGGGCCGAACCATCTGCCGGGCCGAATGCCATGGCAGATATCCGCGAACGAGGAATGCCCCCGCGCGGACTGCGCGCCCCTAGGTCAGGACGGGGGAAAAAGCAAGCCGAACCCGCGCCGGCGCACCGCCGCAGCCAAAGCTCAGGCGGCAAGCGCGGCGCGCGGCGCCGTGCGGCGGCTCCCGGCGCTGCGCGAGGTTCGGAAACGGGCCACGGCTGCGGCGAGATCGCCCGCCTCGTCGGCGAGCGAGCGGGCAGCGGCGGCGGTCTCCTCGACCATCGCGGCATTGCGCTGGGTCATAGCGTCCATGCCCGAAACCGAGGTGCTCACCTGATCGAGGCTGACCGACTGGTCTTGCGCGGCGAGCGCGATCTCGCTCACCAGCCCCGCAAGCCGTTCCACCCTGCCGACCATGGCCCCAAGCGCCTCGCCGGTGCGGCTGACGAGGCTGACCCCGCCCGAAACCTCGCGCGAGCTGGTGGCGATGAGCGTGCGGATCTCGCTTGCCGCATCGGCGCTGCGCTGGGCCAGCGCACGGACTTCGTTGGCGACAACCGCGAAGCCCTTGCCCGCATCGCCTGCGCGTGCTGCCTCGACCCCGGCGTTGAGCGCGAGAAGATTGGTCTGGAAGGCGATCGAATCGATCAGATCGACGATCTGGCCGATTTCCTGCGAGGAACGCTCGATTGCGCCCATTGCCGCCATGGCATCGCCCACCAGCGCGCCGCCGGCCGCCGCATCCTGTGTGGCATGCCCGATCTCCGCCTCGACGGCGCGGGTGCGGGTTGCGGTCGCCGAGACGAGCGTGGCGACATGCTTCATCGCAGCGCTGGATTCCTCGACGCTTGCCGCCTGGCTCTGGTTGCGCGCGGCCAGATCGCCCGAGGCGGCACTGATCTCGGCCGCGCCGCTGCTGACGCTGGCGGCTGTGCCGCCCACTTGCGCCAGCACCGCGTCGAGCCGCTGGGCGGCGGCGTTGTAGGCTTCGCGCAGCGCCTCGTACTCGGCGGGGAAAGGGCCTTCGATGCGGTGGGCCAGATCGCCCTCGGCCAGGCGGCCAAGCGCGCTGCCCATGCCGTCTACGACCTGCGCCTGCCGCTCCGCCGACGCGCGCCGGTCCTTGGCGGCACTGCGGAACACCTCGATCGCGCGGGTCATGTCGCCGATTTCGTCGCCGCGGTGGGCCGTGCGGGCGCCGGCCTCGAGATCGCCTGCTGCCATTGCGGTCATCACGCCCGCAGTCGCGGCCAGCGGATCAAGCACATGCCGGCCGAGCAGCTGCAGCGCGGCAAGGATCAGCGCCACGGTCGCCGCACCGGCAAGGCCCATGACCGCCATGAGTATCCAGACCGTTGCCGTGCCGGTAGCGGAGAGCGCATCGCGCGCAGCGGTGGCGTGACCGGTCAGCGCGAGTATGGCGCTGCGCTCGCGCTCGAACAGCGTCTCCAGCCGCTTGCCGCTTTCCTGGGCGATGGCCCCGTCGCCGCGTTGCAGCGCGGGTAGCAGGGCCTGATCGACCTCGCGCCAGAAGGCGTCGGCTTCACGGGCGACCGAATTGCGCAGTTCGCCCGCCAGCGCAGGATCGACATCATCGGCCGTCCAGCGATCAAGGCTGGTGCGGTATTGCTTTTCGAGTTCGGCCAGCTCTGTGCGACTGCGGCCGAGCCGGGCCGGGTCTTCGATCGCCTGCTTCACCTTGAGCATCGGTTCGACGATGTAGAGCGGCGGAGGAAGGATATCGGCGGTGAAGCCGGTGATCACGTCGAGCCGGTTGTGCAAGGTCCCGCCGACCCGGATGTACTGAACCGCAACTCCGATAAGCAGAAGCGCCGCCGCGACGCCTCCGGCCAGAAGAAGACCCCCGTGGCGGCTCTGGGCGCGGATACTCATGCTCAGGTACTCCTGCATTCCGGCCCGCGAAACAAAGGTTCGGACCGTGAAGAAGGAGTCATACGCCAGGACGCAAAACCAAAGGTTTGCTGCGTGGCGGAGCACTTTTGCCTAGGATTGCGGCGGGGCGATTTTAACCAGTTCGCCCCCGATTTTGTCCACAAGGCAATGTCTGCGAACCGGCAAGGTTTGCCGGCCTGGCTTCAGGCGTATCTGGTCCGCAGCGCGAGGAGAGCGAGCGCCGCCTTGGCCGCCTCGCCGCCCTTGTCCTTTTGCGCAGGATCGGCGCGAACCAGCGCCTGCGCTTCGTTCTCGACGGTGAGGATGCCGTTGCCCACGGCCATGCCGTCCATGGTCAGTGCCATCACGCCGCGCGCGCTTTCGCCCGCCACGATCTCGAAGTGGTAGGTCTCGCCCCGGATCACCACGCCGATCGCGACATAGCCGTCGAACTTGCCGGACTGGTCGGCGAGCACGATCGCACCGGGGATTTCGAGCGCGCCGGGGACTGTGATCACCTCGACATCGTGGCCATCCGCCTCGAGCGCGGCGCGCGCGCCGGCTACGAGCAGGTCGTTGAGGTGATCGTAGAAACGAGCTTCGACGATGAGGAACCGGGCCATGCGCGCTTACTCCGCGGTGATCGGCTGTTCGCCGACAATGTTGAGGCCATAGCCTTCGATGGCGACGATGTTGCGATGCGAATTGGTCAGAAGGATCATGTCGTGGATGCCAAGGTCGGCAAGGATCTGCGCGCCGATGCCATAGCTGCGCAGGTCCATGTCGCCGGTGCGGCCGGAGATCTCCGCCTGAAGCTGCTCGCTGCCGCCGGGCATGAGCAGGACGATCACGCCCGAGCCCGCCTTGCCGATCTCGCTCATCGCACGCTGCAGGCTGCGCTTGCGCGGGCCGGGCTGGCCGAGCACGTCCGAGAGGATCGAGATGCCGTGCATGCGCACCAGCGTGGGCGCATCGGAGCGCACGGCGCCCTTCTGCAGCACGAGGTGGACCACGCCATCGATCTTGTTGCGATAGGTGCGGATCGTCCAGTCGCCGCCGTAGTCCGAATGGAACGGCTGCTGGTCGACGCATTCGACGAGGTGATCGTGGCGACGGCGATATTCGATGAGATCGCGGATCGTACCCATCTTGAGGCCGTGACGACGCGCGAAGGGGACGAGATCGTCCATTCGCGCCATCGTGCCGTCGTCCTTCATGATCTCGCAGATCACGCCCGAGGGATTGAGCCCGGCGAGGCGCGAGATATCGACCGCCGCTTCGGTATGGCCGGCGCGCACGAGCACGCCGCCGTCGCGCGCGATCAGCGGGAAGACGTGGCCGGGGGTGACGATGTCTTCGCGGGTCTTGGATGCATCGATGGCGACCGCGACAGTGCGCGCACGGTCGGCGGCGGAAATGCCGGTGGTCACGCCCTCGCGCGCCTCGACCGAGACGGTGAAGGCGGTTTCGTGGCGCGTGCCGTTGTTGCGGCTCATCAGCTCGAGCCCGAGCTGCTCTGTACGGGTGCGGCTGAGGGTGAGGCAGATGAGACCGCGGCCGTGCGTTGCCATGAAGTTGATCGCGTCGGGCGTTGCCATCTGGGCGGGGATGACGAGATCGCCCTCGTTCTCGCGGTCCTCGTCGTCGACGAGGATGAACATGCGGCCGTTACGCGCCTCGTCGATGATTTCCTCGATGGGGACGAGCGCGGGGGTGTCGTCGCTTTCATCGAGCACGCGTTCGAGCTTGGCGAGCGTGTCGGCGGTGGGGTTCCAGCCGGGGAGCGCAGCATCGCGCAGCGTGTTGGCGTGGAGCCCCGCGGCGCGGGCGAGGCCCGAACGGGACATGCCGCCCTCTACGATGAGGCGGCGGATGCGATCGATCAGTTCACTGGACATACCTCGTTCTCTCACATCACAATGTGATTTGCAAGAGATGGCTTCACATTGTGATGCCGCATTGGCTGGTTTGATTCGGTTTCAGGGGGTGAATCCGTTTCGAACGGTGGCCGGAGAGTTACACCTTGGTGCCACGTGCCGCTACGGAAAGGGCAAAATTTAATTGAGCGGTTGACAACGATGGTGTTCCGTTCTGTTCTAGCGCCAGAAGGTCGACCCTCAAAAATGATGGGCGCCCGCTGAAGAGAGAGGATATTGATATGAGGGGCAAACTTACCCTGCTCGCAGGTGTGTGCGCAGCAGCCGTTGCAACGCCGTCGTTCGCACAGAACGCACAGAGCGCAGATAGCGGCCCGGGTGTTCAGGAAATCATCGTGACCGCGCAGCGCCAGTCGCAGCGCCTCCAGGCAGTGCCGATCGCGATCAGCGCGTTCACCAAGGAAAACCTCGACAAGCAGCAGATCCGCAACCCGCTCGATCTCCAGTTGTCGCTGCCCAACGTCACCTTCACCAAGACGAACTTCACCACCTCCAGCTTCACCATCCGCGGCATCGGTGACCTTTGCACCGGCGTGACCTGCGACAGCGCGACCGCGATCCACATCAACGACGCGCCGCTGTTTGCCACCCGCCTGTTCGAAGGCGAGTTCTACGATCTGGCGCAGGTCGAAGTGCTGCGTGGTCCGCAGGGCACCCTGTTCGGCCGCAACGCGACCTCGGGCGTGGTCAACTTCCGCACCGCCAAGCCCGATCTCAACGGCTTCGGCGCTTCGGGCGATGCCGAATACGGCAACTACAACTCGGTGCGTCTGCGCGGCATGATCAACATTCCGCTCGGCGAGACGCTGGCGGTGCGCGCCGCAGGCTTCTACCTGAAGCGCGACGGCTACACGACCAACCTCTACAACAACTCCAAGATCGATGACCGCGACATCTACGGCTTCCGCGGCTCGCTGACCTGGCAGCCGTCCCCGTCGACCACAGTCGACCTGATGGGCCAGTACTTCCGCGAGAAGGACAGCCGCATGCGCATCCAGAAGCAGTATTGCCAGGAGGATCCGACCGGCATCCTGGGCTGCCTCAACACCACGCGCGGCACCAGCACCACGAACGGCAACGCGTTGCTCGCCAACGTGCTGACCTCGAAGGAATTCTTCGCGATCCGCGGTCTGCCGACCGCCTTCGCGCTGGGCAGCATCTATGGCCCGGGCGTCTACTCCAAGGAAGTGAATCCGGCTGATCCGCGCATCGTCAACACCGACTTCCAGCCCAGCTACTTCACCGAGGAAACCATCCTTCAGGGCACGATCAAGCAGGACATCGGCGAGAAGTTCAGCCTGCGGATCGAAGGCAACTATCAGAACGTCAAGGTCGACTCGCAGCAGGACTACAACAACGCTGTTGCCGACCGTTCGGGCTTTGCGGCCGGCCTCGGCGCGCTCGCTGCGGCGGGTGCGGGTCTGCTCGGGCCCGGCCTCAAGACCTACCTCAACCCGATCGCCAATGCGCTCATCCCGCAGGGCCCGGGCGGTCCGCTCTGCACCTCGCAGGGCGAGGCGACCGGTACCGGTGTGTTCGGTGGCCACAGCGTCTGCGCAGCCACGCCGCTCGACTTCGACCGTTCGGTCCAGAACAACAAGAGCTGGACGGCGGAAGCGGTGCTGACCTCGAAGTTCGACGGTCCGATCAACTTCCTGCTCGGCGGCATCTACGGCAAGTACACGCTGACCGAGAACAGCTACTACGTCAGCTCGTTCGGGCTTGATTACTTCGCCGGCGTGGTGGGCGCGTTCTCGGCACTCGGCGCAGGTGCGCCGCCGGCCTATCTGGCGACCTCGGCCTATCGCAACAACACGCCCGACTACAAGCTGACGACCTACGGCATCTTCGGCGAGGCCTATTGGAAGTTCAACGACAAGCTCAAGCTGACCCTCGGCCTGCGCTACAACAACGACAGCAAGTCGGTGAAGGCGCGCACGACGCTGTTCAACTTCCTCGCGCCGGTGGGCATCGCCAATGCCTATGACTCGCCGTTCCTTGCTGCCAGCTACGACGCTGACTCGGGAATTGCCGGCAACCAACCGTTCCAGATCCGCAACGTGAAGTTCGGCGAATGGACGGGCCGCGCGGTGCTCGACTACCAGATCTCGCCCGATCACCTCCTCTATGCCTCGTACTCGCGCGGCTACAAGTCGGGCGGTATCAACCCGCCGCTCTCGCCGATCTTCGCGGTTCCGGAGAGCTTCACGCCTGAGTTCGTGAACTCCTTTGAAATCGGTTCGAAAAACAGCTTCGGCAACGGCGCGCTGCAGCTGAACCTCACCGGGTTCTATTACCAGTACAAGGGCCTGCAGCTCTCGCGCATCGTCGCTCGTACCTCGGTCAACGATAACGTGAGCGCGAACATCTACGGTGTGGAAGCGGAAGCCATCGTGCGTCCGACCCGCGAGCTGACGATCAACATGAACTTCAGCTACCTCAACACCAAGGTGTCGGAAGACAAGTTCCTGTCCAACCCGCGCGATTTCGGCAACGGCCGCAAGGATGCGGTGATCATCAAGGACATCACCAACACTGCGAACTGCGCCGTCGGCTCGAATTCGGGCAGCGTCGCGGGGGTCAACGCCTTCGTGAACACGGCCAACGCTCTGATCAACGCCGGGCAGATCCCGGGTGTTGTCGGCGGCGCCGGGCTCAAGAACACGACGCCGTTCCCCGCCAATGGCGGCATTGCCTCGACCGGTGCCTACTCGATCTGCGCCGTGCTCACCGCGCTCGCCCCGACGCTGGGCAACGCGCCCGGCATTGGCGGTGTGACGGTCTACTCCTCGGGTATCGCCACCAACATCCGCGGCAACAAGCTGCCCGGCGCGCCGAATGTGAAGTTCTCGACCGGCGTGCAGTACGCTGCTCCGATCGGCAACCTCACGCTGACCCCGCGTTTCGACCTTAACTTCACCGGCAAGACGGATGGCACCATCTTCAACGGTGTGGTCGACAGGATCCCGTCCTTCACGCAGCTGAACGCGCAGCTCCAGCTCGATGGTCCGGACAAGAAGTGGTTCATCCGCGGCTTCGTCCAGAACATCACCAACGATGACTCGGTGACCGGTCTCTACGTTACTGACCAGTCCTCGGGTAACTTCACCAACGTCTTCACGCTTGAACCGCGTCGCTACGGCGTCGCCGCAGGCTTCAAGTTCTGACGATTAGGGGGGAACCGGTCTGGTGCGCCCTTGCGCGCCGGGCCGGTTGAAATGGGGCGCCGGGGGGAAAACTCCGGCGCCTTGCTTTTTGCGCTTCAAGGGCCACACTGCTTCCGGATAGCACGCAGCGTGGGGAGAGGCGTGATGGTTGCGGGATTCAAGTGGGCTGCCGGATCGGCGCTGGCGCTGGCGCTGGTCGTTTCGGGCGGGGGAGGGGCCGAAGCCAGGGGCGCGAAGCCGGCCGACCTCCTTATCGTCAACGGCAAAATCGTCACGGTCGACAGCCGGAACCGGGTGGTGCGGGCCGTGGCAGTTCGGGCGGGTCGCATCGTCGGGGTGGGCGATGTCCGGCGCTTTCGTGGGCCCCGCACGCGCCTGATCGACCTGAAGGGGCGCACCATGCTCCCCGGTTTCATCGATGCCCATTCGCATGTCGGCGGCATGGCCGAGGTCGAGGCTCATACCATCGATATTCAGGTCCCGCCGCTCAAGGACGGCGCGGCGGTGATCGCGCGGCTCAAGGATACGGCGGCGAAGATGCCCGCGGGTGCCTGGCTCATCGGCAACGGCACCTACAACCAGACCATGCCCACGCGCGCGGCGCTGGATGCGGCCTTTCCGGACAATCCGGTGGACCTGCGCTGGAGTGCGCACGATCATCTGATCAATCACAAGGCCGCCGAGATCATGGGCCTCGACCGGACTTATCCCGATCCCCCGGCCGGCACCGCCTCGCGCTTCGAGCGCACGCCTGACGGCGAGGTCGCGATCATCCGCGATGCGCAAGTGCCCTGGCCCAAGGACATGATCCCTGCTTTCACGCCGCCCGAGCGCAAGGAAGCGGTACGCCGCATTCTGGACGACTTTTATCTCAAGCGCGGCGTGACGATGGTCTCGGACATGTCCGACGTCGCCAGCTACACGGCGATGTCAGAGCTCAAGCGCGAGGGCCGCCTGCCAATGCGGGTGCGGCTGAACTTCATGATCGGCCCGGTGCTGCATGCCGGGATCACGATTGCCTCTTCGAAGGAGCCCGATCCCGTGGGCCACATCGAGGCGATGGGATACAAGCCCGGCGGCGGCGACGCGTGGCTCAAAGTGGGCGCGATCAAGCTCATTCAGGACGGCGTGTGGGGAACGACCTCTGCGGTCTACCGGCCGCACTGGAAGGGTTCGGCCACGACGTGGAAACCGGACAATGTGGGCGGGGTGACGTATTCGCAGGACGAGCTCAATGCCCTTGTCGGCGATGCCTATCGCCGCGGCTGGCAAGTGCAGATCCATGCCAATGGCGACCGCTCGCAGGACATGGTGCTGGATGCCTATGAAGCGGCGCAGGCCCGTTACCCGCGCCCGGATGCGCGGCTGCGGATCGAGCATTTCGCCCATTTTCTCAGCCTCGATCCGCAGCGCACCGAGCGGCGCCTGCAGCGGATGGTCACGGATCACGTGATCCCTTCGATGCAGGTCGCCTTCCTGTGGCGGCTCGATGCGACCAATGCTGCCGAGCCCGATGTGGCGTTCTTTCCGCTGAAGACGCTGATCGCGAGGGGCATGCACCCGGCTGGCGGGGTCGACACGATCGGCACGCAGAACTTTGCCACCAACCCCTTCTTCTCGATCGCACGCGCGGTGAACCGCGACAGCAAGTACGGGACAATTGTCCAGCCCGAGGAAGCGATCGGCGTGATGGACGCAATCCGGATGTTCACGATCTGGAGCGCGGAGGCGAACTTTCTCGATAAGGACATGGGGTCCATCGAAGTGGGCAAGCTGGCCGATTTCGTTGTGGTCAATGCCGATCCGCTGACCGTGCCCAAGGCGCGGGTGGGCGAGGTGAAGGTCGACATGACGATCATCGATGGCCGGATCGCGTATCAGCGAGCCCCCTGAGCACCGGCCTCTGCCTTCAAGGGCCAAGGCGGCGTCTGATCGGCGTGTCGCCATCGGATTTGTGGAGCATGCTTCCGAAAGAGTTCGCGTTTTGAGCTCACCTATTCGTTACGCAGTATCAAGATACATTCGTCCCCACGTTGGAGCATTTCCAGATTGGCCGTTGATAGCCGGCAGCAAATCTGGAACAGGGTCAGCGCGCGCCGCGCGATCAAACAGGGGCTGTGCAGATCTCGCCGAGATTACCTGGAGCCAACGCGATGCAAAGTCGGATAGGTTTGATGATGCTCGCCGCACTGGCGTTCGCTGTCCCGGCTGCAGCCAAGACGTATGAACTCCAGCCCACGCCGGAGACGGTGGCCTGGGGGCATTACGATGCCACCGACAAGCCGGTGCTGACGATCCAGTCCGGCGACACCGTCGTGATGCGCACGTTGCTCACCAGCAGCCCCACGCGCCTCGAAAAAGCGGGGGTGGCGCCTCAGGACGTCGAACCGGCGCTGCGCGCGGTGTACGATGGCGTACCGGCCGCGGCGCGGGGCCCCGGCGGCCATATTCTCACGGGCCCCATCGCGATCGAGGGCGCGGAGCCGGGCGATACGCTGGAAGTGCGCATCCACAAGATCGATCTGGCAATCCCCTATTCCTACAACGCTTTCGGGGTCGGCAGCGGCTTTCTGACCGATGATTTCCCCTATTCGCGCATGCGCATCATCCCGCTCGACCGGCAGCGCATGACCGCGCAATTCGCACCCGGCATCGAAGTGCCGCTGCATCCGTTCTTCGGCAGCATGGGCGTGGCGCCGCCGCCCGGTTTCGGCCGCTATGATTCAGCGCCGCCCAACATCAACGGCGGCAACATGGACGACAAGGCGCTGGTCGCAGGGACCGTGCTGTTCCTGCCCGTCCACGCGCCGGGTGCGCTGTTTCAGGCTGGCGACGGGCACGCGGCGCAGGGCAATGGCGAGGTCGATATCACCGCGCTCGAAACGTCGCTGATCGGGACGTTCGAGTTCATCCTGCACAAGGGCATGAAATCACCCTATCCGCGCGCTGAAACCCCGGACGCCTATATCGCGATGGGCTTTGACGACGATCTGAGCAATGCCACGCGCAAGGCGCTGCGCAACATGCTCGACTTTCTGGTGACGGCGAAGGGCATGTCCCGCGACGATGCCTATATGCTGATGAGCGTGGCGGGGGACGTTGAAGTGACCGAGCTGGTCGATCGCAACAAGGGCGTCCACGTCGTCCTCAAGAAATCGCTATTCACCCCACACTGATCGCAGGGGGTGGGGGTAGCGGGCCAAGCAAGGCCTCGACAGCGAGCCCGATGCCAAGCAGTTTGCGATCGCTGCCTGCAGGACCGTCGAGTTCGATGGCAACGGGCAAGCCGCCGGCCAGACCTGCGGGCAGGACGAGCCCGGGAAGGCCGGCAGTGCTGCCCGGCGCAATGTTGCGCGAGATCGCGAATTCGAACGGCACGTCGCTGCCTCCAATGCGCACGGTGCTGTCGTCGCCGATCAGAGGGGCTGGTATCATGGTTGCGGGCAGCAGCATGGCATGGACCTGGTTCTCGGCGAACCATCCGGCGAACAGGGCTCTGAGTGCGGGCAGGTGGGTCGTGATCGCGGCGGTATAGAGCTCTTCCGGGATGGCCCTGGGCGCGCCCGGTATGGCAAAGGCCTCGAGCAAGGCCTTCACGTCGGGGCTGACCTCGGTGTGCAGCGCTTCGTAGGTGATGCTGGCCCCGGATGCGGCCAGCCAGCGGGTCAGCGAGGGCACCACATCGTGGATCTGCACTGTCAAGGTAATCGCCTCGATCAGCGCGCCCAGACCCGGCAGATCGGCCCTTACAATCGTGGCGCCAGCCTGTTCCAACCGTTCGATCACGTCATGGACCACGTCTGCCACGGCCGGATCGAGGCCTTCGAAGTAGTAGTCGGGCGCAATGCCGAGCCGCAGCCCGGCGATGGGTGGGGCCACCACGGGCGAGGTATCGCCGGTCAGCACGTCGTCGAACAGCACGAGATCGGAGACATGCCGCGCGACAGGCCCGACCTGGTCGAACTCTCCTGTGATCGGCGCGCAGCCGTCGTTGGGATAGCGGCCGGTGGTCGGCCGAAATCCGGCTATCCCGCACAGCGCTGCCGGGACCCGGATCGATCCTTCCGTGTCCTCGGCCAGAGCGAGCGGTGCCATCCCGGCCGCAACCGTCGCCGCGCTGCCGCCGCTGCTGCCGCCGGGAATCCGGGCAAGGTCCCAGGGGTTGCGCACCGGGCCATAGGCCATGTTGCTGCTGGTCCAGCCGAGCGACAGCTCGTGCAGGTTGGTCTTGCCGAGCACGATGGCACCGGCAGCGCGCAGCCGGGCGACCACCGGGGCATCGGCTGCCGGATAGAACTGGCGCAGCGCGGACGTTCCGGCGGTGGTCGGCAAGTCAGCGGTGTTGATGCTGTCCTTTATCGGCACCGGCAGGCCGTGGAGCGGGCCGAGCGTTTCGCCGGCCGCCCTGCGCGCATCGGCAGCCCGGGCCTCGGCGCGCACCGCTTCGGGATCGAGCGTGATGAACGCGTTGAGGTCCGCGCCTTCCGCGCAGCGCGCCAGCAAGGCTTCGGCGTAGGCCAGCGCAGTGATGTGGCCCTCGCGCATGGCGCCTATCGCTTCAGCCGCTGAAAGAGCGATCATTTCGTGAGGTGTCACCTGCGCCTTCTCCTGATCGTTGCTAGCTCGTGGTCAGACTGCCGCCTGCCAGAGCGTCAAGCTCGGCCTCGCTGGCGGCGATGGCCTCATCCTCGCTTGCGGCGGAGAAGCCCCGGCTGACAAACAGATATGCCGCCGCGGCCACGACCAGCCCGACCAGCCAGGCAAGATCGATACCGCCGAGGGCCTTGGCTGCGGGGCCGGTCCAGATCCCCGGGATCACAAAGAACGGGGCCGAGGCGGCAAACCCGGCAAAGTAACCAACCAGCCCGCGCACGCCGAAGGCGCCGTAGATGCCGTCCGGCCTCGCCAGATCGGTAATTGCGTAGCGGCCCTTGCGCAGGAAAAAGTAGTCCATCAGGTTCACGGCCGTCCACGGACACAGCAGATAGAGCATGACCACAAGGGTGGCGCTTAGTGTCTCGATGGCATCGCCTTGCGCCGAGGCTGACATTGCGGTCCAGAGTGCGGCCAGTACGACGATCGTGACCACCCGGATCCGCCGCGTCGGCTGGACCTGGCGGATGCTGTCGAGGCCGGTGACCACGCTCAGCATCCCCGAATAGGCGTTCATCCCCATGGTCGCCTGCAGCGCGGCCACCGAGCAGACGACCAGCCCGTCGCCCAGATGCGGGACGAGGCCATTCCCGGCCAGAGAGAGGGAAGTGAGGCCGTCCGTCGCGCCCATCCGGCTCGCCAGCCAGGCGCCGAGGCAGATCAGCCAGATCGCCGAGAGCGATGCGCCGAGGAACACGTTCATAATGATCGCCGCGCGCGAGACGGTGCGGGGCAGATAGCGCGAATAGTCCGAGACATAGGGCGCGTAGGTCATGTTGTAGCTGGCGGCCGCCGCGAACTGGGCGGCAAAGGCCGGCCAGTTGAACCCGGCGGCGCCCGCGCCCGGAGGGGAGGTGCCGTGGACGAAGCCGAGCGCGATCGCGACGGACAGCGCCGTGAACAGCGGCAGCGACAGCCAGAACATGCTCTTGAAGGCCAGATGGAGCCAATCATGCCCCCAGATCGCCAGAGCCGCCGCCAGCACGGCGAGACCGACGATCACGCCGTCCTCGTTCCAGCCCCATAGATGGTTGAGCCCTTCGGCCACCAGAATGGTGTTGATCACATTGAAGCCGACGAAGGTGAACACAGCCCCGATCAGCGGCACCACCACCCCGCGATAGCCGAACTGGGCGCGGGACTGGATCATCTGGGGCAGACCAAGCTCCGCCCCCTGACTGGCATGGAAGGCCTGGAAAATGGTGCCGAACAGGATCCCGGTGGTGGCCGCCAGCGCGGTCCAACCCAAGGACAAGTGCAGGCTGGGGCCAACAAAGCCGACAGCTATGGTGAAGAAGTGGAAGTTGCCGAGAAACCAGAACGGCCCCTGATCCGAAACTTTGCCGTGACGCTCGCTCTCGGGAATGTAATCGATGGACCGGGCTTCGATCCGCGTCAGCTTGCGTGCCATGCTCAGGCTGCGCTGTCGAATTGCAGCACGGCCTGCAGCAGCACATTGGCGCCCCGTTCCGCCTCGATCGGCATGATGTTCTCCGTCTCGTTGTGGCTGATGCCGTCTTCACAGGGGACGAAAATCATTCCCGTCGGCGCGACCCGGGAAATGTAGACGGAATCGTGGCCGGCGCCCGAGACGATGGATCGGCGGCTGTAGCCAAGCTGCGCGGTAGCCGCGTCGATGGCGCCTACCACTTCCGGGTGGAACACCACTGGCGGGGAACTCCAGACCGGCTTGATCTCGATCGTAACGCTCAGTGCGGCGGCGATCTCTTCGGCAGCGGCATGAAAGGCCGCTTCCAGCCGGTCCAGCCCTTCGGCCCGCGGATGGCGCAAGTCGACGCTCATCCGGATCGTTTCGGGGACGGTGTTGCGTGAGCCCGGATAGGCTTCGAAAATGCCGATAGTGGATAGGGACGTGTCGGGATCGGAGCGGCCGATCTCGTCTATCGCCACGGCAAGCCGCGCGGCGGCCTGCAGGGCATCGCGCCTCAGCTTCATCGGCATGGTGCCCGCATGACAGGCAAGGCCTGCGATCTCCACATCGAACCAGCGGATGCCTTGCACGCCGGACACGACGCCGATTTCCAGCCCCTCGGCCTCCAGAACAGGGCCCTGTTCGATGTGCAGTTCGAAATGCGCGGCGAGCGGGCGGCCACCGACCGGCGCTGTCCCGTCAAAGCCGCTCTCGGCGAGCGCTGCAGCGAACGACACCCCGTTCCGGTCTTCCCGCGACAGCGCGTAATCAAGATCGAACGCCCCTGCGAACACGCCTGCGCAGAGCATGGCCGGAGCGAAACGCGCGCCTTCCTCGTTGGTCCAGTTCACCACTTCCAGCGGGTGGCGCGTGACCACGTCGGCATCCTCAAGCGTGCGCAGAACCTCGAGGCCCGCGAGGACGCCAAGGATGCCATCGAACCGCCCGCCGGTGGGCTGGGTATCGAGATGGCTGCCGATGGCGATGGGTGGCAGGTCGGGGTCACTGCCCGTCCGGCGTGCGAAGATGTTGCCGAGCTGATCGATGGTGACCGCGCAGCCGATGGCCTCGCAGGCCTCGACAAACCAACGCCGCACCGCCGCGTCCTCCGGCGAGAGCGCCAGGCGGCACAGTCCCCCCTTTGCGGTCCGGCCAAACGCCGCCGTTTCCATCAGCGTGGACCACAGGCGCGCCCCGTCGACCCGGAGGTTGGACAGATTGGCGGTCAGGGGAGTGGCTCCCGGCGCAGCGGCATGGTGAGGCAGTGGATGCTGCCGCCGCCGAGGCTGAACATTTCGAGCGGTGGATCGAACACCTGCACCTGCCGCCGCCGCAGTTCGTCATTGATGCGGGTGCTGTGGGCCGGTGAAAGCACCCGGTTGCCGCCAAGTGACAGGAGGTTGCAGCTCATCGCCATGACTTCCGCATAGCTGGCCTCGATCCGGTCGATACCGTGCGCCGTCAGCCAGTCGGCGAAATCCTCGCCCAAGGCTTCGATGCAGGCCACGGCGAGGTTGTCGGTTGCCATGCAGAACAGGACGTCGAGGTGCAGGAAATGCTCGGGGAAGGGCTGCAGCCGAACTTCCCAGCCTTCCGCCTCGAACCAGCCGGCCATCTGACGCGCGCCCGCCAGATCGGTGCGCACACCGGAATAGCCGATCACCGCAAGGCCGGGGCGGATCAGATGGATGTCGCCCCCTTCGCAGGTGCCGCTGGTGGCATAGCGCCAGAAGCCGTCCTGCTTGAGGTGGAAGTCCAGCACCGCCGCATATTCGCCCCGGCGGGCAGGCATGCGCAGCTGCGTCAGCACTGGTCCCCAGGGCGTCGTCTGGCTCGAATCCCGCGTGTAGACCTGGTAGGGATGCTCCGGATCGGGGGTCAGGAAATGGCACGTGACCCCGGCGCGTTCGAGCGCATCGACCATCCCGGCATACTGCGCCTTGGCGACATCGGCGTCGAACTGCACCTGATTGGTCAGGGTCGAGTGGGCGATGGAATTCGTGTCGATCCAGCGGTAATGGTCCGGAGGACAGAGCAGCACGTCCGTCAGGACCCCGGTTTCTGAATCCACTGTCCAGCGCAAGTTCTGCTCCTCGATCTTGATCTGCCCTGCATTCCTAACCGCTCTGGCAGCCCGGGGGAATAGCCCTGATTGGCAGGCGCGATGCGTCGTGGCGGGAGCATTCCCGAGCGATGAGCCAGTCCCGGAAAATGCAGGCCGAAGCCAAAACTTGACATCCATCAAGTCTTCTTGGACCTCTTATGTCTCCGTGAGACAGGATTGCTTGCCATGCCGATCGACGAGATCGAACCACCGATTGCGGCAGAAGGCCCCAAGCATCCTCTTTCGCCCTTGAGCGCTGCCGAAGTCCTGCTGGCGGTGGACATCGTGAAGGGCTCGGATCTGTTCGGGCCCCAGACCCGGTTCGAGACGATCGAGCTGTTCGAACCCCTGAAGGCCGAGGTTCGCCAGTACTGGCCTGGCGATCAGATCCACCGCCGAGCGCGCGTCAATATCTTCGAAGCCGACCGGATCGGGGTGACCAGGCTGATCGTTTCGCTCGCCGAGCGCGTTATCATCAGCCGGCAGCATCTGCCGGACCAGCGGTCGATGATCCAGCTTGAGCAATTCGGCCAGATCGAAGCCATTGTCCGCGCGGACCCCGCCTTCATCGCCGGCTGCGCCAAGCGCGGCATTACCGACATGAGCAAAGTCTGCGTCGATTCCTGGTCGGCCGGCAATTTCGGCGTGCCGGGCGAGGAAGGGCGGCATCTTTGCCATGTCTTTGCCTGGCTCAGGCTCTATGAGAACGAGAATTTCTACGCCCATCCCATCGAAGGGCTGAACGCCGTGGTCGATCTCTCCACCAGCGAGGTCATCCGCGTCGATGACTACGGCATGGTGCCCATTCCGATGCAGGAGTCCAACTACGAAGCGGGGCTGCTGCAGAGCGACCGGCCGGCACCCAAGCGGATCGACATCGTGCAGCCCGACGGCGTCGGCTTCTCCATCGCGGACGGGGTCTTGCGCTGGGACAAATGGTCCGTGGTTGTCGGCTTCAATGCCCGCGAGGGGCTGACGCTGCACGACATTCGCTATGATGACCGTCCCATCGCCTATCGCGCCTCGATCGTGGAGATGGTCGTGCCCTATGGCACGCCCGAGAACGGGCACTTTCGCAAGAACGTGTTCGATATCGGCGAGTACGGGGTCGGCAAGCTCGCCAATTCGCTGACCTTGGGCTGCGACTGCCTCGGCGTGATCGAGTATCTCGATGCGCATATCAACAAGATGGACGGGTCGCTCATGACGATCCCCAACGCGATCTGCATCCATGAGGAGGACGCGGGGCTGCTGTGGAAACACACCGACTTCCGCACCGAGCGCGCCGAGGTCAGGCGGTCGCGCAAGCTGGTGATCTCGAGCATTTCGACCGTCGGCAACTACGAATATGGCTTCTACTGGTATCTCTTTCTCGACGGCGGGATCGAGTGCGAGATCAAGGCGACCGGCATCATCAACACCGGCGCGTGCGAGCCGGGCAGTCCTGGCAAATACGCGACCGAGGTGCTGCCGGGGGTAGCCGCCCACATCCACCAGCACTTGTTCTGCGCGCGGCTGGACATGACCGTCGATGGTGATGCGAACCGCTTTGTCGAGTGCAATACCTACGCCGAGCCCGCCGGCCCGGCGAACCCTTACGGCAATGCCTTTTACGCTGCGGACGAGGTGCTGGAGACCGAACTAGCCGCCTGCCGCCGCGCCAATCCGGACACGATGCGGTTCTGGAAGGTGGAAAGCGCCGAGCGTCACAACCATGTCGGCCGCCCGACTGCCTACAAGCTCGAGGCGAACCACATGGTGACGCCATTCGTGCGGCCCGACAGTTTTTCCGGGAGCCGGGGCAGGTTCGTTGAAAATCACGTCTGGGTGACCGCGTTCGACCCTGAGGAGCGCTATCCGGCGGGCGAGTACATGAACCATTCGACGGGGAAGGGCGGTCTTCCCGATTTCGCGGCGCAGGACCGCCCGATCAAGGATGCGGATATCGTACTGTGGCATGTCTTCGGCTTGCACCACCCGGTGCGGGTCGAGGATTTCCCGGTCCAGCCGGTCATCGAAACCGGCTTCAAGCTGGTGCCTTGCGGCTTTTTCGATCGCAATCCGGCAATCGACCTGCCGCCCGCAGCCAACAAGGCGAGCTGCTGCGCCAAGGCGTCGGTGTGACGGACGGAGTGCGGCCGTCCGGCCCTAGCGCTACCGGGCACAAGTCGATCAGCAGCGCGCATATCGTGTTCTTCGTTGTTGCTGCTGCCGCTCCGATGACCGCGGTGCTCGGGACTTCGACCGCCGCCTTTGCTTTCGGCAATGGGCCCGGTGTGCCGGTCGTCTTCCTGATGATCGGCGGACTCTACCTTCTGTTCAGCGCAGGATTCACGGCGATGAGCCCGCACGTGGCCAGTGCCGGGGGCTTCTATGCCTATGTGACTTTCGGTCTAGGGCGCCGTGCCGGCGGTGCGGTCGCGGCTGTCGCGGTCGCGACCTATCAGGCGATTGCAATGAGCACTTACGGCCTGTTCGGTTTCTTCGCGACCCAGACCTTGCGGACCGGCCTTGGCTGGGCGCCGCCCTGGTGGATCCCGACACTGCTGCTCGCGGGCGTTGTCCATATCTGCGGGCGCCGTGCGGTGACCTTCAGCGGCAATGTGCTTGCCTTCTGCCTGCTTGGTGAAGTCTCGATCCTGCTTGCGCTCGGCATCGCTATCCTTGCCCATCACACTGGACCATTTCTCGCCATCGCATCGCCTTCGACCATATTCGGGCCCGGGCTCGGCATTTCGATCGTGTTCGTCGTGGTCTCGTTCATCGGGTTTGAAGCGACCGTCATTTTCGGCGAGGAGGCACGCCATCCGGCACGCGACATTCCCCGCGCGACTTATGTTGCCGTCATACTGATCGCGCTGTTCTACAGTTTCAGCACCTGGACGATCACGCTCTATCATGGCCCGTCTGCGATCAAGGCGGCAGCTCTGGCGGATGCGGGCAACCTGTACCTCACCCCCATTCGCGCCCTGCTTGGCTGGCCGGCGTTCGTGATTACCCAGGGCCTGCTGCTGACAAGCACCTTCGCCTGCATCCTGTCGTTTCATGCGACGATCGCCCGCTATCTATCGGGGATTGCGCGCGAGGGCTTGTGCGATGCCCGGCTTGGCAGCCTTCATCCGGTACACGGCTCACCGCATCGCGCCGGCCTCGTCCAGACGCTCGTCAGTATTGCCATGGTTCTGATCTCCGCGCTGCTCGCAATCGACCCCTACGCCGGCATGTTCGCCTGGGCCGGTGCCTTTGCCAGCTTGGGCATCCTTGCGATGCAGGTGCTGACTTCGGCTGCCGTGTTCACATTTTTCCGCCGGACCGCACTGCCGATCGGCAAAGGCGTATCGTTCATCGCCCCACTGACAAGCGCCGCAGCGCTGATGGCGGCGCTGGTCATGGCGACAGCCAACCTCGGGCTGATTGCTGGAACCGATAGCAGCGCCGTATTCGTGATGCCCGTCTTGCTTGTGCTGATTGCCGCAGCCGGATGGTTCTATCAGCCGAGCAGCCCGGACACCGCGTTATCCCTTGAGGCGTGATGCCGGGTCACCGACATGTAAGGCGCATCCAATGTTGGCCGAATAAGCCTCCAGGGCGGTTGCAGACGTCGTATTGCGCGGCGGAAGCTACCGACCTGATGTTTGGCACCGGGAAGGGCCCCCTGCCACCTATTCCGATTGTTGCATCTGGCGAGATCTGGCCCGCCGGACGAGGTGTTTAGCCGGCGTCAGATCGCATTTCTGCGCAGCATGCGAATGGTGTTTTCGCGGTAGTGCTGCATCAAGGTATGCAGATTGATCGCCGAAGGGTTCGCCAACCACTGGTAGACCAGTCCAAAAATGAAGGCACTGAATTCAACTGCGAAGCTTTCGGGGTCGACGCCGGGGCGCGCTTCACCATCGCTGATTGCCTGTGCCAGCCAGCGCGCGGTATCCTTGCGATAGGCGATGTGGTTGGCGGCAAGGCGGCGGCGCACGAGCGGATAGCTGCTGATTGATTCAAACCACAGGATGTACATCGCCTGCATCTGCTTTGTACGGTTGAGCAGGAAGAACTCTACCGCATCGAGCGCGCCTTCGAGTGCCGCAAGACCCGTGTTCTTGCCGACAAAGCGGCGCAGTTCGGCCGCCCAGGTCTCGTTGAAGTCACGCACCAGCAAGCCGAACAGCGTTTCCTTGGAACCGAAGCGGTTGCTGGCAAGGCCGCGGCTGTAGCCGGCGCGTTCGCCCACTTCCTTGAGCGTGGTGTTGTGGGTGCCGTTCTCGACGATGAGATGCATCGCCGCCTCGAACATCCGCGCGTCCGAAAGCGCGGTGCGTTCGCCCTGGGTCAGTCTGGGGCGCTCGACCGGAAGTTCGGCTGGATGGGAGATATTCACGTTCAATCCTAGTCTCCGAGGGTGAAGCCGGTTTCCACAACCACAGTCATCCCCCCGGCGTCGAACTGCTCCCTGAGTGTCTTCTTGTCGAACTTGCCGACACTGGTCCTCGGGATGAAGTCCGCATGGGCCCAATACTCGGGTATCATGAATCTGGCAAACTTCTCCCGGAGGCCGGCGCGCAAGGCGGCGGGGACAAGTTCGGCGCCGGCCGCCATGACCACGACGGCGAGCGGGCGTTCCTCCCAGCGGGGATCGGGGATCGCGAAGACGGCGGCTTCGGCGACGCCGGGCAGCGCGGCGATGCCGTTTTCGAGATCGGCGGAGGAGATCCACTCCCCGCCCGACTTGATAAGGTCCTTGGCGCGGTCGGTTACCTCGACAAAGCCGAGCGTATCGATCCGCCCGACATCGCCCGTGCGCAGCCAGCCGTCGGCGGTGAGGCGCGAATCCTCGGGGGCCTCGTGAAGATAGCCGCCCGTTACCCAGGGTCCGCGCAGCTGGAGGTGGCCCATGGCCTTGCCATCCTCCGGGAGTGGGTGGTCCGTATCGTCGACAATCCGCACGTGCATGCCGGGGACCGGCCGCCCGGCCTTGGCGCGCCAGGGGGTTTCGCCTTCGGGGCCGGTTTCGCGCGGGGGGAACGAGAGCACGCACATCGGGCTCGTTTCGGTCATGCCCCAGCCTTGCACGACATCGACGCCCCACGCGGCCTTGACCCGCTCGATGAGGCTGGCGGAAACCGCCGAGCCGCCCGAGACGATGGTACGGAACGAGCCGAGATCGAGCGGCGCCCCGGCGTGGGCCTGAAGCAGGTCGTTGAGGATCGTGGGCACGGCGGCCATCAGGGTCGGCCGTTCCTGCGCGATCAGGTGGGCGAGGTGCGCACTTTGCAGGTGGGGCCCGGGGAGGATCAGGTCGCTCCCGGCAAGCCAGCCGGAATAGGGCATGCCCCAGGCATTGGCATGGAACATCGGCGGGACCATGAGGATGCGGTCGCGGTTCGAGATCGCGAAGGTATCCGCCGCCATCGAAGCGAGGCTGTGGAGGTAGACCGAGCGGTGCGAGTAGACCACACCCTTGGGCAGGCCTGTCGTGCCCGAAGTATAGCAGATGGCGGCCGCATCGGTTTCGACGAGCGTGGGCCACGCTGTCATCGGGGCTGCGCGGGCAATCAGATCTTCGTATGCGTGGATCCTTCCGGCAAAACCCGCGATGGCTTGCGGCGCGTCGCCGATAACGATGACGTGGCCAAGCGCGGGGCATTCCGACAGGATCGGCGCGATAGCAGGAAGCAGAACCGCATCGACGATCAGCGCGCGGTCTGCAGCGTGGTTCATGATGTAGCGGATCTGCTCGGCGGGCAGACGCACGTTGAGTGTGTGGAGCACGGCGCCCATGGCCGGGACCGCGAGATAGGCTTCAAGATGCGCGGGGCTGTTCCAGCAATAGGTTGCGACCGGCTCGCCCGGCGGCAGGCCAATCGCGGCGAGAGCGCCGGCAAGCTGGCGCGCCCGCCTGGCGGTTTCGGCGAAGCTGCGCGTGTGGGTGGTGGTGCCGTCGAAGGAGACGACGCGGCTTGCGCCAAACAGCCGCTCGCCGCGATCGAAGATCATCTGTGTCGACAACGGATGATCCATCATCGTCGATTTCATCGGACCTTCCCCTTTTCGAGGATGGCCGCCGCTTCATGCAGCAGGGCCGGAACGTCGCGTTCAAGGCCGCGCGAATAGGCGGTATCGACCTTGCCGTGCGTCTGGAGCACCCAGGCGCCCTCGACGATGGCGGCAAGGCGCCAGGCGGCAAAGACGATGTAGTAGTCGATAGCGGCGTGGCTGAATCCGGTCGCGGCGGACCAGTGCTCGGCCAAGGCCCGGGCCGGCATGACGCCCGGACGGTTGGTCAGTCCCTGAACGAACGGGAAGCCGAGCACGGCTGCGGGATCGCGCTGCCAGAAGAACAGGCACAGGCCGAGATCGACCAGTGGATCGCCCAGCGTTGCCATTTCCCAATCGAGGATGACCCTGAGTTCGGGCCGGTCGGGGGCGACGAGGCAGTTGTCGAGATGGAAATCGCAGTGGATCACGCTGACGCGGTCCATCCCGGGCTGATGGGCGAGGAGCCATGCGCCGATCTCCTCAAGGAGTGGCAGATCGCGCACCCGGTCAGCCGCCCGGACCTTGAGCCAGCGTTCGACCTGCCGCTGGACGAAGCCATCAGGGCGCGCAAAATCGGCGGGGAGCACCTCGCGCCAATCGACGGCGTGGACGCGCGCGAGCCCTTCCACCATGGTCAGACCAAGCTGGTTCACGGTCTCGTCGGTGTCGGGCCAGCCGGCCGGAAGGTGCTCGGTAAGCGCGACGCCCTCGACCCATTCGGTGACGGCAAAGCACTGGCCGATCATGGCCGGATCAGCGCACCACGCAATGGCTTTGGGGACCGGAGCGCGGCCGGCGAGCGCGGCGATCACGCGGTATTCTCGCTCGATCCCGGCAGCGGCGCGGTCGGAAATGACATTGACCGGCGGATGGCGCAGCACGAGGCGGCCTTCGCGCGTTTCGATCAGGCGGGTTACGTTGGAATTGCCGCCGGCGAGGACCTGGCCGAGGACAATGTCGCTGCGCCCCGTCGCCTCCGCCAGCCATGCCTGCAGGCGCCTTTCGGCGTCTACAGGTTGCACATCAGGCCTCCGTCGGTGAACACGACGGATCCGGTCATGTAGCGCGAGCCAGCTACCCACCAGCACACTTCGGCCATTTCCTCGACCGTGCCCATGCGCTGGAGCGGAATCCGCGCAATGATCGCATCGCGCGCGCGCTCCGAGATCGTGGCGGTCATTTCGGTCTGCACGAAACCGGGCACGACCATGTTGACCCGGATCTGCCGTCGCGCGAGTTCGACTGCGAGTACCTTGGTAAGGCCGGTGAGCCCTGCCTTGGAGGCGCCATAGCAGCTATCGCCGGGAAAGCCCCGGAAGCCGACGACTGCGCCCACGTTCACCACCGATCCGCCTTCGGGGATGAGCCCGACAAGCGCGCGGACCACGCGCATTGGTCCAGAAAGATTGGTGGCGAGAGTAGCCTCCCAGTCCTCGTCGGTGATCCGGTCCAGCCCGCCGCCGCGGTGAAGCCCGGCATTGTTGACCAGCACGTCGAGACCGCCCCAGCGCGTCTCCACCTCGGCGGCGATGCGGGCGACGTCTTCGGCTTTGGTGACATCGGCCGAGATGCCGAACACATCTGTGCCCATCGCGGCCGCGATCCCGGCGATTTCGGGGTCGCGGCCAACGATGCAGACCTTGCAGCCCTGGCTGGCGGCGAGCGCGGCGACCGCGTGGCCAATGCCACGCGATGCCCCGGTCACCAACCAGCGGCGGACATCAGGTTGGGACCCGGAAGGAACCTGCACCATCGTGCCCGCAGCCTGCGATCAGAAGTTCTGGGTGACCGCAACACCCCACGACCGGGGCGGACGCGGCGCGCCGTAGCTCCAGATGTTCTGGACGTCATAGCCGATCGTATAGCCATCCTCGTTGCCGAGGTTCTTGCCGAACACGCTGATCATGGTCTTGTTGATCTTGTAGCTGATCGAGGCGTCGAGCAGATACTGGGCCTTGTTGCGCAGGTTCGGGTTGTTGAGGAAGGTCAGGTCGTGCTCGCCGATCATGTGCAGCTCAGCATTGGCCATGACCGTGCCGGGACCGACATCCTGCTCGTATGACGCGCGCGCATCCCAGGTCCAGCGCGGGGCGCGGCGGATTCTGAGGAACGTCGCATCCACCGGCGTTCCGGTGCTGTAGATGTCTCCGAAGAAGTCCTTGTACTTGGAATCGAGGTACCCGACGTTGCCGCCGATGGTGAAGTTCGAGGTGATCCGCGCAGTCAGGTCAAGCTCGATGCCCTTGAGATCGGCCTTCGAGGCATTGATCGTGCGGTTTTCGCGCCCCGTCGATGTGCCGGGTGCCGGCACGTCGAGGTCCTGCTGCATGTCCTTGTACTTCATCATGTAGAACGCGCCGTTGAGGCGAACGCGGTCGTTGAAGAACTGGGTCTTGAAGCCGAGTTCGTAGTTGTCGAGCGTCTCGGGGTTGTAGGGCGTGGTGGCAGCGCCGATCGTTGCGGGACGACCATTGAAACCGCCGCCGCGATAGCCGCGCGACCACAGCGCGTAAGTCATGACCTCGGGCGTCCAGTTGTAGCTGAGGCTGACCTTGGGGGTGAACTTCGACCAGCTCGCCTGGATGGGCGTCGGCATCACGATATTGACACCTGCTACCGGCGGGAGCGTGACGATCGGGTTCTTCTCCTCGAGCGTGCCGTAGATGAAGATCGTCTTGTCGTTGACCTGTGTGGTCTTGCTATCGTGCGTGTAGCGCCCGCCCACGGTGAGCTTGAGCTTGTCGTTGAACTTGTAGTCACCTTCGAAGTAGCCGGCCCACGACTTGGTCGTCTGCGTCACGTCCTGCGCGCTGGTGAGCAGCGGCGGACCGGCGAAGCCGATGTAGTTCTTGAGGTTGATGGTGTACTTCGAGAACCACTGGTAGCCGCCGAGCACGAAGGTGAGCGGACCGCCGCCACCCATGACCAGGCGGGCCTCGTTGGTAACCTGCCGCCAGCGGGCCGGGCGATCGGTGTGATAGAGCGTCTGGGGCGTGGAATCGAAGTCCTGATTGATCGATTCCTTGGTCTTCAGGTAGCCGAGGATGTATTCGAAATCGAGGTTGTTGCCGATCTCGTACTTGAGCTTGCCGATGGCCATGTCGAGCTGGAAGCGTGCGCTCTTGTCGACCGGCGCATTGCTGACGCTGACGTAGCGGTCACCCGTGATCGGCTGATCCGGGGTGGTCGAGCAATACTTGTAGACTGCGCAGAACAGGTCGGTGGACTTCGCCAGTGCGTTGAGCTGCGGCGGGTCCTGACGGGTGAGCTGGTGATCGTAGCTGAGGCTGATTTCCAGCGCGGGAGTCGGCGTCAGCAGCAGCTGGCCGCCGATCGCCCGGAAGTCGGACTTCTGGCCCGGGACGTTGAAAGTCTTGTTGAAGACATAGCCGTCAGTCGAGTTGTAAGCGCCCGAGACCTTGAGCGCGACATTGGGCGCGAGGCCGAAGCTGACGACCCCCTGGAAATCGAACGTATCGAAGCTTGAATACGTGCCGCGCACCTTGCCGGTGAGTTCCTGCGTCGGCTTGGAGCGGGCAAGGTTGATCACGCCGCCGGTGGCGTTGCGGCCGAACAGCGTGCCCTGCGGACCACGCAGCACTTCGACGCGGTCGACGTCGATCGCCTTCAGGAGGCTGCCCGAGCTCTGGCCGAGGTAGACATCGTCGATCACCACGCCGACTGCGGGGTCCACCGACTTTTCCACGTCGGCCACGCCGACGCCGCGGATGTAGATGGCGGCGACGCCGCCGGGGCCCTGCTGCGTATCGTCGATCAGCACGTTGGGCGCGGAATTGGCAAAGTCGCGCACGTCGGAATCGAAGCGCTTGGCAAGATCGGTGGCGCCGAGCGCACTGATCGAGGATGAGACGTTCTGGAGGTTCTCCGTGCGCTTGCGCGCCGTCACCACAATGGCCTCAAGGCCTTCGTTCGCTTCGCTGGCTGCGGCCTGCTGCTGGGCCTGGGCATATGCCTCGCCCGCAATCAGACCGGTGGCTGAAATCGACGCTGCCAGCAGCGCACGCATTGCCTTACCCGACATGCTCATCCCATCTCTCCCTCTCTCGCCACGCTCTTGTGTCGTGACCTGATTATCCCCGGCGACATCGTCGTTGTTTGCAGTGCGCAGGGCGGGGTAGTTCCCGTCCGGACGCGCTGCAGACGTCATGGCCTGACCGGGGTCTATCAAACTTGCTATACCCGAACAAGTTATATTGAAGGGCGTTTTCGGGCGGATTCTTTGGGTTTGTTATGTTGCCTAGCATTTTTGGGGAATCTTCAGGGATTCTGCCGAGTCAGGCCCGTTTGACCGACGCAAATTTTGCTTGTCTGAAACTAGTAAGTGTGGTCCACCAAAGGCCATAAGGAACAACGGGAGAGGCTCGATGAGTGGCAGGCTCGAGGGCAAGGTGGCGCTCATTTCCGGCGGGGCGAGCGGGCTCGGCGAGGCTCAGGCCCTGCTCTATGCCCGCGAGGGTGCGCAGGTGCTGATCGGCGATCTGCAGGAAGCGCTCGGCGCCGCTGTCGTTGCCAGAATTAAGGACGAAGGGGGCGAGGCCGCCTTTACCCGGCTTGATGTGACCGACCTTGCCAGTTGGCAGGCGGCGGTGGCGCTCACTGTGGCGACCTTCGGCAAGCTTACGACGCTGGTGAACAATGCCGGCATCTTCCATCCCGGCGGGATCATCGATGAATCGCCCGAAGGCTGGGCGAAAATGGTCGCGGTCAACCAGACCGGCGTGTTCTACGGCATGAAGGCCGGCGCGCCCGAACTGGTGAAGTCCGGCGCCGGTTCGGCCATCGTCAATATCTCCTCGCTCTATGGCCTCATCGGCAGCCCAGGTGCGATCAGCTATCACGCGTCGAAGGCCGCCGTGCGGGTAATGGGCAAGGGCGCCGCGCTCGAGTTCGTGAAGCAGGGCGTGCGCGTGAACACGATTTTTCCAGGGCAAATCCGCACTCCGATCCTGGGTGATATCACGCCCGAGCAGGATGCCGCGATCAAGGCTTCGATTCCCATGGGCGTGGTGGGCGATCCGATGGACGTCGCCCATGCCTCGCTGTTCCTCGCCTCGGACGAGGCGCGGTACATCACCGGCGCGGAGTTGTGGGTCGATGGTGGCTGGTATGCAGGTTGCTGAAAAGGTGAGCATTTAACTGATGGCGTGGGATTTTTCGACCGAACCTGAGTTTGCCGAGAAGCTCGACTGGATGCGCGATTTCGTGAAGCGCGAGATCGAGCCGATGGACCTTGTTTTCCGCGGGCCGGGCGATCCGTTCGATCCGCGCTCGAAGGCGCGCCGGATCATGAAACCGCTGCAGAAGATTGTGCGGGACAAGGGCCTGTGGGCCTGTCACCTTGGCCCCGAGCTGGGTGGGCAGGGCTATGGCCAGCTCCACCTTGGCCTGATGAACGAGATCTTGGGGCGCAGCCGCTTTGCGCCGACCGTGTTCGGCACGCAGGCGCCCGATACCGGCAATGCCGAAATCCTCGCCCGCTTCGGCACCGAGGAGCAGAAGGCGCGCTATCTCCAGCCGCTGCTCGATGGCGATATCGTCTCGTGCTTTTCGATGACCGAACCGCAGGCGGGCGCCGACCCGGGCGAGTTCCTCTGCCGCGCGCGCGCCGATGGCGATGACTGGGTGATCGAGGGCGAGAAGTGGTTTGCAAGCCACGCCGACATGGCCGAGTTTCTCATCGTCATGTGCATCACCGATCCCGACGTGGCTGTGCATGCCGGCTCCTCGACGATCATCGTGCCCCGCGATGCGCCGGGCCTTGAAATCGTGCGTAACACCGCCGTCGGCCCCAAGGACGAGATCGGCAGCGGCGTACACGGCTACTTGCGCTTCAACCAGTGCCGCGTGCCGCTCTCCAACACGCTGGGCGCGGTGGGCGGCGGCTTCAATGTCGCGCAGTCGCGGCTTGGCGGGGGGCGCATCCACCATGCCATGCGCACCGTGGGCATGCTGAACAAGGCGCTCGACATGATGTGCGAGCGCGCCGTCAGCCGCGTGACCAAGGGCGAGCGGCTTGCCGACAAGCAGATGGTGCAGGAGCGCATCGCCGACAGCTACACTCAGATCACCCAGTTTCGCCTGCATGTGCTCTATGCGGCGTGGCTGCTCGATCAGGACAAGGGCTACACGCACCGCGTCCGCCGCGAGATTTCGGCGATCAAGGCGGTCATGCCTGGCGTGCTGCGCGATGTGGTCTACCGCGCGCTCCACCTCCACGGCTCGCTCGGCATGTCGAACGAAACGCCGCTGATGGACATGTGGCAGTACGTGCCGGAAATGGGGATCGTCGACGGGCCGACCGAAGTCCACAAGGTCTCAGTGGCCAAGGACATCCTGCGCCGTGTCGATCCGGCGCCCGGGCAGTGGCCGACCTATTTTGTCCCCGAAACCCGCGCCGCCGCGCTGGCGAAGTTTGCGCCTTATCTTGAGGAGGATGCTGCCGGATGACCCAGTCCCTCGAACAGCGGCTCGATTGGCTCGAGACGCGGCTTGCGTTGCAGGACCTCGTTTCGGACTACTGCCTTGGCTTCGACAAGCGCGACATGGCGCGCTTCATCGCGATCTGGTGGCCCGATGCGGTGTGGGAAATCGGCCCGCCGTTCGGCGATTTCGTCGGGCATGAGGGCGTGAACCACGCGGTTTACGATATCCTCTGGCCAGCCTGGGGAACATCGACCCACTATACCACCAACCTGCGCGTGACCCCGGTAAGCACCGATGTGGTCGAGGGTATCTGCGATGTCTATTGCATCGGGAACAGCAGCGAAGGCCAGGCACAGACCGTGGCGGCGACCTATACCGACCGCTTCGAGCGGCGCGATGGCGTCTGGAAGATCGCGCGGCGCAAGGTCACCATGCATCACTTCAGCCCGCTGACGGGCATTACGCTTTCCGCACCGCAATAGCGGGCGGCGCATCAGGGAGAGAAACGATGGCGAGGTTCGATTGCGGCGATGGCCGCTCGGTCTACTACGAGCATCACCGCGGGGCCGGCGTGCCGGTCGTACTGATTCACGGCTGGGCTATGTCTGGCCGGATCTGGGCGGGCACTGTGGAGGTGCTCAAGGCGGCTGGCCATGCGGTGATTGTGGTCGATCACCGGGGCTGCGGACAGTCCGACCGCGATTTTGATGACGTTTCGATCGCCGCGATTGCTGGTGACGTGGCAGGGATCGTGCGCAAATGCACCGATAAGCCGGCCGTCCTCAACGGCTGGTCGCTGGGCGGCGCGGTGGTGGTGGAAGCCGCCGGGCTGCTAGGGGCGGCCTGCGCGGGTGTTGTGCTGACTTGCGGCGCGGCGCCCCGGTTCATCAAATCGGACGATTTCCCCTATGGCGGCGAGCCGGGCTCGCTCGAGGCGACGAAGGCGGCGCTTGGCGGCGATCGCGCGGCGTTCTTCCGCGGCCTTTCCAGCGGCGTCTGCGCCAAGCCGGTAAGCGACGCCATGGTCGACTGGATGTGGGCCGCGTTCATCGACAGCGGTCCGGGCGTGATCGAATCGCTGATGGATCTTGGCAACGTTGATCAACGCGAGGCGCTGAAGACGCTGCCGGTGCCGCTGCTCTCGATCGTCGGCGGCGCTGATGCGATCCTCGATCCGGGTGTGGGCAAGGCGGCGGCCGAAATGGCGCCGCACGGCACGCTCGTGCTGATCGAAGGCTGCGGGCACGCGCCCTTCATCGAGGATGCCGAGACCTATCACGCCGCGCTGCGTGATTTTCTGGCCAAGATCTGACCCGAGGCGGGATGACGACAATGATTTCACTGGATCCGTTTTTCACGCCGTTCGACTGCAAGTCGCTGCACCTAGCCAATCGCTTCGTGATGGCGCCGATGTCGCGCTACTTCGCGCCGGGCGGCATTCTTTCGCAGGAATCGGCGGACTACTACCGCCGCCGCATCGAGGGCGGGGTGGCCGCCGTGATCACCGAGGGCGTGTCGGTCGACCGTCCGGGCGCGGTCGCGGCCGATACCGTGCCGTCCTTCTACGGCGAGGAAGGCCTTGCCGCCTTTGCGAGCGCCACCGCCGATATCCACCGCGCGGGCGGGGCGATGATCCCGCAGCTCTGGCATGTCGGCGGCTGCGAGGATTTCAACTTCCCGGATTCGCCGCATCCGCCGCTCGAAAGCCCCTCGGGCCTCGTGGGCCCCGATATTCCGGGCGGTCGCGTGATGACCTCAACCGACATCGACGAGGTGATCGCTTCCTTCGCGCGCGGGGCGGTCGAAGCGCAGCTTATGGGCTGCGATGCGGTCGAACTCCATGGCGCGCACGGCTACCTGTTCGACCAGTTCTTCTGGACCGCAACCAACAAGCGCGATGACCGCTACGGCGGTGACGATATCGCCCAGCGCGGGCGCTTTGCCGCCGATTGCGTAGCGGCGGTGCGCGCGGCTGTGGGGCCAGACTTCACGATCATCTTCCGCATCTCGCAGTGGAAGACCTACCAGTACGACGCGAAGATCGCGAACAACCCCGCCGAGCTGGAACGATGGGTTGCGCCGCTTTCGGAGGCCGGGGTCGATATCTTCCACTGCTCGGAACGGCGTTTCTGGGAATCCGCATTTCCCGAGGAAGACGACCGCAACCTTGCCGGCTGGACCAAACACATCACCGCCAAGCCGACGATCACCGTGGGCTCGGTCGGGCTCGACCGCGACCTGATGGAAGATTTCGTCGCGGGCGAATCCGTCCCGACGCTGAAGTCGATGGACGAATTGGTGCGGCGCTTCGAGCGCGGCGACTTCGATCTCGTCGCCGTGGGACGTGCGCTGCTGGCCGATCCGAACTGGCTGCAGAAGGTGCGCGCCGGTGCGGTGGACCAACTGCTGCCGTACTCCAAGGCATGCATGGAAACGCTCTACTGAACTTGCAGGACTGGCCTGCAAGTACCTGATCATGAACCTATCGCGGCCGCAAACGATGGCCGCAAGGAGAGGATGACCGATGACCACGACCACCATCGCCCCTGAGGCCGCTGCCGACGCCGATGGCGCAAGCCGGCCCGACTTCGACGCCATCGCGATCGGCGCGGGCTTTGCCGGCATCGCGCTCATCCACTACTTGCGCGAGGCCGGGCTCTCGATCCGCGTGTTCGATCGCGCTTCTGACGTCGGCGGGACCTGGGCCTGGAACCGCTATCCGGGTGCGGCGACCGACAGCGAGAGCTACTACTACTGCCTGACCTTCTCGAAGGAGATCCTGCAGGAGTGGAAGTGGACCCAGCGCTACCCGGGCCGCGCCGAGACGCAGGCCTATATCCGCTATGTTGCCGACAAGTGCGACATGATGCCCCACATCCAGCTGAACACCGAGATCACCGAGGCGCGCTGGCTGGCGGACAAAGGCTGGTGGCAGGTCACGACCGGTACCGGCGAGAGCTTCACCTGCAAATACTTCATCAGCGGCATGGGGATGATCTCGCAGCCCGAGATCCCGGCGCTCAAGGGGCTCGACAGCTTCAAGGGCCCGCTGTTCCACTCCTCGCGCTGGCCGGAAGGGTTGGACTATGCCGGCAAGCGGGTCGGCGTGATCGGGGCGGGGGCGACCTCGGTGCAGATGGTGCCCGAACTGGCCAAGACGGCGGCCGAGGTCACCGTGTTCCAGCGCACACCGAACTACATCCTCCCCGCCATGCAGCGCCCGATGACGCCGGAGTGGGAGAAGGAGATCAAGGACAACTACGACGCGATCGTCGCCAAGTGCCGCAACCACGTGTTCGGCATGGCCTTCGACAGCCCGGTCGGGCGCAATGTGCTCGATGCCACGCCCGAGGAGCGCCAGCGCATCTTCGAAGAGAACTGGACCGGCAGCTTCCGCTGGGTGTTCGAAACCTTCGACGATCTGCTCGCCAGCCCCGAGGCCAACAAGCTCGCCGGCGATTTCATCACGAGCAAGATGAAGGCGCGGGTCAATGATCCCGAACTCGCCGAACTGCTCTGCCCGACCTATGACGATTACCCGCTCTTCGCCAAGCGGCCGCCGCTCGATCACGGCTATATGGAAGCATTCAACCGCGACAACGTGCATCTGGTTGATATCAAGAAGCGTGAGCCGATTGTCGAAGTGACCGAGACCGGGGTGCGCACGACGCAGAACGAGTTTGAATTCGACATCATCGTGCTGGCGACGGGCTTCAAGGCCTATACCGGCGCGCTCGAAGCCTTCCCGATTGTCGGGGCGAGCGGTCAGACGCTCAACGAGAAGTGGGGCACGGTTTCGGGCAGCATCATGGGGGTCTGCGTCGCTGACTTCCCCAACATGTTCATGGTCACCGGCCCGCAGGCGCCGTTTGCCAATCTCCCGACCTCGATCGAGCAGAACGCGATCTGGATCAGCGCCTGCATCCGCAAGATGGAGCACGAGGGCTTGAAGACGTTTTGGCCCAGGCCAGAGGCGGAAGCGGCCTGGACCAAGCAGACCGCCGACATCCATGCGCAGACGCTGATGGCGCAGGGCGACAAGGTCAATTCGTGGATGATGGGCGCCAACCGCGCCGACAAGGGCGCACGCGTGCTGATCTTTTTCGGCGGCGCGAATTTCTACTACGACGCGATGGACCAGTCGGCAGCGGCCGGCTTCCCGGAACTGGAGTTCCGCTAGGAGCAGGGGGCGTTTCTGCCTGGCGGATAAACCACAATGATCCGAAAACCATGGGCGCCTTGGCAGGTTTTGCAGTTGGCCCGGAAATTGGTGGACTTACCAGGGCTCGAAGGGGCAGCTCAACAAGAGCTGTGATCAGAGGGTCCTGGTGCGTCCAGAATCGGCCAAGAATGGCGGATTTCTGCAATCCTTGATCTGTTTTGTTCTTGGCATACCGGGGGCAGTGAACTCAGGGTCAGTCTACCAATCAGCCCTTCATTGCTGGGGGCGGTTTCGGTTGGAGGCTGCGGCGAGGGAGCGCGTGCAAGCGCCGTAGTGCGGCCGCCAGCACGTGCTTAAACATAACGCGCCGGTTGGGCACGTGGCGCGCCTAAGCCTCGACATTGGTCAAGGCATGGTCCGCCACCCGCTGGCCCGCAAGATGGCTCTGCGCGCTGGACAACGGCCGGTCTGCCGAAAGTTTCACCATGCCGGCGGCGACCGGGTTTCGCTCGACAGGGCGCACGGCCGACATAAGATGGAGATTGACCTGCCCCCCGGCAGTCCCTCAGTCATAACGAGAGTCCAGCGGTTAAATA
>NZ_JBAXOI010000002.1:0-418795 GCF_037133355.1 Novosphingobium sp. | reverse complement strand
AATCTGGCCCCCCTTCAACTTCACGCCAAAATCAGCCGGTTCTTCGAGGCGTCCAGCTTGTTGGTTGTCTTGCTCATAACAGGCCCTTCCTCTCAGGAGTTGGGGCCTCCGGCAATCCCGGGGCGGTTCAGTTCACCTGATTCCGGCTGCAAAGATGGGGGAGATTGGAATTGGGCTGATTGCGCCATGGGGCGGTCAGATCCGCTCGAGCGCTATATCGTCAAGGCGTACCCGCCCTCGCGGGGCAAGCCAGAAGATCAACTGGCGCGCAGGGCATCGTCCGTCGACTACAAAGTCGTGCGTGAAGGTGGGGGCCCGGCCCGGAACGGCGGAACCGGGCACTGCATCGGCGTAGTCGTGACCGCAGCTAAGCGCTACCCGCAAGGCCTGTGCCTCGGTGGCGCCTGTATCGGGCGTCCTCCAAGTTAACCGATAGGAGCCCGGCTTCAGCACAACAAGCTGCCGGACGATCGGCAAGGCGATTGTTGCGCTGACCTCCACTGCCAGCACGTTATGTCCGAAGGGGTCCTGTACGAGCGATATCTCGGCGTCGCCGCGGTTGGAAAGCACCCAGTCGAACCCGGTCGTTGGTCTTGTGGTATCGAGTTGTTCAAAGCCGCCATCATAGACCTCCGACGTCGAGGACGGACAGCCCATTCTCCAGACCTGCTGCGCTTCGTCTAGGTTCTGCGAATTGATCAACTGCTGCGCAAAGCTTGAAGTTTGCCGACAAGCCCAGTTTCCCGGACCGGATCGCCGGATCACATCCACGCGCTGGAGCAGTTGGTCGTTTGGCAGGTTTTTGACATCAGTAACGTAGGATTCTGCCCAAGCTGGTTTAAGCTTTAGGCGCGCTGCCAGCGCGTCGCGGCCCTCGGGTGCTGCCGATACTAACGCGAGTAACTTCGAGCCGTTCTCGTCATTGGGAAACTGACGCAGCAAGGCATCGAGGCGTTCAGCAGCAACCCTGTAGTCTGCTGCCTGAATCGCCTGATCTAGCCAATAAATCTGGGTCATAGAGTCGCGCCAGCCGAGCTGGCCAGCCACCATGAAAGTCTTGTGAGCCTCAGGCAACTGTGCGGCGTAGAGCTGTGATCGGCCGAGGATCGAAACGGCAGGCGCGGAGATGGGATCGGACAGGATGGACCGCCGCGCGAGCGCGATGGCCGATGCCGGGCCAGTCTTCACTAAGGCCATAATAGCCCTCGCCCGTGCTCCGCCCGTGTCATAAGGCCAGCCTATAAAACTTGGCGATGCAGGAAAGTCGCGGCTTTGCCGGTCCGATCCGCTCAGCACCGAGAGGGCGGCAAGCAGCACAAGACCTGTAACCGCAATGCTCTTACCCACTCTGCTCAACAGGACCAATCGCGTCGTCCCGTGCATTGGTCAGGCGTCCGTTTTGGCGGTGTAGTGGTAATAGTTGTAACCGTAGTACTCGGAATACCGATTGCCCATGTCGGTGGGATCGAACTTGGTCAGGATACCGCCGAGAATGTTCGTGCGCATGTCACGCAAGCGGCGAAGCGATGCTTTGAGCGAACCGCGCCTGCTGCGGTCGGACTGGATGACCATCACCACACCATCGACGAGTGCTGCCATAATCGGGGAGTCGGCGAGGCCAAGAACTGGCGGGCTGTCGAGAAGCACGAGGTCGAAGCGTTCGGTCAGCTGCTCGAGCACCTGATGCATCCGGTTGGAGCTCAGCAGTTCGGTTGGGCTGGGCGGGATCGGGCCCGATGTGATGACCTTGAGGTGCTCGACGTCGGTGTCGCGCAGCACTGTGTCGATCGACACCTGCGAAGTCAGCAAGCTCGACATGCCTTGCGAGTTGTCACCGGCGAGCGAGGGAATGGCTCGGTGCAGGGCAGGGCGTCGCAAGTCGACGTCAAGCAGCACTACGCTGCGGCCAAGCCGGGCGATCCCCGTTGCAATGGCAAGGCTGGTTGTCGATTTGCCTTCCGATGGCTGCGAACTGGTGACAAGGATGGATTTGGGCAGCCCCGACGGTGTCGAGTAGAGCAACGCGCTTCGCAGCGAATTGTAGCCCTCGCTGATCGGCGACTTGGGGTCGTCCATCGAAGCGTCGACCCCGATTCCCTGCGCCATCGGGATGACACCAAGCAAGGGCATCTGCAACTTGCTCTCGAGGTCTTCGGGCACACGCACCGAGTCATCCATCTGCGTTCGCATATAGACAATCCCTGCCGCCGCAACGAGGGCAAGGCCCAGCGCAATCAGGATGTTGCGCAGGAAGTTGGGCGAGCTGGGTCGGATGGGCGCAGTCGCGGTGTCGATGATGGCGATGTTGCTCGCGCTGATCCCCGCTGCCGCGTTCAGCTCTTTGTAGCGCTGCAGCAGCCCTTCGTAGACTGTACGGTTCGTATCGGCCTCGCGCTCGAGCAGGCGATATTGAACCAGGCGGTCCTGCTCCTCGAGCGAAAGCCCCTTGAGCTTGCTCACTTGGTTCGCGAGGCTCTGCTCGGCTTGCACTGCCGCGTCGTACTGCTGCTTCACCGCGGCCCGGATGTTGCGGGCAACATTGTCGAGCTGGGCGTCGATAACGCCGACCTGCGCACGTAATTGCTGGACTGTGGGGTAATCCTCCAGATGGTTCGCGCGCTGCCGTTCGAGCTCGGCCATATTGCGGGCCCGCTCCGTCAAAAGCGATGCTATGGCTGGGTTGGCCAGAACATCCGGTGAATTGAGGACATTGCCACCGGAAACAAGACGCCAGCGCTGCTCCGCGACAATCCGCGAAGCCTTGGCCTGGTTCGCCGCCGAGTTGATCTCGAGAAGGCTTGTGTTGGTGACCGAGGCGTTGCCGCGACGCTGGTCGGCCCCGGCGTTGTCGCGATCACGGATCAGGCCAACCTGCCGCGCATAGGCGTTGAGCTCTCGCTCCGAGACTTCGAGCTTGGCCCGCGCATCCGCCAACTGCCCGGCAATGAATTCACGGGCGTAGGCCGAGCTATCGAACCGGCGTTGGAGGTTGGACTGGATGAACTCGGATGCGAAAGTGTTCGCGACACGCGCTGCCATCTCCGGCTGAGTGCTGTTGAAGCTCACCGTCGCGAGGCGGGTGTTGCGGGGCAGATCGACCCCTCGGGCCTCTTCGATGGCGCGAATGGTCAGGTCCTCAAGCTCATTGCGAGTGAGATCGCCGCTCGGCTGGCGCATCCCCATCGCTTCATAGAACCTGGGATTACCCATCAGGCGCAGCTTCTGCGCGACGCGCTCGGCGAGGGTCCGGCTCTTGAGAATATCGACCTGCGTCTGTAGAAACCGCTCGGTGTCGCTTGCGGCGATGATCGGATCCTGCAGGTTGTCATCCTGCTTGCCCAGAATCTGGGCCGACTGGTCGTTGATCTGGAGAGACGTCTCGGCAGTGTAGCGCGGGGTCTGAAGGAAGGTGATGATCACTGCCATAGCGAGGGCCGATGCGATGACGATGCTGATAATCAGCAGGTTCGCACGGATGATAGTAATGACCTCGCGAATGTCGAAACCTCGCTCGGCTTCCTCGTAATACGGTTCATCGCCGTAACCACCTCCGCCAGCGAGGATATTGCGAGCCTGGCCGTTTTCGGCGGCACCTGAAGTGTCGATGTTCTGCTGCACGATACCGCCGTAATTACAAACGAGTGAAAACGTTAAAGAGCGGAGCCGCCTGGAGGATGTCGCGGTAGATCGACTTCGCTTGCGAGAAGCCGACCACGACTACGTCGCCGCCGAGGATTTGCGGATCGGGATCGCGGCCAGCACGGATCCGGCCGAGGTCAAAGCGTGCTGCCATCCGCTGGTCGTTGATGGTGCGAAAAATGACCACTTCGTCCAGCTTCGCGATCCGGGTCGGGCTCTGCGCGAGCGCGATTGCGCCGAGCAGCGTTGTCTGACCGTCAACCGGGTAGGCACCGGCCTTCATGACCTGCCCTTCCACGGTCACGTTCTGGCCGGTCTGCTCAATGACGTTGAGCGTGACGTTCGGGTTTTTCAGGTAGCGCTTGCCGAGGCCTGAAGCGATCAGCGCGGTGGCCTTGGCGGGGGTAAGGCCGCTGATCTGCACTGGCCCAAGAAGCGGAACCTGAATGTAGCCGGCATCATCTACTGGCAGCTTCTCGATCGTGAGGCCTGGTTCGCCGAAAACCGAAATTGCAACCACGTCACCGGGTGCTATCAGATACTCCGTCGGAACAACAGCGCGATCGATCGGCGGGAAGTTCGCATATGCAGCGGCGCTGTGCGGCAAATCCTTGTACAGACCTGAGGAACAAGCGGTCAGCGACGTCACCAGCAGAAGCGAAATCGGGATGTTAAATTTGCTCACTTCGGGTTTCGCTCCAGATAGCATACACCAATCACGCCGATCTGCTGATGCCAGCATCGTGGCGTCAGCGCAACAACGGATCCAGTGGTTCCTTTGCTGTATAAAATGGTCGATTTTGTTGCAAAGCAGGAGGCTTGATCAGGAAGGCGGCTGCAACAGCGGCGAGCGCTGCGACCGACATGCAGCGCAAGGGGTAATCGACCACGGAGTGAAGGGCGACGATCACGAACGCGCCGATGGCAAACAATATCTGTGTCATCCTGGCACGGTCGCTACCATTTGCCCGGGCCGACGCAATCGCCCGGACAATCAGGACGAAAAGAACCAATGCAACAGCGCCGAGCACGATGAGGCCGGGTACCCCGGCTTCCATCGTCCATTCCAGCCAGTCATTGTGCGCACGCACAGGATACCTCTCGGTGACCTCTTCTAGCCGCTCGGCCGCTTCAAGCATGGGCCTGATCGTGCCGATACCGCTACCATATGGCCAGACCTGCTTGATCGCAAAGTTTGTGTCTGCCCAAATTTCCCATCGTAGTTCGCCGTTCAGGGTGAAGCGGGAGACAACCTTTTGCACCGCGGGCAATTCCGCCAGCAAAGCGCCGCTGACGAGTACGGTTGCAAGGGCCCCACCAACCGCGAATACAAAGGAGCGCTTGAGACGTAAGAGCGGCCAGAGCATGACCGATAGTGCGATCAGCGTGGGCAGCACCAAGGCAATCCCCGTGCGTGATCCGGTCATGAAAACGGCCACTAGAAAGGCGGCGATACCAAGTACGAGAGCGGCCCAGTTGGCTGCGCTTGGCTTGGGTCCAGCTAGGCGGGAGGTCAGCAAAACGCCGAAGGCCAGTGCCGCAATCAGCAATATGTCCGCTTCGGCATTGCGATTTGCCTGAAAGCCGACGAGGAAACCCTCGCTGAAATCGGTGTAGAGCGACCAGGTCCATCCGCCGGTATGCGAAAGCTGCAAGGCACCCAAAAGCATCGACAGGATGGCGATCAAAACGATGGCCGCGCAGATCCAATTGCGGCCGCGGATCGACAGCCGGGAAACCTGCAGCATCAGAAGGACAGGGCAGATCATGGCCAGAAGCGAGGCAAACGTGCGCGCCGGTGCCATCGTCAAGGGCATCCAGCGCTGATCGGCTTGCGCTGTAGCAAGCGATTGCACTTCGATCGCGCGGCCTGGCAGTGATTGCCAAATGGATGGGGGCAAGGGAATGAGGTGCAGAACCGGCATCAGCAGGAAAAGGCCAGCTAGTAACCAAGCCCAAGGATTAATGGGACCGAGCCCGCTTTGCCAAGGCCGCGAGGCCACAAGCGGGATGACCAGCACCGCCGTGAGGAACTGAAGGATCATCTCGTTCTGCGGGTTGCTGGTGCCTCCCCCGCCAAAAATCATGGCTAGGGCAACCAGCGCCATGCAGATGGCGGTTCCGCGCAGCGGGCGGGACGCTACCGTCGTCACGGCCTCTGATGCGCCCTGAGAGCCAGACCGGCTCTTGCGTGAATCTCGTGACGAACTTGCCGCGCGCGTTCCTGCAATCACAGTAAACTCCCCGACGCTGGCCATAGGTGGCAAGGTGCAAGCGAATGGCGCCTGCAAGGGCCGCGCCAAAAACGCCCAGCACCTGAGATTGCTTCAGCCCAAAAAAGAATGGGTTCGCCAACAAAGTTCGCGAACCCTTTCCTGTCATTCAGAAGCTTAACAGCTTAATCGGGGCTGCGGCCCTTCTCAAAAGCCTTGAAGCCGGCAAAACCAGCAAGCGGCACAGCAATTACAACAACAGGCCAGGTCACCGTCTGCACAGCCGATGACTCACGATGCTTGGGGGCCTTCGTGCGCACTGCCTTGGATACCACGCCCGGGAACGAACCGGCGGCGCGGGTCGCCTCTGCATTTGCAGTGCCGGAGATAACCAGGCCAAGAGCGGCTGCGCTGGTCAAAGCGATCTTGAACGTGTTCATTTTCGACTCTCCAAATAAAATTCGAAGAAACCCTTAGGCACTTCTTATGATTCGATCAACCCGAATGTTGCGTTGGCGAGGTGGCTATTGTTGCACCTGCGAAAAGCGAAAATCGTCACAAATCAGAACAAATTGAACTGCGCTGGGCGCTTATTCCGGCAATGCGCACGTTTCATCGTGCGCATGCCACGCATTGTCGTCAAAAGGCGCGATCGTGAACCAGCACCGCAAAAGTCGCGAAGATAATCCTCAAGTCGCGAACGGCCGTCCATCCGTCGAGATATTCGAGATCGGCCTGCAAGCGGCTTGTCAGATCCGCTTCCGAATCGGTTGCTCCGCGCAGCCCGCGAATCTGGGCCAAGCCAGTCAAACCGGGCTTGAGCGAGTGACGCAGCAAATAGCGTTGATCGACTTCCCAGAAGCGCTTCTGGCCGGCAAGCGAGCCGATCGCATGGGGGCGAGGCCCGACAATACTCATGTCGCCGCGCAGCACGTTCAAAAGCTGGGGCAACTCGTCCACGCTCGTCTTGCGGATGAAGCGGCCAATCCGGGTGATGCGGTCGTCGTCCCGGCTGGCGGAGCGGGTCCCTGCCGCGTCGAGCTTCTCCACCCGCATCGAGCGGAACTTGTAAATCCAGAACAGCCGGTTGTTGCGGCCCTGGCGCTGCTGAAGGAAGAACACCGGACCGCGGTCTTCCAGCCAGATCATCAGTGCAACTACGAGCAGCAAAGGCGCGAGCGCGATTGTCGCGCCGCCGACAATGACAAGATCCATCGCGCGCTTCAAGGCGCGGGCCCTGAGGCCCAGCGGCCCCACCGAAACAACCAGCGAACCGAACCCGTGGCCGCGGCGGGCACCGAGCACGCCCATCTCCTGCACTTCCGGCTCGACAATTTCTCCGCAGATGTTCGAGCCCTTGAAAACCATCGCCCAGTCCTTGCGCCGTTCTGGCGGGCAGCTCACGATCACCCGGTCCATGTTGGTCATGAACATGCCGAGCCGGTCGAGCATATGTGGGTCGCTGCGGTCGGGCCGGAGGCGATGCTCACGCGTGTCGATGTGCCAGGCATGCGGAACCCGCACAAGCGTGCCGCCATCGTCGATGACCAGCACGTTCTCTGCGGTGGGACCACAACCCTGCCGAATGAGCGGATGGACAACGGCACGCGCCCAGGTGAGGCCACCTGCGATCATCAGCAAGTTGGCCAAAATCGAGACGCGGGAGAACTGTTCGCTGGACTTGGTGAAAAACGCGACGAAAATGGTGAGTGTCAGCGTGATCACGATAGCCAGGATCGATCGGGCCTGGCTGAAGCGCAGCGATGTAAGGGACTGAATGGAATATGTGCGCGTGATCAGGGCAGCGCCCCAATATAGCGGCAGATAAAGATTGATCTGCTGAAGCGCTTGGGGGTCGTCGGCGCGGCCGATGTAGAGCAGGCCGACGAGCAACAGGGATACGGTGATGACTGCGCCATCCAGCAGCAAAAGCAGCAAATAGGCCTGCAGCCGCCGCTTCTCAAGCGAAGGCGCCAGCGGCAGTTTCAGCTGACGATTGGCAGCAGGTGGCTGTCCGCCCCCGTGCAATGTGACGGGCACGACAATCGGCCTGTCTTGCTCCAGCGTTGTCATCGTTATTGCACCCTTATGAACCGTCAAAGTTCAGCGTTCCGGTTGTGCGACCCGGACGATAAAAATCTTTATGGGCAGACTCGCCGATTTCGATGATAATGTTGCTTTGCAATACGTACAGTTTTGCCGCTCAAACACAAGCAGTTCCCGACGCTCGTCGCTGCAGCCCGTCGCACCACGGCCTCGTCTCGTCCCCGGTCAACGGGCCGCTGCGCGGGAGATTTCCGCAAGTCCTTGAGAAAGAATAAGTTCTGCATTTCGGTTGTCGGCCAGGAGCTGGCGGTGCAAGGCCATCAGCCGTTCGACCAGCCGAGCGAGCTTGCGTCCGCGCCAGCGCCGCATCTGCAGCGCAACATCGGCTTTGTCCCGAAAGAAGACACGGCGTGCCGCAGTTTCTTGTTCGATAAAGGCATTTAGGTCGCCGCGCCCGCGCATGCGCCCGGCGAGCTGCATGAGCTGCGCGGCACGGCGTTCGAACGCCAGCAGCAGCCCGACCGGATTGAGCTCCAGCTCGTGCAGCCGGGCCAATTCAGCGGAGAGACGGGCCGTCTCACCGGCGAGCACGGCGTTGACGACCGGCATGAAGCTGTCGTCTTCGCTTACCGCAACAATCGCGTCGAGCGCCGCGCCATCGACATTGCGCGGCGCCTCCGGGCTCGCGTCAAGGAACAGCACGAGCTTCTCGACCTCGCTGCGCGCCATGCGCGTGTCCAGCGCGGCCGCCCGCGCAATGCGTTCGGCCAGGTCGTCGTTGAGCTTTAGGCCCGCAGGCTCCGCCATCTCCCGCACCGCAAGCGTTACCGCGCGGATATCGGGCGGGTGGAACATCGCGACAAGGGCATCCGGCCGATCAGCCAGGAGTTTGGCGATGCGCGACTTGTCGGTGGCCGAGGATGCGAGGATGAAGACCGGCCATCCCTGCACCGGGCTCGCCAGCAAAGTCTCGACTGCATCATAGGCCTCGTCACCGGCGCAGCGCACATGGATCTGGCGGCGGTCTCCAAACAGCGAGACCGAGCGGGCCTCGTCTGCAAGGCGCACTGGATCCTTGCGCAAATCTCCGCCTGCCAGTTCGATGCGCTCGAACGTCCCCTGCTTCGTGCCGATAAGGGCGGAAAGGCGGGCGGCGGCATCGGCCGAACCGGCTTCGTCGGGACCGCAGAAATAGAACACGCCCGCGTCATTTGCGGCGCGCGCCATCTGTCCGGCAAAGTTCTTCTGTGTCACCTTCACGGCGCGGCGTGGCGGATCGGGGCGCGGTGCATTCGCTTCAGCCCGTCTTGCGCAGCTTTGTCGCCACACGCGTCACGATCTGCTCGGCGATTTCGTGGCTCAGGTTCTCGAGAGCGGTCTGCTCGGCGGCGATAACCGCATATTCGCTCGAGACAATATCGACACCGGCATCGGCCCCGGCGGTCGCGTCCAGGACGATCTCGCCGCTTGCCAGATCGATCAGCTGATAGCGTGCACGCAGCGTCCGTCGCTCGCGCGTCACCGCGTCGTTGGAGAGAAGCCCAAGGCCCTGCAACTGCTCGTTGAGCCGGACGTCGAGCCGGTAGCGCGGCGTGCTCTCGGCGCCCGCGCCGAGCCGATCGACCAGTGCCGCGCGGACCAGCCAACCGGCCTTTCCCTCGATCGCGGAGACATTCACCCCGGCAAGCGCCCGCGCCACCGTGCCGCTGCCGCCGCCTGCATACATCGGCTGCAGGGCGCAGCCGCCGAGCAACAGTGGTGCGGCTAGCAGAGCGAGGAGCGCCCTAGGCGACAAGGTTCACCAACCGGTCGGGCACAACGATCACCTTTTTCACTTCCGCCCCATCCAGTGCACGCTGCACCTTGTCGGAAGCGAGAGCAAGCCGCTCGAGTTCCTCGCGCGCGGTGCCCTTGGCGACGGTGAGCGTATCGCGCAGCTTGCCCTTGACCTGCACGGCGACAGTCACCTCGTCATCGATCAGGAGCGCCGGATCGACCTCGGGCCAGGCGGCATCGGCAACGAGGCCCGCTCCGAAGGCGGCATAGGCTTCTTCTGCCAGATGCGGCATCATCGGGGCGACCAGCAGCAGCAGCCCACGGATCGCGGCAGTGCGGTCGGCCGATGGCGCAGCCTTTTCGGTCGCGCCGGTGAGTTCGTAGATCCGCGCGACGGCCTTGTTGAAGCCCAGCGCTTCGATGTCCTGCGCCACGGCGTGGACGGTCTGGTGGACCTTGCGGCGCAGAGCCATATCCTCGCCAACAGCGGCGGCATCGGATTGGCCGAACAGCCGCCATAGCCGCTGCACGAAGCGCCAGCAGCCCTCGATGCCCGCTTCGGACCAGGGCAGGTCACGTTCGGGCGGGCTATCCGAGAGCATGAACCAGCGGATCGCATCGGCCCCGTACTTCGCGACGATCTCGTCGGGATCCACAACGTTCTTCTTGGACTTCGACATCTTGATGACACGGCCGATCTCGACCGGCGCACCGTCTGCCTTCAGCGTCGCGCCTTCTGCGGTGCGCTCTACCTCTCCGGGGGAGAAGAACAGCGGCTGGCCATTCTCGGGATTGCGCCGCTCGTAGGTCTCGTGGGTCACCATGCCTTGCGTGAACAGGCTGGCAAACGGCTCGGTCACTTCCAGCTTGCCGATGCGGGCAAGAGCGCGGGTCCAGAAGCGGGCATAGAGCAAGTGGAGGATCGCATGCTCGATCCCGCCGATGTACTGCTCCACAGGCAACCAGCGCTTGATTGCCTCCGGATCGAACGGCCTGTCATCGGGCTGGCTGGCAAAGCGCAGGAAGTACCACGAGGAATCAACGAACGTGTCGAGCGTGTCGGTCTCGCGCCGCGCAGCATGTCCGCACTGCGGGCAGTCGACTTGCTTCCATGTCGGGTGGCGGTCGAGCGGATTGCCCGGCACGTCGAAGGTCACGTCCTCTGGGAGGGTCACGGGCAAGTGCTTCCTGGGCACCGGCACCACGCCGCACACCTCGCAGTGAATGAACGGGATCGGCGTGCCCCAATAGCGCTGGCGGCTGACGCCCCAGTCGCGCAGACGCCAGACGGTCTTGCCTTCACCCCAGCCCTCGCTCTCGGAGCGGGTGATGACGGCGGCCTTGGCTGCGGGGACGTCCATCCCATCAAGGAAGCGGGAGTTCACCAGCTTGCCGGGGCCGGTGTAGGCCTCGTCGCCTGCGAACACAGCCTCGGTCCTGTCGCCATCGGCCACGACGCGGGTTACGGGCAAGCCATACTTGCGGGCAAAATCGATATCGCGCTGGTCATGTGCCGGGCAACCGAACACCGCCCCGGTGCCGTAGTCCATCAGCACGAAATTCGCGATGTAAACGGGTAGCTGCCAGCCTTCATCAAGCGGGTGAACCACCTTGAACCCGGTGTCGAAGCCCAGCTTCTCGGCGGTTTCCAGTTCGGCAGCGGTCGTGCCGCCTTGCTTGCACTTTGCGATGAAGGCGGCCGCCTCTGTCGATTCCCTCGCGACCGCCTGTGCGATCGGGTGATCGGCGGCGATGGCGACAAAGCTCGCGCCAAACAGGGTATCGGGCCGGGTGGAGTAGACTTCTATGTCCTCCGCCAGCGGCGCGACCGGCTTGAAGCGGAACTGCAGGCCCTGGCTCTTGCCGATCCAGTTCTCCTGCATCGTGCGGACCTTTTCGGGCCAATTGTCGAGGCTGGAAAGCCCGTCGAGCAGCTCGTCGGCAAAGTCGGTGATCTTGAGGAACCACTGGTTGAGCTTGCGCTTCTCTACCAGCGCGCCGGAACGCCAGCCGCGTCCGTCGATCACCTGCTCGTTGGCAAGCACGGTCATGTCGACCGGGTCCCAGTTGACGGTCGATTCCTTGCGGTAGACGAGGCCCGCCGCATAGAGATCGAGGAACAGTGCCTGTTCCTGGCCGTAGTACTCGGGCTCGCAGGTCGCCAGCTCGCGGCTCCAGTCGAGCGCGAAGCCGAGGCGCTTCAATTGCGCCTTCATGTTGGCGATGTTGGCGCGGGTCCAGCCGCCGGGGTGGACGCCTTTTTCCATCGCGGCGTTTTCGGCGGGCATGCCGAAAGCATCCCAGCCCATCGGGTGGAGCACTTCAAAGCCGCGCATGCGCTTGTAGCGCGCGAGCACGTCGCCCATCGTGTAATTGCGCACGTGGCCGATGTGGATGCGCCCCGAAGGATAGGGGAACATCTCCAGCACATAGCTGCGCGGTTTGGCCGACGTGTCGTCGGCGCGAAACGACTGGCGTTCATCCCACACGCGCTGCCAATGCAGGTCAGCGTGACCGGGGTCGAAGCGGCCAAGATCGGGGCGAACAGGCTCGGAGCGCTCGGAAGTCATGCCGCTCCCTCTAGGGAGCAGCGCCCAGCCGTGCAACCATCAGACGTGAAGGATCAGCCGCGAACAGTCTGGCGGCGAAGATCTCGGGCCTTGGTGAGAATGATGTCTTCCAGCTTCTGCACCGTGGCGGCCTGCACCGGGGCATCGACCCAGTTACCGCCCTGGCTGACCTGGCGGCTGGCGGCAATCCGCAGCGCATCGGCGCGCAGGTCCTGATCGAGTATCGAGACCGTCAGCTTCATACGCTCGCCCGGATTGCGCGGGTTGGCGTACCAGTCGGTCACCACCACGCCGCCGTTGCTGTCGGTCTGCACCAGCGGCATGAACGAAAGTGTTTCGAGCGTTGCGCGCCACAGATAGGCGTTGACGCCGATCGTGGTCACCTTGCTCGCTGCAAGATCAAGCTTGGGGCGGGCTTTCTGCCCGCAGCCGGCCACGAGCGTGCAGGCGGCGATGGCGAGAAGGCCGGTGGCGAGCCCCCGGGCGATCTTGGCGGAAATGCTGGGGCGTGTCGTCACTTGCATCCTGTCCTTGCTGGCGGGGGCGTGCGGCCATGCCGCTGCTCCTGCCCATGATATCCGCGCCGTCGGGCGCCTTGACGCCGAGGCTCTATCACCGCCGCGCCGCGTGCCGCAAGGGCAATGCACAGGGTGCGCCCCGGTCATGCCACGTGGATCGGGCGGAACGACGCTGCCGTGCTTGCTGGCGGCCCATGGCAGGCGGCAGAGCCAGCGCCTGTGGGCAAAGCGCAACAGGTTGGCCTGATCCTGTCCCGAAGTGGACGAAAAATCGTTGTGCCACTGGAAATTATCTGTCGCCCAACGTATGTCTTGCCTACAGAGTGGTGTTCGAGATTCGCGGAGTTCCATGAGCTTCGCTGAGATATGACCGGAAAGTTCAGGCTTACGATGAGCGGCAAGTTGGTCAAGGGAGCAAAATCGCGCGGGGGTTTCCGTGCGCGCGTGCTGCCTTTGCTCGGCTGCGCACTGATCGGCCTTGTTGCCGCGCCTGCCCTCGGCAGCGCACTTGGCAGCAACTTTGCCTCTGCTCCGGTAAGCCTTTCGGCCCGCGGCGGGATCGGTTCGTTCACGCCCGCTTCGGTTGATCCGCGCCTGGTGTCCGAGATCAATGCCCAGATTCAGGGGCGCGCCGGTCATGGCCGGCTGTTCCGGTTTACGCCTGCCGGCATGGAAAACCGTCCCGATCGGGCCGTGACTGTCGCTGTCCGGGTCAGCGATATCGGGGCGCAGGATCTTGTAGTGCGGGCTGCGATGCCTGCCGGTGCGGGTGCTCCTGGGGCCGCTCCGGTGCGCATTGCGCCGACGGTGTACAATCTCGGCCTCGCGCGCGGGTATCAGAGCTTTGCAGCCACGCCGGGCCTTTCGCGTGACAGCATTCGCCTCGATATCCAGCGGCTTGATATGCCCGATCTGCGCGCCATCGGCCGCAAGGATGCCATGTCTGCCTCCGCCGCGAGTGTCCCGGCGCGGCTCGCCCCCCGGATTGAACTCGATACGCGTGAGCGGATGGGCCATGCGCCGCGCACCTTCGAAGGCCAGGCCGACTATCAAGTCGATCTCGGCGGCAGCTACCGCCTGACCCGCAATATCGATGTGACCGCCGGCGTGCGTTATTCGCCCGAACGGGATCGTCTGCGGCCGTTGACCGATGGCAAGAAGGACAGCCAAGCGGTCTACGTCGGAACCCAGTTCCGCTTCTGATTTCTGCGCAACGCCAGCCGATTTCACGCAGTCGTATGATTGCTGCCTAAGTACTTGTCCGCCAGCAACCTTGCCATTACCGTCCTGCCGATAGTGCGGATTGGGAGATGGCGATGACAATGACACGCGTAGCAGTGGTGACCGGCGGTACCCGGGGCATCGGTGAAGCCATTTCTCTTGCCCTCCATGCGCAGGGCCGCAGGGTCGTCGCCAACTATGCCGGCAACGAGGAAAAGGCCCGCGCCTTTACAGAGCGCACCGGGATCAAGGCCTATCGCTTCGATGTGGGCGATCACGAGGCGACGCTTGAAGAGTGCGCCCGCATCGCTGCCGAAGTCGGCCCGATCGATATCGTCGTGAACAATGCCGGCATCACCCGCGACGGCGTGCTCCACAAGATGAGCTTCGACGACTGGAACGAGGTGATGCGCATCAACCTCGGCGGCTGCTTCAACATGGCCAAGGCCACCTTCCCCGGCATGCGCGAACGCGGCTGGGGCCGCATCGTCAACATCGGCTCGATCAATGGTCAGGCTGGCCAGTACGGTCAGGTCAACTACGCCGCCGCCAAGTCGGGCATTCACGGCTTCACCAAGGCGCTGGCGCAGGAAGGTGCCAAATACGGCGTCACCGTGAACGCCATCGCGCCGGGCTACATTGATACCGACATGGTCGCCGCTGTGCCTGCACCGGTGCTTGAGAAGATCGTCGCCAAGATCCCTGTCGGCCGCCTCGGTCAGGCCGATGAAATCGCCCGCGGCGTCGCCTTCCTCACCTCTGAAGACGGCGCTTTCGTCACCGGCTCGACCATGAGCATCAACGGCGGCCAGCACATGTATTGATGGGCTGGGGTCGGGCTGTGCCATGAACCGATGGATTGCCGCGTCCTGTGCACTGCTCCTGACGGCTGCGGCCAGTGCGCCGCAGCGCTACGACTGGGGCGCCGAGAAGCTTGCAGAGACTTATGGCGCGGAGATCGCGTCCGACGCCGCTTCGACCCAGAACGCGTGCCGAGCGCGCTTGACGGCCGAACCACCCGCCTCGGACTGGCCTTCCACCAGCGAGCGGAGCGGGCTGAAGGATTGCGATTCCGAAGCGCTTTTCTACGGTATTGGCCGCCCGGCTGATCCGGTCGCTGCCCGAAAATGTGCTCTGATCGAGCGTGAGCAGGAAGTCGGCCCAAACGCGCCTGATTTCGGCGGCCTTGGTTACAGCTACTTCTCCGGGGCCGGCATTCTCGCGATGATCTATGCCAACGGCACGGGAGCGGCGCGCAATCTCGATGTGGCGATCCACATGGCTTGCGGTGTTGAGGATGCCCCGGCCGCCAGCGAAAGCCGCATCGGCGAGCTGTTGGAACGGCAGGCAGGCAAGGGCAGGGGCGGCAGCTTCGAGATTTGCGAAGATGCAACAAGTGGCGTTTCGGCCGGCTATTGCGCCGGCCACGCCGATCGCCTTGCAGAGCAGAGCCGCAAGCAACAGATCGCATCGTTTGGCGCAAACTGGACAGAGCCGCAGCGCCGTTTGTTCACGCAGGTCTACACCAGCCTTTCGACTTATGCCGGGATCGCGCACGAGATGGATTGCTTTGGCGGCACCGCGCACGCGGCCTGCACGATTGCCGGCGCCGGTGCCGATCAGGATGACTTCCTGCGCAGGATCGAGGCGCTCGGCTCAGGCCGGCGACCCGCCCCCAGAGACCTGCACGACGGTGACAGTCCAAGCCCTGCCGTCGTTCCGCCCGATCTCGGTGGCGTGCCCAAGGACCAGCGTGGGTGGTATCGTGACAACTACCGCGCGGCAGTCGCGGCCCGTGCGAAGTTCGAACGGGACCTTATCGAGTTCATGCGCATGGCCTTCCCCACCTGGTCCGCTCACGATGTGCGGGTGATGTTCCGAGACCTGTGATCACGCCCTACCACCCGCCGGTCAAACGCTCGGTCGAGATTGCCGGACACAAGACCTCGATCAGCCTGGAACCGTTGTTCTGGGACTGGTTGCGGTCGGCTGCCGAGGTAGAGGGCGTGCCGGTCAACGCATTGGTGGCGCGCATTGATGCAGAGCGGATCGCGGCGGAGAACCCGCCCGGCCTGGCCGGCGCCATCCGCCTCTGGCTGGCAGTGCGCGTGGCAGGCCAGCCGATCTGAATCAGTCGCCCCCGACGCGCTCCACATCCGCTCCGAGCAGGGCGAACTTCTCTTCCAGCCGCTCGTAACCGCGGTCGAGGTGATAAAGCCGGTGCACCTGCGATTCGCCCTCGGCGGCAAGCCCGGCGATGACAAGGCTCATCGAAGCGCGCAGGTCGGTCGCCATGACTTCCGCGCCGTTCAGCTTGCTCACACCGTGGACAATCGCGGTGCGGCCCTTGGTCTCGATGTGGGCGCCCATGCGGTTGAGTTCGGGCACGTGCATGTAGCGGTTCTCGAAGATCGTCTCGGTGAGCACGCTCGAACCCTGGGCGAGGCACAGCATGGCCATGAGCTGTGCCTGCATGTCGGTGGCAAGCCCCGGGTAGGGCGCGGTCGACAGTGTCACCGAGCAAAGTGGGCCATCGCTCGCCACGCGCAAGCCGCCGCGCACCGCCTCGATATGGACGCCTGCATCGCGCAGCGCCTGGATCGTGGCGGCCATGTCCTCCGCCCGTGCACCGGCCAGTGTGATGTCGCCCCCGGTGATCGCCGCCGCGCAGGCATAGCTGCCCGCCTCGATGCGGTCGGGCATGACCATATAGGTTGCGCCGTGAAGCCGGTCGACACCATGGATGGTGAGGTCCGAGGTGCCGATACCTTCGATTTGGGCGCCCATCGCGACCAGAAGGTTGCAAAGATCGACAATCTCCGGTTCCCGTGCCGCATTGTGCAAGGTGCTGGTGCCGCGTGCGAGCACTGCGGCCATGAGTGCGTTTTCAGTCGCCCCCACCGAAACGATGGGGAAGCTGTAGTCCCCGCCGGGCAGCCCGCCATCGGGCGCGATGGCCCGCACATAACCGGCGGCAAGCTCGATCCTGGCGCCGAAAGCTTCGAGCGCTTTCAGGTGGAGATCGATCGGCCGATTGCCGATCGCGCAGCCGCCGGGGAGCGAAACGGTCGCCTCACCCGCCCGCGCAAGCAAGGGGCCCAGCACGAGGATGGAGGCGCGCATCTTGCGAACGAGGTCATAGGGCGCGACGGTCGAGGTGAGGCGGGTTGCCTGCAGGGTCATGACCCGGCCGAAATCTTCGGGCCGTGCGCCGGCGATTGTCGTTGAAATGCCGAACTGGTTGAGCAGATGCTGGAAGCCGTCGATGTCGGCCAGCCGCGGCAGATTGCGCAAGGTTACCGGCTCGTCGGTCAGAAGCGCGCAGGGCAGAAGCGTCAATGCCGCATTCTTCGCGCCCGAAACTGGAACAGTGCCCGAAAGGCGATTGCCGCCGCGAATGATGATCTTGTCCATCGCGGTCGTTTAGCTTGTTTGCGAAGCGGCGCAACAGGATCGAAAGGATGGCGCAATAGACGTCCATTATGCCACAAGCGTTCAGCCACCACACGAGGGGACCAGACAGGACATGACCGGTAGCATCGCATCGCAGCCGCAGCGCAAGCCCGTACGCAAGGCAGTATTTCCCGTGGCTGGCATGGGCACGCGCTTCCTGCCCGCGACCAAGGCGATTCCGAAGGAAATGCTGCCGATCATCGACCGGCCGCTGATCCAGTATGCGGTGGACGAGGCGCGCGAAGCGGGAATCGAGCAGCTCATTTTCGTGACCGGGCGCGGCAAGACCGCGATTGTCGAGCATTTCGACACGGCCTTTGAGCTGGAGCGGACGATGTCCGATCGCGGCAAGGACCTGACGATTCTCGACCCGACCCGCATTCTTCCAGGCAATCTGGTCACCGTGCGCCAGCAGGTCCCGATGGGCCTCGGCCATGCGATCTGGTGCGCGCGCGCAATCGTCGGTGACGAGCCGTTCGCGATCTTCCTGCCCGACGAACTGATGATCGGCACTCCGGGCTGCATGAAGGAAATGGTCGAAGCCTACAACGAAGTCGGCGGCAATCTCATCAGCGTGCTTGAAGTGCCCGAGGAGGAGGTTTCCAGCTATGGGGTGATCGCCCCGGGGAAGCGAATCTCGGACAAGCTCACCGAAGTGACCGGGCTGGTCGAGAAGCCGAAGCGTGAGGATGCGCCGTCGAATCTCATCATCTCGGGTCGCTACATTCTTCAGCCCGAAGTCATGCGCACGCTCGAAGGGCAGGAAAAGGGAGCGGGCGGCGAGATCCAGCTGACCGACGCCATGGCCCGCATGATCGGCGACCAGCCGTTCCATGCCGTGACTTTCGGCGGGCGCCGCTTCGATTGTGGCAGCAAGACAGGCTTTGTCGAAGCGACGCTGGCGCTCGCGCTCGAGCGCCCGGACATGGCGGACGACGTCCGGGCAATCATGAAGCGCCTGCTGGCGGAGTGAACCTGCGGCTCAGGCCGCCTTCCAGCGCAGCGGAAGGCGCTTGAGCCCGCCGACAAAGGTCGACTTTGCGCGTGCCGGTTCGCCCGCCAGTTCGACGCTGTCCAGCCGGTCGAGCAGCACCTCGAACAGAATGCGCATTTCGAGCCGCGCCAGGTGCAGGCCAAGGCACTGGTGCGCACCTGCGCCAAAGGCGAGGTGCCGATTGCCTTCGCGCGCCGCATCGAACCGGCGCGGATCGGGGAACTGCGCCGGGTCGTGATTGGCCGCGACATAGTTGAGCATCAGCCAGTCGTCCTTGGCGATCTTCTGCCCGCCGAGCTCGGTATCAACTGATGCGGTGCGCATGAAGTGCTGCACCGGCGTAGTCCAACGGATCGCTTCCTCGACAATCCCGGCAAGCAGGCTGCGGTCGGCCTTGACCCGCGCGAACTGTGCGGGGTCGCGGGACAGCGCGAGCATGGCGCCTGCGGTCGAAGCGCTGGTCGTATCGTGGCCTGCGCTGGCGGTGATGATGTAATACCCTGCGGTCACCACGTCGTCGAGCGGTTCGCCGTCGATCATGCCGTTCGCGATGATGGTGGCGACGTCGTCCGATGGGTTCTTGCGGCGCTCGGCGGCGAGGGCGGCGAAATAGGCTTCGAAGTCCTTTACCGCACCGGCGACGATCTGGGTGATCATTTCGGGCGGCAGGTTCTTGATGCCCGACTGGTTGAGCTCTTCATCCTGCCCGCCGAACATTTGCTGGGTCAGCACCAGCATGCGCTGCTCGTCCTCTTCAGGCACGCCGAGGATCTGCATGACGACATGGAGCGGATAGGGTGAGGAGACGAGTTTGGTGAAATCGCCTTCCCCGCCGGCGGCCAGAAGGCGTTCGACCGTCGCTTCGGCGATCGCGCGGGTCCTGGCTTCGATGGTGCGCAGGTTCTTGGGCATGAACCAGTCCTGCGTCAGGCGGCGCAGCTTGGGATGCAGCGGAGCATCGAGTTGCACCAGCGACTGCACGAGGTGCGGGCTGCCGCCGGTAATTGCGCGGGCGAGTGCATCGGTGCTGCGCAAGGTGAAGACGGTCGGCTTGGGATGGTTGAGGAAAGTCGTGTTGTCCTTGCTTGCGGTCATGACCGCGTCGAAGCTGCTCACCAGCCAGAACGGCTCATGGATATCGTCAGAGGAGACGACGCGGGCGACGCCGACGTCGCCCGTGCGCAGCGTGTCGAACTGGTCGAGCAGCGGATCCCAGGCGGCATAGGCGGCGGGATCGATGACGGCGCGGCCGATCTCTTCGGGAACGATGCGGTCTGCGGTGGTGGCCATGCTGGTGTCCTTGGTCTGATCAGGCGGAGGCAGCGGCGGCGGCCTTGTATTCGTCGCGCAGCAGACGCTTGAACAGCTTGCCGGTCGGCTCGCGCGGAAGCTCTTCGCGGAAGTCGATCTGGCGGGGGAGCTTTACGCGGCTGAGTTGCGGGGCGAGCCAGGCGGTGAGTTCTTCGGCGAGGGCGGGGCCAGCTTCACCAAAGTCGTGCGGTTGAACGATGGCGACCACGCGCTCGCCCATGTCCGGATCGGGGGCGCCGATGACCGCCACATCGGCCACTTTCGGGTGTGTTATCAATAGGTTCTCGATCTCCTGGGGGTAGATGTTGACCCCGCCGGAGATGATCATGAAGCTCTTGCGGTCGGTGAGGAAGAGGTAGCCCTCGTCATCCTCCCAGCCGACATCGCCAAGGCTGGTCCAGCCGTGCTTGTTGGTGGCATCGCGGGTCTTGTCGGGGTCGTTGTGGTAGGCAAAGGGATTGCCGCCTTCGAAGAAGACCTGACCCTCGGTGCCGCGCGGCACTTCATCGCCGGCCTCGTCGCAGATGCGGATCGTGCCGAGCAGCGCGCGGCCGACCGAGCCGGGGCGCTGCAGCCATTCGGCGCTGGAAATGAAGGTGAAGCCATTGCCTTCGGTGCCCGCGTAGTACTCGTTGAGCACCGGGCCCCACCATTCGATCATCGCATGCTTGACCGGCACGGGGCAGGGCGCGGCAGCGTGGATCGCGCCGCGCAGCGAGGAGAGGTCGTAGCGCGCGCGCACCTCCTCGGGCAGCTTGAGCATGCGCACGAAGTGGGTCGGAACCCACTGGCTGTCGGTCACGCGGTGGCGCTCGATGGCTTCCAGCGCCTTTTCCGGGTCGAACTTCTCCATGCAGACCACGGTCCCGCCGAACCGGTGAATGGTCATCGACCAGCGCAGCGGTGCGGCATGGTAGAGCGGCGCAGGCGAGAGATAGACCGCATCGGGGCGAATGCCGAACGGGCCGCCCGCCAGCAGGATCAGCGAGTTGGCGCCGCCGATCGCCGGGTCTTCGGGCAAGGGAACCCGCACGCCCTTGGGTTTGCCGGTGGTGCCGGAGGAATAGAGCATGTCGCAGCCCGCACGCTCGTCCGCGATCGGCTCAGCCGGCATGGCCCCGAGCGCCGCAGCAAGATCGTGCTCGCCGCTACCGCCGAGCCGCAGCTGCGCAACTTCCGGCGCAGCAGCGGCGACGGCATCCAGCAGGGGCATGAGCGCGCCGGAGCCGACCAGCAATTTGGCCCCGCTGTCGCGCGCGATGTAGGCAACCTCGGGCGGCGTGAGGCGCGAGGAAATCGCGACATAGACTACGCCTGCCCGCTGCGCACCCCAGCACAGCGAAAAGAAGGCGGGGTGGTTCTCAAAGCACAGCGCGATGGTATCGCCGATCCCGACGCCGCGCGCCCGAAGCAGCTGGGCGAAGCGGTTGCTCTGTGCCTCCAGCTCGCCGTAGGTCACCACCTCGCCGCTGCCGGTCATGATCACCGCAGGCTTTTCAGGGTTGGTCCGCGCGTGGAAACTGGGGTGGTAATTCATGCGCATCCTCTCAGGATCGGCGGCTCGATGTGGCCGCTTGCCCGGGGAGTTTAACCGTTCGATTAAAGTGCGCAACGGGATTCGTCGGTTCGGCACGGCCCCCAGCCGGAATTCCCGCGCCACAAAAGAAGAAGGCGGCGTTTACCGCCGCCTTCGTCCCATCCTCTCCAAGATGTCTCTGTTAAGCGGCGATCAGCGAACCGGAGCCGAGGGCGTATCGTTCTGCGCCAGCACACTGTCAGTCGCAACGCCGGGCGCCACGGTCTGCATGTAGGGAACGGGGTTCACCGCTTCGCCGCCGATGCGCACTTCGTAGTGCAGGTGCGAGCCGGTCGAGCGGCCGGTCGAGCCGACGTAGCCGATCACGTCACCCTTGCGGACGCGCTGGCCTTCGGCAACCGCGATGCGCGACATGTGACCGTAGCGGGTTTCCATGCCGCCGCCATGCTCCAGCTCGACGAACAGGCCGTAGCCGCCGAACCAATCGGCCTTGCCGACGACCCCATCGGCCGAGGCGTGGATCGGGGTGCCGGTCGTGGCGGGAAGATCGATGCCCTTGTGCGCGCGCAGGCCGCCCAGCACAGGGTGGACGCGCAGACCGAAGCCGCTGCTCATGACGCGGTTCGAGGCAATCGGAACGAGCGAGGGGATCGAGACCGCCTCGCTACGCTGAGCCGTGCTTGCCGGAGCAAGCAGGACGCCGCCGTCGAGCGCTTTCCAGCTGGCGAAGAGCTTGTGGAATTCATCATCGGCGGGGGCAGCCGTGGTGCCGTTGCGGGCAGCTTCGGCGGCGCGGAGCGGGGCGGCAATATCAGCGGAGGATGCGCTGCTCGCCATGGCCGGAGCCGAAAAGAAACAGGTGGCCGCGCCGAGCGAGCCAATCACCAGTTTCAGAAGCTTGTTATGAAACATTACGACCCGCTAACCCTTTTTGACCCTGGCTTTCCGGCATCAATCGCGCCGTTATCGCAGTCAGGGCAAACCCACCTCGATCCTGCCATCACAATGCCGGCTAACCCCGGACTGCCTGACAGTTTCGCTTAAGGACCAGCGGAAACCCTTCCGTGGCCCTCTTGAAGACGGGTTAGGGGGAACGGTTACAGAGAGACAACCCCTGTCATCAATTCGTACGATAAACCGGCTGACCGACGCGCCGAGTCGTTGAACGGCGGCTTAACAGCCCCGCGAAAGTGCCGCGCAACGAGGGTTTTCCAGAGCGCCGGGGGCGATTCACCCCGCTCATCGCACAGATTCAGGAAGTGGATTGTGCCGAAACGCACATGGCGGATTTCATCGTCAAGGATTCGTTCGAGGATCCGCGCAGAGCGCAGATCGCCTGCCGCGTTGAAGCGTTCGATCGTGACGGGCGTGACATCGAGACCGCGCGCCTCGAGCACCATAGGCACCACGGCGAGACGGGCGGCGAGATCATGCGCGGTCTCGCGCGCGGCATCCCAAAGTCCGTCGTGCGCCGGCAGCGCGCCGTAGTCCGAACCGAGCGTGCGCAGGCGGCGGGCAAGCAGCGCGAAATGCATCGCCTCATCTGCCGCGACATCGAGCCAGTCGCTGACGAACTGCGGTCCGCGCTCGGCCCCGAAGCGTCCCGCCGCATCGAGCGCGAGATCGATGGCGACGAACTCGATGTGGGCAAGCGCATGTAGCAGCGCGAGCCGCCCGCGCTCCGAACCGCCCCGGCCGCGCTTGGGCATGGCATTGGGAGGCAGCAACTCGGGCCGCGCCGGGCGCGCAGGCTCGTCCGGCATGGCGACATCGAACGCGAAGGCGAGCCGGCCACTCGCCCAGTCGCGCCGCACTTCGCGCGCGGCCATGGCCTTGGCCGCGGGATCGGCGGTGAGCATGGCCCCCCGGATCGCCGCGGCGACGCTCGTGCCAATACCGTTGCGGCTTGTCACATCGAGGCCGGTCAAAGGGTCTTGGCGGCGGCGAGCACGGCTTCGGCGTGGCCCTTGACCTTCACCTTGGGCCAGACCTGCGCGATCTTGCCATCGGCGCCGACGAGATAGGTCGTGCGCTCCATGCCCATATAAGTGCGGCCATACATCGACTTTTCCGTCCAGATGCCGAGCGCATCGGAGAGGCCGCCGTCCTCCGCATCGGTGGCGAGCGGGGCGGCAAGGCCGTGCTTCTCGATAAACTTGATGTGCTTCCTGGGCGGGTCCTTGCTCACGCCGAGGAGCGCAGTCCCGGCGGCGGCAAATTCGGCAGCAAGCGCAGAGAAGTCCTTGTTCTCGGTCGTGCAGCCGGGCGTGTCGTCCTTGGGGTAGAAGAACAGCACCAGTTTGCGGCCGATGAAGTCCGACGGCTTGACGGTGCCGCCCTCGGTTGTGGTCATGGCAATGTCGGGCAGCATGCTGCCTGCGCCGATGGTCTCGCTCATTCTTGGATCTCCAGTTCCTCGCCAAAAACACTGTGCCAGCATGTGGCAATCCCGCAGCGCGCGGCCAGCACGGCGGCCAGCAGCCCCTGCCAGTCGGCCAAGCCGCACGCCCGCGCGACAATAGCGCGGCTGGCCTCGGGCGGATAGCGGCCGTCAGGGGCAACGAGCCGCACCACCACAAGCAGCCGCGCCAGGAGATCGTGCGCGGCACGCAAGGCTGGGGGAAGCAGGCCGGCTGCGGCAAGGCCATCGACGGCGCGGCCAAGATCGGGATCGAGCGCGACCCTCTCGCGCAGCTGAAGATAGTGGACGAGGAATTCGAGATCGACGAGCCCGCCACGCGCGAGCTTGACATCGAGCGGGCCCGCCGGCGGCTTGTGCAGCGCCATTTCCGCGCGCATCGCCAACACATCGTCCCGGAGCTTCACGGGTTCACGCGGGCGGTGCAGCACTTCGGCAATGATCGCGGCGAGCGCGGCGCGATCACCGACCGAACCATGCAGCGGCCGCGCCCGGCACAGGGCCATGTGTTCCCAGGTCCAGGCGTCTTCGCGCTGGTAGCGCGCGAAGCTGTCGAGGCTCACGGCAATCGGTCCTTGCGCGCCGCTGGGCCGCAGCCGCACATCGACCTCGTAAAGCGCGCCGGCTGCGGTGGGGGCAGAAAGCGCGGCGATCACCCGCTGGGTCAGGCGATTGAAATAGAGCGTGCTGCCAAGCGGGCGCGCGCCATCGGATTCGCCGGTGTGGTCGCCGCTGAACAGGAACACGAGATCGAGGTCGGAGGCGTGGGTCAGCGCGGCGCCGCCAAGCCGGCCAAGTCCGAGAATGACCAGATCGCTGCCCGCGATCCGGCCGTGCGGGCGGACGAACTCGCCTTGTGCCGCATCGGCCAGCACGGTGATAGCGGCTTCGGCCAGTCTCGACAGGGCGGCGGCGACATCGAGCGGATCGCGCCAACACTCGCCCGCTTCGCACTCGATCAGCTGGACGCCCAGCGCAAAGCGCCATTCGCCGACCTTGCGCCGCACCGCATCGAGCAGGCACTGGTAATCATCACCCGGCTCGCCGCAGCGCAATTCGGCAGCGAGGCTTTCGGTGCTGCCTGGAAGATCAAAGGCGGTGCGGTCGATCAGCGTATCGAGCAGATCGGAGCGGCGGGCGAGTTCATCCGCCAGCGTGGGTGCATGGGCGAGCACGCGCATGACCACGCCGAGCAGGGCTGGCCGCGCTTCGAGCAACTGGAACACGTTGATCGCGCTCGGCAGGCCGGCGAGCAGCCCTTCCCAGCGCAGCAGCGCGCGCTCCGGATCGGGCGCGGCGGCGAGCGCGCCGAGCAGTGTGGTGCGCAGCCGGGCAAAGGCGCCGCGCGCTTCGGCAGTGCGCAGCGCGCGGTACTGGCCGTTCTCCCAGCTCTCGATTCGTGCGGCCAGCGGAGCCGGATCGGCAAATCCGAGCCCGGCAAGTTCGAGCTCGAGCGGGCGCACGGTGACAGGGACGGCGCCGGTGGGGGCGTAGGTTGCGATCAATGTGTCGAAACGGCTTCCCACCGCCTCGGAAATGCCGGCCAGTTCCTTGACCAGTGCGGCACCCGAAGGCAGGCCCTCGAGCCGGGCGACCGCATCGAGCTGGGCGGGGTCGGTGGGCAGGCTGTGGGTCTGCTGATCGGCAATCATCTGCAGGCGGTGTTCGAGCGTGCGCAGGCGGTCGTAGCTTTGCCCCAGCAACACGGCATCGTCGGCGGCGATAATGCCCGCCGCAGCGAGGGCATCGAGCGCGGCGCGAGTGCCGCGCTGGCGCAGTGCCGGGTTGCGGCCGCCGTGGATGAGCTGATGCGTCTGCGCAAAGAACTCGACCTCGCGGATTCCGCCACGTCCGCGTTTGAGATCATAGCCCGGACCGACCTGCTGGCCGCCGGCATAGTGGTCGCGGATCCGCGTGGTGAGCCGCCCGATCTCGGCAATCGCCCCGAAATCGAGGCTGCGACGCCAGACGAAGGGCCGGATCGCATCGAGAAAGGCCTGCCCGGCAACGACATCGCCGGCAGCGGGCCGCGCGCGGATGTAGGCGGCGCGTTCCCAGGCGAGCGCACTCGATTCGTAGTGCGTGATCGCGGCGATGAACGGCAGTGCGAGCGGCGTGACTTCGGCAGCGGGCCGCAAGCGCAGGTCGACGCGGAAGACATAGCCTTCAGCCGTGACCGCGCCGAGCAGTTCGACGATGGTTCGCGCAATGCGCTGCGCCGCGTCGGCTGGATCGTCCCGGTCGCGGCGGGGGAGAATATCGGGATCGTAGAGCAGGATGGGGTCGATGTCGGACGAGTAGTTGAGCTCGCCCGCCCCGTGCTTGCCGAGTGCGATTGCGGAAAAGCCTTTCGGCTCGGCATCGGGCACGCGGCGGCGCATGGCAGCGGTGATCGCGGTATCGAGTGCGCGGTCGGCGAAGGCGGAGAGTTCGGCCATCACCCGCGCGAGCGGAAGCGCGCCGGCTAGATCGCCAATGGCAAGCGCTATGGCGAGCGCGAGACGTTCGCGGCGCAGCGCGATCGCGGCGTCTGTCTCGCCCGCGCCGGCAGTGCGTGCGGCAGCCAGCGCGTCCTCGATCCGGCCCGTTTCGAGCAGGGCTGCAAGCGCCGGAAGGCGGTCCAGGCTGCGGCACAGGAACGGGGCTTCGGCGCGCGCGCGGTGGATGGCGTGGGGCCAGTCGAGGGCGGGCGCGGTCATGGGGCATGCGATGCTCCTTCGGCCCCGCGCGATCAAGCGCGCTTGTCATGCTTGCCAGCGAGCGAGGCCTCTGCCACCTCTCGCCGCCTTGCCGGTAACCCGGCGGCTTAGTCGAGGAATGACGGATGACCTTTCGCAAGCCTTTAGGCCGCACCCTGCTTGCCCTGTCGTGTGGCGCCGCGCTGGTGATGCCGGTTTCGGCGAGTTTCGCTGCACCTGCAGTGCCGCCTGTGGACGAGGCGCTGCTGCGCGAGACGATCCGTACGCTGTCCTCGGACGCCTTCGAAGGGCGCGAGCCGGGCACCGCGGCTGAGCCAAAGACGCTCGATGCGATCATCGCGCGGTTCAAGGCGGCAGGGCTCAAGCCGGGCAACAAAGGGCCTGAGGGCAAACCAAGCTGGCTGCAGGATGTGCCAACGGCAACGATCACCGGGGGCAATCGCAGCCCGCTGGTGATCACCGGCGATGCGCTGACTTTGAGCTTCAAGCCCTCCAGCGAGTTCGTGGCGGGCAGTTACCGCATCACGCCGCACAGCGAGGTCAAGGACAGCGAGCTCGTTTTCGTCGGCTACGGCATCAGCGCACCGGAGCTTGGCTGGAACGACTACGCCGGCATCGACATGAAGGGGAAGACTGCGGTCATCCTCGTCAATGATCCCGACTATGCGATGGCGACCGAGGAGGGGCTCTTTCGCGGGCGCCGCATGACCTACTACGGGCGCTGGACCTACAAGTTCGAGGAAGCGGCGCGGCAGGGCGCGACGGCGGCGCTGATCGTGCATGACACGTTCCCGTCGGCCTATGGCTGGCAGGTGGTTGAATCGAGCTGGTCGGGGGCGCAGCATTTCGTGCAGAGCGCGAACAACGGCGCCGACCAGACCGTTGCCAACGGCTGGGTGCAGAAGAGCGTCGCGGAAGCGATCCTGAAGGCGGCGGGCAAGGATCTGGCGGCGCTCACCGCAGCGGCGGGGCAGAAGGGTTTCAAGCCGGTGGCGCTGGGTCTCAAGGCGAGCCTTTCTTTCGACAACACGATCGAAAAGGCCAATTCGCACAACGTGATCGGCATTCTGCCCGGCAAGTCGCGGCCGAACGAGTTTGTGCTCTACAGCGCGCACTGGGATCATCTCGGCCACTGCAAGCCCGATGCAACCGGCGACGGCATCTGCAACGGCGCGATCGACAATGCGACCGGCATCGCCGCGCTGGTGGCGATGGCCAAGATGAACCGCGCGGCTGGCCCCGCTGCGCGCAGCCAGGTGTTTCTGGCGGTCACACTCGAGGAATCGGGCCTGCTAGGTTCGGAGTACTACGCTCAGAACCCGGTATTCCCCCTGGCGAAGACCGTGGGCGGTGTGAACATCGACGCCCTGTACACAGGCGGATCGGTGAAGGACGTGACGGTGACAGGGGGAGACAAGTCCGAATTGACCGCGATCCTGCGCAAGGCAGAAGGTGCAATGGGGCTCGCCGAAGCACCTGAGGAAGGCCCCGAGAAGGGCTTCTACTACCGGTCCGATCACTTCAGCTTCGCCAAGCGCGGTGTGCCAATGCTCGATCTCAAGCGCGGTACCGATCTGATCGTTGGGGGCAAAGCGGCTGGCCAGGCGATCACGAATGATTACGAGAACCTGCACTACCATCAGCCCAGCGATGAGTATCAGGAGAGCTGGGACGTTTCGGGCATGAAGCAGGATGTGACGCTGTTCTATCGGATCGGTCGGGAGCTTGCCAATGGCACGACCTGGCCCAACTGGCACCCGGGCGACGAGTTCCGCGCCATTCGCGACAAGAGCCTTGCCGAAGCGGCTGGCAAGTAAGAGGCGGCTGGAATGACCGATATCGCAATGCGGATGCCGCCCGAGTGGCATCCGCAGGACTGGCTCTGGATCGGCTTTCCGCATCTGGCGGAAGAATGGTCCGGCGTGATCGACCGGGCGCAGGAGCAGATTGCCGCCTTCGCGAGCGCCGTTGCCGATAGCGGGCAGGAGGTGCGGCTGATCGTCCGCGATGCGGCGAACGAAGCACGGGCGCGAACGTTGGTTTCGGGTGCGGTCACGCTGGAGCGGCGGGTCTATGGCGATGTCTGGCTGCGCGATACCGGGCCGCTGGTGGTGCGCGGGCAAGCGGGTCGGCGCGCGAAGCTGTTCGGGTTCAACGGCTGGGGCGGCAAGTACCTGATGGCGGGCGACGAGGCGATCGGCGCCGATCTGGCTGCTAGCACGGACCTTGCGGCCGATCGCTGCGACTGGATTCTGGAAGGCGGCGCGCTTGATGGCGATGGCACGGGTCTCGTCGCCACGACCGAACAGTGCCTGCTGAACCCGAATCGCAATCCGGCGCTGACGCGCGGCGACCTGGAAGTGCGGCTCGCGCGGGATCTGGGCTTTGACCGGGTCTTGTGGCTGGACGAGGGCCTTATCAACGACCACACCGACGGCCATGTCGACAATCTCGCGCGGTTCGTCGCGCCGAACCGCCTTGCCGTGCCGCGCGCTACAGGTCCGGGCGATCCCAATGCCGCGATCTACGCCGATACGGCAGCGCGCGCGCAGGGTTTCGGCGTGGAGGTGGTGGAAGTGCCCTCGCCGGGGCTCGTCGAATGGGGCGGTATGGTGCAGCCGGCGAGCTACATGAACTTCGTGATTGCCAACAAGGTCGTGATCGTGCCGGTGTTCGGCACGCAGCATGATGACGACGGCGTCGCAGCGATTGCCGAGCTGTTTCCACACCACGCGGTGATCGGGCTGATGGCCGATGCGGTGCTGGCGGGCGGCGGGGGCTTCCATTGTTCCAGCCAGCAGATGCCTGCAGCCTGATTATGCGCCCCTTAACCCGGCGGCGCTAAAGGGCTGGGCCATGGCTAAGACAATTCTCGTGATCTTCGGCACCCGGCCCGAAGCCATCAAGATGTTTCCCGTGGTCCATGCGCTGACGGCCGACCCGGCTTTCCGCGTGGTGACCTGCGTTTCGGCGCAGCATCGGGGGATGCTCGATCAGGTGCTCGAAATCGCAGGGATCGTGCCCGATCACGATCTCGACCTGATGAAGCCCGATCAGACGCTGGACGGCCTCACCGCCGCGCTGCTCACCGGCCTTGGCGGCGTGATGGATGCCGAAAAGCCCGATTGGGTGGTGGTTCAGGGCGATACCGCGACCGCGATGGCCGGCGCACTGGCTGCCTATTACCGCAAGGTGCCTGTGGCACACGTCGAAGCCGGGCTGCGCAGCCACAATATCTATCACCCCTGGCCCGAGGAGGTGAACCGCAAGATCATCGGCACGATCGCCGCGCTGCACTTTGCGCCCACGGAAACCTCTGCGGCGGCACTGCGCGCTGAGAATGTGGCGGCGGATGCGATCCACGTGACGGGCAATACCGTGATCGATGCGCTGCAATGGGTTTCAGAGCGGATCGAGGCGCAGCCTGCGCTCGCCGAGGGCCTCGCTGATCTGGAAGCGCGCTTTGCCGGCAAGCGCATCATCGGCGTTACCAGCCATCGCCGCGAGAATTTCGGAGGCGGGCTGGAAGCGATTGCCGAGGCGATTCGCCAGATTGCGGCGCGCCCCGATGTGGCGCTGATCTTCCCGGTCCATCCCAATCCCAATGTGCGCAAGGTCATGGAGGGCGCGCTCAGCGGCCTCGACAATGTCGCGCTGATCGAGCCGCTCGACTACCCGCATTTCGCGCGCCTGCTTTCGATTGCCGAGATCATGCTGACCGACAGCGGCGGGGTGCAGGAGGAAGCTCCTGCGCTGGGCAAGCCGGTGCTGGTCATGCGCGAGACGACTGAGCGGCCCGAAGGCGTGGAAGCCGGCACGGCGCGGCTCGTGGGCACCCAAACTGCTCGGATAGTTTCCGAAATCTTTACCCTGCTCGACGATAAGGCTGCCTATTCAGCCATGGCGCGCGCGCACAATCCCTTCGGGGATGGGCACGCCGCGCGGCGTATCGCGGAGCTATTGGGACATGCCCCCTAAGACCGGAAATCAGGATGTGAAGCCGAAGGTCTGTGTTGTCGGCCTCGGCTATATCGGGCTTCCCACTGCTGCCATCATTGCCCGCGCCGGGTGCCCGGTACTCGGGCTCGATGTAACGCAGCATGTCGTCGATACGATCAACCGCGGCGAGATCCATATCGAGGAAGTCGATCTCGATGGCCTTGTGCAGGGCGTGGTCCAGCGCGGGCTGCTGCGCGCCTCGACCCAGATCGAACCTGCAGATGTTTTCGTGATCGCTGTCCCGACACCCTTCGCCAAGGACGGGCACCACACGCCGGACATTTCCTATGTGCAGGCCGCTGCCAGCGAAGTGGCCGGCGTGCTGAAGCCGGGTGACGTGGTGATTCTCGAATCGACCAGCCCCGTCGGCACGACCGATGCCATGCGCGATCTCATGGCAGGTCTCCGCCCTGACCTGAAGTTCCCGGGCCTTACGCGCGAGACGCCCGACGTCTCGATCGCCTATTGCCCTGAACGCGTGCTGCCGGGCCGCATTCTGGAAGAGCTCACCAACAACGACCGCTCGATCGGCGGCATCACGCCGCGCTGCGCGCGCAAGGCGCTGGCGTTCTACAAGCGCTTCGTGCGGGGCACCTGCGTGACCACCGATGCCCGCAGCGCCGAGATGACCAAGCTGGTCGAGAACGCCTACCGCGACGTGAACATCGCCTTTGCCAACGAGCTTTCGATCGTGGCGGACCGTATGGGCCTCGACGTCTGGGAAGTGATCCGCCTGGCCAACCGCCACCCGCGCGTCAACATCCTCCAGCCGGGCCCCGGCGTCGGCGGCCACTGCATCGCGGTCGATCCCTGGTTCATCGTGGCGAGTGCGCCCGAAGACACCCCGCTGATCCGCACCGCGCGCGGCGTGAACGACCAGAAGATGCATCATGTGATCGCGCGGGCGACCGAGCTGGTCGAGGCGCATCCCGATGCGCGGATCGCGTGCCTTGGCCTCGCCTTCAAGGCCAATATCGATGATTTCCGCGAGAGCCCGGCCCGCTTTGTCGCGGCGCGGATCGCGCGCAAGTATGGCAACCGCGTTTCGATCGTGGAGCCTTACGCCAGCCAGCTGCCGGTAGAGTTCACCGATACGGGTGCGGGCCTGATCGACCTCGATGATGCGCTCGAGACTTGCGACCTGCTGATCGTGCTGGTCGATCACGACGTGTTCAAGGTCGTGCCCCTCGCCGAGCGCAGCGGCAAGGTGGTCTATGATACGCGCGGTATCTGGCCCGACCAGCCGGACGCGGACAGCATGGCGACGGGTCTCCGGCTCGCCAGCTGAACCGGCGGGGCGGCATGCGCCGCCTGTCGCGACTTGGGGAGTGAGGCAGGGGCCATGGCTTGGAGGATCGCGCGACCGGCGCTGACATTGACGCTGCCGCTTATGGCCGGCGCGGCGATGCTGGGCGTCATCGGGTGCAGCGGCCTTGGCGGCGAATCAAACGCGCAGACCGCGCAGCGCCCGGTCCAGTCCGTACCGCCGCTCCAGCCCGTCGTTCCGGCCGAGCCGCCGAAGCCCGAAACCCCGGCCGATTACGCCGCGCATGACCGTACCTATCCCTTTTACATGCCGATGCAGGGGCTGCGCCGGCCCGCGATCCGCCTGTTCATCAAATGCGATGCTTCACGTGCGGCAGGACGGGAGGTTTACCAAGGCCCGGACGCGGCCTCGCTCTATGGCCGGGCCGAGGGCGGATACGAGTTCGTTTACGAGGCGCTTGATGGGCAGGGGCGCCCTTGCGTCTACCCTTTCGCGCCGTGGCAGCCTGACATCGTCGGCAATCTCGACGGCACGCAGTACATTTTCCGCTCGTCGCTGTCGGGCGTGCAGGTCACCTTTCGCACCGATGATCCATGGGCCACGCTCAAGATGCGGGCGCTGGAGATGGGACGCAGCCGCATCCACTTCGAGATGCGCGATATCGCCCTGGATTTTCCCGGCGCGATCCAGCCGATGGGAGCGCTCCACCTCGAAACATATGGCGGCACCGCACCCGGCCTGTTCACCGCGGTGGTGCGGCGCTCGCGCATCTTCGGCGGCAAGAACGCGATCTTCGTGCCGGGCGGGGAAACCATGCTCTATGTCGAGGACAGCGCGGTTACCGGCAATGTCGGCACCAATGTCGATCAGGAGCACGGGACCTACATCAACGGCACGCTCGTCTCGCATTTCCGCAATGTGAGCTGGCAGGGCCAGCAGGGCTGGCGTGATGTGGCGAGCGGGCACCAGCTCAAGGACAAGGCCTACTTGCGGATTTACGAGAACGTCGCCGTCTCGAACGCGCCGGGCCGGGGCCCGCCATCCGCCATGCCGCTGATCGATGCGTCCTCGTTCGGCTTCACCTGGTCGAACAACCTGCAGATCCGGCGCGTGCCGCCGCAGCAGGCCCCGCGCGACGCGTTGGTCGATCTGCGCAGCGAGATCCTTTACGGCAACCCGCAGCATTACCCCTGGCCGGTGATTGCCACATCCGACTGGCGAATGCCGGCGGCGCCACTGGGCTCGCTCGACAGGGTCTATCTCTCAGTGTTCTTCGATACTTCGGTGCAGAGCTTCCGCCAGGAGCCCCACGTCTTCGCGCTGCGCTCCTGGGGGCGGGGTTTCGAGCCCGGGACCGCAACAATACTGGGCGAGGGCTTCACCACCCGCGCCGAGCAGCGGGCGGTTTCACTGTCGTTCGGGACACGGGGGACCTTCGACAAGGTCTATTCGGGCGAAGGTTGGACTTACGCCAACCCGCGCCTGCCGGACACGATGCTATGGGTGGCTGACCGCGATGCCTTCATCCGCCATGCGCTGGGCCTCATCGGACGCTGAGGCGCCGTTCCGTTCCAGCCAGCGCGTGCGGATCGTGTCGCTGCTGTCGCGGCTGCCATCGTGGCTCCAGCCCGGTTCGCGCAGAAGGTAGCCGAGCTTGTGGCGCCACGGCGCGACCGCGAAGTCCTTCAGCATCGCTTTCCATTCGTGGAATACGCTGTGGAGGAGGTTGAAGGTGCCGAGCTGGCGGATCACGCCGTAGCGCGCGGGCTCCTCGTCAAGTTCGGGCTGGAACGTGCCGAACAGGCGGTCCCAGAACATGAACACGCCGGCATAATTGCGATCGAGATAGATCGGATTGGTCGCGTGGTGGACGCGGTGGTGCGAGGGCGTGTTGAACACCCACTCGAACCATGCCGGCATGCGGCGCACTGCTTCGGTATGGATCCAGAACTGGCCGACCGTGTTCGCTGCGCCCACTGTGATCAGCATCTCTGGCGGGAATCCGACAAAGGCTGGCCAGATGCGGAAAATGAACGAGAGCGCGATGAAGCCGGTCCAGGTCTGGCGCAGCGCGGTGCTGAGGTTGTAGTGCTGGCTGGTGTGGTGGTTGACATGCGCCGCCCAGAACCAGCGCACGCGGTGGCCGGTGCGATGCGCCCAGTAGTAGTTGAAATCGTCGAGCAGCACGATCGCGGCCCATGACCACCAGGCGAACGGCACGGTCGCAACGCGGTGGAGATAGAGCCATTCGGCCGCGGCGTAGATCATGCCTGCGACGAGCGCACCGGCGATCGTGCTGCCAAGGCCAAGCAGCAGCGAGGTCAGCATGTCGTGGGCTTCGTAGGCGGCCGGTGCGTGGCGGCGGGCCCAGGCGATCTCGATCAGGATGAGCGCGATGAAGGCGGGGACGGCGTAGGCGATCACGTCGATCGGCCGGGTGATCGGGTGGCTGAGCGCGGAGAGGAGCGGCGCGAGGAAATCGGTCATGCGGTCGCTCCCAGTCGGCGCAGGCTGGCCGCCCAGACTTGCGCCTTCTCGCCGAGATCGAGCGTGATGCTGCCGAAATGCGGATCCTCGGTGGAAAGCGTCAGGAAACCGCGATCGAGCCGCGCGCCGGCGTGCGAGGTGAGCACGCGCGCAGCAAAGTGCGCGCCGTGGCGGCGGATCAGCATGACTTCGCCTGTCGCATTGCGCAGCAAGGCGCCGATGCGCGCACGGTCGAGCGCGATCTCGACCGGATCGAAACCGCAGCGCGCATTTTCCGCCAGCGCGCGCGCCTCGGCCTCGTCGGCAATGCGCACATCGCTGCCCAGATCGAGGGTTCGGACAAGCGCAAAGACGAGCATGACCGCGATCAGCGATCCCAACGCCTGCAGCGCGATCCCTGCTCCGGGCAGGGCAAGCAAGGTATCAAGCAGCGCGATCACGCGTCAGGCCCCGCTTACCGTGCCTGCGCGGCGAGGAAATCGAGTTGCGGGCGAATCGGGCCGACATCGTAGCCGGCGCCTGCCGCATGTGCAGCAATGGCATCGACAGCCATGCCGGTGCGAGCCTGCGCGAGCGCCCAGAGGAGCGTCGAGCGGGTGCCCGAGCGGCAATAAGCGAGGACCGGTTTGTCCCCCGCTTCGGCCAGCGCGGCCTGCATCGCCTCGACCTGCGGCATCGAGAACCCGGCGTGGGTGACGGGAATGGCGACGTAGGCAATGCCCGCGGCCTTTGCAGCGGCCTCGATCGCCGCGCCCGGGGTCTGATCGGGCGATTCGTCCTCGGGCCGGTTGTTCACGATCAGGCCGATGCCGAGCGCGCTCGCCTCCGCGATGTCGCCCACCTCGATCTGCGGGCTGGCATAGGTCTTCTCGTCGATCTGGCGGAACATGGGCAGCTTCTCCTTCACCGCGTCCTGCTATGCGGCATTCCTGCTGCGGGTGCGGTGATTGCGTTCGATGATGTTGAGCAACTCGACGAAGACCGAGAAGCCTATCGCGGCGTAGATATAGCCCTTGGGGATGTGAACCCCGAAACCGTCGGCGAACAGCACGGAGCCGATCATCACCAGGATGGCGAGCGCGAGCAGAAGGTCGATACGGCGCGCACGTGCCTGCGGGAGCACCAGCAACTTGTTCGAAAGAATGGCAATGAAAATAAGACTATCGATGCCAAGCACGATCGCGACCAGAACGAGTGTGACAAGCGCGGCCCATGCGGAGGGATCTGCCAGGAGGGAGAGCAAATGCATCCTCTCTGCTTTGCCCAAACCCTCCGTCAAGGGCAAGGGCCGGGGGAACATGGCATAAAGGTCACACCGAATCTTTCGCAAGTCCCGGGAAACAACGATTCCGTTCGCGCTGGATGCAATTACTGGTTATAGTCTCAGGTGCAGAGGAGCCGACGAGCAGAGTCTCGCGAAAATCCCTTGTTGTGCCGTCGGCAGCCGCGTCCGGCTTGCGGCACCCAGGAACGCAGGGGCGGAACGAAGGTTTATTGGTTTTTATGGGTTTTGACAGAGGGCGGCGGGGTCGCGGACGCGACAAGCGCGATGGTTTCGGTGACGAAGGCGGGTTCGACCCCTACGGCGGCGGTGGTTTCGGCGGCGGCGGCTTTGATCGCGGCGGCTTCGGTGGCGGGCGCGGCGGCTTCGGCGGCGGCGGTGACCGCGGCGGATTTGGCGGCGGCGACCGTGGCGGCTTCGGCGGCGGTGATCGCGGCGGTTTCAGCGGCGGCCCGCGCGGCGGCGGCGGTGGTGGCGGCTTCGGCGGCCCGCGCGGCGGCGGTGGCGGTGGCGGCGGCATGCCTGCTCAGGTTGTCGGCACCGGCAAGGGCGTGGTGAAGTTCTTCAACGCACAAAAGGGCTTCGGCTTTATCCAGCGTGAAGACGGCGGCGAGGACGTGTTTGTCCACATCAGCGCTGTCGAGCGTGCGGGCCTTGAAGGCCTTGCCGAAGGCCAGCAGCTGGAGTTCAATCTCGTTGATCGCGGCGGCAAGGTTTCGGCTGCCGATCTTCAGGTCGTGGGTGACGTGATTGCGGTTGCGGCCAAGCCCGCTGCTCCCCAGCGTCAGCTGACCGGCGAGAAGGCCACCGGCACGGTCAAGTTCTTCAACGCGATGAAGGGCTTCGGCTTCATCACGCGTGACGACGGCCAGCCGGACGCGTTTGTTCACATCAGTGCGGTCGAGCGTTCGGGCATGCGCGAGCTCAACGAGGGCGACAAGCTCGAGTTCGATCTCGAGGTCGATCGCCGTGGCAAGTACTCGGCTGTCAACCTGGTACCGCGACAAGACTGAGACGGGCACATCGCCATCGGCCGCGGGGCCGGTGGCCTGTGCCACTGAAATTCGCAGGTGGCGGCCCTTACGGGTCGCCATTTGTCGTTTTCGACAACACTCCCGGCAAAGCGGGAGCCCAAGCAGGAAGGAACCGTGTCATGTCGATCACCCCGTTGATGCCCGTCTATCCCCGGTGCGGCGTGCGTCCGGTGCGCGGCGAGCATTGTCACCTGATCAGCGAGGACGGCACCCGCTATCTCGATTTTGCAAGCGGCATCGCGGTCAACCTGCTTGGCCACAGCAATGAGCATCTGATCGGGGCAATCCAGCGTCAGGCCGCTACGCTCATGCACGTCTCCAACCTCTATGGCAGCCCGCAGGGCGAACACCTCGCGCAGCGGCTGGTCGATCTGACCTTCGCCGATACGGTGTTCTTCACCAATTCAGGCGCCGAAGCGGTGGAATGCGCGATCAAGACGGCGCGCGCCTATCACCAGCATGCCGGGAATACCGAGCGCTATGAACTGATAACGTTCAAGAACGCGTTTCACGGCCGCACCATGGCCACGATCAGTGCGTCCAATCAGGAAAAGATGCACAAGGGCTTCATGCCGCTGCTCGAAGGCTTCCGCTACGTCGATTTCGACGATCTCGATGGCGCGCGCGCAGCGATCGGTCCCAATACGGCCGGTTTCCTCGTCGAGCCGATCCAGGGCGAGGGCGGCATCCGCGATGCCTCGCCCGCCTTCCTCGAGGGCCTGCGTGCTCTGGCTGACGAGCACGACCTCATGCTTATCTTTGACGAAGTGCAGTGCGGCGTCGCCCGCACCGGGGACCTCTATGCCTACGAACAGTACGGCGTGGTGCCCGACATCATGGCCAGTGCCAAGGGTATCGGCGGCGGCTTCCCGCTCGGCGCCTGCCTGGCCACTGAGCGCGCCGCGCGCGGCATGGGCCTTGGCACTCATGGCAGCACTTATGGCGGTAACCCACTCGCCATGGCGGCGGCAGAGGCGGTGCTCGATGTCGTTGCCGAGCCGGCCTTCCTCGCCGAGGTCAAGGCCAAGGGCGAGCGGCTGCGCGGGCGGCTGGAACAGTTCATCGGCAACTATCCGGACATGTTCGAGCTCGTGCGCGGCAGGGGGCTGATGCTCGGCGTCAAGATGAAGATCGAGCCGCGTCCCTTCGTCGCCCATATGCGCGACAACCATCAGTTGCTCACTGTGGCGGCCGGCGACATGACCTTCCGCGTGCTGCCGCCCCTCGTGATCGACGACAGCCATGTCGAGGAATTCATGGACAAGCTTTCGGCCGCGACCGCCAGCTATGCGGTCGAAGCGCTGCCGGCATGACGCGGCATTTCCTGGCGCTGAGCGATGCCGGCGGCAATGCGCTGGCGGCCATGCTGGGCGACGCGATGGACCGCAAGGCGGCGCGGAGCGCGCTGCCCAAGGGCCAGCCGGATGCCGATTCGCCGCTGGCCGGGCGAGTGCTGGCGATGGTCTTTGAGAAGAACTCCACGCGCACGCGCGTCTCGTTCGATATCGCGATCCGCCAGCTTGGCGGCTCGGCGCTGGTGCTCGATGCCGGGAACACGCAGTTGGGACGCGGTGAGACAATTGCCGATACTGCCCGGGTGCTCAGCCGCATGGCCGATGCAATCATGCTGCGCACCGATGATCACGCCAAGATCGAGGAATTGGCGCGTCATGCCACCGTGCCGGTGATCAACGGCCTTACCGACCTTTCGCATCCCTGCCAGATCGTCGCTGATTTGCAGACGTTGCTGGAACACGGCAAGGCACTGCCGGGGCTCGAGGTGGCGTGGCTGGGCGACGGCAACAATGTGCTCAACTCGTTTATCGAGGCGGCCGGGCTGATGAAGTTCAACGTCCGCATCGGCGTGCCCGAAGGCTATGACAGCGATGAAGGCTTTATCACGCAGGCCCGGTCGCGCGGTGCGGGCGTCACTGTGCATCGCGCTGCCGCGGAGGCTGTGCGGGGCGCCGACGTCGTCGTCACGGACACCTGGATTTCGATGGGGCAGGCCCATGCCGAGGCCAAGCTGGCAGCGATGGCGCCCTATCAGGTGAATGCTGCACTGATGGCGCTGGCAAAGCCCGATGGCGTGTTGCTGCACTGCCTCCCCGCGCACCGCGGCGAGGAAGTCACCGACGCGGTGATCGATGGGCCGCAATCGGTAGTGTGGGACGAGGCGGAGAACCGCATCCACGCGCAAAAGGCGATTCTGCGCTGGGCGTTTGGGCAGATCTGAGCATGGCCGACAGCGCAGCGCCTACCGCGGGCACCGGATTTGACCAGATACTCGCCTTCACCGTACCCGATCGCAACGCCCGCGGCCGGGTGGTGCGGCTGGGGCTGCCACTGGATGCCGTGATCGCGGCACATTCCTACCCAGCCCCGATCCGGCATCTGGTGGCAGAGGCGCTGGTGCTGGCGGCTTTGCTCGGCTCGCTGCTCAAGGACGAGCAGGGCCAGCTAACAATGCAGGCGCAGACGCAGGACGGTGTGGTCGATCTGCTGGTGTGCGATTTTCGTGGCGGCGAAGTGCGTGGTTATGCCAGGTTTGATCGCGCGCGGCTCGATGATCTCGGGCCGAGTCCGACGCTGCATGCCCTGTTTGGCGATGGCTATCTCGCAATCACCTTCGACATGGCTACAACCGGGCAGCGCTATCAAGGCATTGTCCCGCTCGAGGGCGAGACCCTCGCCGAAGCCTGTGAGAGCTATTTCGTCCAGTCGGAGCAGATCCCGACGCTCATCCGCCTTGGCGTGCGCAGCGATTCGGCAGGTTGTGTGGCTGGCGGCATACTCATCCAGCATCTGCCGGAAGGCGAGGAGGGACGCGAGCGGCTCCATGTCCAGCTCGATCACCCCGAGTGGGAGCACATGCGGATCATGGGCGGCTCGGTATCGCGCGCCGAACTGGTCGACCCGGCGCTTGAGCTGGAAGCCTTGCTCTGGCGGCTGTTCCACGAGGAGCGCGAGGTGCGCGTCGAGAAGGGCGTGCACATCGCAAAAGGGTGCCGCTGCTCAAACGAATACTATCGCTCCGTGCTTGCCCGCTTCGATCCAGCAGAGCAGGCAGAGATGCGCAATGAGGAGGGGTTGATCCTCGTCGATTGCGCGTTCTGCTCGCGCATTTTCGAGATCGATCTCGACTGATTGCACCGTTTCGGCTCGTCGCGCACAGAGAACACTTTAACGCAGCTAAAATTGCGCTATATTGTGTGTTGGCAGGTCCGGTATTGTGCCGGCCCATGCCACTCATGGACGCACCGCCTGATGGAACGCCCACTGCGCCGAATTGCCCGAATGCTCCCCCGGCGGCTGATCCGTCTTGTGGGCGGCGGCTCGGTTGTCGCAATTGCGCTGGTCGGCCCGGCGCTCACAGCCGAGCGGCCCTCGCTCGCCATGCTCGACCAGCTCCAGCCCGGCCAGTGGGAAGTGCGCGATCGCGATCCTTCCGGCGGTCGGAGCCGGCTTTGCATCGCGAACGGCCGGCGCCTGATCCAGATCCGGCACATGCGGGAAACCTGCCGAAGCTTCACTGTGCAGGATACGGCCGAGTCAGTAACGGTGCACTACACCTGCCCGGGCAACGGGTACGGGCAGACTTCGGTCCGCTTTGAAAGCGCCCAGCTCGTCCAGCTCGAAACGCAGGGCATTGCGCAGGGACTGCCCTTCAATGTGCGAGCGGAGGCCCGGCGGATCGGCGCCTGTACATCCTGATTACAAGCCGAGGATTGCCATGGGCGATCCATCGCTCTAGCTCTGGGGCATGGTCGCAAAAGCCGTTTCCGAACAAGCGCCTCTCGCCGTGGTCCTGCTCTCTGGCGGTCTCGACTCCATGGTCTGCGCCGCGCTCGCGCGCGAGCAGGGCTTTCGGATCCTTGCGTTGACGATCGATTACAACCAGCGCCACCGGGTAGAGATCGAAGCGGCGCGCGCCATAGCGCAAAACCTGGATGTGGAGCGCCACGTCGTGCTGCCGCTCGATCTTCGCCAGTTCGGCGGATCGGCGCTGACGGCCGAGATTGCGGTGCCGAAGGACGGGGTAGGGACCGATATCCCGGTCACCTATGTGCCAGCCCGCAATCTCGTGTTCCTCTCGCTGGCGTTGGCCTGGGCCGAGGCGGCAGGCTCTGGCGATCTGTTCATCGGGGTCAATGCGCTGGACTATTCCGGCTATCCCGATTGCCGGCCCGAATTCATCGGCGGTTTCGAAAATCTGGCCCGGGTTGCCACGAAGCTCGGCGATCAGGGCGGCACCGTGTGCGTTCACGCGCCGCTCCAACACCTTAAAAAAAGCGAAATCGCGCAAGAAGCGGCCCGTCTCGGGCTCGAACCTGGTGCCAGTTGGTCGTGTTACGACCCGCTGGCCGATGGCCGGGCCTGCGGCGTCTGCGACAGCTGCCGTCTGCGGCGCGCGGGATTCGATGCAGCCGGGATAGAGGATGGCACGCTTTATGGAGATGACGGATAAGCCGAAGCAGTGGCTCGGTGTTGACCGCTACAGCTGGTACGTCCTGTTCGTGCTGGTCATTGTCTACGTCATCAACTTCGTGGATCGTCAGCTTCTCACGATCCTCGCGGTCGACATCAAACACGATCTCGGCATTTCCGATGCGCAGTTCGGTTTCCTTTATGGCACCGCCTTCGGCGTGTTCTATGCCCTGTTCGGCATTCCGCTCGGCAAGCTCGCTGACCGTGTCTCGCGCACCCGTTTGCTCGCCGCGGGACTGACTTTGTGGTCGGCCATGACTGCGCTCTCGGGCTTCTCGCGCAGTTTCTTGCAGCTTGGCGCAGCGCGGATCGGCGTCGGGGTAGGCGAGGCAACGGCTGGGCCTTGCTCTTACTCGCTGCTGGCCGACTACTTCCCCGCGCATCGCCGCGCCACGGCGATCGCTATTTTCTCTTCGGGAATCTACATGGGCGGCGGCCTGTCGCTCTATATCGGCACCGCGATCGCCGGCGGCTGGAATGCAAGCTTTCCTGTGGGAGCCCGTCCCTTCGGACTGGCCGGCTGGCAGGCCGCGTTTCTGGCGGTTGGCCTGCCGGGTCTCATCATGGCACTCTGGGTGCGGAGCCTGAGCGAGCCGGTGCGCGGCCGGTTTGAATCACCCCCAGCGGATGCGGCAGTGCCTGCGCAGCCCCGCGAACCGGCCACATGGGCGGCGTTTGCGCGCGATCTTGGGGCCATTGTTCCGCCATTCACACTGCTGGCGGCCATGCGCCGGGGCGGGCGGGCCATGCTGGGCAATCTGCTCGTGATGGGCGGGCTGGCACTGCTCGCTGCAGGGCTGACGGCGTGGTTGGGCGATCCTGCGCAGTGGATCGCACTTGGCATCGGTTTCTATGCCATCGTGTCCTGGGCAATTGCCCTTCGGCATGACGATCCGGAGGCCTTCCGCGTGATCTGGGCGACACCGTCGGTGGTCGGTGTCAGCTTGGGCAACGGGCTCACATGCGTGATCACCTATGCCTCCGCAGCCTTCGGTCCGCTTTATGCAATGCGCACATTCGGTGCCGAGCCGGGCACCGTTGCTCTCGTTGTGGGCGGTTCAGCGGCCGCAGGCGGAGCGCTCGGGGTGATCGCAGGCGGGGCGCTCGGAGATCGATTCGCCGGCGAGACCCACCATTCGCGCCGTGTCGCGGTGGTGATCGGCGCACTGCTCCTTGCGCAGATCCCAAATGCCGTGATGTTGACGACGGATTCGTTCACGGTGTTTTCGATGTGCGTTTTCCCGATGTGGTTTCTTGCGAGCGCGGCCATCGGCGGATCATCCGGCACCATCGTCAACATCGTCCCCGCCTCCACGCGGGCGACGGCCACCGCGTCGTTCCTCCTCTTCGCCACGATTATCGGTCTTGCGCTCGGGCCCTACGCTGCCGGCCGGATTTCGAGCAGCTTCGGCAGCCTGCGAATTGGTCTTGCGGGCATACTCGTGGTCATCCCCTTCGCCGTGGCGGCACTGGAGATTGCCCGCCGCGACCTGCTCCGCAAGGAGACCTGAGCAAGGCCGGGGCGGCGCGAACGCTGCGACGCGTTGGCGGTCGGTCCCCTGCCGGAAACAGTCGCAGACGGGGGTGAGAACCCGTTCGCGTCCTGCCTCTCGATAATCCGACCATGCATCACGACGTAGCCGCGTGATGGCTCACCCACGCGCATCAAGCGACAAGCTGGGAAATCGCTTTCGCGCCCAAGGCAGGTCTGAGTGCATGAGCACCTGAGGTCCGGCCTCCACGAAAAAGGGGGCCGGATTGCTCCGGCCCCCCAATTCATTTTGCGGCGTTTGCCGTGGCTTACATGCCCGAACCCGGACCGTACGTGATTTCCACGCGGCGGTTCTGGAGTTCCTTGACGCCATCGGCGGTCGGAACGCGCGGGTTGCTTTCGCCGAACGCTTGGCTGGTGATCGAGCCATCGGGGATACCATGGGCGGTCAGGTAGCCGCGCACCGAAGCGTTGCGGCGCTCCGAAAGGCCCTGGTTGTACTTCGGCGTCCCCGAACGGTCGGTGTAGCCCGCGAGCATGATCGGCACGCTGGCGCAGTTGCCATATGCCGTGACCGCGTTGTCCAGAATGGTCGCAGCCTCAGGCGTGATGAGCGACTTATCCCAGTCGAAGAACACGATGTACGGACCCTTGTTGCACACCGGAGCCGGCGGCGGGGGCGGCGGGGGCGGCGGGGGCGGCGGGGGCGGCGGAGGCGGGGGCGGCGGAGGCGGCGGGGGCAGTGCAGCCGGCTCGTCGCCACCGAAGTTGTACGTCAGCGTACCCAGGAGCGAGTGCGAACGCCACTGGCCGGCGATCGACTGGCCGGTCAGCGCGCCGTTACCGACAAAGTCGAGCTTGCTGACGTTGAAGTAGCGATACTTGAGGCCCATGTCCCAGTGCTTGCTGATCGGCGCACGCACACCGGCCAACGCCTGCCAGGCAAAGTTGGTATCCGAATCATTGGCGCCGCCGAAGCCGGCAGTCGAAATGGCATATTTCACGTTGGCAATGCCGACGCCGCCGCCGACAAATGCCTGAATGCCGTCGTCGCTGCCGAAGTCGAGCAGGCCGTTGACCATGTAGCTCAGCGCGTGCGAACGACCGGTCAGGGTGTTGGTGGCACGGTCGGCGGTGGCCCCAGCGCTGTTAGTCACCCGGTCGGCGCGTGCACGGCGATAGCCAACTTCGGTTTCGAGGCGGAAGCCGCCGAAATCGTAACCGACGATCCCGCCGACGTCATACCCCGTGTCGCTCTTCAGCGTGGCCGCATTCGCGACGCCAGCAATCGCAAGATCCGTCTTTTCGACGATCATCGCGCCGGCATCGACCTCGACATACCAGGAATCTTTCTTGGCGAGCGCCGGCGTTGCGAGCGCCGTGGAGGCCAGGGCCAAGCCCAAAAGCAGTTTCCGCATTCTCATTTCCCCTTCATTCGAAGTCATGCCTCGGATGCTTCCGCCATTAGCGGCTCTCGATTCGGCATGCAAGCAAACGTAAGACTCCCCTGTTGCCAAAAGGCAACAAAAACAAGCCGCCTACGCATCAATCCCGAGGACCGAACACACATCATGCCTGCATGACCGTTGTCTTACAAGGTGATGCAGTACCCAGTGCCTAGACCACAACGCCGCTGCCCCTGAGCGCGGAGATGATCGCCGTGATAGCCGTTCGAGCCTCGATGTCGACCACGGTCCCTCCTGCCGGGCTGACCGGGGCGGCGATCAGCACCCAGATCCCTCCAGCGTAGAGTCGGTGCGCGCCTGCCGCCAAATCGTAGGCCCGCATGCCTTCGCGCGGTGTCACGAAGCGCCAGCCGCCTTCGCTCCAAGCCGCAATGCGGTCGGTCTGATCGGCAAAGGCACCGGTCGCGCCGCTGCCCACCAGCCAGCACTGCCCAGGCATCGGCGTCCCCGGCGGAGTTGCGGCGACGGCCTCGATCGCCGGATGAAGCAGGATATCCGCGCAGAGCAGCGCTTCGTTGAGGGTCAATTCTTTCTGGCTCTGCCCCGCAAACAGCATCGGCAGGGCAAAGCGGGGCGAGGTGGTGGAAAAGCTGATCGGATCGGTCATGGTCGGTCCCCGTGGATGGTGTCAGGCCGGAAAGTCGATGCTCAGCGGGATGGAAGCCGCGTGCCGGCCGATCTGGCGCACTGCGAAGTAGCGCGGGCTCCCCGCTGGCAGCGCAGCAAGCTGAGCCGCCGTCACAACCAGGCCGGCGGTCGAGGTTTGCCAGCGCAGCGCGGGAGCTGCCGGATCCCCTGTTGTGATCTCCCAGCGCTCGGCTTCCTCGCACAGCGGTGTGTCGACCCCGTCCTGCCAGAGCCATGCGCCGCGCGCGCGCCGAATCCAGTCGAGCACAATCGAACCGTCGGGCTGCCGCCTCGCCGATCCGTGCACAGGCGAAAGCGGCCGCAGCGTAGCCCAGGGGTCCGCGATCGGCACGCTGACGGCAGCCGAGTCGCCAAGCCCGACCGCGACGATCCTCGTGGTTGCGGGATCGCCGATCCGCGTGGGGTCAAGCTGCACGAGCGTATCATCGATCAGGACAAAGGGCTCGCCTGCCGCATGGGCCGGGATCGCCCATTCGGATCCCCCGCGCCCGCGCAGCAGATTGCTCAGCCGCCACACACGGCCACCGAGCGGCACCGCACTGGCGAACTGCACGATCTCGCTCCCGATGCGCGCCCGATTCGCCCCCTGCAGCAATTGCGGCAGACTGGCGTTCACCAGCATCTGGTCAGGTCCGGCGAGCGCGATCTCGACTGTCGAGCTTCGATCAAGCAGCAGCGCCGAGGCCGGCGCGAGGGCGGTCAGCGCTTGCCCGATCCGCGCCCGTGTTCGCCTGGTCGAACCAATCGTGGTCAGGCTGCCGCCGTCACCGCCAAGGTCGGCCAGCAGTGCAGCCCCCTTCCACCCCGCGCTCGCCCCGGATGCCGCGACGAACACAGCCGGGCTCTCCCCACTTCCGCTACCGTCCCACGGCAGGGCAAAGGCGTCGAGCACGGTTGGCGAGCGCGCAAGGTCTGCGGCGGGATTGAACCGGCCGGGATCGACCGACGGCACAACAGGGGTCGCAGCGGCTCCCGCAACCGCACAGGCGGCGAGCGATAGGAGGACCCCGTCCTGCTGCCACTCCCATTGCACTATCCGCCACAGGCCTGAAGCAACGGGAACGCTTACGAAGGCCCCAGGGCCGATCGCGGGATCGACTTCGGTCACGCGGTAGCTGATTGTGTCGGCGGGCCTCGCGGCGCGGCGGCTGGCGCTTCCGGCGAGGCTCTGGGCCGTTGCCGCGCTGAGGGCCGCTGGCAGTTCGATCACCTGCAGATCGCCCTGCTCGCTCCGCCCTATCCCGCGCTGCAGGCCCGGCTGATAATCGCGCGCCACGTCGTAGTATCGCACGCCGCATTGGCGCACCCGTGGCAAGGGCTCGCGCTTGCGCGACCAGCCGCTGGTCTTGATCTCGGTCGAAGTGGTGTCCCTGCTCGCCGCCGCCGGTCCGGGCAAAAGTACAGGTGAGACCCCGCGGTCCGGCTCCGCCGCATGAATCGTCAGCGTCCCGCTGGAAACCGCGCAAGCAATCGGCACCGCATCGGCGATCACGGCAAGGGCATCGCCTGCCGACCCTTGGTCTATGCTGAACCCTGCAAGCTCCGCCTCGAGATCGCGCACCACCGCACCCGGCAGGATCTCCCGGGCGATTGCACCCACCGATGTGTCGGCCGGGTCGGCCAGGATCTCGAAGGTCAGCGAGGGAAGTCGGTTGCCATAGTCGGCAAGCTCGAGATCCTCGAACATCACATAGGCCAGCCCGCGATAAGCCGGACACCGCATCGCGCCCTCGGCCTGCACCAGCAGCGGGTCCGCCTTCTGGTCGCCGTGGCCAAGATGAATGCGCAAGGTTCCGCCAACCTTGAGCTCGCCGTCCGCCCCGCGCAGCAGGTTGCCATCGGCCCAGATTCGGCCGATCCCGGCAATCGGTCGGCTGGCCAAGGCCACGGCGAAAGAGGCGCTGTAGGCATAACTCGTGACAGAGGGGCGCCCCTTGCCGCTGCTGGCGGTGTCTTGGTGCTCTGCCAGCTCGGTCGACCAAATCACGCTGCCGGCCGCGCGCATTCGCCCGAAATGCAGTGGCAGCGCCGAACCGTAGCTCGAGGTCTGCACTTTCAGGTCCTTGAGCCTCGGTCCTTCCACCCGGCGTCCACCGATTATCGCGCTGTCGACCTGCCGCCCGATCAGCGCACCGATCGCGCCGCCCAGCGGCCCGCCGAACACGGAGCCGACAGCAGTGAGAAGCAAGGTAGCCATTGTGGTCAGGTCCTGTCTGGGAGTTTTGGCAGCGGCACGCGCCAGCCGCCCACAAGCGGCCACGGCGCCGATCCGGGCAGGAACGTCACGCGTCCCAGCCCGGCATGGGCGTGGATGAAGCCCCCTGGCACGCGAACCAGAAGGTGTGGCTGCACCGGATTCACCATGGCCAGCAGGAGATCGCCATCCACCGCCTGGTCAACAGGGGTAAAGCCGTTGGCTGCGGCAATGGGCAGCAGACCGGCCACGCTCGCCGTGCGCAGGCGGTAGCCTTCAGGCACTACCGGTTCTGCCCCGGCCCGGCGCATAGCCTCGGCAACAAGACCGACGCAGTCGAGCCCGGTCGCCGGGTCCCGGCCATGTAGTCGAAACCGCACCCCGACGAGCGTTGCCGCAGCGGCGGCCAGCGCGGCGTTCATGGTTGCAGCGCCGGATAGCGCGTGAGCAGGTCGTTGCCCGGCAGGAATGGCTCGCCCTGGAAATTGACCGCATTGTCGAAACGCGCGGCGCAGGTCTCCAGCGTATGGTCGCAGCCTTCGCGCAGCTCGATCATGGTGCCGGGCGGGATTCCGTCGGCGCTGGTGCGGTCCAGCACCAGCCAGGTGCCGTCGGCCGCCTCGATCCGCCTGGTGATCCCCGCCTCTGGCCCGTCGATCCAGCGCAAGGTGCCAAAGGCCAGCTGCGCGGCGCTCGGCCTGCCGCTCGCGCGCACCGATGCGCCGTCGGCGGAAACCTCCGCCAGGCTCGCCAGATGGGTGAAGGCATTGGCGGAAAGTGTGCAGCCCTGGCCGCAGAACTCGGCGCGGCAAGTTGGCGCCGTGCGCGGCACTATCTCGCGCGCGAGAAGGTCCTTCACCGATCGCAGCTCTGCGGAAAAGCCTGCGCCCTCGTGCCCCACGGTTCCGATCGTTCCTGCATAGAGCGTTACCCGCTCGAGCGTTTCCCAATCGACCAGCCCCATCGCGATCGATCCGCCGTCGAAACGCCCGGCGGCAAGATCGGCCTCACGGATCGCGTCATGGCTCAGTGCGCCCGCCACTTCGGCGCTGTCTGCCTCGAAATCGGCTGTGCGGCGGATTGCGGAAGGCACCATGCCCGGCGCCGTGCGGTGGACCAATCCGTCGAAGGCAAGGTCGCGGTCATGGCTGGTAAAGCCCAGCGTCACCCCGTCGCGTCGTTCGAGCCGCCACCAGATCGCGACCGTTTCCAGCGGCTGGCTGAACCAGACGCGTGTGCTCTCTGCCATGTCAGGCGTCCTCGCGCAGTTCGATCAGCGGCACGCTTGGCGCCTCGCCGGCTGCAAATGCCGCGCCGGAAATGTCGAGCCGGTCTTCGGCAAATCGCACTGGCACGTCGAATAGGAAGCCTGCGTGCACAGTCTTGCCGGCGGCCGGTGCGTCGGTGAACACGATCACCCCCAACGGATCGAGCGTCCACGCGGTAACCGCAAGGCCGTCGACGCTGACCAGCAGGCTCTCGGCGCGAGGCCGGGTTATCCGCCGCTGCTGCGCCTCGCTGTCCGGGCCATAGGCCTTGACCAGCGGGAAGCGCGCCTTAGCGCCATCGCCCACACCGATCACCTGATCAAGCGCGGTGGGCACACCCGCCATGCCGTTCGAGCTGTAGTCCGAAGGGTCGCGCAGCCGAAAACCCCGCGCCTGCCCGCGCCGGGCCCGGAAGAAGGCAATCAGCTCGCCCAGTTCCGCCTCCGAACGCACGCCCGGCCCGACATCGAAGCGCAGCCGCGCATCGGCCCACAGGCTGTTGCGCCGCTCGAAGCCCGAGGCGGTGATCGTCACATTGGTCGAAAACTCGGGGGTCACTGTCGCCGATCGCCCGATCGCGATGGGAAAAAGCACGTCGTCGAATGGCTGCATGATATCGTCCTCGCTGGCCGTGCCGGCAGCGGGGCCGGGCAGTCGGGTAAAACCGTCGCGCGCCACTTGCGGCAGGGCCCAGATGAAAGTCTCGGACACCCCGATCGCCTGCGCCTCGCTCGCCGCGGCATCGATCATCGGCCACATCGCACCGGCATCGGCACCACTCAGCACGAAGCCTGACACGTAGTGCTGGCGGCTGCGGGCATAGCCGAGGCGAGCCTCCGCTTCGGCCCGTCCCCCCATGCGCAGCGCCTCGAATCCGGCGGTGAGCCAGTCGTAGTCCTCAATCTGAAGCACATCGAAAGCCGGCCACGCCCAGCCGGTCGGCAAGTTCGCGCGGCGCGCCTCAGGCATTGCAGGGGCAAGCACGGTCGGCAGGAACGCCAGGAGCAGCGTCTCGCAGGGCGCAGACCCGGCGGCTGTGCGAACTGCGGCAGTAAGGCTTGCGGTCGAGGCCGCCAGCAAGGCGCCCGCCGCATCGAGCAGCGCTATCTGCGAGGCGGTAAGTGCGCCGCCCAGATCGGGAATGACCACCGGATTTCCGCCCAAAGCCGCCTTTGCTGCATCGTCATAGATGCAGATTCTGCGATCCCCGGTCACCCACCACCACGGCTCTCCTACCTGGTAGCGCACCGGCAGGCCCGCCTCGATGAGCATTCCCGCAAGCCGCACCGCCACCTTTCGCAGCCACGCGTTCGCCGCTGTGTTTGCCGGCGAAAGCAAAGCCGAGGGTGGTGACCAGCCGGTTCGCGCCGGGCTCCCGTCAGAGGCCCGCTGCTGCCAGGAAGCCGGGCAATGCTGCGCCAGCAATTCGTAGGACTGCGACAGGATCACAGTGTAACCCATGGCCTTCGCGCCCGAAAGAAACGCGGCGTGCCAGCGCTCGGCGGCTACGTTGAGCGCGGGCAGGGCCGGATCAACCACAAAGCCGCCCGCGCCGTCGGGCGCCAGCGGGAAGAAGTGGCTCATCCCCACATAGTGATTGATGCTGCCGCGATAGCCGAGGCCCCGGATCGCGCGCAGCAGCCGCGCCGGTGTCTGGTTGTAACCGTCGTCATAGCCGGTCGCCATGGCGAGCCCGTGCGGCGGAACCATCACGTCGCCGATGGTCAGCATCGGCTTGTGGCCCTGGCAGCGTATCGCCGTCAGTTCCACCCAGCCCGTCAGCGCCGGGGTGAACGGCGCGCCCGCGCTCGCCGAATAGCCCGGTGCAACCAGCGAGATGAACATCCGGTCGATGTCCGAAGGATGGACCGGATCGGCCTCGCCAGGCAGCATGAACCCGCCCGAAAGCGCCGAAAACGGCAGGGACACCACCGCATCGGTCGGCGTGCCCACGGCATAGTTCCACAGCCGCACATACCAGGAGCGCGGGTTGCCCGCCGCATCCCGTCCCTCGATCGTCAGGGTCGGGCCGTTCACCGCGTCGAGCGGCAGCACCCCGCCCGAACGCCAGCGGAACGACAGCGTCAGCCGCGCATAGTCGCGGTCGGTATCGTAGGCGAGGAGCGGATGGTCCCAGCGGTCCGCACTTTCCCAGATCAGCCCGATCAGGTCGTCGGCCTTCTGGAACACCGCGTCGACGCGCAAGGCGTCGGGCCCGATGGTCACCACCGATGCCATTGCCGGGCGCGGGAAATCCACGGTCCAGAAGCGCGGATCGAAGCGCTGGATCGTATCGGTCGTCTGCACCGTGCGGCGGCTCGCCAGCCAGAAGCTCATGGCCCTCGTTCCTTCTCAGTATTCGCTGAGGGCGCGGCGCACGGCCTGTGCCACCTGGCGGCTGGAACGGCGCAGGCTTTCCGGGCTGCTGCTGCCCTCTGGCGCCACCACCTTGATCGAGACATTGACCGACCTAGCCGCCGCGCTGCTGCCCGCATCGACCTGCCCGGCCGATGTCGGCACGAACAGCTCGGGCCCCCGCTCGCCCACCAGATAGGGCCGCCCGGGCGAGACCGGCCCGCCCGTCGCACGCCCCGGCAGGCCAAAGATCGAACCGATCAGGCTGCCAAGGCCAGAAATGCCGCTGCCAAGGCTCCCGCCGCCCGATCCGCCTATGCCGATCGAGGTGAGGCCCCCACGCAGCGCCTGCGCGGCAATGTCGTCGAGCACTCTGAGCCCGGTCCGGCGCAAGTCCTCGAAGCCCAGGCTGCCGCGCCGGATCGCGCCGAGCAGACCACGCTCGAGCACGTCGCCGCCCCGACTGAAGCCGTCGACCAGGATTGTGTCGAAGCTGCTCCGCATCTGTCCGACATCGGCGGCAAACCCGTCGGTGCTGGCGCGCACGTCGACGACCAGCGTTGAAAGACTATCCATGCGCCTCGCGCTCCATCATTGCGGTGAGTGTGGTCCGATCGATGCCGCCGGCAGGTGGCGGCGCGGCGGCTGTCACGATAATCGCCAGTTCCTCTGGCGTAGCGGCCCAGAACGTGTCCGGCGTCCAGCCGATCAGCAACGCGGCCTCCCCCGCAAGCCGCGCCGCCCCCTCGCCAAAGCGTCCGCTCATCCGCCGCCCTTTAGCACCTGCACCAGCAGGCTCCGCAGAGCCGGCGCGCAGACGGCGAGGCCGGCGCGCGTCACCGCTTCGGCAAAAGTCTCGCGGCTCTGGCCGGAAGGGTGCGCGAGGCAGTGCCAGAATAGCGCCACCATCTCGCCCAGCTTGAGCTCGCCGCCGCTTGCCCGCTCGACCAGCGTGAACAGCGGGCCAAGCTCCTCTTCGGCCGCCACCAGCGCGCCGAATGTCGGGCGCAGCACGTGGGCCACACCGTCCAGCAGCAGCTGCGCTTCGCCGCGATGCGGATTGGCGGATACCGGCGTCCTGCTGGCGCCGCTCATACCTGCGCCACCATGCCCGAGCTTTCCAGCGACAGCGTGTAATTGCGCTCGCCGTTGAAATCCCCGGCATAATCGAGCCGCTGGACAAGAAACTTGCCGCGCATTTTCTCGCCGCCCTCGAACGAAAGCTCATAGTCGGTGATCGTGCCCGCCAGCGCCGCGCCGCGCACTTGCGCTTCGGCGCTGCTGCCCAGAAAGATCCCCGCCGCGCTCACGCTCACCGAGCGCGTCCCCGCGCCTGAAAGCAGCTCGCGCCAGCCGCCCGAATCCTTGCTGGTCACCACCACCAGCTCGCCATTGATCGACATCTGCGTGGTGCGTAGCCCAGCCACGGTATTGTAGGTCGGCGTCGCGGCGCCATCGCTGATCTTCAGCAGAAAGGCGCTTCCCTTCTGAGCGGGCATCTCGGTTCTCCTGGTTGGAAGGATACAGGGTCGTGAAAAAGGCGCCCTCGCGCCGCGCGGTCAGACTGCCAGCACCCGCGCCCGGTACTCGAGCACGAGAGCGCGCAGGGCCTCGCCGCGTTGTTCGGCCCGGGCCCTGAGGAAGGTCAGGCTGGCGATCTGGAAACCGGCCTCGCTCTGATCGGCGGGCAGGCTCTCCATCCGCGCTTCGATCGCGCCGATGAGGTCCGCTTCGGCCAGTTGCTCATAGCCGCGGTAATTGAGTTCCAGCGCCACGCGGATCTCGCGCCCGCGTCCGCTCTTGGTGCTCCAGTCGGTGCTCGCGCTCGCGGTCAGCGCCAGCCACGGCAGCGCCGTGCGCAAGGGCGCTTCCTCGACAATCGCGTTGAGCGTGGCAGACAGTGTGCTGTCGGCAGACAGCCAGGCCACCAGCACGCTGCGAAAAGCCAGTTCCATCGCTTACTCCTGTCCCGGCAGGGGCCACAGCCACCGCGCCGAACGCCAGTTGGCGGTGTTGTCGCTTGCGCCGCGCCGCGCCGCGCGCGCCTCGGCCAGACGGCGTGCAGCCGCGATCAACTGCTGCTGCACTTGCGCGAAGTTGCTGCCCGCGCCGATCATGCGAGGCGCATCCGCCGCCACGGCCGCCACAGCGCCGCCACCGAAGCCGGCGGTCCGGCCATGGCCTTGTCGCTGTCGCGGGTCCGGTGCTGGTGCGCGGCCCAGCGCACCAGGCCCTGCTGGATCGCATCGGGCAGCGTGTCCCAGCCCTCGGCGAGGCCTGCGGTAAACCGCACTGCCACGCGGGTCTGGTCGAGCGGTCTCGTCAGGCGCAGCCGCCCGCCGCCCTCGGCGTCGATATCGATCTCGTAGTCGCTTGCCGCCAGCGCAGTGCGCGTGCCGTCGAGAGCGACCGCCGAAACGCCGGTGATCGCCTTGACCGGCCATGTCGCCAGCGCCTGCCAGTCGCCGATCGCTGGCAGCACTTCCTCGCAGGGCGATACCAGCGGCAGCGTGCCGATAAAACCTTCGCACAATTCGAGCGCGGTCCTGATCAGGCCCGTCAGCTCAGCGTCGTCGCGCGATGTGCTGATGCCGAGCCAGGCCTTGAGTTCGGCCAGCGCCGTTGGTGCCAGCGTCGGCGGCGCGATTATTGCCCGCTTCATGGCAATCTCCGGTGTTCTGGGGAGGGGAAAAGGGCGCGCCCGCGGCGTGAGGGGAGCCGCCGCGGGCGCGCGGGGCAGGCGCGTCAGGGGGGCACGCGCCCGCCTTGTTCCGGTCAGGTCGAGATTTTCATCAGCTTGATCGCGTCGCTGTCGAGCACCTGCCCGCCCACCCGGCGCGTAGCGTAGAACTGCACGTATGGCTTGTTGGTGTAGGGATCGCGCAGGATCGTCGTCGCGGTGCGCTCGGCGATCAGGTAGCCGGCCTTGAAGTTGCCGAACGCGATCGGGAAGGCGCCCGCGCCGATATCCGGCATGTCCTCGGCCTCGATCACCGGATAGCCAAGCAGGCGGCTCGGCTGGCCATCGACGATGCCGGCCTGCCACAGGAACGAACCATCGGCCGCCTTGAACTTGCGCACCGCCGCCAGCGTTGCCGAGTTCATCATCCACACCGCACCTTGGCGCAGCCCCGCTCGCAGCGAGAACACCAGATCGATCAGTTTGGCCTCGGGCGCCGCGTCAAACGCAGTGGAATTGCCCGAAGTGATGAACTGCAGGGTGCCGAACGGACGCGTGCTATCGTTCTGCGCTGCGGTCGGACCGGTGAGGAAGCCCCGCGGCTGGTTGGTGCCGGTACCGTTGATGAAGGCTGCTCCTTCCGCGCGGGCGAATTCGGTGGCGATCTCGGACGCCAGCCAGTTGCCGACGTCAAACGCCCCATCGTCGAGCATCTGCTGCGTTGCCGAGGGATTGGCATAGAGCTCGCCCTGCGGCGGCACGATCTCGGCCAGCTTCGGGCTCGCCGTCTCGGTCCGCGCGCCGGTCTCGCTGGCCCAGCCCGAAGCCGTGCCGCCGATCGAGATCAGGCGGCGGAATCCGCTGCTGCTGGTCTGCACCACGTTGGCCACGCTGCGCACCGGGCTGAACTTCACGAGGCGGCGCGCGATTTCCGTGTCGATCGGGCGCGGCAAGGCAAAACCGCCATCGGCCGGGGAGCCGATCGAAAGGCTCTTGAGCTCGGTCTCGCGGCCCAAGCGCAGATAGCCGTCAACAAAGCCCTTGAGCTCGGGCGAAGCCTCGCCAGTGTCGCCGCTGCCGATCACCGGGCGCACCGCGGCGCGATTCACCTTGTCGAGCCGGCCTTTCACTTCGGTCAGATCGCCGCGCAGCGCGGCAATGGCTGCGGCGGTTTCTTCCTGCCGCGTCACGATGTCGAACGACGCTTCGAATGCGTCGGCCTTGGTCTCGATCGCGCCGCTGGTGGCGCCTTCGGTGGTGTTGATTTCCATGGAACCGAACGTCCTTTCTGGGTGAGGGTCGCCCGCCCGGGCGGCCAATTTCGGGGTGGTGGTCGGGAAAGTGTGTGGGCTCACGCCGGCGCCAGACGGCCGCCTTTGCTGTCGACGTAGTGAACCCGCGCCAGCTGCTGCATGGGGCGGGTAACCAGGCTGACCTCGATCAGGTCGAGCGCGCGCAGCTGGCGGCCCCCGCCCTGCGGTGCGGCGTCGCGCACCCGGTATCCAAACGAGAGGCCGTTCACCGCGCCCTCGGCCAGGGCCTTGGCTGCTGGCCCGGCGCCGGGCGACAGCGAGGCGATCACGCGCAGGCCGTGGCGGTCCTCTTCTGCCACATCGACCCAGCCGATGCGCTGGCCCGTGCGGTGCTGCCACAAGAGCGGAAGGCGCAAACCCGCCGCCGCACGCGCCGCCAGCGTCGCGGCAAAGGCGCCAGGCACGATCACATCGCCGCCGGTATCGCGCTTGCCGAACACCGCTGCATAGCCGGCAAAGCGCACCGCCTGCGGCGCAGGGTCTGGCTGCTGCGCGCTCATCGTGCGCCGTCCTGCGATCCGAAGCGGACCGCAAGGCCCAGCAGAAGCAGCGCCAGCACCCCGCGCATCGCCCAGGCGACCACCGCTTTCCACGCGCTCGCCTTGGCATCGCGCCATGCGCGCAGCAGTTCGCGCAGCTCGGCTAGGTCCTTGTGCGCCGTATCGTCGGCAAGGCCCATCCGCTCCAGCGCCCGCGCCGCGCCCAGCTCGCTCGCCTCCTCGACGACCGCGCGCAGCGTGATCAGTTCAGAGCCCTCGCTTCCCGCCTGCGCCAGCAGACCGGCCAGCATGTCCTCGCGCCTCATGCCGCTTTCTCCGCAAGGCCCAGCATCTGCCGCTTCTCGGCAGGCGTCAGGAAATCGGCTGCCGAAACCTGGTTCCACAGCATTTGCCGGTCCTCCGAGAGCGCCGGCACCCGGTCGAGCTCGACCACAAGCCGCGCCTCGGGAAACCAGGGGCTCAGCCCCTCGGCCAGCGCATCCAGGATCTTGCCCGCCAGCGGCAACAGCGTGAGCCGCCACAGCGCCCGATTGGCCTCGCGGTAGTTGGCATACGTATTGTCCCCCGGCAGCCCGAGCAGCATCGGTGGCACCCCGAAAGCGAGCGCGATGTCACGCGCCGCCGCCGCCTTCAGCGTCGCGAAGTCCATGTCCGCCGGGCTCAGCGCCAGCGCCTGCCACTTGAGCCCGCCCTCGAGCAGCATCGGCCGCCCGGCATTGGTTTCGCCGGAAAAGGCAGCGGCAAGCTCGGCCTTGATCCGCTCGAACTGGTCCGCGCTCAGCGCCGCACCCGGCTCACCCGGATCATAGACCAGCGCGCCCGATGGCCGCGCTGCGTTCTCCAGCAGTGCTCTGTTCCACCGCGCCGCGGCATTGTGGATGGCTACCGCCTCGTCCGCCGCCTCGAGGCAGCCTGCCCCATAGTGATCGTCGGAGGGGTGAAACGCGCGGATGTGGATGAGATTGGGCAGCCCGAACTCATCCAGCGCATCGATCTGCAGCGTCGTATCGCCCAGGGTATAGGTAAAGGCCGCCGGCCAGCCCTTGGCATCGGGCAGGATCCGCACCCGCTCCGGCCGCAGTGCAAAAAGCTCTGCCGGCTGGCCCTCCGCATCACGCAGCACCTGCACATAGCCGTTGCCATGCAACACCAGCTGGCTCGCCAGCGTCTCCAGCAGCGCCTGTCCCGCGCTCGTCGCGCTCACCAGCCGCATGAGTTCCGGGTCCGAAGCGCCAACCGGCGCGCCGCCTACCCCTTCCGCCACCAGCCGCACCGCGCGCTGCGCCACCGGGTTCTTGAGGTAAGCCTCGCGTATCGCCGCCGGATAGTTGAGCGGCCCACGCGCTTCTCCTCCGCGCCAGTTGAAGGCTTCGGCCCAGGGCGAAACAAACCCGCGCGCCAGCGGCGCACGCTCGGATACCGCCGCGCCCTTGAAGGCCGCGGCCAGACTTTGCAAAATCGACATATCCAGCCTTTCAAAACGCGTGATGCCACTCAGCGCCGTCGTCTCCCCTCCCGCTTGCGGGAGGGGGCGGGGATGGGCCGCAGCACACACTGCTGCTCGCCCGGGGCTCCGTGCCCCCTTCAATCAATCCAGATGCGCGGCTCTCCAGCTCGGCCCAGCATCAGCTCGGTCAGCGCCCAGACACAGGCATCGGCCCGGTCCGGTGATCGGCCCGGCCCTTGATAGGTTCCGCCCGGCAGCAGCCCGCACAGCTCGTCCTCCAGCCGTGCGAACAGCCCCGCATGGCGCACTCGCCCGGCCTCGTAGAGCGCGGCGATCGGCTCGGCCCGCGCTGCCTTGCCGCGCCGCGCATGCACCAGCCGCAGCGGCAGCGCGGCGTTCGCGGCGCGCAGCACCGCTTCCACCATCGCGCCGCCCTGATTGGCCTCGGCCACGACCCGGTCCGCTGACCAGGCCCGTGCCGCCTCGGCCACTGCCCGGGCCCAACGCTCCGGGCTCGCCTTCTCGACCGAGGCATCGGCCAGCACCCGCGCTACGCCGTCACTGCCAAGACCGCAGACCACGATCCCGCAGGCATCGCCCTCGGCGCTCGCCGGCGGGTCCACACCCACGACCACCCGCGTCATCGCGGTGTCCGCACCGGCTTCGCGGCACTGCTCGATCAGGCCCCGCGTCCACAACGCTCCGGGCAGGTCGTCGATCAGCTCGCCGTCCAGCTCCTGCCGCCCGAGCAGCGTTCCGCCGAACTCGCGTGTCACGTCGGCGATGAACCGGCCCGGCAGGTTGGCTATGTTCTCCAGCGTAGAGCCGCGCGTCAGCACCACATCGCTCTCGCTGCCGAGTTGCGCGATCAGCCGCCGCACCAGCGGGACGGCCCTTGGTGTCGTCGTCGCCACGATCTGCGGAGCTTTGCCCAGCCGAAGGCCCAGCATGAGGTTGTCCCAGCTGCGCCGCGCTTGCCCCTGGTTGTCGTCCCACTTGGCAATCTCGTCGCACCACGCATGGCTGTGCTGCGGCCCGCGCAGCGCCTCGGCTTCTGCTGCCGAGAAAAGCTGCGCCTGCGCCCCGCCGGGCCACATGATCCGGCGCAGCGAAGGCTCAAAGCGCGGGCGCAGGTGCGGTGGGCTTACCGCCATAAGCCCGCTCTCGCCTTCCACCATCACGCTGCGCGCCTCGTGCAGCGAGGCCCCCACCAGCGCGATGCGCGCCTCGGGGTCGCGTTCGGCCACCATGCGCACCCATTCCGCACCGGCGCGCGTCTTGCCGAAACCGCGCCCGGCCATGATCAGCCACACCCGCCAATCGCCGGTTGGCGGCAACTGCGCCGCGCGCGCCCACATCGGCCAGTTCCACGGCACCGCGTCGCGCTCGCTCTCATCGAGCAAGTCCGGCAGTGCGTGGGCCAAGCCGCTCTCGTCGTGGCGCAGAAAGTCGAGCCGGTCGACGCTCATGCCGGATCCTGCGGCTTGGGCAGGATCGCCATCGCTTCTGCAGCCGTGTCCCGCTGCGCTTTTGCGTCCATCACCCGGCGCTTCAGTTCCTCGACCTTGCGATCAATCGAAGCGCGGATTTCCTCCGCGCTGACATGGTCGCGCCGTGCCCGCTCGCGTGCCGCTGATTCGCGGTGCGCCGCCAGCAGACGAAACGCGGTGCCGTTGTCGAAGCTGCGGTTCCCGCGCCGGGCTCCCGCCGCGGATTTCAGTTCGCCGGTCCGAAGCCGATAAAGCAGCTCCATCTCGAGGTTGTCATAGCCCTCGCACAGCGCCACCTGCCATTCGCGGTTGAACGCGTGGTCCTGCCGCCGTCGGTTATAGGCGGTGGAGGCATCGATACCGGCGGTGCGGGCGGCAGCGGCCACATTCGATGTGTCGGCAAGGGCAGCAAGGAACTTCGTGCTCCAGTGCGGTGCGGCCGCCGGGCCTTGCCGGGCATCCGGTTCGGCATGAGGCGGCTGCGGCGCAGAGGGTCGCTCGGCCATGGGCTCTCCGTTGCTGGGGGTAGGGGAGGACGAGGGCGGAGCCGCCTCGGCGGCGACTCGGTCTATCGCGATGTTCCCGTTATGTACTCAAACAGCGTCACGCTGTCAAGAAAAATGTACCTATATGGTTATAGGCAGTGCCCCCCTAGCGCTTTGGGTCCCGCTCGCTTAGGGAATATTTGCTTTGCGCTGTCAGGAAGCAGCTGCGGGACGCTGTCTCGCTCCCGCCCTGGCCCACGATCGCCCAAACGAGTACCCAGCCCGATGCTTCGCAGCCTTTACAACTGGACCATGGCCAAGGCCACGCACCCGCTCGCCGAGGTATGGCTGGCGCTGTTCTCGGCCATGGAGGCCAGCTTCTTCCCGGTCCCGCCGCATCCGCTGCTGGGGCTGATGTGCCTTGCCGAACCGAAGAAGGCCGTGCGCTATTCCGCAATCGCCACCGCCGCTTCGGTGGCTGGTGGCCTGCTCGGCTACGCGATTGGCTACTTCCTCTTCGCCAGCGTCGGCAAGGAGCTGCTCGCGCTGCTCCACCTCTCCGAAAGCTTCCCCAAGGCTGCCTGCTATCTGCGCGAATACGGGGTGGAGATCATCGTCATCAAGGGCGCGACGCCGATCCCGTTCAAGCTCCTCACGATCACCGCCGGCTTCATCGCCATGCCGATCATCCCGTTCCTGCTTGCCAGCATCGTCAGCCGCTCGATCAGCTTCATGATCGTCGGCGGACTGTTCCGCCTGTTCGGCGCGCCGATCAAGCGCATGATCGACAAGTACCTCGGCCTTGTGACCATCGGCTTCGTCGTGTTCATCATCGGCGGGTTCTATCTTGCCAGCCTGGCCAGCGGCGCAAGCGGCGGCAGCGCAGAGGTTTCGGCCCGCTGCGCCAAGGCCACTATCGCCAGTCTCTGAGCCGCCAAAGCCCTCTTCCCCGATCATCCCGAGCTTGCCTTAGGACAGGGGAGAGCCCCCCCGAGAGGGGCGCATGCGCAAAGCTCGGCGCTCTCAGTGCCCCGGGAAGTCCATCAGCGCTTCCACCTTCACGCCCCCACCGCGGAGGCGCTCGGCTCCGTGCAGGTCGGGCAGGTCGATCACGAACAGCGCATGGTCGATCCGCGCGCCCGCGCCGCGCAGCAGTTCGGTTGCGGCCAGCGCCGTTCCCCCGGTGGCGATAAGGTCGTCGATGATCACCACCCGCGCGCCTTTGGTAATCGCGCCGGGGTCGATCTCCAGCCGGTCGCGTCCATATTCCAGCGCATAGTCGATGCCCACGGTGCGCACCGGCAGCTTGCCCGGCTTGCGCACCGGAACGAAGCCCAGCTTCATGTGCGCGGCCACCGCCGCCCCGAAGATGAACCCGCGCGCTTCCATGCCCGCAACCGCCTCGGCGCCGGCCGCTTCGGCCATGCGAGCCAGGTGGGCGATGCAGGCGGCAAAGCCCTCACCGTGCCCGATCAGCGTGGTGATGTCGCGAAACAGGATTCCCTTGGCGGGAAAGTCGGGCACCGTGCGCACCAGCGCCTTGATCTCGTCCTTGGTCATGGCGCGCCCCTCATACCGCCGCCAACGAAAAAGGCCACCGTTGCCGGTGGCCTTCGTTCGTCGGCGTTTGCCGCAGGATCAATGCGTACCTGTCAGTGCTTGTCAGCCCAGACGTTGCGCTTGGCAAGGTAGGCAAGAGCCGTCGCCGCAAGCAGGAACAGGAGCACGGGCCAGCCGGTCTGCTTGCGCTTGTCGAGCTTGGGCTCGGCCGTCCAAGTCAGGAACGCCGCAACGTCCTTGGCCATCTGGTCGACCGTCGCCGGGGTGCCATCGCTGTAGGTCACCTGACCATCGCTTACCAGCGGGGCCGGCATCGCCAGGTTGAGGTTGGCGAAGTAGGGGTTGAAGTACAGCCCGTCGGGCGTCTTCGCATCGGGGAACTTCTTGAGCAGTTCCTCGCCCGCCTCGTTCTTGTAACCGGCCTGATCGACATAGCCCGTCAGCAGCGCGTGGATGTACTGCGCCCCGCCGTGACGCGACTTGGCAATCAGCGAAAGATCCGGCGGCGCGCCCTGACCGGCGTAGTAGACCGGCGGGAAGTGGTCCGAAGGCAGGTTGGGACGCTCGCCGCGGTCACCGGTCTTGGGATCGAAGGTCTGTGCCTTGTTGCCCCAGTTCTTGGCGATCGCCTTGACCTCTGCCTCCTTGTAGCCAAGCGCGGTCAGGTCGCGGAACGCCACCTGCTTCAGGCTGTGGCAGTTCGAGCAGACTTCCTGATAGACCTTGAAGCCGCGCTGAAGCTGCTGCTTGTCGAACGTGCCGAAGGCGCCGTCGAACGAGAACGCGACTTCCTTCGGGTGCATGTGAAACAGCGCTTCCGCGGTCGGCGGGGTAGGCTGGGTCGCCGCATTGTAGGCGCCGTTTCCGAACGACCAGAGCAGTGCGACTGCGAAGAAGAGGCCAACGAGCGGGCCAAATAGACGGACCATGAGGTTTCCCTTTGGATGTGCCGGGTTGGCAGGCTCAGGCGACAGCCGGGGTTGCGGGAGCGAGGGCGGCGTGCTCGTCCTTGCCCAGCACGGCCTCGGTGATCGAGAACGGCAGCGGCTGCGGCGTTTCGATCGACGAGACAACCGGCAGGATCACGAGGAAGTGCAGGAAGTAGTACATCGACGCGATCTGCGAGATCATCACGTAAGGCTCGGCTGCCGGAGCGCCGCCGCAGTAGCCCAGCACCAGCACGTCGACGACGAGCAGGTAGAAGAACTTGCGGAAGAGCGGCCGGTAGTGGCCCGAACGCACCGGGCTCGTGTCGAGCCAAGGGAGGAAGAACCACACCAGGATCGCGCTGAACATGGCGAGCACGCCCATCAGCTTGGCCGGGATGAACATGAAGTCCGAGGTGAAGGCGCGCAGGATCGCGTAGAACGGCCAGAAATACCATTCGGGCACGATGTGGGCCGGCGTCGAGAGCGGGTTGGCCGGGATGTAGTTGTCCGGGTGGCCCAGCAGGTTCGGCGCGAAGAACACCAGCGCGCAATAGAGCATGAGGAACACGCCGAGGCCGAAGCCGTCCTTGGCGGTGTAGTAGGGGTGGAACGGCACGGTGTCCGATTCCTGCTTCACTTCCACGCCCGTGGGGTTCGACGAACCCGGGATGTGCAGCGCCCAGACGTGCAGGATGATCACACCCAGGATCACGAACGGCAGCAGGAAGTGCAGCGAGAAGAAGCGGTTGAGCGCGGCATTGTCAGGCGCGAAGCCGCCCAGCAGCCACTCCTGCAGCGGCGGGCCGACCAGCGGGATCGCCGAGAACAGGCCGGTGATGACCTTGGCGCCCCAGAAGCTCATCTGGCCCCAGGGAAGCACGTAGCCCATGAAGGCGGTCGCCATCATCAGCAGGAAGATCACCACGCCCAAGAGCCAGATCATCTCGCGCGGCGCCTTGTACGACGAGTAGAAGAAGCCGCGGAAGATGTGGGTGTAGACCACGATGAAGAACATGCTCGCGCCGTTGGCGTGCGCGTAGCGGAGCATCCAGCCCCAGTTCACGTCGCGCATGATGTGCTCGACGCTGTCGAATGCGACCTTGTCGTTGGCAGCATAATGCATTGCCAGAACGACGCCGGTCACGATCTGCAGCACGAGGGCGAAGCCCGCGAGCACGCCGAAGTTCCACATATAGTTGAGGTTGCGCGGCACCGGATAGCCGGCGCCCACCGCGTTGTAGACAAAGCGGGGGAGGGGAAGCCGATCATCAAGCCACTGCATCAGCGGGTGGCTCGGCTTGTATTCGTTCGCCCAGGGAAAGCTCATCGTGTCAGTCCTCAGCCGATCTTCACGACAGTGTCGGAAGCAAATTCATGGGGAGGCACCTCGAGGTTCTTCGGTGCCGGGCCTTTGCGGATGCGCGCCGCGGTGTCGTAGACCGAGCCGTGGCAGGGGCAGAAATAGCCGCCGAACTCACCCTTGACCTCGCCTTCGCCCGCGCCCAGCGGCACGCAGCCGAGGTGGGTGCAGACGCCCATCGTGATAAGCCAGTTGGTCTTGCCGGCGGTGGTGCGCTGCTCCAGCGACTGCGGATCGCGCAGGGTCGCCACGTCGACCTTCTCGGCCGCCTTGATCTCGTCGGGCGTCAGGTTGCGGATGAAGACCGGCTGCTTGCGCCACACGGCCTTGATTGCCTGGCCCGGAGCGATCGCCGAGATGTCGATCTCGGTCGAGCTTTCCGCCAGAACGTCGGCCGAAGGCGCCATCTGCGCGATCAGCGGATAGAGTGCTGCGAGACCACCCACGCCTGCGAAGCTCACTGCGGCGATATTGATGAAATCGCGCCGCCGTACGCCTTCGCCAGTCATGGTTGCCTCAGCGATGCTTGCTTGTTCAGCCATTGCCATTCCCTGCCTGCCGCCGCCGCCGCCACGGATCGGGCGCGGATAGCGTGTCCTAAAATGTCCCACACCGACCCGGCGGGGAAGTGCCCAAAGGGACGCCATCCGCACGTGTCAGTCCGGCCTCGCTGCAGTGCGAGAGTCCGGCCCCCTTGGCCGCGCCTGATAGACGCAAAGCCGCAGGTTTGCCAACAAGCATTTTGCCATGACGTTAAGCCTGCAAAGGCTAGTATTTTCATGATCTTGATCGTTTATTGCGAGCGCTTCGCAAGACTAGTCTGGCTGCGGTGTGACAGTGCCCGCGGCTGGCCCGTCGCTGCTGACTCGGACAAAGCCCGCCCCATCGGGCCAACCCGGCGCGGCAAGGCCCATCACTTTGAACAGGCTGCCCATCTCTTGCGGTGCGGTCAGTCGCAAGGCCTCGGCACGGATCGCCTCCTCAGCGTGCGGTGCGCCGCGCGTCAGGGCCTCCGCCCGCGCGTCGATTCCGAGCGCTTTCAGCCATGCGCCCTGCTCGCGCGTGCCGAGCCAGCGCCCACCGGCCGCCTCGGCGATCCCGGCGAGCGTGGCAAAATCGACAAGGGCGGTCAGATCCGCCTCGCCTGGCCCGGCGAATGGATCGACCTTGCGATGCGCGCGCACCGCCTGCAGCGTGCTACCCAGCTGCGGCTGACTGTAGCCGTAGTCGATGAACAGCGCCGCCCCGCCTTGCGCGGCGAGGCGTCCCGCCACGTCTTGCACCACAGTCGCGGCCGCCGGAGAGGTCTCCAGAATGGACCCCTCTGCCGCATCGGCAAACCCTGCTGGCACGGCTGCATCCATCGGCCTTGTGCCCACCACCGGCACAAACGCCCCGCTGCCATCGAGCCCGACCATCCGTTCGCGCCACCCTGCTGCGGTCCGCACCAGCTGGCGCACCGGCAGCGCGTCGAGAAACTCGTTGGCCACGACAAGCAGCGGCCGGTCAGCGGGCAAATCGGAAAGGTCGTGATGCCACTGCGCCCCGGGATGCGCGGCGCGCTGCAGCGCCGTCAGAGCCGGGCTGGTCTCGACAAAATGGACTTCGGGCACAAGGCCGCCGCGCCGCGCCGCACGCAGTGCATCGCGTGCCAGCGTCCCCCGCCCGGGCCCGAGCTCGACATAGCAGACGTTCTCCGGCTGTCGTGCGCGCTGCCAGATATCGGCGAGCCAAAGGCCGATGAGTTCGCCGAACATCTGGCTGATCTCGGGCGCGGTCACGAAATCGCCCGCCGCCCCCAGCGGATCGCGCGATGCATAGTAGCGCGCATTGGCCTCGGCCATGTAGTGCGCGATCGGGATCGGCCCCATGGCCGCGATCAGCCGCGCGAATACGGCCGCGAGGCTCGCGCCCGGGGTCGGGGCGTCACCGGACACAGGCTCCGGCCCGTCAGGATGTGGCAGGCTGGCCGGCCGGCTGGATTGTCACCGCCAGCGGCGGACGCATCAGCGCACGCAGCGCGAAGATGAGCCCCACTGCCATCATCGGCAGGGTCAACCACTGGCCCATGGAAAGCCCGGTGCGCATCGTGAAGTCGTGCAACTGCGCATCGGGCTCGCGGTAATATTCTACGGTAAAGCGCGCCGTTGCATAGCCGAGCGTGAACAGGCCCACGAGCAGGCCCGGCCGCCACCGCGCGCGGGTCCGCCAGAACAGCACCAGCATGACAAGGGCGAGCACGAGCCCCTCGAGCAGCGCTTCGTAAAGCTGGCTCGGATGCCGCGGCAGCGATCCCGCGCCGGGGAACACCATGACCCAGGGCGCGGTCGAATCAGTCACCCGGCCCCACAGTTCGCCGTTCACGAAATTGGCGCAGCGCCCGAAGAACAGCCCCGGCGGTACGCAAACCGCGATGTAGTCGCAGGCCCGCACGAAGTTCAGCCCGCCCCGCCAGGAAACCCAGGCGATCGCCAGAACCGTGCCGATCAGGCCGCCGTGGAAACTCATGCCGCCTTCCCACAGCCGCACCAGCCGCGCCGGATCGGTCAGCAGTTCGGGCGCGTAGAAAATCGCGTAGCCCAGCCGGCCGCCCAGGATGATGCCCAGCGTCGCATAGAAGAACAGGTCGTCGGCATGACGCTGCGCCATCGGGGCGCCGGGCTGGCGAATCATTTTGCCCAGCTGGAAGTAGGCCAGCATGATCCCCGCCAGGTAGGCGAGGCTGTACCACTTGATCGCGAAGAACCCGAGGTCGATCGCGATCGGCGAGAGCCCGAGGCTCTCCCAATGCAGCGGTTGGCGAGCCGCGACGGCTGCGGCGGCGGCCGATAATGACAGCAAGGGTCAAGCTCCCTGGAAATTTTGCAACGGGACTGTTTTGTTTTGTAACGCCGACGACGCGGCCTTGCGCGGCCTTCTGGCACAGGGCAAAGCCATGAGGCAAACCGAATAACGGCACAGGTCGGATCAAGGCGCAAAGCGACCGGATCCGGGCGGAGAGGAGCGATTACCACACCATGTTGACCCAGCTTGACCGGGACCTTGCGCGCGTAATGGACGGGCTGACCGCCCCGGGCGGCATGCTCGCGACCACGCCTTTCCAGGCCTTTGGCCGCGAACTGCCGATGATCGCTGCGGCACCCCCGACGTTGGGCACCTATTTCACCCAGTTCTGCACCTTCCATGGGACCAAGGAATTCATCGTCGACGGCGATGTGCGCCTCACCTTCGCCCAGACGCTAGAGGCAGCGCGGATCGCCGCCGGCGGCCTGGTTGCCGGCCACGGCCTGCAGAAGGGCGAGCGCATCGGCATTGCCGCGCGCAATTCGGCCAACTGGATCGTCGCCTACATGGCCGTGCTCATGGCCGGTGGCTGCGCCGTGCTGATCAACGGCTGGTGGCAGGGCGAGGAGATGGCCCACGGCATCGACCTCGTCGGCTGCCGCATGATCATCGCCGATCGGCAGCGCGCCGAGCGCCTCGCGGGCATCGGCCACGGCGCCGAGATCGTTCCGCTGCTGCACGATTGCCATCCGGCCGAGGGCCTTGCCGCGCTCACCGCCAAGGGCGGCGACGGCGCTACGCCGCTGCCCGATGTCGGGCCGGACGACCTTGCCACCGTGCTTTTCACCTCGGGCTCGACCGGTGTTTCCAAGGGCGCCTATTCCGATCACCGCGGCGTGGTCCAGGGCACTTACAGCTATCTGGCGCAAAGCCTGCTCGTCCTTGGCCTGATGACCGAGCGTGGCGATGCGCCGCCGGCCGGTTCACAGCCGATCGCGCTGGTCAACGTGCCGCTCTTCCACGTCACTGGCGAAGTGCCGCTGCTCCTCCAGTCCTATGCGCTCGGCCGCAAGCTGGTGCTCATGCCCAAGTGGGATGTGGTCACCGCGATGCAGCTGATCGAACGCGAGAAGGTCACCTACTTCGTTGGCGTCCCGCTGATGAGCTACGAGATCGCCACTCATCCCGATCACGACAAGTACGATCTTTCGAGCTGTGTCACCTTCGCAGCCGGCGGCGCGCCTCGCCCGGTCGAGCATGTCGACCGCATCCGCAAGGCGCTGCCCCACGCCTTCCCGATCCTGGGCTACGGCCTCACCGAAACCAACGGCGTGGGCTGCGGCAACTTCAACGAGAACTATCTCGCCAAGCCCGGCAGCACCGGCACGCCCTCGCGCCCGCTGGTCGATCTCGCGATCCTCGATGATGCCGGCCAGCCGGTGCCGCAGGGCGAGCTCGGCGAAGTCTCGATCCGCACCGTCGCCAACTTTCTCGGGTATTGGGACAATCCCGAGGCGACGGCGGCAGCGATCATGCCGGACGGCTACTTTCGCACCGGCGATCTCGGCTACCTCGACGCGGAGGGCTACCTGTTCATCGTCGACCGCAAGAAGGACATCATCATTCGCGGCGGCGAGAACATCGCCTGCATCGAGGTCGAGAACGCGATCTACGCGCACCCCGGTGTTGCCGAGGCCAGCGTCTTCGGCCTGCCCGACGAGCTCTATGGTGAAGTGCCGGTGGCGGTCTATCTCGCCAAGGAAGGCTGCACCGTGACCGGTGAGGACCTGCGTGCCTTCCTCGCCGCGCACATCGCCGCCTTCAAGATTCCCGTCCACTTCTGGGAGGAGCACGAGGCCCTGCCGCGTCTCGGCACCGAAAAGGTGGACAAGCGCACGCTGAAGCAGCGTTACGGGGCGCAATGGCAAGAGACGCGCAAGGCCTGATGCGATAGAGAAGCGGGGTATGATCAGCCCCCGGATTCCCAACCAGCGCGCCATCATCGATCGCCGCGCCCTTGCCGATGCGATTGCCGAGCGTGTCGCCGCCGAGGGTGACAAGGCGCGGCCGGCGGTCGTGGAGCTGCTGCGTGAGGCTTTGGCGGGCGGGCGCGAGGAAATCGCCCGCCGCCTCACCGCGCGCCCGTCCCACGGCAGCGAATGCGCTCAGGGGCAGGCCTTCCTGATCGACCAGCTTGTGCGCGTGATCCACGATCACGTCGTCGGCCATGTCTACCGCGCCAGCAACCGCTCGACCGGCGAGCGAATCGCTCTCGTTGCTGTCGGCGGCTACGGGCGCGGCGAGATGGCGCCGCATTCGGATGTCGACATCGCCTTCCTCACCCCCACCCGGCCCACCGCCTGGTGCGAGCAGGTGATCGAGGCGATGCTCTATTTCTTCTGGGACCTCGGCCTCAAGGTCGGGCAGTCGAGTCGCTCGCTCGACGAGATGGTGCGCCAGGCGCGCAGCGACTTGACGATCCGCACCGCGCTGCTCGAAGGCCGCTATGTCTGGGGCGACCGCGCGCTTTACGAGGATAGCGCCAAGCGCTTCTGGGCCGAAGTCGTCAACGGTACCGAGCGCCAGTTCGTCGCCGAAAAGCTTGCCGAGCGCAACGAGCGCCACCGCAAGCTGGGCGACAGCCGCTATGTCGTCGAACCCAACGTCAAGGAAGGCAAAGGCGGGCTGCGCGATCTGCACACGCTCTATTGGATCGGCAAATACATCCACAAGGTGCGCGATCCGAGCGAACTGGTAGGCGCCGGCCTCCTCTCGGCCGCAGAATACCGCGCGTTCCGCCGCGCGGAGAACTTCTTCTGGTCGGTGCGCTGCCATCTCCATGCGATCACCGGCCGTGCCGAAGACCGCCTGACCTTCGACCTCCAGCGCGAAGTCGCGCTGCGGATGAACTTCGCCGACCGTCCGGGCAAGAGCGCGGTCGAGCGTTTCATGCAGTATTTCTTCCTCCAGGCAACGCAGGTCGGCTCGCTTACGGGCATGTTCCTTGCCCAGCTCGACGAGCAGTTCGCCAAGACCCGCCTCGGCTTCTTCGCGGCGCTGCGCGGCCGCCGCAAGCGCAAGATCGGGGCCTATCCGATCGTCGCGGAAAAGCTGGGTGCCGATGGCGACGACTTCTTCCGGTCCGATCCGGTCCGCCTTGTCGAGATATTCCTCGTTGCCGACCGCGAGGGGCTGGAAATCCACCCCGAGGCCATGCGCCTTGCCCGCCGCGATGCCGTGCTGATCGACGCGGCCGTGCGCCGCGATCCGCGCGCCAACACCCTGTTCATGGAACTTCTCACCAGCCGCCACGATCCCGAGACGGCGCTGCGCTGGATGAGCGAGGCGGGGATCTTCGGCCGCTTCGTGCCCGATTTCGGCCGCGTCGTCGCGCAGATGCAGTTCGACATGTACCACCACTACACCGTCGACGAGCATACCATCCGCGCCATCGGGCTGCTCTCCCGGATCGAGAAGGGCGAGGAGAACGAGCAGCATCCTCTCGCAACCGAGGTCATCTCCAAGGTCGCCTCGCGCCGCGTGCTCTATGTCGCCACCCTGCTCCACGATATCGCCAAGGGACGGCGCGGCGATCACTCGCTGCTCGGCGCCGAAGTCGCGATGAAGCTATGCCCGCGCCTCGGCATGTCCCCTGCCGAGACCGAGCTTGTCGCCTGGCTGGTGCGCTGGCACCTCCTGATGAGCGCCACCGCCTTCAAGCGAGATCTTGCCGACTACAAGACCATCGCCGATTTCGTCGGCCGGGTGCAGAGTCAGGAACGCCTGCGCCTCCTGCTTGTGCTCACGATCGTTGATATCCGCGCGGTTGGTCCCGGCATCTGGAATTCGTGGAAGCGTCAGCTCCTGGGTGATCTCTTCATCTCGGCCGAGGAAATGCTCCGCCTCGGCCACAAGCAGCATGGCCGCGCCGAGCGCATCGCCGCCAAGAAGAAGGCCGTCGCCGCGCTGCTCAAGGAACGCGACGCGCTGATCGGCACGGTCGGCCGCCAGCTCGGTGATGCCTACTGGATCGCCGAGCCCGAAGATATCATCGCGCTCAACCTCCAGCAGATGGACATCTCGCTGGACGAGCCGCTGACAGTCGAGGCGCACTGGTATCCCGCGCGCGGCGCCACGCTCGTCACCGTGCTTGCGGCGGACCACCCGGGCCTGTTCTACCGTATCGCGGGCGGCATCCATCTTGCCGGCGGCAACATCATCGACGCGCGCATCCACACCGCGCGCAATGGCCTCGCGGTCGACAACTTCCTCGTTCAGGACCCCTTGGGCCGCCCGCTCAATGAACCCGCGCAGATTGCCCGGCTCAAGACGGCAATTGCCGATGCGCTGGCCAACCGGGTCAAGCTCCTGCCCCAGCTCGCCGCGCGCCCTTCGGCCCGGCCGCGCGCTGATGCGTTCGAGGTCCAGCCCATTGTCATCTTCGACAACAAGGCCTCCAACCGCTTCACCGTGATCGAGGTCGGCGCGCGTGATCGGCCCGCATTGCTCAGCCAGCTCGCCCGCGCGCTGTTCGAGGCGCGGTTGGTCGTCCATTCGGCGCATATCGCCACGTATGGCGAGCGCGCTGTCGATACGTTCTATGCAACCGACATCCTCGGCGAGAAGATCGAGGCCGACAGCCGCCTGCGTGCGGTCGAGAAGCGCCTGGTCGAGGCGGCTGAGGACCGGCGCGCCAAGGCGGCTGCGGCATGACCGAGGCGCAGTACCTCGCCGGGCGTCTGCTGCTCGCCATGCCCGGCATGGCCGATACCCGGTTTGACCGTGCGGTGATCGCAATGTGCGTGCACGACGAGCACGGCGCGCTCGGCATCGGTATTGGCAGCGTGCGCGAGGACGTCACACTGCACAGCCTGCTCACCGATGTCGGCATCGATCCCGGCGAAGCGCCCGATGGCCCCGTGCTTAATGGCGGCCCCGTCGAACCTTCGCGCGGCTTCGTGCTCCACAGCCCCGACTGGGGCGGCACCGGTTCGGTCGAAGTCGGCCCGCTCTGCGCGCTCTCCGCTTCGATGGACGTGCTGCGTGCCATCGCAGAAGGGCGCGGCCCCTCAAAATGGTTGGTCGCACTGGGTTATGCGGGCTGGGGAGCCGGCCAGCTCGAGGCCGAGATGCGCCACCACGGCTGGTATGCAGCACAAGGCCGCAGCGAAATCCTGTTCGAAACCCCGGTAGGCGCCCGCTGGGCCGCAACATGGCGCGCCGAAGGCATCGATCCCTCGCACCTCGTCAGCGAAACCGGCCGCGCTTAAGCCCTCTCCATTTCTGCAAGGCACGGGGGCGTCAAAGGCGGGTCGGAGGGGCAATCTTCACCCCAGCCGCCGCACCGCCTCATCCCGGCCGATCAACGGCAGCAGGGCCTTCATATCCGGCCCATGATCCATGCCAGTCAGCGCTTGCCGCAGCGGCAAGAACAGCGCCTTGCCTTTCCGCCCGGTCAGGTCCTTGAGCGCCCCGGTCAGCCCGGCCCAAGGATCGCCCGACCAATCGAGCCCAGCCGCCACATCTGCCGCCTGATCCAGAGACGCCCGCGTCTCGTCATCGAACGCCGGGGCCTCGACCGGCCCTGTCACCACCCGCCACCACTCCGCCGCCTCGGCCAGGGTGTTCAGGTTCGGGCGGATCGCTTCCCATGCCGCATCGCCCATCCCGGCGGGCAAGCGGTCTGTCACCCGCGCATAGGGCAGGCGGTGGATTACCGCTGCATTCACCCGCGCCAGCTCCGCCTCATCGAACCGCGCCGGCGCCCGGCCAAAGCGGGAAAGGTCAAAGCTTGCCGCCAGATCTTGCGCATCCAGTGCCGCATCGACCGGATCGGACGTCCCGAGCCGGGCCAGCAGCGCGATCAGCGCCTCGGGCTCGATCCCGCTTTCGCGCAACTCCGAAACGCCCAATGAGCCCAGCCGCTTGGAGAGCTTGCCCTCCGCCCCCGTCAGCAAAGCCTCATGCGCGAAGCGTGGCACCGGCGCGCCCAGCGCTCTGAACATCTGCACTTGCGTTGCGGTGTTGGACACATGGTCCTCTCCGCGCAGCACGTCGGTCACGCCCATCTCGATGTCGTCGATCACCGAGGGCAGCATGTAAAGCCATGATCCATCGGCCCGCCGCACCACCGGGTCCGACATCTGCCTCGGATCAAAGTGCTGCGGGCCCCGGATGCCGTCCACCCATGCGATCGGCTCATCATGGTCGAGCAGAAAGCGCCAGTGCGGCGCCTCGCCAGACGCCGCCTTGACCGCATGCTCCGCTTCGCTCAGCGCCAGCGCACTGCGATCATAGATCGGCGGCAGCCCGCGCCCGAGCAGCACCTTGCGCTTCAGATCGAGCTCCTGCGACGTTTCATAGCAGCGATAGAGCCGCCCTGCCGCCACCAGCCGCTGAAACGCCGCTTCGTAGATCGCAAAGCGCGCCGACTGCCGCTCCTCGCGCTCGGGATGCAGACCCAACCAGGCAAGGTCCGCCCGGATCGCAATGACATGCTCCTCGCGGCTGCGCGCCACATCGGTATCGTCGATCCGCAGCAGAAACCGCCCGCCGCCTTGCTTCGCAAGCAGCCAGTTGTGCAGCGCAGTCCGGATATTGCCGACATGCAATGTGCCCGTGGGCGAGGGGGCGAAGCGGGTGGTTACCGTCATGCGCCTGCCTATAGCGGCGCGTCGGGCACGGGCAAGCTCAGCGCGTCGAGGGCAATATCTGTGGCAAGAGTTCCTGCCACCACAAGGGCGCATCCTCTTCCCCAATAATCTGGGTAATCTGGCCCCCAAGCATTATCGCAAGAAGTCGCAATGGCTTGTCAGAGTAGCTGTTGTCGAACACCGCGGCCTGATCGGCCACCGCAAGCGCGAGTTTCAGGTTTGCGATGCTTCGATGATACCGCGCCTCGATCCGATCTCGAGGCACATCGTGGCCACCATGCCGCACTCGACTGGCGACGCGGCCAATGTTGATCAGCGGATCGTCTGTTGCGACGAAGTAGACGTTGACTGCGAAGCCAGCCGACTTTGCCAGCTTGAGATGCTCGACATGTGATGGGTGAGACAGGACCGTTTCGAAGGCATGATCGCGCCTGTCACGCACCGCCGCATGTCGCTTAACGCGGACTTCCTGCTGGGCTGCGGCTGCCGTTTCTTGCGCTGAGCCGGACAGGTGTTTGGCGATATCATCGGCGTTCAGATATTCGCCGAGATCAAACCCGCCGAGCCGAAGCTGTTCGATCAAAGTCGACTTGCCGGAACCATTCGGTCCGGCGATCATTGTCACGACCGGCACCTGTCACGCAGCCGATTTGCGCGACGCCCTCGGCTGACGTGGGGCACCATTGCCGAGCAGCTGCCGCCGTGCCTCGATCCTTTGGGCCACTTCCGGCGTTTCGGCCCCCACGATCACCTCGCCTGCCGCTCGCTTGGCATCGACGTCCTTGCGGATGGCAGCCTGCACCGCCGGCAGTGCTGCCAGAACGTTCTCCAGCGATGGCGGTTTCGAATTCATGGCAACAAAAGCCTAGCGCAAACCCGCGAAAATGCAATCGCCCTACCCGAGTGCGTGAATACCTACCCCGTGCGGAACCCGTGCGTGATCGGATAGCGCCGATCCCGCCCGAAGTTGCGCATGCCCAGCTTCACCCCCGGCGGTGCCTGGCGGCGCTTGTACTCCGCCACATTGAGCAGGCGCTCGATCCGCGAAACCACTGCCCGGTCAAACCCTTCGGCGACGACTTGCTCCACGCTCTTCTCGTGCTCCACCAGCCCGAGCAGGATGGCATCGAGCACGGCGTAATCAGGCAGCGAATCCGAATCCTTCTGGTCCGGCCGCAGTTCAGCGCTCGGCGGCTTCGTGATGATCCGCTCGGGCATCACTGTGCCTTCCGGTCCCAGCCCGATCTTGGGCCGCGCCGCGTTGCGCCAGCGCGAGATCGCGAAGACCGTTGTCTTGTAGGCGTCCTTCAGCGGGTTGTAGCCACCGTTCATGTCACCATAGATCGTCGCGTAGCCGACGCTCATCTCGCTCTTGTTGCCGGTCGTTACCAGCATCGGGCCAAACTTGTTCGAAAGCGCCATAAGCGTGGTGCCGCGAATGCGCGACTGGAGGTTCTCTTCGGTCAGGTCCGGCGAGCGGCCCTCGAACACCGGTGCCAGCATCTCTCCGAAGGCATCGACGGCCGGCATGATCGGGATCGTATCGAGCCGCACGCCCAGCATCCTTGCGCAGGCTTCGGCATCCTCGAGGCTCTCGGCGCTGGTATAGGCGCTCGGCATCATCACGCACCACACGCGCTCCGGACCCAGCGCATCGACCGCGATCGCGGCGCAGATCGCCGAATCGATCCCGCCCGAAAGCCCCAGCACCACGCCGGGGAAGCGGTTGGTGTTCACATAATCGCGCAGGGCCAGCACCATCGCGCAGTAGATGTCCTCGGGGTGTTCGGCGAGCTCGGAGATCACGCCAGGCTGGCAGCGCCAGCGGTGCCCTTTACCCGAGGGTACTTTCTGCCAGACGGTATCGACCACCGCCTCTTCCCAGTCCGGCATCTGCACCCACAGCGCGCCTTCGGGCCCGACCACAAAGCTCGCTCCGTCGAACACCACCTCGTCCTGCCCGCCCACGCGGTTGAGGTAGGCAAGCGGAATGCCGGTATCGATTGCGCGGCGCTTGGCAACGCCGTCGATGCGCAACTCGTCCTTGTCGATCTCGTAAGGGCTGCCGTTGATGCACAGGAAGATGTCCGCCCCTTGCGCCGCAAGATGGCGGCACACTTCGGGCTGCCAGATGTCCTCGCAGATCGGCAGGCCCAGCATCGCGCCCTTGAACGGCACCGGTTCGGGCAGCGGTCCCGGAAGGAAATAGCGCTTCTCGTCGAACGTGCCGTAGTTGGGCAGCTCCACCTTGAAGCGCACCGCCGCCACCTTGCCGCCCTCGAGCAGCGCCACCCCGTTGTGCAGTGCCCCGTCGCGCACGAAAACCGAACCCACCAGCATCGCCGGCCCGCCATCGCCCGTCGCGGCCGCCAACGCTTCCAGCGCGATCGCCGCACGTTCGATCAGCGCAGGCTTCAGGATCAGGTCCTCGGGCGGATAGCCGATCAGCTGCATCTCGGGATAGACGATGAGGTCGCTGCCCTCCGCCCGCTCGCGCACGGCCAGCATCATTGCCGCATTGGCGGCAAGATCGCCGACCTTCTGGTTGAGCTGGGCTAGCGTGATGATCAGTGTGTCGGCCATGAATGCGACCCTAGGCGGCAAGTGCGCACCAATTCAAGGATATCCAATGGTGCAAAGCTTGGCCTTGGTGCAAAACCGTGCGGCCTATCGTTGCAATGCTGTCATCTTTGGCTAAGGCCCGGGTCATTGCATGCCCAAGAGGGACTCGGGACGCCATGAAGATCATGTCCGGCAACGGCAATCTGCCGCTGGCCCGCGCCATTGCCGCCTATCTCGAACAACCGCTGACCGAAGCCTCGGTCCGCCGCTTCGCCGACGAGGAAGTCTTCGTCGAAATTCACGAGAACGTGCGCGGCGAGGACGTGTTCATCGTTCAGTCGACCGGCTATCCCGCCAATGATAACCTGATGGAACTGCTGATCTGCATCGATGCGCTGCGCCGCGCATCGGCCAAGCGGATCACCGCGGTCATTCCCTACTTCGGCTATGCCCGGCAGGACCGCAAGCCGGGCCCGCGCACCCCGATCTCGGCCAAGCTTGTCGCCAACCTGATCACCACCGCGGGTGCCGACCGCGTCCTTGCGGTCGATCTCCACGCCGGGCAGATCCAGGGCTTCTTCGATATCCCGACCGACAACCTGTTTGCAGCGCCGGTCATGGCCGCCGATATCCAGACGCGCTATGGCGGTCAGGACCTCATGGTCGTCTCGCCCGACGTCGGCGGTGTGGTGCGCGCCCGGGCGCTTGCCAAGCGGCTCGACAACGCGCCGCTCGCCATCGTCGACAAGCGGCGCGACCGCCCGGGCCAGAGTGAGGTGATGAACATCATCGGCGACGTGAAGGGCCGGATGTGCATCCTGATCGACGACATCATCGATTCCGGCGGCACGCTGTGCAATGCGGCGCAGGCGCTGATGGATGCCGGCGCCAAGGGTGTTGCCGCCTACATCAGCCACGGCGTGCTTTCGGGCGGTGCGGTGGCGCGGGTTGATCGCTCGGCGCTCAAGGAACTCGTCATCACCGACACGATCCTGCCAACCGAGGCAACCCAGAATTCCAGCCGCATCCGCGTGCTCACCATCGCCCCGCTGATTGGCGAGGCGGTGCGCCGCATCGCCGATGAAAGCTCGGTTTCGAGCCTGTTCGACTGACCTTCCCGAAGTTCCGGCCCTCTCCCTGACGGGGGAGGGGGTCGGGGCGATGCGCTACATTCCGAACGCCTCCAGCGCCGCCTTGGCAATCAGATCGCCGCGCTCCTGCACGAAATGCCCGCCGTCGGCGATCTCGAGCGGCGGCGGACAGCCGTGGATCGTGGCGCGCAGGGCTGCCATCACGTCCGGTCCGAGCACCGGGTCCATCATCCCCACCGCCATGAAGCTGGGTCCGCGCCAATCGCGCTGCCACCATCCTGCAGCGCGCTTTGCTTCGGCGACGCCTTCCATGTCCGGGCTCGTCATCACCAGTTCGGGAAAGCGCCGCACCCCAGCCTTGTAGCGGGCATCGGGGAATGGCGCGCCATAGGCCGCCGCCTCAGCCTCGCTGATCCCCACTTGAGCGCGCCGGAACAGGCCGGGAATGTCGAGATCGGGTTGGCTGCGGTTGTAGGCCCGCCATGCATCGAACCCCGGTCCTGCCGACTCGCCGGTGGGGATGGCGGTGTTCATCACCAGCAGCCGCTCGAACCGCTCCGGCATGTCGGGCGGGATCGTCAGTCCCAGAATGCCGCCCCAGTCCTGGCAGACCAGCGTGATCCGCGTAAGGTCCAGCGCGGCGATGAACGCACGCAGCATGTCGCGGTGGAAGTGGAAGGTATAGACCGCCTCGGCCACCGGCTTGTCCGACCTGCCGAATCCCAGCAGATCGGGCGCGACAACCCGGTAGCCGGCCGCGCTGAAGACCGGGATCATCTTGCGGTAGAGATAGCACCAGCTCGGTTGGCCGTGGAGGCACAGGAACGTGGCCGCCGCATCGCGCGGGCCCTCGTCGACATAGTGCACGCGCAGGCCCTCATAGCCCGGCAAGTCTTCCAGATAGTGCGGCGCGAAGGCGTAGCCGGGGAGGTTCTCGAAGCGGCTGTCATCGGTGCGCAAGCATTCCATCGCCTGTCTCTCCATCTGCTTTTACGTGCCGCCGCCAGATAGAGTATAGCGCCCCCGCTGCGCCGCAGCCACGGCTTTGACACGTGCGGCGTCCCGGCCCATGGATGCGGGCATGGCGCTGATCCTGTTCAACAAGCCCTACGGCGTCCTCTGCCAGTTCAGCCCCGAGCCGAACGGCCCGCCAAGGCCGACGCTGGCGGATTACATCGATCGGCCGCATGTCTACCCTGCCGGACGGCTCGACCATGACAGCGAGGGCCTGCTGCTGCTGACCGATGACGGCCGCCTTCAGGCGCGCATCGCCGATCCGCGCTACAAGGTGACCAAGACCTACCTCGCGCAAGTCGAAGGCGATCCGGGCGAGGGCGCGCTCGAACCGCTGCGCCGGGGCCTCGTGCTGAAGGACGGGCCGACGCTTCCCGCCGAAGTGCGGCGAATCGAGCCGCCTGTGCTGTGGCCGCGCGATCCCCCGGTGCGCTTCCGCAAAACCGTGCCCGATTGCTGGCTGGAGCTTACGATCCGCGAAGGCCGCAACCGCCAGGTGCGCCGCATGACCGCCGCAGCCGGGCTCCCGACCTTGCGTCTGGTGCGCTGGCGTATCGGCGAATGGGCGCTTGACGGCCTCGCACCCGGTGCCTGGCACGAAATCCCTACTGCCAGGGTTTGATATCGCCGGGTGCGATTCGCGCGATCATCTCCAGCCGCCGCGCCTGCCGGGTCTCCAGCGAAAGCGTCATCAGCGGCTGCGGCGAATCGACGAACTGGCGCGGGCTCATCCCGAAAAGCGCAGTGAATTCGCGGATCAGGTGGCTCTGGTCGTAATAGCGCAGCGCCAGAGCCTCGGCTTCGTCGTGATCGGCCACCCCGCGCAAATGGCTCGCCATATCGAGCGCGCGGGCGCGGCGCAGGACCTGCTTGGGCGGCATGCCGAAATCGCGGCGGACGAGGCGCTCCAGCTTGCGCTGCTCTGTCCCGCACTGCTGGGCGAGTCGCGCAACGGTGATCTCGGGATTGGTAAAGGCAGCCGCCTCGACAGAGGTTGCGACGGGGTCGGGCTCGGCCGCGCCGCTGCGAGCGATCAGGAGGCGCATGGTGTCCTCCATCGCCGTGCACCACTCTTCGGGCGACTGGTCGGGTCGGAACAGGCCCATCCATTCCTGGCCGCACAGACCGAGCGTCTCGAGCGGGGCGAGCCGGTCGCACATGGTGTCGAGCTTGACCCTGCCGAGCGCATGGCATGCCCCCGCCCGGAAGGAGAGCCCGACGCTGGTGAAGCTGCCCCTGACGGTAATCGGCATGCGCCGCGTATGCGGGCCGAAGTAGAGCGCGGCGCGGCCCATTTCGCGTCTTCCGTCCACGGTTTCGGCGGTCCAATCGCCGCGCATCTGGATGCGCAGCATCGCGGCATCACTGAATATCCCGCAGGAAACCTCGTAGTCGGCCGGGACATCGACCACGGTCACATAGAGCCGCGCGATCCACGGAGCGAGGTCAGGCGCAGGAGCGCGGCTGTAGGAAATCGGCTGCCCGTCGCGCGTCGCCGCGCCGCCGGAGGCGATCGCCGGGTCGATCGCTGGCCTGGTGATCCGATGCATCTATTGCCCCCTAACCCCCAAAACCTGCCCACTGATTTCGTGCCGCGCCCGGTCTAGCCTCCTTACCGCCCCCGGGTTGTGCGCATTATCACTATTGATAGGCATAAACCCTCCCACACGCCAAGGGCCCTGGGCGGGCAATGCGAACCCCGGCAAGCGGCTGCCACTTGACCCGCGGGGCAGGCGGGGGGCATGGCATGGGTCATGAAGGATCAGGATCTCGACCGTGACATCGCCCTTGCCCTGCGCCTCGCCGATGCGGCAGGCGAGGCTATCCGCCCGCATTTCCGCAGCGGGATCAGCGCGGACCGCAAGGCTGATGCCTCGCCCGTAACCCTCGCCGATCGCGCCGCCGAAGAGGTGATGCGCGCCATCCTTGCCGCCGAAGTGCCGGAAGACACCGTGATCGGCGAGGAAATGGGGGCCAGTCCGGGCACTTCCGGGCGCAGCTGGGTGCTTGATCCGATCGATGGCACAACGGGCTTCCTTGCCGGACGCCCTTTGTTCGGCACCCTGATCGCACTGGTGGTGGAAGGCTTTCCGGTGCTCGGCGTGATCGACCAGCCGATTCTGGGCGAGCGCTGGGTCGGTGCTGTCGGGCGGCCGACCACGCTCAACGGCAAGGCAGTGCGCACCCGCGCCTGCGCCGCGCTGGCCGATGCCGCGCTCGCCACCACCGGGCCGCACTACTTTGACGATCACGACGGCGCCCACTTCATGGGCCTTGCCGCGCAGACCGATCACAAGCGCATGGTCATGGGCGGCGATTGCTACAACTACGCCATGCTCGCGACCGGGCAGCTCGACGTGGTCTGCGAAGCCGGGCTCAAGCTGCATGACTGGGCCGCACTCGTGCCAGTGGTCGAAGGCGCGGGCGGCACGATGGCGGACTGGAACGGTGAGCCGCTGCACGCCGGGTCCGATGGCCATGTCATTGCAGTTGGCGATCCCGCGCGGCTCGAGGACGTGGTCGAGGCGCTGGCCTGCGCGCATTGAGCCGATGCGCCAGCCGCGCCGCCTGTTTTTCTACGGTACGCTGACCCACCACCACGACAACGCCCTAACAAGCGCCCTGCTGCCCCGCCTTGGCGGACGCGCGCGGCGCGGCTGGGTGCCCGGGGCGCTGTTCCTCGTGGCCGATCCGCTGGGTGTCTATCCGGTCCTGATGCCCGGGCGCGGCCGCGTCTGGGGCTGGGTCTACGGCGGCTTGAGGCCCGTACCGCGCGCGGTCATCGCTGCGTTCGATGCCTGGGAAGGCTCAGACCCCCGCCGCCCCGGCCGCGGCGAATACCGGCGCGCAGACCTCTTGGTGCGCACGCCTGGAGGCCCTTTGCGCGCTGCCGCTTATCTCCCAAACCGGCGCAGCTGCACCGGGCTCAGGCGGGTGCCCGGCGGTGATTTCGCCCGCCACGCCGCAGCGCGCGGCCTGCGCGTGCTTGCAGAGTGAGCCGTTCCTGCAAGCGACGTCAGTCGTGCGGCGCCTCGCTGTTGAGCTGGACGTAGTTGGCAAGGCCCATCCGCTCGATCATCTCGAACTGGGTTTCGAGAATGTCGACGTGCTCCTCCTCGTTGGCGAGGATGTCGGCGAAAAGGTCGCGGCTGACAAAATCGCGCACCAATTCGCAATGGGCGATCGCTTCCTTGAGCAGCGGGATCGCGTCATGCTCCAGCGCGAGATCGGCCTTGAGCACTTCTTCCACGCCCTCGCCGATGCGCAGGCGGCCGATGGCCTGAAAGTTGGGCAGTCCATCAAGGAACAGGATGCGATCGGCCAGCCGGTCCGCGTGCTTCATCTCGTCGATCGATTCGTGCCGCTCGAACTCGGCCAGTTTCTTGAGGCCCCAGTTGGCCAGCATGCGATAGTGCAGCCAGTACTGGTTGATTGCCGTCAGCTCGTTGAGCAGGGCTTTGTTGAGGAATTCGATGACCTTGGCATCACCCTTCACGGCGCATCTCCTTGGCTTGAGCGCCGAGACTAGAGAGCGCTGCGGGCGCTTGCAAGCCGGTCAGACGGCGAGGCAGCTGCGCGCTTCGGTCACGATCTCTTCGGCCTCTTCGAGGCACTGGCGGCACTGCGGCGCAAAGCCGAGGCGGGCATAGAGTGCTTCGGCATCGCCGCGCTGTTCGCAGGCGGCGCGGCGCAGGTCGGTCTCGCGGATGGCATTGCAGATGCAGATATACATCGGTTGCGAATCCCCTTGGATACGAGAGCAATATTAATGCGAGGCATTTGCAATAGCAAGAGCCGATCGCGCCGTGGCGCTGGTTGTTGCCTTTCGCCCCGGACATGACTAAAGCTCGGGCCAGCATCAAGAGTTGGGGGACGACGCCCCGACGCCAACCTGCCGGTTTCCGGGCAAGGTGGCGCCTCCTGCAAGGGAGGGATGCGGCCGGTCCGGCAACCAAGCGGAACAAGGCTGCAGGCGTCGTCTCCCGGAGTGTCAGAAGGGTAGACGAGCAGTGCCGATCCGGATTTCCGACAATCTCCCCGCCCGCCGCACGCTGGAGGCCGAGGGTGTGATCGTGATGGGCGAGACCGAGGCGGCGCGGCAGGATATCCGCCCGCTGCACATCGCGCTGCTCAACCTCATGCCCGACAAGATTTCTACAGAGACCCAGATCGCGCGGGTGCTCGGCGCCACGCCGCTTCAGGTCGAACTCGAACTGGTGCGGATCTCGGATCATGTCAGCAAGACCACATCGGCCAGCCATATCGCCGCGTTCTATCGTCCCTGGGAGGATGTGCGAGGCGAGACGTTCGATGGTCTGATCATCACCGGCGCGCCGGTCGAGCAGATCGATTTTGCGGAGGTGACCTACTGGGACGAACTCTGCCGCATCCTCGACTGGTCGCAAACCAATGTCCACCGCACCTTCACATTGTGCTGGGGCGCAATGGCCGCGCTCCAGCACTTTCACGGCGTGCCCAAGCATGCCCTCGCGGAAAAGGCCGCCGGCGTGTTCGAGCATCTGAACTGCGCGCCCACCCACCCGCTGATGCGCGGGCTGCCCGATGCCTTCGACGTCCCGGTATCGCGCTGGAGCGAGGTGCGCGGCGAAGACCTGCCGGCCGGGCGCGGCCTGACGGTTCTTGCCGAAAGCACTGAAAGCGGGCTGTGCCTTGTCGATGATCCCGCCCACTGCGCGGTCCATATGCTCAATCACCTTGAATACGATACGCTTACGCTGGCGAACGAATATGCCCGCGATGAGGCCCGCACTCTGCCCGTGCACTACTTCCCCGGCGATGATCCCGCCGCCGCGCCGCGCAATACCTGGCGCGGCCACGGTCACCTCCTGTTCGGAAACTGGATCAACGAGACCTACCAGACGACGCCGTTCGATCGGGGGGATGTCGGGAAGGCCTGAGCAGCTTCACGCCGGGCGAGCCTCTGTTGTTGTGCATGCCTGTGGCTGTGGTCGGGCGATCGAACCCATGGTCGATCCGACACCGACCATGTGAGTGGAGAGCAGCGGAAGAGACGAATCGATGACTCGCCTTGCCTTTTGCGCGCCGTGCCCCTAAGCGCGCCGACTTCATCGGGTGCGACATCGATGACTCGCCTGGCCATGCAGGGCTGCCACGGCGGGTTTGACGCACCACAGCCAAGGAGACGAAAATGCCCAAGCTCAAGACCAAGAGCGGTGTGAAGAAGCGCTTCAAAATCACCGCTTCCGGCAAGGTCAAGCACGGTGTCGCTGGCAAGCGCCACCGCCTGATCAGCCACAACGCCAAGTACATCCGCCAGAACCGCGGTATGGACGTGATCTCCGACGCCGATGCGAAGGTGATCAAGAAGTGGGCGCCCTACGGGCTGAACTGAGGAGCGAAGACCCATGAGCCGCATCAAACGGGGTGTTACCACCCGCGCCAAGCACAAGCGTATTCTCGAACAGGCCAAGGGCTATCGGGGCCGCCGCAAGAACACCATCCGCGTCGCGCGTCAGGCCGTCGAAAAGGCCGGCCAGTACGCGTATCGCGATCGCAAGATCAAGAAGCGGGAATTCCGCGGTCTGTGGATCCAGCGTATCAACGCTGCCGTCCGCGCCGAGGGCTTGACCTATTCGCAGTTCATCCACGGCACCAAGCTGGCCGGGCTTGAACTCGACCGGAAGGCCATGGCCGATCTCGCGATGAACGAGGGCGGCGTGTTCTCGGCGATCATCGCACAGGCCAAGCAGGCGCTCACCGCCGCCGTCGCCTGATTGGAAAATCAGCGCCGCAGCGTTCCAATCTGGTGCAAGCTGCAGCCTGATCGTCCCGAAAAGTGACAAAAAACAAAAGGGTACTGGCCAAAAGGCCAGTGCCCTTTTTGCCATTTTGGCGACTTCACGCGCACCGCGCTAAAGACTAAGGTTCCGGGCAGGGGACTTGAATGGCGCGCTCAAGAGTGGACTGCGATTGTATCGTCAGGGTACGGTTTCATCAGCCGCCTGCGGCCATGCGGCCCTATTTCACGACATTCTACATCACCGAGATCGAGGCGGGCGAGGCGGGCCGGGTTACCGATCACCTCCATCCCGAATGGGCAAACCTGCGGATCGTCGACGGTGTGCTGCCGGCTTCCGAGCTCCGGCAGGAACCGCCCGTGGCCGGCATGGCGGGCATCGTCACCGGCCCCACAAGCACAACCGTGCGCTTCACCACCGGCACGTCGCGCATCTGGGGGATCGGCCTGCTCCCGCTGGGCTGGGCCAAGTTCGTCACCGCGCCGGCCAATGCCTTTGCCGATCGCCTGTGCGACCCGGCGCAGGAGCCCGCCTTCGCGCCGCTTCGCCCGCTGGTTGATTCGCTGTTCGGACCCGCGCCCGATGAAGCGGCCGAACTGGCACGCATCACCCGCCATTTCGAAAGTCTCTCCGCGCGCGAAGTGCCGGACGAGGCACGCATCCGCGCCGCGCACCAGGCGCTGGTCGATCCCGAAATCGCCAGCGTCGCCGCGATGGCCGAGCAAGCCGGTTTGCCAAGCCACACGCTCGAGCGCGTCTGCCGCCGGCACTTCGGCTTTCCGCCCAGCCTGCTTCTGCGCCGCCAGCGCTTCATGCGCAGCCTCTCGCAATACATGCTCGACCCCTCGCTCACGTGGATCGGCGCCATCGATTCGCACTATCACGATCAGGCGCAGTTCGTGCGCGAGTTCCACCGTTTCATGGGAATGAGCCCGCGCGCCTATGCCGCCCTGCCGCATCCGGTGCTTGCCGGCGTGATGCGCGCACGCATGGTGGCGGCGGGCGCGCCGGTCCAGGCGCTCCACGTTCCGCCCGCCGCTTAATCCGCGCCTTGGATTCGGCTCCTTGGAATCTGGGCCATTTGGCGCTAGCGGCGGGGCCGATGGAACAGCTTGAACCCACACTCGCCGCGATTGGCAGCGCCGATACGATCGAAGCCGTCGAGGGCCTGCGCGTCGCCGCCCTCGGCAAGCAGGGCTGGGTCTCGGCCCTGCTCAAGTCGCTGGGCGGCATGAGCCCCGAGGAACGCACCAGCACCGGCCCGCGCATCCACGCCGCGCGCGAGGCGGTCACCGCCGCGCTCGCCGAACGCCGCGCTTCGCTTGAAAGTGCAGCGCTCGAAGCAAAGCTCGCCGCCGAAACCGCCGATCTCTCGCTTCCCGCCCCCGTCGCCCCGCGCGGCAGCGTCCATCCCGTCAGCCAGGTCATGGACGAACTGGCGGAAATTTTCGCCGACATGGGCTTTGCTGTCGCTACCGGGCCGGAGATCGAGGACGACTGGCACAACTTCACCGCGCTCAACATGCCCGAAACGCATCCGGCGCGCGCGATGCACGATACCTTCTATTTTCCGGACAAGGATGCGGAAGATCGTTCGATGCTGCTGCGCACGCACACCTCGCCGGTGCAGATCCGCTCGATGCTGAGCCAGGGCGCGCCGCTGCGGGTGATCGCCCCGGGCCGCGTCTACCGGTCAGACAGCGACGCCACCCACACGCCCATGTTCCACCAGATCGAAGGCCTCGTCATCGACAAGGGCATCCATCTCGGCCACCTCAAGTGGACGCTGGAAACCTTCCTCAAGGCCTTCTTCGAGCGCGAGGACATCGTCCTGCGCCTGCGCCCCAGCTACTTCCCCTTCACCGAGCCTTCGGTCGAAGTCGATGTCGGCTACACCCTCATCAACGGCAAGCGCGTCGTCGGCGGCAGCGGCGATGCGGCGGGCGGCGGCTGGATGGAAGTGCTCGGCTCGGGCATGGTCAACCGCAAGGTCATCGAATTCGGCGGGCTCGATCCCGATGAGTGGCAGGGCTTCGCTTTCGGCACCGGCGTGGACCGGCTTGCGATGCTGAAATACGGCATGGACGATTTGCGCGCCTTCTTCGACGGCGACGTGCGCTGGCTGGCGCATTACGGCTTCGGCGGGCTCGACGTGCCGACCCTTTCCGGCGGTGTGGGAGTCCGGGCATGAAGTTCGCGCTCTCCTGGCTTCAGGCCCTGCTCGATACCAAGGCCGACGCGCGCCAGATCGCCGAGAAGCTCACCGCGCTGGGGCTCGAGATCGAAGGCGTCGAGGATGCCTCGGCAGCGCTGACCAGCTTCCGGGTCGCTCGCGTTCTCACCGCGGAGAAGCACCCGCAGGCGGACAAGCTGCAGGTGCTCTCTGTCGATCTTGGCGATGGCAACCCGCTCCAGGTCGTTTGCGGCGCGCCCAACGCGCGCGCAGGCCTCGTCGGTGTGCTCGGCGTGCCGGGCGCGGTGGTTCCGGCCAATGGCATGACCTTGAAAGTCGCAGCGGTTCGCGGTGTCGAATCGAACGGCATGATGTGCTCGACGCGCGAACTCGGCCTCGGTGAGGAGCATGACGGCATCATCGAGCTTCCCGCCGATGCGCCGATCGGCAAGAGCTTTGCCGATTACCTCGGCTCCGACCCGGTGTTCGACGTGGCGATCACGCCCAACCGGCCGGACTGCATGGGCGTCCACGGCATCGCGCGCGATCTCGCCGCGGCTGGCCTCGGTGTGCTGAAGCCGATCGACACGCCGCACGTTGCCGGCAGTTTCCCCTGCCCGGTCGAAGTGCGCACTGATGATCCCGAAGGCTGCCCGGCGTTCTTTGGCCGCGTCATCCGCGGGGTCAAAAACGGACCCAGCCCGCAATGGCTGCAAGACCGCCTCAAGAGCGCGGGCCAGCGCCCGATCTCGGCGCTGGTCGACATCACCAATTACGTCATGCTCGGGTATGGTCGTCCGGCCCACGCCTATGACCTCGCCAAGCTCACCGGCGCGGTCTGTGCGCGCAAGGCGCAGGAAGGGGAAACCTGCCTCGCCCTCAACGGCCGCGAATACGCGCTCGAACCGTGGATGACCGTGATTGCGGACGAGGCTGGTGTGCATGATATCGCCGGCATCATGGGCGGCGAGCATTCAGGCTGCTCGGAAGATACCACCGACGTCCTCCTCGAAGTCGCCTATTTCACGCCCGCCAATATCGCCCGCACCGGGCAGGCCCTCGCGCTTACTTCCGACGCGCGCGGCCGTTTCGAGCGCGGGGTCGATCCCGCCTTCCTCGATACCGGCCTCGACCTCCTCACCAGCCTGATTCTTGAGATCTGCGGCGGCGAAGCGAGCGAAGTGGTGCGCGCGGGCACCCCGCCGCTGGCACAGAAGTCCTTTACCTACGACCCGGCGCTCGCCGGCAGCCTTGGCGGAATCGACGTTGCCAATGGCGAGCAGAAGCGCATTCTCGCAGCACTTGGCTTCGCCATTGGCGAGGACTGGACCATCACCGTGCCCACCTGGCGCCCGGACGTGGACGGCGCGCCCGACATCGTCGAGGAAGTGATCCGCGTTCACGGCCTCGACGCGGTGCCCTCCACCCCGCTGCCGCGCGCTGATGGCGTCGCCAAGCCCACCGCCACTCCCGCGCAGTTGCAGGAACGCCGCATCCGCCGCGCAGCCGCCGCGCGGGGTCTCAACGAGGCGGTGACCTGGTCGTTCCTACCCACGGGCGAGGCCGAGCATTTCGCTGAAGGAAACGGCGGCCTCTGGACGCTCGCCAATCCTATCTCCGAAGACCTCAAGACCATGCGCCCCTCGCTGCTGCCGGGCCTGCTTTCGGCCGCGCGCCGCAATCTCGATCGCGGCGCCGCCTCGGTGCGCTTGTTCGAGATCGGCCGCCGTTATCTGCGCGGAGAGGGCGGCGCATCCGACGAGCAGCCCAGCCTCGCTGTCGTGCTCGCTGGCGAAGCCGCCCCGCGCGGCTGGGCCACAGGCAAGGCCAAGCCCTTCGATGCTTTCGACGCCAAGGCCGAGGCGCTCGCGCTGCTGGCCGAAGCCGGCGCGCCGGTCGATAACCTGCAAGTCATGGGCGAGGCTGGCAGCCAGTTCCACCCTGGCCAGTCCGCCACCTTGCGTTTGGGGCCCAAGACGGTGCTGGCCCGCTTCGGCCTGCTCCACCCCAGCAGCGCCAAGGCGTTTGATCTTGCCGGTCCCGTCGCCGTGGTCGAGTTGTTCCTCGACCGGATCCCTGCGCGCAAGGGCCCGGGCAGCTTTGCCCGCCCGCACTTCGCGCCGCCCGCGCTTCAGGCGGTGACGCGCGACTACGCCTTCCTCGTGCCTGTCGCACTGCCCGCTGGCGATCTGCTGCGCGCCGTCCGCGGGGCGGACAAGGCCAACGTCGTCGCGGCCCGGGTGTTCGACGATTTCCGGGGGCAGGGCGTGCCGGAAGGCCACAAGTCGCTGGCCGTCGAAGTCACGCTGCAGCCCGTCGAGAAAAGCTATGACGAAGCCGCGCTGAAAGCGATCACCGACCGGATCGTGGCGGCCGGCGCAAAACTCGGCGGCGTACTGCGAGCCTGAAACCCGCTGCCAGGCTTGGAAAAATACTTGCAGGTTGGCGAATTGGTCATGAAAAGTGCGGCAACAAGCGTGATCTTGCCAAGTATCGCGCGCGAGTCTTGCCCAAGGGGCCAGCTCTCAGGAGGTGTACCTATGCGCAGCATGCTTCACCTTCTGCGATTGGCCTGTCTGGGTATTGCCCTGATCATGGGCGCGGCGATGCCGTTCCTCGCCGCCCATGCCGCAGAGCCGCCAGCACTGGCGATCTACGGCAGCCTTCCCGGATTCGAGACAGCGAGCTTGTCGCCTTCGGGTGAGCGGGTCGCGATTGTCGGAATGGTGGAGGATACGCGGCGCCTCGTCGTGGTCGACAAGGAAGACAAGCCGGTGCTGGCGCTGCCGCTGAAAGATGCCAAGGTCCGCGGCGTGTTCTGGGCCGGCGAGGACCGTCTGCTCGTCTACAAGTCCGATACGACCCGGCTAGGCCTGGGATTCACCTCCGACAAGACCGAACTCTATTCCATGATCGTCGTGCCTCTGAACGGCGAGAAGATGTGGGCGGTCTTCGAGCACGAGAAGCGGATCACCGGCGGGGTTCGGCGGTTTCTGGGCATTCAGGAGCGCGGCGGCCGGTTCTACGGCTATTTTGGCGGCATCACTTTCGATGGCGATTTTCGCTCCGGATCCTATCTGACCAGCACGAACCCGGCGCTCTATGAAGTCGATCTGCAGGACCAGAAAACCCGCAACATCGCCCCGCGCAGTGCGGACAACATCTACAGGGACTGGGTTCTGGGCGCCGACGGCAGTGTGAGCGCAACGCTCGACTACGATTCGCGCAATGGCGGCTGGAATGTGAAGAACGGTGCGGGGCAGAGGATTGCCGAAGGCAGCAGTCCGCTCGGCAAGGTCGGTCTCGTCGGCCTTGGCGCTACGGCGGGCACGGTGATTCTGTCCGAAACCGATACCGAAGGTGCCCGGCACTGGTTCGAGCTTGCGCTGGCCGGGGGCGAGCGCAAGGAAATCCTCGCCGACGCCGCGCTCGGTGATGCCTATTTCGATCGCGTCTCCAACCAGCTCATCGGTTACGAGATCGAAGGCGACACGCCGGCCTACACCTTCTTCGACACCTATCGGCAAAAGGTCGCGGCAGCGGTGGTCAAGGCTTTCCCCGGGCTTCAGACGCACCTGCAGGGCTGGAATGATCGCTTCGATCACCTGCTGGTCATGACCGAGGGCGTCGAGGATCCGCAGACCTGGTGGGTCATCGACATCAAGGGCCGCAACACGCGCGAGATTGGCCATTCCTATACGCTCAAGGGCTCGGAGGTCGGCCCGATGCGCATGGTGACCTACAAGGCCGGTGATGGCACCCAAATCGCCGGAGTGCTGACGCTGCCGCCGGGGCGCAAGCCCGCCGGACTGCCTGTTGTCATCTTCCCCCATGGCGGCCCTGCCGCGCGCGATTATCCCGGCTTCGACTGGTGGGCGCAGGCGCTGGCCTCGCGCGGCTATGCCGTGCTGCAGCCCAATTTCAGAGGCTCGACCGGCTACGGCCCGGCCTTCCGCCGTGCCGGCTATGGCCAGTGGGGGCGCAAGATGCAGAGCGACGTGTCCGATGGCCTTGCCGCGCTGGCGGCGCAGGGCATCGTCGATCCCAAGCGCGCCTGCATCATGGGAGCAAGCTACGGCGGCTATGCCGCGCTGGCCGGGGTGACCTTGCAGAAGGGGCTCTATCGCTGTGCGGTCGCGGTTGCGGGAGTGAGCGATGTGGCGAAGATGGCCAGCACCGATATTCAGGAATCGGGCTACGATGACACGCTGAAGCGCGCGCTCAAGGAAGAGCTTGGCGAACGCAAGGACCTGCGCCCGATCTCGCCGGTCAATTTCGCCGCGCAGGCCGATGCGCCGATCCTGCTCATCCATGGCAAGGACGATACCGTGGTCCCTTATGGCCAGAGCACGGCCATGGCCGGAGCCCTGCGCGAGGCGGGCAAGCCGGTCGAAATGGTGACATTGCCCGGCGAGGACCACTGGCTTTCGCGCAGCGAAACGCGTTTGGCCATGCTGGAGGCCGCCGTGCGGTTTATCACCGCCAACAACCCGCCCGATCCGGCTCCGTGATGGGCTGCGGGCAAGATACTGGACGGCGAGGCTGACATGACCGATCTGATCGCAATCTCCTCGGGCGGGCTCACTGCCCGGATCAACCCGCTCGGCGCCGAACTGTCGTCGCTAACCGACGCGCAAGGCCGCGAATACATGACCGATGCCGATCCGGCCTTCTGGTCGGGCCGCGCACCGCTGCTGTTCCCCATCGTCGGCGCGCTGGCTGAAGACACGCTGCGAGTGGACGGGCAGAGCTACCGGATGCCCAAGCACGGCTTCGCCCGCCGCAGCGCCTTTACGGTCACCGAAGCAGCCGCAGATCGCGCCGTGTTTCGCCTCACCGCCAGTGCCGCGACGCGGGCGGCGTATCCCTTCGACTTCGCGCTCGACATGGCCTTTGCGCTCAGTGGCTTGACCCTGTCGATGACGGCGACCGTCACCAACCTCGGCAATGCGCCGCTGCCGTTCAGCTTCGGCTTCCATCCAGCCTTAGCCTGGCCGCTTCCCGGCGGGGCGGACAAGGCCGCGCACCGCATCGTGTTCGATCAGAACGAGCCGCAAGATATCCGCAAGCTCGAGATGGCGACGGGCCTGATCCGGGCAGAAGGCGCACCGAGCCCGGTTCGGGGCCGTCACCTCGCGCTTGACGGTGAACTCTTCCGCCATGACGCGCTGATCTGGAGCGAACTGGCCAGCCGCAGCCTTTCCTATGGCGCCGAGGGCGGCGCATGGCTCGACGTGGCTTTCCCCGATAGCCCGATGCTCGGCATCTGGCAGGTGCCCGGTGCGCGCTATATCTGCATCGAGCCGTGGCAGGGCCATTCCGATCCGGTGGGATACCGCGGTAATTTTCGCGACAAGCCCGGCGTGATCACGTTGGCGCCGGGAGCCAATCGCAGCTTCCGCATGGACGTTACAGTGCGCACCGCTTGAGGGCGACACAAGTGACGCGCATTTTCGTTGCAGGTTTACGCGATCTAGGAAAGCCTGCGGTGCGGCGGCGATGCGTATCATTCGCGGGGGCCGCAGTCAGCGAAGTGCCAACCGGGAGGGCGCGCCATGCGCATCAGGATCGACGACACCGTCCTCTACTTTGATGTCGAGGGGGCCGGGCTGCGCGCGGAAGGGCCGTGCATGGTCGAGCAGCCGACCGTCATCCTCCTTCACGGCGGGCCCGGATTTGACCATTCGATGTTCAAACCCGCCTATGGCGCGCTCGCCGATGTGGCGCAGGTGATCTATCTCGACATGCGCGGGCAGGGCCGCAGCGACCCCAGCGACCGGGGGACCTGGCTGCTCGACCGCTGGGTCGATGATGTCGCCGCATTCTGCAAGGCGCTCGAAATCCGCAAGCCGATCGTGCTGGGCGCGTCGTTTGGCGGTTTCGTGGCGTACGGGCTTGCCACCCGGCATCCCGATCTGCTGGGCGGCATGGTCATCCTTTCGTCGGCTCCGCATATCGAAGTGGATCCGGTGGTGGCCAAATTTGCCGAGCTCAGCGGCCCGTCTGTCGGGGAGGCAGCCCGGCGCTTCTTCGACACCCCGTTCGCCGATGGCGCGTTCGAAGGCTTCATCATGCACTGCATGCCGCTTTACGGGCTGGCCGACGCCGATCCCGACGTGCTCGCCCGCGTAATGATGAATCCCGAGATGGTGAGCACCTTCTTCCTGCCCGGCGGCGAATGGCGCAGCTTCGACTACCGCGCCGGCGCGGCGGCCTTCGCCAGCCCCAGCCTGATCATCCATGGCGAGCACGATCCGATTGTTCCGATCGCGTTTGCAAGCGATGCCGCGGCTGCCATGCACCCGGCAACCACGCGCTTTGCCATTCTGCCTGGGCTGCGGCACGACATCATGCGCGACGAGGGGGCCAAGGTCCTTGAACTCATCCGGGCGTTCATTGCGGAAGCGGCGGCAGAGTAACTTTCACGCGAGGGATATCGCCGCTTTCGCGGCGGTTTCGAACATGTCATCATGCCGTTAGACATAGAATAAAACCACCTGGGAGCGGCCGATGAACCCCTATCTCGCCGGAAACTTTGCCCCCGTGACCGAAGAGGTCACGGCGACCCAACTCGCCGTGACCGGCGAGCTCCCGAAGGAGCTCAATGGCCGCTACTTGCGCAACGGTCCCAACCCTTTGGGCGACACCGATCCGGCCGCCTATCACTGGTTCACCGGCACCGGCATGGTCCACGGCCTGCGCCTCAGCGAAGGGCGCGCCGAATGGTATCGCAACCGCTATGTCGGCGGGGATGCGGTGGCGAAGGCGCTGGGCCGGTCGATCACCGGGCCCAACTGGTCGGGCGGGGCCAATGGCCCCAACACCAATGTCGGTGGTTTTGCCGGCCGGACGTGGGCGATGGTCGAGGCAGGCGGAACACCGGTCGAACTGACTTACGAGCTGGATTCCGTCGCCCGGAACGATTTCTTCGGCACGCTGCCCGGCGCTTTCACCGCGCACCCCAAGTTCGATCCGGCGAGCGGCGAACTCCACGCGGTTGCCTACGCACCGGGCCGCTGGATGGGCCACGTGCAGTACATCGTGGTAGGCAAGGATGGCCGCGTTCGCCGCACGGTCGATGTCCCGATGGGCCCTTCGATGGTCCACGATATGTCACTCACCGAAAAGTACGCCGTCGTCTACGATCTGCCCGTCACGCTCGACATGAAGATGGCGCAGGCCGGTTCGCGCTTCCCGTTCAGCTGGAACCCGGATTACGGCGCGAGGGTGGGTTTCCTGCCGCGTGAGGGGACCGCGCAGGAGATCGTCTGGATCGAGATCCCGCTGTGCTACGCCTACCACCCGATGAACGCCTATGATCGCGCCGACGGTTCGGTTGTCATCGATATCTGCGCCTTCGACCGCATGTTCGATCATGACCGCAATGGCCCGATCCGCGACAGTCTGCCCAGGCTCGAACGCTGGGAATTCGATATCGCTGGCCGGCGCAGCAGCGTGACCGTGATCGACCAGACCCCGCAGGAGTTTCCCCGCCACGCCGCTTCGGCCGGCACGCGCGAGTACCGCTTCGGTTATTCAGTCGGCTTCGGGTCACATCCCGCCGGCATGACGTTCAAACACGATCTCGTGACCGGCACCCGATTCCATTTCGACTACGGCCCCGGGCGCGGCGCGGGAGAAGCCGTGTTCGTCCCCCGCGAAACCCCGACGGCTGAGGATGACGGCTGGCTCCTCGCTTTCGCCCACGATTTCGGCGGCGGCGCTTCCAGCTTCGTCGTGCTCGATGCGCAAGACCTGGAGCGCGGGCCTGTCGCGGAAGTCCACTTGCCACAACGCGTGCCGTTCGGCTTCCACGGCAACTGGGTGAGCGACGCATCAGTTCCGCCCGAACCTGCCTGAGCCACCCTCGCTGGATTCACTGCGCCAACTCCGCTAGGCGCGGGCCATGAGTTCCAATCGCCGCACCTTTGCCATCATCTCGCACCCTGACGCGGGCAAGACCACGCTGACCGAGAAGCTGCTTCTCCAGGGCGGCGCGATCCACTTGGCCGGCGAGGTCAAGGCGCGCGGTGCCGCGCGTCGCGCCCGGTCGGACTGGATGAAGATCGAGCAGCAGCGCGGCATCTCGGTCACCTCCTCGGTCATGACCTTCCAGAAGGACGGCGTCGTCTTCAACCTGCTCGATACGCCGGGTCACGAGGACTTCTCCGAGGATACCTACCGCACGCTCACTGCCGTCGATTCCGCGATCATGGTCATCGACGCCGCCAAGGGCATCGAGCCGCAGACGCGCAAGCTGTTCGAGGTGTGCCGCCTACGTTCGGTGCCGATCATCACCTTCGTCAACAAGGTCGACCGCGAAGGCCGCCCCGTGTTCGAGACGCTGGATGAAGTGGCCGACGCGCTCGCGCTCGATGTCTGCCCGATGTCGTGGCCCATCGGCATGGGCGGCGTGTTCGAAGGCGTGCTCGATTTCGCCACGCAGACCATCGCTCGCCCCGAAGGCGACAGCCGCGAATTCCTCGGCAAGCGCGATCCCATGGCGGACGGCGCCATCCCCGCCGACATCGCCGAGGAGATCGAACTCGCGCAGATGGGCTATCCAGAATTCGATCTCGAAGCCTACCGTAACGGCGATCTGACGCCGGTCTATTTCGGCTCCGCGCTCAAGAATTTCGGGGTCGCCGAAATGATCGACGCCATCGCCCGCCACGCCCCGCCGCCGCGCCCGCAGCCGAGCGAAAACGGCACGATCGAGACTGATCATGGCGAAGTCACCGGCTTCGTGTTCAAGGTGCAAGCCAACATGGACCCGATGCACCGCGACCGTATCGCGTTCATGCGCATGGTCTCGGGCACCTTCAAACGCGGGATGAAGCTCACGCCTTCGGGGCTCGGCAAGCCGATCGCGGTTCATTCGCCGATCCTGTTCTTCGCGCAGGACCGTGAAATCGCCGATACTGCCGAAGCGGGCGACATCATCGGCATCCCCAACCACGGCACCTTGCGCGTTGGCGATACCCTTTCGGAAAAGAACACGGTCCGCTTCACCGGCCTCCCCAACTTCGCCCCGGAGATCCTGCGCCGTGTGCAGCTGAAAGACCCGACCAAGACCAAGCAGCTCAGGAAAGCGCTCGACGACCTCTCCGAGGAAGGCGTGATCCAGGTGTTCTATCCCGAGATCGGCGCGCAATCGATCGTCGGCGTGGTCGGCCAGCTCCAGCTCGACGTGCTGATCTCCCGGCTCGAGGCCGAATACAAGGTCGAGGCCGTGCTCGAACCCTCGCCGTTCGACACCGCGCGCTGGCTCAAGGGGAGCGAAGCGGCACTGCGCAGCTTCGCCGATTTCAACCTCTCGAATCTCGCCAAGGACCGCGACGGTGATCCGGTGTTCATGGCGCGCTCGGCGTGGGATGTGAGCTATCAGCAGGAACGCAATCCGGAGCTGACTTTCAGCGCCACCAAGGAACGGTAGGAACGCCATGCGCATCGCGGTCACAGGCAGCAGCGGCAAACTGGGCAAGGTTGCGGTCGCGGCGCTGCGCCGCGCAGGCCACCGCGTCACCGGCTTCGACATTGTCAGCTCGGTCTACGGCGATGACACGGTCCGGCTCGATTGCGCGGATTTCGGCGCGGTCATGGGCGCGCTCTCCGGCGTGGATACGGCGGCACGGCGCTTCGATGCCGTGCTCCACCTCGCCGGCATTCCCAAGCCCGGCGCGACGACTGACGAGGCGGCCTTCCGCATCAACGTCATGGGCACCTACAACGTGTTCTCCGCCGCTGCGCGACTTGGCATCGGCCGCGTGGTCTGGGCTTCCAGCGAGACGATCCTTGGCCTGCCCTTCGCCGAACCGCCGCTGTTCGCCCCGATCGACGAGACGCACCCGCTCCTCCCCAACTGGTCCTATGCGCTGGGCAAGCGGCTGGGTGAGACCATGGCGGAAGAGTTTGCCCGCTGGCATCCCGCCATGGCTATCTGCTCGCTGCGCTTTTCCAATGTCTATGTCGCCGAAGACTACGCCGCGCTGCCGCAGATCCAGGCCGATCCCGCCAGCCGCAAATGGAACCTGTGGAGCTACATCGATGCCGCGGACGCGGCCGAGGCCTGCCGCTGCGCGCTCGAGGCCGAAACCACCGGGCACGAGGCCATGATCATCGCGGCGGCGGATAACCTGATCGGCCGCCCCTCGCGCGATCTGATGGTCGAGCACTTCCCCGGCGTGCCGCTCGCGGAAGGGCTTGCCGGGGAGGCGGCACTGCTCTCTTCGGCGCGCGCGGGCGAATTGATCGGGTTCGTGCCCCGCGTTTCCTGGCGCCAGCACGTCTGAGCGCGACGTAAAACCGCACTTGCGGCTTGTTCGCACCTGCGGCACAGACGGTGGATGACTCTCCTCGGCCCCACCTCAAACACCTTCATCTCGCAGCGCCTGCGCCTCCACTATGTCGATTGGGGCAATGCGGAGAAGCCGCCGCTGCTTCTGATCCACGGCGGGCGTGATCATTGTCGCAGCTGGGACTGGACTGCCGAGGCGCTGCGCGACGACTGGCATGTCATCGCGCTCGATCACCGCGGCCACGGCGACAGCGACTGGGCCTCGGATGGCAACTACCGCACGATGGACATGGTCTACGACGTGGCGCAGCTGGTCCACCAGCTCGGCCTCGCGCCGGTCACCATCGTCTCGCACTCGTGGGGCGCCAATGTCTCGCTGCGCTATGCCGGCCTGTTTCCGGAGGATGTCGCCAAGCTCGTCGCGATCGAGGGCATCTTCCCGACGCCGGACTGGGAACTGCGCATGAAGGACGTGCCCTTCGCCCGCCGCGTGCGCGATTACATCGCCGAAAAGCGCAAGGCCGCCGGCCGCCTGCCGCGCCGCTATGCCACGCTGGAAGACGCCTATGCGCGCATGAAGGCCGAAAACACCTACCTTACCGACGTGCAGGCGCGGCATCTCACCATCCATGGCATCAACCGCAACGAGGACGGGACTTTTACCTGGAAGTTCGACCCTTACGTCCACATTGATCACCCCTACGACATCTCGACCGAACGCAAGCACGAGCTGTGGGAGGCGATCACTGCGCCCACACTTCTCATGAACGGCGCGGATTCCTGGGCCGGGAACCCCGAACGCGACGGCCGCATCAAGCATTTCCGCAATGGCACGGTGATCGAGTTCGAAAACGCCGGCCACTGGCTGCACCACGACCAGTTCGACCGCTTCATCGGCACTTTGCGCGATTTTCTCTGATGGCGGATTTCACCGACCGCATCCTGCCGCAGCACGAGGCAATGATGGGCGCGCAAAGCGTGTTCTTCGTCGCGACGGCGGCGGCGGATGCGCGCGTCAACCTTTCGCCCAAGGGCTATGACAGTTTTCGCGTGCTGGGGCCCAATCGGGTCGCCTATCTCGATCTGGCGGGCTCCGGCAACGAAACCCATGCGCATCTGGTTGCCGATGGCCGGATCACCGTGATGATGTGCAACTTCGGCCAGCCCCCGCTGATTCTGCGGCTCTACGGCACCGGCCGGCCGGTGCTGCCGCAGGACGCCGATTGGGACGAGCTCTCCGCGCATTTCACGATCCTGCCCGGCACGCGCCAGATCTTCGATATCGCAGTGCAGACCGTGCAGACCAGCTGCGGCTGGGGGGTGCCCGTGATGACCCTAGAGACTGAGCGCAAGACGCTGGTGAAGTATCATGCCCAGTCGGACGAAGCGGCGTGGATGGCCAAGACCTCCGGCCGCACCCGCAGCATCGACGGCCTGCCAACCACCCCCACGGACCGCTTCTTCCGCGGCGATTGAGCACTTTGGGCCGCAGGTCGAATGGTGCTTGTGTGCATGTAAAACTCCCTATGGTGATGCTCATTTTTTAGGCAGACATGTGAATCTGCCCAAGATTCGAGCGCGCGTGCAGCGGACAATTTTTGCATCTGCGAAAAGATTCCCCCGGATTCCAAGGGGCAGCGCGTTTGGCACGCTGTTTGCGAAGCATACTCAGCCGGCGGGTTGTCCGGCGAGAAGGCCGCAAAGGGGGCATGAATGAAATTCATCATCGCCATCATCAAGCCGTTCAAGCTCGACGAAGTGCGCGAGGCGCTCTCCGGGCTGGGCGTTGCAGGGATGACGGTGTCGGAAGTGAAAGGTTTTGGCCGACAGAAAGGCCAGACCGAGATCTACCGCGGCGCCGAATACACCACCAACATGCTGCCCAAGGTGAAGATCGAGATCGCCGCGAGCGACGATCTCGCACCGCGGATCATCGAGACGATCCAGCAGACGGCCAGCACCGAGGCAATCGGCGACGGCAAGATCTTCGTGCTTGATCTTGCCTCGGCCACCCGCATCCGCACTGGCGAAACCGGGGATACCGCGCTGTGAGGGCCGCCACTTCTGACATGAGGGGAACTTCGATGATCCGTAAGATGATCGGCGGGGTCGTGGGCGCGGGCTTGACGCTCGGCGCCGCTTCCACCGCTTTTGCCCAGGCGGCTATGGTCAAGGCGCCCGACGTCGCGGCGCAGGCCACCATGGTCAACAAGGGTGACACCACCTGGATGCTGGTGTCATCGGTGCTCGTCCTGATGATGAGCATTCCCGGCCTCGCGCTGTTCTACGGCGGCCTCGTCCGCACCAAGAACATGCTTTCGGTTCTCATGCAGGTGTTCATGATCGTGTCGATCGCGGGCCTGCTCTGGGCAACCTACGGTTACTCTCTCGCCTTCACTGGCGGCTCGCCTTTCATCGGCGGCTTCGGCAAGGTGCTGATGGCTGGCGTCACCAGCGGGACCTTCTCGGCGACGTTCTCGAACAACGTCTACATCCCGGAACTCAGCTACTTCGTGTTCCAGATGACCTTCGCCATGATCACTCCGGCGCTGTTCATCGGTTCTTTCGCGGAGCGCATCAAGTTCACCCCGCTCATGCTGTTCGTGGTGTTGTGGTCGACCTTCGTCTACTATCCCATCGCGCACATGGTTTGGTATTGGGCTGGCCCGGACTTCCTGGCCGATGCTCCGAACGACGCCGGTTACCTCTATGCCAAGGGCGCGCTCGATTTCGCCGGCGGTACCGTTGTGCACATCAACGCCGGTATCGCGGGCCTCGTCGGCTGTCTCATGCTCGGCAAGCGCCTGGGCTATGGCAAGGAAGCCACGCCGCCGCACTCGCTGACCATGACCATGATCGGCGCCTCCCTGCTGTGGGTGGGCTGGTTCGGCTTCAACGCTGGTTCGAACCTTGAATCGAACGGTGTTGCGGCGGTTGCCTTCGTCAACACCATGCTGGCCACTTGCGCAGCTGCGGTGAGCTGGGCGGTGATCGAGCAGATCGTTCACAAGAAGCCCTCGATGCTCGGTGCGGCTTCGGGTGCAGTTGCTGGTCTCGTCGCGATCACCCCCGCTTCGGGTTACGGCGCTCCGATGACTTCGATTGTCCTCGGCCTGATTGTTTCGCCGCTGTGCTTCTTCTTCGTCAGCACGGTGAAGAACCGCTTCAAGTACGACGATACGCTAGACGTCTTCGGTGTTCACTGCATCGGCGGCATCACCGGCGCTCTCGCCACCGGTATCGTCGCCTCGCCGGCTCTCGGCGGTCAGGGCGTGATCAACTACCTCGTGTTCCCCTCGGTTGCGGCGCCCACCTACGATATCGGGGGCCAGCTCGTTATCCAGCTTGAGGCGGTTCTGCTCACGCTTGCCTGGTCTGGCATTGGCACCGCTATCATCTGGTTCGTGCTCGACAAGACCCTCGGCATGCGGATCAGCGAAGAAGGCGAACGCGAGGGTCTCGACATCGCCGACCACGGTGAGCGCGCCTACAACTACTGATACCCAGCTTGGCGGGGCCAGGGGGCGAGATCCTCTCCCTCAAGCCCACCGGGGCCCCGCCAGACGATGTTCCTCCTGCGAACAGACTAAGGCCGGAAGCGCAAAGCGCGCTTCCGGCCATTTTTTTTTTTTGCAGAATGGTCCGCTGGGCGGGTTCGCCTTGCCGCCCCTACGTAGTTAACCTTCTCACAATAGCCTTGCGTTACAGAACAGGGTCGAACCGTTCGGCTCATGTAAAGGAATGACAGGGTGGTGCTGCGCAGGGCACGCGAAGTCTTTGGACGCGGGGCGACCGATTCGTCGCCCCCCCGCACGTCCGAAAGCGAAGCGGCCGCACTCTGCCATGCTTACGAGGACCTTGGCCTCGGCTTCTTCTGGTCGACCGACACGGAAGGCAATGTCACCTATCTCTCGCCCGGCGCCCATGCCCCGCTGGTGGGCGAAGGCAGCGCGACCGGGCGTAACTTCCTCGAACTTTTCCTGAAATCCGGCATCGGTAGCGAGGGCGAGCGCACGCTGCCATTCGCGTTCGCGCGCAAGGGCCGCTTCGAAAAGATCACCGTGCGAAGCGAGCTTGCCGACGGCGAGACTCTTTGGTGGTCGATCTCGGGCGAGCCAATCATCGCAGGCGGTGATTTCGCCGGCTTTCGCGGCCACTGCGAGGATATCACCGGCGAGCGGCGCTCGGCCGAGGAAAGCTCGCACATGGCCATGCACGATGCGCTGACCGGCTTGCTTAACCGGCGCCGCATGTCGCAGCTGCTTGAGCGGACGCTGACCGTCTCCACGCAGCAGCGCAGCCCCTGTGCAATCATGCTGATCGATCTCGACCGCTTCAAGCAGGTTAACGATACGCTTGGTCACGCCGCGGGCGACGCGCTGCTCAAGCAGGTCGCCGCTCGCCTCGTGCGCGTGGTGGGCGACAAGGAAAAGGTCAGCCGTCTCGGTGGCGACGAGTTCCAGGTGATCATGCCCGGGATCGAAGACCGCGGCGTGCTCGGCGATATCGCCACCAGCATCATCACCAGCATTTCCCAGCCCTATACCATCGATGGCAGCCGCTGCCTGATCGGGGCCTCGGTTGGCGTCGCGGTATCGCCCTTCGACGGCGAGAACAGCGACAGCCTCGTGCGCAATGCCGACCTTGCGCTCTATGCCGCCAAGGGCGGCGGGCGCGGCCGTTTCCGCTTCTTCAGCGCCGATCTGCTCAAGGCCGCCGCCGACCGCCGCCTGCTTGAGGAAGACCTGCACGACGCGCTGCAGCGGGACGAGCTCGAGATCCATTACCAGCCCGTGGTGCGCGCGGCGGACAACCATGTCGTGGGTGTCGAGGCGCTCGCGCGCTGGAATCATCCCGAGCACGGCTCGGTCAGCCCCGCGCGGTTCATCCCCATCGCGGAGGAATCGAACCTCATCAAAGGTATCGGCGAATGGGTCCTGCGCCGCGCCTGTGCCGAGGCGGCGGCCTGGCCTGGCATCCTGCGCATTGCCGTCAACGTTTCGCCAGTGCAGTTCGCCGACGACGGCTTCCCGGCTCTCGTTGCCAGCGCCCTTGCCAATTCAGGTCTCGATCCCGAACGGCTTGAGCTCGAGATCACCGAAAGCGTGTTTCTGCAGGAAGGCGGAGCGACCAACGAGCGGTTCAAGGCGCTCAAGGGTCTCGGCGTGCGCCTCGCGCTCGATGATTTCGGCACGGGCTATTCCTCGCTCGGCTACCTGAAGACCGCGCCCTTCGACAAGATCAAGATCGACCAGTCGTTTGTGCGCGGCGCGACCGAGGAAGGATCGCGCAACCGCGCCATCATCGCCGCGATCGTCGCGCTGGCGCAGGCGCTGGAGATGGAAACCACAGCCGAGGGTGTGGAGAGCTTCGACCAGTTCGACCTGATGAAGAGCCTCAACGTCACGCTGGTGCAGGGCTACATCTACAGCAAGCCGATCGGCAACGAGCAGTTCATCCAGAAGCTCAACGAAGGCGACTGGATCATCGAGCCGTCGGGCCCGGCCTTCCAGCGCCACGACCGCCAGGCCATGTTCCGCCGCATCGGCGTGATCCACGACAACCACTACTATCCGGTCGTGCTGCGCAACCTTTCGGTCTCCGGCGCACTGATCGAGGGGCTGGTCGATGTGCCGGTGGGCACCGAATTCGTGATCGATCTCGGCGAAGGCCAGCTCGCCGTGGCGCGCGTACGCCGTTCACGCAAGCGCCAGCAGGGGTTGGAGTTCGAACAGGCGCTGGTTCCCGACGGCAATGGCGGCCTGTGCACCCGCAGCCGCGCCTCGCCCTACCAGCTCGCCGCCGCGGGCCTGCCGCAAAGCCCCAAGGGCGACGGTGTGCAGCCGATCGGTCCGCACCTCATCGGCGGAGGCGAGGATGGCAAGGCGTCGATGCCTGCCTTTGCCATGGCAAGCGACTGGAAAGGCGCCGCCATGCGCGCCGAAGTCAGCTAAGGCCGCACTGCCCGCGCGAGACGGTTCCCTTGGCGCGGCAAGCCCGCTAAGGCGCGCCGATCATGTCCCAGCCGCCCGCCACACCTGCCATCATCCGTCCCGTGCCCAAGCCGTGGATCGCGGCAATCCATCCCTATGTTCCGGGCAAGTCCACCGGCACCGACGGACAGGCGCTGATCAAGCTTTCGGCCAACGAGAACCCGCTCGGCACAAGCCCGCTGGCCCGCGCCGCGCGGCTTGGCAGCGGTGAGGGTGTAGGCGATCCGGCGCGCTATCCCGATCCCGAAAGCCACGCTCTGCGCGGCGCGCTCGGCACGCTCCACGGCATCGATCCGGCGCGCATCGTCATGGGCACCGGCTCGGACGAGCTGCTCCACCTCGCCGCGCAGGCCTTTGCGGGGCCGGGTGACGCTGTGCTCTACCAGCGCTACGGTTTCTCGGTGTACGAGATCGCTGCCCGGCGCTGCGGCGCGGAGCCGGTCGAGGCGCCGGACCGCGACTACGCCGCCGATGTCGATATGCTGCTCGGCTGCGTGAGCCCAAGCACGCGCGTCGTGTTCCTCGCCAATCCAAACAACCCCACCGGCAGCTACCTGCCGCGCGCCGAGCTTGCGCGTCTCCATGCGGCGCTGCCGGCCGATGTCTTGCTCGTGGTCGATCAGGCCTATGCCGAGTACCTCGATGCCGAGGCCGACGACGGCGCGCTGGCGCTGGCAGCCACCGCCGAGAATGTCCTCGTCACACGGACCTTTTCCAAGATCTACGGGCTTGCCGGCGAGCGTGTCGGCTGGGCAACCGGTGCGCCGCACCTGATCGACATGCTCAACCGCATCCGCGGACCGTTCAATCTCACCGTCACCGCGCAGGCGGCCGCGCTCGCCGCGCTGGGCGATCAGGCTTTTGTCGACGCTTCACGGACGCACAACCGCGCCGAGCGCACCCGCTTCGCCTCTGCGCTGGCGGCGCTGGGCAACCACGGTTTGCGCCCGCTGCCGAGTGAGGCGAACTTCGTACTGATCGAGTTCTCCGGCGCGCTTACCGCCGAGGCAGCCTACAACGGCCTGATCGACCACGGCTTCATCACTCGCTGGCTGCCCGGGCAGGGCCTGCCGCAGTGCCTGCGCATCACCATCGGCACGGCTGCCGAGATGGACCGCGTCGCCGCCGTGCTGCGTCAACTCGCCGAAGCGGCGCGATGAGCGCGCCTGCATCCTTCAAGCGCATCGCGGTCATCGGGCTCGGCCTGCTGGGCGGCTCGGTTGCGCGGGCGGTACAGGCGCATATGCCGGATGCGCTCACCATCGGCTTCGATGCCGATCCCGCCGTCCGAGCACGCGCCCGCGAAATCGCGCTCGCCGATGTCCTTCCCGAAACCGCCGGGGAAGCCGTCGCTGGGGCTGATCTCGTTGTGCTTTGCGTTCCTGTAGGGGCCATGGCCGCCGCCGGACGCGCGATTGCTCCCTATCTCGCGCCCGGCGTGATTGTCACCGACGTCGGTTCCAGCAAGGCCAGCGTCGCCCGCGCGCTCGCGGAGGCTCTACCGGGCGTCACCGTGATACCCTCACACCCCGTGGCCGGCACCGAGCAAAGCGGCCCGGACGCGGGCTTCGCTGCCTTGTTCCGCAACCGCTGGTGCATCGTTACCCCGCCCGCCGATGCCGATGCGGGCGAGATCGCACGCGTCGGCGTGTTCTGGGAAGCGCTCGGCGCGCGGGTCGAGACGATGGATGCCGAGCATCACGACCGCGTGCTCGCCGTCACCAGCCACCTGCCGCACCTAATCGCCTATACCATTGTCGGCACCGCCTCCGATCTCGAGGAAGTGACACAGAGCGAGGTGATCAAGTATTCTGCCGGCGGTTTCCGCGATTTCACCCGCATCGCCGCTTCCGATCCGACGATGTGGCGCGACGTGTTCCTCAGCAACCGGGATGCCGTGCTCGAAATGCTTCAGCGGTTCAGCGAGGATCTGACCGAGCTGCAGAAGGCGATCCGCAAGGGCGACGGGGCCATGCTTTTCGATACGTTCACCCGCACCCGCGCGATCCGCCGCTCGATCATCGAGATGGGCCAAGATGATGCGCGGCCAGACTTTGGCCGCAGCCACAGCGATTAGCTGAGCAGGAACATTCCGGAGACGAACGCCATTACCGCTGTCGCCGCCCAGCCACCCAGCTTGAGCAGTGGCGGCAGGGTGAGCCGGCCCATCACTTGCGGGTTACTCGCGGCCAGCATGGTCATCACCATCAGCGGCGGGGCGAGGAGGCCATTGATCACCGCCGTCCAGTAGAGCGCATGCATCGGATCGATGCCGATGAGATTGAGCGCCACGCCGCCCAACACCGCGACCACGATGGCGCCATAGAAGGCCTTGGCCTCGTGCGGCTTGCGGTTCAGCCCCTCGGCCCAGCCGAACGTTTCCGAAAGCGCATAGGCGGCCGATCCCGCCAGAACCGGCACCGCCAGCAGGCCGATGCCGATGATCCCGACCGCGAACAGCAGGAAGCTGAGGTCCCCGGCAATCGGACGCAGCGCGCTCGCGGCCTGGTCGGCGGAGGCGATCTGATTGATGCCGTTGGCGTGGAGGGTGGCGGCCGTGGCGATGACGATAAACAGCGCGGTCACGCTGGTTACCCCCATGCCCAGCACGGTATCGGTGCGCATGCGCGAAAGGCCCGGCGCGGCGGCGCGCGGGAACACCCCCAGCGGATGCGTGTGAAGCCGGTGCTGCTCCTCCACTTCCTGTCCTGCCTGCCAGAAAAACAGGTATGGGCTGATCGTCGTTCCCAGCGCCGCGATCACCGCCATGGCCGTTTCCCGGTCGAAGGCGAGCTTTGGCACCAGCACCCCGCGCAAGACCTCTGTCGGCGAGATCTTGGCCACGAATGGCACGAGGATATAGGCGAGCAGCGAGAGTGCCGACCACTTGAGAATGCGCGTATAGCGCTCATAACTCACGAAAATCTCGAGCAGCACCGAGACGAGGCCGAACAGCGCGACATAGAGCATGGTCGGCCCGGGCAGCAGCAGGTTCAGGGCCGCCGCCATTGCCCCAAGGTCCGAGCCGAGGTTGATCGTGTTCGCCACGAGCAGCAACAGGACGGCAAACCAGAGCACGGGCTTGGGATAGTGTCGCCGCAGGTTGTGCGCGATCCCGTGCCCCGTTACCGCGCCGATCCGCGCGCAGATCAGCTGGGTCGCCACAAGCAGCGGATAGCTGAACACCATGATCCAGGCGAGGCTGAAGCCGAATTGTGCGCCGACCTGGCTGTAGGTGCCGATCCCGCTCGGATCATCATCCGCCGCGCCGGTAATGAGCCCGGGACCGAGTACCTCGCTCCAGCTGCGCTCGTCGGGCGCGGTATGGCGGTCCTCGGGGCGAATCTCGGGGCCGGCTTGGTCTGCGCTCACGAGTTCAGCGCATTGATGGCGGCATGGACACGGGCTTCGATCTCTTCACGCGGGAGACCAGGGGGGATTTCCTCGCCAAAGCGGTAGTGGATCGTGCCGCTGCGCTTCCAGCGCCGTTTATAAAGTGCGCCGCTGTCAACGGCCACGGGCACCACCGGCAGGCCGAGCATCTTGTAAAGCCCGGCAAAGCCGGCCTGGAGCGGCGCCCGGCTGCCATGGGGCACGCGCGTGCCTTCGGGAAAGATCACCAGCGGCCGGCCATCGGCGGTCCAGCGGCGTGCTTCGGCCAGCATGGCGCGCAGCGCGCTCGCCCCGCGGCCCCGGTCCACCGCGATCAGGCCATAATGCGTGCCCACCGCGCCCCACAGCGGGATGCGCAGCAACTGCTCCTTGGCGAAGACGACAGGGACGGGATACATGTGCGGCAAATCGATCGCCTCGAAAAACGATTCATGCTTGATGGCATAGAGTACCCCCGCGCGGGGCACGAAATCGCCGGCGTCCACGGTGATCCCCAGCAGCAAGCGCGCACAGCCCCGGTGCCAGCTCGACCACATCCGCACCACCTTGCGGTAGCGCTCGCGCTTGAACGGCATTACCGCGAGCGCGACGATTACCAGCAGCACCGAACCGGCATAGAAGGCGGCATGGAACGCAAGGCTGCGCAGGATCTCGCGCAGGCCCGTTCGACCTTCGGGCACCGGATCAGACCGCATTCCCGTTTCTGACACGCCTGATCCTACCACCCCGCGAGCCATGCGAGCACCCGCGCGATCAGCTTGTGGTACTCGATGAACAGCGTCCTGAGGCTGGGGCGCGATGGCACCGCATCGGGCAGGATTTCCACGCCCCGGGGTGCTGCCATGGCCAGGTCGAACGCGGCGCGGCGCATGTGCCAGTCGGTCGTGACCAGCCGAACCGAGGTAATGTGCTCGGCCGCGATCCAGCGCGCGGCTTCGAGCGCGTTGGACCGGGTGTCGATCGATTCGAAGCCCAGGGTTACGCAGCAGGCAAGGAGCTGCGGCGAGACCTTGTACTCCGCAGCGAATTCTGCCGGCGTGACCTCGCTCGCCACGCCCGCAACCAGCAGCTTGCGCGCCTGGCCTGCGCGCAGCACCTCGAAGGCGCGGGGGATGCGCCCGCTCGCCCCGGTCAGCGCGATCACGCCATCGGTCTTCTGCGTTCCGGCCGGGCGCGGCAGCGCGAGCGCGAACCACAGGAAGCCCAGCACCCAGGCCAACAGAGCTCCGGCGCCGATGCGGCGAAACAGGCCGGGGGGTTTGCGCGGGCGCCGCATGTCAGAGCATCCGCCTGAGCGCGGCGAGCACGGTGAGCCGCGCGGTGAGGACGGCAAGGCCGACGCCGGCCAGTGGGATTGCGGCGATGACGATCCAGTCTGGCCAGCGCAGCACAGCGCCCGCCACCATGCCCGAGCCCAGCCCCGCAAACTGGCGCGACAGCGCGACGATCGTCACGATTCCGAGCAGTAGCCCGGCAAGGCCCCCTGCCGCCGCGTCGAACGCCATCGAGCGCTGGAACACCCGCGCGATCTGGCGATCGGTGCCGCCCAGCATGTGCACGATCTCGATCGTTTCGCGGTGATTGCCCAGCGCATTGCGCGAGGCAAGCAGCACGGCCGAGATCGTCGCGAAGGCGAGCAGCGCGATCAGGCCACCGGCCATCCACTGCATCGCACCGATCGCTGCAAAGACCGGTGCGAGCCAGCCCGCCTGCGCATCGACCCGCGCCGAGGGCGCTTCCGGCACGATGATCGCGCGCAAGGCCGCGAGCCGGCTGGGCGTGGCTGCGCCTTTCAGCCGCACATCGATCAGCGCGGGGATCGGCAGCGCCTCGACATCGTCGCCCGGACGAGTGCCGAGCCATGGCTCGACCAGATTGTTGAGCTCTTCCTGCGCCACCTGGCGCGCTTCGGCCACTTCGGGCGCGGCGCGCAGTGCCTTGAGCACTCCGGCGGACTGGCGGAGCCGCTCGGCCGGAGCGGCTGTCACGATCTGCACGGTCACGCCGCCTTCAAGGTCCGCGCTCGCCGTGCTGGCTGCATTGCGCAACGCAAGGCCGCTGGCGGCCGCCACCACGGTCATCGCGATCATGATCGCGATGACCCACGGCATCGGACCCGTCAGCTGTGCTTCGGGCAGAAGGCGCGGGTCACCGGTGGCGGCAGAGCCGCGCCAGCGCTGGAGCAAGGCGGAAAGGAAGCCCATGGCGCCGGTCTCAGAGCGGCGGCGGCGCGGCGGCGCCGGTCGCGGCCGGGCGGCGCGGGGGATAGCGCAGCGCGCCGGTGGGATCGCTGAGCCGCCCCTTGTCGAGCCGCATGATCAGCGATTCCGGCACTTTGCGGATAAGATGGACGTCGTGGGTTGCCACCACCACTGTCGTGCCCAGCCGATTGAGACTTTCGAACAGGCGCAAGAGCTTGAGCGCCATGTCGGGATCGACGTTGCCGGTCGGCTCGTCGGCCACCAGCATATCGGGCCGGGCGATCACCGCGCGCGCGATCGCCACGCGCTGCTGCTCCCCGCCCGAAAGCGTCGCGGGCCGGGCGTGCTGCCTGTCGCCGAGGCCGACCCAGTCGAGCATCTCGCTCACCGGCCGGGTGATGTCCTTCTCGCTCACCCCGGCGACCCGCAGCGGCAGCGCGACATTGTCGAAAGCGGAGAGGTGGCTGACCAGCCGGAAGTCCTGGAACACCACGCCTATGCGGCGGCGGAAGCCTGGCAGGCGCTCGCGCGGGAGGGTGATCGCATCGGTGCCGAACAGGCGGATCAGCCCGCGCGACGGGCGCTGCGAGAGGTAGAGCAGCTTGAGCAGGCTCGTCTTGCCCGCGCCGCTCGCGCCGGTGAGGAAATAGAAGCGGCCCGGATAGAGCGTAAAGGAAATGTCGGCCAGGATTTCCTTGCCCGTCCCGTAGCGCAGCCCGACGTTGTCGAACTGGACGATTTCGGCATCAGGCTGGCTCATGTCAGGCGTGGCTGTCCCGCTGGTGGTGGACCGTGCGAAACGATGCACGGTTGAGGCGGCTATAGGCCGCAATCGATGTGGAAAAAAGGCCGGGCAAGCACTTCTCCCCGTTCACGCCTATTGTTTCCCGGCCCGGCACCATGCTTAACCGGCCCCATGATAATTGCGTGTCCCGCCTGCTCGACGCGGTATGTCGTTCCCGACAGCGCGGTCGGTGTGGAAGGTCGCACTGTACGTTGCGCCAAGTGCCGCCACAGCTGGTTCCAGCATGGCCCTGAACTGCCGGCGCGGGCCGAGGCGCCGGAGATCGCTGCTGCGGTCCCTGCCGCCCCGCTGGTTCGCGAGCCGCCCCCTCCTCCCACAGCCCCTGCGGTCGAGCCGCGCTTCGAGATCGATGCCGGCGGCCCAGTGCCCGAACCGCCGGTCGTGCCCCGCCCGGTCACCCGCCCGGCCGTGCGCACGGCAGAAGATTCCTTCGACGAGACCAGTTCCAGCTTCGATCACGAGCCGCCCTTCCGCCCCCGGCGCAACGCGGCCAGGCTCTGGACTTTTGCGGGTATCGGATTTGCCAGCCTGGTCGCGGTGCTGATCGTGCTGGCTTCATGGCTCGGCCTGCCCAAGTGGCTGCCCACCGCCCACGCCACTTTCGGTGCAGGCAACCCCGATCTTGTCCTGTCCTTCCCCGCCGAACGGCAGGACCGCAGACCCCTGCCCAACGGCACCGAATACTTCGGCGCCAGCGGCACGATCACCAACGTTGGCAAACAGCCGCAAGACGTGCCGCCGATCCTGATCGTGCTGCGCGATGTCAATCGCAAGGTCGTCTACACCTGGGACGTAACGCCCCCGCGCGAGATGCTGAAACCCGGCGAGAGTGTCACGATCAATGAAGCCGTGACCGATGTTCCCAAAAGCGCCAAGCACGCCGAGATCGGCTGGAAGCCCGAATAAAAAATCCCCGCTTGGTTGTTGCGCGCTGCGGGGTCCTTTGCTAGGGGCCCGCCTCTACCCCGGCGGGGCCGCCTTTTGACAAGGCAAATCCCCGTTTCGATGTGCGGTCGTGGCGGAACTGGTAGACGCGCAACGTTGAGGTCGTTGTGGGCGAAAGCCCGTGGAAGTTCGAGTCTTCTCGACCGCACCAGACAGTCTGACAATCGAAACATATTTTGCCTGCGGGCACCTGCTCTGCGCTAGATGACGCAGTTCTGCGGGGTTGAGGCCTGTCTGCTCCTGACGCATGGGCCATTGAGTCAGTTTTGGCACTCGCATCTCGGCCCATTCTCCGTTGGGAGAATACTCGCCCACACCGCTTGGCGACCAGGACTTGATTCCATTCTTCGAGGAAGCAGCCGAGCCGAACAACAGATGCTGTGCATCCCGCAACATTGCCAGGCCTGCGTCGGGAAATGCCTTTCGGGTCGGCGGGTTCGGAATCAGCCATCAGCGATCGCCTCGGCGATGGCGTCCGTGCTTGGTCGAAGCGTCTGCTCTTGCCGAAAGTCGTCAAGCCGAGAACGAGCGCAATGCCCCAAGTAACTTCACAGGGACTTACGCGTCTTGGCCAGTGAAAGCACATAGACCGACACTGCGCGCACTTCTGCCGGTGTAAGTTTTCCTGCAAAGGCCGGAGAGACGCCTTTGCGGCCTTCGGTTACGCTTTGCGCAATTGCGGCGCGGTCGCTGCCATAAAGCCAGGTCTGCGGCCGCGTCAGGTCGGCCGCCCCCGTCGCGGTATCACCCCAGCCTTGCAGCGTGTGGCAATCATAGCAGCCACCTTCCCCTTCGAAGGCTTCCTTGCCGGCGGCTATCTGCGCGGGATCATGAGCCTTGCCGGCAAGTTTCAGCACATATTCGGTGACGGCGGAGATTTCGTCGGGCTCAAGGCTGTGGCCAACTCCGCGCGCGGGCATTTCCGGCCAGTTGCGGCCTTCCGCGTCGTCCGCGCGGATACCATGAAGGACGGTGCGCTCGATATCCGAGGCGCGCATGATGAACGTGTCGATGTCCTCGCCGCCATAGAGCCAGCGATCATCGGTAAGGTCGGGGGCATGCCCGCCCAAGGCGCCACGTCCATCTGCGCCGTGGCATCCGGCGCAGGCACGGGCAAAGACGGGCGCCCCCGCCCGCACGGCCTGTTCGCGCAGGGCAAGATTGGCCCAGATGCCATTGGCGTCCAGCGGCGCGCGTCTGGCCAAGGCCGCGCTGGTAAGCACCAGCAGCGCGGTCAGTCCCAGCGCACCCGCGACCCGGGCCATCTTGCCGCTCTGCTGCATCGCGTCTCTCCCGCAAACCCGTCGAAACTGTCAGATGGTAAAGCCGATCCAGCGCCCGAACACGATGATCGAGGTCCAGAGCGTAAGCGAGACCGCACCGGAAATCCGCGGAGCCAGCGCACCTGGCGTCATGAGGCGGGGGCTCGCGATGAAGTGGAACGCGATCATGTTTGCCCCCGCCAGCAAGAGCAGCACCAGTTTTCCCTGAAAAAAGAAGTTGGTAAAATAGCCTGAAGGGTTGGCGAAGATCATCGTCGTGCCGGTTGCGGCGGCCAGGGCGAAGCCGGCCCAGGTGAACGGCAGCCATTGCCTCAGCAACTGGCGCGGATCCCGGCTTGGTTCGACGATCCCGACAAGGCGCAAATCCACCAGTGCGATCGAACCGAACACGAGCGTAAGCGCCAGGACATGCACAGCCTCGACCGTACCGAAAAGCCAGGTGCTATCGGTCAGCGCATACGCGAGCGGTGTTTCGGACAGCCAGTCCGCTAGGTCTTCAATCGACATGAACCAGCAATCCCAGATCCGTGTTGAAACAGAATGGCGCGGCGATCCGCAGTTGGGGCGATCAGGCCGGCGCGCCCGGCCAACCATCGGCATAAGCGATCCAGCGTCCGGCAAAGATCACCAGCGACCAGCACGCCAGCGCTGCCAGTGCCAGCGCCACATGCAGCGCACGCGGCCGTGCCTCGCCCACCGCGCGCTGCGCCCATGTCGCCAGAAGCGCCGCGCCGACAAGCACCAGCTTTACCCAGAATACCGTTCGGAACAGAGCCCGGCCGGGCTCGCTCGCAATCAGGAGAAACCCGCTGGCGGCGAGCACGGCGATCGCGCAAAAAAGCACCGGAAGCCAGCTTGCGGTTACGACGGCCAGCGATCGCTCGCGCTCGACCAGACCAGCGGCACGCAAGTTGATCAGCAGCGCCGCAACCACGACGGCGGCAATGGCCATGATGTGCACCACCTGAATCGCCGGAACGAACCACCCCCGGGCATTGACAGCGACCGAAACCGGCGTGTGCTCAAGCCAGTTTGAGAATGCGATGAGACCTTCCAACGCGAGATATCCTGTGTGAATAGCAACCGATCGCGTTACTTCACCCGCAGTTTTGCACGATTCCAACACAAAAATTCAAATGCGATCAAAAGGGTGTGGATTTTTGCCGCGTATCGCGCACGATGATGGGGTGATTGGATCATGTCGGGGTGCGCAATGCGGTTTTTGCTTGGTTCATTGGCAGCAGTAGCCGTCGGATTGGCGTCTGTCGCTGCGGCTCAAACGCCGCCTGCAGACATCATCGACCCTGCGCCAACAGCCGAGGACTGGGCCGCGCTGGGCAAACTTCCCGATTGGAGTGGCAGGTGGTCGCCCGATATCTCCGATCAGGATCGCCAGATCGAAACCAACCCGGTGCCGTGGAAGCCCGAAGTCATTCCGCAGGTGAAATACTGGACTGAGGAAGAAAATCAGGGCCGCCCCCACGGCTTGCTCCTCAATTGCCTGCCGCATGGCATGCCTAGCCTCATTCTGATCACGCACAACGCCAATGAGTTCCTGTTCACGCCTGGCCGGGTCACGCTGCTCGGCGAATCCGACGGCAACCGCCTCCGCCGGATCTACACCGACGGGCGCGCGATGCCCGAAGATCCTGATCCCAGTTTCCACGGCACATCGGTGGGCCACTGGGAAGGCGATACGCTGGTGGTTGAGACGCGCGGCATCCTGCCGCAAGTGTTTCTGGCGCTGAGCGAGGCCGTGGGCATTCCCTTGGGCGAAGGGGCGGTGATCCGCGAACGCATCCATCTGATCGCCCCCGATACACTGGCGCATGATCTGGTGATCGAGGCGCCGCATATCCTCACTCGTCCTTGGGAAACCCGGCGAATCTACTACCGCAATCGCAAGCGCAGCTACGAAATCGTCGAAGGCGTCTGCCGTCAGGGTGATTTCGAGGAAAGCACGGATCGCTGGGGTAACCCGATCTATGTTCCCACCCACCAGCAAAATGGCAATATCCTGCCTCCACCAGCCAAGTGAGCCGATCCATGATTCGCAAGTCCAGCCCTGCCGCTCTCGTTGCCGCCCTCGCTGTCACCCTTGCAGCCGTGAGCGCCGTGGGAATAGCCCATGCGCACCACAGCTTCGCCATGTTCGATCCCGCCAAAGTCGTAACGCTGCAGGGCCGGGTGAAAGAATACCGCTGGGTTAACCCGCATGTCGCCCTGCTGCTCGATGTGAGCGCACCCGGCAATGCCGCTGGCGTCTGGTCTGTCGAGCTCACCAGCCCGGGCAATCTCACGCGGCTGGGCTGGAGCCGCAAGTCGCTCAAGGCCGGAGACCGCGTCGCCGTTGAGGTCAATCCTCTGCGCGACGGTCAGCATGGCGGGGGCTTTCGCAAGCTTATGCTGCTGGACACCGGGCAAGTGCTGCAGGCCCGGCTGATCGACATTGAAAAGACTGCCAAGGGAGGACAATAAGCCCTCGGTTGGGGCGCTTCGCTTGGCGGTGCATAAGCGCCAAGAACCGCCGGGATAGCGAAAGTCGATACAATCTGCGCAATGCACCGGCGGGCTACCGACCTGCGGAAAGATGTTGTCGCATGGAAGCGGCCACGCTCCGCCTAATGCGCTTGCGCGATCGAATGACGCGCGACGCTGCTGCAATCCGCGTGCGCCTGACCGCAGGACCGCCCACACCAAACCAGGGCTGCGGAGAAGAAATGGTCGAGCAAACTCTGCAGAGTTGCAGCCTTTCGGTCCTGCCATCGTCGCTCACCCGCAGACAGAAAACTCACAGCCCACCTGCTTGCCGCGAAAACCGTGCCTGTCGAATGATGCTTGGTTGCAGGTCTCTGGACAAGCCAGTCACTCGACAAATCGGAGAGTGGCGGCGCCAATCGGGCTACTTTTGTTGACATTAAAATATGTCTCGTCAAAACTCGTGCCTCTACACTCAGGTACTACTGATACTTGAAAATCAACGCCACGAGGGCTCTGGCTATGGCGATCTTTATTGGCCAGGTGGCAACTAACAACGTATTCACGGGCACAGCGGTTGCCGATACGTTCCAGTTCGCGGTGCTGATCTTAACGCGCTCGATACGGTGACCGGTGGCGGCGGCGGCGATGTGTTGCAGTTGACGACTGCCGGTGCGCTGGCGGTTGATGCGCTGACCGGGGTTACCGGTGTTCCGACGATCCAGTTGAATGCGGGCGGCAACACTGTAACGCTGCTCAACAGCAACCTGACCGGGGTTTACGGTTCGAAGATCATCGTTAACGGCGGCGCGGGCGACGATACGGCCGATGCGTCCGGGCTGAGGCTCGGTTGGCGCAGAGACAATCACCGGGCCGAATATCCGCAGCACGGTCCACGGCAATGGTGGCAACGACACGCTGAAGGTACCGACGTCCGGCAGCACAGCCTGGGGCAACAACTCAAGCGTGTTTGGCGATGCTGGCGATGACCGCATCGATTTTGGCAACTCCTTATACTTGATCACGCTCGATGGCGGGGCCGATACGGACACGTTGGTTTACAGTTACAACGGCGGCGTTGCCAGTCAGATCGATCTGAATTCCGCTACGGACCAGACCATCGGCGACAACGCGGGGGTAAACAACTTCGAGAACCTGGACTGGAGCCAGAGCAGTTTCGGCCTCAAGGCAACTGGAAGCAGCGCTGCGAACACCATCACCGGCAGCGCGTTGGCCGACACCATTGATGGCGGCGCCGGTCTCGACGTGATCGACGGGCAGGGTGGTGACGACAGGATCACCTATCGCGGCAACGCCGCCAGCATCAACGGTAGCGCAAATGCCGATACCCTCGTCGTGACCGGATCGGCGACGATCAACCTCAACCTTGCCGACCAGACCAGTGGCGATACCGCCGCTGTCAGCGGGTTTGAGAATGTCGATGGTTCGACCTCATCGGCGTCATTCTACGCGATTGGACTTTCCGGCACCTACAGCATCCTTGTCGGCGGCAGCGCGGGGGATACGCTCAGGGCGGGTGCCTACGGTGCCAGCATCACCGGCAATGGCGGAGCCGACACGCTTGGTGGCGGCATCGGTGCGGATTCCTTCTACATCAACGGCGGCGATTTTGCCGCAGGCGAATCAATCGATGGCGCTGGCAGCGCTGACGGCGATTTCCTTTACGTCCGCGCGACAACAGACTTCACCGTCGGCTCGCTCGCCAACCTCGAATATCTCTATGCGAGCGCCCAGGATGCGGCTGGAAACTATCTCAGTCAGGGCCTGACCGTCACGCTCACCGGCGCGCAGACCGCGAGCTTCACCGCGATCTATGCCAATTCAGTCGTCACCGGCACGGCCGAGGCCTTCATTGTCAACGTGGAATCGGGCTCGACGGTCAATCTGGGGTTGGTCAACTGGGCGAATTTCGATGCCCAGGATACCTTGACCGTCAACGGGACGACCGGGAACGAAACGATCACCGGGCCCAACATCGCAAGCGTGATCCGCGCCGACAGCGGCGACGATACGGTGAAGACCGCCGCTGGATACTCGTACTGGGCCACGGGCACACAAGTGTTCGGCGATGCCGGCGCCGACCGCATCGACTATGGCTACCGCTTGAACACCGCGACACTCGATGGTGGCGCCGACAGCGACACGCTGGTCTTCAATTACGCCGAAGGTGTCACCGACCAGATCAATCTCTCGCTGGCCGACCAGAGCGTGGGCGACAACACGACGGTCATGAACTTCGAGAACCTCGACTGGAGCGCCAGTTCCTCGGGCCTCATCGCCACTGGCAGCAGCGGCAACAACACGATCGTCGGCAGCCAGGTGGCAGATACGGTCAATGGTGGCGGTGGCAATGACACGATCAGTGGCGGCAGTGGCAACGATATTCTGGAAGGACAGGATGGCTCGGACACGCTGACTGGCGGCTCGGGATCCGACGTGTTCGTTTGGATGTCGCGCTACAGCGCGCCGGACACGATCACCGATTTCCTCGCTTCCGAAGACGACTTGCGCTTCGCCCTGAGCGCGTTCGACTTCAATGGGGCCGCGTTCGATCGGCAAGTCTCGGCCAAGTCGGGCGGCGCCAATATCACGGGTGCGGATCTCATCAACTACGATGGCGGCGCGCTCAACAGTGTGAGCGATGTGCAGAACTACCTCTCCGCAGCTGCGGGCGGCAGTGTCGGGGAAGGCGTGTTCATCGTCGGCAAGGACAGCAGCAACAATACGGTGCTCTACCACGCGCTCGATGCTAGCTACACCGTTTCCACCGACGTAGTGCTGGTCGCCAATCTTGGCATTCTGGCTGCAAAGGGTTCGCTCCAGCTGGCAGATTTCCTGTTCGTCTGACGCTGTTCGGGGTCGGGAACTGCATGGAAGTGCAGGATCGCGGCGGGCGACTTCCTCTCGAGGTCAGGAAGCGGCGGCCAGAAAGAGCGCGATTGCCGAGGCTTGCGCGGCGGCGCCCGTCTGGCCTGATCCACCCGTCCATAGACCATCGACCGGTTGGCTGCCTTCGGCGCCGAGCTGCCACACCGCTTCGCCGTTGCGGCGCAGCCAGGCGCGCAGTTCAGCGCGGTCCGAGCCCTCTGCCATGGCCTCGACCAGATGGCCGAGATGATGGGCAAAGACGCCCTTGAACATTGGCCCGTCGGCGCCCAACGCGTCGGATGGCTCGGTCAGCAGGCCCTGCGCCGTCACCAGCGTACGCGTGGCGGCAAGCGCCGTCCGGACTGCGAATGCGCGGTATTGCGGATCACCGGCGATCGCGGCGAGGTCGTTCAGCCCGCCCAGCAGAACCCCCTGATTGTAGGTGTAGCGCGGTGCGCCATTGTTGCGGCACTGCGCGTCGAGGCCATCGTTGACGAGGCCGTCTGCCCCGATCATGCCCGAGGCCTCAAACCACGCCCATGCGCGCAGCGCCCACGCGCGATAGGGTTCCTGCCCGGTCGCCAGATAGAGCCGGGTCGCCGAATGGAGCAGCAGTTCGTTGGTGATCGCGTTCTTGTAGCTGTGCTTCGGGTCCCACCACAGGCCACCGCCGCAACGGTCGTCCCAATGCGCGGTGACGAGGCGGCTGAAGTTTGCCGCCGCCCATGTCAGCAGTTCGGGATCGCGCTCGTTCTGCCAAGCGTCAACGCTTGCGATCACGGCCCACAGGTCATCGTCGTTGAGGTAGCGACCATCGCGATTGCGCACGGCGGCGGAAATTTTGCCAGACCAGCGGCGATCACCGGTGCGGCGCTCGTAGTCCATCAGTACGTCGGTGATCGGGAAGCGCTGCCAGTTCTCGCTGGCCTTCCATCCCCTGTCCGTACCCCAGGTGCTTTCGAGCAAGGCCGCGGCCGAGGCGGCGCGGGTGTGCCATAGGGGCGCAGGCTGGCTCGTCTCCGCCCGGGCGGGAGCGGCCACGGCCAGAAGCGGCGCCATGGCAAGTGTAAAAGCGGCGCGCAGTCGCAAGTTCATGGCGGCAGACTAATCCGCATCCCTGCGGCGCAGCAAGAGCGAGCTGCCGACCAGCAGCCCCATCAGCCCTGTGAAGATCGCCGCGAGCTCGCGGTTGGTCCAGGCCATTGTCACCAGCGCGAGGCTCGCCATGCCCAGCGCAAACATAGGCGCGAAGGGGTAGAGCGGTGCGCGGAACGGGCGCGCGAGGTCCGGCTCGCTGCGGCGCAGACGCAGCAGCGCCGCCATCGATATGATGTACATGGTGAGCGCGCCGAAGGCCGACAGCGTCACCACGCTGGCGGTAAGGGACTGGCCGGCGATGCTGACGAAGGCATCGCTGTAGATCGCCGCAATGCCCACCACACCGCCCGCCAGTGTCGCCACGTGCGGCGTATGGAAGCGAGGATGAAGGCGTGCGAAAACGCCCGGCAGGTAACCCGCCCGTCCCAACGCGAAGATCTGCCGGGCATAGCCCATGATGATCCCGTGGAACGAGGCGACGAGGCCGAACAGGCCGAGCCACACCAGCATGTGCAGCCAGCCGCTAGATGCGCCTACCGCGCGCTTCATGGCTTGCGGCAGAGGATCGTTGAGGCTCGAAAGCTCGGCCCAGCTGCCCGATCCGCCGGCAAACAGCATGACTCCGAAGGCAAGCACCGTCAGCGTCAGAATGCCCGAGATATAGGCCATCGGTATGGTCTTGCGCGGCTCCTTCGCTTCCTCGGCGGCCATGGCGACGCCCTCGATCGCGAGGAAAAACCAGATCGCGAAGGGCAGCGCTGCAAAAATTCCGCCAACCGCTGCCATGCTGAAATGATCCTGCCCGGCCCAGCCTCCGCTGAGGAAGTTCGACCAGCGGAATGCCGGCAGCACCACTGCCATGAACACGAGAAGCTCGCCCACCGCGAGCAGCGTGACCACTACCTCGAAGCTTGCCGCGATCTGCACGCCAACGATGTTGAGCGCCATGAACACTGCGTAGGCGCCGAGCGCGGCATGCTTGGGCTCGAGCGCGGGGAACTGCACATGAAGATAGGCGCCGATGGCAAGCGAGATGGCCGGCGGCGCGAAGAGGAACTCGACCAGAGTGGCAAAGCCCGCCACTGCTCCGCCCAGCGGCCCGAAAGCGCGCAAGCCATAGGCGAAAGGGCCGCCCGCATGGGGGATCGCGGTGGTCAGCTCGGTGAAGGAAAAGATGAAGGCGATGTACATCGCCGCCACGGCAAGCGTGGTGACCAGAAAGCCCAGCGTTCCCGCGCTCGCCCAGCCATAGCTCCAGCCGAAGTATTCGCCCGAAATGACGAGGCCCACCGCGATGGCCCAGAGGTGGAAGGGGCCGAGCCGCTGCTGCAGCTGTGGGCCTCCGGTCGGCGTGGTCATGCGCGGCTGTTTTCCTGGTCTGGAAGGGTGGGAGTCCGGTCGTCCTTCAAGTCAACGCCTGAAATCTGGCGGCGCAGCGCCTCGCGCAGCAGCCAGCCCAGCGTGCGGGCGGCGTCCTCGGGGGTGAGGCCGCCGGCGCCGTGGATATTGGAGATGCAGTTCCGCTCGGCATCGCTGCGGCCGGGGCGGGGTGCGAACGTCATGTAGATGCCAAGGCTGTCGCTCACGCTCAGGCCGGGCCGTTCGCCGATGATCATCACGCAGACGCGCGCGCCCAGAGCTTCGCCCACGGGATCACCGAGCGCGACACGCGCCTGCTGCGCAATCACCACCGGGCCTATGGCAAGTCCGCCCAGCTCCGCGACACAGGCATGCAGCAACCGCGCCGCGCCGGCCTGAACTCCGGTTGCGGAAAGCCCGTCGCCGATCGCGAATGCCACGTCGCATTGCCCGCCGACCTCCGCCAGCAGCGCGGCGGACCGGCTGGAAAGGCGGCGGCCCAGATCGGGCCGCCGCAGATAGGTCGCGCGGTCCGGTGCGTCGCTTTCCAATTGCAGTACCGGGAGAGGGGCGAGCGCGGCCGCCAGCGCCGCCGTATCGAGCGCGGCGTGAACGGCATCGCGTGCGCGGGCATGGGCCAGCTGGAAGTCCAGCACTTCGCGCAGCGGCAAGGCGTTGCCGACCCGGCCCAGCGCAATCCGCGCCGGAGTGGTCTGACGCAGCCGCGCCCAGAGCTCGCCGGGTACCACCTTGCTCAAGCGATGGTCTCCGCCAGCCTGCGCATGAAAGGCGAGGCGTGATCGGTCAGCGCGCGCAGGGTGCCATCGGGCGCGGCAATGCCGACATCTCCCAGCCAGGCCTCGAATTCCGGTGCTGGGCGCAGGCCCATCACGCTGCGCAGATACAGTGCATCGTGGTTCGACAGGCTCTGATAGGAAAGCATGACATCGTCGCTGCCGGGCACGCAGATCAGGAAGCTGCAGCCCGCGACGGTCAGCAGCGTCATCAGGCTGTCCATGTCGTCCTGATCGGCCTCGGCGTGGTTGGTGTAGCACACGTCGCAGCCCATCGGCAGGCCGAGCAGCTTGCCGCAAAAGTGGTCCTCCAGCCCCGCCCGGATGATCTGCTTGCCGTCATAGAGGTACTCCGGCCCGATAAAGCCGACCACGGTGTTGACGAGCAGCGGATCGAACGCGCGCGCCACGCCATAGGCCCGCGCTTCCATCGTCTGCTGATCGACGTCGTGGTGCGCGTTGGCCGAAAGCGCCGAGCCCTGACCGGTCTCGAAATACATCACGTTCCGGCCAACCGTCCCGCGCCCCAGCGCCTGTGCGGCGGCCTGCGCCTCGCGCAATATGGCTAGGTCGATGCCGAACCCGGCATTGGCGGCCTCGCTCCCCGCGATCGACTGGAACACCAGATCGACCGGCGCACCGCGTTCGATGATCGTCAGCGCATTGGTCACATGAGTGAGCACACAGCTCTGCGTCGGGATGGCGTAGCGTTCCCGCAATTCGTCCAGCATGTGGATCAGCTTGGTGGCCCCGGGAACACTGTCGGTGGCGGGGTTCACGCCGATCACCGCATCGCCCACGCCGTGAAGCAGTCCGTCGAGCACGGCAGCGGCGATCCCGCGCGGGTCGTCTGCCGGATGGTTGGGCTGGAGGCGGGTGGACAGCCGGCCGGGAAGGCCGATCGTGCTGCGAAAGGCGGTCACCACGTTGATCTTGCGCGCCACCGCGATCAGGTCCTGGTTGCGCATCAGCTTGGAGACCGCAGCGGCCATCTCCGGCGTGATGCCGCGCGCGGCGGCTGCCAGGGTGGTGGCGTCTACCGCCTCGCTCAGCAACCAGTCGCGCAGGCCGCCCACGGTGAGGTGGGCAATGAGCGCGAAGGCTGCGGTGTCGTGGCTGTCGAGGATGAGGCGTGTGACCTCGTCGCTCTCGTAGGGGACGAGCGCTTCGCTCAGGAAGTGCTTGAGCGGCAGATCGGCCAGCACGCAGCGCGCGGCCACGCGGCGCGTGGCGCTTTCTGCCGCAAGCCCGGCGAGTTCATCGCCCGATCGCGCCGGGCTGGCAGCGGCCAGGACCGCTTTAAGGTCGGCGAAGACGTGGCGCTCGCCGCCGAGATCGCTTGTGAACGGCAAGATCGAGACCCCCTGCGCCAAGACGGCGATGGTAGGCCTCGATCATGCTGCATTGCAACGGACGATTGGGGCAGCCTATTCCGGGATCTGCCAGCGGATCACGCCGGAGTAGCGGCCCGTGACCAGATCGCCATGCTCGTCGCGCGCCGGGGTAAAGCTGGCGCGCTCGCTGACCTTCGCGCAAGTCGCCGCATCGAGATCACCCGAGCCGCTGGACCGCGTGATCCGGCAATCGCGCACTCGCCCGTCCTGCCCGATGGTCAGTTCGAAACCCGCCGCGCCCTGCTGGCCGCGCCGCATTGCGCTGGTGGGATAGTCTGCATCCGACACCCACTTGCCCGGCGCGCCGATGGGCTTGGCCGCGCGAGGCGTATAGGTGGGGCTAGGCGTGGAGGGAGACAGCGGCGGAAGCAGGGTGCCAAGGCCGCCATCACCGCCAATCGGCGGCAGCGTGCCGACATCGATCTTGATCACGGTGTCGATCATCGGATCGCGCGGGGCTGTGATCTCGGGTTTCACATCGCTTTCGCGCGGGTGGAGCGAAGGCACGGGAGCCGGTTCGGTGCTGGGGATCGGTTTCGGTGGCACGTAGTTCCACGCTTCAAAGCGCTTCTTCTCGATGATCCTGATCACCCCGCCGGCAAAGCCTGTCAGGATGGCCAGCGCCATCACGCCGTGCACCGCGAAGACGGCAGCTAGCACGATGATCCGGCGCCGGTTGGTATCGGGGGTAAGGTAGGCCATGCATGCTCTCCTCTGCTGTGCCGGACAGCCAGGGCCGCGAAGGGGAGCAACGGGAACGAAACGAACAATCCCGATGCAAGCAACACGGGCCGTACGACGTTTAATGGTATATCATTACCACGCACCGGATCGGCGCGCGACAAGAATCTCAACCACATCGGTGGAGTTTTAAGTTTCGGACTGCAACGGATCATCCGATGCGGACAATTCCCTTGCCGCAAGGCGATTGCCGCCGTGCAGACATCGACTAGCATGGTGATCCGCAAGGCCTTGCCGAGTCGGCAGGCACGCTCGGCCGGGAGGCCACCGCGATGAACCACGATGGCGGCATTACCGAGGTTCTTCCCGTCACCTGCCTCGCCACATGGCCCCGCGGCAGCTTTGTCGAAAGCGTCGCGGTCAGTGCCTCCGGCGCGATCTTTGTCAGTCTGCATACCGATCAAATGGTCGTGCGGATCGATCCTGCAACGGGTGCCGTCAGCCCCTTCGCGTCCTTTCCCGCGCCCACAACCGGGCTGGCTTTCGCTGCCGATGGTACGCTTGTCGTAACCGGGGGAGCTCCGGGCACGCCGCCGGGCCTTGTCTGGCGCGTGTCCCCGGAGGGCGCGGTGCAGCAAGTGGCCGAAATCGCCGACGCCGCGTTCCTCAATGGACTTACGCCCCTTGGGAGCAGGATGCTGATCGCGGATTCGCTGGGCTCGCGGATCCTTGCGCTTGATCCTGCAACCGGGGCGGTCGAAACCTGGCTGGCCGACCCGCTGCTCGGCGCCGATCCTGCAAGCGGTGCACCCGGGGCAAACGGGATCAAGGTCTTCGGCAATATGGCCCTCATTTCGGTCACTGGTGCGGACCGGCTGGTCGGCGTGCCGATCGATCAGGGTCGGCCCGGCACGCCCGAAGTCCTTGCCGAAGCGCTGCGCGCCGATGATTTCGCCATCGATGCGGGCGGGTCGCTTTATATCGCCACCCATCAGGCCCAGTCGCTGCTGCGCCTCGCGCCTGACGGAACCCGCACCACGCTCGCCGGCGCAGGCGAGGGGATGGTCGGCTCCACGGCCGTTGCCTTTGGCCGAACCGAGGCCGACCGCACCGCGATCTACGTCACCACCACCGGGGGCACGTGGACCGTGCCCGAAGACCAGTTGGAAGAGGCCAAGCTGCTGAGGATAGACGTCGGCCAGCCCGGCGCGCCGCTGCTCGGCGAGGATTGACCGACCCTGCCTGCCACGATCCGGGAGACGCGATGATGACCACGCAGATGCTTGCCATTGGCGACAAGGCGCTCGCCTATGTTCAGTCCGGCTCGGGGCCGGCCCTTGTCATTGTCCACGGTGTCGGCGGCCACAAGGAAGACTGGGCAGGTGTCGCCGCCGCCTTGTCCGCAGCGCACACGGTCTATGCGGTGGACATGCTGGGCTTTGGCGAATCGTCCAAGACCGGCGATGATCTCGGCATGGCGGTGCAGGCCGAAGCCTTGCTTGCGCTGCTCGATGCGCAGGGGATCGACCAGGCCGTCTTTGTCGGCAATTCGGTCGGCGGTTGGGTGACGGCAACTTTCGCCGCGACGTATCCCGAGCGAGTTTCCCGGCTGGTGCTGATCGATGTCGCCGGCTTTGCTGCGATGTTCGAGGGCGAGCCTCCGGTCAATTTCGATCCGGGCAGCCCGGCCGAGATGCAGGCGCTGATCGACATCACCATAAACGGCCCCGTGGCCAGGATCCCCGGCCTTGCCGAACAGGCTTTTGCTGCCTATGTCGCAAGCGGTGAAAAGGCGATTTCGGCGACCTGGGGCAGGAGCATCTTCCTCTCCGCCCGGCTCGAGGAACTCCTGCCGCAAATCACCGCGCCGTCCCTGGTGCTGTGGGGCGCAGACGACAAGCTGTTCCCGTCGATCCTTGCCGGCGTGTTCTCGGCGCAGATAGCAGGGGCCACGTCCCAGCTGATTCCGGATGCCGGCCACTTCCCCCAGATCGACCAGCCCGAAGCGACGATTGCCGCGATCACGGCATTTCTGAGCTGATCGGCCCTAGCCAGCGCTGTTTACGTAGTCCCAGACTTTCGAAACCACCACCGAGCCCTCACCGACCGCTGAAGCGACGCGCTTGACCGAGCCCGAGCGGATATCGCCCACTGCAAAGATGCCGGGGTGCGAGGTTGCATAAGGCGAGGCGGCGCCGACTGCCGGGCCGGTCAGCACATAGCCCTTGTCGTCAAGCGCGACGAGGCCCGAGAGCCAATCGGTATTGGGCGCCGCGCCGACCATGATGAACAGCGCCCGTGTCGCGATCTCGCGGGTCGTGCCGGTCTTCGCATCGCGCAAGGTCACGCCTTCGAGGTGGGTGCCGCCGTGGAGCGCGACCACCTCGGCGTTGTAGGCCACATCTACAGCCGGATCGGCCTCCAACCGGCTCGACAGATAACTCGACATCGAGGCGGCGAGCGAGGGGCCGCGCACCACGACATGGACGCAGTGCGCCGAGCGGTTGAGGTACATCGCCGCCTGCCCCGCCGAATTGCCGCCGCCGATGATCACTGCCTCGGTGCCCTTGCAATAGCGCGCCTCGATCTCGGTTGCCGCGTAATAGACCCCGGCGCCTTCGAACTCGGCAAGGCGCGGGATCGGCAAGCGGCGATACTGCACTCCTGCCGCCACGATCACTGCCTTGCCGCGCACGCGCTGCCCGTTGTCGAACGTTGCGCAGAAGGCGCCGCCTTCGAGTTCCTCGAGCGCGACGACGCGGCGCGGCAGGGCAAAGCGGGTGCCGAACTTCATCGCCTGCACTTCGCCGCGCCAGACGAGGTCACCGCCCGAAATGCCTGTCGGGAAGCCCATGTAGTTCTCGATCCGGCTTGATGTCCCCGCCTGTCCGCCGATGGCGATGTCCTCGATCACCAGCGCCCGCAGCCCTTCCGACCCGGCATAGACCCCGGCCGCCACCCCTGCCGGTCCGCCGCCGACGATCAGCACGTCGAAGGCCTCGTCATGCAGCAGGTCGCGGTTTACCCCGAGCAGATGCGCGATCTTGTCCGGGGTCGGATCAGTCACCACCGTGTCCCGTCCAAAGATCACCGCAGGCTGAGTAGGCGCAATGGCGCAGGCTTGCGCGGCGGCCGCCGCTTCGGGGCTGCCCAGCCTGAGCGAACCATAGGGAATGCGGTTCCGGCTGGCGAATTCGGCAATGCGGCGCACGCCGACGTCTTCATCTTCGCCAATCAACTGCAACGTCGAATCGCGCTCGTCGAGTTGGCGGCGGCGGCGTGCGGCGAACACGGTGATGACAATGTCGGACATTTCCGGGATCTGTGCCATCAGGCTCAGCATTGCCTCGCGCGGAACTTCGATCACGCGGGTGTCCTGCGCCGCACGCATCGCCATCGAGACGGTGCCACCGCTTAGAAACGCGATCTCGCCCATGAACTGCGTCGGCCCCAGCGAGGAGGGCAGGTGCCGCTCGTCGGTATAGGGGTTGATCACCTCGATCTCCCCTTCCTCGACATAAGTGAACTTGTCGGCGGGATCGCCGGGGCGTGCCATGATCGTGCCGGCGGGGTAGCTTTTCTCCGTGCCCGCCGCGCGCAGCGCCTCGACATGGCTTGCGTGAAGCGGGGTGCGCTGCATCGCGCGAAGATCGGCGCCGATCGATTCCATGGCAGGTTTCCTCTGGTCCGCACCTTTGCCCGGGAATCGGGCTGCGATGGGATAGAGTATTGCCGCATCGGCGTGCCGCAACCAGAGGGTTGCAGGCAGCGATGCGGCAATACTGCCGCCGCTTATGCCCTGGCGCCGGGACGCCGTGCGGCAGCGCGCGCCTGGCTCTGGGCCGCGGCGAGCCGGATGTCGGCTTCCGCGGCGCTCACCATCTTGTACTTCTGGTACCAGATGGTCTCGACATCGCTGATCCCTGCAAAGTTCAACCAGTCGGTGAAGAAGGTCGAGACATGGTCGGTGCCGAAAGCCTTGGGCGCACCGTCATGATAGATCGCTGCCGAAAAGACCGCCGTCGCGCGTTTTCCCTTGAGCAGACCGATATAGCCTTCGGCGGGGTCGAAGCCGAACAAGGTGCCGGGCATCGAGAGGAGATCGATGTACTGCTTGAGCTTGTAAGGCACACCGAAGTTCCACATCGGAATGGCGAAGAGGTAGTCGTCGGCCGAGTTGAACTGCTCGAACAGGCGCACGAGCTCGGCATAGATCGCCTTCTGCTTTTCGGTCATCCCGGCCTCGCCGAAGAACGACATCTTGGAAGCGGCGCTGTCGCCGTCGAACTCGGGCAGGCCGAGATCCCACAAGTCGACCGTCTCGATTTCGGCATCGGGATAGGCCTCACGGTAAGTGGCGAGATAGGCATCGGCGATCTGGATGGACTTGGAAGCCTCGCCGCGCGGCGAGGTGCGGACATAAAGCAGCTTGGTCACGGGGACGGTCCTTTCTGAATCTGGGGAAGGCCCCGGGAGCGCGGCCCCCGGGGAAGAGGGCTCAGCGGGCCTGCTTCACGTTTGCATCGTAGAAGCTGATGATGTGGCTCGCGATGTAGGGGAGGTTGTCCTCGGTCGCGAAATGGCCCGCATTCAGGCGGTGCAGTTCGGCCTTGGGCAGGTCCTTCAGGAACGCCTCGCCGCCTTCGGGGTTGAAGAACGGATCATGCTGGCCCCAGAAGATCACCGTCTTTGGCTGGTTGTCGCGCAGGAACTTCTGCCACACCGGATAGAGCTCGGGATTGTGGCGGTAGTCGTAGAACAGGTCGAGCTGGATCCGCAGATTGGTGGGCCCGGCGACCGAGGCCGCATCGGACAGATAGCTTTCCGGCGCGATCAATTCGGGATGGTCGGCGCCGCCGAGGTAAACGATGTTCTTGATCGCCTCAGGGGTGTTGAAGCCCGCCAGCGGCTTTTCGCTCTCGGCATTGCGGTTGATCCACAGCGCCTTGCGGAAGCCGTCCCACGCCGGGGTGAAACCGACTTCGTAGGCATTGCTGTTCTGGATCACCAGCCAATCGAGCGCCTTAGGGTTGCGCCCGACCACCCGGAAGCCGACCGGGCCGCCGTAGTCCTGCACGAAGAGGCCGTAGTGATCGAAGCCCTTGGCCGCGAGGAACTTTTCGACCGTGACCGAAATCGCGTCGAACGAATAGTGATAGGTCGCCGGATCGGGATGATCGCTGTTGCCAAAGCCCTGATAGTCCGGCGCGATCACGTGGAAGCGCTTCGAAAGCGCCGGGATCAGATCGCGGAACTGGTGCGAGGACGAGGGCCAGCCATGAAGCAGCACCAGTTTGGGCAGGCTGGCGTCCCCTGCCTCACGGTAGGCAATGTTGAGGCCATCGATATTGATCGTGCCGAAGCGGACCTGATCGGGGCTGACCGTGGTGGTCTGCACTGCAGCGACCGGCGCTGCGGCAGCGGGGGCAGCAAGCGCGGGGAACGCTGCAACCAGATTGACGGCGAGTACTGTCACCGAAACGGCAGCGGTGAGCAGGTGGCGTTTGATGGACATTGGGGCTTTCCTTTGCATTCGGGGAGGGGCGGCGGGCACCGGCCGGCTGAGGGAAGGGGGGTGTCGGCGCCCGCCGGGAGGAGGTTCAGGCCGCGATCGGGGCGGCCGTGCGCGCGGTGACGACAGGGAAGTCGATCACGGTAGCGAAGGCGGAATTGACGTAGTTGGTCCAGGTGTTGAGCGCGACGTGCTGGACGATCTCGAGCAGCTGCGCGTCGGTGTACCCGGCAGCCCGCACCGCATCGAACTCGGCCTGCGTCACGTGGCCCCGTGCTTTCACCAACTGCGCGGCGAAGCGCACCGCAGCATCGGCCTTGGGATCGTTCGAGGCGCCGCTGCGGTTGGCGGTGATCTCGGCGTCATCAAGCTTGGCCAGGTTCTTGCCGAGATAGGTGTGCGCCGATAGGCAGTAGTCGCAGCCGTTGATCTCGGCGACGGCGAGCGCGATCCGCTCGCGGGTGGCGGCGGGCAGCTTGCCCTTGGCCAGCGCGCCATTCATGCCGAGGTAGCCCTCGAGCGCAGCGGGACTTGTGGCGACAAGGCGGTGCAGGTTGGGAACAGTGCCAAGCGCCTTGTTGACAGCTTCAAGCAATGGCCGCGAGGCTTCGGGAGCATCGGCGATTGCGGCGGGGGTGGGTATGCGGGACATTGCGGGGGGCCTTTCCTTGGGGTGGCTGGCCGTGTTCGGCCGCTGAGCAGGAAGTAGGTCCTTTCGCTGGACGGCAGTATCCGCTACATTTGCAATCCATCCTTCCACAAAACGGAAATTCATGATGGACCGGTTCGAGGCCATGCGCACCTTGCTCGCTGCTGTTGATGGCGGCAGCCTTTCCGCCGCCTCGCGCACGCTCGGCACCCCGCTGCCCACGGTCAGTCGCCGCGTGTCCGACCTCGAGGCGCACCTCGGCGCGCAGCTTCTTGTGCGCACCAGCCGCAAGCTGATCCTGACCGAAGCGGGCGAGGCCTATGTTGCGGCGGCCCGGCGGCTGCTGGAGGATCTGGCCGATGCCGAACGCGCGGCGAGCGGGGAATACCGCGTGCCACGCGGCGAACTGCTTGTCACCGCGCCGATCATGTTCGGCAAGCTCCATGTCGCGCCGGTCGTCCATGCGTTTCTTGCCGCCTATCCCGATGTCACGGTGCGGTTGGTGCTGTCGGACTCCACGATCGACATTGTCGAATCGCATGTCGATGTGGCGATCCGGATCGGCCCGCTGCCTGACAGCGAACTCATCGCGAAGCAGCTGGGGCATATCCGCTGGGGGCTTTACGCAAGTCCCGACTACATCGAACGGCGCGGCATGCCGGCGGACCTCGATGCCCTGGCAAACCATGACTGCATTGCATTTGAAGGCCTGCAAGTGCGCCGTGTATGGCATTTGCGCCTCGGGACTGAATCCCGTGCGGTTCCCATCCAGCCCCGCTTTGCGGTCAACACCGCCGATGCGATCATCGACGCCGCGACTGCCGGACTTGGGATCGCGCGGGTGATGTCCTATCAGGCCGAGCTCTGCGTCAGCACTGGCCGGCTTGTTCCCGTGCTGCAAGACATGGGGTATGATCCCGTGCCGGTTCACGCGGTGCACCGCCGGCAGCGCAGCTTGCCGCTGAAGCAGCGGGCTTTCCTGGATTTCGTCGCACCTCGGCTCAAGGCCGTGCTGGATCGCATCGAAAGTCAGTTTGGATGAAGGCCGCGTGCAATGGGCGCTGACTCGCTGGCCGGACTGCTCCAGTCAATCCGCAGTTGCACCGCTTGCGCGCAGCACCTGCCGCTCGGGCCGCGGCCGATCGTGCAGGCCGCCGCGAGTGCCGCGATCCTGATCATCGGCCAGGCGCCGGGTACTGCAGTTCATGCCTCGGGCATTCCCTGGGATGATCCCAGCGGCGACCGGCTGCGCGAATGGACCGGGCTTGATCGCACGACATTCTACGATCCCGCGAAGGTGGCGCTCATGCCAATGGGATTCTGCTATCCGGGCCGCATTCCGGGTGGCGGCGATGCACCGCCGCGCCCCGAATGCGCGCCGCTGTGGCATGCGCCGCTGCGCGCAGAGCTTGGTGCGGTGCGCCTGACCTTGCTGGTCGGACTCTATGCGCAGGTCACCTATGCGCCGGGCCCCAAGTCGACCCTGACCGAGCGCGTCCGCGCAGGCGGCGCTGGTGATCGGATCGCGTTGCCCCACCCCAGCTGGCGCAGCACTGGTTGGATGCGCCGCAATCCGTGGTTCGAGGCGGATGTCCTCCCCCGGCTGCGCGGACGGATCGGCGAGGCCATGCGCAGCCCCGCCGAGCCCGGGTCCTAGGGCGTCTTCGCTTCATGCGGGGAAGTTTCGGCCCGCCCAAGTGGGGTCAATCGACTGCCGCAACCATGCCTTCAGAGAGCCAGCGACCTAGCAGCGTACCTGCAGCGGTCACCGCCGCTTCCTCGCCCAGGGTTTCGGCCAGCCGCTCGCAGATCGCGGCAAAGCCTTGCCCGGCGGCAGACCATGCGAGCACATCGCGCTCGTGTGCTTCGGCGCGGCGGAACACCGGCTCGAGACCTTGCCGCCAGACGAGAAGCGCTGTGCCGTGCTCAGCCGTTTCGGCAGGCGGCGGCGCTTCGCCGGTCGCCAGCGCCTGCCAGATTGCATCGGCATTGGTGGTGATTGGCAGCACCAGCAGTGACGGAACCGCACGGATCACCGCCGTTTCCCAGTCGGCCACTGCCAGCGCTTCGGGCAGAAGTGCTTCGGCATCGGGGCCGACGAAGACCTGGCCCACGGTCCAGTCGATCAGCGCGCTCTCGCCGACCTCGGGATCGTCCGGCCACAGTGTCGCCACGAAATCGGTGAAGTCCTCGCCATAGGCATCGAGCGTCCAGCTCGAAGGTGGGCGCGCATCGATATAACGCGCCGCCGCGCTTTCGAAGGCTTCCTCGCCCAGCCACAAAGCATGGCGTTGGAATGTCTCGGCAAGGCTGGAAACGAGCGCGGTGCGGTAGTTGTTCTGGTAGACCAGCGTTCCCGGACCACCGCCCAGCGCGGCGGCCGCGCTGTCATCGCCGGTCACCAGCCAGTCGCGGAAATCGCGTTGCAGGGTGAGCAGGCTCATGCCGCGATCCTCGTTCCGGCCACATCCGCGCTGATCACGCGGGCCACGTCGAGCTCGGCGCATAGCTCCTCGAGCTCGGGGATATTGTCGTCGCGCTCGATCATTGTCGGCACCGGCCCCGCCAGTTCGGTCGCGGCGCGGTACAGCGCCCAGACCTCATCCGGCACAGGCTGGTCGTGCGTGTCGATCAGGAGATGCTCGCCCCGCACATGGCCGGCAAGGTGGATTTGCCCGACTGCGTCCATCGGGACACCGGCAAGGTAATCCTCGCCGGCAAAGCCGTGGTTCACCGCGCTCACGTGGATGTTGTTGACGTCGAGCAGCAGCCCGCAGCCGGTCCGCTTCGTCATCGCGGTGAGGAACTCCCATTCGGTCATCGCGCCGGGAAAGGCGATATAGCTCGAAGGGTTCTCGAACAGCATGCGGCGGCCGAGCGCTTCCTGCGCGCGGTCGATGTTGCGGCAGACCGCATCCAGCGCTTCCTCGGTGTAAGGGAGCGACAGGAGATCGTGCGAATTGAACTGGTCGATCCGGGTCCAGCACAAGTGGTCCGAGACCACTGCGGGCTCCATCATGTCGACAAGGCGGCGCAGCTCGGCAAGGTAATCGCCCCTCAGACCGTCGGCCGAACCGATCGACATCGAAACGCCGTGCAGCGCGAGGGGATAGTTGGCCCGCGCCTTCATCAGCGTGTCGAGCGGCTTGCCGCCCGCGATCATGAAATTCTCCGAGATCACCTCGATGAAATCAACCGGCGCGGTTCCGTCGACATAGGACCGGTAATGCGGCCGGCGCATGCCAAGGCCAAATCCGGTGAGGTGCTGGGTCATGGCATGTCCCGCAAAAGATGGCCGGGGCTCCATCCGGCGCCGGGGAGGGGGATCGGCGCCGCAAGGGAAGCAGGGAAAGGAGCCCCGGCCTGGGGAGGGTTCAGTTTTACTTGGGCTCGGTCAGGCTGCCGCCCTGCGTTGCGCAGGCCGCCTTGGTCAGCGCCTTGAAGCCCTGGCCCTTGCATTCGTTCTGGCCCTTGCAGCTGTGTGAGCCGGCGGCGCAGTCCGAGGTGCCCTTGCAGGTGTTCACGCCGTAGCAGTGCACGACTTCGGCGGACTTCGCCTTGGCGATCGCCGGGGCGGGCAGGGCCGCCATGGCGGCGGCGATGAGGGCAGCGTTGGCAGCGATGGCAAAGCCTGTCTTGAGGGTCGTCATGGGTCGTCTCCGAAAGATGTGCCGTGATGGCATGAACCAGTTCGGCGCAGGCCAGGCCGCAGTTACAGCGCAACAAAAAATTTTTGTTGGAACCGCTTTCTGCGGGGGTTGCCATCGTGTGGCTCGCGCGCGGGAGTCTGCTCTGACTGCTGCAATCCATGCTGCACAATCCAAAAAATGCTGCACCCGGTTGTAACCCCTCGGCGCGGACAGGCGAACTGGTCATCGTGGCCGGCGCGAACATTTCCGGACACAGAGCCAGTGGCGGCGGATCCAAAGTGCTGCCCCCGGGCTCTTCGTTTCCATACTTTCTTCCCTCTCGAAAAGGACATTATCATGAAAATTGCTGCAACCGCTTTTGCCGCCTCGATTGCTCTTGGCCTTGTTGCCGGCGCTGCCCATGCCGCCGATGCCAAGCCCGCCATGGAAAAGTGCTACGGCGTTGCCAAGGCCGGCAAGAACGAATGCGCCGCGGGCCCGGGCACGAGCTGCGCCGGCACTTCCAAGACCGACTATCAGGGCAATGCCTGGATGCTGGTCAAGGCCGGCACCTGCACTTCGATCAAGACGCCCAAGGGCAACGGTTCGCTGACTCCCCGGGCGCACTGATCCGCGCATGGTGCCCCGGCCTTCCGGGGCGCCAAACGCAGCATTCGAGGAATCTGAAATGACCGCTATCGCATCCATCTACCACCGGCTGGCCGAGCTTGCCGGGCGTCTCCTGCCCGAAACCGTGCTGTTGCTGGTCGCGCGGCTCGGAATCGCGGCGGTGTTTTTCCAGTCGGGCCGGACAAAGGTCGAAGGGTGGCTGACGATCACCGACAGCACCTCTTCCCGATCCTGCTGTTGCTCGGCTTCGGCACGCGCTTTGCTGCGCTCGGCCTTCTCGGCATGACCACCGTGATCGAGGTCTTCGTCTATCCCGATGCCTGGCCGACGCACCTCAGTTGGGCGGCCATTCTCCTGCCGCTCATCGCCAAGGGCGGTGGAGCGATCTCGCTCGACCGTCTGCTGCGCCGGGGCTGAACACGCGCCGCCTGCCTTGGCGCAGCGACCGGCCCGCGTTCCTTCGGGCACGCGGGCCGGTCTTGCCGGGCCGAATGCAAAGAGGCATGGAAATGGTCACCGGCAGCCGGCACGAGCCGCCGGAACGGTCCGGGCCTGGCTTGCGCATGGGCTTGTCGGTGCAGCGAAGGAAGTGTCATGTCCCGCGATCCGGAAGGCCCGTCCATAGACCAGACCATCACGGCGCTGGTCAGTGATCTTGCGCCGGTGGCGGCGGTGCGCCTTTGGCGCGGCATGGCTGCCGTAGTGCTGCTAACCGGTCTCGCCATCGGCGGCATCTGGCTAGGGCTGGGCCTGCGTGCCGATGTGCTGGCCGGCCGCCCGGCCCCGATCGTCGCCGCGCGCGGCGCCATTCTGCTGGCAGGCGGGCTCGCCATGCTGCTGGCCGCGCTGCGTTCCGCCGTCCCCGGTCGTGAGGACCGCGGCGCCACCCTCACGGGCACGTTGCTGCTTGGCCTTCTGCCGATCGGCCTCATGGGTCTGCTGCTCGATGGCATCATGGCCCGCCAGCATCCCTCTTTTGCCGAAATCGGCGCCTATTCGGCGCTGCGCTGTCTTGCGGTCGCGTTTGGCGCCTCGCTTGTGGTGGGCGCCGGACTTGTGTTGTGGATGCGCCGCGCCGCGCCGACCGATCTGCCGCGCGCCGGATGGCTGACGGGTTGGGCCGCTGCCGCCTTGGGAACCTTCGCCTACAGCTTGTTCTGCCCGTCGATGACGCTTGCCTTTACCACCACGGTCTATCCAGCGGCAATGCTGCTTGCGGCAACCTTCCTGCGCGTTGCCGTGCCGCCGCTGCTGCGGTGGTAGGCGGTCAGCCCACTGCGAGCGCGGCGAGAACGTCGGCCGGTTCCGCGCGGTTGCGGAAATCGACATCGACATGGGCGAAGCGTACGCGCCCCGCCGCATCGAGAGCAAACGTTGCCGGAACCGGCAGGAACCCGCTTTCAGAACCGTAGAGCTCGTGCATATCGAGCCCGGCCCTGTGATAAAAATCAAGCAGCGGCTCGCCCGCAAAGAACGCGAGGCCTAGCGAGAGCGCGACCCCGTGGTCTACATCGCATAGCACCTCGGCGATCCCTGCATGGGGCGAGGCGGCGAGCAGCGCGGCGAGTGCGCGGGCACCGCCGCCGGTCTCGCCGGTGATCTCGATGAAACGCACGCCCGCCTCGGCCAGCGCGGGCAGCATGTCCGCCCAGGCGGAAACTTCGTGCACGCAGTATGGGCACCAGCGGCCGCGACTGAAATTGATGATCACCGGCCCGGAATCCAGCACAGTGCCCAGGCGCCGATAGCCGCCACCGGCGGTCGGCAGCGAGAAATCGGGAAACTGCTCGCCCACCACCGGCGCGGCCTCGCCCACGCCGGCCGCGCGCAAGCCGTCCACGATCTCGTCGAAAAACGGACCGAGATCCGGATTGCTGCGGCGGACCTGCAGCAATTGCGGTCCCAGCGGCACGGGGGTCGGGAATTGGGGAGACGTCATCCTGATCTCTTAGGGGTAATTGCCAAGCGGAGGAAAGGACTCGCGATGCATCGAGTCCATGCGCGGCCGCTATGCCGCATCGGCCGCGTCCGCTCCTGTGGCCAGCGCCCAGTCCTGCGCCCGTGCGGCGCGCAGGAACGCTTCGGCGGCGACCGACCGGCGCCGTCCCGCGACCGAGGCGAGCACGAAATGTCCCTCGGCCGCGCCGAATGGCAGCTGCGTTGCCGCCAGCGGCGCGCCCGCCAGACTGCGCGGTGTCCAACCACAGCCCAGTCCCGCCAGCACCATCTGCCGCAGCTGCGCCGCGCCTTGTGCCTGATGCCGCACCTCGATTGCCGCGCCGCCCTGCGCCGCGATCCGGGCAAGACCCGCACAGCCGTCGCCGGCAAGGTCGATCCACGCCTCATCTTCCAGCACTGCAGGCGATTCAGGCGGGTCGGAGGCAAAGCGGTGGTCCGCGCGCGTAACCACGCACCACGCATCAGCGAACAAGGGCCAGCAATCGAGCCGTTCGGGCGCTTCGTCAGGCATTTCGACAATGATCAGGTCCAGCGAGCCGGCCATGGCCAGTTCGATCAGTTCCCGCGAGGATCCGCTCGCGAGCGCAAGCTCCAGCCCTGCAAGGCTGCTGCCCAGCTCGGCCAGCACGCGGCCGAGCATGGCGTGCTCCACCGTGCGCGCCACGCCAAGCGCGAGCGGAGCGATTTCCGCTCGGCCCATGCCGCGCGCCATCTGCTTGGCGGTCTGCGCCGCCTCGAAGCTGCGCTCAAGGTGGGGCAGCATGGCCTTGCCCAGCTCGGTCAGATGAGTGCGCGCCCGCTCGCGGCGGAACAGCGGCGCGCCGAATTCGTCCTCCAGCTTCTGGATCGCTTTGGTCAGCGATGGCTGCGAAACGTTGCACTCGATGGCGGCGCGCGTGAAATTGAGCAGGCGCGCGGCGGCCAGGAAGTACCGGACCTGATGCATTTCCATGGCTGCGCGTGCCTCGTGCCTTTCCCTGCCGCAAGCTCCCGGTCCCGGTGGCGCCCGTTAGAGGGGGGCGCAAGAGCCCGGGCGAGGCGGGTCAACCAGCCCAGCATGGGCGCCGACCGCGCTTGCGGCAAGCACGAAGGGCCACATATGATTTATGCGACAAGTGCATCAAAGCGCGCGGCCGAACACCGCAATGGTGCTTTACCCGGATCGCGCCTTTGTGAAAGGATTGCCCCGTGAACGACCTTACCGGCTGGATGCGGACCTTTGTCACTGTCGCAGATGCGGCCAGCTTCTCGCGTGCGGCGGCACGGCTTGAGCTGCCGCAATCGACCGTCTCGCGTCAGGTCGGCGCGCTGGAGCGGCATCTCGGCGCGGCGCTGTTCAAGCGCACCACCCGCTCGATCGCACTGACCAGCGAAGGCCTTGCCTATTACGAAGGGGCACTGCGCGCCCTGGCCGCTATTGACGAGGCCGAGGCCGCAGTAGGCCTGCACCGCGCGCTGGGCGGACAAGTGCGTCTCACCGCGCCGCTCACTCTCGCGCAGTCGCGGATAATCGCCATGCTGGCCGATTTTCAGCGCGTGCAACCGCGCATCGAGATCGATCTCAGGGTTTCCGACCACGCGCTCAATCTCGTTTCGGACAATCTCGATTTCGCTATCCGAGTCGGCGCGATCGGCGACAGCCGCGCCATCGCGCGCCGCATCGGCACCGCGCGCCGTGTCATGGTCGCTTCGCCAGCCTATCTCGCGCAGCGCGGCACGCCGAGCCGACCGGTCGATCTGGCGGGCCACAATTGCCTCAGCTATTCGCTGCTCGCCACCGGCAACAAGTGGGCGCTTGGCAACCATCCGCCGGTCGATGTGAGCGGCACGTTTCGCGCGGACAGCCCCGACGCGCTGCGCGCCGCCGCGCTTGCCGGGATCGGCATTGCCGTCAACGCGCGCTGGCTGTTCGAAGCGGATCTTGCCGCCGGTGGGCTGGTCGAGGTTCTACCCGAACATCCGCCGCAGGACATGCCGATCCATCTCGTCATGCCGGCGGGCCGCTATGTCGCGGCGCGCGTGCGCGCGCTGGCCGATCATCTCATCGTCGCCTTCGCCGCCGACCCGCTGCTGCGCTCGCAATAAAGCAGTGCCTGTAACGATCCGTGCTCCCTGAGCGAACCGGTATGTGAGGCACAACGGGAGCAGGATCATGGTAGAAGGATCGGCGCAAAGCGGTGCTCCGGCACAAGACAGGCGTCCCCACGTGGTCATCGTGGGTGGCGGGTTTGGCGGGCTGGCTGCAGCCAAGGCGCTCGCCGGCGCGCCTGTCGATGTCACGCTGGTCGACAAACGCAACCACCACCTGTTCCAGCCGCTGCTCTATCAAGTGGCGACCGCCGGACTCTCGCCCGCAGATATCGCCGGCTCGATCCGCGCGATCCTTGCCGCGCAAGCCAATGTGCGCGTGTTGCTCGACCGGGTCTACGGCGTCGATCAGGCCAGCCGCCGGGTGATCCTCGGCGATGGCGAGCCGCTTGCCTACGACTGGCTGATCCTCGCCACCGGCGCCACGCACAGCTACTTCGGCCGCGAGGATTGGGCGCCATTCGCGCCGGGTGTGAAGACCATCGACGATGCGACCGCGATCCGCCGCCGCGTGCTGCTCGCGCTCGAGCGCGCTGAAACCGAAACCGACGCGGCGCGGCGCAAGGCGTTGCTGACCTTTGTGGTCATCGGCGGCGGACCGACCGGGGTCGAGATGGCTGGCGCAATCGCCGAACTGGCGCGCCAGTCGGTCAGCCGCGACTTCCGCCATATCACCCCGCATTGCTCGCGCATTGTCCTGCTGCAGCGTGGAGACCGCATCCTGCCCTCGTTCCCGCCCGCGCTTTCGGCCAAGGCACGCAAGGGTATCGAGGAGCTAGGCGTGGAGGTTCGACTCGGGGCCGATGTCACTCATATCGATGCCCTGGGCGTGATCGTCGATGGCGAGCGCATAGCTGCGGGCAACACGATCTGGGCGGCGGGCGTCATGGCCAGCCGCGCGGCAGAGTGGCTCGGCTGCAAATGCGACCGCGCGGGGCGCGTGCCGGTGGGGCCAGACCTTCACCCGGCGGGCGACACGTCGATCTTCGTGATCGGCGATACCGCGGCCTGCACCGATGGCAACGGCCGGTCGCTTCCCGGAGTTGCCCCGGTTGCCAAGCAGCAGGGCCAGCACGCCGCACGCGCTATCCGCGCCGCGCTGGCTGGGCGAGCGGTGCCGCCATTCCGCTACCGTGATTGGGGCAACATGGCGACGATCGGGCGCAGCCGGGCGGTCGCCGATTTTGGGCACCTGCGCGTCTCGGGCCTCGCCGCCTGGCTCTTGTGGTGCGTCGCCCATATCTGGTTCCTTACCGGGCACCGCAACCGAATCTCGGTCGGAATCAGTTGGCTGTGGAGCTATCTCACCTACCAGCGAGGAGCGCGCCTGATCACCGGCGATGTCGCTCCAGATCTGCCCGCAACACGCGAACTGGCCCCTGCGCTCGCCCGCAATCGGGCTGTGGCAGCGTGATTTATTTCATGAAAACAGGTGGTTGAATGGCCCATTCCTGCCATGCATTGATCATATAGCCGTCTGGTGCGTGGTCGCTCCGCCGCTCTCCGGGCATTGTTCTTTCATCAAGAGGATATGGAGGACAGCATGGCAAGCCAATCGGAGAACGCCGGACGCGCCGCGACGAGCAGGGCCAAGCCCGCAGGCTTCGATTGGGAGGGCGCGATGGCCGAAAGCCTTGCAGGAAATGCCGCCGCCTATCGCCGCCTGCTCGAGGAGGCCGGCCGCTGGCTGCGCCGCTATTTCGCGCGCCGCCTCTCGCCCGAACTGGTCGACGATGCCGTGCAGGAGGCGCTTACCGCGCTGCACCTCAAGCGCGGCACGTTCGAACCGGGACGCCCGTTTCTGCCCTGGCTCGCCGCGATCGCCCGCTTCAAGGGCGTGGACAGCATGCGCAGCGTCGGTCGCAACCGGGGCGAGGAACTCGACGAGAACGCGCACGGCGCCGCGAGCCACGAGCGGGCGGCGCTCAGCGGGATCGTGATGGCCGGCCTGTTCGAGCGCTTGCGCCGGCCGCAGGCCGAGGCGATCAGGCTCGTCAAGCTCCAGGGCTTTTCGGTGCGCGAGGCAGCGGCGATGACCGGTCAGTCCGAGGCGCTGGTCAAGGTCAATATCCACCGCGGGCTTGCCGCGCTGAGGTCCCTGTTCGGCGAGGGCGAATTCGCCGGCTGAACCTCACACGAAGCGTTAGACCAAGGAAAAGAAGGGGCGGATTGCTCCGCCCCTTCCCCGGCCGTGGGCCATCGGCTCCGGTCGTGTCGCGTGTCCGGCGAGGGCCGGAATTGCCGCTTACAGCAGCTTCCAGGTGATCGGCACGGTCACCGAAGTTGCACCGCCCGGCGGCGGCGGCACCGAACCGGTGCGGCTCGGCAGGGCGAGCGCCTCGCGGTCGAGCACGGTCGATCCCGAGGGTGAGATCAGCTCGGCCCGCTCAACCGCGCCCGAGGCTGCAACGTAGATCTTCACCTTGGCGGTGCCCTGCTCGCCGCGCGCCTGTGCGGCCCTGGGGTAGACCTGCTTGGCGGCGATGGTGCGTGTCACCTGCTTGATCCAGTCGGCCGACTGGGCATGGGCGGGGCTGGCAATGCAGGCAGCGGCCACGAGACCGGCGGCCATGATCTTGGCAGTCTTGAACATCGTTGGTCCTTCCGATTGGTGTTGGTGTGGGTACTTCGGGTCTGTCGCCTGGAAATCGGTGGCGTGGGGTGGCTCCATCTGGCGGCTGGGCCGTTAGTTTCGCGCCAACCGGGCTTACGAACGGCACCGGAGCGGCGATTCACTGCATTTGGCGCCTTTGCACCGTGTGCGCCTTGCCTCTCGGCGCGCCTTGAAGGTTAATGCGCAGCCATGATGAACCGCCGATTCGTGCTCGCCGCGCTTCCGCTTGCCGCCTTGCTGGCAGGTGCCGCGCCCCGCCGTCTTGCCGCGCTGCGCAAACCCGCCGCGCCGCCACCCCCGCGCCCGCTCGCCGCAGTCGAACGGGTTGCGTTGGTCACCGAGCTTGGCATGATCGAGCTCATGCTCGACGGCGCCCATGCGCCGATCACGACCGCCAATTTCCTGCGCTATGTCGATGCCAAGCGGTTCGACGGGATTACTTTCTACCGCGCCATGCACCTGGCCTGGGGGGATCAGCCCAATGGCCTGCTGCAGGGAGGTACACGTGATCCGCGGCTGCTGTTCCCGCCAATCGCGCACGAGCCCACCAGCCAGACAGGCCTCAGCCACAAGGCCGGCGCAATCTCGATGGCGCGTGGCGCGCCGGGCACGGCGAGGGCGGATTTCACGATCATGCTCTCGGACCTCACCGGATTTGATAGCGATCCCACTTCAAGCGATCCCGAGGTGCAGGCCGGCTACGCCGCGTTTGGCAACGTCTCTGTGGGAATGGATGTGGTCTGCAAAATCTGGGACAGTCCGCGCTCGGCCACTGCGGGCGAAGGCGCGATGCTTGGGCAGATGCTCGAGAAGCCGGTAAAGGTGCTGAGCGCGCGGCGCCTGCCGCCGCTGCCTGCCCCCGAACCGGCCCCGCCACCCGCTCCTGCGCCCTGAGTCCGGTTCAACCCGGGCAGGCCACCTGCTCGCCCGCGCCGCGCCGGAACAGCACCAGGCGGTAATTGAACGAATCGCCGCCCGCCGTCTGGTTGGGCCCGGCCATGAATTCCAGCGCCTCGCCCGGCGCAAGCTCGGCACTGATCGGCGGCAGTTGCATCCGGTCGGTCAGAACCCCGCGCCATAGCACCTTGCCCGCCGCCGTGATCGTGAGATCGACGCCGTCACCCGCCGCGCCCTTGGCCATGCACCCGCCGATATCGAGCGACTCGGCCGCCGCGGCGACATGGCGCCACACAGCGCGGATGGGCGCCGCCCCGGTGCCCCCCGGCGCGGCGGACGTGGTATTGATCCTGAGCGGGCGATACCAGCGATCGCCGAAATAGCTGGTGAACTGGTCATCAAACAGCGGCAGGCGGTAACTCGTATCGGCCTTGAGCCGCACGGCATAGCGCCATTGCGGCGTGCCCCAGCCCATCAGCGTATCGGCGATCCAGGTGGAGGCGCCGAAGCGGATCGCCGTGGTGCCGGTGATGACCAGCGGGCTCTCGCCAACGGCAGCGGCAGGTGCGGGTGCGCCGGTCGCATCGCTGACCAGCCCCCCCTCGATACTGACGGAGCGCGGCGCGCCCCAGACCACCGTGGTGTCCTTGCCGAAGCGGTAGGCAAAGAGCAGCGGATCGCCCAGATCGAGCCGCTGTGGCCGGCCCAACGCAAGCAGCTGCTGCATCAGGCTAAAGGCGCTCGCCTGCGCCTTGGGCTGGGTACCTGCGTAGAGGCCCATGGCTGGATACCAGCGCTGGTCGATCAGCGCATACCAGCTTGCCTGCGCCGCCCCGGCAGCGGCCAGCATGGTCGCCTGCTTCACAAGTTCGCCCGCTGCGAGCGGCTGGTCGCTGGTATCGCGGCTGAATTCGCTCGCCCACACCGGCACGCGCCGCCCGGCGGCATCCATCGCGGCGTTCAGCTGGGCAAGCTCGATATCGAGCCCCTCCGCGCGGCTGCGGTAAGGGTGGACGGCGATGCCGTCGACCTCGGCCAGCATCCCTGCGGCGAACAGCGATTTTAGGAAGCCGGTGCCGATGGTGTTGGTCGATCCACCAAGGACAGCGGTGCGCCCGCCAATCCGTGCGCGCACTGCCTTCAACGTGGCCACATAGGCTGCGGCACGGTTGGCGCCAGCGGGATAGACCAGCGTGCCGGGCCCGTTGATCTCGTTACCCACTTCGATCGCAGCGAGGCACGGGCCGAAGCGGTCGGCCAGTGCGGCCAACCAGGCGGCGAATGCAGCATTGCCCGCAGCGCTCGAAACCCACTGGCCGCCGTCGTAGAGCGGATTGGCCGGCACCGCCGTGAGCAGCAACCGCTGCCCTCCGGCACAGGCCGCGCCGAGCGCCCGCGCCGCCGGGGTGTCGAAGTTGTAGCTGCCGCGCACTTTCTCGCCCTCTGCCCAGCCAAGGGCGTCGCGCAGCATCGGCGCGGAGACCTGCCGCGCAAGGGCCAGCGCGGCGAGCGGCCAGCCCTGGCTGAAATGAGTCTGTACCCCCAGCACCATCGGCGATGGCGGCAGGTTCCCGGTGATGTTGCGTCCTGCGGGGCCGGCGGCCTGTGCGGTCCCGATTGGCGAGGCAACCTCGGCGGTGCGGCGGAGCTGCACCGGCCCGCAGGCGGCCAGCAGCGCGAGCAGCACGGTTATCCGGATCGCCGGGCGAACGGATGCGGCACGGGCGGGGGGCATTTCAACACGGCGAACCATCGCACAGTCTCCATCAGCGGGACGCGGCTAGGTTTTGTCGAAGGTGCCTTAATGCGCTCCCAGCGGATGCGCTTAAGCGGCTGTTTTTGTGTGTTGCGCTGTCGTTGCCGCGCTCTAAGTGTTCTCGCGCATGGGCTGCCGTTGACCACTGCGCCAAGGCGGGGATCGGGCTCAATGATAGCCGCCGCGCACCCAGTGGATGCGAGGCAGCAGCGACGATGGCCCTGGAAATAGGGTGCGGCTGAGGCGCGCGGCATTGCGCAAGGCCGCCTCGCTGTCGGCGGTGCAATCCTTCCCGGCTAGCCGCAAACCCGGCCATGGCTGGTCGGTCACGTCCGCTCCCTTCCCGGGGAGGGGGCCGCAGACCACCTGCCAGAACGCAGCGGCGGTGATCTCGTTCCGGTCGCCGCGCGGCGGCACTTCGAGCCCGTAATAGCAGTACAGGTGCTTCGGTGGGCTCTGCGTTCCTGGCACCACTTCGGACGTGGGGGAAGGCATGCTGTCGGCTGCTTCGGCCGGCTCTGCTGCTTCCTCCTCGGCCGTCTGGCAATCGTCTGCCTGAAGGATCGCGGGGTCTCCGCCCGCAAGGACAATGGCGGACTCGGTCCAGCCCACGACCTCGCGGTTATGGGCATAGTCCGTTCCCGTCCCGATCCAGCGTGGCGCGAACGAACGGTTGCTGCGCACATGGAACCAGTTGGCACAGACCGGCCATTGCTCCGCCGGTTTCGCTTCATCCACCTTGCATTTGGGATCCTCGGTTCGCCAAAGTCCCTCGCGCAAGTGCGGCGCCCCGGCCGCCTCTGCCACGAACCATGGCTCGGCAGAGACGAGGCGGTTCGAACAGGCGTCCAGCAGCAGTCCCGCTGCGAGGATCAGAAGTACGCGCCATCGAAACATGATGCCGTTCTACCACGCGCGTATCAGCCGGGCGAGCAGGCGGCATCTGGAAGCGCAACCGGCGTGGACCCAACGCGCCGTCCGGTGCGCCGCTCAGGCGAAGTCGTCGATATCGAAGCCGGTGGCGAACGCCTCGGCCAGGGCCGCCGGGGAAAGCTCGCCAAGATCGGGAAGGCGGCCAAGCCTGCGCACCTCACCGCGCTCGGTCAGCGAGGCCTCGAGCGCCTCGTTTGCCGCGCCAACGAAGGCCACGCCGTGGAGCGGAACGCGACGGCTGTGGAGTGCGTCGATCATCAAAAGGCTGTGATCGAAGCTGCCGGGCGCGGTGGGGGCGACCAGCACGGTCAGCAGGCCCCATTCGGCCAGGACATCGGCAAAGACCACCCCGCGCGCGAGCGGCTGGAGCGCGCTGCCGGTGCCTTCGATAACCAGAGGGCGCCGGGTCGGCAGGATAAGCCGGTCGATGTCGATGTCTTCCGCCAGCGCGGTGGTTGTTCCTTCTGCCGGGAGGCGCGCGGCCAGCCGGTAGGTCTCTGGGACGATCTGCGCAGCGGGAAGGTTGGCGAGGCGTGCGACGGTCTCGCTGTCGGTTGCCTCGGCGCCGCCGACGAGGCCCGCCTGCACCGGTTTCCAGTAATGCGCTCCGAGCGCTCCGGCCAGAGCTGCCGAAAACGCCGTTTTGCCAATTCCGCTGCCCGTTCCGGTTACAACAAAAGCGCCCATGTCCGCGCCTCTGCCAAGCCAGGCGGCGGGGCGTCAATATGCTGCGGCATGACGTTTTGTTGCGTCATGAGACATCGGGTGCGCGCAGGATACCGGCGGCACGTCTTGCGGCATGGCCTGCCGGTTCGTCTGCAGGTGGTGCAGTTCTGCAACATATCGTTCAAGGCGCGGAAAATAAAAAGGAAATGGAGTCCCTGTGCAGTCAGCGATCACGGCGTATGCGCCAACCTGCCCTGCATTTCCGATAGGCCGCTAGGGTCCCCAAAGCCCCGGCAGGCTGCGTACTTTGCAACCGACCGCTTTGGGGGTAGGTAGCAAACCTGTTTGAATACTGTCACATAACCAATGCTAATGGGTGGGGCGAAGGGAGTGTGGCACGTAGGGTGCCGCGCTTGAGTTGATGCGGCGATGCCCGTATTGGCCCTTTTCGCGTTCGCATGCGCAGGCCTCAGGCCCGGGCTGTTGAAGCGTTTTCGGGTGAGCGAACGGGACCGCACCTGAAAGACTGAGCTCGTGAGGCAGGTTGTCATTATATGAATTCGATCAGCAAAATCGGTATTGTTGGGCTTGGTTACGTAGGTCTGCCACTCGCTGTCTCGTTCGCCCGCAAGTACGATGTGATCGGGTTCGACGTGAGCGAGGGACGTGTTTCCACGCTGCGTCAGGGCATCGACTACACCAACGAGATCGCGCCTGAAGAGCTGCAGCACTCCAGCCTCGTGATCACCGGCTCGGTCGAGGATCTCAGGGGATGTGGCATACTTATTGTGACTGTGCCGACTCCGGTTGATGACAGTTGCCGCCCCGATTTCTCCAATCTGGTTGATGCTTGCGCAGCGATCGGCAAGGTGATCGCGCCGGGCACGATCATCGTGTTCGAAAGCACCGTCTATCCCGGCGCGACCGAGGAAGTCTGCGCGCCGGTGATCGAGCAGGCCTCGGGCCTCAAGAGCGGCGAGGGCTTCAAGCTCGGCTACAGCCCCGAACGGATCAATCCGGGTGACAAGGCGCATCCGCTGGAAGCCATCGTCAAGGTCGTGGCCGGGCAGGATGCCGCAACCCTCGATACGCTCGCCGAACTCTACGGCTCGATCATCCACGCCGGCATCCACCGCGCGTCCTCGATCCGCGTGGCCGAGGCGGCCAAGGTGATCGAAAACACACAGCGCGACATCAACATCGCGCTGATGAACGAGATCTCCAAGATCTGCGATCTGGTCGGCATCCGCACGAACGAGGTATTGGCGGCGGCAGGCACCAAGTGGAACTTCCTCAAGTTCTACCCCGGCCTTGTCGGCGGGCACTGCATCGGGGTCGATCCCTACTATCTCACCGCCAAGGCCGAACAGCTGGGCTATCACCCCGAAGTGATCCTCTCGGGCCGGCGCATCAACGATGGCATGGGCAGCTATATCGCACAGCGTGCAGTCAAGCTGCTCGCGGTATCGGGCCGACCGCTCAAGGATGCGCGGGTCGGCATTCTCGGGCTGACCTTCAAGGAAAACGTGCCCGATATCCGCAATTCGAAGGTGGAGGACATCTACCGCGAGCTGTGCGAGTTCGGCATTCGTCCTCTTGTCCACGATCCGCTGGCCAATCCGGGCGCCGCTGAACGCGAGTTCGGCATAACCCTCTCCGATTTCGATGCATTCGCCTCTCTCGACGTGCTCATCTATGCGGTATCGCACGATGCCTATGCGGCGCTTGGTGTATCGGCGATTGAAGGGATGGTTGCGGAGGGCGGCATCCTGATCGACGTGAAGTCTGCCGTGCAGCCCGCATCCTTGCGGAGTGACATCCGCTACTGGAGTCTCTAATCGGGATCGTGGATCGCAAAATCCGCGTATTCCTTGGTTTTCAGGACCGCCGCCATTGAGCAAGATTGCGATCACCCCGATTGGAACCTGCCGCATCGCCACGCCGCTGCGGCGCGGCGCCGCGCGCTATCCGATCCATCTCAACCTCGACCGGGTCTACGGCTTCGTCCACACGACGGAGGAGGCGCTGCAGCAACTCGCCTTCATGCAGGGCGAGCGCAGCTTCGGTGAAGAGGTTTTGCCGCTGCTGTTTCGCCCCGGTGAACAGGCCGGTCTGAAGGACAGTGTGTGGCAGCCTTCCGATATCAACTTCATCGAGGTGAGCTCGGCCAAGAGCTACCGAGTGGGCGAAACGGCGGTCCAGTCGAATTATCTGACGCGCTATTTTGCGGATTTCTTCGCCTCGACTCCGCGCGCGCGGCGGTTCTGGGCCCTTGCGAGCGAGGCTGATCGCGCTGCTCGCGCCGAAATGGCCGCATTTCTTAAAGCGGATCCGGTCTACAAACTCTACAGCGAGAGCGATAGGGCGCTTCTGTCCTCAATCTCCATGCGGATGCAGGGGTTTGACGAGATCTTGCAACATATGGGCGAAATGGTGGAGCGACTCGGGGCAGGGCGCGTCGTTTTCGTGACGCATGTCAACGCCTCAGCGCCCGATGGTGCCGTCATCCCATCGCGTGACAAGGTGATCCGCTGGGTCAAGCTCGCGGCCGAACGACTGGGCACGCAGGTTTTCGATCCCACTTCGATGATGCGCGATTTCGGGCAGGAACGCGCGATGGAGCGCCAGGGGCTCGACACCACCCATTACACCAATGTTTTCGCGGACCGCTGGTATACCCACGCGCACCGCGAATATGTCCTGCCGCGTATTCTCGAAGGCGGCCTTGACGCTGACCCGGGCGAGGCCGCCAGTCCTTCGCTCCTGGCTGAAAGCATCGGCGTCGCGATCGAGTACGACGATTTCTTCGACGGCGCGCGCCAGCTTTTTGCCGCGCTCGCCGAGCACCCTGACAACGCTGCGCTGGGTCTTCTTGCTGGGCAGGTCTATGGCCGCATCGGGGACTACAAGGCTGCCGTGCGGATACTCCAGCCTCTGGTCGACAGTCCGGACATGACCGTGCCCGGGCTGATCGCCCTCATGCGCGCCGCCTATGAAAGCGGTGATGCGAAGCAGGCGGTGGAGATCGCCGACCGGCTGCTGACCGACGAGTACGAGACCATCGAGGTGTACGAGATCGCCGGGCTCGCTGCTGAACGGCTCGGCCGCAGCGAGCAAGCCGTGCACTATGGCAAGCTCGCATTCCGGCTCGATTCCGGCCAGCACCGGTTCGCCACCCGCGTGCTCGATTACTATATCGCCTCGGGCGAGAGCGAGCAGCTGCGCAGCTGGCACGCCGAAGTGCGCGATCGGTTGGCGGCCGCGCCAAGCGTGCCGCTGGCGCGGGCCCTCGCCGAATGGGCCGTGGTGCGGCGCGATGAGCCGATGTTCCGCGCAGCAAGCCTGGTCGTCGCGCGCGGCGAACTGCGCAGCATCGTGCGGCTGGTCGAGGAAGCGGTGGCGCAGGGCATGGTCACCGCCGCAGCCGAAACCATTGTCGAGATCGATGCGCTGCCTAATGCCGATGCCAACGTGATGCGCAATTTTCGCAATCTCGCGGCAGACTGGCCGTCTGTTTGCGAGACCATGCTGGCGGAAGGCCGCATCGGCGATGCCTATGCTCTCGCCACCGCGTGCAAGGCGGTGCTGCCCAAAAACAGCGAGGCGCGCCGGATCGAGCGCAACGTCGTGCTGCACTTGCGCGACAAGATCCGCGCCGCGCAGGCCCGCGGCGATCACCAGGCTGTGATTGCAATGGGCGAGGGTGCCGGGCGGATGCTCTACCGCCGCTTCGAGATCGTCGCCGCCTACGCCCGCTCGCTGCTTGCGGCAGAGCGGGGGCTCGAGGCGCTGGCCGTGGCCCGGCAGGGCTGCGCGGCCTTCCCCGATAGCGTCGACCTGCGCGGGCTGACCGCGCTTATCGCTGCGAGCATCGGTGAAATCACGTTGGCGCTCAAGCTCTATGGGGAGCTGCGGGCCGATCCCGATCCGGCGGCGCTGCGCTACCGCGAAAGAGCCGAGCGGTTCTTCGAGCGCGTCGGCCGCAACGGGGTCAAGACTGTGCGCACGCTTGTCGCGGCCGGCGATTTCGAGCAGGCGGTCGAGCTGTGCGGGCTGCTCGAGCAGCAGACTGCCGCGCGCGAGCGCATTTCGGTCGAACTGGTCAAGCTTCGCCGCGTGTTGCGCAATCGCCTGCGCGAACTCGACGAGGAAGAGGATACCGGCAGCGAGCCGATGCGGATCCTGAAGGTCATGCTCGCGGTCATGCCCGAGGATCCCGGTACGCTGCGCCGCATCGCGATCGAGGCGATGAAAATCCAGGATTTCGAGAGCGCGCTCGACTACTGGCGCGAGCTTGACCGGGTCTCGCCCGGCCTTGAAAGCACGGCCCACAACATCAATCGGTGCCAGATCCATGCCCAGCGCCAGGCCGCTCGGCGGGGCCGCGTGCGCCCCGCGCTTGCCGCATGAGCTGGCCGCGTGACAAGAGGCCCTAGGGGAGCGCCATGGCTTACGTCCAAGTAAAGGGAATCGAGGCAGCACCGGAGGAGAGCGAGGTCGGCAATGCGGCCGCGCTTCGTCTGGCCGCCGCTGTCGCGCCGACCCTTGTCCTTCCCACGCTCACTTCTGAAACCGCGCCTGCCGATCTATCGATCAACGACGCACCGGAGCACTTTGCCCGCGCGCTCAACCTCATCGCGGCGCGCGATTTCAAGGCCGCTGCGGCTGAGCTCGACCCCGTGTTCCTTCCGGCAGGGTCGGACATCGCCTTTCAGATTGCATGGGCTGAAGCGCTGATCGACGCGCGCGCGCCCGAGCTTTCGGACCAAGTGTTCGAGCGCCTCCTGGCCGCCTATCCCGGCAACCGCGAGATCCATGTCGCCTATGCCAAGCGCCTCCATGTGCGCGGCCTCTTGCTGCGGGCCCATGCGGTGCTCCATGCCGTGGCCGATACCCTGCCGCAAGACAGCCGCTCGCTGCAGCTTTATCGGCGGCTGGTCCGGCTCATGGCCATCTTCAAGGCGGCCGACGGCGGTCCGCTGGACGAGGACGAGGATGCGCGGATGCGTGCTCTACGCCTCGCCATCGCCGCCTTCGAGAACCGCCCGGTTCGTGATCTGCCAAAGGACCGGCTGGGCCGCATCTCGCTGATCACCGGCAGCCTTGGCCCCGGCGGCGCCGAGCGCCAGCTCACCCGCACTGCGGCCGAGCTTGAAAAGCGGCGCCGCGCGACGGGCAAGGTGGGCGATTTTGCGATCGACCGTCCGGTCGAGGTGGTGGTCCGTTCGCACCAGCCCAATGGCCAGCACGATTTCTTCCTTGAGGATCTGCGCAGCGCAGAAGTTGACCTGTTCGAGATCAACACAATGCCGCAGGCGCGGGTGACCGAGCTCGGTGTCGATGACAAGACGCTGCTCGCGCTGCTCGATTTCCTGCCGCCTAAGGTCAATTTCGGCACGCGGCGTCTGGTGCAGCATTTCCGCCAGTCGCAGCCCGATGTGGTCTCGATCTGGCAGGATGGCGCCTGCCTGTTCGCCGGGCTCGCTGCGGTCCTCGCCGGGGTGCCGCGCATCCAGCTTGTTATCCGCGGGCTGCCGCCGGTCATTCGCCGCCACATGTTCCAGCCCGAATACGAGGTCATGTACCGCGCGCTTGCCGCTGTGCCCGGGGTGGAGTTCATCAGCAACAGCAAGGCTGCGGCCCGCGCCTATGCCGAATGGCTCGATCTTCCGCTCGAACGGTTCGCCATTGTCTACAACGGCGTGCAGCGCATGGCCTCGGCCAGCAGCGAGGATCTCGATACGCAGTGGCAGGATTTTCTCGCCGCGACGCCTGATGCCGATCACACTGTGGGCGGGGTGTTCCGCTTCGATACGGACAAGCGCCCGCTGCTGTGGATCCGTTTCGCCGCGCGATACGCCAAGGCGCATCCCAAGGCGCGCTTCCTGCTCGTGGGAGGCGGGCGCCTGCTCGACGATGCCATTGCGCTCGCTGAATCGCTGGGGGTGCGCGATCGCATTCTGTTCGTCGGCCGGTCGACCGAAGTGGGCTACTGGATGAAGCACATGGACGTGCTCGTGCTCATGTCCAGCTTCGAGGGCCTACCCAACGTGTTGATCGAGGCGCAGTTCCTCGGCGTGCCGGTGGTCTCGACTCCAGCGGGCGGCGCCGCCGAATGCTTTATCGAGGGCGTGACGGGCCATATCCTGGGCTCGGCCGACAAGACCGATCTCGACGAGGCCTGCACCAAGGTCCGCGCGCTGGTTGGCCGGGCGCACGATCCGGAGATTTTCGAGCCGGCAACGCGCGATTTCCTCGATGCCAAGTTTTCGGTGCCGCGCATGCTCGAGAATTTCGTTTCGACCAGTTGCGGGATTTTCACCGAATCCGCTGCAAGCTGAAAAGGGCCGCGCGCCGCGCGACCTGCGATCCTGGGTGGAGATAGACAGTGGCAATCCTCGTAACCGGCAACGCCGGCTTCATCGGCTTTCACACGGCCAAGACCTTGCTGGAACGCGGCGACGACGTGGTCGGGCTCGATGTCGTCAATGACTACTACGACCCCGCGATCAAGGAGGCGCGCCTCGCCATCCTTGAAGAAACCGCGCGCAAGACCAACGCGAAATACACCTTCGTGCGCGCCAATCTTGCCGACCGTGCCGCGGTGGAGCGCACCTTTGGCGAGAACGATATCCGCCGGGTGATCAATCTCGCCGCACAGGCCGGGGTGCGCTACTCGATCGAAAATCCGCACGCCTACGTTGAAAGCAACATCATCGGCTTCACCAACATCCTCGAAGCCTGCCGCCACGGCGGGGTCGAGCATCTGGTCTATGCCTCGACCAGCAGCGTTTATGGCGCCAACCAGGCCATGCCCTTCAGCGAGCATGTCGGCGTCGATCATCCGCTGCAGTTCTATGCCGCGACGAAGAAGGCCAACGAGCTGATGGCGCACAGCTACAGCCATCTCTACCGTCTGCCGACCACGGGCCTCAGGTTCTTCACGGTCTATGGCCCCTGGGGCCGACCCGACATGGCGCTGTTCCTGTTTGCCCGGAACATCATCGCGGGCAAGCCCATCGACGTGTTCAATTATGGCAACCACACGCGCGACTTCACTTATGTGAGTGACATCGTCGAAGGCGTGATCCGCGCCTGCGACAATCCCGCGCAGCCCAACCCGGCCTGGGATGCGATGAAGCCCGATCCTGCCACGAGCAATGCGCCCTACCGGATCTACAACATCGGCAACAACAGCCCGGTCAAGCTCACTGAATACATCGAGGCCCTCGAAGAGGCGCTTGGCAAGAAGGCGCAGCGCAATCTGCTGCCGCTGCAAGCGGGCGACGTGCCCGATACCTTTGCCGACGTTTCCGACCTCGAGCGTGAACTGGGTTACAAGCCCGCGACGACGGTCAAACAGGGTGTCGCGAACTTCGTGAAGTGGTATCTGGGTTACATGCAAGCGGGCAGCGCGGACGCGGGTTGACCGGCGCGCCGTTCCGCGAAGGGCCGATCCGATGACTGCTGCGCTATCCTCCCCTCTTGGCACCCAGGACGCCGCCGATCCCTTTGTCGAGGCCCGTGCGCGCATTCGCGATTCCGCATGGGCAGAAGGTATCGCCTTGGCGGAGGCTGCCCGCGCCGCAGGGGGCGAGCCCGATGCCGCGACGCGGCTGCTGCTGGCGCTGGCCGGTCTGCGCAGCGGCACCCTCGGCGCAGAAGCGATCGATGCCGATCTGCTCCGCGCGGCAGACGGACGGCGTGATCTGCGCCGCCTCGCGATCTCGCCCCTGCTGCGCGGCGGCAACCACGAGGTGGCCGGCATTCTGCTCGACCGACTGGTTGAGGCGGGGCTGGCCAAAGCCGAGGACCACGCCCAGCGCGGCAGCGTTCGTGCGCGCCAGCGGCGGTGGGATGATGCGATTGCGGATGCCGATCGCGCCTCCGAACTCGCTGAGTTGGGCGACGACGAACTCGCCATGGTCAGCCGCATCCAGTACCGCCTGCAGGGCGGACGCAAGGCGGAAGCGCTGGCGCTCGTCCGCACGCTCGGCCCGGAACTGCCGATCGAGGAACGGTTGCTTGCGATCATGCTCGCGGTCTTGCTGCGCGCCGAGGCCATGGAGGAGGCGGCCGACCTCGCCGCACGGATCGGGCCAGAAACCCTCATTGGCAGCAGCCTCGCCGGCTATGTCGTGCAGGCCCTCTCGCGTGCCGGGCGGCATCAGGCGGCCATTGCGGCGGGCGAGCGGATCCTTCACCACGGGCTTGACGGCGCGATGCTGCGTTCGCATCTCGGGCAGGCATGGGTCGCGGGAGGCCCCTTGGCGGAGCGCACCGACCGCGCCGCCGAACACTTCACCGCCGGGCTGGTCATGGCGCCGGACGATATCCAGATGAACGCGGCGCTGGGCGATCTGCTGCTGCGCGCGGGGCGCGTCGATGCGGCGCTGCCCTATCTCGCCAAGACGTGCGAACTTCAGCCGAAGCTCGCGCAGGTCCGCGCACTCTATGCCCGCGCGCTCAAGCAGGCAGGCCGGCTGGAGGAAGCGGCGCAATCATTCCGCCAGCTGCTCAAGCTGGTGCCGGGCGATGGCGGGCGCTGGCAGCGGTTTGCGGCCGGCGCGTTGGCGCAGGCCGGGCACCGCGAGGAAGCGGCCGAACTGTTCGATGCCTATGTCGCCAAGCGCCGCGCTGCGCTGCCGGCCACGTTCGATGAAGGCCTGAACGCGCTCTGGGACCGGCTTGATGAGGCGAAGATACCTGAAGGGAGGCTCGACTGGGCGTGGAGCCTGCGCGATCCCGCCTCGACACTCGATCGCGCCGAGTGGGAGCGGCGCGCCAAGTGGGGCCACCTTGCCGACCACTACCTGCTCGACTGGCTCGAATGCCGCGATGATCAGGTGCACGAGGCGATGCTGCACTTCGCCGACGAGTTCGATTACCTTGAGGAATTCAACGCCAAGATGCGCGCCATGGCCCCTGGCAAGGGCGCGATCTATGCCTCGGCGCATATCGGTGCGATGTATTTCGGCCCGCTTTCGCTTGAACTCGTGGGGGAGCGCTCGCGCTGGCTCGCCTCCACCCCCAGCGTGGCGCGCACCTCCTATGCCGAATCGCTGATTTCGACGAGCGACCAGACCGACACGCAGGTCGCTCGGGCCTTCATGCGGGCCTTGGGGCAGGACAGCATCGTCGTCGTCGTGGTCGACGGGGCGATCAACCTTGCCGCGCCGCGCATTTCCTTCGAAGGGCGCGAGGTGACCTATTCGCAGTTCGCCTCCCGCACCGCCTGGCGCATGGGCGCGCCTTCGGCCTTCGTCGCGCCGGTCTGGCGGCCGGACAACCGGCTCGGCTTCGTGCTGGAAGCCATGCCCATGCCCGAAGAAGGCGAGAGCGCCAACGACTATGCCAATCGCTGGCAGGCCGTCTATTTCGGCCATCTGCGCCGGTTCCTCTCGGGCGAGCCGCAAAACTTGCGGCTGTCGGGCGGGATCTGGCGGTTGATTCGCTGAGCGCGGGGCAGAGACGCTTGCGCATCTTCGTGCTGACGCGCTCCTATCCGAGCGCGGACGATCTCTACCAGTATCCCTTCGTCCACCGCCGTGTGCTCGCCTATCGCGCGCTGGGGCACGAGGTGGCGGTATTCCGCTTCGATCCCGCCAGGCCTGGGGGCGAGCACGTGTTCGAAGGCGTGACCTGCGAGACGGGCGATGTGGCCGCGCTGGGCCGCGCCCTGACCCGGTTCCGCCCGGACGTTGCGGCGTTTCATGGTCCCAGCGAAACGCTGTGGCAGGCCTTCGCGGCGATCGATCCGGCGCTGCCTGTCTGCGCATGGTTGCATGGTTCGGAAATTCCGGGCTTCCTGCGCGCCAAGGCTGGCTGGGTGCCTGATCCGGCGGAGCGGGCCCGACAGTTCGGTCTGCTAGAGAAGCGCATCGCGTTCTGGCGAGAGGTTCTCGGCGCCTGGCCGGCGAATCTCAGGCTTGCCTTCGTCTCGCGCGATGCGCGCGAGCTGATGCGCGGCGACCTTGGCGGCTTGCTGCAGGACGCGCGGACGGCGATCCTTTACAATCCCATCGATACCGCTCTTTTCGCGGCGTACCCGAAGCAGCCCTGCGATCGCTTTGCCGTACTCTCGATCCGCCCACACGACAGTCATTCCTATGGCAATGATCTGGCCGTTGCCGCGGTTCTGGCGCTGCGCGACAAGCCGTGGTTTGACCGGATGCGGTTCACTTTCGTGGGCGACGGGCCGCTGTTCGAGGAGACGCTGGCGCCGCTCCGCCTGCTCGCCAATGTCACCATCCAGCGCGGTTTCCTGCGGCAGGAGGAGATCGCCCGGCTGCACCGCGAGCACGGTGTATTCCTCGTGCCGACGCGGCTCGACACGCAAGGCGTCTCGCGCGACGAGGCCATGGCCTCTGCGCTCGTCCCTGTAACCAACGCGGTCTATGCCGTGCCGGAATTTGTCGACACGGCCTGTGCGGGGCTGGTGGGGCCGGACGATGCGGCCGGGCTCGCGCGCGAGATCGCGGCCATGGTGGAGGACCCGGCGCTGTTCCTCTCCCGGTCTGCCGCGGCCGCCGCGCGGGTGCGCGCGCAGTCGGGCCACGAGGTCATCATCCCCCGCGAACTGGCTTGGATGGCGGAGGCGGTTGCATGAGCGCCGCCGAAGCCGACCTCCCGCGCCCCGATTTCCTCATTGCCGCGCTCGGCCGGTCAGGCAGCACGATGATCTCCAACTGGCTGACCCGGCCTCCGGGCGAGATCGTGCTGATCGAGCCGTTCCTTTTCGCTGCGGCCAATCCGGCCATGCTGCACCGCCAGTTTGACCACCTCGGCCTTGCGGCAAGCGCGGAGGAATGGGCGACGACCGATGCCGATTGGCAAGCGCGCCTGCGCCGGCTGTTCGCCCCGCGTCTGGCAGGGCGGCGTTGGGCGGTGAAGGAAGTGCTGGGGGAGGAGCACCGCAAGGTGCTCGCCGCCTTTGGCCCGCTCCCGGTGGTGATCACAGTGCGCGATATAGATGCGATTGCCGCCAGCTTCCTTGAAAAGCACCGCCTGCAGAACAATCGCCACCGCTTCGACGAGCAGTGGGTTGCAGACTACTGCCGGCGCGAGACGGGACTGATCATGGCGCTCCACGCCAAGCTCATCGCCGAGGGCACCCCTGCCCTGGTGGTGCGCTACGAGGACTTTGTCGCCTCCCCCGCGCAGCGCGAAGCACTTGCCCGCTTTGTCGGCTGGCCGGGCGAAGGCGACGTGACGCGCCATATGGATCACCTCGGCCGCGCCTTTGAAGCCGAGCGCCACGGCGGCGGGGTCGGCGCGGGCGCGCCGGACCTTGCCGCGCGCGGGCTGGAGTCTGAAGAGCTTGAGCTCGTCGCGGAGATTACCGCCGCATGCGCCGCCTATCGCGCCGCCTTCGGCTACGCCTAGCGTGCGATCAGCACCCGCGCGCTCGCCGGCGCCAGCGCTAGCTCGCCGCTCACCGGCTGTCCGCCCGCGTCAGTCCACTCGCCTGCGGGCAAATCATACCGCAGGCCAGCTTTCGACGAGGGATTCACCACCACGAGGCCGCGTTCATATTTGCGCGCCCAACCGCCACCTTCGATGGCAAAGGGCTCGCCGCTCGGTTTGCCGACCGGCGGATTGAGTGCGGCGGGATAGCTGATCACCCCCTTGCCATCGCCGTCGTGGATCACGGAGAGATAGCTCCGGCTTCCGCGCATGAGGAGGAAATTGCCCACGATCCACTGCGCTTCGTCCGCGTCCAGCGCGGCGGGGCTGGCGCAGCTCTTGTCGCTGTCGATCCACGGCATGCGCTCGGCCGCCCAGCGTGACAGCTTGAACTTGGTGTTCCAGTAGTCGTCGGTCACGCGGTTCTGGCAATTGCGAGTGAACGCCGCTTCCTCAAGCCATACGTCGCCCAGCGCGACGAGGCGCTGCGTCTGTTCGGGCGAGACGAAATTGACCTTGGCGTTTAGCGCCAGCATCCCGCCGCGCGCATGGATCTCGCGTGATAGCCAGCCGAGATAATCGAACACCGCTTCGGTATACTTCGGGTCCTGCTTCTCGCCCGAATAGAGCTGCACCCACTGGCCATCGCGCCACACGCCGCAGCGGTTCGAATCGTTGTTGAGGCTGACATTGTCGAGCGCGATCACCCGGCGGCCTTCCGCGATGGCAGGGGCGATGTGCTCGTTGATCACATAGTCGCGCACCGCCGGACTGGTCACATCGAGCGGGGTGTTGAAACCCCAGTCGTAGACGAAGATCGGCGCGGGCGAGGTCTTGTCGCACTTGTAGACCGCCCAGTCCGGATGGTTGGCCTTGTACCAGTCCATCGTGTGGGTTTTGTCGAGATCGCGGTCCATGGGGTAGTAGAAGCTGCCGCGCGTAGCCCGGTCGCCGCGCCCGCGCGGGCCCCAGCCGCTCCAGATGAAGCCTACCTCGCTGCCCGTCTGGCTGAGATCAAGCGGACGATTGTCGGTGATCTGCGCGAAAGTGACCTGATCCTCAGCTGCGGGGCCGAGCCCGCCGCCGGTCTGCGCGGCAAGCTGGCTCGATGCCATGCAGGCCGGCAGAACAAGCAAGGCGCTGAGCAGCGCGGCACGCAGCGGGGTAAAGAGCGAGAGCAGACGGGCCATGGACGCGCTCCTGGGGCGGATTGGTTCGGGATGCAGCCACCCTTAGCCTTGCGGTTATGGCACCACGATGAATGCCGCGTGACATTCCGGCAAGGCAGCCGCCTCGGCCATTGCAGGGGTCTTGCGGTATTGCCTATAGGGGAACGCGCGGCGCCGTGTCGAAACGGCACGCTTGGCCCTCGCGGGTAGGGGCCGCCTCGGGAAGGACACCAGTGCGTTTCATCCGGCCAGATCGTTCCACCGCCGCCGTCGCCCTCGCCGCTGGGCTCAGTCTGGCGCTGTCGGGCTGCATGCTGCCGCGCAGCGGTCCCTCTGCGGCCGAATTTGCCCGTTCGGCTGATTCTGGCGCGATCCGCCTCGTCGAGGCGACCGCGCAGGACGCCGCCACCAGTCGATTGGCCGATCCCGGCGTGGGTTTCACGCCCGAATGGCAAGCGCTTGCGCCGTTCAACACCGATCTGATCGGCGTGGGCGATACGCTCGACGTGACGATTTTCGAGCGCGATGGGCTCGGCATGTTCCCTGCCGGGCCCGATGGTGCCTCGCGCCTTGCCGGCCTGCCGGTCGAGGCGGGCGGCGCAGTGCAAGTGCCTTATGTCGGCAGCGTCGCAGTTGCCGGTCTGACGCCGGCCGAAGCGCGGGCCGCGCTGCTGCGCCGGTTGCGGCGCGTGGTGCTGAGCTCGGATGTTACCGTGGCGATCTCGGGCCGGCACAGCCTGCTCGTCTCGGTGCAAGGCGATGTGACGAAGCCCGGCATGGTCCCGCTTGGCCCCGAAACGCGGCGGCTTACCTCGCTGCTCAGCCAGGCCGCGCCCACGCCGGCCAATCTCGAGCAAGCGGTCGTCACCGTGCGACGCGGCGTGAAGTCCACCTCGCTGCGCCTCTCCGAGGTCTTCGAGCAGCCCGCGCAGGATATCGCGCTACGTCCCGGCGATGTCGTCATCGTGCGCAATGTCGTTTCGTCGGTCAGCGTGCTCGGCGCGGCGGGGCTGCAGGGCCGGGTGCGGATCACCAAGCGGACCTACAGCCTGATCGACGCGGTGGCCGATTCGCGCGGGCTCAACGACGATGCGGCCAGCCCCGGCGCCGTCTACCTCATGCGGCTGAGCAATCCCGACGAGCTCACCGCCACAGCGCCCACGGTCTACCATTTCGACTTCCGCGATCCGGCGCAGATCGCGGTCGCGGCCCGCTTTGTGGTGCACGATGGCGATGCCGTGCTCATTGCCAATGCGCCCTTCACGCAGGCGAGCAAGGTGCTGAGCGCGTTCAGCGGCGTGCTCAACACTGCGCGGTCGGCGGCGCAGATCGCCCCATGAGCGATCACGGAATCGGCAGACTGCGGGCGTGAGCAGCAACGAGGAACGCATTGCCCGTTGGCGGGCGCGGCGCGAGGCCGAGGCGGCCGCGCGCGAAGCGCATGGCGATCTGCCGCCCTCGCTGGCCGTGATCGCGGCGAGCGCGCAAACGCTCGCCACCGCCGCGCCCGAGGATACCGGCGCGCTGCTTTCCGCGCTCGTCACCGGTCTGCGCGGCCTGCCCAGCCAGAGCAACGCCGATCGCCGCGCAATCTACGATGCGCTGGCCCAGGGGCTTGAGCGTGGCGGCGAAACCGCCGGGATCAATCCCGAACTCGCCGAATTGCGCCGACGCCAACTGCGCGTGATGGTGCGCATGGTCGAAACCGATTTGCGCGAAGGCGTAGACGTGCGTGCGCCTGGCTATCGCCCCGCCGCGATCGAAGAGGCGATGCATCCGCTCACCACGAGCTACCAGCGCCTGCTGCAACGGCGCGAGGCGCAGGAAACGCAGGCTGCAAGGCGGCAGGCGGTGCTCGCGGACGAGGCCTATTCCGTCGCGCTCGAGCCCGAGGACGAAGGCGATATTGCGCTGCTGCGCGCTTCGCTCGACCGGATCGATGCGACCCGCGGGCCCCGGCGCCGCGCCGAGGAAGGCGCTGGCCCGCGCGCCATCGCGGCGCTGCTGCGCTACGAGGTGCGGCTGCTCATGGGCGAAAGCCGCGTTGCACTTGCCTGGACGCTGCTCGGCCCGGCAGCTCTGCTCACGCTGATTTCGCTGCTCTATCTCGTCGTCGGCACGCACCATATCCTCGATATGGACGTGCAGACCTTTGCAATGCTGGGCGCGACGACCTGGATCATGTTCCGCCAGATCATCTTCCGCACCAGCACGGCGTTCTATGCGCAGCGCGCGCTGCTCAATCTCAGGCCGTTCACCGCGACCACGATCGGCCTGACCCAGGGGATGATCCATTTCCTCACCTATATCGGGGTCTTCGCGGTCCTGATCACCGGCGGCTGGATCACAGGCTTCTTCTCCACCCCGGCGCACGTGCTCCAGCCCGCGGCGTGGATCAGCGCGATGGCTGCCGCGGCGGCCGCATTGGGGGTGATTTTCGGTTCGATCGCAGTGATCTGGCCCTATTTCCTGCGCTTTGCCCCGGTGATCGAGCGCGGGTTGCAGCTCTTTTCCGGGGTGTTCTTCGTCTCGGAACAGCTGCCCGACCAATACCGGCCCTACCTGCTGTGGTGCCCGTTCGCCCACGCGCTGCAGAAGCTGCGCTCGTCCTACTTCGAAAGCTATGTCTCGCTCGATGCTGACGGCGAGTATTTCCTTGTCTGGCTCGGTGTGCTCGTGCTGGTCGCTGCGGTGATGCAGCGCGCGGTGCGTGCGCGCAGTCAGCCGATGTGAGGGGCGGGCAGCGATGATCGACCTCTATGACGTGAGCGACGCACCCCGGCTCTTCGGCGAGTATGTGCCGCTGCTCGAGCACGAGGATTTCCACCTGCCGCCCGGCCGCTACGCGCTGATGTCGCAGACCCCGGAATGGCACCGCCCGCTGATCGACGTGCTGGCAGGCGTACGCCGCCCCGGCGGCGGCCGTGTTGCTCATGGCGGCTCGGTATCCTGGCCGCTCGGTCGCCAGGGCTTCGTGCGCGGCAAGGGCACCGGGCTCGATGTGATCAACCTCGTTTCCGCAGTCCACGATGTCGATCCGGAGACCACTGCCGACTTGGTGACCATGCTGGTCTCGCGGCCCGATCTCATCGAGCGCCCACTCGAGCACTGGCCGCAGTTCGCGCGGATCGAATTTACTTTCGCGCTCGGGCTCGTGCCCGATTTCGATATCTATGTGATCGACGGTTCGATGCCGTCCGAACCCTCGCGCTTCACCCGGTTGTGGCAGGCGCTGTTCGAGGAACGGCTGGTCGGCAAAACGCTGATCCTCTCGTCTTTCCGGCAGAAGCAATTGCTGGATTACTGCGCAAGGGCGCTGGTCTATGAAGGCCGGCGGTTTGCGGTGAACGATGATCTGGAAGCGTGCATCGAGCGCTTCCCGGTGCGCCCTTCGCGCGAGGATTCGACTGGCAGCGGGGCCACACCTGCCGAAGATGGAGGCGATCTTGGTTTCTGAGCAGTCCGCAAGCTATCCCGGCCAGGACGGCGGGGGCGAGCCGACCGGCTCGCGCGCGCTCGCCGTCGCGCGCGATCTGCGCGCCGCCAGCCGCCGCGCCCGCCGCATTCGCGAGGCGATCTATCTGGCTGTGATCGCGGCGACGGTGGGGGCCGCGCTGCTGCTCGGTCTCTTCATCATCGCCCCGCGCTACGAGGCCGAGGCCCGTTTTGCCGTGCGCGGATCGAGCCCGGCAGGGCCCGCCACTGGTGGCACCGGACTGCTGACGACGGGCGCCAATGCCATGGGTACGGGCTTCGTCGACGGCTTTGCCGTCAATGACTTTCTCAAGTCGCGCGATTGCATGCTGCAGCTCGCAACGCGGGTCGATCTGCCCCGGCTGCTGTCATCAAGCGGCGAGCCCGGCGGTGCTTCCTCGCAGGAAGCCCTCTACAAGGCCTATTCCGGCGCCGTGACCGTGCGCTTCAATCTCGTCGAGCAGGAGAACGTGATCGACGTCGCCGCTTTCACGCCCGACGGTTCGCGCAGGATTGCCGAGGCGTTGGTCGTGCTGGCGGAGGAATTCGTCCAGAAAATGGATGCGCAGGGCGTGCAGAACACGCTCGATGTCGAGACAGCGCGGCTCCGTTCGGCCGAAAACCAGGCGGTTGAGGCGGCCAATGCGGTGGCTTCGTGGCGCGCTGCCAACCGCAACGTCGATCCGGAGGCGGAATCGACCATGGTGCTCCAGATGATCGGCCAGATCGAGAACGAGCTCAGCGCCGCCAAGATCAGCTATGCCAAGGTGCGCGCTTTCGGCAATCCCGACCATCCCATGCTCGCCCCGGCGCGCATGCAGGTCGAGGCGCTCGAAGGCCAGCTGGCGGCCGCGCGGGAGCGGCTGGCAGGGGGCTCGAATTCGCAGGCCAATCACCTGCGGACTTTCACCCAGCTCAAGAACGCGCAGACCTTTGCCGACACCAACCTCGCCGCGACCCGCGACGCCTATCAGCAGGCACTGCGCGAGACGAGCCGCCTGCGCCGCTACCTCACCGTAATCGCGCGGCCCGTGGCGGAGGACCTTCCAAGCTCGCCCAATCTCGGCATGCTCGCGCTCGAAGGGTTGCTGGTGGGCCTGCTGCTCGCGTTCCTGCTCTCGCTGGTGCTCGGCTCGGTACGCGCCGCCCGTCCCTACTGACCGCGCGCCGCTGGACCGCGGGGCCGGTGCGGTGATAGGCTCCGCCTTTCATCACCGGGGCCTGTCATGCAGCTGCGCCACTTGCGCTATTTCGTCACGCTCGCGCGCGAGCGTCATTTCGCCAAGGCTGCGGCCGCCAGCGGCATTTCGCAGCCGACGCTCTCGGCGGGGCTCGGCGCGCTCGAGGCCGAATTCGGCCGCCGCCTCGTCGAGCGTGACCGGCGCTTCATCGGCCTGACCCCGCACGGGGAGGCGATGCTCCCCTGGGCCGAGCAGATCCTCGGCGCGGTCAGCGGCATGGCGAGCGCGGTGGCCGCAACCGCCGAACCGCTCAGGGGCGAGTTCGGCCTCGCCGCGATCCCTGCCGCCTTGCCGCTGGTCGGCCTGTTCGGCGAAGTCCTTCTCGCACAGAACCCGGGCATCACGCTCGCCGTGCGCTCGGCCACCTCGCGTGCGATCGAACACGGGCTCCATGCCTTCGAAGTCGATGGCGGGCTGACCTACCTCGATCACGAGCCGCCCGCCAATGTCCTCGCCGTGCCGCTTTATGCGGAGCGCTACGTGTTCCTGGCGGCGCGCGGCACGGGGTTCGATGATCATGCCGCGATCGGGTGGGACGAGGCCTGCTCCGTGGACTTGTGCCTGCTCCACCAAGGCATGCAATACCGCCGCATCCTCGACGAACGCCTTGCCGCACGCGGTCTTGCTGTTTCGCCCCGCGCGACGGCGGACAGCCACTTCGCGCTCTTCGCCATGGTCCATTCGGGGGCTTTCGCCACGATCGTGCCCGATGGCTATGCGCGTCTCATGGCCGGGGTCGAATGGGCCCGCTTCGTGCCGTTCGACGAGGCGGAGGATGCGCGGCGGGTCGGGCTCGTCGTGGTCAACCGCGATCCGATGGGGCCGATGGCCCGCGCCGCATTGGCGGCGGCGCGCGTGCTGGAGTTGCGCCCAGCAGCTTGATAGCTTTTCTCTATCGAACATCACGCATTTCGATTTGACCTTTCGCCTTGTTTTCCCAAGGCAATGGCGCATGACTGACCGCCAAGAGCTTGATGAGATCCTCGCTGCCCACGCCGGCCGGGATGGCGCGCTGCTGCCGATCCTGCACGATGTGCAGGCCGCCCATGGCTACATTTCCGAGGATGCGGTCCGCCACATCGCGCAGGCGCTGAATCTCACCCGCGCGGAAGTTCACGGCGTCGTCAGCTTCTACCACGATTTCCGCGAGGAGCCCGAGGCGCGCCCCGTGCTCAAGCTCTGCCGCGCCGAAAGCTGCCAGGCGCGCGGGGTGGAAGCGCTCGCCGCCGCGCTGTCCGATAACCCCCGCGTGAAGGTGGAGGCGGTCTACTGCCTCGGCCTGTGCAGCGTCGGCCCCGCCGCCATGGTCGGCCATGAAGTCTACGGCCGCCTTGACGCTGCCCGGCTCGGTGCGCTGGTGGAGAGCCTCGCATGACCACTGTCCGGATTTCCGACGATGCCGCAGCGCTCGCCTGCGGTGCCGATGGGGTTGCCGCCGCTTTCGCCAAGGCCGGCTGCACGGTAGAGCGCGTCTCCAGTTGGGGCATGCACTGGCTTGAACCTTTGGCCGAGATCGACGGGCAGGGCTTCGGCCCGCTGAGCCCGGAGGACGTCGCCGAAGTCCTCGCCGGCACCAGCGCCAAGGCCATCGGCACAATCGCCGAACACCCGTTCATCGCCCGCCAGCAGCGCTTCACTTTCGCCCGCGCCGGCAAGACGCGGCCTCTCAGCCTTGATGACTACGCCGCGACCGGCGGCTGGGCAGGCCTCAAGCGCGCGCGCGAACTCGGCCCCGAAGCCACCATCGCCGAAGTCACCGCCTCGGGCCTGCGCGGCCGCGGCGGCGCGGGCTTCCCGGCGGGCATCAAGTGGACCACCGTTGCCAAGGCGGCTGGCCCCATCAAGTACATCGTCTGCAACGCCGACGAGGGCGACAGCGCCACTTTCGCAGACCGCATGGTCATGGAAGGCGATCCCTTCATGCTGATCGAAGGCATGGCGATTGCCGGCCACGCGGTGGGTGCAGGCAAGGGCTATATCTACGTGCGCAGCGAATACCCGCACGCCATCGGCAAGCTGCAGAGCGCGATCGCGCTTTCCGTGCCGCACATCGCTCCGTTCGAGGTCGAAGTCCGCGTTGGCGCGGGGGCCTATGTCTGCGGTGAGGAAACCTCTCTGCTCAACAGCCTCGAGGGCAAGCGCGGCGAAGTGCGCGCCAAGCCGCCGCTACCGGCGCTTGAGGGCCTGTTCGGCAAGCCCACCGTCGTCAACAACGTGCTGACACTGGCGGCGGTCCCGTGGATCCTTGCCAACGGCGGCACGGCTTATGCCGAAGTCGGCTTCGGCCGTTCGCGCGGCACCATGCCGATCCAGCTGGCGGGCAACGTGAAGCATGGCGGCCTGTTCGAGATCGGCTTCGGCGTGACGCTCGGAGAACTCGTGTTCGACATCGGCGGCGGCACGGCCTCTGGCCGCCCGGTCCGCGCGGTGCAGGTCGGCGGGCCGCTCGGCGCCTATCATCCGCCCGCCGATTTCCACCTGCCGTTCGACTATGAGGCGTTCTCTTCTGCCGATGGCCTGATCGGTCATGCTGGCCTCACGGTGTTCGATGAAACGGCGGACATGAGCGCGCAGGCCCGCTTCGCGATGAGCTTCTGCGCCGCCGAAAGCTGCGGCAAGTGCACCCCTTGCCGCATCGGCAGTACGCGCGGCGTCGAACTGATTGACCGCATCCGCGCGCGCTCGGGCCGTCAGGCAGACAAGGTCGAAACGCTTCCCCAGATGCACAATGCCCGCAAGGCCCCGCGCACGCTGGCCGAAGACGTCACCTTGCTTGAGGACTTGTGCGAGACGATGAAGTTCGGCTCCCTCTGCGCGCTAGGCGGTTTCACACCCTACCCAGTGCTTTCCGCGCTCAAGCACTGGCCGGAGGATTTCGGCATCGCCTCGCCTGAACAGGAAGCGGCAGAGTGATCCTCGGCGCGGTCCTCGCCGGCGGCCATTCCACCCGCTTCGGCAGCGACAAGGCGCTGGCCGAGCTGGGCGGGCGCAGCCTGCTGGCGCGGGCCATCGCCGCGCTTGAAGCGCAGTGCGACGGTGTGATTGTCGTCGGCCGCGGTGATGTGCCCGATCGCCCGCGCCCCGGCATGGGCCCGCTCGGCGGCATCAACGCCGCGCTCCACCACGCCGCGAGCCATGGCTACAGTGATGTGCTCACGTGCGGTGTCGATTGCGCTGGCCTCGGTCCCGATAGCCGCGCCGATCTTGCCCCCGCACCTGCCTACGCCGCCGACCAGCCGGTCATCGGCCTCTGGCCCGCCTCAGCCGCGCCCATGCTCGATGCCTTCCTCGCCACCGACGCCAAGCATTCGATGCGCGCTTTCGCCGCCATGATCGGCGCAAGGCCCGTCAATCTTTCGGCCAAAGCCGCCAATATCAACACGCGCGAAGATCTCGCCCTCGCGCAGGAGCACCTCGATGGACAGTGAACGCGAAACCTATCGCCCCCAGCCCGATTTCGGCACGCCGGAAGTCCGTGGCGCCGCGACGGTCACGCTGAATATCGATGGCCGCGAAGTTTCCGTCGCGGCCGGCACCACGGTGATGCGCGCCGCTGCCGTCTCGGGCGGCTCGATCCCCAAGCTCTGCGCGACCGACAGCGTCAAGCAGTTCGGCTCGTGCCGCCTCTGCCTGGTCGAGATCGACGGGATGCGCGGCACGCCGGCCAGCTGCACCACGCTGGTTTCGGAAGGCATGAAGGTCCACACCCAGACGAAGAAGCTGGAGAAGCTGCGGCGCGGGGTGATGGAACTCTACATCTCGGACCACCCGCTCGATTGCCTCACCTGCAGCGCGAACAACGACTGCGAACTGCAGGATCAGGCCGCCGCCGTGGGCCTGCGCGACGTGCGTTATGGCTATGAGGGCGCGAACAATCTCGCCCAGCCGATGGATGTCTCGAACCCCTACTTCGATTTCGACCCGTCGAAGTGCATCGTCTGCTCGCGCTGCGTGCGCGCCTGCGATGAAGTGCAGGGCACCCTCGCGCTCACCATCGAGGGCCGGGGTTTTGACAGCAAGGTGAGTGCCGGCCTTTCGTCCGACAGCTTCCTCAGTTCCGAATGCGTCTCGTGCGGCGCCTGCGTGCAGGCCTGCCCGACCGCGACCCTGCAGGAGAAGGCGGTCAAGGAAATCGGCAAGCCTGAGCGCGCCACCGTCACCACTTGCGCCTATTGCGGCGTCGGCTGCACTTTCCGCGCCGAGACGCGCGGCGAGGAAGTCGTGCGTATGGTGCCGTGGAAGGACGGCAAGGCCAATCGCGGCCACTCCTGCGTCAAGGGCCGCTTCGCCTGGGGCTATGCCCAGCATCAGGAGCGCATTCTCTCCCCGATGATCCGCGCCTCGATCGACGAGCCTTGGCAGGAAGTAAGCTGGGACGAGGCCATCGCCCACACCGCCAGCGAACTGAAGCGCATCACCGCGAAGTACGGCCGCAACGCGCTGGGCGGCATCACCTCCAGCCGCTGCACCAACGAGGAGACCTTCCTCGTCCAGAAGCTGGTCCGCGCCGGGTTCGGCACCAACAATGTCGATACGTGCGCGCGCGTCTGCCACTCGCCCACCGGCTATGGCCTCAAGACCACCTTCGGCACTTCGGCCGGCACGCAGGATTTCGATTCGGTCGAGGACAGCGACGTGATCCTCGTGATCGGCGCGAACCCGACCGATGGCCACCCGGTCTTCGCCAGCCGCATGAAGCGCCGCCTGCGCAAGGGGGCGAAGCTGATCGTCATCGATCCGCGCCGCACCGACCTGGTTCGCAGCCCGCATATCGAGGCCGACTATCACTTGCCGCTGCGCCCGGGCACCAATGTCGCGGTGCTCTCCGCGCTGGCGCACGTTATCGTCACCGAAGGCCTCGCCGACGAAGCCTTCGTGCGCGAACGCTGCGACTGGGAGGAATATCGCCACTGGGCCGATTTCGTGTCCTTGGATCGCAACAGCCCCGAATTCCTCGAGCCGGTCACCGGTGTTCCCGCCGCCGACCTGCGCGGTGCGGCGCGCCTATTCGCCAACGGCGGCAACGGCGCGATCTACTACGGCCTCGGCGTCACCGAGCACAGCCAGGGCTCGTCCACCGTCATGGCCATTGCCAACCTCGCGATGGCGACGGGCAACATCGGCCGCCGCGGCGTCGGCGTGAACCCGCTGCGCGGGCAGAACAACGTGCAGGGCGCCTGCGACATGGGCAGCTTCCCGCACGAGCTCTCGGGCTACCGCCACGTTTCGGATGCCGGCGCGCGCGCGCTGTTCGAGGCGGAATGGGGCGTCAGGATCGATCCCGAACCCGGCCTGCGCATCCCCAACATGCTCGATGCCGCGACCGATGGCCTGTTCAAGGCGATCTACATCCAGGGCGAGGACATCCTCCAGTCCGACCCCGATACCAAGCACGTCGCCGCCGGCCTCGCCGCGATGGAATGCGTGATCGTGCAGGACCTGTTCCTCAACGAGACCGCCAACTACGCGCACGTCTTCCTGCCGGGCTCCACGTTCCTTGAAAAGAACGGCACCTTCACCAATGCCGAGCGCCGCATCCAGCCGGTGCGCAAGGTGATGGAGCCCAAGAACGGCTACGAGGACTGGCAGATCACCCAGCTCATGGCGCAGGCGATGGGGCTGGACTGGGCTTACACCCATCCGCGCGAGATCATGGACGAGATCGCCCGCCTCACGCCGACCTTCGCGGGCGTCAGCTTCGCGCGGCTCGATGCCGAAGGCTCGCTGCAGTGGCCGGTGAATCATGCCGCGCCCGATGGCTCGCCGATCATGCACGTCGATGGCTTTGTGCGCGGCAAGGGCAAGTTCGTGGTGACGGACTATGTGCCGACCGACGAGCGCACAGGCCCGCGCTTCCCGCTGCTGCTCACCACGGGCCGCATCCTCAGCCACTACAACGTCGGCGCGCAGACCCGCCGCACCGCTAATGTCGTGTGGCATCCGGAAGACCTGCTCGAAATCCACCCGACCGATGCGGAAAACCGGGGCATCAAGTCGGGCGATTGGGTCCGCCTCGCCAGCCGTGCCGGGGAAACCACCTTGCGCGTGACGGTGACCGATCGGGTCGCGCCGGGCGTGGTCTATACCACCTTCCACCACCCCGTGACGCAGGCCAACGTGATCACCACCGATTATTCGGACTGGGCGACCAATTGCCCGGAATACAAGGTAACGGCCGTGCAGGTGACCCCGTCCAACGGGCCCACGGACTGGCAGGAGGAATACGAGGCGCAGGCCGCCCGCTCGCGCCGCATCAAGGGCCATGAAGGCGCGATGGAGCCAGCCGAATGAGCGCGCACACTCTCGAGAAGCTGATCTACATGGCGAACCAGATCGCCCGGAACGTCACGCACGAGCCCGATCCGGTGGCGATGATCGCCGATCACGTCCATGCGTTCTGGTCGCCCCGGATGAAGGATGATGTCTTCGCCGCGCTGGGCGGCCCCGAAGGCGCCGCGCTCGATCCCGTCGCGCGTGCGGCGCTCGAGCGGCTCGCCGCGCATGCCGACTGAGGCGGCCCAGCCCCGCAGCTTTGCCGAACACTTCGCCGATGGCCGCGCACCCGCCGCGCACCAGCGGCTGCTGGCCATCGAGGCCCCCATCGCGATCGAAATCAACGGTCTCGGCTATGCGGTGATGATGGCGACCCCGGCGGACCTTGCCGACTATGCGCTGGGTTTCTGCCTTTCCGAACAACTCATCTCCGCCCCCGCACAGCTCCTCAGTTCCCAAGCCGGCGAAGTCCCCGCAGGTGGCTGGATGCTGCGGATCCAGCTGGCCGCCGATGATGCCGCTCCATTGATGGAACGCGCCCGCCTGCGCCTGGCCGAAGGCAGCTGCGGCCTGTGCGGGATCGAAAGCCTCGAACAAGTCCTGCGCCCGCTGCCCCCCGTACTTGCGCAAATCGAGGTGGAGGACGCCGCCATCTTCCGCGCCGTCGCCGCGCTCCCGGATTTGCAGCCCCTTGGCCGCGCCACCCGCGCCGTACACGCCGCCGCCTTCTGCACGCCCGATGGCGAGGTGCGGCTGGTGCGCGAGGATGTCGGCCGCCACAACGCGCTCGACAAGCTGCTCGGCGCGATGGCCCATGCCGATCTCCGGGCAGGAGAGGGCTTCATTGTCCTCACCGCCCGCTGCAGTTTCGAACTTGTCCAGAAGGCGGTCCTCGCTGGCTGCCCGCTGCTTGTCACGATCTCCGCCGCATCCACCCTCGCGGCAGAGCAAGCCGCCGCACACGGCCTGCGCCTCGTATCGCTCGCTCGTGCCGACAGCTTCCTGTCCGACTAGGATTCCGGTTTCCCTCCGCTTGCTCTAGATAGCACCGGGTGATCCCAGAGCCCGCCAGCACCCGCTTCAGCGATCGCCCCGCGCTCAGCCCCCGCACGCGCATGTGGCTCCTGATATCGGTGGCGGTGCTGCATGTCGGGCTTGGCTTCGCGCTCTTCACCGGCCTTGCCGCCAGCGCGATCACACTGATCCAGGATGCCGCCACGTCGGCCTACTCGGTCCCGCTCGATCCGCCTCCTCCGCCCCCCGCCAGCCCGGCGCCTACGGCCCAGCCTGCAGGTGCCGACGGCGCGGCAGCCAAGCAGGCCAAGCCCAAGCCCATCGCCGCGCCCCCGGCGCGCATCCCCACCAAGGCGCTTGCTGCTGCGCCAGTCGCCTCAACCGGCGATGATACCCGCTCGGGCGCTGCCGGCGCGGGCGCTGGCACAGGCGGCGGCACATCAGGCACCGGCACGGGCAGCGGCGGCAGCGGCAATGGCGCAGGACCCGGTGCCCAGCGCGCAGTCAAGATCCAGGGTGATATCACCGCGACGCGCGACTACCCCGCGCGCACCCGTGCCCTCCGGCTCGGGTCGAGCGTTATCGTGGTGCTCACCGTCGGCACCGATGGCCGCGTCCGCGCCTGCCGTGTCCACCAACCCAGCCCCGATGCGGAAGCCGATTCGATCACTTGCCGCCTTGCGATCCAGCGCTTCCGCTTCCGCCCCGCTACCGACCGCGCCGGCAACGCCATCGAATCGGAATATGGCTGGCAACAGCGCTTTTTCGTGCCCGGCACCGCACCGAAGCCTTGACTGTAACCCATTCGCAGTCCCTTGCGCGCATGGGCCCGGCATGGCACCGAAAGGATGCGTATAGCCCTGCCTCCGCACGCGGGGCCGTTTGACAGGAATCCCATGGACGCGATCATTCCCGTTGTTCTGTGCGGCGGCAGCGGCACCCGCCTCTGGCCGCGCTCGCGCAAGACCATGCCCAAGCCGTTCCTCCCGCTGGTGGGCGATACCACGCTGTTTGAGGCGACTGTCCTGCGCTGCAGCGCCGAGGCTGGCTTTGGCGCGCCGGTTGTGGTGACGGGTGCGCTTCACCTCGAACATGTCGAAGCGCAGTTGCCTGATCCCGCCGCAAGCCGCGTGATCGTCGAGCCCGAGGGCAAGAACACCGCCGCCGCCATCGCGCTCGCCGCGCTGCGCCTGCCCGCCGATGCGGTGATGCTGGTCTGCCCGAGCGACCACCACATCGGCGATGTTGCCGCGTTTCAGGCCGCCGCGCACGAAGCTGCCGCGCTGGCCCGCGAAGGCTGGCTCGTCTCCTTCGGCATTGCCGCCACCGCGCCCGAAACCGGCTTCGGCTATCTCAAGCGCGGCGACGCCATCGCCGGATCGGGCGGCTTTGCGGTCGCGCAGTTCGTGGAAAAGCCCGATCTCGAGCGCGCCATCGGCTTCCTCGCCGATGGCGGTTACGCGTGGAACGGCGGCATTTTCGCCTTCCGCGCGGGAACTTTCCTCGATGAACTCGCCGCGCACCGTCCCGCACTGGCCGAAGCCGTGCGCGATGCTGCGGCGAATGGCCGCGAAGATGGCACCCGCTTCCATCCCGATTCGCAGGCTTTCGCCCGCATCGAAGGCGAGTCGGTGGACTACGCGGTCATGGAGAACACCGCCCGCGCCGCCATGGTCCCGGCTACGATGGCCTGGTCCGATATCGGCAACTGGCAGGCGCTGCACGATGCGCTCGACCATGACGCGGATGGCAATGTATCGCGCGGCCCCGCCGAGCTTGTCGATTGTGCCAATGTCCTCGTCGACAGCGACGGCCCGCGCGTGTCGGTGATCGGCGCGCGCGATCTCATCGTGGTGGTAGACAAGGGCGAGGTCCTCGTCTGCACCACCGCCGGCGCGCAGAAGGTTGGCAAGCTGTCCGGCGCGGTCAACCAGTGAGTGCGCTGGCCGTCCGCACCGTCGAGAAGCCGTGGGGCCGCGATCAGATCCCGGCCCCGTTCGCCGCGCCGTTCGGCAAACGCATCGGCGAAATCTGGTTCGAACCGGCCGAGGACGTGTTCTCGCTCCTCGTCAAATACATCTTCACCAGCGAAAAGCTCTCGGTCCAGGTCCACCCCGACGACGCGCAGGCGAAGGAACTCGGCGAATTCGATACCGGCAAGGAGGAATGCTGGCTGGTGATCGATGCGGAGCCCGGCGCCACGCTCGGCATCGGCTTCGATAGACCGATCGGGGCCGAGGCGATGCGCGCTGCCGCACTCGATGGCAGCATCGAGGATCTGCTTGTGTGGCACCCGGTGCAGGCCGGCGATTTCTTTTACATCCCGGCTGGCACCGTCCACGCCATCGGTGCCGGGGTGAGCCTGATCGAAATCCAGCAGAACTCCGATATCACCTACCGCCTCTACGACTACGGCAGGCCGCGCCCGCTCCATCTCGAAAAGGGCATCGCCGTGGCCAAGGGCGAGGTTTATGCCCCGTCGCTCCACCGTCACTTGCCCCCCACCGGCACGGTGGAATTGGCGCGCGGCCCCTATTTCACGGCGCACCGCGTCGATGGGGTTCCCGATGCGGCGCTCCTCGCCGAATATGCCGGCCCCATGCTCGTGGTTCCGCGCCGGGGCGAAGTGGAACTCGCCGGAGACCTTCTGCGCCCCGGCGAATGCGCCGCCGCCCCCTCGGCTTCAGCCATCACGTTCAGCACCGAGAGCCAAAGCATCCTCGTCCGTGCTGCCTGAGCATCACGCAATGATCGCGCAGACCATTCAACTGGCGCTGGCCCCGGTCTTCGTGCTCGTTGCGATCGGCAATATCATGAACATCCTGACCACCCGGCTCGGCCGCATGGTCGATCGCTCGCGTCATCTGCAGATGCTTCATGCCGGAACGCAGGGCAGCGAGCACGACGCGGTCGTCGTGGAAATGCGCACGATCGACCAGCGCATCGCCCATATCGGCCGTGCGCTGCTGTGCCTCGTGATCAGCGGCCTTGCCGTCGGCACAACGGTCGCCGCGCTGTTCCTCAGCGAGCTTGCCGGAACTGATCTGCGGGTGGTGACCGCGCTCACGTTCGTGCTGGCGATCGCACTCCTGATGGGCGCGCTGGTGCTGCTTCTGCTCGAAACCCGCCTCGCTGCACGCACCTTGCGCCTGCCGCCCGCGCTGCTCGAACTGGAGCGCGGCGACCTCTGAAAAATAGGGACAGTCCCTATTTTTCGCCCCCTATTTCAGCAAATGCCCCGTCCGGTCGCGTTTGGTATCGAGATAGCGCGCATTGTGCGGATTGGATGGCAACTGGTGTGCCACCCGCTCGGTCACCGTAACCCCGACCGCTTCCAGCGCGGCCACCTTCGCAGGATTGTTGGTCAGCAGCCGCACTGCCGGCACGCCAAGCAGATCGAGCATCCGCGCCGCCACCGGAAAATCCCGCGCCTCGCTAGGCAGGCCCAACCGCTCGTTGGCATCCACCGTGTCAAAGCCCTGATCCTGCAACTCATAAGCGCGCAGCTTGTTGATGAGGCCGATCCCGCGCCCTTCCTGCCGCAGATACAGCAGCAGGCCCCAGCCGCCCGCATTGGCCTCGTCCGCCATGCGCGCCAGCGCCGCATCAAGCTGCGGCCCGCAATCGCATTTGAGGCTGCCAAGCACATCGCCGGTCAGGCATTCGCTGTGCAGCCGCACCAGCGGCACATGGTCGCCGCTCTGCGTCCCGACCACCAGCGCGACATGCTCGCGCAGGTCATCGCGCGCGCGGAACGCCACGATCTCTGCTGCATCGCATGCATCGACCGGCAGCAGCGCGCGCGCCTGGATCGTGAGCTCCAGCGGGTCCTTGAAGGCCGCGAGATCGGTGGCTGTGACCTGCGCGGCAGGCTCCACCCCGGTCGCGACCATGAACGCTGGCAGGATTCCCGCAAGCCGCGCCAGTTCCATCGCCGCGACAGCGGCGGCCTGCGCCGGGCAGCGGTCGGCGCGAAACGGCCCGCGCAGCGGCTCGGCGAGGTCCAGCGCCGGATCGGCCAAGGTGCGCGCGGCATGGAGCGAGAACGGCTCCGCACCGTGGATCATCACCGGCATATGCGGCTCGGCAGCATCACGCTGGTTGGCAAGCTTGAGCGTCGCGGCGCGGGCGTGGGAAATCAGCAGCCGTGCGGCATAAAGTCCGGGCTGCACGAATGCGGTTTCGGCGGGCAGCAGATCGAGCGCGCCATCCTCGCCCTCCACCCGGATAGCCCAGCCATGGCGAAGCGCATCGAGCGCCAGTGCCACAGCCCGGGGTTTTCCGCTCAAAGCGCAAACTCCGTCACCAGCGGCACATGGTCCGAAGGCTGGTCCCAGCGACGCGTTTCCTCGACGAACCGGTGCGAGACCGACTGCGCGGCAAGCTCCGGCGAGGCCCACATATGGTCGAGCCGCCGCCCCTGATCCTTCTCGCGCCAGTAGGAACGGTAGGACCACCAGGAATAGTTGCGTTCGGGCGCCGGGATATGCTTGCGGCCCAGATCGACCCAGCCATGCGCATCGCCAAACGTGCCAAGCGCAGCCACTTCCTGCGGCGTGTGGCTGACGACCTTGAGCAGCGCCTTGTGGTCATAGACGTCGCAATCGAGCGGGGCGATGTTGAAGTCACCCACGATCAGCGTCGGGCGGTCGAGCGCTTCCGCCCAGCGTGTCATCCGCTCCAGAAACGCCAGCTTTTGCCCGAACTTCGGGTTTGCCTCGGGATCGGGAATGTCGCCTCCCGCCGGGATGTAAACGTTTTCCAGCACCAGCCTTCCGCCGGGGCCGAGCACTTCTACCCCCACATGCCGGGCTTCGCCATTGGCCTGCCAGTCATGCCGGCTCACTTCGCGGATCGGCACGCGGCTCACCGTGGCGACGCCGTGATAGCCCTTCTGCCCATGCACTGCCCGGTGGGTGTAGCCCAGCTTCTCGAACATCTCGTGCGGAAAGAGCGCCTCGGCGGTCTTGATCTCCTGCAGGCACAGGACATCGGGCGCCTGTTCGGTAAGGAACCGTTCGACCTGATCGATGCGCAGCCGCACCGAATTGATGTTCCAGGTGGCGACAGTGAGCGTGGGACTAGCCATGCGCGGGCTTTACGGACCTTGACCCTGAGCGGCAAGCCGCGCGCGCGGGCAACTTGCCGTATGCCTTCCCACATGCGGCAGGGCGCTCCTGATTTCCCCCCTCCCGCTTTCGGGAGGGGTCGGGGGTGGGCCGGCCGAAGGCGCAACAAAAAACCCTCGGACCGGGGGCATGGTCCGAGGGTTCCTTGTGCGTTCGTCACGCTGTCAAGGCGAACGGGGGATTGTGGACCGGGTAACAGGGGGGGCGATCCCGGTCGCTGTCCGTCTTGACCCCCTCCTTCTAGGACCCCGCCGCTTTCTGGCGGATGAACACCGCTGTCAGACTGGAGTCAGGCTGGTCGCAAATTGTCGCAGGATCGTGTGTCGGTGCGACAGACTGGCCCCTATTTGCGCCCGGTGGTCCGGGGATCGTTCCACCGGAAGATGTTGGCAGGCAGCGCCACGCCGTAGCGCTGGTTCGACAGCCGCACCGTTGTGCGCCGGTTCTGCGAATCGAGCGCGACCCAGCTGTTGAGCTCCAGCCCGCCCGGCGCGCCGGCCTTCTTCAGCAGGATCATGGTGATCGAGCCATATTCCGGATGACGCGGATCGCGCACGTCCATGCTCACCACGTCGGGATGGCCAGTGGCGTTGAGCGTTGCATAGCGCGCCACGTCCTTGTTCGGATCGAGCAATGCGCCAAGCGGGCTGTTGCGAATCGGCCAGCGCTGGACCTGGCGCACTTCGTAATCGATCAAGGTCAGCGACGAACCGTCCGAGACAATCAGCAGCGGCACGCCGGGCTGATACTGGAAGCGGATCTTGCCCGGCCGCTGCAAGCTGATCACGCCGCTAAGGCGCTGACCGTTGCGGTCGGTCTGGACGAAATCGGCCTGAAGGGAGGTGATCGCGCGCAGTGCCGCCACGGCCTGATCGATCTGCGGATTGGACTGCGCGGCGGGCGCTTCGGGCGCGGCGGCAAGCTGGGAAGCGGGCGCGGCCAGTGCGAGGAGAGCCGCCCAAGACAACCGGGCGACGCGGGACGGGCGGGCGGCACGAATGCCGAGGTGCTTGAGCGTTTGCATCGCCGTTCCTTGCAGCAGCGGCGTTGAACTCAGCGTGAACTTCGCCCGTTCGCGGGAAGCAGGAACCGGGCGGGGCGAACAAGCACCCGCACGCCCGGTCAAGTCCGACTTACTTGATCTTGGCTTCCTTGAACTCGACATGCTTGCGCACCACCGGGTCATACTTGCGGAACACCATCTTCTCAGTGGTGTTCCGCGGGTTCTTCTTCGTCACGTAGAAGAAGCCGGTGTCGGCGGTCGAGACCAGGCGGATCTTGACGGTAGTTGGCTTGGCCATGGCTTTATCCTGAAACTTTGCGGTCGCGCGAAAAACGAATAGGGCGGCGCGTCGCCACGCCGCCAGACAGGGGCCGGTCGTTGTGAGCGAATCGCGCAAAAGTCAAGTGTCGGGATATGGCGTCAGCGGTTTCAGCACGCCGAAGTGCTCCTTTGCCAGTGGTTCGGCCAACTTCGGCAGCTCGGGCGGCGCCTGCTCCACCGTCTTTACAGGCAGCCGATCCAGCAGATCGCGCACCAGGGTCAGCCTTCCCCGACGCTGGTCGTTGAAATCGACCAGCGTCCACGGCGCGTGCTTCGTATGCGTTGCCTTCAGCATCGCCTCGCGCGCATCTGTATATGCGCGGTACTGGCCGCGTGCGGCAATATCGACGGGCGAGATCTTCCAGCGCTTGCCCGGATCCTCGCGCCGCTCGGCAAGGCGCCTTTCCTGCTCCTCCTGATCGCAGGTCAGCCAGTATTTGAGCAGCAGCAGGCCGTCATCGACCAGCATCCGCTCGAAGCCGGGCACCGCATCGAGGAACGCTGCCACCTGCTCCTTGGTGGCATAGCCCATGACCTTCTCGACCCCCGCGCGGTTGTACCAGCTGCGGTCGAACAGCACGATTTCGCCTGCGGCGGGCAGGTGGGGGACATAGCGCTGGAAATGCCACTGTGTCTTTTCCCGCTCGGTAGGGGCGCTCAGCGCCACGGTGCGCACTTGCCGGGGATTGAGCTTTTGCGAGATCGCATTGATCGCCCCGGTCTTGCCGGCAGTATCGCGCCCCTCAAGGATCACCAGCACGCGTGCGCCTGTCTGGCTGGCCCAGCCGGCCATGGCGGTCAGCTCGGCCTGCAGCGGCTCGAGCAGGTCCTCATAGTCCTTGCGCCCCAGTTCGCCCACGCGCATCCCCTTGGTCTCCTGATGCGCCACAGTGTCGCAGCCCCGCCGCTTTGGCAATCGCCGCCGATTGCGCAGACCGGCGGCACCTGTTACAAGTTTCAATTGATACCATGATAGGCCAATCCGCCACGCTCGACGCCTTCGTGCGCCTCCCCGAACTGCCCGCCGGTGTCTTCACCGCGCCGCTGCAGCGCCCGGCGCACGTGGGCGATGATTGGCTGGAGCCCAGCCAGACCGACTATTCGGCGGATGAGCACCGCGTTTGGGACGATCTCTTCGCCCGCCAGTTGGCGGTCCTGCCCGGCCGCGCCGCAAGCGCCTTCCTCAAGGGGCTTGAGCGGCTCGACCTCGGGCGCGGCGGCGTGCCCGAATTCGCCCGGCTCTCGGCAGAGCTCGGCGCGCTCACGGGCTGGAGCGTGGTGCCTGTGCCCATGCTCATTCCCGATCACGTGTTCTTCTGGCACCTCGCCAACCGCCGCTTCCCCGCCGGCAACTTCATCCGCCCGCGCGAGCGCTTCGACTATATCGAGGAGCCCGATGTCTTCCACGATGTCTTCGGCCATGTGCCCATGCTCACCGACCCGGTCTTTGCGGACTACATGCAGGAATATGGCCGCGCCGGGTGGAAGGCGATGCGCTACAACCGGCTGAAGGGACTCGGCGCGCTCTACTGGTACACGGTCGAGTTCGGCCTGATCATGGAGCCCGAAGGCCTCAGGGCCTACGGCGCGGGCATTCTTTCCGGCCCCGCCGAAGCGGTCTTCGCGCTCGAGGCAAGGTCGCCCAACCGCATTTTCCTTCACGTCGATCGGGTCATGCGCACCGACTATGCGATCGATGACCTGCAACCGACCTACTTCGTGATCGAGAGCTTTGCGGATCTCTATCGCCAGACCGTCGAGCGCGATTTCGACCGGCTTTACCGGGGCCTCGGCGCCGGGTTCACCTATGCCGGCAGCGCGGTGATCGATGTCGACGACGTGCTCCACCGCGGCACGCTGGAGTATCACCTGCGCGGCGGGCGGGGCTCGGGCGCCCTGCCGGTCTGATCAGGCCCAGAGCAGCCAGGCCAGTACCGCGCTTCCCAGCACGATACGGTACACCGCGAAAGGCGTGAAACCCTGCCGGCTGACATAGTCGATGAAGAACCGGATCACGATCAGCGAGACGACGAACGAGACGACCGAGCCGATCGCGATCTCCTGCCAGCCCACTTGCCCAGCGCCGACAGCCAGCTCGTGGCGGTGGTCCCATAATTGCTTGACCGTTGCCCCCAGCATCGTCGGCACCGCGAGGAAGAAGCTGAATTCGGCCGCCGTGCGCCGGTTCTCGCCCAAGGTCAGCGCGCCCATGATCGTCGCGCCCGAACGCGAGATGCCGGGGATCACCGCGATGCACTGCATCATGCCGATCCCGATCGCCTGCCCCAACGGCATCCGCCCAACCGGCCGGTAGTCCTGGTGGCGCACCAGCCGCTCGACCACAATTATCACGAAACCGCCCACGATCAGCGCCACGCACACCACCATCGGATTTTCGAGCAGCAGGTCGATCCGTGACTTGAACAGCACGCCCACGATTGCGGCGGGCACAAAGGCGGCCAGCACGTTGCGGATGAACGCGATCGATTCGCGCGATCCCCGCAGTGCGCCCACCGTGACAGTGGCAAAAGTTCGCCAGTAGAGCACCACCACGGCCATGACCGCGGGCAGCTGGATAACCACGTTGAACACTTCCCAGGTCTTGGCATCATAGCCGAAGAGCTCGGAAGCGAGGATCAGGTGCCCAGTCGACGAGACGGGCAGGAACTCGGTGAGCCCCTCGACGATGCCGAGCAGAATGGCGGTGATGATCGTATCCATGGGGCCTAGGCCTTGCCGCCGCGCCGCGCCATGTCAAGCGCGGGCAGCGCTTAAACTTTGGTCATCTCACCAGATCCGCACCCGCTCCTCGGGCGGCAGGTAGAGCTTGTTGCCCGGCTTCACCTTGAAGGCCGCGTACCACGGATCGAAATTGCGCAGGACCGCGTTGACGCGCGCCTCGGCCAGCGAATGCGGATCCGTCGCGAGCAGTTGCCGGGCAAAGGCCTCGCGGTACTTCCAGCGCCACGCCTGCGCATAGGAGAGGAAGAACCGCTGGTCGCCGGTGAGCCCGTTCAGCACTGGCGCGGGCTTGCCGCCCAGCGAGAGCTTGTAGGCGGTGTAGGCCATCGAGAGCCCGGCCAGATCGCCGATGTTCTCGCCCAGGGTAAGCCGGCCGTTATGGCAGGTCTTGCCCTCGTCGAACGGGCATTGCTTGTCATATTGCGCGGCAAGCTTTGCCCCGAGTGAGTCGAATGTCTTGCGGTCCGCCTCGGTCCACCAGTCCCTCAGCGCGCCGGTTCCGTCATAGCGCGATCCCGCGTCATCGAAGCCGTGCCCGATCTCGTGGCCGATGGTGGCGCCCACCGCGCCATAGTTCACCGCCGGGTCTGCTGCGGGGTTGAAGAAGGGCGGCTGGAGAATGGCGGCCGGGAACACGATCTCGTTGGCAGTGGGCTGGAAATAGGCGTTCACCGTCTGCGGGGTCATCAGCCACCGGGCCTTGTCGACGGGCTTCGGCAGATCGCTCAGCATGTCCTGCCAGTGCCAGCGGTTCGATTCGATCGCATTGGCGAGCGGTTGACCCGGCTTGATCGCCATGCCCTCATAGGTCTTGAACGTGTCAGGATAGCCGATCTTGACCGTGAACGCGTCAAGCTTGGCAAGCGCAGCCGCGCGCGTTGCCGGGCTCATCCAGTCGAGGTCCTTGAGCTTGGTGGCCAGCGACGCACGCAGGTTGGCGACGAGCGTGACCATCGCCGCCTTGCTCGAAGGCGGGAAGTAGCGGTCGACATAAGCCTTGCCGATTGCCTCGCCCATCTGCGACTGCACCGCCGAAAGAGCGCGCTGCCAGCGCTGGCGGTCGCGCTCGCGGCCCTGCAGCGTCTTTCCGTAGAACGCGAAGCGTGCGTCATCCACATCGCTCGGCAGCACCGAGGCGTTGTCGATCATGAAATGCGCTGCGCACCAGGCCTGCAGCACGGCAAGGTCCTCCTCGCCCAGCAGCTTGATCAGCGCCGGAAAGCCCCCGCCCAGCTTGGCGAGGTCTTCCTGTGTCACGCCCAGCTTTGCCGATTTCTCCGCGCTTGGCAGGATCTCGGCCACGATGATCGCCTTGACCTGACCCAGCCCCGTGCCCTCGAGCAGCGGCGCCACCGGGAAGGCCCCGCCCAGTGCAATCAGGTCCTCGCGGTTCATGCGGTTGATCGTCAGCAGCGGGTTGCGCTGCACCGCCTTGTCCCAGTCGAGCACCGCGATCTTGTGTTCGAACGCATAGACCTTGGCCGCTGCACCGGCAGGATCGGCATAGCCTGCTTTGCTCAGCAGGAAGGCCAGCATCGCGCGGTACTTGTCCTGCAGCTCGCGGTTACGCGGATTGTCGATAAGGTAATAGTCGCGGTCGGGCAGGCCGAGCCCGCCGACCCCGGTATAGGCCGCGTAGAAGCCGGGGTTCTCGGCATCGATCTGCACCGAGAAGGCAACGGGTGAAGGGTAGCCGGGCGCTGCAAACAGCGCGGCAAGCTCGTCGCGGGTCCTGGTCCCCTTGATCCGGTCAAGATAGGGCTGCACCGGGGCCATGCCGGCGGCATCGATCGCCGCGCTGTCAAGATAGGCACGGTAACTGTCGCCAATACGCTGGCCATCGCTGCCTTGGGCCTGCGGCCGGGCAGCAAGGTCCTCGACGATCTGCTTCACCGCCTGTTCGGCTCCCAGCACCAGCGCAAGCGCGGCGCCGCTGTAGGGGTACTGCGGCGGGATCGTTTCGCTGCGGTCCCACTTGCCGTTCACATAGGCAAAGAAGTTGTCACCCGGCTTCACCGCCGGATCGAGGTCGGCGGGATTGAAGCCCCAGCCACCGAAGGTGGGAATGCGGTATCCGTCGATCGTGCCGGCCGGTTGTGTGGGGGGCGCAGCCGGGGCGGGGGCTGCTGCGGGTTCAGCGTGGGCAGCGTCTGAAACGGCGAGCGCGAACAGCGAGGCGGCGGTCAACGCGCCGAGGGTGTGTTTCAGCATGGATCTTAGGCCGTCCATTCGATTGCAGATGAAACGTTACCGGACATTAACCATGCGCTGCCGCATGTCCAGCATCCCGCCGAATCCGTCACATGGTGCGCTCTTCAGGCCTCGGCGCTGTCGAACTGCAGGCGGGCGAGGCGGGCATAGAGCCCATCCTGCGCCGAAAGCGAGGCATGCGTGCCCTGCTCGACGATCCGGCCCTTGTCCATCACCACGATCCTGTCCGCCGCGCGCACCGTGGCAAGGCGGTGCGCGATGACCAGCGTGGTACGCGCCTTCATCAGCGTGTCGAGCGCGTCCTGCACCAGCCGCTCGCTCTCGGCATCGAGCGCGCTCGTCGCCTCGTCGAGCAGCAGGATCGGCGCGTCGCGCAGCAGCGCGCGGGCAATCGCGATACGCTGGCGTTGACCGCCCGAAAGCCGAGCGCCGTCCTCGCCGAGGAACGTGTCGAGCCCTTGCGGCAACTCTTTCAGGAACGTTGCGGCATTGGCCGCCTCGGCTGCTTCCCAGATGCGCGCATCGCTCGCGCCCCAGTTGCCATAGCGCAGGTTGTCGCGCGCGGAGGCGGCAAACAGCACGCCGTCCTGCGGCACCAGCGCCATGCGCGCGCGCACTTTGGCAGGGTCGGCCTGCGGCAATGGCACTCCGTCGATCCGCACCGTGCCGGCGTGCGGGTCGTAGAACCGCTCGGCAAGCAGGAACAGCGTCGATTTGCCCGCGCCCGAGGGCCCGACAATCGCCACCGTCTCGCCCGGTTCGACCGCCAGCGAGAAATCCTCGAGCGCGGCGACTTCGGGTCGGCTGGGATAGCGGAACGACACGTTCTGGAACGCGATCTGCCCGCGCGGCGGCTGGGGCAAGTGCAGCGGGCGCGCCGGTGCGGTGATGTCGGGCTGCTCGAGCAGCAGCTCGTTGAGCCGCCCGGCCGCCCCTGCGCCGCGCAAGAGGTCGCCATAGACTTCGGTCAGCGCGCCGACCGCGCCTGCGACGATCCCGCCCGTCAGCACGAAAGCGGCAATCGTGCCGCCGCTGATCGAGCCGTTTGCGACGGCCGTCGCGCCCTGCCACATCAACGTGGCAATCCCGCCAAACACCAGCACGATGACGATCGAGGTCATGATCGAGCGGATCATGATGCGCCGCTTGGCCGCGCCGAACGTGCGCTCCACGGCATCGGCAAAGCGCCCCGCCTCGCGCTTTTCCTGCCCGAAGGCCTGGACCACCTTCATCGCGCCGAGCACTTCGCTGATCTGCACGCCGATATCGGCAACCCGGTCCTGGCTGGAGCGCGAGGCCTTGCGCAGCCGCGATCCGAAGAACACGATAGGACCGACCACGACCGGAATGCCGACCAGCAGACCCGCGGTCAGCGCCGGAGCCAGCGTGAACAGATAAGCGATCCCGCCCAGCGCGGTGATCGCATTCCTGAGCGCGATCGAGGCGGTGGTGCCCACCACCTGCTCGATGATCGCGGTGTCCGAGGTCATGCGCGAGGAGATTTCCTTCGGGCTGTTGCTCTCGAAGAAGCTCGGCGGCATGCGCAGCAGGTTGGTCTGGACCTTGAGGCGGATATCGGCGACGACGCGCTCGCCCAGCCACGAAACGAAATAGAACCGCACCGCGGTGCCGATGGCGAGGATCACCACGATCAGCAGCAGCCAGCGGAACGCGGCGTTGATCGTCGCGGCATTGGCGCCGGGCCCGAAGGCCTTGTCGATGATCGAGCGGAAGCTGGCGGGAATCGCGATCGTAGCGCCGGAAGTGATCAGCAGCGCGGTCAGCGCGATGGCAACCTGGCCGGGATAGGACGCACCCTCACGCAGCAGCATGCGCAGCGGGCTCAGGGTCCTGGCGGGGCGCGGCGCAGCAGGGGTTTCGGCAGCGGTGCGCTCGGGGGCGGGGGTCTCGGTCACGGCATCCATCGCGCCCGCCCTAGCCCAAGCGGACAGGGCCTGAAAGGGGGCAGCTGGGCAAACTGCCCCCGGAATCGGGATTGGCCGGTCCAGGATGGGGCAATGGTGCGTTGCACAAGGTGCAAAATCACGGCAGACTGTAGCCAATCGGAGGACACTACGCCTCCGCAACAATCAAAAGGTGTTCGCAGTGCTCTACAAAGCCTATGAAATCCAGCGCTCGCTGCTCAATGCCGGCAGCGCGATGGCCTCGATGTGGGCCGATATGCTCGCCGATCCGCGCAACCCCTGGGCGCCCTTTGGCGGCACCCAGATGATGGCCTCCGCGCTCGAGGTCTTCGCCCATGCCGCCGCGCCGCGCGGCAAGCCCACGTTCGGCCTCAAGGTCCTCACTGTCGACGGCACGGCCCATGCGGTGAACGAGACGGTGGAGATCCACCAGCCCTTCGGCGATCTCAGGAAGTTCACGCACGAAGGCCTGCCCGCCGATGCGCCGCGCCTCCTGATCGTCGCGCCGATGAGCGGCCACTACGCCACGCTCCTGCGCGGCACGGTGGAACGCATGCTCGAACGCTGCGTGGTCTACATCACCGACTGGGCCGATGCGAAGTACGTGCCGCTCGCCGACGGTCGCTTCGACCTTGACGAGTATATCGACTACATCATCGGCTATCTCGAACACATCGGCCCCGGCGCGCACATGATGGCGGTGTGCCAGCCCTCGGTCCCCGCGCTCGCCGCGACCGGCGTGATGGCGGTGCGCGAGAACCCGTGCCGCCCGGTCACGCTCACCATGATGGGTGGGCCGATCGACACGCGTGAAAGCCCGACCGCGGTGAACGACCACGCGATCACCAAGCCTTATGTCTGGTTCAAGCACAATGTGATCACCACCGTGCCCGCCAACTATCCGGGCGCTGGCCGGCAGGTCTATCCCGGCTTTGTCCAGCTCGCGAGCTTCATGTCGATGAACCTCGGCAGCCACATGAATGCCCACTACGGCCTGTTCAAGCATCTCGTGCAGGGCGACGGTGAAAGCGCCGATGCCACCAAGACGTTCTACGATGAATACCGCGCCGTCTGCGACATGACGGCCGAATTCTACCTGCAGACCGTCGATGTCGTGTTCCAGACCCACGCCCTGCCCAAGGGCGAGCTGGTCCACCGCGGCATCCTCGTCGATCTCGCCGCGATACGCGACACCGCGATCCTGTGCATCGAAGGCGAGCGCGACGACATCTCGGGCATCGGCCAGACCAGGGCCGCGCTCAAGGTCACGCCGAACCTCCCCGAAAAGCTCAAGAAATACCACCTCGCGCCCGAAGTCGGCCACTACGGCATCTTCAACGGCTCGCGCTGGCGCAGCACGATCGCCCCGGTGGTCGAAGGCTGGATCAAGAGCAATACGGCCGCGCGCCGGCTGAGCGTGGTGGCGTAAGCCGCCACGCGCTCAGCGACTGCACTACTTCGGTATTTCGCGCGCAGCGAAGCAATCAAGAGCGGCCTGCACAACCGTTCTGGATTGCTTCGCTACGCTCGAAATGGCGAGGGAAGGGGACTTAACCCCTCACATCACACAAAAAACTGCGAAATCCATTCGGTGATCAGCGCGGGCTTGTCCTCGCCTTCGATCTCGACGGTGGTTTCCATCACCTGCTGCCACTGGCCGGGGCGCTTCTCGTCAAGCTCGAGCAGCTTGAACACCCCGCGCACCCGCTTGCCCGAGCGGACCGGCGCCAGGAAGCGCGTCTTGTTGCCACCATAGTTGACACCCATCTTCACGCCTTCGGGGCGCGGGCAATCGCTTTCCTGGGTCAGCAGCGGGATCAGCGACAGGGTCAAGAACCCGTGCGCGATCGTGCCGCCGAAGGGGGTCAGCTTCGCCTTTTCGGCATCGATGTGAATGAACTGGAAGTCGCCCGTCGCTTCGGCGAACTTGTTGATCCGCTCCTGCGTCACCTCGACCCATGCCGAAGTGCCCACCACCTGGCCGACCAGTTCCTTGATCGCCGCCGGTGCCATCGTCTTCATTGTCTCGTCTCCCGTTGTGCGTTGCCGCTTGCCCCTCTCTTGGCGGCAAGCGGGCGCGCTTGCAACGGTCAGGCGCTGGCTGCAGCTTCGGAGCGGGCAGCCGCCGCCGGTGCGCGCGGCGCGCGGAAGGGCTTGGGCACCGCGCGCTTCACGCGGCCGATGTAGGCCGAAAGCCCGCATTGCAGCCCCACCAGCATGTAGCAGAACGGCTGGAACGCAATGCCAACGAAGGCCCCGCCGACCAGATAGACGATCTGCGCCTGTTGCAAGGCATCGGCCAGCGGCGTCACCCACGCAAGCTCGGGAGGCGGGTTCTTGGCGTAGCGGCGTCGGATCAGCTCCATGTGGACCACGCCCATGATGTGGAGCAGCAGCCACATCGCGAGGCCCGGATAGCCCTGTTCGCCCAGCATCTCGAAATAGCTCGAATGGTAGGCGCGCGACTTTTCCTCGATCCGCACGGTCTGGAGCGCGGTGTTATTGTCGCCCGCCTTTTCGGCCTTGTACGTGTCGTAGCTCACGTGGTTCTGGATGTAGGCTGCAAAGCCACCGCCGAAGGGATGGGTCTTGGCGAACTCGATGGTCCATTTCCACACCGCCACGCGGGTCGAGGCGGACTGGTCGGACTGGTGGTTGCCGATGGTGCTCATCCGATCGGTAAAGCTTTGCGGCAGCAGCGGCATCGAAACGAGGCCGAGCGCGGCGATCACCGCGATATAGGTCAGTGGCCGCTTCACCGAGCGCAGCATCATCACGCCCAGCACCGCCACGCAGATGAGTCCGGTGCGCGCCTGCGTGCCCACCGGCATGAGCAGGCACGAGAGGCAGATGCCCATGGCAAAGAGCCAGACCAGCCAGCCGGGCTTGAAGATCGTGCCGTGCTTGGCCAGCCACAGCGCCAGCGGCATCGCGCAGACCGCCACGGTCGAGATGATCGAGCCTTCATAGAGCCCGGTGTTGTCGTTCACGAGCAGCTTGAGCTCGCCATAGCCGCCGCCGCCCGCCAGAGTCTTGATGCCCCCGCCGATGATGATGACCCCCACCGAGAGCACCATGAACAGCGCAAACGCCTCGATCCGGAGGCGCGTGCGCAAGGTCAGCGGCAGGAAGATGGCAAAGACCAGCGCCTTCCACACCCAGGCCCATTTCTCCAGCGCCTCGTCGGGGAAGTCTGCGGTTCGGGTGGTAAGGCCGCAATAGATGAGCAGCAGCAGCAGGATGAACTGGCGGGGCGAGAAGCGGATGCCGTTCTTGTCTTCGGCTGCCGCCCAGGCCGTCACCGCGCAAACAAAAGCGATGAGGCTGACGGGTATGCTGGAGAGAAAGCCCCAGGAAACCTTCTGCGGTGCCACGATATCGATATAGGCGTAGGCCAGCACGAACAGGAACGGGCGTCGCACGCCCGCTGCCAGAAACGCGGTGACAAAGGCCGTGAGGAAGAGGTTAAGCACGCGGCGGCTTCCCCTCACGGGATTTGTCGCCGCGCCGTGCGGAAAAGCCCCGCTTCAGCCGCGCCAGCGCGTCGGCCGAGCCGGGCAGGATCGGGTCGAAATCGAGATCGTCGTTGTGGATCAGCCGCCAGATGGCAATTGCCATCAGCACATGCGGCACCACCACGGTGAAGATATCGATCATGCGGGTAGCGCCCAGGCTGGATTGCGGCCCCGGATCGGGCCCCTTCGCGTTTCAGCTTTAGGCCGGTTCGGTTGACGCGGCGTTAAGTCCTCCCGTGCCATGAGGCTTGGCATGACCCGGGTGCTCCATATCCTCGATCACAGCCTGCCCCTGCAAAGCGGCTACACCTTCCGGACCCGCGCCATTCTCAAGGCGCAGGAAGGGCTCGGCCACGAAGTGCGCGGCCTCACCGGTCAGCGCCACATCGCGCCGGCCGAAGGGGCTGAACCCGAATCGCACGATGGCCTCTGCTTCTACCGCACCCCCGGCACGCCCTCGGGCCCGCCGGGCCTGTCCGAATGGCAGGAAATCGGCGCCTTCGCCCGGCGGATCGAGGCAGTCGCGCAGGAATGGCGTCCGCAAGTGCTCCACGCGCATTCGCCCGCGCTCGGCGGCCTGGCCGCAGTGCGTGCCGGGCGGCGGCTCGGCCTGCCGGTGGTTTACGAGATCCGCGCCTTCTGGGAAGACGCCGCGGTCGGCAACGGCACGGGCCGCGAAGGCTCGCTGCGCTACCGGCTGACGCGCGCGCTGGAAGATCGGGTGGTACGCGGCGCTGATGCCGTCGTCACGATCTGCGAAGGGCTGAGGGGCGATCTTGTCGCACGCGGCAATGATCCCGCGCGCATCACGGTCATGCCCAACGGCGTCGATCTCGCCCTCTTCGGCCAGCCGCTGGAGCGCGATGCCGCCTTCGCGCAGAGCCTCGGCCTGGGCGAAGGGCCGGTGATCGGCTTCCTCGGCAGCTTCTATCCCTATGAAGGGCTCGACGACCTTATCGCCGCAATGCCTGCGATCCTCGCGGCCCGCCCCGATGTCCGCCTGCTCCTCGTCGGCGGCGGCCCGGCCGAGGCGGCGCTGCGCGCGCAGGCGCAAAGCTCGCCCGCTGCAGCCGCGATCCACTTCGTCGGCCGTGTCCCGCACCACGAGGTCGACCGTTACTACGCCCTCGTCGATGTCGTCTGCTATCCGCGCAAGGCCATGCGCCTCACCGATCTGGTCACGCCCCTGAAGCCGCTCGAGGCCATGGCGCAGGGCAAGCTCGTCGCGGCAAGCTCTGTCGGCGGCCACCGCGAACTGATCGAGGACGGCATGACCGGCACGCTGTTTCCGCCTGATGATGCTGCGGGCCTCGCCGCCGCCATGGCCGCGCTGCTGGACGATTCCGCGATGTGGGACGCCCGCCGCGCTGTCGCCCGCGCCTTCGTCGAACGCGCGCACGACTGGTCGGTCAACGCGCGGCGTTATGATCCTGTTTACCAAACCCTGTTAACCCGGAGGCAAGCAATCTCCGGCGCCGCAGCCTGATCCGAAGGGGGCAGCATCCGGAGTCGCCGGACGTTTCCTTTCGAGACCGGGGTCTGAAGCGCGCATGAGTACGTTCCGCCAGAAGGTTCAGGCCACGACCAATTGGGTGCAGCCCGATCCCGATGACGCGGGCGAGCCGCGGGCCAAGCGGTTCCGTCGCCAGCCCCGCAAGGAGCCCCGAAGCCGCGTCCCTTCGCAGACACCAGTTACCGCGCACCGCCTTTTCCCCGTGTTTGCCGCGCTTTGGTTTGCCGCGCTGTTCGGCCTTGGCAGCCTTGCCATCTCGGGCGAAGTGCTTGGCGCGATTGTCAGTGCGATCGGGCTGCCCGCTCTGGTCCCCCTCACCGCCCCCCCGCTCGGTTTCACCGCGCACCTCCTCGTTGCCTTCGCGCTGACCATCGCCGGCGCCGCGCTCGGCTTTTTCGGCGCGCTGCGCCTGCGAGCGCGAGGGCAGGTGCAAGCCGTCAGCCCGGCAGAACCTGCGCCGCGCCCCGCCCCGGCCCCCGAAACCGGCGACATGCCCAGGGTGCGCGCCCGCGATGCCCATCCCGATGCCCCGCCGCGCCGTCCGCTGGTCCTGACCGAGGCCTTTGCCGACGAACCTGCCGAAGCTCCCGAAGAACCGGCACTGCCCGCCGCCGAGGCCCCGCTGCTCCGCCGCAAGCCCGGCCAGTCCGCCAGCGCGGTGCTGGCCAGCGAGCCCGAGCCGTGGATTCCGGTGTTTACCCCGGGCGGCGAGAGCGTAATCGAGCCGCTTGACCTTGCCGCACTTGATCTGTCGGAACTCGCTCAGGCCGCGCCGGTCGCGGCCGTGGAGCCTGAACCTGCAAGCGCAGCTGCGGCCCCGTTTGCGCCGCCGCCCACGTCCGCGCCGCAACCCCAGCCTCTGCCCGAGCCTGCCCCCGAACCCGTGCCCACCTTGCTGGCCGCCACGCCGCAGCTCCCCCGGGGCTTTGCTGCCGCACTCCCCGATCTGGAGCGGCTCAAGGCGGGCGAGACCTGGTCGCCGGTTGCCGGAGCATCACTCGATGCGCTCGGCCTCGTGCAATTGATCGAGCGGCTGGCGCTGGCGATTGCCGCGCGCAAGGCGGCAAGCGACGCTGGCCCGACCCCGCCGACCACCGGCATCGGCCCGGACGCGGAAACGGCGGTCGAACCCGCACCCGTCGCCGAAGCCATGCCCGTGCCTGACTCCTCGACCCTGCCGCTCCAGTTCGAAACGCGTCCCGACGCAGCCCCCCCGGCGAACGGCGAGCCGGTGGGCTCCGCGCGTGAAGCGATCCTGCGGCGGCTTGGCGCGATTGCCGCGGCGCCCGCTCCCATAGCGCCCGTTCCTGCCGCGCCCCTTGAAACCGCGCACATGCCGTTCAGCCGGCCGGTCCGGGTGGAGGCGGCGCCTGCACCTGTCGATCCGGTCGTTCCGCTGCGCCCGGCCGAACCCTCAGCCGGCCCCGGTCCCTTCGCGGCGCCCGCCGCACGGGCGGCCGCGTCTCCGGCCCAGCCCGCTCCCGCCGCCAGCCCGGCCGAAGTCCCGGTCCCCTTCGAGACCGACGCGGCCCTGCGCTCGGCGCTGGCCACGCTCCAGCGCATGACCGCGCGCGGCTGAACGCGCACCTGACGCTACGGAATGCAGGATCTGCGCGCCCTGTCGGGGCGCGGCGCCCGCCTGCATGCGTATTTCCGGCCCGGTGGTGGGGCGACCCTTCGGGCAAATCACCTGCCGCAGTTGCAAAATAACAATCCTGCAGTCATGGGGGGGCTTCGCGCAACTTTCGTTGTCCTCCGGGCAGCGTGATTCGCGCGTCTGTGTCAACCGGGTCCGTTTCTGGCGACCGAGTGCAGGGCGATATTTGCGATGGGTTTTCCGCAGGTTCAGGGGCTTTATGATCCGCGCAACGAGCACGATGCCTGCGGCGTCGGCTTCGTGGCGCATATCAAAGGCGTCAAAAGCCACGGAATTATCGAGCAGGCGCTCGAAATCCTGCGCAATCTTGATCATCGCGGCGCTGTCGGCGCTGATCCGCTGCTGGGGGACGGCGCCGGCATCCTGATCCAGCTGCCCGATGCGCTGCTGCGCCGCTGGGCGGAGGGTGAGGGCAAGGAACTGCCCGCGCCCGGCGACTATGCCGTGGCCATGTGCTTCCTCCCGCAAGACGCTGCCGCGCGCGACTTCGTAATCGAGCTGTTCGAGCGGTTCATCGCCAAGGAAGGCCAGCACCTCATCGGTTGGCGCGATGTGCCCACCACGCTGGATGGCCTCGGCAAGACGGTGATCGAGCAGATGCCGGTGATCCGCCAGTGCGTGATCCGCCGCGGCGAGAACTGCCCCGATCAGGACGCGTTCGAGCGCAAGCTGCTCGCGATCCGCAAGCAGACGCAGAACCCGCTCGCCGCGATGGCGGAGAAGCACGGGCTTCCCGGCGTGACGCAGCTCTACATGCCGAGCTTCTCGTCGCGTACCGTGGTCTACAAGGGTCTGCTGCTCGCCGATCAGGTCGGCTCGTTCTACGATGATCTGCGCGATCCCTTCTGCGTTTCGGCGCTCGGCCTCGTCCACCAGCGCTTCTCGACCAACACCTTCCCCAGCTGGAAGCTGGCGCACCCCTACCGGTTCATCGCGCACAACGGCGAAATCAACACCGTGCGCGGCAACGTCAACTGGATGAACGCGCGCCGCCGCACGATGGAATCGGAGCTTCTGGGCCCCGATCTCGACAAGATGTGGCCGCTCATCCCGCATGGCCAGTCCGATACCGCCAGCCTCGACAACGCGCTCGAACTGCTGCTTGCGGGCGGCTACAGCCTTGCCCACGCGGTGATGATGCTGATCCCCGAAGCCTGGGCCGGCAACCCGCTGATGTCCTCGGCGCGCCGCGCGTTCTATGAATACCACGCCGCGCTGATGGAGCCGTGGGATGGCCCCGCCGCGGTCGCCTTCACCGATGGCCGCCAGATCGGCGCAACGCTTGATCGCAACGGCCTGCGCCCTGCGCGCTTCTCGATCACCCGCGATGATCTCATCTGCATGGCCAGCGAAAGCGGCGTCCTCCCGTTCCGCGAGGAAGATATCGTGCGCAAGTGGCGGCTCCAGCCGGGCCGCATGCTGCTGATCGACCTCGAAGAGGGCCGGATCATCGAGGACGAGGAAATCAAGACCCGCCTCGCCAGCGAGGAGCCGTACGAGGAGTGGCTGGCCGCCGCGCAGTACAAGCTCAAGGAACTCGCCGTGGTGGAGCCGGAAGAAGCCGCGCTCCCGGTGACGACCGAGGCGCTGCTCGATCGCCAGCAGGCCTTCGGCTACACGCAGGAAGACATCGCCCGGTTCCTCGAGCCGATGGCAATGACCGGCGATGATCCGATCGGCTCGATGGGCACCGACACGCCGATCGCCGTGCTGTCCGATCGCTCGCGCCTGCTGTTTGATTATTTCAAGCAGAACTTCGCGCAGGTCACCAACCCGCCGATCGACCCGATCCGCGAGGAACTGGTCATGAGCCTCGTCTCGATGATCGGCCCGCGTCCGAACCTGCTCGGCCACGATGCCGGTACGCACAAGCGTCTCGAAGTCGATCAGCCGATCCTGACGAACGCTGATATCGCCAAGATCCGCTCGGTCGAAGCCGCGCTCGACGGCGCCTTCCGCACCGAAACGATCGACACGACCTGGGACGCCGCAACCGGCGCAGCGGGCCTCGAAATGGCGATCAAGGAAATGTGCTGGGCCGCGACCGAAGCCGTGCTTGCGGACAAGAACATCCTGATCCTGTCCGATCGCGCGCAGAACGAGCACCGCATCGCGATGCCCGCGCTGCTCGCCACCGCCGCTGTCCACCACCACCTCGTCCGCCAGGGCCTGCGCATGCAGACCGGCCTCGTGGTTGAGACGGGCGAGGCGCGCGAAGTGCACCACTTCTGCGTCCTCGCGGGCTACGGCGCCGAGGCGATCAACCCCTACCTCGCGTTCGAGACGCTGGAATCGATCCGCCTGGCGCGCGAGATGCCGCTCACGGCCTACGAGGTCGAGAAGAACTATATCAAGGCGGTCGGCAAGGGTGTGCTCAAGGTCATGTCCAAGATGGGCATCTCGACCTACCAGTCCTATTGCGGCGCGCAGATCTTCGATGCGGTCGGCCTCAGCTCGGCCTTCATCGACAAGTACTTCACCGGCACCGCCACCATGATCGAAGGCGTCGGCCTGACCGAGATCGCCGAAGAGACAGTGCGCCGTCACGCTGCCGCCTATGGTGACAGCCCGCTCTACCGCAAGATGCTCGACGTCGGCGGCATGTACCAGCTGCGCCTGCGCGGTGAGGAACACGCATGGACGGCAGAAAACGTCGCCAGCCTCCAGCACGCGGTGCGCGGCAACATCCCCGACAAGTACCGCGATTTCGCGCAGTCGATCAACGACCAGTCGGCGCGCATGCTCACCATCCGCGGCCTGCTCGAACTGAAGCCCGTCGGCGCGCCCGTGCCGATCGATGAAGTCGAATCGGCGAGTGACATCGTTAAGCGTTTTGCGACAGGCGCCATGTCGTTCGGCTCGATCAGCCGCGAGGCGCATACCACGCTCGCAGTCGCGATGAACCGCATCGGCGGCAAGTCGAACACGGGTGAGGGCGGCGAGGAGCCGGACCGCTTCGTACCGCTGCCCAACGGCGATTCGATGCGCTCGGCGATCAAGCAGGTCGCGAGCGGGCGCTTCGGCGTCACCACCGAATACCTCGTCAATGCCGACGACATCCAGATCAAGATGGCCCAGGGCGCCAAGCCCGGCGAAGGCGGCCAGCTGCCGGGTGACAAGGTCGACAAGGTGATCGGCAAGACCCGCCACTCGACCCCGGGTGTCGGCCTGATCTCGCCGCCGCCGCACCACGATATTTACTCGATCGAGGATCTTGCCCAGCTGATCCACGACCTGAAGAACGTGAACGGCAAGGCGCGCGTTTCGGTCAAGCTCGTCTCCGAAGTCGGCGTTGGCACCGTCGCCGCCGGCGTTTCGAAGTGCAAGGCGGACCACGTCACGATTTCGGGCTACGAAGGCGGCACCGGCGCTTCGCCGCTCACCTCGCTGACGCACGCGGGCAGCCCGTGGGAAATCGGCCTCGCCGAAACCCAGCAGACCCTTCTGCTCAACAACTTGCGCAGCCGCATCGCGGTGCAGGCCGATGGCGGCCTGCGCACCGGCCGCGACGTCGCGGTTGCCGCGCTCCTCGGCGCGGACGAGTTCGGCTTTGCCACCGCCCCGCTGATCGCGGCCGGCTGCATCATGATGCGCAAGTGCCACCTCAACACCTGCCCGGTCGGCGTCGCGACGCAGGACCCGGTGCTGCGCGCGCGCTTCACCGGCCAGCCCGAGCATGTGATCAACTACTTCTTCTTCGTCGCCGAAGAGCTGCGCGCGATCATGGCCGAATTGGGCTTCCGCACCGTCGGCGAGATGGTCGGCCGCGTCGATTGCCTCGATACGCGCGAGGCGATCACGCACTGGAAGGCGCGCGGCATCGATCTGTCGCGCCTGCTCCACAAGGTCGAACCCGCGCCGGGCACCACGCTCGGCTGGAGCGGCCGCCAAGACCACGGCCTCGACGCCGCGCTCGACAACACGCTGGTCGCCGCTGCCGAACCGGCGCTGGCGCGCGGTGAAGTCGTGCGCATCGAAAGCAAGGTGCGCAACGTCAACCGCACGGTCGGCGCCATGCTCTCGGGCGAAGTCGCCAAGCGCCACGGCCACCGCGGCCTGCCTTCGGGCACGATCCACGTCACGCTCACCGGCGTTGCCGGCCAGTCGTTCGGCGCCTTCCTCGCGCACGGCGTCACGCTCGATCTTACGGGCGATGCCAACGACTATGTCGGCAAGGGCCTCTCCGGCGGCCGCGTCATCGTCCGTCCGCCCGCGCATGTCGAGCGCGCGGCGAACGAGAATATCATCGTCGGCAACACCGTGCTTTACGGGGCCATCGCGGGCGAAGCCTATTTCAACGGCGTTGCGGGTGAACGCTTCGCGGTGCGCAATTCGGGCGCCGTCGCGGTGGTCGAAGGTACCGGTGATCATGGCTGCGAATACATGACCGGCGGCGTGGTCGTCGTGCTCGGGAAGACGGGGCGCAACTTCGCCGCAGGCATGTCGGGCGGCGTGGCCTATGTCTATGATCCGGAAGGCCGTTTTCCGGCGCTGTGCAACGGCGCGATGGTCGATGTGCTCCCTGTCTCGCCTGATCGCGACGAGGAGGAAGGCACCGGCCGCCCGCAGCAGCGCGGCGTCGATGTCACCGATTTCGGCATGGGCGATATGCTTCGCCACGATGCGGAGCGCCTGCGCATCCTCGTCGAGCGCCACCATCTCCACACCGGCAGCAAGCACGCCCGCGCGCTGCTCGACGACTGGTCCGAAGCGCTGCCGCACTTCGTCAAGGTCATGCCGCGCGACTATGCCCGCGCGCTTCGTCAGCTCGAAGCCGAGCGCGCCGAAGCCGCCAGCGAGGCTGCAGAGTAACTCCGGGCAGAATAAGTCAAGGTATCAACAACATGGGTAAGGCAACCGGCTTCCTCGAAATCGATCGCAAGGATCGCACGTATGACGCGCCGCAGGAGCGGCTGAAGCACTACCGCGAGTTCGTCATCCCGCATGACGATACCACGCTGAAGGGCCAGGCCGCGCGCTGCATGAACTGCGGCATTCCGTACTGTCACAACGGCTGCCCGGTGAACAACCAGATCCCGGACTGGAACCACCTAGTCTACGAGAACGACTGGCGCACCGCGCTCGACAATCTCCATTCGACCAACAACTTCCCGGAATTCACCGGCCGCATCTGTCCCGCTCCGTGCGAGGCATCCTGCACGCTCAACCTCGTCGACCAGCCCGTCACCATCAAGTCGATCGAATGCGCCATCGTCGACAAGGGCTGGAAGGACGGCTGGATCGAGCCGCAAGTGCCCGCGCACAAGACCGGCAAGTCGGTTGCCGTCGTAGGCTCGGGCCCGGCGGGCCTTGCCTGCGCGCAGCAGCTCGCCCGCGCCGGCCACTCGGTGACAGTCTTCGAAAAGTCGGACCGTGTCGGCGGCCTGCTCCGCTATGGCATCCCCGATTTCAAGCTCGAGAAGCACCTCATCAACCGCCGCCTCGTCCAGATGATGGCCGAAGGCGTCGAGTTCCGCACCTCGGTCGAAGTCGGCGTTACTGTCTCGGTCGCGAACCTGCTTGAAAACTTCGACAAGGTCGTTCTCGCCGGCGGCGCGGAAGACCCACGCCCCATCGGCATCCCCGGCTTCGAGCTCCCCGGCGTGCGCTACGCCATGGAATTCCTCACCCAGCAGAACAAGCGCGTCGCCGGAGACGATGAGATCCGCGCCGCCCCGCGCGGCTCGCTCCTCGCCACCGGCAAGCACGTCGTCGTCATCGGCGGCGGTGATACCGGGTCGGACTGCGTCGGCACTTCGAACCGGCAGGGCGCCCTCTCGGTCACCCAGCTCGAAATCATGCCGCGCCCGCCCGAAAAGGAAGACAAGGCGCTGACCTGGCCCAACTGGCCGCTCAAGCTGCGCACCTCTTCCAGCCACGAAGAAGGCGTCGAGCGCGAATTCGCCGTGCTGACCAAGCGCGTGCTGGGCGAAAACGACGTCTCAGGCCTCGAATGCGTCCGCGTCGAATGGAACAATGGCAAGATGGAGGAAGTGCCCGATAGCACTTTCGTCATCCCCGCCGATCTCATCTTCCTCGCCATGGGCTTCACCGGCCCGCGCAAGCAGGGCCTGCTCGAACAGGCCGGCGTCGATCTCGACGCGCGCGGCAACGTCAAGGCGGGCACCGCCGACTACCACACCAGCCACGAACGCATCTTCGCCTGCGGCGACATGCGCCGCGGCCAGAGCCTCGTCGTCTGGGCCATCCGCGAAGGCCGCCAATGCGCCCGCGCCGTGGACGAAGCCCTGATGGGCACAACCGAACTCCCGCGCTGAGCCTTCAACCCCTCCCCATTTTTGCGGCACGTACAAATGGGGAGGTGGCAGCCCAAAGGGCTGACGGAGGGGTAAATTCCTCCCCGGAAAGAGGAGGGGAACCCCCAGAAACCTGCCTCCGGCGGGCAAGGGCCATCGCCCTTGCATCCCGGCAATTCGGCCCATTTCAGGGTGACACAAGTTACACCGGTGTCACCTACAAAATGCGTATGCAACCGTCTGATCAAACGCCATAAAATCAAGTCCAGGTGACATCCGGACACGTCGCGCACCCGTCACCCTCGCAGCCTGCCAACACTGTCAAAGAACGCCGAAGCCAAAAAGCCTCACGCGCATTCTGGCAGGTTTCGGCGATGTAGGAAAATGATGACGCAGCAGGGGGGCGGGATCGGAACCGGAAGGTGGCCGCGAGGTGGTTTGCAGGTTGGCAGGGGGCGGGAGGATGCCTCCGGCGGGCAAGGGCCATCGCCCTTGCATCCCCGACTCTCGGGTTTGCTGCATCTGTCACAGCAACCGAAGTATTAGTCTTTGTATTTCTGCCTTTGCCGATGCTCTTCCTCCATCGGATCCATAAGGTAACCCAGTAGATCCTCTAAGATGCAGACCTCAAAATCTGGCTGCTGATTTCCATCGGCAAACGCAAGATGAGTTGCGCCAAAGGTGAGTCGACTAGCGCCTTCGTCGCCAACCAGGAGCGAATTGAGGTAATATTTTTCCTTAAATTGTTTAGTTGCCTTCCAGAAAACGACAAAATTTATATGCTTTGGATATTTAACATCATTCGCAAAATCACGTGTCAGTGCGTCTAGGTCATATTTATACTCAAGAACCCTTGGTTCAGATGGGTAAGGTAGTGTGCTATCTGGACCAATACCGAGAGGGTTGTTTGTTTTCGAGTACCTGATATCTTCGTCTGGATCGTAATCCAGCAAGTAAAGTGAGTCGTATCGTTCGCTTTGTGACGTTGAGAAAAATTTAATGCCGCGAATCAAGTTAAGGCCAATGAGTTGATGGAATAAAGCTATTACATCCTGCTCCTGTTGAGGCTCAGAAAGAAGAGTGATATTTCCGTTTGCGGCCTTAAAGCTAAGCGATTTCCGATCCCGATACTGCTCTTGAGCTCGTTTCCATTCGTGAAGTTCCTTGTCCGGCGTTATTGCAACCGCGCCGCTATCTGGTTTCAAATTTTGCAAGTATCGCTTAAAAATGTTCACGCACTGAACAGCAAGTCTTTTAGCGAGCTCCTCAAGCTCGGGCTGGAATGCCTTTCTCCCCATATCCGGGGATCCATCCATGAAGTGAACTATGATATGTGTATTAGCTTGATAGCCTATGGTACTTGTTAGCGGGATAATGGTAAGGTCGCCCTGGGCCATAAAATCAGACGCAAGCTGAAGACCGCCACGAATGACCCTCTGGCCTTTATTGAGACCCAGAATCTCTTCATTGAGTTCGCCCCACATCTTTGCCGATCGCAAAAATGCAGAGTAAATAACAACATTGTGTTTTCGAACTAGAGCTCTTTGATCGTCATCGAGCGTTTTTGAAAACCACCAATCTTCGTCTACGATTTGCTTGGTGTCATAAATTTCCCAGAGACAGTCTAGTCTTTTATATTGACTGTCGAGCCGCGCATAACGTTCATCAGTTGAACCCTGTAAGCCGTGAAGCGCTTTTTCGATGTCTGTGACTGCTCCGACTTTTATGTCGGCCATCTCATGCGGATAATAATATTCTGGTTTCGATAGAGTTGTAAAAGTAACATTTCCGGAAGAGTCGGTTACCTTGACATTGACGATTGGTGAGAGCGATGAAGTGCGAAGATAAATTCCGCCGATTGGTGTCTTAATTCTCAGGACGTCTGCCCACTGTTGTGCAGTCCTTGCGCCAATCCAATCAAATCGCTTCGGACGCTCACCAGAAACGCCGCCTACGACGACTTCAACTGCGGTTCCATCCTGGCCTTGGCTCAATTCAGGTATGCCAAACAGTTCGGTAGAAAATTTTGGCCGGGGAACAGTGTCGTGCTGATCTTGAGCCCACTGCCTACCTTGCCTCAGATTGACTGCATATTCCTGCCGATCTTTACGTGTATGTATCCGGATAAGTGAAAATCCGTACGCCAAAAAATTCGCCCCAACGCCCTTCTGCCCTCTATACTCACGCGGCTTTTTAAAGCTTACATTTGGTTTAGCAAAATAGCGTAACTGATGTGCATCCATTCCTACGCCATTGTCGACAACGCGAATTTTTGATCCCTGAATATCAATGTGGATCCAAATTTCGGGGCGATAGCCATTTGCCTCAGTCCGAGACTTCGCTTCCATCGCATCGAGTGCATTTTGGATTAGTTCTGAGAAAAGATCGAAATAGCCTGTATATGATTTGAGAATATTGGAAACAATACGCCTATTCTGATCATCCAGCATACGAGTGGTTTCTGGATCAGAGATATCAATCGATAGTGGATCAAATCCATCCATATCCAAAACGTTCGTCATGTTCGCCATATGCCTCGTTGCGTAATCCTAAGCTGCCGGGAAAACGGAGCAGAAGCAATACGCGAAGCGCGGCTCATGATCGCATTGGGGTTACCCAGGGTACGGCGTTAGGCTGACACGTGCAACAACCCCCAAGCTTAGGGATGCAAGGGCGATGGCTCTTGCCCGCCGGAGGCTCTTTTCTTCAGCCGTGCCCCTCCACCACCTTTGGTGGTCCCCCTCCCCGTTCCGGGTAGGAATTACCCCTCCGTCATCGGCTGGGCCGATGCCACCTCCCCATTTGTGCTGCGCAAAAATGGGGAGGATCAGCGTGGGGCTTGGTTGGCGGCACCACCCCCAACCCCCTCTTCTGAAGAGGAGGGGGCTATTTGGGGTCAGGGCTGGGTGATGACGCCGTACAGGTCGTGCGCGTCGGCGTCTTCCACCAGCACGTCGGCGAAGTCTCCGGCCTTCAGATCGGCGGGTACGTTTCGCAAGTAGACGGCGCCGTCGATTTCCGGGGCGTCGGCCTGGCTGCGGGCGGTGGCGCCCACGTCTCCGTCTTCGTCGGGTTCGCCGACTTCGTCGATGATCACGCGGACGGTGCGGCCGACTTTGGCGGCGAGCTTGGCGGCGCTGATGGCCTCGGTCTTCGCCATGATCCGGGCGTAGCGTTCTTCCTTGACCGCCTCCGGCACGGGATTGGGCAGATCGTTGGCGGCGGCGCCGGCCACGGGTTCGAAGCGGAAGGCGCCGACGCGGTCGAGCTGGGCTTCGTCGAGCCAGTCGAGGAGGTACTGGAAGTCCGCCTCGGTCTCACCGGGGAAGCCGACGACGAAGCTGGAGCGCACGGCGATATCCGGGCAGATGGCGCGCCAGGCCTTGAGGCGTTTGAGCACCTTGGCCTCGTTGGCGGGGCGCTTCATGGCGCGCAGCACATTGGGGCTGGCGTGCTGGAACGGAATATCGAGGTAGGGCGTCAGCAGCCCCTCTGCCATCAGCGGGATCACCGCATCGACGTGGGGGTAGGGGTAGACGTAGTGGAGGCGCACCCACGGCGTCTGCCCGTCCGGTGTGCGCAGCTGGCCGAGTTCGCGGGCGAGGTCGGTCATGTGGGTGCGGACGGGATGGCCCTTCCACTGGCGTTCTTCGTGGCGCACGTCGACGCCGTAGGCCGAGGTATCCTGGCTGATGACGAGGAGTTCGCGCGTTCCCGCTGCCACCAGCTTTTCGGCCTCGCGCAGCACGGCATCGATGCGGCGGCTGGCGAGTTTGCCGCGCAAGGATGGGATGATGCAGAAGGCGCAGGCGTGGTTGCAGCCTTCGGAAATCTTGAGGTAGCTGTAGTGGCGCGGGGTGAGCTTGACGTCGCCGGGGTCCGCTTGCGGGATGAGGTCCACATAGGGGCCCATCGAGGGCGGCGCGGCTTCGTGGACGGCCTCGACTACCGCTTCGTACTGGTGCGCGCCGGTGACGGCGAGGACGCTGGGGAAGCGCGCGCGGATCACCTCGGCTTCATTGCCCATGCACCCGGTCACAATCACGCGGCCGTTTTCGGCGATGGCTTCGCCGATCGCGGCGAGGCTTTCCTCCTTGGCGCTATCAAGGAAGCCGCAGGTGTTGACGAGCACGACATCGGCCCCGGCATAGTCCGCGCTCATGGCATAGCCATCGGCGCGCAGGCGGGTGAGGATGCGTTCGCTGTCGACGAGCGCCTTGGGGCAGCCGAGGCTGACCATGCCGACCTTGGGGGCTTCCGGCAGGATGATGGGAATTGTGGCCATGGCGGCGGCGCTTACACGCAATTGGCCGGGTCGTCACCACGCGCTATGGGCCAGCGATGATCATTCGTATCACCAAGGGCAGCGGTGAGGACCATGTCGCGATTGTGCGAGCCGATGGGTCGCGGACCGAGACGCGCTTTCCCTGGAAGGGGCCGGTGCCGCATGATGCGGTGCATGTGATCGTCGAGCGCGAGCTGGGGCTGGCCGGTGCCTTCTGGGGCATGGTGGCGGACGGTCGGCACCCGGAGGACATTCAGGCGCGCGCCAAGGCGGGCGGGCATGCCAGCGCGAGCCGGGCGGGGGTGCCCGATGCGGGGGTTGTCGAGCTGCTGCAGGCCGAGCGGCTGGTCGAATGCTACGAGGCCCTTTTGTGGGGTGGCGGCGGCACGCTGGACGATGTCCTGGCCATGGCGGAACCGTCTTGCGCGGCCAGCCATGTCGCCTGTCCGGCCATCGGCGCGGCGCAGCACGAAGCGATCGTGGTGGCGGTTGCGGCCCTTGCGGACGACTGGCGCGCTGCCCCGCGTGGGGCTACGCGGGAATGGTTATGGCCGTGACGGAAAGGCGTTTGGCATGGGTCCGGTAAACTGGCTGGCTGTGGTTGTGGCGGCGCTGGCGGCGCTGGCATTTGGCGTCGGCGCGCAGGGGCCGGCGGCGCGCAAGCCCGCACAGGTGCTGCTGGCGGGGGCGCTGTTGCTGATCACCGCCGCGATGATGGGGCATATGTTCGCCCGTGTCGGCGCGGTGACCTTGGCGGTGAAGCCGTGGCTCTATTTCATGATGTCGGGCGGACTGGCCTTGGCGTTCGTTGCGCCCGCACTGGCGATCGGCGAGGCGCGGAGCGGAGCTTCTGCGGGCAAGGTGCTGGGCGGCGCGGTGTTCTGGATCGCCAGTTACCTCCTGATGGGCCTCGTGTTCTTCCTGTTCAAAGCCTGATCGGCAGATACAGCGCCGGATTGCGGGGGGCGGTGCCCTTGCGCAGTTCGAAATGGAGGCCGGGCCGCCGGGCCTCCCCGCTCTTGCCGATCCGGGCAATGACCTGCCGGGCGGAGACCTTCTGGCCCTCCGTGACCTTGACCTGCCCGAGATAGGCATAGGCCGTAACCCACCCGCCGCCGTGCTCGATCACGATCAGCTGGCCGAAGCGCTCCGGCTCGGTCCCGGCAAAGACCACCTTGCCCGCCGCTGCGGCATGGACAGTCATCCCGGCGAAGGCGGCCAGATCGATCCCGTTGTTGGCAAGGCCCTTGACCTGTGCGCCAAACCGGCTGGTGACTGCGCCCGATGTCGGCCAGGCAAGGCGCGGAGCACCAGCCTCGCGCTTGGCGGGCGGCTTCGCGGGTAGCGCTGCCGGCTTGCGGGGCGCAGGCTTTTGGGTCGGGACTTTGCGGCTGGGCGTATCTGACTGCGGGAGCAGGTTTTCCGGCCGCCCCTGCGCGGCGATGCCGCTCCCCGGCAGGAGCAGCAGCGCCGCAGCCAGCCAGAGCCTCCGCATCAGCCGAGCGGGGAGAGGCGGGTCACGCCGCCCATGTAGGGCTTCAGCACCTCGGGCACGTCCACCGTGCCATCGCCCTGCTGGTAATTCTCCAGCACCGCGACGAGCGTACGGCCGACCGCCAGACCCGAGCCGTTGAGCGTGTGGACAAATTCGGTCCCCTTCGCGCCTTCCGGCCGATACCGCGCATTCATCCGCCGCGCCTGGAAATCGCCGCAGTTGGAGCACGAGGAAATCTCGCGGTAGGCGCCTTGTCCGGGCAGCCACACTTCGAGATCGTAGGTCCGCCGCGCGGTGAAACCCATGTCGCCCGCGCAGAGCAGCATCTTGCGATAGGGCAGATCGAGCGCCTGCAGGATCGATTCGGCCGCCTCGGTCATGCGCTCGTGCTCGGCCTCGGAGTCCTCGGGCCGGGTGATCGAGACAAGCTCGACTTTCTCGAACTGATGCTGGCGGATGAACCCGCGCGTATCGCGCCCGGCGGCGCCCGCTTCGGAGCGAAAGCAGGGGGTGAGCGCGGTCATGCGCATGGGGAGAGCGGCGTCGGGCAGGATCTGGCCGAGGACGGAGTTAGTGAGGCTGACTTCGGCGGTGGGGATGAGCCAGCGGCCGTCGGTCGTCTTGAACAGGTCTTCGGCGAACTTGGGCAGTTGACCGGTGCCGAAGGCGGCTTCGTCCTTCACCATGAGCGGCGGATTGCATTCGGTATAGCCGTTCTCGCCGGTCTGCCGGTCGAGCATGAACTGCGCGAGCGCGCGGTGGAGCCGCGCCATGGGGCCGCGCAGGAACGTGAAGCGCGCGCCTGCAATCAGCGCGCCGGTCTCGAAATCGAGGCCAAGCGGCGGGCCGAGATCGGCGTGCTCGATGGGCTGGAAATCGAAGGCGCGCGGCGTGCCCCAGCGGCTCACTTCGACGTTGCCGGCCTCATCCTCGCCTTCCGGTACATCGGCGGCGGGGAGGTTGGGAAGTGCGGCCAGCGCGGCGTTGAGCTCGGCGGTGAGGCGGCGCTCGTCTTCCTCCAGCGCGGGGAGCGCGGTCTTGAGCTCGGCAACTTCGGCCCTGAGCGCTTCGGCCGCATCCTTGTCGCCCTTGCCCATGGCGGCACCGATGGCTTTGGAGGCCTCGTTGCGGCGCGCTTGCGCCTCCTGCATCCGCGTGGCGACATCGCGCCTCGTGGTATCCAGACCAAGGATCGCCGCCGATTGCGGGGCGACGCCGCGGCGGGCGAGGGCGGTGTCGAACCCTTCCGGGTTCTCGCGGATCAGGCGGATGTCGTGCATGGCCCGCGCGCTATGCCGTCTGGCAGCGCGCGGGGCAAGTGCCGGGCAAGCTCAGGTGTGCAGGCCGAGCACGCTGTAGAGCGGGCACACGCCGACGATGGCGGTCAAAAATGGCACGATTGCCACCAGCGCCAGCGCGGGATGCCCGGTGATCAGGCTGAAGACGATGATCATCGCGGCCAGCGCGAGGCGGATCACGCTGTCGGCTTCGCCGATATTGCTCTTGAACATGGGATTGGTCCTCCACTGGGGCTTGGTGTGGAGGCCTTATGGGTGCGCTTTGAGCGCGGTGCATTGATACGGATCAAGTGGGGACACTGGCGTGCTACCCCGACCTTCGTCATCCCCGCGCAGGCGGGGATCCAGGGCGAGGTGGCGCTGTGGCCGCTCTGGGTCCCCGCCTTCGCGGGGATGACGAGGGGGGATTAAGGGGGCGCGGGGATGATGAAGATGGGGAGCGGGCAGAGGGCAGAGGGCAGAGGGCAGAGGGCAGAGGGCAGAGGTTACAGGTCGCGGTACCGTGGGTGGCCCGACTGCAGGATATCGAGGATCGGCAGCGGGAATGCGGAGGCGGGATCGAACACCGGCTGATCGGGCAGGGGGTGCGACCAGTCGAGAATATAGTCGCGCCGGGAAATGCGCCATTCGCCGCCGCGCTTCTCGAAGCCGTCGAGATAGCGCCCGCCATAGAGCGCGCCGGCATAGTTCCCCGCTTCGCTCTGCCGCACGCCGGCGGCCATGCCGTAGGTCTCGACTTCGGCATTGGCGGCATCGACGAAGCGGATCGCGGGCGCGTTGAGGAAGTGCCAGCGCCGCGCGCTCTGCTTCTCGATAGCCATGACGACGGGCAGGAAATCGGCCGCATTGCCCTTGAAGAAGCCGTAGTCGATTGCGGCGTCGGGCCAGTAGCAGCTGGCCTGCCCCGCCTCGTCGAGCCAGTCCAGCGTGCGCGAATAGCGCGCCAGCACATCGATGATCGCGTCCTTGGCAAGCAGCTCGTCAAGCGAGGTCGCGCCGCTCATGCCCGGCCGCTCCACCAGGCCGGGATGGTGAGAGGGAAGCGCTCCTGAGCGGTCGTGAGGTCCGCATCCGCGTCGGCAGGCAGCGGCGTGTCGACGGTGGGAACCAGGCCACCGCCCGCGCCCTTGACCGGGTCGACATACTCGAGCCGGATGTCTTCAAGCACCGCCCCGAAATCGTGGCCTTCGTGGTGCGGCGACATCTGGTGGCGGTGGAAGGTGGCCTTGTCGTCGAACGAGAGCAGGCAATAGTAGAGGTTGGGCGCCTCGCCCTTCCAGTACTCGTAGCGCTTGACGCCGGTCTCGGTGGTCCAGGTCTGGTGGGCCATATCTGCCATGATCTCTTCCCACTGCGCCTCGGCGCCGGGCTTGATGCGGATATGCGCGAGCAGGGTGGTCATGCTGTGGTCTCCCGTTGGAAGGTGCAATGAAGCGCGAGCGTGCCGAGCATGATGCCCGGCTGGTGGAGGAAGGTGTTGCCGGGGGCGTAGTCGAGCGCGGCGAGCCGGTCGCATAGGCGGTTCCAGGCGATGGTCTGTTCGAGCCGCGAGAGGCCGGTGCCGGGGCAGACGCGCGGGCCTGCCGAGAACGCGAGGTGTCGGGTGACGGCTGCGCGGTCGAGCTTGAGGTCGAGCGGGTCCTCGAATTCGTCCGGGTCGATATTGGCCGCACCCCACCGAAGATGCAGCGTCGATCCGGCGGGGACCTGAACGCCCTGGAACACCTCGTCCTGCGAGGTGATCCGGGTGGAGAGGCCCTGCGTGGGCGAGCGCAGGCGCATGCCTTCCTCGATGAAACTGCGGATCAGTGCGCGGTCGGCCTTGATCTGGCCAAACAGGCCGGGGCGCTCGATCAGGAGCTGGGCCTGCTCGACCAGCGCGTACTGCGTGGTTTCCAGTCCGCCGATGACCATGGCGTAGACAATCCCGTCGATCTCCTCGTCCGTCAGCTTGCGGTCCAGCGCCTCGTAATGGACCTGTGTGAGGTAGCTGATCATGTCCTCGCCGGGATTGGCGCGGCGGCGGCGGACATGCGTCCCGACATAATCGGAGAAGCCCGCCAGAAGGCGGAACTTCTCGGCAGACTGTTCGGGTGTGAGCACGTTGTTGTGCCCGCAGCCGTGGACATACGACATGACCTGCGCGTTGCCCCAGATCTCGAGGTCCTTCACGTCTTCCAGCGGAAAGCCGAGTACGCTGGCCATGGTGCGCTGGGGCAGGGGGCGCGCAAAATCTGCGACGAAATCGAAGCTCTCGCCCGCGATCCACGCGTCGATCAACGTATCGACATGGCCGGTGATCATAGCCTCGTGCCGCTTGGCGCCGGGGCCGACCCACGGATCGGTGAGCTGCTGGCGGTGGGCGCGCCACAGTTCGGGATTGGGGCGCAGCGAGGCGATCGATTTCACCATGGCATCGATATCGGGCATGGCACGGACCGAAGCCGGGTCCTGCGCCCGCGCGGCGAGGAGCAGCGAAAGCGTCGGCGGATACCGCTCCCAATCGCGGACCACCCGGGCAATGTCTTCGTACTTGGAGAGAATGAACGCGTCGCGGTCTGCCGTCAGGCCCTCGCCGGGAAGGCGCAGCACCGGCGCTTCGGCGTGGAGGATCGCATAGGCTTCGTACCAATGCTCCGCCGCGCCGGGTGCGAAAAGGTCGACATCCGCCAGCGCGTGCGGACACGGCATCGGGCTCAGCTCGTGATTGGCGTGGCGCATGGCCTCTCTCCCCTGGCTTTATTCAAATCGCCAGTTGTTGTTGGGGGCATGGTGCATGACCAATGCGGAGCCTGCCATGCTCACTTTTGGCAGCGCCTGACGGAAGGGACTGCCCAATGACCCGCGTCGCCAAGATTGCCCCCGAGGACTGGGATCCGCGCCTGCGCGCCGCACTGCGGCCCGAAGACCGGACCGAGATCGAGCAAGGCATGATCCGATTCCTCGCCCACTGCCCCGATCAGGTGCTGGGCATGATGCAGTTTGCCGGGGCGCTGAAGGTCCATCGGCAACTGCCGGAGAAGCTGGTCGAACTGGTGCGCCTGCGCGTCGCCTTCTTCAACCAGTGCCGCAGTTGCATGGCGATCCGCTATACCGACGCGCTGGAAGACGGCGTGACCGAAGACCTCGTGTGCTCGCTCGAGCGGCCGCAGGAGGCGGAGAACCTCACGCCCGCCGAGAAAGCAGCGATCCGTTTCGGCGAGGCCTTCGCAACCGACCATCTGCGCATCGACGAGGCGATGTACGCTTCGCTTCGCGAGCATTTCAGCGAATCCGAGATTGTCGAACTCGGCATGACCTGCGCATTCTTCGTGGGCTTCGGCCGGTTGGCGGCGACGCTCCACATGGTCGAGGAACTGCCCGATGCCTTCCGGCGCGAGGGTGTGGTCGCGCCCTGGGGTGAGGAACGGGTGGTCGTGCGATGAGCGATGGCGCGCAGGAGCTGGGCGTCAACCTGTTCGACCCGGCAGTGCAGCAGTGCCCTTATGATGCCTATCGCACGCTCAGGGATCAGGCGCCGGCCTATCGGCAGCCGGGCACAAATATCTATGTGGTCACCCGTTATGAGGATGTGCGGCGGGTGCTGCTGGATACCGAAAATTTCCCGAGCAGCCCAAAGACCGCCGGGCTTCAGACTCTGTCGGCCAGCGTCGAGCGGCAGAAGAAGGTCGTCGCGCGGTTTCAAGAGCGCGGCTGGCTGCCCGAACCAACCCTGAGCGGGCGCGACGATCCGAACCACAAGCAGATGCGCGCCATGTTCAACGAGGCGTTCAAGCCCAGCCGGATCAAGGAGATCGATCCGCTGGTGGAAACACTGGCTTACGAGCTGATCGACGGCTTCGTGGCGGATGGGCGCTGCGAATGGGTCAGCCAGTTCTGCGTGCCGCTGCCGCTCTACATCATCGGCGAGCAGATGGGCGCACGCCGCGAGGACATGTGGAAGATCAAGCGGTGGACTGACGCCTTCTTCAAGCGCATCTCGATGATGCTGCCCGAGGAAGACGAGATCGAGATGGTCGATCGCGAAATCGAGGCGCAGCATTATTTCCAGCCGATCTTCGAACGACTGCGCGCCAGCCCGGACGATTCGCTGATCAGCGTGCTGGTCAACACCGTGATCGAGGGCTGGGGGCGCCCGCTCAATGACAACGAGCTCCACGCCGAGATGATGGCCGATACCTTTGTCGGCGGCAGCGAGACGACGACGAATGCTCTGGCAGCGGGGATGAAGCTGCTGATCGAGAACAAGGATGTCTGGCACAAGCTCAGGTCCGATCCCGAGCGCTACATGAAGACCTTCGTCGAGGAAGTGGTGCGCCTCGAATCCCCGGTGCAGAGCCTGATGCGCTTCTGCGCGCACGATACCGATCTGGATGGTGCGGTGATCCCCAAGGGGGCGCTGGTGAACGTGCGCTTTGCCGCCGCCAACCGCGACGAGCGCGTGTTCGAATGCCCCGAGAAGCTCGATCTCGACCGGCCCAAGGCGGGGTCGCACATGGGCTTTGGTTCGGGCACACACCACTGCCTCGGCGCGCCGCTCGCCCGGCGGGAGCTCGCCTGGGGTTTCCAGGCGGTGGTCGACCGGTTCGAGGACATGCACTTCGCGGACGGAGCGAACGACTTTTCGGTCCATCCGCACTTCCTCCTGCGCAGCTTGAAGGCGCTGCACATCGAGTTCGAGGCGAAGAAGGGGTAGCCCTCAGGCCATCGTCATTGCGAGAAGCGAAGCGACGAAGCAATCCAGAGCGTTAGTGCATGTTGCTCTGGATTGCTTCGCTGCGCTCGCAATGACGAAATGGGGGCGACGAAGCCCGGCGGGTGGTTCCACCCAGTCACTCGTCATCCCCGCGAAGGCGGGGAGATGGAGTCACGTTTGAAGTGCAATGGCTGATTTGAGGGCGGAGAATGCCTCGAAGGGGGTTATGAAGCCAAGGCATTTTCTGGGTGTGTGGTTGAGGCGATCGGCGTTTGCCGCGATGTTGGCCTGATCGATGGTATCGAGGTTTGTTTTGCGAGGGAGGCCTCTTCGCAGCCGTCCGATGGCGTTTTCGACGGCGCCCTTTTGCCAGGGGCTATGGGGATCGCAGAAGAATGTTTCGACACCGAGAGTATCGTGCAGTCGATGGTGCTCGGCGAACTCTGTGCCGTTGTCGAAGCTGATCGTTCGCAGCAGGGCGGAGGGCAGATCGACGAGGTTTTGTGTGATGGTCCTTGCGGTCAACGCAGCTTTCCGGTCGGCAGGATGGCTGACGAGTGTGAAGCGCGTCTGGCGTTCGTGAAGAACGAGCAGGTTTTGCCCGTACTTGGCGAACAACATGAAGTCGGCTTCCCAATGTCCCGCCTGGTTGCGGTCTTCGGCTTCAGCAGGCCGTTCCGAGAGCGGACGGCGCAACTTGATGAAACTGGCCGCACTTCCTCCTTGTCGTCCCGGACGACCGCGTTTGTGCTTGGCGCGCGGCAGCAAGCGGTGCCAGTAATCCTTCTGGCCGGTGCGGTGATAGATGTACCGATAGATTGACTCGTGGCTGATAACGGTGTGACCGTCTTCGAGCGCCAGTCGGCCGGCGATCTGCTCGGGGGAGTGTCCCATCGCAAGGTGCTCTCCAACGCGTTTGCGCAGGTCCGGCTGGCGTACCAGCTTGAAGCGCGCATCCCAACGCCTTCGGCGCCTCGCCAATTCATGGGCACGAACTGGCTTGTAACCGCCCGGCCAGCTTTTGGTGCGCTTGCCGTTGCGTCTCAATTCCCGACTGATCGTCGAACCTAACCGCCCAAGCGCGGAGGCAATTCCGGTTTGAGATATACCGCCTGCATGCAGGCGGTATATCTCAACGCGCTCATCAAGGCTGAGCTGGCCATAGCTTTTTCCCATCGCGGCAACACCTTCCCACGGTATTGCACTTGTGTCGTGAACTCACGGAACCCAGAGCGGCCACAGCGCTACCTCGCACTGGATCCCCGCCTTCGCGGGGATGACGAAGGGTGGGTTACGGATTGACGGTAGTGGGGGGCGAATGACGAAGTGGCCCCCCTTACTTCGCCACCTCGAACACCAACAGCGCGTTGCCGGGCATATGGCTGTACATGCCATAGCCCGAGTTCACGAAGACCTTGCCCTTCCACACCGCCGCGCCGGGGCCGCTCATGCTGCCGCCCTGCGCCATCCGGTCATCGATCCCCTTGACCGGCTGGGTCGTATCGTACTGCCAGAGCACCGCGCCGGAACCGGCATCGTAGGCGCGTAGCATGCCGTCGAGGTGGCCGCCGAAGACCACGCCGGGGATGCTGGTGACCGCGGCCGAAATGCCGGGATCGCAGAACTTGTGGCCGGCGCAGTTGTCCTGCGCGCGGGCCTGCCAGATCACGTTGCCAGTGGCGGCATCGAGTGCGTGGAGCCCGGCGCCGCGAATGGCTGGATCATAGAGGCGGGCGTCGCCGGTATCGGCCATGTCGTTGATGGGGACGAAGACGTGGCTCCCTTCGGCGGCCATGCCGAAGTGGACGCCGCCCTGTGTGCCGCCGTGGCCGAGGCGGGTCATCCACTTGACCTTGCCGCTGTCGGGATCGAGGCCCCAGGCCTGACCCGATTTCTGGCCGATGACGAGCATCTTGTTACCCGTGCCGGTATCGATGAGAAGCGGGGAGGCGGCGACGTCGTAGTCCGGGCCGCCTTCCTTGGGGCACGAGCCGAGGCCCATCATGCAGCCGACGTTCCAGGCATCGCCCAGCGTGAGCTGGGTGTGCCAGACGCGCGCGCCGGTCTTTGCGTCGACCGCGAAGACCGCGTCGGAGCCGTCGTCGGCGGGGCTCGAGTAGTTCTCGCCCGAACCGAAATAGACGCGGTTCGTGGCGGCGTCATACGTCGGGCTGTTCCACACCGGGGCGCCTGAGGGGCCGAGGATCGGGGTGCCGTCGGCGGTCTTGCCTTGCGGCACGGGCTGGCCCGCTGTCCAGGCGCCCCACTTCTCGGCACCGGTCTCGGGATCGACCGCGACGACCGAGCCGCGGAAGGTGCAGCACGGATAGGCAGGATTGCCAGCCTGCACGACCTCGAGTGAGGACACGGGCACATAGAGCAGCCCGCCGCCGAGCGTCGGCGTGCCGGTGATCGTGGCGTCGGCGTGGTCGCTCATCTTGCTCGCCCAGAGCTCCTTGCCGGTCATGGCATCGAGCGCATGGACCTTGCCGAGGAGATCGCCGAAATAGAGGCGCTTGGTGGCGGCATCGGTGACGATTGCGGTGCGCACTTCGGCACTGAGGCGCGTGGTCCACTTGGTGCAGCCGCTATCGGGATCCATGGCATAGATCGTGCCATCCTGGCTGCCGACAAAAAGCGTGCCCCAGCCGATCGTGGGCTGTGAGCGGATATGCGTCGCCGCAGGATAGGCGAAGGCCCACTTGAGTTTCAGCTTGGGCACGTCGGCCTTGGCGAGGCCCGCGATCCCCGCGGGAATGAAGCGGCGGTTGTCATGGCCCCAGCCAATTTCCGCCGGCACGTCGGTCATGTCGAACTTCGCAGCAGCGCCCTTGCAGCGCGGCGGCGGGGCCGGGCGCTGGTAGGAGGCATAGGGCGTGCGGGTGAGGTATTCGGCGACCTGGATCTTTTCCGCCGGGCTCAGGCTCGCGGCCTGCTGGCGCATCACGCCGGTGGTCATCGCCGCGACGATGGCATCGGGCGCAAGCATGGCAAGGAAGCCGGGCGAGGGCGCCTTGGGCACACCGCCGAGGTGGCACATCGCGCAGGCCTTCTCGAACAGCGATCGGCCCGGTGCGGTTTCCGGATCGATGCGCGGCCCTGCGCGGGTATTCATCTCCTCGGTCGACTTGATGCGCTGCTGCGGCGGCGCGGCATTCAGCCCCGCGGCGAGTGCGAGCGCGGCGAGCCCCGAGAGCACGGCGAGACGACCGGATTTGAACAGCATGGCGTGTGGGCCCTTCAATCGAGCGAGCGGTAAAATGAAATCTGCATGTCCTCGGCGAGGCACGCGAGGACCGGCGGCACCAGCCGGTCATGGAAATCGATATGCATGTGCGTCTCGAACGCGGCATCGTCCTTGAAGGTCGCCACGCACTGGAACAGGTCCGGGTCCTCCTCGGATTGGAACAGTTCATAGACGAGTGCGCCCGGCTCATTTGCGAAAACCAGCTTCTTGAGCTCGGTCTGGAGCGCAATCAGCTCGTCGCGCTTCTCCGGGCGGGTGCGCAACTGCGCGATGAAACTCTTGGAGGTCATTGGTTCAGCCTTCGGCAGCAGGTTCGAGATCGAAAAGCAGCTCGCGCGAGTAGGAGCCGTCCATGCAGGCGATCATGCGTTCGATCAGTGGCTGGTTGTGGGGATAGGCCATATGCGCCTGATCTGCTTCCTCGTCGGTGAACCGTTCGTAGACCGCGAACATGCCCGGTTCCGCAAGCCGGTAGAACTGATAGGCCAAGGTGCCCGGCTCGCCCGGGGCAAGCGCTTCCATGGCTTTGGCGAGATCGATGAATTCGGCTTCCTTGTCGGCGCGGATGCGGAAGCGGGAGAGGAAGGAAAAGGGCATCGGCGTGTCTTTCTGGGCGCTAGTCCCGCTGGCTGCTGGCGTAGGCGGCCCAGTCCGCCAGCTTTTCGGGATAGTCGGCGGGCATGGGCTGGGCGTAGGCGTGGTTGCGGTCGGGCCGGGCGAGTATTCCGGGATAGGCCTCGACCGGCACGTAGTAGAGGAAGCCGATGACCCGCTCGGCGAACTTCCAGCCGTGTGGGGTCAGGCGGTAGCGGTCGTCGTAGCGGATCGCGGCGACCATCATGCGGCCGTGGCGCATCAGTTCGGCATGGCCCGAGACGCGGCCGGTGGCATTCGCGGCATCCACGAAATCGATCTGCACATCGTGCATCACATGGTGGCCAGGGCCGAGCACGGCAAAGCGGCCTGCGAACTGGGTCATGATCGCATCGACGCCTTCGGCGTGCATCACCCCGTCGTGCGAGCGCAGCACCGCATCATCGGCAAATAGCGCCCGCACTGCGGGGATGCGGCGATCATCGATATCGAAGGAGTAGCGCGCGATGAGCTGGCGAATCTGCGATTCGGCTTCAAGCCGAGCGATGCGCGCTTCCAGATCGGCCCCAGGGTTGGCCATGCCGATATGCTCTCTCCCGCGGCGCGCTTGGTGCGTGCCTGCTTGACGGCATGATAGCCCGGCGGCGAGTGAAAACAATCATGAATGTTTGGGGTGACCCGCTGACTTATGCCGCCTAGTCTCGCCGGTATGCGCGCCAAGGGAAAGCTCGACTGACATTCCCCGAGGCGGGCGCCTTCAAGGGCTGCGGCGGCTTTGCAACAGGCTTTGGAAGCTTCGCCGGAGTCGGCTAAAAAAACATACATGTCTGCTTGCAAAACCCGACGCCCGGGTTATCCTTTGGGCGAACTCGCAGCTACATGCGGGACTTGAGGAGTATGGGGATGGAACTGAGGGACCTTCGCTGGTCGGCGGCATTCGGGGCGATTGCTGCGGCGATGATGGCGACACCGGCATTGGCGAATGACGAGCCGCAGGCTGGCCAGGCCCAGGCTGCTCAGACGCAGTCGAGCGCGGAGGAGATGGCGAGCGATCGGCTTGGCGATATCGTCGTGACCGCCACCCGGCGCAATTCCAACCTCCAGCGCACCCCGGTCGCGGTGTCTGCGGTCGATGCCTCGCTGATCCGTCAGTCGAGCCCGCGCGATATCGGCGATCTCGCTGCCTTCGTGCCCAACTTCTCGGCCAACACGATCACCAACTTCAACGCGGCCTCGTTCGCGATGCGCGGTGTGGGCCAGACCTCGATCATCGTCTACTTCGAGCCGCCGGTCGCGGTGCTGGTCGACGACTTCGTCGTGCCTTCGGTGCAGACCCAGCTGCTCGACACGTTCGACGTGGCGCAGGTCGAAGTGCTGCGCGGCCCGCAGGGCACGCTGTTCGGCAAGAACACCACCGGCGGCGCGGTGACGGTGAAGACCAAGCGCCCCGAGCTCGGCGTTGTCGGCATCGACGGCCGCGGCGAGATCGGCTCGTTCGGCACGCGCAAGCTGCAGCTGGCCGCCAACATTCCGATCTTCGACAATATGGCGCTGCGCGTCGTAGCGGGGGCCGAGACCTCGGACGGCTATTACAAGAACGGCGCCTGCTATGGCCCGGTGGTCAGCTTCGTGCCGAGCAACTACTCGGGCGTCTCGGGCTGTCTCGACGGCCGGACGGCCGGCGGCAAGGACGTGACCACGCTGCGCGGCAAGCTGCTGTGGCAGCCCACCAGCCGCCTCAGCATCCTGGCGCAGTATGAGTATCTGCGCGACCGCTCGGAGACGGTGCCCTCGGTCAACGAGAACTACGTCTACAAGGGCACAACGCCGTTCCTCACCGATATTCTCGGCACCATCCGCCAGAACCCGGCGAGCAGCGATCCGCTCGACAACGCGGCAGTTTCGTTCCGTCAGGACGGCCTGATCAAGATGAAGAACGGCCAGCGGATTTCGGTCGACGGCTTCTATCTCAACGCCGACTACGACTTCGACTTCGGCAAGCTGACCTCGGTCACCGGCTGGCGCCGCCAGCTCTCGCGCATCCCGAACTCCTACGCCGGCGCTGCGCCGATCGGCAAGGATGGCACGCCGCTTTCGTTCTTCGATGCGACGCGCGACGACAATCGCAAGACCTTCCAGCAGGAACTGCGCTTCGCCACCAACACCGGCACGGCGTTCGATGCGGTGATCGGCGGGTTCTACCAGCGCGAGACGGTGGACTTCTGCGTGGCGCAGATCCTCGGCTTCCTTGATCTTACCGCCGGGCCGCTGCCCTTCGGCAATTGGAACGATACGCCCTACATCCTGTGCAACGCGCAGCGTTCCAACTCGAAGGCGGTCTTCGCCGAAGGCACCTACAAGATCACGCCAGAGCTCTCGCTGACCGGCGGCATGCGCTATACCTGGGAAGACAAGACCTGGTATGGCCGCAATCAGGCGTTCATTCCGCAGCTGAACGGCGGTTTCGATCCCTCGATCAAGGTCAACGAAGCGCTGGACGCGAGCGTGTTCAAGTTCCCGGCCAACGTCGTGACGGTGAACAACAAGTCGAACAAGCCGACCTGGCGCATCACGCTCGGCTATCAGGCGACGCCTGACATCTACGCCTACGTGAACTATTCGCGCGGCTTCAAGGCGGGCGGGTTCAACGACCAGATTGGCGGATTTGCGGCTTTCGCGAGCGACCTCAACGCGTTCCGCGAAGCGGCGCGTGCCACACGTCCGGAAACTGCCGACTCATTCGAGGCAGGTGTTAAGACCGAGCTGTGGGATCACCGCCTGCGCTTCAACCTCACCGGCTTCTACGTGAAGTACAAGGATCTCCAGAAGCAGCTCAACGTGCCGATCGTGGTCAACGGCAATCCGAACCAGGTGACCCTCTTCGTCAACGCGGCAAGCGCCACGGTGAAGGGTATCGAGGCGGAAGCCACCGCTCGCCTGTTCAAGGGCTTCACCCTGCGCGGCGTGCTGGGCTACCAGAACGGCAAGTACAACCAGTACACAGCGGCCGGTGCGGGCTACAACCTCGCCGACGCGCCTCTGGACCGTGCACCCGAGTGGCAGTGGACGATCGACGGCGCCTATGAGGTGCCGCTCGGCTCGAACTACAAGATCATCGCGAATGCCTCGGCCGCCTACACGGCCAAGAACCTCAATACCCAGTCGATCACCGATATCGCGGGCAACACGTTCCTCAACAGCCGCACGCTGGTGAACGCGTCGCTCACGCTCTCGCAGATCGACGACAAGTACTACATCAAGGCGATCGGCCGGAACCTGACCGACGAGCGCTACCGGATCGCCTCGCAGAACGTGGCGGGCCTGTGGCTCAACTCGAACTTCGGCGCCCCGCGGTACTTCGGCCTCGAAGTCGGTGTGAAGTTCCGCAATCACTGATCGCCAGCGACCGGCCCATTGTGACCGGCAAGACCAACGCCTGTGGGCCGCCCGTGCAAGGTTTTGCGCGCGGGCGGCCCACAATCATCTTGGGGTAAGACGATGAACGCTTTGGATCTCTGGGACATTCACACCGGCAAGCGCTTTCCCTTCGACGCCCGCGCGCCGCGTATCGAGAACGGCACCGGTCGCCCCGCACCGGACCGCTATGTCGATCCGGCCTATGCCGCCGCCGAATGGGACAAGGTCTTCGCGAAGAGCTGGCTGCTGGCCGGCCCGCTGTCCGACATCCCCGAACCCGGCGACTTCATGAAGTTCGATATCGGACCGGAAAGCTTCATCGTGGTGCGCGACGACGACGGTTCGGTGCGCGCGCACTACAACGTCTGCCCGCATCGGGGCAGCCAGCTCGTGACCGCCGATCTCGGATCTGTGGACAGCTTCACATGCCCCTTCCACTCGTGGAAGTTCTCGCTTGATGGGAAAAGCGTCGAAATCACCGATGCCGAGACCTTCCGCCCCGAAGTGCTCTGCCATGGTACCGACCTTACCTCGGTGCGCTGCGAAGTGGCGGCGGGTTTCGTGTTCATTGCGATGGACCCCGAGATCAAGCCGCTGGCCGAGTTCCTCGGGCCAATCCTGCCGCACCTCGAACTCTACGAAATCGACCAGATGTACGTTGTCCAGCATCGTCGTTCCGACTGGGGCGCGAACTGGAAAGGCGGCGTTGATGCCTTCGCCGAGATCTATCACCTCCACGCCGTGCACCCGCAGACCCAGTGCCTGATGGACGACCGCACGCAGATCGACCTCTGGCCGGGCGGCCTCAGCCGTCAGTTTGTGCCCTTCGCCCAGCCGAGCCCGCGCTTTCCCGATCAGGAAAGTGTCAACCCCGGCATCCAGATGATGCTGCGCGATGCCGGGATCGATCCCGAAACCTACGAGGGCACTGCGCGTGACACGCGCACCGCTGTCCAGCAGGCCAAGCGCCAGCGCTCGGATGAACTGGGCCTGCGCTACGAGCGGTTCAGCGACAGCCAGCTTTCGGATTCGGTGGTCTATTCGGTGTTTCCCAACGTCCAGATCGGTTGCCACCCCGAAGCAGTGTTCCTCCACCGCTTCATCCCCCACGCCAGTGATCCGAACCAGTTCACCTACGACACCATCATCCTCTACCGCCATGTCGACGCGCCGGGATATTCGGCCCCGGCCTGGATGGGCATGGGCGCGGACGTGGACCTGTCGGGCCGTACCCGCCCCGAGGTGATCCACACGAGGCTGGGCGAACCGCCGTGCCTTGGCGAAGTGCTCGACCAGGACAGCGACCTGCTGCCGATCGTGCAGAGGGGCGCCCGCTCGCGCGGGTTCAGGGGCCCGTTGTGGAGCGAGCAGGAAGGCCGGCTGCGGCACTTCCATGCCGAGCTGGACCGGATGATGGGGGCCTGATCTCCTCGCCGCCGGTGTGTGCGGCTCTGGATCCCCGCCTGCGCGGGGATGACGAGGTTCAGCCTTTCGTCATCCCCGTCCCACCCTTCGTCATTCCCGCGCAGGCGGGAATCCAGAGCGCCAGCCGCAGCGCCTGCGGCCCTCAGAACGGGCGGATCGTCAGTCCGTTGTCGATCACCAGCTCCGCGCCGGTGATGTAGCGGCTTTCATCGCTCGCCAGAAACACGACCAGCGCGGCGACATCCTTCGGATGACCTGGCGAACCGTGCGGCAGTACCCCCTCGGGAATGTCCTTGGCCTCGCCCGGGCGGCCCTCGGCCTGCTGGACCATCGGCGTCTCGATCGCGCCGGGGTGGATCGAGTTGCAGCGGATCTTGTAGCCCTTGACCTGCGCCATGACCGCGACCGACTTGCTCATCGAACGGACTGCGCCCTTGGCTGCGGAGTAGGCGAAGAAGATCGGATAGCCGAGCAGCGCGCCGACCGACGACATGTTGATGATCGAGCCGCCACCGCTCTTGTTCATCAGCGGGATCGCGTGCTTCATGCCGAGGAACACGCCGTCGATCATGATAGAATTGACCCAGCGGAATTTGTCGAGGCTGGTGTCCTCGACATCGGCGTTGAGCACTACACCAGCGTTGTTCACCAGCACGTGGAGGCCGCCGAAGCGCTGCTCGATCGCGGCATAAGTCGCGACCCATTGCGCTTCGTCGGCAACATCAAGGGCCATCGCCACAGCATCCCCGCCGATGCGGTCCGCCACGGCCTGCGCGGCGGCGAGGTTCACATCGGTGACGATCACCTTGGCGCCTTCGGCTGCGAGCGCCTCGCAGTCTGCCGCACCCAATCCCGAACCGCCGCCGGTGACCAGCGCCACCTTGCCTTCAAGCCGTCCCATCCCTGTTCTCCCTGCTGTGGTGTCGAAAATCCGGCCGCGCTCAGGCGGCGCCGTCTTCGGAGAAATAATCGGGCATTCCGGCTGGCCAGATCACGCCCCACTGCGCCTGTCCGCCGTCGATGATCATGAGGTCGCCATTGATGAACCGGCCAGCGGGGCTGGCAAGGTAGGCGATGGCCTCCGCCACATCCCAGGCATTGCCGCGCATCTTCAGCGGGTTGGCCTTGTGGAAGCGGGCAAGCGCTTCCTCCGGATACATGCGGAAGCCTTCGGTCTCGATCACGCCGGGGCCGATGCAGTTGACGCGGATATTGTGCTGCGCCCATTCGGTGGCGACTGTTTTCGAAAGGTAGATCACGCCGGCGCGCGCCGCGCAGGTGTGTGCAGCCTGCGGCATGCCGCGCTCGACATTGGCGACGATGTTGATGACATGGCCGGGCTTGCCATCTGCGCGCCAGCGCTTGGCGGCTTCCTGCATCATCCACCAGGTGCCGTTGAGATTGGTGTCGATCACCGCGAGCCAGCCCTTGCGGCTGAAATCGATCGCGTCCTGCGGGAACTGGCCGCCGGCATTGTTGACCAGCGTGTCGAGCCCGCCGAAATGATCGTGGACCGCACCGATCAACCCCTCGACCGCTTCGGGATCGCGGATATTGGCTTCATGGCACAGTATTTCGCGGCCGGTTTCCTCGCGGATCAACGCGGCTGTGGCGTCGAGCTTTTCGCGCGTGCGGCCGCAGATCGCAACATTGGCGCCGAGGCGCGCGGCGAGGAAGGCGGCGGCCTTGCCCATGCCGCTGCCTGCGCCTGAGATCAGTATGGTGTGGCCGGCAAGCAGGTCTTCGCGGAACACGCTTTGCTGCGCGCGCAACGCCTCTTCATCAAGCCCGCGCTTGGGCCGGCCGGGATCGCCGGGTTCTGGGCGGAAGATGCGCGGGGCTTGCATGTTCGGCGCGTTCAACGGTTCGTCCCTCAGGAAGTCGGTTGAGATGTGCTAGAACATAGCTCGGAAAAAACAAACAGGTTTGATTTTGATTCGCGTTCCCGCGCCTTGATTTGCGCAAGGCGCGCCGGGGTTTGTTACCTCCAATGACCGCCGGGAAAAGCGCCCGTGATGGTGGGCGAGTCAGCCTTGCTGCGCGGGCGCGAGCGCGCGGATCTGGGCTTCGAGATGGCGCAGCATCGGCTCGACCTGAGCCGGCTCCATCCCGCCCGTCTGCAGCGAGATCGCCATGCCTTCGAGGATCGTCTGCGAGAGCGTCATGGCCAGCGCAAAGTTGCGCGAACCCAGCCATTCGGGAAAAAGCTGCTCGGCCTGCGCATTGAACTTGGAGCGAAATTCGTCCTGCAACGGCGAGAGGATCGAGGCGAGATCGGCATCGGTGCGCGCGGCGACGGCGAGTTCGTGGAACGCGATGAACGCCGGCTTCTGCAGTTGGCGCCAGTAGGTTTCGACGAGGTCGGTTACCTCATGCTCGGGTCGGTCGGCAGCGCGCCGGAACGCACGCAGGCGCTTTTCGTGAAGCTCGGTTATCGCGGCCTTGATCAGCGCCGAACCGTTCTCGAAATGGTGGACCATGGCACCGCGCGATAGGCCAGCCTCTTCGGCCACCTTGGGCGTAGTGGTGTTGGCATAGCCGTACTTCACGAGGCACCGCACCGTCGCGTCGATCAGCCGCGCACGGGTCTGTGCTGCCTTGGCAGCCTGCAATGTGCGCGCGCGATCGGCCACCGGGCGGGCGGGCCGTGGTGCGGGCCGTGCCGCCCGCGTACGAGAAAGAGCCATGCTAAAACTGCCCAAACCGAAAGCACGCCGGGCCCGGCGTACTGTTTCCCAACCCATAATGCGTTTTCAGCACTGGTAAAACCGCCGTTGCCACCGGTCCGGGGACAAGTGCCGGCGTACCTGTGCAAGCGGTGGGTTTGCCCCAGCGTGAAAGCGCATTCGATCGAACGTCCAGGACCTGCCGGCCGCCCTTGGGGACAAGGTAGCGGATCGTCAGGAAAAAGACAGATATGATTGTCTTTTTCGGTGCAGGGTGTATCCATTTCCCAAGAGCAATAATGGGCCCCGCCGGGGCAGGGGATGCATGAACAACGGACAGCCGCCGGCCAGCGGGCCGATCCTCACCATGGGCGCGATGATCCGCGGTTCCGCGCAGGCCTTCGGGGAGCGCGAGGCGCTGGTCTTTCCCGACCGGCGCATTTCGTACGCCGATCTTGATGCCGCCGCGCGCCGCTGGGCCGCTGCGCTGATCGCGATTGGCTTGCAGCCGGGCCAGCACGTCGGCCTGTTCATGCCGACGTGCCCCGCGTTCATCGAGGCGTTTTACGGCATTACGATGGCCGGCGCGGTCGCGGTGCCGATCAATGCGCGCTACCAGTCGCATGAACTGGCCTATCTGGTGCGCGATGCCGATCTTGTTGTGCTGGTGACGGCGGGGAAGGTGGCCGAAGGGCTCGACTACCGCGACCGCGTGCGAGCGGCGCTGCCTTCGCTGGCTGAAGCGGATGCCGTGCGGGGGCTGAGCCTCGATGAAGCGCCGATGCTGCACACGATCATCTCGCTCGATCCTGACGGCGCGGACGCCATGCTGCCGGTCGACGAGGCGCTGGCCTTGGGCGAGGGCACGGAAGCGGAGCTGATCGACCGGCGGATCGACGATGTCGAGCCCGAAGACATCGCGATGATCCTCTACACCAGCGGGACGACGGCCAACCCAAAGGGCGCGCTGATCTCGCACCGGGCGCAAGTGGGCAACAGCCGCAATCTCGGCAAACGCTACCTGTGCACCGCGGACGACAAGGTCTGGTCGCCGCTGCCGATCTTCCACATTGCCGGCATCCTGCCGATGACGATGATCCTCGATCTGGGCGGGGTCTACATGACCGTGCCGCATTTCGAGGCCGGGCAGGCGCTGGCGATGCTGGGCGCGGAGGGGGCGACGATTGCGTACCCCAGCTTTGTTACGATCATGCAGGACCTGATCAACCACCCGACCTTCAAGACCACCGATCTCTCGCGCCTTCGGGTCATGAACTCGAACTTCGCGGTGCAGCCCGCGTGGATCAAGGACGCGGTTGTCGCCGCCATGCCGCATACGATCCAGGTGGGGACCTATGGCCTGACCGAGGCAGCGGGCACGGTTTCGACGAGCCGGCTCGATGACAGCTTCGATGTGCGTACCGGGCGCTGCGGCTTCCCGCTCGAGGATTGGGAAATGCGCATCGTCGATCCCGAAACCGGGCGGGATTGCGGCACGGACGAGCGCGGCGAGATCGTGCTGCGCGGTCCGCATATGCTCAAGGGCTATTACAACGCGCCGGAAAAGACCGCCGAGGCGATCCGCGATGGCTGGTTTTATACTGGCGACATCGGCACCGTGGACGCGGGCGGCAACGTGATGTTCCATGGCCGGACCAAGGACATGCTCAAGGTCGGCGGCGAGAATGTTGCCGCTGCCGAGATCGAGTCCATGCTGCAGACTCATCCGGCGGTAAAGCTGGCGCAAGTCGTGGGCATTCCCGATGACCGCTACGTCGAAGTGGCGGCGGCGTTCGTTGAGCTGGCGGACGGTTCGCAAGCGAGCGAGGCGGAACTGATCGCGCACTGCAAGGGCAAGCTGGCAGGCTTCAAGATACCGCGCCATGTGCGGGTGGTGAGCGAGTGGCCGATGTCGACCTCGAAGATCCAGAAATTCAAGCTGCGCGGCGAGCTGATCGAGGAACTTGGGCTGGGGTGAGCGTGGCGCTCGGCCGTTCTGGATCCCAGCCTGCGCGGGGATGACGAGGGTGGATATACCTCATCAAACACTTCCTCATCCCCGCGCAGGCGGGGATCCAGAGCGGTGGTGCGTGACGCCCTGAATTGCTTCGCTACGCTCGCGGGTGACGAGGTGACCGGGGCGACGGATTGAGGCGGTTCAAACCGTCTCCGCATTACCGAAAATCACTGTCGCCTGCGCCGAGAGCGTGCCGCCGTTGCCATGGGCCAGCGCGGTCTGGGCGCCCGCGATCTGGTTCGCCGCTTCTCCGCGCATCTGACGCACGGCTTCGACCATGGCGAACATGCCATACATGCCCGGGTGACAGCACGAGAGGCCGCCGCCGTTGGTGTTGACCGGCAGCGAGCCGCCCGGCGAAATCGCGCCGCTCGCCACGAACTTGCCGCCTTCGCCCTTGGCGCAGAAGCCGAGGTCTTCGAGGAACAGGATCGTGTTGATGGTGAAAGCGTCGTAGAGTTGGACGGTGTCGATCTCGCCCGGCGTGAGCCCGGCCATCGCCATCGCGCGCGGGCCGGATTCGGCGGCGGCGGTCACCGTTATGTCATCCGCCTGCGTGACCGAATTGTACCAGGTTGCCGCAGCGGCACCGAGCACGGGGACGAGCGGCTGCGGCCCGTCCTTCGCGCGGTCGGTGCGGGTGAGGACCATGGCGGCGGCGCCGTCCGTCACGAGGCAGCAATCGCGCGCGCGGATCGGGCTGCTCATGAGGCGGGAATTCACTACGTCCTCGATCGTAAGCGGCCCCTTCGCGAAAGCTTCGGGGTTGGTATTGGCCCAGAGGCGCGCGGCGACGGCGACGCTCGCCAGTTCCTCGCGCGTCGTGCCGTACTGGTGCATGTGCCGGGCGGCGGCCAGCGCGTAGAACGAGAGCGGATACATCGGATTGTAGGGCGCGTCCCAGCGGTCAGGCCGCGCGGGCGTCGAGAGTTTGCCGCCGCTTGAGCGCTGATTGGCGCCATAGGCGATCACCGCGCAATCGAGGTAGCCTGCATCGAGCATCATGCATGCGGTGACGAGGTGGCTCATGAACGAGGCCCCGCCGGCGCGGTTGTTGTCGGTGAAGCGCGGGTGGAGGCCGAGATACTGCGCGAGGCTGAGCCCGGCAAAGAGGTCGTCGGGCAGCGCGATGAACAGGCCATCTACTTCCGGCAGGCCGATCTGGGCGTCTGCGAGCGCGAGCTGGACTGCCTTGCCCGCCATTTCGATCGTCGAATGGCCGGGCATTTCGCCCACGCCAAACGTGGAGGCGCCGGCGACGGAAACGCGGCCGCGCGGGAAAATGTCACCCATCGGCCTGCTCCACCGGATCGAATACAATCATGGGGACTTCCCCGCCGATAATCCGCGCCTTGACCGCCATGCCGATCTGCAGCGTTTCGGGCGTCACGTCTTCTACCCGGCCCATCATGCGCACGCCTTCCGCGAGATCGACAAGCACGACGTTGTACGGCGGTTCGGGCGGTTTGCGCTGGATCCAGGTGGCCGAATAGACGGTGCCAAGGCCCGAGGTCTCGAACCATTCGAGCTCAGCACCGGTGCCGGGAGCAAAGGCCCGCGGCGGGAAGACCGCCTTGCCGCCGCCGACCGGGCGCTGGAGGAGGAAGCGGCCTTCGGCGAGCGCTGCATCCCATTCGGTTCCCGGCCCGCTCATGAAAGCACCGCGCCGCTGGCGACCATTGCCGCAATTTCGTCCTCGCCAAAACCGGCTTCGGCAAGCACTGCTGCGCTGTCTGCGCCAAGCACCGGCCCCGGATCGCCGATCGCGCCGGGGGTGCCGGAAAAGTTCGTGGGGATGCCCGGATAGCGCAAGGTGCCAAGCTCCGTTTCAGCGCTGTGCCAGAAGCCGGTTTCCACGAGGTGCGGATCGTGGAGCAGGCCCTGCAGCGAGGCGATGGGGGTTGCGGGGATTTCAGCGCGGCGGAAAAGGTCCATCCAGCTTTCCGTGGTGCGCGTGGCCATGACCTTCTCGACATGCGCGAGCACCGCCGAGATATTCTCGCTGCGGCTGCGCATCGAGGTGAACATGGGGTCGTTCGACCACTCGGGATGGCCGAGTTCGCGGAAGAAGGCCTGCCATTGCTTGTCGTTGTAGATCATCACGCCGACATGGCCGTCCGCCGTCTTGTAGGGGCGGCGCGAGGGCGAGGTGGCGCGGGGATATTCGGGCGGGCCCAGCGGCGGATCGAACAGCGAGCCGCAGATGTGTTCGGTGGCCGCGAACGAGACAAGCGTCTCGAACATCGGCACTTCGATTTCCTGGCCCTCGCCCGTCTTTTCGCGCGCATAAAGCGCGGCAATCACGGCATAAGCGCCGGTGAGGCCGGCCACCTTGTCGGCGATGACGGTGGCGCTGTAGGTCGGCTCGCCGCCGGAGAGGCGCGCTTGCAAGTCCACAATGCCCGAGGCGGCCTGCACGATATCGTCGTAGGCGGGATAGTCGCGGTAGGGGCCGGTGCGGCCATAGCCATAGAGATTGGCGTAGATGATGCGCGGATTGGCCGCAGCGACGGCTGCATAGTCCAGCCCGAGGCGGGCAATCGCCTGCGCGCGCATCGAGTGGATGAAGACGTCTGCCCCTTTGGCAAGCTGCAGCACCGCATCGCGCGCCGCGGGCTGCTTCAAATCGAGCGCGAGGCTGCGTTTGCCGCGATTGACGTTGAGGAACATTGCGCCGCGCGTCGGGTCGGGGCCGGGGGGGATGAAGCGGGTGGTGTCTCCCGCCGGGCCTTCGATCTTGATCACGTCGGCACCCAGATCGGCGAAGATCTGCGTGGCATAGGGGCCCATCAGCACGCTGGTGCAATCAAGCACGCGTACGCCCGCAAGGGGGCCTTTGCCGCGCCCGCTCATGCCCGCTTCGCTGCCGTGATGGCCGCGCCTGTGATGCCCTTGTGCCTCATATTTCTCCCGTTTCCAGCCTCGGTGGGGCGGCGCTCCGGTCCGCTATGAAGGACCACAAAAAAGCATTCAAGCATGTTTTTTTCTTGGCGCCTTGCCCCCCGCCCAATAGAGTGCGCGGCGGTTGAGGAGCGGGTTGGGTTCGTGCAATTCGAGCCATGTGCTGCCCGGAAGATGGTAGCCCCGCCGCAGGAAAGGACAAGGCATGGATCTGGGACTTCAGGGCAAGAAGGCGATCGTCGTCGGCGGAGCACGCGGCATCGGCTTTGCGGTCGCCGAGATCCTCGTGCGCGAAGGCGCCGATGTGGCGATCAGCGCGCGCGGCGAGGACAGCGTGAAGGACGCGGTCGCCGCGCTCTCGCGCTATGGCACCAAAGTCGTCGGCAAGTCGGTCAACGTGAAGCGCGCGGACGATTACAAGGGATGGCTCGAATGGGCCATCGAGGCCCTGGAAGGCGTCGATGTGCTGGTGCCCTTGAGCTCGGCCGGTGGCGGCATGGGCAGCGAGAAGTACTGGCACAACGCCTTCGAGACCGACGTGATGGGTCCGGTCCGCGCGATCGAGGCGGTGATCCCGGTGATGACGGCGCAGAAGCGCGGTTCGATCGTGCTCGTCGCCACGACCAGCGCGCTGGAAGCCATGGGCGGACCGCAAGCCTACAACGCGATGAAGGCCTCGCTGATCACCTATGGCAAGCAGCTGGCGCTGGCGCACGGCAAGGATGGCATCCGCGTCAACATCGTCTCGCCCGGGCCGATCGAGTTCGAGGGCGGCAACTGGGACATGATCAAGGGTACAATGGAGAAATTCTACCAGTCGCAGCTGCGCCAGCAGCCGATGGGGCGGCTGGGCAAGCCTGAGGAAGTGGCGCGCGCGATCGTGTTCCTGGCGAGCGAGGCGGCCAGCTGGTGCAGCGGCTCGCACCTCGTGGTCGATGGCGCCTTCACCAACCGGACGCACTTCTGAAATGAGCGGCCGGGTAACCTGGGACACGGCGCGCATGGACGTGAAGCGCGTCGTCGATGTGATCCGCGTCTCTCCCGAAGACAATCCGGGCCGCACCCCGGTCGACAAGGCGCCCGATCCGGAACTGGGCCATAATCTCATTCCGGCAGCGCGGTACCATTCGGCCGAGTTCATGAAGCTCGAATGGGAGCGGGTGTGGACGAAGGTCTGGCTGCTGGGCGGGCGGGCCGACGATATCCCGTCGCCGGGCGACTACATCTGCACCGAGATCGGCAAGGAAAGCGTGCTGATCGTGCGCCAGCATGATGGCTCGCTGCGCTGCTTCCCCAATGTCTGCCTGCATCGCGGCAATCGCTTGCGGCCCGAGGGGATCGGGAATGCGCAGGCGTTCCGCTGCATGTACCACCACTGGACTTACGGGCTCGACGGCAAGATCGAGCGGCTGCCGGACCTCTGCACATTCCCGCAGGGCGGGCCTCCTGGGATGACCCTGCCGAGCCTGCCGGTGGCGGAGTGGAACAGCTTCGTGTGGTTCTCGCTGAACCCGGATGTGGAGCCGTTCGACCAGTACATCGCGCCGCTCAGGGAGCATCTCGAGCCTTACCACCCCGAGCGGATGGCGTGGAAACGCGATGTTACGGTGGAGTGGGACTGCAACTGGAAGGCTTCGGTCGACGCCTTCAACGAGAGCTATCACGTGCAGGGGATACACCCGCAGCTGCAGTGGTACCTCGATGACGTGAATATCCAGATCGACTGCTACGAGCGGCACAACCGCTACCTGATCCCGTTTGCCGCGATCTCCCCGCGCGTTGCGATGCCGAGTGCGATCCCGCCGGCGATCGAGGAAATCATGCGCCATGCAGGCATGGACCCCGCCGAGTATGAGGGCCGCGTCGGCGATATCCGGCGCGATGTGCAGCGTTTCAAGCGCGAGCATGGCAAGGCGCAGGGGAAGGACTATTCGGCGCTGAACGATGATCAGCTGACCGACGACTACCACTACATGATCTTCCCCAATGTGGCGGTAAACATGCATGCGGACGATGTGATGCTGTTCCGCCAGCGCCCGCACGCGAGCGATCCGAACAAGATGCTCTACGACGTCTGGGTGTTCGAATTGGTGCCCGAAGGCGAGCCTTGGCCCGCCCGCGCCAAGCACCGCCGCTTCAAGCATGGCGAGCGGAGCATCGGCCAGGTGCTCGATCAGGATGCCTACAACTTGCCGACAGTGCAGCTCGGCATGCAGAGCGAAAGCTTCCCGGGCCTGTGGATCGGCGAGCAGGAACTGCGCATCCGCTATTTCCACAAGGTGCTCGACGACTACGTTTACGGGCCCGGCGGCAAGCGGGAGGGGGACTTGTGAGCCAGCGCATTCTTCACGTCATCGGCTCCCCTCGCGGCGAGCGTTCGCGTTCGGTGAAGGTGGCGCAGCGGCTGATCGAGAGGCTGGCGGCGGCGAGCCCCGGCACCGAGGTCGAGACGCTGAATGTCTGCCACGCCGATCTTCCCGCGCTGACCGGACCGGTGATCGAGGGGCGCTATGCGCTGATCGAGGGCCGTGAGGTGGCGGACGATGTGCGCGCGGCCTGGGGCCGGATCGGCGAGGCGGTGGCGCATTTCCTCTCGTTCGATTGCATCGTGTTCAGCGTGCCGATGTGGAACTTCGGCATCCCCTGGCAGCTCAAGCAGTACATCGACACGATCACGCAGCCGGGCATGGCCTTCCGCGTTTCGGAAAGCGGCGTAGAGGGGATGGGCGCGGGAAAGCGGGCGATCCTTGTCGCCTCGGGCGCGCTCGATATCCGGCCGGACAGCCCCACCGCCGAGCTCGATTTCCAGGTGCGCTTCATGCGGGCCTGGCTTGGCTTTATCGGCATCACCGATGTGCATGTTGTGCATCTGCGCCCGACTTACGGCCCGCCTGATGCGGTCGAGGCGGCGATGGCCGAGGCCTATTCTTCTGCCGAAGCGCTGGTTGACGACCTGTCCCGTGCATCGCGGGTGTAGACGAGGTTGGTGCTCTCGAAGGTGACGCACTCGGTGCCATCTTCGAGCATCACCACATAGCGCGTGACGGCCGTGCCGCGCGGCTTGCCGCTGCGCGAGGGTTCGAGGCTGAGGATATCGCTGGAGACGCGCAGGGTGTCGCCCGCGCGGACGGCGCGCTTCAGCCGCAGGCGGTCCCAGCCCACGCCGCAGACGAAATCGATGTCGCCGTTGATCGCGTGGTCCATCTGCCGCCAGATCGCCAGAACGTGGATGCCGCTCGCGACTACCTGCCCGAACACCGAGGCGCGCGCCGCTTCGGGATCGGTGTGGAACCACTGCGGATCATGCGCGCGGGCGAAATCGAGGATTTCCGCCTCGGTCACGGTGCGCGAGGGCGAGAGCCTCGTCTCGCCCACCTGCAGGTCCTCGAAGGTCCGCCAGGGCGTGCCCAGCGGCGAAAGCGCTCCGGTCATTCGCGCGTGATGAAGGGCGCGAGCACCGGTGTGACGCGCAAGTGCTCGGGCACGTTCTCCACCCCGATGCGGCGGTCGAGTTCCTCGTGCCAGTTGTAGATGCGGCGCTCCTGATAGTTGAGCGACATGCCCTTGAAGCCCGGGCCTTCGACCGATTCCTGAATCTGCGGGGCGAATTGCAGGTCCTCGTAGAGAATGCGCTCCCAGTTCTTGATGCGCATCTCCCACAGCGGATGCGGATTGGCGGCATCGTGATCGGGCGCGAGCCAGGTCGAGACCACGCGGGTGCGGCGCGGGCCCATCGGCCAGAACTGCAGCAGCGGAACGCCGGTAGGGGCGGGCGGCATCACGAAGTTCGGGTAGATCGAATAGCTGACGTTGTTCTTGGCGACGAACTCCGAGATCGTCGGGATCTCGGGCATGCCCACGGTGCCGGGATCGATCCAGCCCTCGCGCCGGTTGGGCGTCGCCATGCGGCTGTGGCCATTGGGCCAGAGCGTGACGATCATCGCGCGGTGATCGAGGAAGCGGTCCACCGTGTTCTCGTGGATCGACTTGAGGTGATAGACCTCGAGGAACGCATCAAGCAGCACCTTGACGTTGCACTCGGTCTCGTAGGTGCGGCTGTCGACAAGGCGCAGCTTTTCGAGCTGGAGCTGTTCGAGCTCGGCCGCCATCGGGCCGATATGCTCCATCAGTGGCTGCGCATCGGGATCGGCGTTGAGGAAGATCATGCTGCCGAGCAGCTCGCAGCGCACCTGGCTGAGCGAATGGCAGGAAAAGTCGAAGCCATCCGCAAAGTCGCGCCGGTCGCGCACCGCAGTGAGCTTGCCTTCGAGCGTATAGGACCAGCCGTGATAGCCGCAGACAAAGCCGCGCGAGGTGCCGCTCTCCTCCTTTACGAGAGGTGCGCCGCGGTGCTGGCACGTGTTGTAGTATGCTCTGATGTCCCCTGCGAGCGTGCGGGTGACGATGACGGGGGAGCCGGTGTTGCGGCAGAGGAACCACGAGCCGGGCTCGGGAAGCTGGTCGACATGGCCGGCGTAGAGCCAAGAGCGCTGCCACATCCCCTGCTCCTCGAGCGCGAGGAAGGCGGGATCGACATAGCGGCCGCCCGGGATCGAGGGGAGCGCAGGGAATCCGACGGGCGGGCCATTGCGGTCGCGTTCCCACGCCATGCGTGCCAGATCGTCGGCAGGGGGCTCGGCAGTCATGGTTTCGGACATCGGTTGCTCTCCCGGAACGGTCGGGTTCCGGGCGCAGTTTAAAAACATTCATGTATGCTTGTAAAGTAATGCTTTCCGGGCCGCTATAGGCTCATTTTCAAATTCAGAATCATAGGCTTGCCGATGTCTGGCAAGTGCAGAGGGAGCGATGCGAATGGAGATTTTGGCGGGTATCTTTCACCATGGCGTGCTTGTCGACGACCTTGAGGCCGCGATGGCTCATTTCAGCGCGACAATGGACTGCACCTGGACCCCGGTGCGCAGCTTTGATCCCATGCCGGTGTGGAACGCGGCGGGCGAGCAACTGGATGCCCGCCTGCGCGTCGTCTATTCGCACCAGGGCCCCCTGCGGATGGAGCTTATCGAGAGCGTGCCGGGCTCTGCCTATGATGCAATGCGCGCGCTTGGCCGCTCGCACCTTGGCGTCTGGGTCGATTCGGTAGCGGACAGCGCGGCGGCGATGCTGGCAGACGGCTGGGAACTCGTGCTGGCAGGCGCGCCGGCTGATCAGGGCCACGGCGCCATCGCCTATCTTTCACGCCCCGGCAGCCCGGTGATCGAACTGGTTGCCCGCGCGATCCTGCCGGTGATGGAAGAGTGGTGGGCGGCCGAATAAGGGCGCTTGCCGTATCGGCAGGGCCGATGGTGGGCGCGGCAGGGATTGAACCTGCGACCCCACCCGTGTGAAGGGTGTGCTCTACCACTGAGCTACGCGCCCGCGCGGCCAGTCATGGCCGAACAGGCGCGGGCCTCTGCCATGGCGGCGCTTGATTGACAAGTGGGGGGATCAAGATATTTGCGCCCGTCATGACCGACGAAGCAACCCAGCCCGACTCCGCCGCGCCCGAAACCGGCGCCCCCGCACCTGCTGCCGGGCCCGACGTGCCGCCCGATCACCTCGCGATCAATCCGCGCAGCCCCTTCTTCGATGCGGAGAAGCTGCAACGGGGCATCGGCATCCGCTTCAAGGGCACGGTGCGCCGCAATGTCGAGGAGTATTGCATCTCGGAAGGATGGGTGCGCGTGCAGGCGGGCAAGACCATGGACCGCAAGGGCAATCCGCTGACGCTCAAGCTCTCCGGCCCGGTCGAGGCCTGGTACGAGGATCTGGGCGAGGACGCGCCGGTCGCGAAGCTTTAGGAAGTACCCCTCCGATCCGCCTTCGGCGGCTCACCTCCCCATTTGTGCTTCGCAAAAATGGGGAGGACCTAGTGGGGGAGCAGCCTCCCCCGCTCGCGCTCTACCAGCGCGGTCAGCCAGGTCTTGAACGCTTGCACCCGTCCAAGGCTGTGCGTGTCCTTGTGCATCACCAGCCAGAACGAGCGCGTGATCCGGCGTTCAGGCAGCACGGGCACCAGCCTCGGATCGGCATCGCCGACGAAGCACGGCAGCACGCCGATGCCGGCACTCGCTGCGATCAGGCGGTGCTGCGCATTGATCGAGGACGAGCGCACGGCGGCGGCGAGGCCCGGCTCGATTTCCGCAAGGTAGCGCAGTTCGGGCGCATAAAGCAGATCGGGAATGTAGCCGACCAGCGCATGGCCGCGCGCCAGATCGGACGGGCGGCGCAGCGGCGCGTGGGCGGCGAGGTAGTCTGGCGCGGCATAGAGGCGCAGCGCGTAGTCCGAGAGCTTGCCAGCGATCACCGGCCCCGCGCGCGGGCGGGAAAGCGTGACGGCGAGGTCCGCTTCGCGCTTCGAGGGGCTGAGGAAGCCCGAATTGGCAACGAGATCGATCACCAGCCGCGGGTGTGCGGCCGTGAAGCCGGCGAGGGCGGGGGCGACGATCCAGCTGGCGAAACCTTCCGAAAGGCTCACCCGAAGCAGGCCCGCCGGGCCGCCGCCGCCATGTTCGGCAATGCGACTGGCGGCGCGCTCCATCGCTTCGACTTCGACGAGCAAGGCCTCGCCCGCCTCGGTCAGGACCTGGCCCTCGCGCGTCTGTTCGAACAGCGTGGCGCCGACGCGCGCTTCGAGGCGGCGCAGGCGGCGGCCCATGGTGGTGGCATCCACGGCCATGGCCTGCGCCGCGCGCGCCAGCTGGCCGGCCCGCGCGATGGCGAGAAAAGCCTGATAGTCGTTCCAGTCTGGCGGCTGCATCATTGCAGGCCTCCCTCGCATTTTCTCACCTTGCTTGCAAATCATCCGGGGTGCAGGAAGCCCGTCACATTAGTCAGGAAAGGATGCAGGCCATGCGCCAGATCGATCATTTCATTGTTGGCGGTTCGGGCGGAGCCCCGGCGCGCAAGGGCCCCGTGTTCGATCCCAACACCGGTGCGGTGCAGGCCGAAGTGGCACTGGGCACGGCCGACACGCTGGAACGCGCGGTGCAGGCCGCACTGGCCGCGCAGCCCGCCTGGGCCGCGGTCAACCCGCAGCGCCGCGCGCGCGTGATGTTCGAGTTCAAGCGGCTGGTCGAGGCGAATATCGACGAGCTGGCCCGGTTGCTTTCCTCCGAACACGGCAAGGTGATTGCCGATTCCAAGGGGGACATCCAGCGTGGGCTTGAAGTGATCGAGTTCTGCTGCGGCATCCCGCATGTGCTGAAGGGCGAGTACACGCAAGGTGCGGGCCCGGGCATCGACATCTATTCGATGCGCCAGCCGATCGGCATCGGCGTGGGTATCACCCCGTTCAACTTCCCGGGCATGATCCCGCTGTGGATGGCCGGTGTCGCCATCGCCTGCGGCAATGCCTTCATCATCAAGCCTTCCGAGCGCGACCCGTCGGTGCCGGTGCGCTTTGCCGAGCTGTTCATCGAGGCGGGCCTGCCCGAGGGCATCTGCCAGGTTGTGCATGGCGACAAGGAAATGGTCGATGCGATCCTCGATCACCCCGCCATCGGCGCGGTGAGCTTCGTCGGCTCGTCCGATATCGCGCATTATGTCTACAAGCGCGGCGTCGCGGCGGGCAAGCGCGTGCAGGCGATGGGCGGGGCGAAGAACCACGGCGTGGTGATGCCTGATGCCGATCTCGATCAGGTGGTCAACGATCTCGCCGGTGCCGCGTTCGGTTCGGCTGGCGAGCGTTGCATGGCGCTGCCGGTGGTCGTGCCGGTGGGCGACGAGACCGCAGAGGCCCTGAAGGCCAAGCTGATCCCGGCGATCGAAAAGCTGCGGGTGGGCATCTCGACCGACGCCGATTGCCACTACGGTCCGGTCGTCACCGCCACGCACAAGGCGAGCATCGAGCGCTGGATCACGCGCTGCGAGGAAGAAGGCGGCGAGATCGTGATCGATGGTCGCGGCTTCACGCTGCAGGGCCACGAGAACGGCTTCTTCGTCGGCCCGACGCTGATCGACCACGTGACGCCCGACATGGAAAGCTATCACAACGAGATCTTCGGCCCCGTGCTGCAAATCGTGCGCGCCAAGGACTTCGAGGAAGCGCTCGCGCTGCCTTCGAAGCACCAGTACGGCAACGGCGTGGCGCTGTTCACCCGCAGCGGCAACGCGGCGCGCGAATTTGCAGCGCGGGTCAATGTCGGCATGGTCGGCATCAACGTTCCGATCCCGGTGCCGGTCGCCTATCACACCTTCGGCGGCTGGAAGCGCTCCGCCTTCGGTGACACCAACCAGCACGGCGTTGAAGGCGTGAAGTTCTGGACCAAGGTGAAGACCGTGACGCAGCGCTGGCCGGATGGTCTGCCGGCCAGCGGGAACGCCTTCGTCATTCCGACGATGGGGTGACCTGAGGCTTAAGGGCTCACGGCAACATGGACCGGCACCTCATGCCCGGCGGTTTCGCGGCGGCGGTTCACCACCGCCTCGAACCGCTCGTGGTAGCGCGGGTGCTCGGTGCCCAGCCAGCGGTCCCACCAGGTGAAGTAGAGCCCGAAGTTGTGCCGCCCTTCGCTGTGGTGGAGATCGTGGTGGACGGTGGTCGTCAGCCAGCCGGTGAGCGGCGAGCGGGTGAAGCCGGGCCAGGCCAGTTCAAAACCGGCGTGGCCGAAGGCGTTGCGCGCGATCTGGTGGCCGAGGAAGATGAACACCGCCCAGGGCTCAGCGGGGGCGACGAGTGTGAGCGCGGCGACCATGACCGGCACGATCACCGCCTCGAACGCGGCCTCGCCGGTGGCGAAGCTGTAGGCCGCCCAGCTCGTCGGCGTGCGGCTGAGGTGGTGGACCGAGTGAAACGCGCGGAACAGGGTGCGGTGGTGCAGCGCGCGGTGCATCCAGTAGAAATAGGCATCGTGCATCAGGATAAGTGCGGCGGTCTGCCACAGGATCGTGACGAGCACCGGCGGGCCCTGGTTGAAAGCGATGGCGCCGACCACTATCAGCACCACAGTGATCAGATCGACAAAGGCGAAGACCGCCATGGCCCACATCGACTGGCGCACTTCGCGCAGGCGGTCGGCGGTGGTCGCGCGGCGGGTCTGGATGCGGCGGTGGGCAATGCGGCTGGCGAGCAGCCAGCACAGCAGCGCAACGGCGGATGCGCCGATGAAATAGCGCAGGCCTTCGATCCAGACGCTGTCGATCATGCGGTGGACCAGGAACAGGAACGTGATGGGCATGGGGCTCTCCGTGAAGGGGATGCCCCGGCTGTGTCAGACTGTCGGCGGCTTGGCTGCGCTGGCCCCGAAAATGCTGATGCTTTCCGGAATCGATCAGGGTTTTTCAGGTTCGGCAAACGCGGCGCGGCGGTATTCGGTGGGGGTTTGGCCCACAGCCTCGCGGAACGCCCGGTTGAAGGGGGCGAGCGAGCCGTAGCCGAGGTCCATCGCGATGGTAAGGACGGGCAGATCGACGCGGGCCGGATCGGCCAGCACGGCTTTCGCTTCGGCAATCCGGTGCGCGTTGAGGAAGGCCGAGAAGTTGCGGTGGCCGAGGCGGCGGTTGATGAGCGCGCGAAGGCGGTGTTCGGGCACATCGAGGCGGGCGGCGAGCAAGCCGATAGTCAGGCCGGGTTCGAGCCAGATGCGGCTCGCCATGGCAGATTCGAGCTTGTCACGAAGGACGCGTTCGGCCGGGCTCCAGTCGTCGCTCTGACCAGCGGAGCCCGCCGGGCGGGTGGGTGCGAGCAGGGCAGGATCAGCCCCGAGCATGGCAACGGCGATCACGAGAATGGCAAGCGCGATGACCAGAGACTGGCCCGCCAGCATCCACGCCGGTTCGTTGCCGAAGCCGAACCAGGCCTCGCTTGCCAGCACGCCGATCGACAGCACCGCGACGATCAGCACGAAGGCGACGCGGAAGCGGCGGCGCTTCTCGACAAGATCGTCGTCGCGTTCGGTCAGCGCGATGACCATGGCGTGGAGCACGAGCAGCGCGGCGGTGAGGTGGCCCACCGCGTCGGCCAGCGGGATCAGCGGCTCACACCAGCGGCGAAGCACATAGACCGCCACGCTGGCCAGAATCAGCGAAAGAGCGGCAAGGCCGATTCTCCGGTCGACGGCGCGATCGAACACCAGATGCGCGAAGTGCCACAGGAACCAAGGCGCGAGATTGCTGGCCAGCACCACGACGAAGCGCAGCGGCGAGGGCGTGACGGGAAATTGCGGGGCCGAGTTGATCAGGTAGCCGATTACGCCGACCAGCAGCGCGACCGTGATCCGGCGCACCGGTGGCGCCGCATCGCTGCGCCAGATCACCAATGCCACAAGCACCAGCTGGCCGATGCCGATCAGGCGCAGGGCAGTATCGAGGCTGTCCATCCGTGGTCCGTGAAGGCGTTGGGGCTTGCCCGCGCTTCTATGGCCCGGAGCCGCCCCAAGGTCCATGCCCCGGCGGCGCGCTTGTCACGCGCCCCGGTTCGGCTAGGACGACGCGCGGCGGCAACGTTTCACCCGCATTTCCATACCCCCATGCAGCGCAAGGCCAGAGCATGACCGACCAGTTTGCCCTTACCGACGATCAGCTTGCCATTCAGGAGATGGCGCGGCGCTTTACCGCCGATGCCATCACCCCCTTCGCCGCGCAGTGGGACGAGGACCACACCTTCCCGCTCGATACGATCAGGGCTGCGGCTGAACTGGGTTTCGCCTCGATCTATGTCAGCGAGGAGAGCGGCGGCATCGGGCTGGGGCGCCTCGAATCGGCGCTGATCATGGAAGCCATGGCCTATGGCTGCCCGACGACCAGCGCGTTCATCTCGATCCACAACATGGCCTCGTGGATGATCGACCGGTTCGGGGGGGACGAGATCAAGGGGCGCTATCTCCCCTCGCTCATCACCATGGACAAGATCGCCAGCTATTGCCTGACCGAGCCGGGTTCGGGATCGGATGCGGCGGCGCTCCGCACCACCGCGCGGCTTGAAGGCGATCACTACGTCGTCAACGGCACCAAGCAGTTCATTTCGGGCGGCGGGGTGAGCGATGTCTATGTGACTATGGTGCGCACCGGGGATGCGAGCCCCAAGGGTGTTTCGTGCCTCGTGATCGACAAGGGCACGCCGGGCCTCAGCTTCGGCGCGAACGAGCGCAAGCTGGGCTGGAACGCCTCGCCCACCGCGCAGGTGATTTTCGAGAACGTAAAGGTACCCGTGGCGAACCGCGTCGGCGCGGAGGGCGACGGGTTCCGCTTCGCCATGGCCGGGCTCGATGGCGGCCGGCTCAATATCGGAGCCTGCTCGCTCGGCGGCGCGCAGCGGTGCCTGGATGAGGCGGTCAAGTATGCCAAGGAGCGCAGCCAGTTCGGCCAGCCCATCGCCGATTTCCAGAACACGCAGTTCGCGCTGGCCGACATGGCGACCGACCTCGAAGCCGCGCGCGCGCTGCTCTATCTGGCGGCGGCCAAGGTGACCGACAATGCGCCCGACAAGACGCGTTTTTCCGCGATGGCCAAGCGCTTCGCCACAGACACCGGCTCGTCGGTGGTCGACCGCGCGCTGCAGGTCTTCGGCGGCTACGGCTATCTCAAGGACTATCCGATCGAGCGCTTCTGGCGTGACCTTCGCGTGCACCGCATTCTTGAGGGCACGAACGAAGTGATGAAGCTCATCATCGGCCGCGATCTGCTGCGCCAATGATCGCCAGCCGGCTCGCCATGGTTACCGTTGTGGTGCCCGATTACGACGAAGGACTTGCGTTCTTCGCCGGAAAGCTGGGGTTTGCCGTGCTGGAGGATACCCCGCTGGGCGAGTGCAAGCGCTGGGTGGTTGTCTCACCGGGCAACGGAACGCATCTGCTCCTCGCCCGCGCCGCGAACGATGATCAGGTCGCTGCGATTGGCCATCAGACCGGCGGGCGCGTCGGCTTCTTCCTGCACACCGAAGATATTGCCCGGAGCGCCAGATTGCTGGAAGCGGCCGGAGTGGCCATCGAGCGTCCGCTGCGCCGCGAGACTTATGGCGCGGTGCTGGTGTTCCGCGATCCCTTCGGCAATCTGTGGGATCTGATCGAACCCGCTGCCACAGCCACATCAGAGAAAGCTGCATGACCGACGATCTTCTTGTTCGCATCGAGGGCGCCTGCGGCGTGCTCTCGCTCAATCGCCCCAAGGCGATCCACGCGCTGAACCACGACATGGTTGTGGCGATGACCGAGGCGCTGCTGGCTTGGCGCGATGATCCGGCGGTTTCGGCCGTGATTATCGACCATTCCGAAGGCCGCGGCTTCTGCGCAGGCGGCGATATCGCATTCCTGCGCAATTCCGCGCTGACCGACGAGGGCGCGGGCGGCCGCAAGTTCTTCTTTGACGAATACCGCCTCAACCACCTGATCATGACCTACGCGAAGCCGATCGTGGCCTTCATGGACGGGATCACCATGGGCGGCGGCGTGGGCCTTGCCGATCCGGCGCGCTACCGCGTCGCGACCGAGAACACGCGCCTTGCCATGCCCGAAACCGGGATCGGCCTTTTCCCTGATGTCGGCGGCGGCTGGTTCCTTTCGCGCATGAAGGGGCGGCTGGGCCAGTATCTCGCGCTCACCGGCGCGCGAATGGACGGGGCAGACTGCCTTTGGGCGGGTTCGGCCACGCATTACCTGCCCGCTGCGGCGCTGGCGGATGCCAAGGCGCGGATCGCTGCCGATCCGGCGGACATCCCGGCGATCCTTCACAGCCTCGCCGCTGTGCCGCCCGCGCCGAAGATCGCGGGCCATGCGGATGACATCGCGCGGCTGTTCGCTTCGGATCGCTACGAAGATATCCTCGCGGCGCTTGAAGCCGAGGGCAGCGAGTTCGCGGCCGCGACGCTGACGACGCTCCACACCAAGAGCCCGCAGACCTGCAAGGTTGCGCTGCGCCAGCTTGCTACCAGCCTGACCTTGCCCGATTTCGCCGCCAACATGGTGATGGAATACCGCATCGGCGCGCGCGTGCTGGTGCGCCCTGATTTTGCCGAGGGCGTGCGCGCGGTGATCGTGGACAAGGACAATGCCCCGAAGTGGAACCCGGCGACGCCGGAAGGCGTGACCGATGACATGCTGGACGCGATCTTCGCGCCCCTGCCTGCAAACGAGGAATGGAGCCCCCTATGACTTTCGAAACGATCCTTGTCGAACAGCGCGGCGCGGTCACGCTGATCACGCTCAACCGCCCCAAGTCGCTCAACGCCTTGAATTCGCAGGTGCTTGAGGAATTGATCGTGGCGTTCGGCGCCTATGAGGCGGACCCCGGCCAGCGCTGCGCCATTCTCACCGGCTCAGGCGAGAAGGCCTTTGCCGCCGGCGCCGACATCAAGGAAATGGCCGACAAGGCCGCGACCGATTTCTACACTGGCGACTTCTTCTCGCGCTGGACCAGCCATATCGTGAAAGCCACCCGCAAGCCGTGGATCGCGGCGGTGAACGGTTTTGCACTCGGCGGTGGGTGCGAGCTTGCCATGATGGCCGATTTCATCATCGCCTCGGAAAACGCCAAGTTCGGCCAGCCCGAAATCAAGCTTGGCGTCGCGCCCGGCATGGGCGGTTCGCAGCGCCTGACCCGCGCGGTGGGCAAGGCCAAGGCGATGGACATGTGCCTCACCAGCCGGATGATGGACGCGGTCGAAGCCGAACGCTCGGGCCTTGTCAGCCGTGTCGTGCCGCTGGCCTCGCTGATCGATGAGGCAGTCGCCGCTGCCGAAGCCATCGCGGCGATGCCGCCGGTGGCCGTGATCGCCAACAAGGAAATGGTCAACGCTGCTTTCGAGCTGACGCTCGATCAGGGCGTGCTGTTCGAACGCCGCGTGTTCCAGGTGCTGACCGCGACCGAGGACAAGGCCGAAGGCATGGCCGCCTTCATCGAGAAGCGCCCGGGTGTGTGGAAGGGGCGGTAAGCTTCAGTCCCCCTCCCGCTTTCGGGAGGGGTTAGGGGTGGGCCAGTTCGCCCACAACAATTTGGGAGGAGGCCCACCCCCGGCCCCTCCCGCAAGCGGGAGGGGAGCATATGAAAATCGCATTTATTGGCCTCGGCAACATGGGCGGCGGCATGGCCGCAAATCTGGTCAAGGCGGGGCATGACGTCCACGCGTTCGATCTTGCCGAAGCGGCGCTGGCGCGCGCCAAGGAAAACGGCTGCACAACCTACACCTCGGTGAAGGAAGCGGTGCAGGGCGCGGATGCCGTCGTCTCGATGCTGCCGAACGGTGCCATCGTGAAGGCGGTCTACACTGCGGACGTGATCGGCCAAGCGCCCACCTCGGCGCTGCTGCTTGATTGCTCGACCATCGACGTGGCCACCGCTCGCGAAGTGGCCACTCTCGCGGCGGACGCGGGCTATGCCATGGTCGATGCGCCGGTTTCGGGCGGGATCGCGGCGGCCAATGGCGGCACGCTGACTTTCATGGTCGGCGGCAGCGCAGACGCCTTTGCGCGCGGCGAGCCGATCCTTGCCGCGATGGGCAAGGCAGTGATCCATGCGGGCGACAGCGGCGCGGGGCAGGCGGCGAAGATCTGCAACAACATGCTGCTCGGCGCCTCGATGATCGCGACCTGCGAGACTTTTGCCATGGCTGAGAAGCTGGGGCTTGATCTCCAGACCTTCTTCGACATTTCGTCCAAGGCTTCGGGCCAGTGCTGGTCGATGACGAGCTATTGCCCGGTGCCCGGTGTCGGCCCGACGACCCCGGCGGACAACGGCTATCAGGGCGGCTTTGCCACGGCGCTGATGCTCAAGGATCTGAAGCTCGCGATGGAAGCGGCCAAGAGCGCCGGGGCCGACGTGCCGATGGGCGCGCGGGCGGCCGAGCTTTATGCGGCCTTCGCCGATGCGGGCAATGGCGGGCTCGACTTTTCGGCGATCATCAAGACTTTGTGATTTTTACCCCTCCGACCCGCTTCGCGGGCCACCTCCCCATTTGTGCTGCGCAAAAATGGGGAGGGTTTGGGGGTCAGCGCAAGCGGCTGGCGATGATGCGGCCGATGGGGTCGTTCTTCAGGCTGGGCGTCACGGTCACCGGCGTCTCGCGCAGAGCGTACTGGCGCCGCGCCGGGGTTCGCGTTGTTTCGGGAACGATGCCCTTCAGGAAATCGGGGCCGATCCGCGAGGTGTAGGCGGGCTTGGCGGCGGGGGTTCCGGCCGAGGCGAGCACTGTCAGTCGTTCGTTTGCTAGCGGCTTGCGGTTGTAGATGAACCCGCTCACCGGCCAGTGCGTGGTGCCGAGCCCGCCGAGCGGGGCGTACCACACGCGCACCTCGCTCCAGTCGTTGGCGGGGGAGACATCGACGGCGCGAACGTTGTCTTCCGGCTGGCCGCGCCGCCCGTCGATGGGTGACCAGTTGGCGTGGCGCAGCAGCACGGTACGCGAATCGACGATCCGGCTGACTGCGGCGACATGGCCGAGTTGCATTGCGCCGTAAGGGCGGAAAGCCATGACCGCGCCGGCCTTGGGCCGCGTGCCGCGCGCGTAGTGCCCTGCGGCTTGCGGCCACCAGGTATGCGCGTCGCCATAGAGCTGGATGCCCGAAACCTTTCGCGCGTATGGCACGCACTGGATGTAAGGGAGGCCAGCTTCCTCGCCCCGATCATCGCCGGTAATCGACGCTGGATCGGGGGCAGCGGGGCGGGCCCGACTCTCAGCAGACCATGATGCCAGGGCAATCAGCATCAGTGCAGCTTTGGCTCTTGCTCTCATGCCAAACGACTTGAAGGGTGTACGATTAAGGAAGCCCTCAGCGGCTACGTAAGGAACAGCAAGCCGCGCGAGCGCCCCCTGGTCAACGCGTTCGCCTATAGGCAGACCACGGAGTTTCGCATTGTTTGTAGAACTGAAGCTCATGCCCTGTTCTTGGCCGCGGTCTGGTTAAGGCCGCTCTCGTCAGGCTGGTTAACGCCGGCTTAGCACGGAACACGCACCACGCTTGCCCTTGCCTTCCGCGCGCGATGGGGCCACGGGGGCGTGATGCTGCCTCAGGTCATCATCATCGGCCGGCCCAATGTGGGCAAATCGACGCTGTTCAACCGGCTGGTCGGCAAGAAGCTTGCGCTCGTCGACGACCAGCCGGGCGTGACGCGCGACCGCCGCTTTGGCGATGCGGATCTGCTCGGCCTGAAGTTTACCATTGTCGACACGGCGGGCTGGGAAGATCTCGATCCCGAGACGCTGCCCGGGCGGATGCGCCAGCAGACCGAAGCCTCGCTGGTGGGTGCGGACGTCGCGCTGTTCGTGATCGACGCGCGCGCGGGCGTGACCCCGCTCGACGAGGAAATTGCGCGATATTTGCGTTCCAGCCGCATCCCCATCGTGCTCATGGCCAACAAGGCCGAAGGGCGTGCGGGCGATCCGGGGCTCTACGATGCCTTCGCGCTGGGCTTTGGCGAGCCGGTAGCGTTTTCCGCCGAGCACGGACAGGGCCTCGCCGATCTGTTCGAGGCGCTGCGCCCGCATATCGAAGGCGCGGACGACGATGACGACATGCCCCCGCCGGAAGGCGAGGAGGACGAAGAGGAGTTCGATCCCGAATCGGTCCTCAAGCTCGCCATCGTCGGGCGGCCGAATGCGGGCAAGTCCACGCTGATCAACAAGCTGCTCGGCGAGAACCGGCTGCTGACGGGGCCCGAGGCGGGGATCACGCGCGATTCGATCGCGATCGACTGGCAGTGGTTCGATCCCGCCAGCGATGCCTACCGCCCGGTGCGGCTGATCGATACCGCCGGGATGCGCAAGAAGGCGCAAGTGGTCGAGAAGCTGGAGAAGATGTCGGTCGCCGACGCGCGCCGGGCCATCGACTTTGCCGAAGTCGTGGTGCTGCTGCTCGATGCGACGCGCGGGCTCGAGCATCAGGACCTCAAGATCGCCTCGATGGTGCTCGAGGAAGGCCGGGCGCTGATGATCGCGATTAACAAGTGGGACATTGCCGAGGACGCTTCGGCGCTGTTCAACGGCGTGCGCGCGGCGCTGGAAGAAGGGCTGGCGCAAGTGCGCGGGGTGCCGCTGCTTGCGGTTTCGGCGCGGACGGGCAAGGGGCTCGACCAGATGCTGACAGCGGCGTTCGATATCCGCGCGGCGTGGTCGAAGCGTGTGCCGACTTCGGCGCTCAACCGCTGGTTCGATGATGCGCTGGCTGCCAATCCGCCGCCGGCACCGGGCGGCCGCCGCATCAAGCTGCGCTACATCACGCAGGCGCGCATCCGCCCGCCGAGTTTCGTGATGTTCGGCACGCGGCTCGATCAGCTTCCCGAAAGCTATCGCCGCTATCTGGTCAACGGCATCCGCCGCGAACTGGGTTTTGATGCGGTACCGATCCGGCTGACCTTGCGCAGCCCGACGAACCCCTTCGCCAAGAAGTAGCCAAGTCTCACTTCCGTTCCTGCTTCGTCACCCTGAACTTGTTTCAGGGTCCATCGCGCCCTAAAGCGCGGAGCACTCAGTGGGGGCACGACGCGGCGTCGTTGCGCTATTAGCGCTGACCTCTGCGCGCGCGGAAGGATGGACCCTGAACCAAGTTCAGGGTGACGGGTTGTTTTCAAGTCGACGTTCGTTTTGACCTTTGAGGTTTCACCATGCCCGATACCGCCCTGCCGCTCGACCCCGCGATCCTGCCGCATAGCGCAGGCAGCGCGATCATGCGGGGCGTCCAGGGCAAGTGCCCGCGCTGCGGCGGCACGCATTTGTTTGCAGGCGGGCTGAAGCCGGTCGAGCGCTGCCGGATGTGCGGACAAAACTGGACGCTGCATGCAGCCGACGATTTCCCGCCCTATATCGCGATCCTGCTCACGGGGCACCTGATGGCGCCGGTGATCATCGGCCTTGGCAAGATCGAGAGCCTGCCGGAATGGGCGATGATGCTGATCGCGCTGACCATGGCGGCGGCGCTGATCGCCGCAATCCTGCGCCCCGCCAAGGGCGGTGTGATCGCGCTTCAGTGGTGGCTGGGAATGCAGGGCTTTGCCGGGCATGCGGGGAAGGTTGAGGCGGGCGTGGCCTAGCCTGGAAAGGCCTTGGCGCGCGCCCATAGCAGGATCGGCGGGATAGCCAGCTCAAGCCCTCCGAGAAACACGAAGAGCGGCGACGGCAACCCGACCTGAACAGCCGAGATCAGGCGCGCGATGCCGCCGATGAAGAACACCAGCATCAGCGCGCGAAACATTGCCGCGCGCGTGCCGAGATCCTGAGCACACCAGATACTGGCCGCGCCGAAGCCGAGGAACAGCGTGGCATAGAAGCGGTCCTCGCTGTCCATCGTGGCGTTGACCGGGACGCTGCCGGGGATGCTGGCGGGGCCATAGCCGATGTGCACCAGCGCGATGGCCATGCAGACCGCGCCGAACAGCACGACGAAGCCCTTGAGCAGCGCTTTCATAGAAAGTTGTTCGGCCAGATCATCGTGCGCCACATATGCGCCGTGGGCGAACCATCAAAGCCCAGCCCTTCCTCCGGCTCCCTGAAGTTCCGCCCGATCACGTCCTCCAGCTCCTCCGGCACCACTACCGGGAAATCGTCGAAGAAGTAGGTGTCGTAGAGCGTCATCTGCCGCGCGGTCATGTACCACTTGTGGTTCTTCGCGTACTCGGCATCGCGCAGCAGGTAGTCCGGCACCTGATAGTCCGGGCCGAAGAAGGCGTGATAGCTTTCGGGATAGGCGTAGCCGACGCTTTCGTCGGGCACATAGCGCAGCGCCTGATGGTACTTCACCGCGAAAGCGACTTCGGGATCGACATAGGGCTCGACCAGCTGCGCGCTCCAGTAGCCGTGGTCGCAGCGGATCAGGCAGCCGTTGGAAATGTCGTGCAGCAGGCAGGCCAGGACGACCTTTTCCGGCAGCCCGTCATCCAGTGCGCGCTTGGCGCTGACGAGGAGGTGTCGCACGGTGATATCGCCGAAGCGGCAGCGGAAGAAATCCATCAGGCGCGGGCGCTCGGGCATGCGCGGCAGGGCGGGGTTGTCGCCCATCATGAACACCGTCTTGGGGTTCAGCAGCTTGAGGAGCTCGCCCTCGTTGTCGACGAAATCGGTGCCCTTCCAGCCTACGGGCGAAGGATAGATCAGACGCTCGCGGCCTTCCTGCGGCCATGCCCGGTCGTCGTTGGGGCACAGATCATCGGTTGCAGCGGTCATGGTCAGGGCTCCTTGTCCCGCATGGGCTAGGGCGGTGCGGGCTCGGGCTCAAGCCCCAATCGGGTGGCGCGAGGCGATTCGCCCTGTCGCCGCGCGGTGCGGGAAGGGTGCAGCATAGGTGTTTTCCCGAGGCGCTGGGGAGTGGCGATAGATGGCATGAAAGCGGGCGGATTTTCGAACTGTTTTCACGGCTTTGAACGGTCAATGCTGCGCCGAAAGGCCCCCGAACCTGTACCCCTCATGAACGAAAATGTCGTCAATCTGACTGCGATTTCCGATATTTGCGGAGGCAAGCCAAAGGCAGTCCGCGCCATATTTGCCGCGTGCCTGAACGCAATGCATTGCGAAGGAGGGACCACCCATGACGCAGACCTACAAGTTCGATACGACGACCAACCCGATCCAGCGCTTCGAGGTCGAGAAGGACGGCTCGCTCGAGATCGATCCGCTCGCCAAGAACCAGTCGCTGAGCTTCGATGCCGGGACCGGCGTGATCACGCTGACCAGCACTTTCGGTGCCTACGTCAAGCTCAAGACCTTCGTGCCGACGCCCTCGACCACCGATGATCCGACCTTCTACGTGAAGGACAAGATCGTGTTCAAGGCGCTCGACGGCACGGTGATCAATGATCCCACCGCAGGCGAGAGCGACGGCAACGTGCCCGGCGATCAGGACAACGACGGCAACAACGACGATTCGCTCCAGGGCGATGGCGGCAAGAACGTGATCAGCGGCGGCGCGGGCGATGACCATATCGCCGGGCTTGGCGGCGCCGACATTCTCCACGGCGGCACGGGCGACGACGTCCTGCTCGGCGGCAACGGCGGCGACGTGCTGGATGGCGGGGCGGGCAATGACGGCCTGATCGGCGATAACGGCAATGACGTGATCGACGGCGGCACCGGCAACGACATTCTCGACGGCGGCGACGGCAACGACAAGATGTTCGGCGGCGAAGGCAACGACGACCTCTACGGCGGCGCGAACGGTGACTATCTCGACGGCGGCAAGGGCGACGATACGCTCTATGGCAACACCGGCGACGACAAGATGCTTGGCGGAGAGGGCGACGACGGCCTGACCGGGGGCGACGGCAACGACAACCTGTTCGGCGGGCTTGGCAACGATACGCTGACCGGTGGCATCGGCAACGACGTGCTGCGCGGCGAGGAAGGCAACGACACGCTCAATGGCGGTGACGGCAACGATGTCGTCGGCGGCGGCGATGGTAACGATGCTGTGAGCGGCGGGGACGGTAACGACAAGGTCTTCGGCGGCGACGGCAACGATACGCTGAACGGCGGCATCGGCGATGACGAGCTCGACGGCGGCAAGGGCAACGACACCCTGCTGGGCGGTGAGGGCAAGGACAAGCTGGCCGGCGGCGACGGCGACGACACGTTCCTCGCCGGGCTTGACGCCGGCAATGATTCCTTCGCAGGCGGCAAGGGCAACGACACGATCGATTACTCGGGCGCCAAGGCCGGGGTGAGCATCGATCTCGATATCGGCATCGCCAATCCGATCGCGAACGATTCGGGCACCGGGCTCGACACCATCAAGGGTATCGAGAATGCGATTGGCTCGGATTACGACGACGTGCTGATCGGCACCAAGGAAGCCAATGTCCTCAATGGCGGCGCGGGCAGCGACACGATCACCGGCGGCAAGGGTGGCGACATGCTGACCGGCGGGGCAGGCAACGATACCTTCCGCTTCACGGAAACGAAAGACTCGCGCCCCGGCCTTGCCGACCACATCACGGATTTCGTCTCGGGCAGCGACAAGATCGACCTTTCGGCAATCGACGCGATCAAGGGCGGCGCCAACGATGCCTTCACGCTGGTAGCCTCGGCGCCGGCGGCGGGCGATCCGGCGGGCAAGGTCTGGTTCGATGCCGCAACCCACACGCTTTACGGCAGCATCGACAAGGGCCCGGCAGCGGAATTCGCCATCGTGCTCGACGGCGTCAACGCCATCACGGCCGCCGATCTGGTGCTGTGATCGGTTGAAGCTGGGATGACAAAAGGGGCGCTGCCGGATGGTCCGGCAGCGCCCCTTTTTGTTTTTTGGTTGCTGCGCACTGGCCCACCCACAAACCCTCCCGCAAGCGGGAGGGGGGCTTGGAGTTGCCGTTTTCGGCAAACGGGCGGTGCAGTCGAAGCTTCCCCCCTCCCGCATGCGGGAGGGGTTGGGGGTGGGCTTTCCTGTTCAGAGAACTTCGAAAAGCCCCGCCGCGCCCATGCCGCCGCCGACGCACATCGTGACGACGACGTGCTTGGCGCCGCGGCGCTTGCCTTCGATGAGGGCGTGCGCGGTGCAGCGCGCGCCGGTCATGCCATAGGGGTGGCCGATCGAGATCGAGCCGCCGTTGACGTTGAGCAGGTCGTTGGGGATGCCAAGCTTGTCGCGGCAATAGAGCACCTGCACCGCGAAGGCCTCGTTGAGTTCCCAGAGGCCGATATCGTCGATCTTGAGGCCGAAGCGCTTGAGCAGGGCCGGGATCGCGAAGACCGGGCCGATGCCCATTTCATCGGGCTCGGTGCCCGCCGCTGCCATGCCGACATAGCGGCCGAGCGGGGTGAGGCCCTTCTGCGCGGCGACACCGGCTTCCATCAGAACGACTGCCGCCGAACCATCGGAAAGCTGGCTGGCATTGCCCGCGGTGACGATGCCGCCCTCGATCACGGGCTTGAGCGCCTGGAGGTTCTCCAGCGTGGTCGAGGGGCGATTGCCTTCGTCCTTGGTGAGCGTCACGTCGTGCATCGTGATCTCGCCGGTTTCCTTGTTCTGCACGCCCATCGAGGCGCTGGCGGCCACGATCTCGTCGTCGAACTTGCCCGCCTCCTGCGCGGCGGCGGTGCGTTGCTGCGATTGCAGGGCGTATTCATCGCAGGCTTCGCGGCTGATGTTGTAGCGCTTGCCCACCGTCTCGGCGGTTTGCAGCATCGGCATGTAGACCGCATTGTGCATGGCAACCAGGCTGCGGTCGGGCATCACGCGCATGTCCTTGGTCTGGACGAGACTGATCGATTCCTGCCCGCCGGCTGCGACCACATCCATGCGGTCGACGATGATCTGCTTTGCGGCGGTAGCGATGGTCATCAGACCCGAGGAGCACTGGCGGTCCATGCTCTGGCCCGAGACAGTGACGGGCAGGCCTGCACGCAGCGCGACCTGGCGGGCGATATTGCCGGCCTGCGCGCCCTGCTGGAGCGCGGCGCCCCACACGACGTCATCCACTTCGGCGCCTTCGATCCCGGCGCGCGCGATGGCGGCTTCTAGCGACAGGGCGCCGAGCGTGGCGCCGGCAGTGGCGTTGAACGCACCCTTGTAAGCGCGCCCGATGGGGGTGCGGGCGGCAGCGACGATAACAGCATCACGCATCATTGGTCTCCTTGGAATCGGATGAGAGTACGGGGGTCTGGGCAATCGGGTTACCGCCGAAGTGATCACGCAGCTCGCGCTTCAGGACTTTGCCGATGGGGCTGCGCGGGAGTTCATCGACCACTTCGATACGGGCGATGCGCTGCGTCTTGCCGAGCGCGCGGTTGGCTTCGGTGCGGATAGCTTCGGGGTCAGCAGCAGGATCGGCCAGAACCACCACGGCAAGCGGCGTTTCACCCCACTGGTCGGATGGGATGCCGACGACGGCGGCCTCGCGCACCGCGCTCTGGCGGGTCAATTCGGATTCAAGGTCGGTCGGGTAGATATTGAACCCGCCCGAGATGATCATGTCCTTGGCGCGGTCCATCAGGATGAGGAAGCCGTCCTCGTCGAACCGGCCGACATCGCCGTGGCGCAAGTAGCGGTTCCCGTCCGCGTCGAACCATTCCATCTCGCGCGATTTGGCAGGTTGGCCATGATAGCCGTTCATCATGATCGGAGAGCGGCCGACGATTTCGCCTGTCGCGCCCGGTGGCAGTTCGTTGCCGTCCTCGTCGATGATCTTGATGACGTGGCCCGGCGAGGGCTGGCCGACGGTGTGGAGCTTGTCGGGATGCTTGTGCGCGACAAGGTTGGTGGTCGCGCCGCCTTCGGTGAGGCCATAGCCTTCGACAAGACCGCCCGGCCAGCGCTTGAGCACGTCCGCTTTCAGCCAGGCGGGGAACGGTGCGGAGGTGCAGGTCTTGAGCCGGTACGACGTCAGATCGAAGCTGTCGAAATCCGGGTGCTCCATGATCCGGCGGTATTGCACCGGCACCAGCATGGCATGAGTCACCCGCTCGCGCTCGCTGAGTTCCAGAAAACTGCGCGCATCGAACTTCTTCATCAGCACGACTTTGCCCGCCGCCGTGAGTGTGGGCAGGAAGCTGACAAGCGTGGTGTTCGAATAGAGCGGGGTGGAGCAGATCGTCGCGCTGTCGTCGTCAAAGCCCGAGCCGAGCCCGCGCCGGACATATTCGTGGCGCATCTGGTGGCTCTGCACGATGCCCTTGGGCGTGCCCGTGGTGCCCGAGGAATAGATGATGTTGAAGGGGTCTTCCGGGCGGGGCAGGCGTTCCTCGGGCTTCGCGCCTTCGGGGGCAATCCATTTGGAGAAGGGTACGCCTACGTCGCTGTCGTCGAGCGCGATGCGCTGCACTTGCGCCGGGAAGGGCAGGCCTTCCAGTCCGGCGGCCATGGCGCTGTCGAGAAACAGCACCCGGCTGCCGCTGTCCGCCAGCATGGCGAGCACGGTGGCGGGCGCGGCGGTCGAGGTCAGCGGTGCGGCGACCGCCCCGGCGCGCAAGGCGCCGAGGAAAGCGAGCGCGGTGTTCACCGCATTGCTTGCGGCAATCGCCACCGGTTCGTTCGCCGCGACGCCCTCGCGCTGCAGAGCCGCTGCCACGCGGTCGAGCATCGTGTCGAGATCGGCCCATGAAATTCGGGCGGTCTCGTCCGCGATGGCGATCGCCGGGCCGCGCCGCTCAGCGTGATCGCGCAGGATCACGCTGAGCGGAATGAACGGCGCGGCGATGATATCCTCGATCTGCATGGCCGAAGCTGCTTTCAGTTGAAGGTTTCGCCTGCTGCCGCCTTTTGCGCCAGCAGCGGCGCGACCGGGAGTCCATGCTTTTCAAGGCCGGCGACGACCGTGGCAAGACCGATGTGGTCGGCCCAGAACATCGGGCCGCCGGTCCAGGCGGGCCAGCCGTAGCCGTTGAGCCAGACGGTATCGATATCCGACGCGCGCTGCGAAATGCCTTCCTCGAGGATCAGCGCACCTTCGCTGATCATGGGATAGAGCAGGCGCTCGAGAATCTCGTCCTTGCCGATCTCGCGCTGGGGCTTGCCTTCCTTCGCGGCCCATTCGGCGATCAAGCCGCGCGTGACTTCGGAAGGCGTGCGCTGGCGGTTGGCGTCGTAATCGTAGAAGCCCTTGCCGGTCTTCTGGCCCCAGCGGCCCTGCGCGCAGAGTGCATCGCGCAAGGTTTCGATCCGCGCGGGATCGCGGTGCCAGCCGATGTCGAGGCCCGCAAGGTCCGACATCTGGAACGGTCCCATCGGGAAGCCGAATTCGAGCAAGGCATTGTCAACCTCGGCAAAGTCCGCGCCTTCCATGATGAGGGCGTTGGCTTGTTGCTGGCGCTTGCTGAGGATGCGGTTGCCGATGAAGCCGTCGCATACGCCCGAGACGACCGGGACTTTCCCGATCTTCACCGCGAGCGCCATGACGGTTGCGAGCACGTTCTTGGCGGTCGCCGAGCCGCGCACGACTTCGAGCAGCTTCATCACGTTGGCGGGCGAGAAGAAGTGCATGCCGAGCACGGCTTCGGGCCGCTTGGTGGCTGCGGCGATTTCGTTCACGTCGAGGTAGCTCGTGTTGCTGGCGAGGATCGCGCCCTGCTTCACGATGCTGTCGAGCTTGCCGAAGACGTCCTTCTTGACTTCCATGCTTTCGTAGACTGCCTCGATCACGAGATCGGCATCGGCGAGCGCGTTGAAATCCAGCGTGGGCGTAAGGCGGCCCATGGCAGCTTCGGCGAGCGCAGCGTCCATCTTGCCGCGCTTCACCGTGTTCTCGTAGTTGCGGCCCATGGTGGCGACGCCCCGGTCGAGCGCTTCCTGCGTCATCTCGACGATGGTGACGGGGATGCCGGCTGTGAGAAAGTTCATCGTGATGCCGCCGCCCATCGTGCCCGCGCCGATCACGCCGACCTTGGCAATGGGCAGGAGCGCGGTATCGGCGGGAACATCGTTGATCGTCGCGGCGAGGGCGCGCGCGGTGTCGATATGCTCCTTGGCGCCGGTAATGGGATCAGACATCGTTGGTCTCCTTTGGTAGGTTCAGGCGCGGCTTTGCGCCATGGCCGCGTAGATCAGTGTCTTGAGCTGGCGGCGGATGGGATAAGTGGAGGAGGGGAAGAGCTGGGTCATGAAGACCATGTGCAGCTTCTCCGCCGGATCGACGAAGAACGCGGTCGAATGAATGCCGCCCCAGTGGAATTCGCCCACGGTGCCTTGCACGAGCGTTTTTGCCGGATCGATGACGACACCGAAGCCCAGGCCAAAGCCGATGCCGGCATTGCCCGCCTCGCTGAACAAGGCGCGCGAGAGCGTGGTGAGATCGGCGCCGCCGGGGAGGTGGTTGGCCGTCATCAGCGCGAGCGTCTTGGGCGAAATCAGCGGCGCGCCGCCGTTCACCAGCGCGGCGCAGAACCGGTGGTAGTCGGCTGTGGTCGAAAGCAGGCCGCCGCCGCCGCTCTGGAAGCGGGGCTCGCGCAAGGTATTCGACTTTTCCGCCACGTCGATCAGCATCGGCGCATCGGCCGGGCGCCAGGCCCAGCTGTCGGTGAGGCGGTGGGCCTTCTCGGGCGGGCAGGAGAAGCCGGTATCGACCATGCCGAGCGGGCCGAAGATGCGCTCCGCGAAGAATTCACCCAGGCTCTTGCCCGAAAGCCGCGAGACGATGACGCCGAGGACATCGATGCCGACCGAATAGTTCCACCCGGTGCCCGGATCGAATTCGAGCGGCAGTTTGGCGAGTTCGGCAATGAAGTGGTCGTCGCCGGGGAGCGAGGGATGCCCGTCAAGCCGACCCTTGCGGTAGGCTGCGTCCACGTTGGTGCGGTTCTGGATGCCGTAGGTAAGGCCCGACATGTGAGTGAGCAGGTCCACCATGCGCATCACGCTGGTGGCAGGGCGAGCAGGGAAGAACGGCGCATCGCCGCCGCCACCGGTATAGACGCCCATGCCGGCAAATTCGGGGATCACCTTGGTGACGGGATCATCAAGCGCGACCTTGCCGTCCTCGAGCAGCATCATGAAGGCGATCGACGTGAGCGGCTTGGTCATCGAAGCCATGCGGAAAATGGCATCCTGCGCAAGCGGCGTGCCATCGGCGCGGGCATGGCCCATGGTCATGCGGTAGAACGGCTCTCCGTCGCGGGCGATGAGCAGGTCTGCATGTGGCAAGTGGCCCGGGGCGAGGTAGTGTTCCTCGATGAAGCCGGGAATGCGCGCGAGGCGGGCGGCATCAAAGCCATGAGCGGCGGGATCGGCGAGGTCTGTCATCCGAACACCGCTACCGATTGAAGACCACGCATCACTTCCACTCCTTCGCTGTTCCACAGGCGCAGCGTTTCGCTGCTGAAGCCTTCGCCCATGTGGTTTGATCGGGTTTCGAGCAGCCACCAGCCCTCGCGCGTCGGGGGCACATCGCCGAGGATCGTGAGCGCCCAGGTGATCGAGCTGATCGGCCCCTGACGCTCCATCGCGCGGGCCGAGCCGGGGGGCAGGGCATCGCCGATGCCGACGAGTTCGGACACGGGGTCGAGGCCCGAGCGATCCTTGAACCGAACCCAGCGGCGGATCGTGCCCGGAGGCGAGCCGCCGGGAAGGTCGGCGCGGCGCAAGTCCATCCGGGCGGTGAAGGCGGGGGCCATTTCGTTCTTGCCGAGGTTTGGAGAGTCCTCGGGGGAGGTCAGGCCCTCATCGCGCGCGGCGGTTATGCTGCCGTTGCTTGTCCGACCTGCGCCGAAAAGCCACAGCGTGCGCTGGACCAGCGTGCCTTCGCAGTAGAGCGAGGTCTCGATCTGCGAGACGCTGCGGCCCTGGCGGAGCATGACCGCCTCGGCTTCAAGATGTTCGCCCACTGGCGCGACGAAGCCGACTTGCGCGGCGCGCAGCGGGGGAAGGCCGGGAAAAGCCTTTATGGCGGCGGCGTATGCGATCGAAGCTGCGGCGCCGCCATACATCGTGCGGCCCTGCATCCAGCCTTCGGCGCCATCGAGCCGGAAACGCCCTTCACCCAGCGGAACAAGCCGGGCCGCGAGCGCGCCGAGGCCCATGTCCGCTTCGCTCGGTGCCGTCTCGACCAGGTCCGGGCCATCGGCTGGCGGCAAATTCTGTCCCCTCTTGCGAATCTTCTCGGTCGCGCCGGATTAGGTCATCAAGGGGGATCAGGGAAGCGCTTTGCGCGGGAGCGCTGGCCAATAAACCCAGCAATTCCCACGGATTTGGTGCATTCCGCTACGGCATCGGGCGCTTTGGCGGACCTTGGGCCGGGCCTTGCTGCAAGGCGGGGCTGCCACTAGTCTTGGCCCCAAAAGCGCCACCGATCGAGCGGCGCTCATGAGGATGCCATGACTGAACCGACCCCCGTACCAACAGGCGCGCTCCCCACGATTCCCGCCGGCTGGCCCGTGCACACGCTGGCGCAGATCCGCGCGGAGCTTTGCGCGCCTGGCCAGCCGTTCGAGATGGAAACCGTGACCATTCGCGGCGTGCCGACGCGGGTGTGGAAGAACGCGCTCCCCGATTTGCGCGCCGTGCTGGCGGCGGCGCGGACGCACGGCGGGGCCGATTTCCTCGTCTACGGCGCCGAGCGCGTGAGCTTCGATGCCTTTCACCGCGCTGTGGCGGCGCTCGCCGAGGCGCTGGCGGCGCGCGGGGTGGGCAAGGGTGACAGGATTGCACTTGCCATGCGCAACCTGCCGGAATGGCCGGTCGCCTTCATGGCCGTCGCGGCGCTGGGGGCGATCATTGTCCCGCTCAACGCCTGGTGGACGGGCGAGGAACTGGCCTTTGCCCTGGAAGACAGCGGGACCAAGGTTCTGATCGCCGATGCCGAACGCTGGGCGCGCGTCGCGTCCTGTCCGGTGACGCCGCCGCTGGAGAGCGTGCTCGTCTCGCGCGGCACGGCTGACGGGGCTGAGCGACTGGAGGATGTGATCGGCGCGCCGCCGTCGTGGCCGGACCTGCCCGATGCCGAGCTTCCGGACGTGGCCATCGCCAGCGACGATCCCGCAGGCATCTTCTACACCAGCGGGACGACCGGGCGGCCCAAGGGCGCACTCGGCACGCATCGCAACCTTGTCACCAATATCATGACCAGCGCTTGGAGCGGGGCCCAGTCGGCCCGGCGGCGCGGCGAGGGGCTGCCCGAGCCGCGGCCGCGCGTGATCCTGCTGGCGGTGCCGTTCTTCCACGCCACGGCCTTTTCGGCGACCTTGATGGGCTCGCTCGCGGGCGGCAGCCGGATCGTGATGATGCACAAGTGGGATACGCTGGAAGCCATGCGTCTGATCGAGGCCGAGCGTGTGACAATGACCGGCGGCGTGCCCTTCATCGCATGGCAGCTGATCGAGCATCCCGAGCGCGGGCGCTTCGATCTCTCCAGCCTTGAAGCCATCGCCTATGGCGGTGCGCCTTCCGCGCCGGAACTGGTCTCGGCGATCTGGCATACGTTCGGCGCGCTGCCCGGCAATGGCTGGGGCATGACCGAGACTTCGGCCACAGTTACGCACCACATGGCCGAGGACTATCTCAACCGGCCCTCCAGCTGCGGGCCGCCGGCTCCTGTTGCTTCGCTCGAAATCCGCGCCGATGACGGGGTGACGGTCCTGCCGGCGGGCACGGTGGGCGAGCTCTGGGCGAGCGGGCCGATGATCGTGGCGGGCTACTGGAACCGGCCCGAGGCGACCGCGCAGACTTTCGTCGATGGCTGGGTGCGCACAGGGGATCTTGCGCGGCTGGACGACGAAGGCTTCTGCACCATCGTCGACCGCGCCAAGGACGTGATCATTCGGGGCGGCGAGAACATCTATTCGATCGAGGTCGAGAACGTGCTCTACGAGCATCCCGCCGTGACCGATGCGGCGCTGGTCGGCGTGCCGCACCGCACGCTGGGCGAGGAGCCGGCGGCAGTGGTCTATCTCGCGCCCGGCGCGTCGGCAGAAGAGGCCGAGCTCAAGGCTTTCGTTGCAGCACGGCTCGCAGGCTTCAAGGTGCCGGTGCGCATCTTGTTCAGCGACCAGACCCTGCCGCGCAACGCCAATGGCAAGATCCTGAAGCGCGAACTGCGCGCGATGCTGGCAGAATCGTGAGGATGGCGCAGCGGCCAGACATGCCAATGTGGCCGCAAGACATGAGGGAGAGCAGAACATGACGGACGAAGCATCGGCAGGCGAGCGGCGCACTGGCGGGTGCCTGTGCGGGGCGGTGCGTTATGAAACGGCATGGCCACCGCTTCTGACCGGCGTGTGCCATTGCCGCCATTGCCAGCGGCAGGCGGGTTCTGCGCTCTCGGTGCTCGTGGCGGTGCCGTTCGCGGCGCTGGAGCGTTCGGGCGAGCTGACGACCTACGAGGATGGCAGCGAGGCGGGCCGGGCGGTCTACCGGAAGTTCTGCCCCAAGTGCGGCTCGCCCGTGTTCACCGAGACACCCGACGGCATGGCGCAGGGGATGATCTTCATCAAGGCGGGGACGCTTGACGAGCCCAAGGACCTCAAGCCGACGGTGCATTTCTGGACGTCGAGCGCGCAGGACTGGGTCGTGATTCCCGAAGGCGTCGCCAAACTGGAAAAGCAGTAGGGCCAAGCCCTTCCCGCATGCGGGAAGGGCTTCCCTCACAATCCCGGCGTTGCGTGACGACGCCATGTCGAAATGCTACCAAGCCAGAGCGATTTTCCGCTCTGCCCTTGGCGCGCCGATCGCAATTGTACGTTCCTATCCAATGCGTCAGCTTGTTGGCAGGGGCGAGGCTGGCATTATGTTCCGAACTTAAAACCCCGCGAGTTTTGTGAGGCCCGCCCCGCCATATTCACACAAGCTCCGCCCCCATAGAGAACCAGGACCCGTCATGGCTGATATTGACCCCCAGATCGACCGCCCGGACCGCTGCCCCGGGGTGACCTACACCGACATGCTTGCGGTCGATACGCGCCCTGCGCCCGATTACCTCGTGATGGAATCGAACCAGGATCTGGGCGACGAACCGCTCGATCCTGCCCGTTACACCAGCCCGGCGTTCAAGGCGCTGGAGGACGAGAAGATGTGGCCCAACGTGTGGCAGTTCGCCGCACGCGAGGAGGACATGCCCGATCCCGGCGACACGGTCGTCTACGAGATCAACGAAAAGTCGTTCCTGCTGATCCGCCAGCCCGATGACAGCGTGCGCGCGTTCTATAATGTGTGCCTCCACCGCGGGCGCAAGCTGAAGCTGGAGAGCGGGCGCTCGATCAACCTGCGCTGCCCGTTCCACGGCTTCACCTGGAACAACGACGGCAGCCTCAAGGAAGTGCCCTGCGCCTGGGATTTCAAGCATCTCGAGGACAAGGACCTCTCGCTGCCGGAACTGAAGGTGGACCGGTGGCAGGGCTTCATTCTCGTCACCGAGAACCATGACCTGCCGAGCTTCCGCGATTGGGTCGGCCCCGGTGTCGAGCACTACGACAACTGGCGGCTCGATGAATGCACCACCGGTGCCTGGGTCGCGCGGATCGTGCCCGCCAACTGGAAGGCCGTGGCCGAGGCTTTCATGGAAGCCTGGCACTCGGTCGTCACGCACCCGCAGATCCTGCCCTTCACCGCCGACGCCAACACGCGCTACGATCTCTATGGCGATCACATGAACCGGGCGATCACGCCCAACGGCACGCTCTCGCCCCACCTCAAGGGCAAGGACCAGCTCTATGTGATCGACAAGCTGGCCGAGTTCCTCGGCGCCGGCGATGGCCGCGGCCGCCGCAACGCGGCTGAACCGACCGATCTCAAGGGCTTCGATCCCGCTGATCCGCTGCTCGCGCGCAAGGTCCTGGCCGAGGCCAACCGCGAAGGCTTCGCAGCGATGAACGGGCATGACTACTCGCAGGCCTCGGACAGCGAGATGCTCGACAACCTGACCTACAACATCTTCCCCAACTGGAGCCCATGGGGCGGCTTCGTGCCCAACATCGTCTATCGCTGGCGGCCCTGGGGCGATGCCGACCATTGCCTCATGGAAGTGCGCATCCTGATGCGCGCGCAGAAGGGCGAGAAGCCTGCCCGCGGCCCCGAGATGTTCATGATCCCCGATGACCAGCCCTTCACCTATGCCTCGCACCTCATCGGTGCGGCGCTGGCCGGGGTGTTCGATCAGGACATGGAAAACCTGCCGCACGTTCAGGCGGGCATGAAAGCGTCCAAGAACAAGCGGCTGGAGCTTGGCCACTATCAGGAAACGCGCATCCGCCAGTTCCACACGACCATGGACAAGTACATTTCGGGCGAGCTGCCCAGGATTTGATCAGGGGCGGTGGGGCCCTCTAGAGCTCCACCACCACCTTGCCGATGTTGGCGCCCGTGAAGAGCTTGGTAAAGGCCGCCGGCGTCGCTTCCAGTCCGTGGCTCACCTCGAAGGGCAGTTTCAGCTGCCCTGCGGCCTGCCAGCGCGCAAGGATCGGGTTGAACTCGGCCTCGAGCGCGTAGAAGTCTGGCGAAAAGAAGCCTTCGATGCGCAGACGCTTCATCAGCACCTGATCGAAGCGGTAGGGCCCGGGCACCGGCCCTTGCGCGGTGTAGTTGGTGATCAGGCCGCAGACCGCGACGCGCCCGAACAGCGCCATGTTGCCCAGCGCCGCATCGAGGATCGCACCGCCGACATTGTCGAAATAGAGGTTGATCCCCTCGGGGCAGAGCCGTGCCAGTTCCGCTTCGACATTGGTTGCCTTGTAGTCGATTGCCTCATCGAAGCCGTACTCGCCGGTCAGCAGCGCGCACTTGGCCGCGCCGCCGGCTATGCCGATCACCCGGCAGCCAATTGCCTTGGCGATCTGCCCGGCCATGAGCCCGGTGCAGCCCGCCGCCGCCGATACGACGAACGTCTCGCCCGGCCTGGCTGCGCCGGTTTCAACCACGCCGACATAGGCGGTCCAGCCATTGGCGCCGAAAATGCCGACATATTGCTTGAGATCGGCGTGGGTGTCGTCGAGCTTGGTGCAGTAGGTCATGTCGGGCTCGACCAGCGAAAAATCCGCCCATTGGCCGTAGCAGCGCACGCGGTCGCCCACCGCATAGCCGGGGTGGCGGCTTTCGGTCACCACGCCCAGTACGGTGCCGATCAGCTTCTCGCCCAGCGGCGTGCCCGGCTGGTAGCTGTCCTCGCGGTCGGTCATGTACATCCGCGTGCCGCTGTCCATCGAGAGCACTTTGTTGGCGATCACGATCTGCCCCTCGCCAGCCACGGGAACCGGCTCTTCGCGCAGGCCGAACGCTTCGGCATAGCCGTTGCCGACGGGGCGCTCGGCGAGGATCCAGTGGCGGTTTTCGGTGCTCATCGTGCGTCCTCCGGCGGGGGCTGGAGGCGCATCAAGCCCGGGTTTTGCCCCCAAGGCCACTGGCGGAAATGAGCGGCCCACCCTCTCTTTCATCAGTGTGCCGGAGACTGGAATGCCGATAGCTTCCGCTATCAAAAAATTGGGGAGATGAATCTTGGCCGACAAGACCCTGCGTACCTTCTGCCGCTTCTGCCACGCTAGCTGCGCCATGCTGGTCGATGTCGAGGGCGACAAGGTCACGGCGGTGCGGGGCGACCCCGACAACCCGCTGTTCAATGGCTATACCTGCGTGAAGGGCCGCCAGATGCCCGAAATGCACAACCTGCCCGAGCGGCACTTGCGCCCGCTTGTGAGGAAGGATGGCCAGAGGGGCGGCGAGTTCGTCGAGACCTCGACCGCCGAGGCACTGAAGCTGGTGGCGGCGAAAATCAAGGAAACCATCGCGCAATATGGGCCGCACAGCGTGGCGCTTTATTGCGGCACCAATGCCTTCCAGAACAGCGCGGTGCTGGGCACCTCCTACGCGCTGGCCGAGGCGATCGGCACGCGCAACTACTATACCAGCGTGACGGTGGACCAGCCCGCGAAGGTCTTCACTACGGCGCGTTATGGCCAGTGGATGGGCGGCGGCAACAATTTCGAAGAGTCCGACGTCGTCATGTTCGTCGGCAACAACCCGCTCGTCTCGCATTACACGCCCGGTGGCGGCGTCCCGCCCTTCTCGCCCTCACGCCGCCTGCGCGATGCCAAGGCGCGGGGGCTGAAAGTGATCGTTGCCGATCCGCGCCAGAGCGATACCGGCAATCTTGCCGATCTCTACCTGCAGGTGAAGCCGGGCGAGGATCCGGCGCTCCTGGGCGGCATGCTGCACGTGATCATCAAGGAAGGCCTCTACGACCGCAACTTCGTGTCCGCCTATGTCGACGGGTTCGATGAACTGGCCGAGGCGGTGAAGGACTTCACGCCCGAGCTCGCAGGCGAACGCGCCGGGATCAGCGCGGATGACGTGGTTGCGGCGGCGCGCATGTTCGCCAAGGCGGCGAAGGGCCGTGTGGTGACCGGAACCGGGCCGGAAATGGCCGGGCGCGGCGTGCTGACCGAGTATCTGGTGACGGCGCTCAATATCGTTTGCGCGCGGTTCAACCAGGCGGGCGACAAGGTCGCGAACCCGATGGTGTTCATGCCGTTTGCCGCAGGGCCGAAGAAGGCGCAGGTCGCGCCGCCGATGCCGATGTTCGGCGAAGGCTTTGCCCAGTCGCGCATCCGGGGGATCGGGAAGTTGGGCCAGGAAATGCCCTGCCCGGTGCTGGCGGACGAGATCCTCACCCCCGGCGAGGGCCAGATCAAGGTGCTGATCTCGATCGGCGGCAATCCCGAGATTGCTTTCCCCAATCAGCGCAAGGTGCGCAAGGCGCTGGAAACGCTGGACATGTTCGTTCAGGTCGATCCCTATATGTCGGCCAGCGCCAAGCGGGCGGATGTGATCCTCGCCCCCAGCATGTGCCTCGAGCGGGAGGACATCAACAATGTCTCGCAGCCGTTCTGCGAGGAGCCTTACGCGCACTATGCCGAAGCGATGGTGCCCGCGCCCGGCGATACGATGGACGAGTATGAGATGCTGTGGTGGATCGCCAAGCATCTCGGGCTTGAGCTGAAGCTACCCGGTGGGCACTGCTCGATGGACGCAGTGCCGGACAAGATGACCATGCTCGACCTCGTCTCGCACGGCTGCCTTGTGCGCCCAAGCGAGGCGCGCGCGGCTTCGAATGCCAGCGCGACGCCGGGCGGGGCGGTCTACTACCCGGACAAGCACGCGGTGATCGAGCCGGCAGACCCTGATGCTGCAAACCGGTTCCAGCTTGGTGCGGGCAGCATGCCTGCAGCATTTGCGGGTTATGCCGAAGCACGGCCCGAGGCGGATGGCTTCGACTTCCGCCTTATCTCGCGCCGTTCGAAGCACCGCTACAACAGCAACGGGCATATCTCCGAGTTCCTCAAGAAGAAGATGCCGACCAACCCGGCCTACTTCAATCCCGAGGACCTGGCCGAGCTCGGCGTCGAGGACGGTGCGGTGATCGAGATCGCCTCGCGCGTTGCATCGATCCATGCTGTGGCGAGCGCGAGCGACAAGGTGCGCCGCGGGGTGATCTCGATGTCGCACGCGTGGGGCAATGACGATGCCGGCAAGGACGATGTGATGAGCGTGGGTTCATCGACCAACCGCCTGATCGATGACGAGGATGACGCCGATCCGATCACCGGCATGGTGCTGCAGAGCGCGATCCCGGTCCGGGTGGTCGCGGCCTGATTTACCTGCAAGGCCGGCGTAGCCGCTCTGGATCCCCGCGCAGGCGGGGATCCAGAGCTTACGTGCGCCAACGTCAACGACCGTGACAGAGCCCCAAAAGGAAAGGCCGCCCCGGTTTCCCGGGACGGCCTTTCCTGTTGGCATTCAGCCGTGGCTGGAAATCAGAACTTCACCGTGCCCTGGATGAAGACCTGTCGGCCGCGGTTGACGGTGAAGACTTCGTCGTCTCCGACCGGGAGACCATTGTTGGCCCCGGCGAGGAACGGACGGCCGCCCGAGGTGTTGACATAGATCTTGTCGGTGATGTTGTTGCCGACGAGCGCCAGCTTCCACTTGCCATCAGGCGCACCGACCGAGATCGAGGCGTCGATAGTGGCATAGGCCGGCTGCTGGTAGTCGGCGACGTTTTCCTGCCTGGTGTAGTACTTGCCGCTGTAGGCGAGGTTGCCCGAGAGGCCGAGTTCCAGCGCGTCGCTGAGCGGCGCGGTGTAGTCGAACGCGATGTTGCCGGCGAACTCCGGTGCACGTGCGGCGCGGCGGCCGTTGATGTTCGGATCGTCGGCCGTGCCGAGCTTGCCGTCCGGGCCGGTGCCGGTGAAGAAGTCCCTGGTGAACTTCGCATCGGTGTAGGCGAGCGAGCCCGAGAACCGCAGGCCGTCAACCGGCGGCCGCCAGCTGAAATCGACGTCGAAGCCCTTGGTGGTCAGCTGGCCGGCGTTGGTGGTGACGAACTGGATCGTCGTCGCGTTGAAGTTCTGCACCTGCAGGTTGTTGAACACGTAGTAGTAGGCTGTCGCGTTCAGCGTGATCGTGCGGTTCGCCAGCTGCGACTTGAAGCCGATTTCGCCGCCCTTGCTGGTTTCCGACTTGAAGATCAGGCCATTGGCGGCTTCCTGGAAGGTCGCGGGATTGAGGAACTTGGCAAGATTGCTCGACGGCAGCGCGCTGTTGTCGATGCCGCCTGACTTATAACCGGTCTTGAACGCGGCATAGACGTTGAAGTCGGGGGTGACCTTATAGCGCAGCGTCACTTCCGGCGACCAGTTGGAATCCTTGAAATTGATCGGAGGGGTGGCGAAGCCGCTGGGCACAAAGCCGAACACGGTCGACAGGAACTGGTGCATGTACGGAATCTTGATCGTGTTGACCTTGTCTTCCTTCGTGTAGCGCACACCGCCGGTCAGCTCGAGCTGTTCGGTGATGTCGTAGCTCGCGCTGCCGAACACCGAGTAGGTATTCGTCTTCGTGCGGTGCTTCTTGAAGTAGTCGAAGGTATTGCCGGTCACCGGATCGGGGAACAGCAGCGAGGCGTTGAAAGCCTGCTGTGAGGTGTCGAACTTGATGACGCGGCTTTCATAGAAGGCGCCCAGCGTGAAATTGAGCGGGCCATCGAAGCTGCTGACCAGGCGCAGTTCCTGCGTGAACTGTGCGGTCTTGTTGACCGGGTCGCTGCCGCCGACGCCTTGCGCTGAACCCACGGTGTTGATGGCATCAAGCGCACCGGCCGAGAACGGTGCGAGTCCCGGAATTCCGGTCGTAACCAGCGGAAGACCAGCGGGACGGAACGCCTTGCCGACGCCGAGATAGCTGTAGGAGTCGAAGTCGATCGCCTTGAGGTTCATGTAACCCGTGGTCGAAACCAGCTTCAGGTTGTCGCCGAGCTTCGCATCCATCTTGAGGCGCGTGAAGAACAAGTCCGTCTGGCCGAAGGGATGGCCGGGGTACTTGCCATTGGCGCCGCCGCTGCCTTCGGGGAACTTGCCCACCAGCGCCGCCGAGGGATCGGAGGTGGTGAAATACTTGTCGAATGGATTGCAGTCCGCGTTCGACGGAATGGCAATCGCGGCGGGCCCGAGGAAGCTGAACAGCACGACCTCATCCGCGCGGCCGTTCTTGCCGCAGGACACGTCGGCGGTGCCGATCGCGCCGTCGTTGGTGTTGCGGGTATAGGTCGCCTTGAGGTTGGCGGTGAAGTCCGTCGTTGGCTCCCACTGCAGCGTTACGCGGCCGACAAAGTCGGTCAGGCCGCGGTTGCGCAGCTTGGCCGGAGTCGTCGGGTTGATCTTCGCGTATTCCTTTACGTCGTTGTACTGACCGGCAACGCGAATGCCGAACGTGTCGCTCAGCGGACCCGAGATGTAGCCACCGACCAGGTAGCCCTTCTCTTCGAATTCATAGGAGCCGGTGGCACCATACTGCCAGGTCTTGGTGGGGTCTGCGGTGCGGATCTGCAGCACGCCCGCCGAAGCGCTCTTGCCGAAGTAGAGCGACTGCGGGCCCTTGAGCACGTCGATCTGCGCGGGATCGGCAAAACCGGCCTGGAGCAGGCGGTTGGTGGAAACCTGCACGCCGTCGAAATCGAGCGCCACGGCGCTGTCGAATGCGGCGGAGATGTTGGACGAGCCAACACCGCGCAAGCTGATCTGCGCGCCTGCACCCGAACCGCCGATCTGCACGTTGAGCGTGGGGATGCGGCTGACGATGTCGGCGGGCTTGGTGACGTTGTACTTGGCGAGCGTGTTGGCGCTGATCGCGGTGATCGTCAGCGGCACGTTCTGAAGCGATTCCGCGTCGCGCCGGGCGAACACGGTGATTTCCTCGGTGGTCGCAGGCGCTTCGGCTGCGGCAGCCGCGTCAGCCGCTGCGGCGCGCGCGATCTGCGGCAATGCCAATGATGTGGCCGCAACGCTCGCGCACAGCGCGACGCGAAATACCGACGCCGAATTCCTCAACCCCATAGCAATCCTCCCAGCTAAGGTCCGCACTTATCTCGTTGTTTTTACGAAATTATTCGCAGACAATCCCGAGAGATAGGCTAGGGGGTGGGGGGCGAACAGCAACTATCAAAATGGTGGGCGCTGTGCCGGTTTTTACGCACGGTGTTGCCGCAAAAACGCACGGATTCCGTGGCGGTTATCGCCGCACCCGGCTGCGGCCGGTGTCACCACCCTGTGTGCCCCCTCCACGGTCCTTCGACGGGCGCAGACTGCGCGGGAGGGGGCCTGGGGGGTCAGCAGCTTTTCGGCGGGGTTTCGCTATCCAGCCAGCGGTTGAGCTTGTTGTGGAAATCGCGGATCTTGCTTTCCTGATAGCTGGCGAAAATCACCTCGCCCTTGGGGTGATTGTGCAGGCCCTTCTGCACGGCGGCGTGGTTGAGCCCGTCCTGATTGAAGATCTTGTTGAGATAGCTGCCAAACTCGGTCGCCTTGGTGTAGTCGTCCTCGAGATCGAGGAAGGTGCACTTGGCGGGCGCCGGGCGCTCCTCGCCATCGGGCACGGGAAGCATGTACATGACTTCGTGCAGCGATTGCTCCGGGTTGTTCCCGTCGGGGCGGAAGCGATAGAAAATCGGGTTGAAGTCTGCCCAGGGGTGCAGGTTGGGGAATACCGAGTAGAAGATCGCGTCGATCATGTCGGCGTCGCTCACCGCATCGATCGCATCACCCCACTGCGAACGCATCAGGTCGCGCCGGTCGCGTGCGGCATCGGCGCGGAAATCCTGTGATGAGGCCCCGGCAAAGCGCGTGGGCATGTTCTCATCGCCGGGCGCGATCTTGCCGGCGATCCAGTTGCACATGTGTGGATCGGCGTTGACGACTTCGCCTTCGAGATGGTTCGCATTCATGTCGAACAGGCCGGTCTTGCCGTCGGGGCGAGTCACCTCGACCCGGTTTTCCTCGATGCGGCGGTAGACGTGGTCGGAAAGCGGATGGCGGAAGCTGGTGAAGGCCTGGCCTTCGGGGAACGCGCTCGGATCGGGCGCATCGAGATCGGTGTGCGCGCTCGGCGGGCCCGATGCGGACATGGCGCGCGAGACGTTGGGCCAGACATCGTACTTCGAGCCCGTATCAAGGAACATCGGCAGGAGTTCGGGATGGGTGCCGACGACGTGGTAGGATTCCATGAAGGCTTCCTGCGCCACTTTCCAGTTGCACGGCAGCCGTTTGACCATGTGCGCGGCCTTGTAACGGGTCTTGAACGGGCGCGAGAAGTGGCGGTCGATATCGCCGAGGAAAGCGGCGAGCGGTTCAGCGTCCGGATCGGGGTTGATGAACACGAAGCCGCCCCAGTGGCCGACCGACACGGCAGGGAGCGCGTATTCCTCTTCGGTCACGCTCGGGAAATCCCAGTGGCTGGGCACTTCCTTGAGCTTGCCATCGAGGTGCCATGACCAGCCATGGAACGGGCAGCGCAGCACCTTGAGGCCCTGCCGGTGCGCCTCGCACAGTTGGCGGCCGCGGTGGAGGCAGGCGTTGGGGAAGGCCTTGACCGCGCCGGGGCCGTCGCCCGGGGCATTGCGCACGACAATGTAGGAGAGGCCGGCGATCTCGTAGACATGAGTGTCGCCGACATTGGGAATATCGTCCTCATGGCAGGCCATCTGCCAGACGCGCTTCCACAGCCGCTCGACCTCGCGCTCGTGCTCTTCCTTGGTCCAGTAGCGGTGGGTGGCGACCTTGGTGACGCCGCCGGGATAGGGCGATTCCTCCATATAGACCGGCGGCGGCGGAACCGTGTCGGCCTTGATCACATCGAGGTAGGTCACGCCGGCTGTACGGTCGTGCCCGGTCTTGGTTTCCACCATTTGTCCGCTCTCCCTTGGACTTATGGCCAGTCCAGTTTGGAGCAGTCTACGCCTGCGAAGAGTCGGGGCCATTCATCATTTTGAGGGGACCGCGCTCAAGGCCGCTCGCCGCGAGGAGGTAGAACACGACCGCGGGGATGGCGAAGGCCGTGCTCACGCCGATCAGCGCCCAGGTGAGCGCCTGGGGCCCGAACGTCGGGGTCAGGCTGGTGCTCGCCAGCCCAATCAGGAACAGCCCGAGGGCCTGCCCGATAAGGTTGTTGAAGATCATCGCGACGGCCATCGCCATCGCGCGCTCGTCGGGCCGCACGGCGAGCTGGATCAGCGAGACAGTCGGCGCCTGCGCGACGAGGAACACGAGGTAGCCGCAGGAGAAGAGCCCGAGGAAGGTCCAGAAGTTCGTGCTGAGCAGGGCGGCCAGGTAGAGCGGCAGGCACGCGAGGGTGGCTATGGCGGGTAGCCACGCGCGCCACCGGGCATCGCGGCGCACCAGCCAGTCGGTGAGGTAGCCGCCAAGCAGCGGGCCCGGAATGCCGCCAAGCACGAAAGCGAGGCCGAGGTAGAAGCCGACATCGGCGGTGGTGACATGAAACCCGCGCAGCATGATCGCCGCCAGCCAGGTGGCAAAGCCGTAGCCGGTGACGATCATGCACCCGAAGGCCATCGAGCCGGCCATGAACACGCGGTTGGCACAGAGCGCGCGAATGCCAACAAGCCACGCGGCAAGCCCTTCGGCGAGGCTGACCTTGGGCGGGATGGGGCGGCCGCCGGGTTCCTTGATGGTGAAAAAGACGAAAAGCGCGAAGAGCATCCCCGGCACGCCGAGCAGAAAGAATGTCATCCGCCAGCCGACCGCATGGGCGAGCACGCCGCCGAGGATCAGGCCTGCAGCGGTGCCGAGGGTCGGGCCGAGGAAATAGATGCCCATGGCGCGGCCAAGCTCATGGCCCTTGAACGTCTGCGTGAGGAGCGAGGTGCCTGCGGGGCCGCTGCCCGATTCGCCGATGCCCACGCCCATGCGTGCGAGGAAGAATGTCCAGAAGCCGGTCGCCGCGCCGCACAGTGCGGTCATCAGGCTCCACGAGGCGATCGAGACCGCAATGATCAGCGGGCGGCTCATCCGGTCGGCCAGCCAGGCGATGGGGAGGCCGCAGACGACGTAGAAAACGGTGAAGGCGAAGCCGGTGATCAGGCCGATCTCGGTGTCCGACAGGGAAAAGGCGCGCTTGATATCCTCGAGCATGATCGAGAGGATCAGCCGGTCGGTTATATTGAGCATGCCGCCGAAGGTGATCACGGCCAGCACGAAATGGCGGTAGTGGCGATGCTCTCCCAAGACGCCCGCTCCTCGTTTTGTCTAGGGCTAGGCATTCCGAGCGCCGGGGGCGACTAACACAAAGGGGGAGACGCTTGCGCCGCTGCCTACCATTTTCAATGATCGTCGCTCCGGGCAATTGGTGCCACGATGCTGGCGACGACGGGACCGATGACCTGCCTTGTGGCAGCGGTCGCCAGACGCAGGAAAGGTATTATGGCGCACCTGCTTGAGCCCATTGCGGCAAATTTGTGGACCAATGACGCCGAGCCGGCACTTATCGGCGGACGCCTGCCTTCGGGCAAGTTCGTGTTCCCGTTCCCCAGCGGCGATGCGGCCGAGGGGGTCGAACCGGTGCGGCTCTCGCGCAAGGGTACGCTGTGGTCGTGGACCCGGCAGGATTTCCAGCCCAAGGAACCCTTCGAGGGGCCCGAGCCGTTCCAGCCTTACCTCCTCGGTTATGTCGAGTTGCCCGGCGAGGTGATCGTCGAGACGCGGATCGTCGAAGCGAAGCTCGAGGATCTGAAGCTTGGCATGCCGATGGAATTCGTGGTCGCGCCGTTTGACGCGACCCGCGCCACTTATGCGTTTCGTCCGGAGAAAGCGTGATGGAAGACGTCTATATCATCGGGGCGGGCATCCACCCCTTCGGCCGCACTGATGGCCGCTCGGGCCGCGATCAGGGCGTTTTTGCCGTGCGTCAGGCGATGGCCGATGCCGGAATCGACTGGACCGATGTGGGCTGCGCCTATGGCGGTTCGGCTGCGGCGGGCAGCGCGGACATCATGGTCAACGAGTTGGGCCTGACGGGCCTGCCGTTCATCAACGTCGCCAACGGCTGTGCCACCGGCGGCTCTGCATTGGCATCGGCGCGCAACGCCATCGCGGCGGGCGAGTTTGACGTGGCGCTCGCAGTGGGCTTCGACAAGCACCCGCGCGGCGCGTTCAATGCCAAGCCAAAGGACTACGGCCTGCCTGAATGGTACGGCCAGACCGGCATGATGCTGACGACGCAGTTCTTCGCCTTGAAGATCCAGCGTTACATGCAGCTTTACGGGATCAGCCGCGAGACGCTTGGCCGTGTGGCGGAGAAGGCTTTCCGCAACGGGGTCCATGCCGATCACGCATGGCGACGCTCGCCGGTCGATCTCGAGACGATCCTCAATGCGCCGATGGTCAACGATCCGCTGACCAAGTACATGTTCTGCTCGCCCGCCGAAGGTGCGGTGGCGCTGATCCTGGCGAGCGGCAAGAAAGTGCGCGAACTGGGCGCTGACGCGATCAAGATCGCCAGTGTTGCGGTGCGCACGCGTCCGCCGGGCTCTTTCGAGGTTTTTGCGCCCTCGGTCGACATCGACAATGGCGGCAAGCCCACGATCCTGGCTTCCAAGGCCGCGTTCGAGCAGGCCGGGATCGGGCCGGAAGACATTTCGGTCGCGCAGCTGCAGGACACCGAATCCGGCGCCGAAATCATGCACATGGCCGAGAACGGCTTCTGCAAGGATGGTGAACAGGAACAGTGGCTGCGCGAGGGCCGCACCGAGATCGGCGGCACCCTGCCGGTCAACACCGACGGCGGCTGCCTTGCCTGCGGCGAGCCGATCGGCGCTTCGGGGCTGCGTCAGGTCTACGAAAACACCGTGCAGCTGCGCGGCCGGGGCGGCGGGCGGCAGGTGCCGGGTTCGCCCATGGCAGCCTACAGCCACGTCTACGGCGCCCCGGGCCTGTCCGGTGTTTGCATTCTGGAGCGCTGATTGATGGGTAAGATGACCGGCAAGGTCGCGCTCATTTCGGGCGGTGCGGAAGGGATCGGCGGCACGGTTGCGGCGCTGTTCGTGGCGGAAGGCGGCAGCGTGATGCTGGGCGATCTGCAGCTGGACAAGGCCAAGGCCCATGCCGCAACGCTGGGGCCGAACGCCGATGCGGTGCAGCTTGATGTGCGCGATCTGGCGCAGTGGGAAGCGGCGGTTGCTGCAACCTTGGCGCGCTTCGGCAAGCTGACGACGCTGTGCAACATTGCCGGCATTTCCGAGCCGGGGAACACCGTCGATGTCGATCTCGACAGCTGGCACCGGCATATCGACATCAACCTGACGGGGTCCTTCTACGGCTGCCGTGCGGCGCTCCCGGCGCTGGCGGCATCGGGCGAGGACGCGACGATCGTCAACATCGGTTCGATGCTCGCGCAGCGCGCGTCGGGCAACATGGCGGCTTATTGCGCCTCGAAGGCGGGCGTCACGCATCTCACCAAGACAGTGGCGCTCGATTGCGCGGAGCGCGGCCTCAAGATCCGCGCCAACGCTGTGCATCCCGGCGCGATTCGCACGCCGATGTACAACCGCTACCTCAATGCAGGCGGGGCGACGCCGGAGCAGATCGAGGCGGTGATGGCTTCCGCGCACCCGATGGGCCGCGTGGGCGAGCCGGACGAAGTGGCGCGGGCCATCCTGTTTCTGAGCTGCGAGGATTCGAGCTTCACCAGCGGCACTGACCTCAATGTCGACGGGGCCAGCGCAATCCGGAGCTGAACAATACCCCGTCACCCCGGACTTGATCCGGGGTCCCGCTTGGACGCGGACGCGACGGGGGAAGGTAGCGGGACCCCGGGTCAAGCCCGGGGTGACGAAGAGAGTTAGAGCACAAGTTTGCCGCACCGGACGAGAGAGCCGGGCAGCTTCACCGAAGAGGAGAGATGCGAAATGGCACTGGTTTCCGTCGTGGGCGCAACCGGCCGGCAAGGGCTGGCTCAGGTGCGCCAGCTTGTCGCCGCAGGGCACTCGGTCCGCGCGCTCTCGCGCAACGAAAAGCCCGATCTCGGGCCGACCAACGCCGATATCGAGACACGGGTGATCGATCTCTATGACCGGTCGACTTACACCAAGGCGCTCGAAGGCTCGGACGCAGTGTTCTACAACCACCCGCTGCAGCTGCGCGATTCCCGCGCCGAACTGGCCGGCTGGATCGGCGAGGCGGCGAAGGAAGTCGACGCCAAGCGCTTTGTCTGGAACACCTCGAGCTGGATCCCGGACAAGCCGGGCGATGCCTTCACTTATGCCGGCAACACGGCGGGCATCAACGCGCTGTTCCGCTCGGGCGTGCCAGCGACGGTGTTCGGCTCGGTGCTGTTCATGGACAACCTGCTCACCAACTGGGCACGCCCGTTCATCATGCACGAGCACCGCTACGTCTATCCGCACAAGCCGACCTTGGGCGCAAACTGGATCAGCCTTGATGACGTCGCCAAGATCATGATCCACGCGATGGACCGGCCGGACATGGAAGGCACCTGGATGAACATCGGCGGGCCGGAGCGCCTGCTGCCGCCGCAGGTCGCGCAGATCCTTTCCGACCACTTCGGCCATACGATCAATTACGATCCCTGCACTCCGGAAGAGTTCGGCGACCTGCTTGTGGGCGCGCTGGGGGATTCGATGGCGGAGGAGGAGCGCAAGCCCTTCTCGGCAGGCATTGCGGCGTTCTACAACTACAACAACAACGCGCCGACCAAGCCCTTCGAAGTGAACACCGAGGCGATGATGGAGCGCCTGCCGGGGATCGAGCTGGAAACGCTGGCGCAGTGGGTCGCGCGGCAGGACTGGTCTGATACGGCGCATCGACCTTCGGCGGGGTAGTTTTCGTCGAAGCGGAGCGTAGCTTGCTCTGGATTGCTTCGTCGCTTCGCTCCTCACAATGACGAACGGGCGGGGCGGTCCCTCCCGCAACTCGTCGTTGCGAGCGGAGCGAAGCAATCCAGAGCGGCTTCGCGCAGCCTCTGGATTGCAATTCGCAAGGCTGGACAATCAACCGGCGCGGTGCGACCAACCGCGACGGTTTTTGTTTGCAAATGAGGCGTTTCATGCGGTTGCTCGGAATTTCGGCACTGGCTCTGGCATTCGGGCTGAGCACGGCAGCGGTGGCGGCGGAAAAGCTGGCGGATGCGGCAAAACCGGTCGGGGTCACGAAGGCCCCGCCATCCGCACTGTTCGAGCCGGAGGAAGTGGCGAGCGAAGGCTCGGTCACCGTGCGGGGCGCACGGATCGACTACAAGGCGGTGGCGGGCACGCTGGTCGTCCATCCCCAGGGTTGGGACGACGCAGCAAAGCCCAAGGCCTCTGCCACGGGCGACGAGGCCCCGGCCGAAGCCTCGATGTTCTACACCGCCTATTTCAAGAAAGGCGCGCTCGCGGCGGATCGCCCGATCATGTTCGTGTTCAACGGCGGGCCGGGGTCGGCCACCGTGTGGCTGCACATGGGCGCGTTCGGGCCGCGGCGTGTGGTGACGGCGGATGACAGCCACACCGCCCCTGCACCCTACAAGGTGGTCGACAATGCGGACAGCCCCCTCGATGTGGCAGACCTCGTGTTCATCGATGCGCCGGGGGCGGGGTTCAGCCGGATTGCGGGAAAAGACAAGGAAAAGGCGTTCTACGGCACCGATCAGGATGTCTATGCCTTTGCCGAGTTCATCAAGCAGTTCCTCAGCAAGTACCAGCGCTGGAATTCGCCGCGCTATCTCTTCGGCGAAAGCTATGGCACGCCCCGCGCGGTTGCGTTGGCGGCAAGGTTGCAATCTTCGGACGCGGTCGATTTCAACGGGATCATGCTGCTTTCGCAGATCCTGAACTACGACTTCAACGCCGACGAGCCGCAGTACAATCCCGGCGTCGATGTCGCCTATGTGGCAGCGCTGCCGACATATGCCGCGACGGCGTGGTACCACAACCGGCTGCCCGGCGGACGTCCGGCCCAGCTGGAGCCGTTCCTGGCCGAAGTGGAGCGCTTTGCCACCGGCGACTATGCGGCGGCGCTTATCAAGGGCAATGACCTGCCCGAAGCCGAACGCAAGGCGATCGCCGAAAAGCTGGCGGGCTATACCGGGCTGACCGCCGACTATCTGCTGCGCTCAAACCTGCGCGTGAATGTGGGGCAGTTCAACCGCAACGTGGCGGACGCGGCAGGGCTGACCGTGGGCCGGCTCGATACCCGCTTTGCCGCGCCAAGCCTCGATGTACTGAGCCGCGAGGCGCAGTACGATCCGCAGTCGAGCGCGATCAGTTCTGCCTATGTCTCGGCGTTCAACGACTATGCGCGCGGGAAGCTCGGTTATGGCGCCGGCAAGGCGTTCAAGCTGTTTGCCGACGTCGGGCAGTGGGATTTGCGCCACAAGCCAACAAACGCGAGCGGTCCGGTCTCGGGCGCTCTCAACGTGCTGCCGGACCTTGCCTATACCTTGAAGACCAATCCGACGCTCAAGGTTCTGGTGCTCGGCGGCTATTACGACACCGCGACACCCTATTTCGAAGGGCGCTTCGAAATGCGGCATCTGCCGGTCCCGGAGAGCCTGCGCGGGAACATTTCCTTCAAGTACTATCCGTCAGGCCACATGGTCTATGCGCACGAGGATTCGCTGCGGGCGCTGCACGATGATGTGGCGGCGTTTGTGAAGGGGCGTTGAGCCTCAAACGGGCTGCCTTTCCCTACAAATTCGTCAATGCGCCCGCCGTGACGATGTTTTGGGGTGGCAGTCAGCCCTGACCCGCCAGCCAGCGCCGCGTCGCAGCCGCCACGGCTTTCGCGCGTTCGCCTGGATCCGGAAAGCCATCCCGCAGCCCCTTTGAGCGCAGTTCGATGCTGAGCGGGATGCCGGGCGGGAGCGCCTTGAACATGTCCGCCAGCGGCAGCGCGCCTTCGCCGCATTGTTCGCGAAGGTCGATGGCGTCTTCGATGATTGCGGCAAAATCGGTCGGATCGGGGCGCTTGGCGGGCGCGTCGCAGAACTGGGCGTAGGGCAGCAACTCGCGCGGCACCTTTGCCAGATCGGCGACCGGGGTCAGCGACCGGTCGACGTGAATCGGGTCGATCAGCAGAGCGCGCAGCGGGTGGCCGACCTGATCCAGCACGCCAAGCGCCATGGCGAGGTTTTTTACCTCGGTGAAGATGCCGAATTCCAGCGCAACCCGCATCCCCGAGCCTTCGGCATGGACGCAAAGCTCATTGAGGTGCGCGGCGGTTGCGGCCATGTCCGGTTCGGAGGAGACGCAGAGCACATTCTTCGCGCCCAGCTCCGCACCCACATCGATCACCTTCTTGTGCAGCCCCATGTCGCTGCCGGGCTGGATCCAGATGACTTCGACATCGAGCAGCGGCAGGCCCGTGTCCGCCAGTGCAGCGCGCGCCTCGTGCGTCAGGGTTTCGGTCCAGGTCGCCGGGTCGACCCATAGGCCGACCTGATCGAAACCGCCGAACGCAGCGGCGCGGATCGTCTCCACGGGTCCGAATTCGGGGACAACGCCCGAGGCGAGGCTGATCGGGTTCATCAGATCGAGCTTCCCCCGTCGATGCGGAATTCGGCGCCGGTGGTGAAGGTCGATTCGTCGGAGGCGAGATAGACCGCGATGGCGGCGATTTCCTCGGGCGTGCCGATGCGGCCGATCGGGTGGACGGCGACCCAGCCGGCGTAGACTTCGTCCGGATTGGGGACCTGCGCGAGGACCTTGTCGAGGATCGGGGTGCGGATCACGCCGGGGTGGATCGAGTTGCAGCGGATGCCATAGCCGCTCTTGCCGCAATGCGCCGCGATCGACTTGGTCATGTGCGCGACGGCGGCCTTGGCGCCGTTGTAGGCGACGAGATCGGCGTTGGCGCGGATGCCCGCAAGCGAGGACATGTTGATGATCGAGCCGCCGTGCTCTTTCATTTTGGCCACCGCATACTTGCAGCCGAGGAACACGCCGACGACGTCGATCTCGAACTCGTGGCGGAACTGGGCGAGCGTGACCTGCTCGATATTGCCCGCGGTGGTGATGCCGGCATTGTTGATCACGCAGTCGAGCGTTTCGATGCCGTCCACGGCGCTGGCCCAATCGGCTTCCTGCGTCACGTCGAGGTGCACGTAGCGTGCATTGTCGCCGAGTTCGGCGGCCAGCGCCTCACCCCCCGCATCGTCGATATCGCCAATCACGACCGACGCCCCTTCGGCGACAAAGCGCTTGGCCATGGCGGCGCCGAGGCCAGAGGAGCCGCCGGTGATAAGGGCGGTCTTGCCGTTCAGTCGCATCAAGTTCTCTCCCAAAAGTTCCTGTTATTCGATTTCAAACCCACTCCCGCTCGTGTCGAGCGAAGTCGAGACACCAGGCGCGAGGTGTCTCGACTTCGCTCGACACGAACGGCGGCAAAGTCAGTTCGCCGGATCGACGCGTTCCCAGTCGTGGTATGCCTGCCGTCGCACGATGATCCAGCGCCCATCGCGCTTTTCGAACCGGTCGCAATAGCGCCCCGCAACGATCCAGTCGGTCGCCTTGCCACCTGTCGGCACCGGCGTGCCTTCCGTGTGGCCAGCCTCGATCAGGTGGTAGGCGACAAAGTTGGCCTCGGTTTCCACGCTCAGGCCATCCTCGGCGAAAGCGAAGTGGACATTGCCGACGGTGTGGTGGGTGGTTGGGATGGTGCTCAGCACAGCGCTGGCCATCCGCACAAAATCATCCGCCGAACCCTCGATGGTCGAGTGCTTGTGGACATGATCATCGGCGAAGCAGGCGCGCACCATCGCCCAGTCGCGCCGATCTATGCCCTTGCAATAGCGGTGGAGCAGATCGCGGATCTCCTCGCGTGCCAGGAGCTCGTCTGTCGTCAGCGCCACGGCCTCACCCCTCTCTTTTGCTAGTAACGTCTGCCTAGCATCCGGGGTGAATTGGTGGGAACTTGCATAATTGAGAGGAACACAGCGAGATGGGCAGGCTTGCAGGAAAAGTGGCGATCATCACCGGCGCGGCCAAGGGCCTCGGCGAGGCCGATGCGCGCATGTTCGTCCGCGAAGGCGCGCGGGTGATCCTGACCGATGTGGACCGTGAAAACGGCGAGCGCGTCGCGGGCGAACTGGGCGAGATGGCCGAGTTTCAGTATCTCGATGTGCGCCACGATGCAGAATGGAAGGCGCTGGTCGACGATGTCGTCGCGCGGCACGGCAAGCTCGACATTCTGGTCAACAATGCGGGCGTCGTCGAGCTCGGCGATATCGAGACCCAGACCGAGAAGGACTATCGCTTCATCATGGCGGTGAGCGCCGACGGCACCTGGTTCGGCTGCCAGCATGCGGTGCGGGTGATGAAGGAGACGGGCGGCGGCTCGATCGTCAACATGGCCTCGATCGCTTCGGTTCAGGGCGAAAGCGCGGTGGCGGCCTATTGCGCAGCGAAAGGCGCGGTAGAGGGGCTGACCCGCGCGGTTGCGGTGCACTGCGCCAAGAGCGGTTACAACATCCGCTGCAATTCGATCCATCCGGCCGGTATCTTGACCCCGATGGTGATCGAAGTGGGGCGGCAGGCCGCGCTGATGCGTGATCCCGAGGTCGTGAGCGGCGGACCGCTGGTCAAGCTCGGCGAGCCCGACGACATTGCCTACACGGTGGTGTTCCTCGCCTCTGACGAGAGCAAGTTCATCAACGGCGCCGCGATCCGCGTGGACGACGCAAGATCGGTGATTGCGGGGAACCCCTGAACGCCTGCGAAATGGAAAGGATCGGCAGATGATGAATCAGCAGACGGTCGATACGATCAAGCAGCTGATGGAATGGGAAGCGGCCCGCACGGCGCCGCCCGAAGGCTTCCCGCATCTGCCGGACATGCCTGCCGGGCGCTATACGAGCCAGGAATATTACGACCTCGAGCAGCAGTACATCTGGAAGAAGAGCTGGCTGTTTGCCGCGCACCTCGATGAAGTGCCCGAGCCGGGCTGCTTCATGCAGTGGGACAATGCCGGGCAGCCGCTGATCATCGTCCACGGCATGGATGGGGTGGTGCGCGCGTTCTACAACACCTGCCGCCACCGCGGCGCACCGGTGGTCACCGTGCAGCGCGGGCGCAGTGCCCGATTGATGTGCGGCTATCACAACTGGACCTACAAGACGGACGGCGAGCTGATCGGCGTGCCCGAGGCACAGGATTTCACTGGCCTCGACAAGTCATGCCGCAGCCTGATTTCGGTGCGCTGCGAGATGTACGGCAAGCTGATCTACGTGAACCTCGACGACAATGCGATGTCCCTGCGCGAGTGGATGGGGCCGATCTGGGACGAGTGGGAAGAGTTCGCGTTCGACAAGGTGAAGCTCGCCGCGCGCCAGTCATTTGATCTCAAGTGCAACTGGAAGGTCGCGATGGAGGCCAACATGGAAGTCTACCATGTGCCCTTCATCCACCCCGAAACGGTTGCGCCGCTGGTCGATGCGAAGCGCAATGTGAACACGATGTACGGCAACGGCCACGCCCGGATGATCGCGCCGGCGCCGAAAAACACCAACCGTGCGCACGTGCGCGCGATCGACAACCCGCCCGAATGGAAGTCGATCGAGACGGTGGGTGAACTGGGCCGGACCACCACGCAGAGCTACACGATGTTCCCCAACTGGGTCTCGCCGCTCTCCAACTTCTTCATTCCGCCGCTGATCTTCTGGCCGACTTCGCTGAACACGACGCGGCTCGAGCTCATCACCATGGCGCTCGACTGGGGTGACGGGCCGGTGCCGGACTTGTGGACCGTGCCCGATGGCAAGGGCGGCCGCGACATGAGCCCGATCATCCAGGAAGACACCCAGTTCGGCGAGGCGATCCAGAAATCGATGGAAAGCGACGGGTTCAAGTCCGTGCCGCTGAGCTATCAGGAAGCGCGCATCTACAGCTTTCACCAGACCTGCGACAAGATGATCGGGCTGGATCGGGTGCCCTCGCATCTCGCGGTGGAGCAGGTCATCGGCAAGGAGTGGGTCTATCCGAATGACCCGCGTGTTGCGCAAATGGAACGGCAGGTCGAAAACGCATGAGCATACTTGATGGGTTCCGCATCGACGGACAGGTTGCTGTCGTCACCGGCGCGGGCAAGGGCATTGGCCGGGCCATCGCGATTGCGCTTGCCGAGGCGGGAGCGGATGTGGCGCTGGGTGCGCGCACGGCGGCAGATATCGAGGCGGTGGCCGAGGAAATCCGGGCGCGCGGGCGGCGCGCTTTAGCGGTGCCGACCGACGCGACGTCGATGGCGGCGCTCGAAAATCTCGCCGCGCGGGCAGCGGCGGAACTCGGGCCAATCGGCATCTGGGTGAGCAATGCCGGCGGCATTCCCGATGGCAATCCGCGCTATCTTACCAAGACCACCGAGGAAAGCTGGGACGCGCAAGTCGATCTCAATCTCAAGGCGGTGTGGATGGGCGCGGTCGTGGCGGCCAAGGCCATGGGCGAGGCGGGCGGTGTGATCCTCAACACTTCCTCGCGCGCGGCGTTCGGGCCGCAAGTGAAGAACGGACCCTATGCCGCCGCCAAGGCCGGGGTGAACAGCCTGACGCAGACGCTTTCGCGCGAACTGGCGCCGAAGATCCGTGTCAATGCCGTGGCGCCCGGGCCGATCCCGACCGAGAATTTCAACGCTTGCATGCGCACCGAGGACGAGGCCCGGCGCGAGGCACTGCGCGAGATGATCGCCATTCCGCTCCAGCGCTATGGCCGCGAGGAGGATATTGCGGCGGCGGCGCTCTATCTGGTTTCGCCGGCTTCGGGCTGGGTGACGGGGCAGTGCCTGTTCGTGGCCGGGGGCCTTTGAGGTGAGCGAAGCCACCGATGTTCTGATCATCGGCGCGGGCGCGGCGGGTATGTCGGCGGCGCTCGCTGCCCATGCGGCGGGCGCTTCGGTCACGATCGTCGAGAAGGGCGAGCGGCTGGGCGGCACTGCGGCGGTGTCGGGCGGGATCATCTGGGCGGCGAACAACCCGCGCATGCAAGCGGCAGGCATGGCGGACAGCGAGGAAGATGCGCTCGCCTATTTCGGCAGCCTCGACCACGGCGAGATGGACGCCGATGTGCTTGGTGCATTCGTTCGCGAGGCACCGCAGGCGCTGGGCTTTCTGGAGGAAGCGGGCGCGCTCGAGGTCAGCATCCTGCCGGGCTATCCGGACTATTACCTCGACCGGCCCGGCGCCAAGGCCGAAGGCGGGCGGGCGCTCGACAACGAGTTGTTCGATTTCACCACACTTGGGCCCTGGGCGGAGAAGGTGTTCAGCGACGGCGTGATCCAGCGGATGATGCTGCGCGAAACGCCGCTGGGCGGAAGCAGCGGGTTTGTCGATCCGGCGGAACTCAAGCGGCGGGCGGAGGCCGATCTGCGCGGGTTCGGGCAGGCGATGGTGGGGCGGTTGCTGGCCGCCTGCCTTGCGCGGGGGATCGAGCCGCAGCTGGGCCTCCGGGCCGAGCGCCTGCTCGTGGAGGAGGGCCGGGTTGTCGGCGCGGAGTTTTCCGGCGCAGATGGGAAGCGCAGCATAACCGCAGCACGCGGAGTCATTCTCGCGACCGGCGGGTTCGAGTGGAACCAGAGCCTCAAAAAGACCTTCCTGCGCGGGCCGCTCGATATGCCGGCCTCACCGCCGGCGAACACCGGCGACGGGCTGAAGCTGGCCATGTCTGTCGGCGCGGGGCTGGGCAACATGACCAGTGCGTGGTGGGTGCCGACACTGTCTATCGGCGGCGCGCAGTGGCCGGGCGGCGAGCAGCGTGCGGCGCCGGTGCTGATCGAGCGCACCCTGCCGCACAGCCTGCTTGTAAACCGGGCGGGCCGGCGGTTCTGCAACGAGGCAAACAACTATTCCTCGCTGGCGGGCGCGTTCCACCAGTTCGATCCGGCGACTTACGACTATCCCAACAATCCCGCGTGGCTGGTGTTTGATGCGCAATATCGCGCGCGCTATCCGGTCGGCCCGGTGATGCCGTTCGATACGCTGCCCGACTGGGTGTTCGTCGGCGATACACTGGAGGAGCTTGCCGCCAAGATCGATGTGGATGCTGCGCAATTGCTGCAGACCGTCGAGCGCTTCAACGCCCATGCCGAAAGCGCCGAGGACCCGGATTTCGGGCGCGGGGGGAGCGCGTACGATCACTTCTACGGTGATCGTTCACGGCCCGGGGCGGCAGCGACTTTGGGGCCGCTCAGCCAGGGGCCGTTCCACGCGGTGCAGCTGAAGCTCGGCGCGCTCGGCACCAATGGCGGGGCGCGGACCAATGCGAGCGCGCAAGTGCTGGATGTGGAAGGCGAGCCGATCCCCGGACTTTACGGCGCGGGCAACGTCATCGCCTGCCCGACGGGCAGCGTCTATGCCGGGGCGGGCGGCACTTTGGGGCCGGCGCTCACGTTCGGCTGCATTGCGGGGCGCGCGGCCGCGCGGCTGGCCAACCAGTAGGGAAGGATTTTCGACGATGCGCATTCTGGTTCTGGGCGCGACAGGCGACCAGGGACACCCGCTGCTGACCCGCCTGAACGCGGCGGGCATGACCCCGGTTGCGGCGCTGCGCAACCCTGCAGCGCTGGCTGGCACGGAGTTCGCAGGCGTCGAGACGGTGGCCGCGGATATCTACGACGAGGCCTCGATGATCGCTGCGGCGGCGGGTATGGACGCGATTGCCGCACACTTGCCCTTCGTTTTTGACCGCGAATTGGCGCGCAAAATGGGCGCGAACATCGCGGCGGCTGGCCGGGCCAATGGTGTGAAGCGGATCGTGTTTCACACCAGCTGCCATATTGCCGAAGAGGATATCGGCAGTCCGGCAATGGACGGTCGGCGCGACATCATCGCGGCCATAGCGGCGAGTGGATGCGAGTGGGCGATCATCGAATCGCGCGTGTTCATGGACAACATGATCCGCAGCTGGAACAAGCCGGGGATCGTGAACAAGGGCATCTTCGCCTATCCGGCCAAGCCCGACCTCAAGATCTCCTGGATCTGCCTGGATGACGTGGCGGCCTTCATGGTCGAGGCGCTCGCCAACCCCGACTTGCCGAGCGGGCGCTACCGCGTTGGCGGGCCGGAGGCATTGGTGGGCGACGAAGTGGCGGCCATCCTGAGCGAAGTTTCAGGCAAGGCGATCACGTTCAAGAGCCTGACGCCCGACGACTTCGCCTCGGCGATGAGCCTGCTGGTAACGGGCTCGCCAGAAGTGAAGCCGCTTTCGATCTACGACGGCATGGCCGCGTTCTATCGGTGGTACAACGCGCAGGCACAGTCACCGCTGGTTGTTTCGCCCGAGGAGATGGCGCTGCATTTCAAGCACAAGCCGGCGAGCCTGGCCGAATGGGCGGCGCGGCAGGACTGGAACGATCCGCGCGATCCGGCGCTTGCCACGCGCATGGCGGGCATGGCGCGCTGATGCCCTTTGGGGCTCATTCAATTCGGTAGGTCCGCGCGAGGTGCGCTGCGGCTAGTCTTGCCTTCGAAACAACGCTTCTGGGAGACCACGTGTGACTGAAACCCGCCAATGGCTGCTCAATGGACACCCACGCGGCCGCCCCATCAATGATGACGACCTCAAGCTGGTGGCGACGACCCTGCCCGAGCCCGGGCCGGGCCAGATGCTGCTGAAGACGCTCTACCTTGGGTTCGATCCGGCGCAGAAGGGCTGGATGGAAAACATCGCCGACTACGTCGCGCCGATGGCGATTGGCGATGTCATGCGCGGTTCGGGGATCGTCGAGGTCGTGGCAAGCAATGGCGGCAAGTTCCCGGTGGGCACGGTGCTGTCGGGCTCGATCTGCTGGAGCGAATACCTGGTCCATGACGGCGAGGGCCTGATCGCGGCGATGCCTGAACTGCCGCCGACGGCCATGCTCTCGATCCTCGGCACCACGGGCGTGACCGCGTATTGCGGCCTGTTCAAGGTGGGTGAGCCGGTGGCGGGCGACACGGTCGTGGTCTCGGGCGCGGCGGGGGCCACGGGCTCGATCGTCGGCCAGTTGGCCAAGATTGCAGGCTGCACCGTGATCGGCATCGCAGGCGGTCCGGAAAAGTGCGAGTGGCTGGTGAAGGAAGCCGGCTACGACCACGCCATCGACTACAAGGCGGGGCCGGTGCGCGCGCAGTTGAAGCAATTGGCGCCGAACGGGATCAACGTGATCTTCGACAATGTCGGCGGCAAGATCCTCAACGACATGCTGGCCTGCATCGCAACGAACGCCCGCGTGGTCATCTGCGGCGGCATCAGCCGCTACGAGACGGGAAATCTGCCTGCCGGCCCCGAAAACTACTTCAACCTCGTGTTCCGCCGTGCGCGCATGCAGGGCTTTATCGTGCTCGACTGGGCCAGCGAGTTCCCCGAGATCCGCCGCCGCCTGGTCAAGTGGGTGAACGAGGGCAAGCTCGCCTACCGCGAAGACGTGCAGCACGGCTTCGAGAATGCACCCGCGACCTTGCAGCGGCTGTTTTCGGGATCGAACAAGGGCAAGCAATTGCTGCAGCTCTGACGCTGCAGCAATTCGCCAGCTTCACGGGAAGCTGACGACAGCCCGATCCTCCGGGAACTCCCCGCGATGCCCCACGCTTTCGGTGCCGGCAGGCTGCCACGGCTTGCCGGTATCGAGCGCGGTGAGATCGGGGAGGACACCCGTCTGGGTAAACGCGGTAAGCTCGTAGGGGATGCCTTCCGCGCCCAGCGGCGAATTGGCGTCCATCAGCTGGAAGTGCAGGTGCGGCGCATCGGAATTGCCCGAGTTGCCAAGCCGGGCCAGCACTTGACCGGCCTCGACCCTGTCACCGACCGCCACCTTTATGCTGCCCGGTTGCAAGTGCGCGTAGAGCGCAAACCGCCCGCCGCCCAGGTCGAGCACGATCGCGTTGCCGGTGATGCTCTCCAGCGTGACCGTGCGTTCGCTTTGCGGGTTGTTGCCGGCATTGTCGGGCAGATCGGCCTTGATGTGCGAGACGACACCGCTCGCAACCGCGATCACGTCCGCGCCGTAGCCCGGAAAATTGGCGTTGGCCGAGGCGTCCTTGCGAAAGAAACGGCCGTCGGGCCCGAGCAGGACCCAATCGATGGCGAACCGCTGTGCCAGATGTTCGCGGCCATCGACCGCATTGAACGAGCGGCGATGGTCGGCTGCGAATAGTCCGTTGGCAGCGACCCAGCGGCCGCCCCGCAGCGGCGGAGCGATCCGGAGCGGGGATGGCTGGATATCGACGCCGACGCCTTCGACGGTCCGCTCGATCAATTTGCCGTCGCCGATCTTCACCGAGAACAGCAGGCGGTGGCGGAGGCTCCGGGGCGCAGCAACACCGGGTGCAAGCGTCAGGTCGATGAAGGCGACGGCGGTGCGGCCGCCTTCAAGCATTTGCACGCTGTCCGCCGCCGCCTCCGGTCCGACCGGCATCAGCATGGCCTTCAGCTCCGCGCCGCGCCAGCTCGCCAGCGTGGTTTCGCCATCGACGACTTCGATACCCGCAAGCTCGATTGCGCCAGGATAGAAGTTGGTCATGTGCAGTTCGTAGACCAGCCGCGTGCGGCCACCAGCCTGGACCGGCGAAGGCTCCTTGGGCACAATTACGTTCACTGGAAAGCCCGAATGAGTCTGCGCAGCGGCGGCGAAGGGCAGCAATGAGGCCGCGAGGACCAGCAGGTGAGTGGTGATGCGCATGCAGCATGTTCGCACAATCGGAAGGCCGGTCAATGCTGGACGCTTTCGATCGCGGTGCACCGTGATAGGCTTGAGCCATGGCCGTCGACCAATCGCCCCTCGCTGAAATCGCCTTTGCCGGAACGGTGATCGAATGGCGCGGGCCGGCGCCGTTCCTCTTCGTTGCTGTGCCGGACGAACTGGTCGGCGAACTGCGCTATGCGGCCCGTGAGGCAAGCTACGGCTGGGGCGTGGTGCCGGTTTCCGCCGCGATCAGCGGTGCCGCCTTCACCACATCGCTGTTCCCGCGCGATGGCGGCTATCTGTTGCCGGTGAAAGTGGCGGTGCGCAAGGCAGCAGGGGTGGGGCTGGGCGACCGGGTGCAGGTGCGCATCACTGTCAGCGTGCGTTGTCCAGTGTCCCGCTGAGCGGCATGAGGAAATCCATGCTGTAGCGCGTGGCCTTCCAGCCGGCGGGGGTGCGCAGAAGATCGAAATAATAGCGCCCTTGCGCGGATACGCGGCTGCCATCCTTGCCGACGCCCATGCCATTCACATAGGCGCGGGCCGACGCGGCATTGCCGTCGTAGGCGGTAATCGCGAAGTTGCTCAGATAGTGGGCCTGATGTGCCATGTTCGCAAAGACGGTATCGCAGAAGGCACGGATCTCGCCATGCCCGTGCAGCGTGTGCAGGCCGATCCCGGACAGATCGTAGACCGCATCCTCGGTGAACAGGGCAAGCACGGCCGCGGGATCGCCCATCGTGTCGATCGCGTGGGCATAGGCCACCATGAGGTCTTCGATCGCAAGCCGATCCTCGACCGGGATCGCCGTCACGCGCGCTGGCCGGTGACGTAGTCGGTCAGCAGTTCGTGGAAGCGCTGCACGCGCTTTTCCTGACCCGGCAGGATGAAGCCCTTGAAGCCGCGCGAATTGAGACCCTGCTGCTGGGTCGTGCCGATCGAGAGGTCCTGATCCGCGACGAAGCCGAGCGAGACGCCGTCGCCATAGACCGAATGGTGGCGGACCGCATCATGGCGCAGCGGAGCGGGGCCGACCGGGGTCTCGACTTCGGCCATGCCCTCGGCTGGGGGATAGAGGCACCAGTGCTGGAAAATGCACTGCTCGGGGTCGGTCGGGTGCGGCTCGGTGCGCAGGATCTGGCACTGCTCGGGCGACATGGTGATGGTGAGATTGGGGAACAGCGTGCAGTGGAAATAGTCGACCAGTTGCTGGTCGGTCATCCCGCTGTAGTCATAGCCGCGCGACGCGCCGTGCTCGCGCTTGGCCTTGATCACCGCCTCGCGGATATCGCCGGTGCGGCCGCGGTATGCGATCGGATCGATGCCCCAGGCCTGCGCCGCCTCGTAAAGCCCCGGAGGCACGTCGCCGCTGACGTAGTCCTTGCGGGTGGTGGCCTGATGGCCGACCATCCACATCGAATTGTGGCCGCTGGGATACATCTCGAACAAGGTTGTCGGCAGACCGTCATTGATGAATGTCGCCAGTTCCGGGTGGATCGTCGGGAGGTGATAGCTCTCGTTGAAATTGTCGCGGATGATCTTCCAGTTGAACCGGCAATCGGCCGAGACGTTGAGCACGCGCACCCAGTTGTCGAGCTTGTAGCCCGCAAGCCGCTCGGGCAGCGGGGCGAGCCAGTCGAGCAGCGGCGGAACGTCGTCATCCATGCACCAGAACACGAACGGGCCCCAGGTCTGGCAGCGCAGCTCGCTCAGGCGCACCTTGCCGCAGGGGCTTCCCCCGGCGAAGTCGTCCGGGTCCTGAACGTGAACGAGCGTGCCATCGGGATCGAACTGCCAGCCATGATAGCCGCAGGTGATGCGCGGGGCCCCGCCCACATCGCCCACGATCAGGCGGTTCCCGCGGTGCGGGCAGGTGTTGTAGAACGCCTTGATCGTGCCGTCCGCCTGGCGGACCATGATCACTGATTCCTTGCCGAAATTGTGGCGGATGACGTCGCCTTCCTCCTCCAGGTCGGCAAGCACACCTCCCAGATGCCAGACCTTGGGCCAGAGGTTCCGGTTCTCGAGGTCCATCCACTCGCGGGTGATGTAGCGATCGGCCGTGATCGTGTCGCCGCGCACGGCCACGTCGAATTCCGGTGAATAGCGGGAAATGGGTTGCTCGGCGGTCATGCGGCACGTTCCCCTGATTGGTCCGTCTGGCCGGTTCGCGGACGCGGCCAGGAGCCAGTCACGCAAAAATCGACAATGTTGCCGGTTTACTGGCTTTCCCCCTATAACGGAAACTGGAACTTTGATCAGGCGGAAAACCGCTTTGTCCTGTGCAGGATGAGGGGATGGACGAGAACGGATCGGCTTCGGGCGAAAGGATGCTGGCGGCGCTGCGCCCGGCCGATCTTGCCGGCACGCCCGCCAGCTGGCAGCAGCGCAAGAGCGTGCGTACGCGCCTGAAGCTGGTCGAGGCGGCGATCGACTGCCTGGTCGAGAGCGGCTATCCCGGCCTTACTACGCAGGCGGTGGCCGAGCGCGCCGGCTCGTCGCGCGGGGCGATGCACCACCACTTCCCGACCCGGCTCGACCTCGTCGCGGCGGTTATCGACCACGTGTTCTACAAACGCATGCGGCTCTATCTCGGCGACTATCTCAAGGACCTCGCCGGGCTGGACCCGGCCAAGGTGGTGGCGGTTGCCACGGCGGCGCATTGGCGCAGCGTGCAGACACGCGAATATGCCGCTTACCTTGAGCTTGCGGTGGCCTCGCGCACCGAGACAGAGCTCGAACAGATGTTCGTTCCGGCCGCGCGCCGCTATGAAGAGGTGTGGCTCTCCGAGATGACCGGCACCTTCCCGTTCTGGGAGGAGCAGTGGGAGGCGATGCTTCGGGCGAACGATTTCGTGATCGCGGCGCATATGGGCATGCTGATCCAGCGCACCGTGCTTGGCGAGACGCGTACCCAGACCATCGGCGAGATCATCGAGCAGTTCGCAGCCTCGCTCTACCGGACCTGACACGGCCGCCGCGCCGCGATCTCTCCAAAATGTCAGGTGGCGCGGAGCCAAGACGGGGCGCAAAGTGTGCCTCAATGACAGCTACCACGCTGCCGCCCGAGGAGAGCGCCATGAACCGGCCAGCAGATGCCACCCAGCCGCTAGACGGGCGCGATCCCGCCAATCTGCGCGGCGATGCCATCACCGGAGACCGCTACTTCTCGCCCGAATTTGCCAAGGCCGAATGGGATCGGCTGTGGACGCGCATCTGGCACGTTGCCGGGCGCACGGCCGAGATTCCCGAGCCGGGCGACATGGTGGTGCACAACTTCATGAAGGAGTCGGTGTTGTGCATCCGCCAGGACGACGGCTCGATCCGCGCCTTCTACAACGCCTGCCGCCACCGGGGCATGCGCATGGTCGGCGAAAGCACGTCGATCGATACGATCACATGCCCCTATCATGGCTGGCGTTGGGGCAAGGACGGCCTGCTGCAGCATGCGCAGGATCGGCACGACTTTCCGCAAGGTGATCCTTGCGGAAAGCTGCGGCTGAACGAGCTGCGCTGCGACACCTGGGGCGGCTTCGTCTGGTATACGATGGACCCCGATGCGCCGACGCTTGCCGAGTACCTGCACCCCATGCCCGAGGTTTACCGTGCCTATCCGATGGACACGGCGGTGCGTGTGGCGTGGTACCGGATCGCGATCAACGCCAACTGGAAGTTCGTGACCGACAACTTCTCGGAAAGCTACCACACCCGCACCGCTCACCCGCAGGTGCCGCCATGGATCGATCAGGACGTCGATACCGCGCGGCACGAGATGTGGCCTGCGGGGCACGGGCGGACGGTGCAGCCGATGCGGCCTTCGCTGAGCGATAGGCTGCCCGACGGGGTCGAGCATCCCTTTGCGTCGATCCTCAGGGAGTGGGACATCGATCCGGCGCAGTATGCGACTTACGAGGATTTCGCGCTGCAGGGCTGGCACGATCTCAAGGCGGCGAAGCGGCGGCTGTGGCGCGAGCGCGGCTATGTGCACTACGAGCATATGGACGACGAGCAGATCACCGACAGCCCGCACACGGTGATCTTCCCCAACGTGACGATCAGCTTCCTGCCGGACAACCTCGTGTTCTTCCGCAGCGAGCCGCATCCGACCGACCCGGAGAAATGCTACTTCGACTTGTGGTGCATGGCCTTCCCGGTGGAGGGCCAGGAAACCTGCCAATCGATCATGGCCGGGGAGAAGCCGCTGCGCGAGGTGGAGGTGTGCGAAGTGCGCGACTTTGACGGTGGACGTGGTATCCCCGAACTCGCCGGCCAGATCGTCTACCAGGACATGGAACTGGCCGAGGCGATGCAGGCCGGCATGCATTCGCGCGGATACACCGATGCCTATCTGCCGGCGCAGGAAACACGCGTGCGCTTCTTCCATGAAGTGCTGAACGATTGGATCGAGGGGAGACGATAAGCCATGGCTACTGTTGCAATCACCGGGGCTGCCCGGGGTATCGGGCTTGAAATTGCTGCGCAGCATGTTGCAGCCGGAGACCACGTGCTGGCGCTGCCGCGAAAGGCGAGCCCGGCGCTCGAGGCGCTCGCCGCATCTTCTGGCGGGCTGCTGACGATTCATGAATGCGATGTCGCCGATGATGCTTCGGTGCGTGCTGCGGCGGCAGCGAGCGGCGACGGGGCGATCGACATTGTCTACAACGTGGCGGGCGTGACCGGGCCGATTGCGAACGAACTGGAAGGCGCGGATTGGGCGGCGTGGAACGAGGCTTTCTCGATCATGGTGCAAGGCCCGCTGCGCGTGCTGCAGGCCTTCCTGCCGCGCCTCGGCGAGGGCAGCAAGGTGATCAACGTGACCAGCCAGCTCGGCGCGTCGACCTGGCCGATGGGCGGCATGTATGCCTATGCCTCGGCCAAGGCGGCACTCAACCGGCTGATGCGCTCGGTGGCGATTGATCTGAAGGCCAAGGGCGTGATCATCGGCCTTGTCCACCCGGGCTGGGTGCAGACCGACATGGGCGGCCCCCATGCCGAGATTACCCCGTCGGAGAGCGCTGCCGGCATCCGCAAGGTGGCGGCCGACTGGACGCTCGAAACATCGGGCGACTTCCTCAAGTGGAACGGCGAGAACCACGCCTGGTAAGGCGGTGCGCGCCCCCTTCTCCTAGGAGAAGGGGGCAGTGCGCGGCCCTAGGCGACCTTGACGACGACCTTGCCGATGGCTCCGCCGCGCAGCATCCGGGCATAGGCGGCGAGCACATTTTCGAGGCCTGCGGTCTCATCGAAACGCATGACGAGCCGGCCTTCATCGAGCCATGCACGCAAGGGCGGCAGGTAGGCATCGGTGCGGCCGAAGTAGTCGGGCAGGAAGAAGCCTTCGATCCTGAGGCGCTTCATCAGCACCTGATCGTAGCGTTCCGGGCCCGGCAGCGGCGCATCATTGTCATAGGCGGCGACAAGGCCGCAGACCGCCACGCGGCCGAACAGCGCCATGTTGGGAAGCACGGCATCTAGAATCGGCCCGCCGACATTGTCGAAGTAGGCGTTGAGACCGCCAGGCACTTCGGCGGCAAGGCGCGCGGCGACGTCGTCCGCCTTGTAGTCGATGGCGATCTCTGCGCCGAGTTCCTCGGTGAGATAGCGGCACTTGTCCGGCCCGCCGGCAATACCGACAACCCGCGCGCCGAGATTGCGCGCCACCTGGCAGGCCATGCTCCCGGTCGCGCCGGCGGCTGCCGATACCGCGATCCACTCGCCCGGCTGGATACGGGCAACATCACGCACACCGATCAGTGCAGTCCAGGCGTTCATGCCGAGGGTCCCGAAATGCTCGCGCGGATCGGTAAGACCGGCATCGACGACATCAAGCCCGGTGAGCGCCGGAGTGACTACCGAGTAGTCTGCCCATTGGGCGAACCCCCGGACCATCGCGCCGACAGCATAGGCAGGGTTCCGGCTTTCGCAGACCGTGCCTAGCACCAGGCCGACCATCTTGCCGCCGAGTGGCAGCGGCGGCTGGTAGCCATCGGTGCGTGGGCCCATCCACATCCGCGTGCCCGCATCCATCGAGAACCACTGCGCGGCGATGCGGACTTCGCCATCGCCAAGCGCGGCCAACTCCTCTTCGCGCAGCGACAGCGCGCTGGCAAAATCCTGTCCTTGCGGGTGCGCGTCGAGTTGCCAGAAGCGGTTCTTGGTCATGGTCAATTCCCTTCGACCCTCGGAGTGGCCCTGCGCGCAGCCCGGCTCACCTCTCCAAAAAGGGAGGCCGGGCTCCAGGGGCTTCTAGCTGCCCCCGACCGGCGTATCGCCCGGGCCCGGAGGAGTATCGGGCAGGCACACCTCGAGCATGGCACCTTCCAATCGGAGCGGGAAAACCCTGAGATCGTTGTAGGTGCCGCCAAGGCACTTGCCGCTGGCGAGTTCGAACCGAGCACCGTGCAGCGGGCACATCACCGCGCCGCGCCGGATCCGGCCGGGTGAAAGAAGCGCGGCCTGGTGGGTGCAGCGATCGTTTATGGCGTGGAAACCGTCATCGGTGCGGACGACGAGCACATACCAGCCCGCCACTTTGGCGGCGAGCTTGCCCTCGGCCGGGAAATCACTTTCGGAAATCAGGGAATGCCAGCTCGTGCTCATCGTCAACCCATTGAAATTGCGTGAATTCTGGCGCGCTCTTCAGCTGAGCCATCGCGCGCGGCCTTGGCGACCATCGCGTAGAAGCCGGTGAGGCTCGGCGTCGGCGCATAGAGTTCGGTCATGTGGCCCAGCGTCGCGCTGGTGTCGGCAAAGGCGAAGACAAAGCCGTCGTTCATTTCCGCGCGCATGGCGCAAGGAGCGCCTTGCCTTGCGAAATCCGCGAGCGCTGCATCGACATCATCGACGAAGACCGCGACGTGGTGGAGCCCGTAACGGCCCGAGCCTTCGGGAAAGAGATCATGGAAAGGGGAGGGGCCGGGATTGTTCTGGCCGACGAATTCGATCATCACCTCACCCCATTGGCCATAGGCCGAGGTGTGGTCAAGCAGCCGCTCGGTGCCGCGATGCACCGAGCGTTTGAGCGGAATATGGTCGGCGACGAAGAACGGCCCCGATCCGAATGCGGCATTGTGCGCCGCCGCTGCCGCGCGCGGATCGGCGCAGAAATACGCGACCTGCCGGATGGGAAGGGTCATGTCAGCACCATGGTCTTGCCGATGGTGCGCCCGCCCATCAGATCGATGAAGGCGCCGGGCAGCGCCGCGAACCCATCGTGCAGATTCTCCAGCGGGCGCAACGCGCCGGCGGCATAAAGCGCGTCGAGCTCGGCCTGCGCTTCGGCCAGGCGGTCGGCGTGGTCGTAAGTGAGGAAACCGCGCATGGTCACGCGGTTCACCACCAGTTGCCACAGGTTCTTCACGCCCGGCGGATTGTCGGCATCATTGTACTGGCTGACCATGCCGCAGACCGCGATCCGTCCGTGGAGGCGCATGAGTGGCAGCAGGGCATCGAGCGTTTCGCCGCCGACATTGTCGAAATAGACGTCGATCCCCTCGGGTGCGGCGGCCCTGACTGCATCAGCAAGATCGGGCTCTGCGCGGTAGTCGATTGCGACATCGGCGCCGAGGCGGCGCACCACTTCGGCCTTGTCTGGCCCCCCGGCAAGGCCGATTACACGGCAGCCGCGCGCTTTGGCAAGCTGAACCACGGTGCTGCCGGTGGCGCCGGCCGCAGCGCTGACCACAACAGTCTCGCCCGCCTGCGCCCGCCCCACGGCAATGAGCCCGACCCATGCAGTAAGCCCAACCGGCCCCAGCGCGCCCATATAGTGCTGCAGCGGCACGCCAGGCGCTGCGTCCACGCGTTCCAGCCCCAGCGCATCGCCCCGGATCACGTAGTGATCGGACCAGGTGGCGAAGGTGCGCAAGAATGTGCCGACCGGCCAGGCCAGATCGTTCGAGGCGATGACCTCGCCCAGCGACATGCCGTTGATCGGCGCGCCGATGGCGACCGGCGGCAGGTAGCTTGGCCGGTCGTCGAGGAAGCCGCGGATCGCCGGATCGCATGAGCCGACGCGCATCGCCACGAGGATGTCGCCCGGCCCGATCTCGGGCATCGGCGCCGGAGCGAGCGCGAAGTCTTCCGGGACCGGCACGCCTTGCGGGCGCCGGGTGAGCACGATCTGGCGAATGGTTCCCATGACGGGCGGTCCTAGCCGGTTTGCACGAGCGGTGGCGCTGTCCATTAGGCTAGGGGCGGCCTTAGCGGAACAGGCTCTCCGGATCCTCGATCAGGCCTTTCAGCGTCTGCAGGAAGCCTGCGCCCGCGGCACCGTCGATGGCGCGGTGGTCGACCGAGAGCGAGAGCTGGATGCGGCTTTCGAAGGCGAAGTCGCCATCATCGAGCTCGACCGCGACGCGGTTCACCCCGCCAACGGCGAGGATCGCACCCTGCGGCGGGTTGATGATCGCGTCGAAGGCTTCGATCCCCATCATGCCCAGGTTGGAGATGCTGAAGGTGCCGCCGTCCATGTCCTCGTAGGAGAGCCGGCCGGCCTGCGCCTTGTCGATCAGCGCACGGGTGGCGGCGGCGATCTGCGTGATGTGCAAGCGGTCCGCCTGCCGCACCACCGGCGTGACGAGGCCCTTGGGGCTCGCGACCGCAATGGCGACATCGGCATGGGGGAAGCTGTGCACCGCATCGCCGTGGACTTGCACGTTCACGTCCGGATGGCGGACGAGCGCGAGGGCAACGGCCTTGACCAGATAGTCGTTGATCGACGCCTTGGCGCCGAGAACCAGATTGGCGGTCTTGCGCAAGGTCATCAGATCATCGACCGCGACGGAAACGCGCAGGTAGAAGTGCGGGATGGTCTGCTTGGCCTCGGTCAGGCGGCGGGCAACGACCTTGCGCACCTTGTCGAAGGGCTGGATCACCGGTTGATTGGCGACGGCCACGAACGGCGCGCCAAACACGGGCGCGGCGGCGGTTTCGGCCGGAGCCGGGACGAGGGCCAGCACGTCTTTCTTCGAGATACGGCCGCGCGGGCCGGTGCCGGTAACGCCCGACAGATCGATGCCATGCTGCGCAGCAAGGCGCTGCGCGAGCGGCGAGGCGAAGATCGCGCGGGTCTCTTCGGTGAGGGCCACCGTGCCCTTGAGGCTTAGCGCACGTTCGGGGCGCACGGCCTGCACCACGTCCTGATAGGTAATGCGCCCGTTCCGGCCCGAACCGGCGATCGGCTCGATATCGACGCCTTCGGCCTCGGCGAGCTTCAGCGCCTCGGGGCTGATCGCGCGGTTGGTGACGATTTTCTTCGGCGCGGCCGGGGCTGCGGCGGGAGCCGACTCCGGTGCGGCGGCGGGGGCAGACGCCTCGGCGCTGCCCGCCTTGGCCGCGACGCCCGTTTCAGCGGGCTTGAACGCGGCAACGAAGGCGTCGACTTCGGCATCGGTGGCCGCAGCATCGGCGAACACGCCGAGCAGCGCGCCGACCGGATGCGGTTGGTCGCTGGCGGGAACGAGGACGCGCTTGAGCACCGCGTCGTATTCGGCCTCGACCTCGTTGGTGATCTTGTCGGTCTCGATCAGGCAGAGGACCTGGCCGCGCGTGAAGGCCTGGCCTTCCGGGACCATCCATTCGGCAACCGTGCCCTCGGTCATTTCGATGCCCCACTTGGGCATGCAGAACGGGCGGATATCAGCCATGACGGCGTTCCTTAGCGGTAGGAGAGGACCTTGCGCACCGCCGCTTCGATCTTGGGGATCGAGGGCAGGTACGCGGTTTCCAGCTCGCGCGCGAACGGGACAGGCGTGTGCGGCGGCGTGACGCTGAGCGGCGGGGCCTTGAGGCTGGCGAAGGCCTTTTCGGCAACCAGCGCGCAGATGTCGCCGGCAAAGCCGCAGCGCGGGTTCGATTCGTCGACCACCACGAGGCGGCCGGTCACTTCGACCGAATCGAGGATCGCTTCCTCGTCGAGCGGGCTCGTCGTGCGCGGGTCGATCACGTCGCAGCCGATGCCTTCGGCGGCGAGCTTGTCTGCCACTGCCTCGCAGAAGCCGAGCAGCAGGCCGGTCGAGACGATCGTCACGTCCTGGCCGGCACGGGTGAGGCGGGCGTGGCCGAAGGGGATCATGAAGTCCTTGTCGTCAGACACCTCGCCCTTCACGCCGTAGAGCGCCTTGTGCTCGAGGAAGATCACCGGATCATCGTCGCGGATCGCGGTGCGCAAAAGGCCCTTCACGTCGGCCGGGGTGCTGGGCATCACGACCTTAAGGCCAGGCATGCCGGTGAGAATCTGGTGGACCGCCTGGCTGTGCTGTGCGGCGGCGTTGTAGCCCGCGCCCCATGCCATGCGGATCACGGCCGGGCAGCGCGTCTTGCCGCCAAACATGTAGCGGAACTTGGCGAGCTGGTTCCAGATCTGGTCGAGCGACACGCCGATGAAGTCGGCGAACATCAGCTCGGCCACCGGGCGCTTGCCGGCAAGCGCGAGGCCCGCTGCCGCGCCCATGATCGCGCTTTCCGAGATCGGGGTGTCGATCACACGGTCCGCGCCGAATTTGCCGTAGAGGCCGGTCGAGGTCGACCAGATGCCGCCGATGGCTTCCGGGCCGCCAGCGGTGCCGTTGCCGCCCACAATGTCCTCACCCAGCACGACGACGTTCTCGTCGCGCTCCATTTCCTCGGCGATCGTGGAGAGAACCGCCTCGCGATACATCATTTTTGCCATTGGTCGCGCTCCTGCGGGGCTCAGTACGAGATGTAGACGTCGGCAAGGACGTCCTCGGGGGTGGGCCGCTCGGCCGCCTTGGCCTTGACGACGGCGGTTTCGATAGCGTCCATCACGTCTGCATCGACCGCGTCGAGATCCTCGCCGGAGAGCAGCTTGGCTTCGGTCACGCTGGCCCGGAATTTCTTGAGGCAATCGCGCGTCTCGCGGATGCGATCGAGCTCACCCGGCCCGCGATAGCGCTGCGGGTCGCCCTCGAAGTGGCCGAAGAAGCGCTCTGTATCGAACTCGACCGCCGCCGGGCCGTTGCCGGGGACGCGGACATAGTCGAGCACTTCGCGCATCGTCTCGAACACCGAGAAGAAGTCGGTGCCGTCACCGCGCCAGACCTTCATGCCGAAGGCTTCGGCGCGGCTGGCGATGTCCTTGTTGGTCCCGACCGCATATTCGAAGCCGGTGTGCTCTGAATAGTGGTTGTTTTCAAACACGAAGATGCAGGCGGCCTTGGTGACGACCGCCATGTTCATCGCCTCGAACGTGGTGCCCTGGTTGCACGCACCGTCGCCCGAGAAGGTGATCGCGACGTGGCCCTTGCCATCGATCTTGCACGCGATGCCTGCACCCACCGCAATCGGTGCGCCCGCCCCGACGATGCCGTTGGCGCCCAGCATGCCCTTGTCGACATCGGCGATGTGCATCGAACCGCCCTTGCCTTTGCACAGGCCCTCGCGGCTGCCCCAGATCTCGGCCATCATGCCGTCAACGTCGCAGCCCTTGGCAAGGCAGTGGCCGTGGCCGCGGTGGGTGGAGACGATCTTGTCGTCGCTCGAAAGGTGCTCGCACACCCCGACCGCGACGGCTTCCTGCCCGCAGTAAAGGTGCGTGAAGCCGGCGATCTCGCCGGTCTGGATATCGACGTGGAGCCGTTCCTCGAACTCGCGGATCAGCTTCATCTGGCGATAGGCGCGCAAGAGCGCCTCACGGCTCAACTGCATCCTTCATCTCACCTTGTTGTTGGAGGTCATGGTTGTTGTGGTCATTTCCGGGCGGTGCGGAACTGCCGGGCAGGGCTTGCCGATGATCATCGCTTGCATCCCGTTGGTTGTCTCCGCCCTTCAGCAGTCCGGTTCACACTCTCGCCGGGCGCACGACGAATCCGCCGCGAGTCCCCACGATCCCTTCAGGCCACAGCGGGGGCCGCTTGCCGACTCTACAAAACGCTAGGGGAGCGAACAAACCGCTCAAGTTCCGAGCGAAATGTAGCCGAGCTGTGCCGCCTTGAACACGGTCTGGCTGCGGTTCACCGCATTGAGCTTGGTCGAGGCGTTGTGGATGTGGAAGCGCACCGTCGGGCGGCTGCGGCTCATGATCATGCTGATTTCAAGGTCGGTCTTGCCGATCGCGGCCCAGCGCAGGCACTCGACTTCGCGCTTCGACAGGCGCGAGCCCGGAGGCAGAGCCTGGCGTGCGCCCATGACCTGCACATAACTGGCGATGAAAGTGCGGGCATAGAGCCCGAAGGCATCGCCGTGGCTGGCAAAGGCCTCCTCAAGGTCTGTCATCGCAGTGTCGAGCGGATTGAAGCTGACCGCACCGATCTGGCCGAACGGCAGATGCACCGGGACCACGATGGCGGCGCGGGTCATCGCCCGGGCCTCGAAATTGCCAAGGTCGATCGCCGCGAGATAGCCGTTGGGTTCGCGCGTGCGGAAGCCTTGCGCATTCACCCAGAACGGCTCGCCCGTGAAGCGGCAGGCCGATGTCAGCGGCGAATCAAGCGCGATGCGCGAATTGCGCCACCAGGCTTTCTCGGCGTTCCAGCCAAACACATCGCTGGCGAGGATATTGCCCTCGTGGTCCACCGGAGTGCGCTTGTCGGCAATATCGTGTGCTGGTGCGGCGCGCATGCCCGCGTCCATCGCCAGCTGATGCAGCGCCTCGGCGGCGCGGCGCACGTCCTCGCGGGTCCTGATACGCACCAGATTGACCGTTTCGGCAGATATGGGGCGGATGGCCGACCCCGGTTTGCCTGTCGCCAATTCCAGACTCCGCGCCATGCTTATCTCCCGCTTCGCCTGGCGTCTTTGCAGCGCCGGATCGTGTTCAGGCACAATACCGGCAGTACTGCCGGTAATCAAGCTGTGTCATTCCGGCGCGGGCGGTTTGCCGGGGATGAGTGACCGGGGTGGGCCCGAGGGCGCGGCCGACGGCGGTGGCACTCCCGCTGCGTCACCTTGCGAAAAGCACAGGTTGCGCTGCGGCGCAGACCGTTCCACCAAGCCGCAAGGCGCGCGCGCGAAAACAGGCTGGGAGAGAACATTGACACGGCGACTCGAAGGCAAGGTGGCGCTGGTCACCGGCGGCACCACCGGCATCGGCGCGGCGAGCGTGCGGCGGCTCGTGGCCGAAGGGGCGAAGGTGGTCTTCACCGGATCGAAGGAGGCCGAGGCCGCCGCGCTCTGCGCTGAAACCGGCGCAACCTTCCGCAAGCACCGCGTCCAGGATGCGGCTACCTGGCCCGCGCTGATCGAGGACCTGCTCGCGGCGCACGGGCGGCTCGACATTGCCTTTGCCAATGCCGGGACCGAAAGCGGCGATGCCAGCATCGAGGACGTGGGCATCGAGGGCTGGGACAACGTGGTCGCGATCAACCAGACCGGCGTGATGCTCACGGTGCAGAACGCGATTGCCGCAATGAAGCGCAATCCCGAAGGGCCGATCGGCTCGATCATCATCAACTCGTCGATGAACGCCACGCGCCCTCTCGGCAATTACGTTACCTATTCGGTGACCAAGGCGGCGGTATGTGCGCTGGCCAAGTCGGCGGCGGTGCACTGCGGGCAGAAGGGCTACAAGATCCGCGTCAATGCGATCCTGCCCGGCGTGGTCGAGACCCCGCTGATCCAGCAGATCATGAACGCGCAGCCCGATCCCGCCGCTACGCGCGCGATTTACGAAGGTATGGCGCCGATGGGGCGTATGGCGCAGCTCGAGGAGATTTCGGGCCTTGTCGCCTATCTCGCATCGGATGAGGCCGGGTTCATTTCAGGCGCCGAGATCGCGATCGACGGCGCCACGACAGCAGGGATGATGGGGGTATGAGCGATCTGGGAGCGCAGCGGCTGCAGGGCCGCGTCGCATTCATTTCGGGCGGGCTCCGGGGCATCGGCCTTGCCTGTGCCGAGCGGCTTCTTGCCGAGGGCGCCGAAGTTGTCCTTTCGGACCTCGACGCAGAGAATAGCACCACTGTCACCGAGACACTTGCCCGGCTGGGGCAAGCCGCCAATTATATCTGCGCGAACGTGACGAGCGAGGACGACTGGGTCCGCGCGGCGCGGGCCGTGGAGGAGCGCCACGGCGCGCTCCATATCCTCGTCAATAATGCCGGGACCGACCTAACCGGGCCGGTCGAGACCATCAGCCTCGAGGCCTGGCGGCGGATCATGGCGGTCAATGTCGACGGAGTGTTTCTTGGCACGCGCCAGTTCGTGTCGCTGCTGGCGGCGAGCGGAGCGGATGTGAAGGGCGGGGCCTCGATCATCAACGTCAGTTCGATCATGGGCCTCGTGGGGCTTAGCGAGGTTTCGGCCTACAACGCCAGCAAGGGCGCAGTGCGGTTGTTCACCAAGAGCATCGCGCTGGAGTTTGCGCAGAAAAAGATGCCGATCCGCGCCAATTCGCTGCACCCGGGCTTCGTGTTGACGCCGCTGCTCCATGCCGGCTTCCAGCGCTGGGTCGATGCGGGGGCGGCCGAAAAAGTGCAGGACCTGATCGACGGCATGGCCGCCAACACGCCGATCGGTCGCCTGGCCGACCCTTCCGAACTCGCCGCCGCCGTGTTCTTTCTCGCCAGCAGCGATAGCAGCTACATGACCGGCGCCGAATTGGTTATCGACGGGGGATGGACCGCGCAATGACAATCGCGCTGGACAACGTGATCGCCGTGGTGACGGGGGCTGCGGGCGGGATCGGCCGCGAGCTGGTCAAGGCGCTGAAGGCCGCGCATGCGACCGTGATTGCCACTGATATGGCCGCCTCCGCCGAGATCGAAGGCGCGGACGTCTAAATGCAGCACGACGTGACCAGCGAGGCTGACTGGCAGGCGCTCGCGGCGCTGATCAGGCGCGACTATGGGCGGCTGGACGCGCTGGTGAACAACGCGGGCATCTCCATCGTCACCAAGTTCGACGAGACACCGCTGAGCGAGTTTCACCGGGTCAATGCGGTCAATGTCGATTCGATCATCATCGGCACGCAGGTGTTGCTGCCGCTGCTGCTGGCGGGTGGAAAGGCGCGGCCGGGCGGGGCGTCGGTGGTCAATTTCTCCAGCATCGGCGGCCTGCGCGGCGCGGCGTTCAATGCGGCCTATTGCACCAGCAAGGCGGCGGTGAAGATGCTCTCGAAATGCCTCGGCGCCGAATTCGCCGCGCTGGGCTACAACATCCGCGTCAATTCGGTGCACCCCGGCGGCGTTGATACCGCCATGCTCGGCTCGATCATGGACCGCTACGTCGAAATGGGCGCCGCGCCTTCGCGCGAAGTAGCGCAAGCGGCGATGGAAGCACGCCACCCGATCGGCAGGCAGGCCCGCCCCGCCGAAATGGGCGGCGGCGTGGTCTACCTCTGCAGCGAGGCGGCGAGCTTCGTCACGTGCAGCGAACTGGTGATCGACGGGGGCTTCAGCCAGGTCTAGCTCAGCTTCTGGACACCGTGCTCCCGGCGATCACCGATGCGCCGTCGTCTATCACGTGGCTTTGCCCGGTGATGAAGCGGCTCTCGTCCGAAGCGAGGAACAGCACGAGGTTCGCCACATCGACCGGCTCGCCAAGGCGGTTCGTCGCGGTCGCGGCATCGTGCACCGGGGCGGCTGCGCCAAGGGCGGCGAGCTTGCCGCCAAGGCTCTGCACCATCGGCGTGTCGATCCCGGCAGGGAGCACCGAATTCGCCCGCACCCCGCGCCCGTTCTTGATCGAATAGGCCGCTGTAGCGCGGGTGTATGCGTCGATCGCGCCCTTGGCCGCGCTGTAGGCGGCGAAGGTGGGTTCGCCCTGGATCGCCGCGATCGAGGCCATGTTGACGATCGAGCCGCCCCCGTTTGCCGCCATGGCCGGGATGGCGTGCTTGGTGCCGAAAACCACGCCGTCGAGGCTGACGGCCATGATCTTGCGGTAGTTCGGCTCGGTTAGTGTCTCTGGATCGCCAAACTCGACAATGCCGGCATTGTTCACCAGCACATCGAGCCGGCCGTGCCGCGCGACGATGTCGGCAATCAGCGCTTCCCACTCCGCTTCGCTCGTCACGTCGAGGCGCTTGTATTCCGCCGCGGCGCCAAGCTCGGCGGCGAGCGCGCTGCCTGCGGCATCGTCCACGTCGGTGAGAATCACAGTTGCGCCTTCGGCTACGAACAGCCGCGCGTCCGCCGCGCCGAGGCCCTTGGCGGCGCCGGTAACGATGGCGACCTTGCCCTTCAGACGGTCCATGTTAGTTCATCCATTCTGCGTCTGAACGCACAAATCCAAAACACCATCGTCATTGCGAGGAGCGTAGCGACGAAGCAATCCAGAGCGGCAGTGCGCGGCGCTCTGGATTGCTTCGCTACGCTCGCAAAGACGAGACCCAGTGATCACTCTCCCAGCTTCACCGCACCCGGGCGCGGCGGGCCGGCTTCGCGGGCGACCAGCGCCGTATCGTGATAGTGGATCGTATACTCCACCATCAGGCCATCAACGCAGCGGGTCGTCTCGGCGAGCGAGGTGCTGATGCGGTTGCCGGTGAGCTTGGAGGTCATCGTCATGCGCAGCTGGAGGCAGAAGTAGTTTTCATCTGTCAGGATGCCAAGGCGGTCGACCACCACGTCGTCCCAGTAGCTCCAGACATGCGGGAACAGGCGGATCAGCGCATTCTGCCCTTTCCAATCGCCGCCGAAGGGAAGCTCAGGCGGTTCGTGGACTACGTAATCGGGCGAAGTGATCGCCAGTACCCCCGGCCAGTCGCCCGCGTCGATGCAGGCAAGCATGGTGTGGGCGAGTTCGAGCGGAGTTTTTGCCATTGTCAGGTCCCGCCGATCAGAACTGCACGCGCTTGGTGAAGCCGCCGTCGATCACGAGATTGACGCCGGTTGTGTAGCACGACGCCGGGCTCGCGATGAACACGACCGCACGGGCCACTTCGTCCGGTGCGCCGAGGCGGCCCATCGGGATCTGCGCCTTGATGCCCTTGTAGAAGTCCGGCATCGCGCCCTGGATCATCTCCCAGCTGCCGCCGGGGAATTCGATCGGGCCGGGCGAGACGGTGTTGACGCGGATGCCCTTGGGCGCGAGCGCCTGGGAAAGCTGCGAGGCATAGGTGATCAGCGCGGCTTTGATTGCGTTGTAGGCCTGTGGCATGATGAAGGTCTCGACCGCGGCGGTGGACGACATCACGATGATCGAGCCTGCGCCCGAGGCTTCGAGCGCCGGGGTCAGCGTCTCGATGCCCTTGACCGCGGCCATGATGTCCACGTCGAGGCACTTCTGCCAATCCTGCGTGGCGCCGGCGCCCGAGACGCTGGCCATGTTGATGAAGATGTCGCAGCCGCCAAGCTTTTCGACCGCACCGTTGAGCCAGGCGACATAGCCTTCGAGATTGCCGGTCATGTCGAAGGCATCGCCATGCGCCTTGCCTTCGTTGCCGGCGAGCTCGGCAAGCGCGGCGTCGATTTTGGCCTGATCGCGCGAGAAGAACGCGACATCGGCGCCTTCGGTTGTGAGGATCTTCAGGATCTCGAGGCCGATCCCGCGGGCCCCGCCGTTCATGATGACTTTCTTGCCCTTGAGACCCAGATCCATCGCGCTCTCCATCCACGGTTCATCGCCCGGTGAACCCGGGCTTTTGTCGTGCCAGAATAGCCAAAACTCGTGCCCTGACAGCGCGCGGAATTGATAGTTTCTGAGCCTGCGGAATCGCCTTACGCTCCCCCCGATTGGGAGAGAATATGGCTATCACCGGACCACTCGAGGATCAGCTCGCGATCCGCGCGCTGCATGACAACTACGCCGATGCCGTGTTCCGGCGCGACGCGACTGACTGGGGTGCGCTCTGGGCGGACGATGCCGTCTGGGATCTGGCGGGGCACACCGTGAACGGCAAGGAATCCATTGTCGGCCTGTGGACCGGCGCGATGTCGACCTTCGCTTTCGTCGGCTTCTTCTACCAGACCGGCGCCATCGTCATCGACGGCGATACGGCTACCGGCCGCGTCTACACCAACGAGACGCTCGAGGACCTCGAAGGCAACCTGCGCCGCAGCATCGGCCACTACGAGGACACGTACGTCAAGCGCGGCGGTGCCTGGCTTTACCAGAGCCGCAGCTTTTCAGTTCTGAAGGGGTATTCGTAATGATCGTCGTTGTTGCTGGTGAGATCGATTTTGCGCCGGAAGTGCGCGACGAAGTGCTCAAGGATGCGCAGCCGCTGATTGACATGGCGCTCGCGGAGAAGGGGTGCCGCCACTACGCGTGGAGCCTTGATCCGCATAATCCTGGGCGCATTCACGTGTTCGAGGAGTGGGAGACCGCCGAGGATCTCGCTGCGCACCTGCTCGCCGAACCCTACTTCAAGATGGGCGCGCACCTTGGCAGCTTCACCATTCTGGGCGCCAGCACCCGCAAGTATCGCTGCGACCTGTCGGAGCCTGTCTACGGTCCTGACGGCGTGGCCACCGCAACCTTCCTGACTGCAGAGGACTGACAGGCCATGACCAATCTTTCGGGCAAGGTTGCCGTGGTGATCGGCGCGGCGGGTTCGGGCAACATGGGCCAGCACATCGCCCGCACGCTTGCCGATGCAGGCGCCAAGGTGGTGGTTGCAGGGCGCAAGGCCGATGAGCTCAAGCGCTTCGCCGGCGTGATCGCGGGTGACTGGGCGCTGTGCGATCTTTCGAAAAAGGCCGATGTCGAAGCGCTGGCGACGACCGTGCTGGAGCGCCACGGCAAGGTCGACATCGCCATTAACGCGACCGGCTGGGGCCTGCTCAAAGGGCTCCACGAGATCACCGAGGAAGAGCTCGACCAGATCATCGCGCTGCAGCTGAAGGGCGTGCACTACTTCCTCAGCGCCTTCGTGCGCGCGATGCCGCATGGTGGTTCGCTGATCCAGATTTCATCGGCCACCACGCAGTGCGTGATCGATGACCATGCCGCCTACATCGCGACCAAGGCGGGGTCAGAAGCGCTGATCCGCTGCGTCGCCAACCAGTATGGCCCGCAGGGCATCCGCGCCAACGTGCTTTCGCCCGGCTTCACCCTGAGCCCTATGACCGAGCAGTCGTTCGCGGTACCCGGCCTCGCCGATGCTTTCGTGAAGGAATACCCGCTGGGCCGTGTCGGCACCTCGGAGGATATCGCCAAGGCCGCGCTGTTCGTGGTCAGCGACGATTGCTTCATGTCGGGCCAGAACCTGCAGATCAACGGCGGCCTGACCCTGCGGCGCAACCCGCGCCCGGGCGAAATCCAGGCGGCGGTTGGCGCGGCGATGGCCGCATTGCAGACGCAGAGTTGAGCTTTACGCCCTGACGCGGCGAATAGGTTTCGTCATTGCCAGCGTAGCGAAACATCCAGAGCCCCGCGCACAACCGCTCTGGATTGCTTCGCTACGCTCGCAACGACGAGCAGGGGTTGATTGACGAAGGTTGGATTTCCCCAATTCGTCACCCCGGACTTGATCCGGGGTCAGGCTTCTTTGGTCTAGCGTCGCGCTTCGAAGGAAAGCCCAACCCCCGGTCAAGCCCTGGGTGACGTTGGTTCTGGGGGGAGGGCGTGTCTACTGCGTGGGTGGCAGATAGCGGGCGCCTATGTCGCCTTCTCCGCCTCCATCTGCGCCTTGATCATGCTGCGCAGCATATCCTTGCGGATCTTGCCCGATGCGGTGCGCGGGAAGGCTTCCACCCATTCGATGCGTTCGGGGCACTTCTGCTTCGCCAGCCCCGCCTCGCTGACGAAGGCCGAAAGCGCGGCCATGTCGGGCTGCTCCTCGCCCATCGGGATCAGATAGGCGCAGATGCCTTCGCCCAGCCGCAGGTGCGGCATCGAGACGACGGCGGCTTCCTTGATCGCGGGGTGCAAGTGGAGCACGTCCTCGATTTCCTTGGCGCTGATGTTCTCGCCGCCGCGGATAATGAGGTCCTTCTTGCGCCCTGTAATCACCAGCGCGCTCGAGGGGGTGATGCGGCCGATGTCGCCGGTGCGGAAGAAGCCGTCGTCGGTAAGGGACTCGCGGGTCTGCTGGGGATCGGCATAGCCCAGGAACATCGCGGGACCGCGCACAAGAATCTCGCCGTCGGTGCCATGGGGCACTTCGTTGCCGTCGTCGTCGACAAGGCGCAGTTCGTAGTCGAGCGCGGCGCCATCGGTCTCGGCGGCCTCTTCAAGGCTGACTTCGGGGAGGATGCCCGGCGTCGCCAGCGGCACTTCGGAGCTGCCATAGACCCGGTAGGCACAAGGATGGGCCAGTCGGCGGTTGGCGGTATGGACGAGTTCCGACGGCACCGCAGCGCCGCCGCAGGCAAAGCGGCGGAAGGTGGGGAGCTTGGAGCCGGCGGCATCGGCGGCATCGCACAATTCCTGCAGGAACGGCGTTGCGGCGACGGTGGAAGTGACGCCGTAGCGGTCGATCAGCGCGACCGCCTCGGCTGCTTTCCAAGCTTCCATCAGCACGACCTGACTGCCGACAGCGAAGGGCTTTTCCAGCCCGCCCGAAAAGCCGCTGATATGCGTGACCGGCGAAGGCATCAGTGTGACATCGTTCGGCACGCCGCTGTAGCGCTTGCCGAACTGCGCGACCCGGTCGAGCGTGTTGTGCGAATGAAGCACGCCTTTGGGCCGCCCGGTGGTGCCCGAGGTGTAGAGAATGAGCTTGAGCGCGTCGGGGTCGACTTTGGGGAGCGGCGCGGCGAGACTGCGGCCATGCTCCACCAGCGCCGCGTAGTCGGGCGTGCGTTCCGCAGGCCGCACGAAGATGATATGCTGCAGTTGCGGCAGGTGCGGGCGCACCCGGTCCACCATCGCGGCGAAATCGTAGCCCCGGAAAGTTTCGGCGACGAAGAAGGCCCTGGCGCCGCAATCACCCAGCATCTGGATCACTTCGGCATCGCGGTAGATCGGCACGATCGGATTGATCACGAAGCCGCCGAGATTGGCGGCGAGGTTTATCACCGAGGCTTCGATCCAGTTGGGCACCTGAAAGCTGATCACGTCGCCGGTACCGAGGCCCAGATCACGGAGAGCGCGGGCGAGCGCCTCGCCGTCCGCCAGCAGGCTGGCATAAGTCGGCGCGGCGGGGTCGCCGAGATAGACCACCTTGTCAGGATCGCTCTCGGCCCACCGGCGCGCGTAATCGCCGATGGTCATATTGCTCCAGCTGCCGTCGGCAGCATAGGCGGCAAGGTGCGCAGGGATCTTGGCCATGTGCGATTTTCGGTCGGACGTCAGTTCGTGATTGCCTGCTGGTAGAGCGGGTTATCCTCTGCGTAGAAATTGCAGTGGAAGCCGCTCGGCACGCGGAAGGGGATGAGAACGCGCGCGATCGGTCCGGCGGCGATGTCCTTGGCGGCGAAGATCGCCAGCTCGCTGGTGCCGCTGTTCGCCGGGTGGACAAGAGTCATGGCGTAGCCGTCGGCCTCATCGGTGCTGCCAAGGCGCGGTGCGAAGACGAGTTCGCCCGCTGCCGCGCCCGCGCCGAAGTGCCAGATGTCTTCCTCGCCGGTCTGGGTGTCGTAGCGCAGTACCGCGTCCATGCCCTCGACGCGCCCGTCGCGGGATTTGAGGTTGATGTTGGCGAAGCTGTGGCGCGACTTCCTTGTCATCAGGCGGTCGTCGGGGCGCGGGAACTGGATGTCGCGGCAGTTGAGGACCTCCTCCTTGATCCAGCTCGTGTTGCCGGTGGGGTCGATGGTCCATCGGCGCAGGCTCTGCTGGGTATCGAGATGGGTACGCCGCGCGCCGGTCTCGTCGGGAAACAAGGCCGTGCCGTTGGCGGCGGCAACGTCCGCGATGATCTTGCCGTCTTCTTCCCAGACATTGAGTTCGTGGAACATGTGGCGCGGCTCGAATTCGAACCACTTGATGTCCGCCGCTCCGCCCTCGCGCGGCATGACCGCGAACTTGGTCGGGCGGTTGTTGACCCACGCGGTCATCGGGCCACCGGCGGCGAAGCGCTTGAGGTCGGTGTCGATGGGAATGAACGGGAAGACCGCCCAGTTCTCCGTCAGCAGGAAGGTGTGCATCAGGCTGAAGTGCGGCATCGGGATGATCTCGGTCTTGCGCAGCGTCCCGTCTGCAGCGACCACGTCGTAGCGCATTTCAGCCGGTCCCATCATGCCGTAGATGGCAGCGCCGGTGTTGAACATCTCGCGCGTCTTGTAATCGATCTTGGGATGCGCCGAGAAGCTGGAGGTGACGAGACCGCCATAGGTTTCCTCATGCAGCGTATCCAGCTTGCGCGGATCGAGCGCGACGGGCGGCGCGCCTTCCATCAGCGCGAGCAGCTGGCCGCCGTGGAGGATGATATTGGTGTTGCCGGTGTTGTAGCGCTTGCCCTGGACGCTGGGGTCCGAAGTCATCGGATTGCCGAAAATGCCGAAGAGGCGGCGACCGGCGGCCTTCTCGAGCTCGAACTTCTCGGTCTTCACCCAGCGGTTGCGCATCGAGACGCGGCCGTCTTCGAAGGCAAAGGCGAAGACCATGCCGTCGCCGTCGAACCAGTGGTAGTCGCCCTCGCGCGGAGGGTAGAGCGGATCGGGGCCGTTGCGGTAGAAGATCCCGGCAAGGTCGTCGGGCAGCTTGCCCTCGATGATAAGGTCAGGCGCATCTGCCTCGAACCGGATCGGTGCGTGATGCCCGGAAAGGTAGGGGTGATCAAAGAACGGCTCAGCCATGGCCTGTGTATCCTCATCGCCGCGCTGGTCGGCGGCCTGCGGCGCACTGTGGGAAGGATGGCGCGGCGCTTCACCTGCCAAAAAGGGGAGTGCCGCAAGGCCCCAGCCGCCCGGCAAAAATGACAGTCGTCTTGGTGGCGGCGGGGTCTAGGTTCGCTTATCGATGAGGGCTGCGCCGCACCCCGCGCGCCCATCCGATCCAGGAGCTCCGTTCGTGACCGAAAACCGCCGTTTCCTGCTTGTCCGCCGCCCCGATGGCATGCCCGTGGCCGAAGATTTCAACCTCGTGTCCGAGCCGCTGCCCGAGTTGACCGATGGCCAGTTCCTGATCCGCAACCACTATGCCTCGCTCGATCCCGCCATGCGCGGCTGGATGGACGATGCGCCGAGCTATATGCCGCCGATCCCGCTCGGCACGCCGGTGCGCGCCTCGACTGTGGGCGAAGTGGTGGCGAGCAAGGCGGACGGCTTCCCGGTGGGGCAGTGGGTTTCGGGGCTCAATGCCATCGAGGAATACTCGGTCTCGCAAGCCGGCGGCTTCAGCGCGCCGATCGATCCCATCATCGTGCCTTCGCCGACAAACTTCCTCTCGGTGCTCGGCGCAGTCGGGATGACGGCATATTTCGGGTATCTTGAGGTGTGCAAGCCGCAGCCGGGCGATGTCGTGCTGGTGACCGGCGCCGCGGGCGCGGTGGGTTCGCTCGTCGGCCAGATCGCCAAGATCAAGGGTGCGAGCAAAGTCATCGGCATCGCCGGCGGCCCGGAGAAGTGCAAGCGGCTGGTCGAGCGCTACGGCTTCGACGTCGCCATCGACTACCGCGGCAAGAGCGTGGACCAGCTCTCGGCCGAACTCGCGGCGGTGGCGCCCGGGGGTGTCAACGTGATCTTCGAGAACGTTGGCGGCGATATCCTCGATGCCGGGCTCAACAACCTGGCGATGTATGCGCGGATCGGGTTGTGCGGCCTCATCAGCGAGTACAACAATGCGGGCGAAAAGACCGGCGCGCGCAATGTCTGGCAGCTGATTGTCAAGCGCGCCTCGATGACCGGGCTGCTCGTGGCCGACTATGTGCCGCGCTTCGGCGAGGGCATCGCCGCGATGGCGGGCTGGGTCAGCGAGGGCAAGCTGGTGTTCGACGAGCATGTCGATGAAGGCATCGATCAGGCCCTGCCTGCGTTCATGCGCCTGTTCAGCGGCGCGAACGACGGCAAGATGATCCTGAAGCTGAGCTGATCGTGGCCGCGCGCACGCTCCTCGTCGTCTCGGGTGGCCATCCTTACGAGGAGGAGCCGTTTGCGGCTTTCCTCGCGAGCCTTGGCGACTGGGACATCACCCACTACGTCCACCCCGAGGCGGAGGAGCGGATCGCAGCAGGGGCGGCCGATACGGCGGATGCCATGCTGTTCTACGACATGCCGGGCTATACTTTTGCCGACGGGACGGTGAAGACCGCACCGCCATCCGATGCCTACAAGGCGGCACTGGAGCGGCGCTTTGCGAGCGGGCGGGGCGCGGTGATGATGCACCATGCCATCGCCGGCTGGACCGAATGGCCGCAGTGGAGCGAATGGCTCGGCGGGCGGTTCCTCTACCAGCCCGGGCCGTTGCGCGGGGAGGCGAAGCTCGACTCAGGCTATCGCCACGAAGTGGACTACACCGCCGAACTGGTGGCCGAGCATCCGGTGCTGGAAGGCGTGCCAAGCGCGTTCCCGGTCAATGACGAGCTCTACCTCGGCGAGGTGTTCGAGGACGATGTTACCCCGCTGATCCGTTCCAGCCACACCTTCGTGGCCGAGAACTTCTATTCCGCCGCCCATGCCGTCGCGGGCCGGATGTTCGACAATGCGGACTGGCCTCACCCGCCCGGCAGCAACCTTGTCGCCTGGACCAAGGCGATCGGCCCAGCCCGGATCGTCTATTGCCAGTTCGGCGATGGGCCCCACACCTACGCAAACCCTGCCGTCCGCCGCGTGATCGCCAATGCGCTGGACTGGACGGCGCAAAGCCGGAGCAGCACATGAGCCCGCAGGAGATTGTCGAAGCCTTCATCGCCGCATGGAACAGGGGCGATGCGCCCGCCGCTTTCGGCATGATGGCCGAGGACGTGGTCTGGCATAACATTCCGATGGAGCCTGCCGTGGGCATTGCCGGGTGTCAGGCGCTGATGGCGGGCTTCCCGCCGATCGAGGGCACCGAGTGGATCGTCCACCACATCGCCGCAAACGGCAACGTGGTGCTGACCGAGCGGACCGACAAGTTCCTCATCGGCGGCCGTTGGCGCGCGATCCGTGTCTCGGGCACGTTCGAGATCAACGCCGAGGGCAAGATCGCGCATTGGCGCGACTATTTCGACATGCTCGAATTCCAGCGGGAGTTCGCATGATGGAGATTGCCCGCGGGAAGGACCTTTCAGGCCGCACCGCGGTCGTGACGGGTGCGGCTTCTGGCATGGGCGCGGCAGCGGCGGCGCGGCTCATCGCGGAAGGCGTGTCGGTGCTGGGCGTCGACCGGGTGGGCGAGGGGCTCGTCGGGACCCATACGCTGACGGCCGATCTTGCCGATCCCGACGCTTTTGCTGCGATTGCCGGAGCGGCGCAAAGCCTGCTCGGCGGGTGCGACATCCTCATCAACAACGCCGGGGTCTGCCCGAACGGGCCTTTCACCGAAATGACCGAGGCAGACTGGGATTCGGCGCTCGGCATCAACGTGACGGCAGTGATGAAGCTGACCCGCGCTCTGCTGCCCATGCTCGCGGCCTCGCGCGCGGGCCGGGTGGTCAATGTGGGTTCGATCATGTCGCGCTATGGCGATGCGGGGCTGGTGGCCTACACCACGTCCAAGCACGCGATCCTCGGGCTGACGCGGGCGCTGGCGATGGAACTGGGGCCGCAGGGCATCACCGTCAATTGCGTGCAGCCCGGCGCCATCGCGACCGGCATGACAAGGGGCCTGTTCGAGGACACGCCGGGGGCTAAGGACTACTACGCGGGCCGCTCGGCGCTTGGCCGCGTCGGGCAGCCGGAGGACGTTTCCGATGTCATGGTGTTCCTCGCGACCGACGATGCACGCTTCATCACCGGTCAGGGGATCATGGTCGATGGCGGAGTGATGGTACATAGTTGAGAGGCCTGTACTTCGAGGCATGCCAACCTAGCATTTTCGCGCGTGGCACGGGTGATTTGACGGTGCCACATCGCAGGTGAAACGAGTGGGAACCGCCATGAATGAAATGACCAGCGCCAAGTCACTGCTCGATCCGGAAGTGATGCAGAACCCGTTCCCGCTATACCAGTGGGCCCATGCCAACGAGCCTGTGGTTCTGCTGCCGGAGACCGGAACCAAGGTCGTGATGAGCTACGACATGTGCTCGGAAGCGGCAGGCCAGCCTGATATTTTCTCGAACGATTTCAGCGGAGTGCTTTCGGGCGCCTTGGCGGAAGATCCCGAAGTCAGCGGGATTCTCGCGCAGGGCTGGCCGCAGATGAACACTCTGCTGACTGCCGACCCGCCGGTTCACACGCGTTTCCGCAAGCTCGTCAACCTCGCCTTCTCGATGCCGCGCGTGAACGCGCTGGAATCCGGGATCCGCGAGAAGGTGACGGCGCTGATCGACGGTTTCGTCGATGACGGCGAGTGCGACTTCGTCACCGCGTTCAGCGTGGGGCTGCCGGTGCAGGTGATCTGCGAGCAATTGGGCTTCTCGCCCGCCGAGCGCGCGGACGTCAAGCGCTGGTCCGACGCCTTTGCTGACCGGCTCGGCCACATGATCCCGCGCGAACGCGAGATCGAGTGCGCGCACGAGATCGTCGACTTCCAGCGCAAGCTCAAGGTCAAGATCGACGCGCGCCGCGAGCAGCCGACTGACGACCTGCTTTCCGATGTGGTCAATGCCCGGCTCGATGGCGAAACTCCGCTCAATGATGCCGAGATTCTCTCGATCGCCCAGCAGCTGATGGTGGCTGGCAACGAGACGACCACCCATGCGCTGGCCGGCGGCATCGTGCACCTTGCGCAGAACCCCGAGCAGCAGGCCAAGGTCCGCGCCAATCCGGCGCTGGTGGGCAACATGATCGAGGAAGTGCTGCGGCTCGATACGCCGACTGCGGGCATGTGGCGCCTTGTGATGCGCGATACCGAGCTTGGCGGGCAGAGCTTCAAAGCGGGCGAGATGGTCATGCTGCGCTACGCGGCGGCAAACCGCGATCCGGCGAAGTATCCGAACCCCGATGCCTTCGACGTGGAGCGCGCCAACGCACGCACCCATCTCGCGTTCGGCAAAGGCATCCACATGTGCGTGGGCAACATGCTCAGCCGCAAGGAAATGTCCGTCGCCTTCACCGAGCTGCTGCGCCGCCTCGACGACATCCGCATCAAGGACGGGGCCGAACTGCGCGTTTCGCCCAACCTGCTGCTGCGCGGGTTCGTTTCGGTGCCGATTACCTTCAAGAAGGCCGCTGCATGAACTTCGATCTCGACGAGAACCAGGAGCTGTTCAAGGCGGCGGTCGAGCGCTTCTGCCAAGGCCAGGACGTGGCGGCGCGGCGCGCGGCGCGCAGCGCTCCGGGCGGGATCGACCGCGCCCGTTGGAAGGAACTCGCCGAGCTCGGGCTGATCGGCCTTGCCGCTGCCGAGGCGGATGGCGGCATGGAGGGGTCAGCGGCCGATCTCGCCGTGGTGGCGCAGGCGCTGGGCTACGCACAGGCGGTAGAGCCCTGGCTCGAATGCGGCTTTCTTCCGGCGCGGCTGCTGGCGGGAAGCACACATCTGGAAGGCGTGATCGCGGGCGAGACCGTGGCCGCGTTTGCCTTTGCCGAGCCGGGACGCCGTTTTGTGCTGGACGCGCAGGGCGTCAAGATGCGTGCCGGCAAGCTTTCGGGCACCAAGCAGTTCGTTCTGGGCGGCGGCGCGGCGGATATCTTCGTGGTGAGCGCGGAGGACGACGGCAAGACCGGCCTTTATGTGGTCGATGCCAAGGCGGCAGAAGTCGAAGTACGGCCCTACCCGGTAGCGGATGGCGGCGTGGCGGCCATCGTGACCTTCCACGATGCGGTAGCGGAAGGCCCGCTCGCAGCGGATCTCGGCGCGGTGATCGATGAGGCGCGGCTGATGGCGGCGGCTGAGATGACCGGGATTGCCCAGCGCCTGTTTGCCGATACGCTCGATTACCTCAAGACGCGCGAACAGTTCGGCCAGCCGCTTGGCCGCTTCCAAGTGCTGCAGCACCGCATGGTGGATGCCTATGCGCGGGTCGAAAGCGTGCAGTCGGCCATACTTCGCGCGCTGCTGCAGCCGGCCGCGCCGATGGCGGCGATCAAGGCGCATGTCGCCGAAAACGCGATCTGGGTCGGCCATCAGGCGGTGCAGCTGCACGGTGGCATGGGCATGAGCGACGAGCTGGGCGTTGGCCACGGGCTCAAGCGCATAGTGCTGCTGTCGAAGCTGTTCGGCGATCCGGCGAGCGATATTCTGTCTTACGCGCAGGCCGCGTGAGCCGGCCATTGGAGTGCAAGGAATGACCAAGCGGATCGATGCCCATTTCGTGGCTGCCGGCAAATACCACGATATCGACTTTGCCCGGCTCGAGGTGCTCAAGCTTCTAGCCGAGCATCCCGAGATCCGCACCACCGTGGCGATGGACTTCTCCAACACCGAGCGGCTGGAGCAGTGCCAGTTCCTCGTGACCTATACCTGCACCGTGCTGCCGACGCCGGAAGAGACGGTGAAGATCAAGGAATTCCTCGATCGCGGCGGGCGCTGGCTGGCGCTTCATGGCACCAATTCGATCCTGAAGTTCGTCGAAGGCGGGGTCGATTGCCCCGAAGAGCGCGACGACGTGATGGAAGTGCTCGGCACCCAGTTCAAGGCGCATCCGCCGATCGGGCCGTTCCGCGTCGAGGTGGTCGACAAGACCCATGCGCTCACGCAGGGCCTTGAGGACTTCGATGTGATCGACGAGCTCTACATCATGAAGGAGAAGGCGCCGATCAAGGTCCTGATGCAGACGCGCTTCGATGGCGAGGCGACGGGCTTCATCGAGGCGAACTACGACAACGTCGTCGTGCCGATCCTTTACTTGCGCGATCACGGCAAGGGCGGAGTGCTCTACAACACGCTCGGCCACTGCCGCAGCCATTACGATCTCGTTGAATTAATGCCCTTTTGGGTACATCCCGAACGTTGCAGCTGGAACTATCCGGTCTATTACGAGACCCTTCGTCGCGGCATTCGCTGGGCCATGAGTGAGATCGCCTGATGGATATGGATTTCTCCCCCGAGGACCTCGCCTTCCAGAAGGAAGTGCGTGCTTTCCTCGATGAAAAGCTCAACGCCCGCCTGCGCGAGGGCGCGGCGAATACGCCGAGCGTGTTCACCGAGCCGGATATCACCCGTGAATGGCAGACGATCCTCGCTGAAAAGGGGTGGCTCGCCACATCATGGCCGGTCGAGGACGGCGGGCCGGGCTTCAGCCCGACGCAGAAGTACATTTTCGAGAAGGAATGCGCGATTGCCGGCGCGCCTTCGCTGCCGATCCTGGGCCTGCGCCTCGTCGGCCCGGTGATCTGCCGCTTCGGCACGCCTGAACAGAAGGCCCGCTTCCTGCCGCGCATCATTTCGGGCGAGGACTATTGGTGCCAGGGCTATTCCGAACCGGGCGCGGGGTCTGACCTTGCCGCGGTGAAGACGCGCGCCGAGCGCATCGGCGACAAGTACGTGGTCAACGGCTCCAAGATCTGGACCACCCACGCCCACCATGCCAACTGGATCTTCGCGCTGGTGCGCACCGATCCCTCCGTGCAGAAGCAGCGCGGCATCAGCTTCCTGCTCGTTCCGATGGAGCAGCCGGGGGTCAGCGTCTCGCCCATCGTGACGATGGCGAACGACCACGAAGTCAACGCAACGTTCTTCGACAATGCCGAAACCCCTGCCGACAACCTGATCGGCGAAGAAGGGCAGGGCTGGACGATCGCCAAGTTCCTGCTCGAGAACGAGCGTGGCGGATCGTGCGCGGCACCGGCGCTGCTCGCCAAGCTCGACCGGATCGAGCGCTGGGCCAAGGAGGAAGCCTCCGGCACCAACGGCACGATGATCCACGATCCGAACATCTCGCAGCGCCTAGCGCGGCTGCGGCTGGAAGCGCAGGCCTTTGAGGTTACCGAGCTGCGCATCCTTGCCGAACTCGCCAAGGGCCGCCCGGCGGGACCGCAGACCTCGCTGGTCAAGCTGACGAGCTCGAACCTCAGGCAGGCGATCGACGAGCTTGCGGTCGACCTGTTTGGCTACGACGGTCTGCAACTGCCGGTCACACGCCCGCTCTATGGCAACGAGGCGCCCGAGTTTGTCGGCAGCCGCGCGGCTCAGCTTTCGATGCCTTCGTACCTCAATGGACGGGCCTACACGATCTTCGGCGGTTCGGACGAAGTGCAGAAGACGATCATCGCCAAGCAGGTGCTGGGGCTTTAGTTTGATCCGCTGATACTGTTGCCCGGAAGCCCCATCTGCAATCCGTTTCGGATGGGGCTTCCGCTACGGCACTCTCTGGGTTAGCATCCGAATCGAACCGTATGCCGGAGCAACCGGCAGCGGTCAGAGGATGCAGCATGGACTGGGCGAACTCCACCTTCGAGCAGGTGACGATTCGGGCCGTTGAAGACGTGCGGCCGGCCGCAATCGCCATCAGAGACATTGCACTCAAGCTGGACCTGCGCATTGCGGTCTGCCCCGACATTTCGTCGAAGGAGCAGATGCTCGATGCCGATGGCAAGATCATCAACGCGGACATTTTCGGCTGGACTGCCGATGGCGAGCGCTGGTGGGAGAACGGCACGCTGGCGTTGTCCTCGCCTTTCCCGCGCGCCAGCCGCTACGAGAGCGAGCCCTTCTGGTGCAATGCGCACGGCGCCTTCACCGTCTCGCGCAACAACTACCTTGAGGATCTGAACTTTTCGGAGTTCCACAAGTTCAGCAAGGCACGCTCGATGATCGTGATCCCCTCGCACCTCTCGTTCGGCCAGATCGCCGCAGCGAGCTTCGTGCCGGCGGACAAGACTATCGACGACTTGTCGAACGTGTTTGCCGAACACGGCGATTTCCTCGGTGCCCTGACCCGCCGCTTCGTGGCGAGCTATGTCAGCACGATGCGCACGCAGCAGTGGATCCCGAGCGACTGCCGCCTTTCGAAGCGCGAGGTCGAATGCCTGCGCTGGGCCGCAATCGGCAAGACCGACAAGGAAATCAGCCTGATCCTCGCGCTGAGCCACGCGACGGTGCGCTATCACATCCAGCGCGCGGGCGAGAAGTTGAACGCGGTGAACCGCAGCCAGGCCGTGTTCAAGGCGGGGCAGCTGGGGTATCTCGGGGCGGCGGCCTGAGGGCGGGCCCACCCCACCCAAGCCCCAACCACCCATTCGTCATCCCCGCGAAGGCGGGGATCCAGAGCGGGCGCAGCGCATAGTTGCTCTTGATCCCCGCCTTCGCGGGGATGACGAGGTTCGGCTGGGTGATCGAAGTTGCGGGAAGGGGCTACACCCCCATCATCCCCGCCGTGCTCGCGCCGTCGATCCCGTATTCAGAGCCCGAGATAAAGCCCGCCTCGTCCGAGGCAAGGAAGGCGACGAGGGCGGCGACTTCCTCGACTTGCGCCATTCGGCCAATGGGGGCCATGCCTTCGAACTGCGCGCGGGCGGCGGCGCTGTCGGGCGAACGCTCGATGACGTTCCGGATCATCTCGGTCTCGACGACGCCGGGGTGGATCGAATTGACGCGAATCTTCGTCTTCTGGTTGGCGCAGTGCAGCGCGGAGGACTTGATCAGCGCGATGAGTGCAGCCTTGCTGGTGGAATAGGCAACGTAGTTGGCCATCGGCCGGTATGCGTTCATCGACGAATTGACGATGATCGAACCCGCCGGCCCGTCCGGATTGGCGCGCATTGCGCGGATCGTGTGCTGAATGGTCAACATCACGCCGGTGAGGTTGACCCCCATGATCCGCTCCCAGGCCTCCATGGTGATATCCTCGACGCTGCTGTCGCCGGTCTCGATCCCGGCGTTGGCAAAGGCAATGTCGAGCCGGCCATGCTCAGCCTTGATCCCGGCCATCAGCGCATCCCAGGCAGCCGCTTCCTCGACCCGGTGGGCGACGAACTGCGCGCCGGTTTCGGCGCAGAGCGCAGCAGCGGCTTCGGCCTTGGAGCCGGTGAAGACGACTTTCGCGCCCTCGCTGGCAAGGCGCCGCACTGTGCCCGCCCCGATGCCCGAAGTGCCCCCGGTGATCAGCGCCACCTTGCCTGCGAACCGTCCGCTCATGTCTCTCTCCCAGATGTCGTGGCGCGACCCTAGAACGCACGGTGGCGACGCCCCACTGGTAAATTTGAGCGAGCCTCTCCCTTCGTCTTTGCGAGGAGCGCAGCGACGAAACAAATCCAGAGCGGCTGTGCGGCACGCTCTGGATTGCTTCGCTTCGCTCGCAATGACGAAGTTTGGGGCGAGGGCAACGGGTGGAGGCGGCAGTCTTACCGCATCCAAACCCGCCGTTCGCCAGCCAACGCGATCGCGCCTTCGGCGCCCACTGGTTCTGCCGCGCCGTCCATGAAGAACGCCAGCATCGCGGCATCGCCCACGTCGATGTGGCACAGAGTGCGCTTGCCCTCCGGCGTGCGCGCCACGACAACACCGCTGGAAGGCACGCCCTCGCGGTTGTGGAACACGGTGTAGCTCTCGACCTTCGCGGGCCCCACATAGTCCTTGTCGAGTTCGGGCACCGGCCCGCGTGCCGCATCGGCTTCGGCCTGATAGTTGAAGTCCTGCGGGAAGTGGGCTGCAGCCACGGGTTCGCGCGACACCACGATGCAGTGGTTGTCGGTGGCGTAGCCGCCGTTGGCGAACAGGAAACCGGTCTTGCCATCGCCGCCGCGCAGGCGCTCCACCATCGAGACGACCGCGTGGCTCATGTAGTTGGCGATGGGACCGCCGCCGAACGTCAGGCCGCCGAACACCGTTGCGGGCTTCTCAACCGGCCAGCCGAGCACCCGGCGGGCCATCTTGGGGACGCAGGGGAAGCAGCTGTAGAGCTCGACATGGTCGAAATCCGCGCCGGTCATGCGGTTGAGTTCGAGCGTGCGGCGGATCGCGGTGTCCATGCTGGAGGAGCGGTCATAGCGGTCGCGGCGCAGGATGCTGGGGTCTTCCTTGGCCGCCGCGCCCATGCCGACGTAGATCAGTCGCTCCTCGGGAATGCCGCGCCGCCGCGCTTCGGCCAGGCTGGCAACGAGGAAGCCTGCGCCCTGGTTCACCGATGAATTGGCAACGGTGAGCTTGGTATAGGGGAAAGCGAGCGGCCGATTGGACGGACCCGGAGTGAGGATATCCTCTGCCGAAACAGCCTTCCTGATCCACGCACCTTCATTGGCGGCGGCGACATGGCTCATGCCCGACCAGATCGCGCCGCTTTCGGCCTGTGCTTCGCCCAGGGTCTGCCCGTAGGCGGCGCGGCCGGCGTTCTCGTAGATCGGATAGACATCGACGGGGGCGGAAAGGCCATGCTGCTGCGCGTAAGTGGGATCTCGGCGGGTCGAGGCGGCGCGCACGGCATTGTAGCTCTTGTCCTCACCCTTGGCGGCAAGTGCGGCGAGGCCGGCGGCGGTGCGCAAGGCTTCGGCGCCGACGACGGCGGCGAGCCTAACCTCGCCCGCGCCGATGCGGTTGGCGGCTTCGTTGAGCAGGCGGATCGGCGTGTCGCCGTGGGGGGCTTCGGACTGATAGTTGACGGCGGGGCTCGCACCGATGGCATCCGCGACCCGGTCGCAGAGGTTGCCGAGGTGGCGGAAGCTGATCTGGTCGACGATGGCGAGGCTATCGAGATCGGCGAGGAGGTTCCCGCCCGCATCGGCTTCGGCAAGGCGCAGCGCGGCGGCCATCAGTCCCGGCGGATCAAGGCCGAGTTCGGGGCTTTCGGGCCGGTCGTTGAGCTGGCCGACGCCGATGATGACGGGGATGCGTTCGGGATCGGTCATCATGTTCATCGGGCAGTCTCCAGATAGGATTTGGTGGCGACCATCTCGCGGATCTTCTCCGGCACGGTTTCGAGAACGCCTTCCGCTTCGAGCGAGGCGCACGTGGCTTCGTCCATTCCGAGCCAGTCGTGCATGACGGCGTAGGTATCCTGGCACATGAGCGGGGCTGGATGCGCAGGGGCATCAGGGATCATGTCCCAGATCGCGGGGCGGCGTTCGGCGGTCATGGGTTCGGGGAGCAGATCGTGCAGCTCGCTGCGAAACAGTCCGCGCGCGGTGAAGTAGGGGTGGCCCGGCTGATCGGCGGCGCGGAGCATGCGGGCGGCGGGGACGCCGGCGCCCTGCAGGGTTTGCGCGGCTTCCTCGGCGTCCTGTTCGGCCAGCCAAGCGGCGAAGTGGGCTTCGATTTCAGCCTTGTTGGCGAGGCGTTCGGCGCGGGTGCGGGCAGGGGCGGCGGAGGTGCCGATCACCCCGGCGAGGCGCTGCCAATCGGCATCATCGCGCACGGTCACGACGCACCATTCGTCCTCGCCCTTGGCGGCAAAGACCCCCCAAGGCGCATCGGGCGCCTCTTCGATGCCAGGGAGGCCAATCGCGGTACCGGCGACCTCTGTGGCAAGATGGGCGAGCATGACTTCGGCCTGCGAAACATCGACATGGCCGCCGCGCCCGGTGCGCGACCGGCGGGCGAGGAGCGCCATGACCGCGCTTGCGCCGATGCGGCCGCAGACGTGATCGGGGTAGATCGTGACCGAATCCGAGAAGCTTTCCGGATCGTCCGGGTAGCGCCACTTGGCGGTGAGCCCGGCGGCGGCGCGGACCAGCGGGCCATAACCCATACGCTTCGACCATGGGCCGGTGCGGCCAAACGCGCTCGATTCGACCGCGATAAGGCGGGGGTTGATCCTGGCCAGATCTTCGTAGCCGAGGCCGAGCGATTCCAGCGTGCCGGGCTTGAAGTTGGAGAGCATGACATCCGCTTCGGCCACCATGCGGCGCAACAGCGCCTTGCCGTCCTCGGCCTTCAGGTTGAGCCCGAGGCTGCGCTTGTTGCGGTGGCCCGCGCCGATGCTGCTGGACAGGCCGATCTTGAGCAAGGTCTGGCGCGAGCCATCGGGGAAGGCGGCCGATTCGATCTTCACCACATCGGCGCCGAGATCAGCGAGCAGGCGCCCGGTCTCCGCGCCGACGACGATTACTCCGAGATCGAGCACCTTGAGGCCTTCGAGCGGGAGTCTGGGCATGGCCTTGGCAGGCGCTTCGGGACGAGCGACGGAGGCGCTGGCGTGTATGGGGCCCATTCGCCTGCCATCGATTACCATCATGCCATCGGGGAAGGGCACGCGGCGGCCGCCGGGAAGCTCTGCTTCGGCAAAGGTGCCGCGCGCACGGATGTGGTCGGCGGCGAGGCAATCGGCGAGGGTGTTTAGCCCGGCGAGGGGGACGCCGTGCTGCTGCCCGAGCGCCTCGATCTCGGCGCGGGTCTTGTCTGCCAGGAAGGCGCTCATCGCGGCGAGCAGTTCCTTGCTCTTGAAGCGGACCATCACGTCGCGGAATTCGGGGCCGGCGAATTCGGCGGGTGCGCCCATCATCGCGTGCATGCCCTGCCACTGGCGCGGGGCGAGGACACAGAGGCGGACATAGCCATCGGCCACCGGGATGATCGGATACTGCACGCCCTTGGGCGGGCGGCCGGGGGGCAGCTGGCTGATCGGGCGGCCATGGGTGGCGCTGCCGGAAATGCCGAAGGCGGGATCGAGCGCCTGCATCGCGCCATCAAGCGCGGCATAGTCGACGTGGCCGCCGGTGCCGCTGCCGAGCGCCTGGGTGAGCGCCGCCATGGCGACGAAGGCGCCTTGCGCCACGGCGCATTGCAGCGCGATCTCGCCCGGCGGGAGCAGGGGGCTGCGGCCCTTGATGCCCGAGCGCGAGAGTTCGGTGGTGAGCGCGTGAAGGACGCCGTCGGTCCACTGCCAGTGCGAGAACGCGTTGCCAAGGCCGAAGCCCGTGGCCGTCATATGGACGAGCGCGGGGTTGGCGGCGCGCAGTGCGTCCCAGTCGAGGCTGAATTGCGGGGCGGGATCGGCGGAGAGGTCTTCGAGGACGAGATCGGCACGGGCGAGGTGATCGAGGAGCGCAGCGCGGTCGGCGCGCTCGATCCGCTTGCCGAGATTGGCGGTCCAGTACGAGAGTTCGCCCCGGGGATCATGAGCCGGGCAGGCGCCGCGCCCTTCGACTTCGAGGCGGATCACTTCCGCGCCGAGTTCCCGCAGGATTCGCCCGATTCCAGCGAGCGGGCTGGCGACGAGGTCAATGACCACAAGGCCGGAAAGCGGGCGATCGACGGCCTCTTGCTGCACTCCCGGCACCCCATATTATTATTGGACGAACACCGTCCATAAAGGATAGACAAGGGGCATGCAACGCCCTGCGATCGATTCAGAACTTCCGCGAGCGCGCGGGCGGCCGCGCAATCCGGAGTTCGAGGCGCGCATCCTCGCGGCGGCGGCGCAGGTCTATGGCGCCGGGGGGTGGGCGGGCTTCAGCCTCGATGCGGTGGCGCGGGCGGCAGGGATCGGCAAGTCCACGCTCTATGCGCGCTGGACGAGTGGGGAAGACCTGCTTTCGGCGATGATCGAGCAGCGCTGGCAGGGATTGGCAAAGATCGACACCGGGGATTTGCGCGCCGATCTGACCGCCTTCGGCGCGCTTGTTCTTGCGCGCTATCTCGAGACAGGCGGCGGCGTCGCGCGGCACCTGCGGCGCGATCTGGCGGGGTATCCGGAGCTTGCCGAAAGGATCGGCCCCGTGCTGGGCGCGCTGACCGCGCAGGCCATTGCTATCCTGCGCCGAGCCCGGACGCGGGGGCAGCTGCGCGAAGGCGTGAGCACGGCGCTCGCTTCGGACATGCTGCTCTCGGCGATGGAGACACATGCCGGGCGGATCGCACCCGGCGAGGCGATGAGCGAGGCGGCGATCACGGCCTATGCAGCGCGGGTCGCGGACATGCTGATCGGAGGGATCGCGGCATGAAGGCGCGCGCTGTCAATATGGGCAGGTTTGCGGCGCGGCGCGGCGTGACAGAAACAGGGGGTGCGCTCGCAGAAGCGCGATTGGGGAGCGGGACGGCATGACCTATCGCACGATCACGGTAGAGAAGCGCGGCGCGGCGGACTGGCTGACGCTCAACCGGCCCGACATGCTCAACGCGATCTCGCTAGAGATGGTCGACGAGCTTAGCCATTACTTCGGCGCGCTCTATAATGACCGCGAGACGCGCGTGGTGGTGATGCGCGGCGCGGGGCGGGCATTCTGCGCGGGGCTTGATATCAAGGACCGGCAGAGTGCGAACCGGCCCGATCCGTTTGGCGGGGGCTTCGGCTTTCAGGGACATCTGGCTGACGTCTACGTGAAGATGCGGCGTTGCCCGCAGCCGATTGTCGCGCTGGTGCAGGGTGCGGCTTGCGGCGGGGGCTTTGCCTTTGCGCTGGCGGCGGACATCCGCATCGCGGGCGAAAGCGCGAAGATGAACGCGGCTTTCATCAAGCTCGGGCTGTCGTCGTGCGACATGGGGGTGAGTTATTTCCTGCCGCGCCTTGTCGGCACTTCGGTGGCTTCGGAACTGATGCTGACGGGCCGCTTCATCCATGCACCGCGCGCGCTGGCGACGGGGCTGGTGAGCGAGGTGGTGCCAGATGACCAGCTTGAGACCGCAGCGCAGCCATATGTCGACGACTTGCTCGCGGCCTCGCCGATGGGGCTGCGCATGACCAAGGAAGGGCTGAACCTTGCGGTCGATGCGCCGAGCCTGGAAGCCGCGATGGCGATCGAGAACCGCAACCAGCTGATGACCGCCGCCAGCCCCAATTTCGCCGAGGGCATGCGCGCATTCCTCGAAAAGCGCCGCCCGAAATACAATCCAGACTGAACGGACCGCACGCCATGACGCATCCCAAGTATCCACTGATGTTCTCGCCGCTGACGATTCGCGGTCACCAGCTCAAGAACCGCATCATCATGGGCTCGATGCATTCTGGGCTGGAAGATCTGCCCAATGCTGCGGAGCGGCTTTCGGCCTACTTCGTCGAGCGCGTCAAGGGCGGCGTCGGCATGATCATCACTGGCGGCATCACTCCGCACGAGAGCGGCGGGCGCGGCGCGAAGCTGAGCGAGCCGAGCGAAGTTCCGATGCACCGCGCGGTGACCGATGCGGTCCATGCTGCCGATCCCGAGGTCAAGATCTGCATGCAGATCCTCCATTCGGGCTCGATCGCCAATGTGCGCGAGCCGGTGGGGCCTTCGCCGGTGCGCTCACGCCTTGCCCGGTCAGCTCCGGTCGAGCTCGACGAGGCGGGGATCGAGGAACAGATCGCCGCCTTTGCCAATTGCGCCGCGCTGGCGGCGGAGGCGGGCTATGACGGGGTCGAGATCATCGGCTCGGCGGGCTATCTGATTTCGACGTTCCTGGTCGAGAAGACCAACCAGCGCACCGACCGCTGGGGCGGCTCGTGGGAAAACCGCATGCGCTTTGCCGTCGAGGTGGTGAAGCGCGCGCGGGCTGCCTTGGGTGAGAACAAGATGCTGATCTTCCGCATTTCCGCGATGGACATGCTGGAAGGCGGGCTCGCCTGGGAGGAAGTGACCAGCCTCGCCAAGGCGCTTGAAGCCAATGGCGCGGACGTGATCAGCACGCACTTCTGCTGGCACGAAAGCCAGGTGCCGACAATCGCGACCATGGTGCCGCGCGCGGCCTTTGCCGGGGTGACGGGCAAGCTGCGCGAGGCGGTTTCGATCCCGCTCATCACCAGCAACCGGATCAACATGCCGCATGTCGCCGAGGAAGTGCTCGCGCGCGGGGATGCCGACCTCATTTCGATGGCGCGGCCGATGCTGGCCGATGCGGATCTCGTCAAGAAAGCATGGGAAGGCCGCGAGGACGAGATCAACACCTGCATCGCCTGCAACCAGGCCTGCCTCGATCATACCTTCACCGGTCAGCTGACCAGCTGCCTCGTCAACGCCCGCGCCTGCCGCGAGACGGAGATCACGGTGGAGCCGGCGGCTACAGCGCGGCGCATCGCAGTGGTCGGTGCGGGGCCGGCGGGGCTTGCCTATGCCACCATTGCTTCCGGGCGCGGGCACAAGGTCACGCTGTTCGACGCGGCGGACGAAATCGGCGGGCAGTTCAACCTCGCGCGCAAGATCCCGGGCAAGGAAGAGTTCGACGAGACGATCCGCTACTTCGGGCGGATGATCGAGGTGAACGGGATCGAATTGAAGCTCGCCACCCGCGTCAATGCCGACATGCTGGCGGCAGGCGCCTTTGACGAGATCGTGATCGCGACCGGGATCACGCCGCGCAAGCCCGAGATCGAGGGCATCGATCACCCCAAGGCGGTGCGCTATGTCGATGTGATCACCGGCAAGGCCGAGGTGGGCCAGACCGTCGCGATCATGGGTGCGGGCGGGATCGGCTTCGATGTCGCGGAACTGATCACTCATGCCGGAACGCCGGGCTCGCTCGATATCGATGTCTTCGCCAAGGAATGGGGCATCGACTTCAAGAACCATCCGCGCGGCGGGGTGACCGGGGTTGTGCCCGAGGTGGCCTCCAGCGGGCGCGAAGTCTGGCTGCTTCAGCGCAAGACGAGCGCGGTGGGCAAGGGGCTGGGGCGCACGACAGGCTGGACGCACCGGATCACCTTGCAGCGGCGCGGCGTGCAGATGCTGGGCGGGGTGGAATATGACCGGATCGACGATGCGGGCCTGCACATCCGCGTGGAAGGCGAGCCTCGTCTGCTGGCGGTGGACACGGTAATCGTCTGTGCCGGGCAAGAACCGGCGCGCGGTCTCTATGACGAGCTGGTCGCGCGGGGTCTCACGCCGCAGCTGATCGGCGGGGCCTATGAGGCCGCAGAGCTCGATGCCAAGCGGGCGATTCTGCAGGCGACCGAACTGGCGGTGGCGGTCTGACAGCGCATGCTGCGGCCTCGCGGTTACGCCGCGAGGCCGAGCATCCACAAGGCGGCAACGACGGTGCAGGCGCCCGCCCAGTGACGGCCAAACGCCGCGCTGTGACGGGCGCGCCAAGCATAGTAGCCGAGCGCTGCAAGGACGAGTGCGGTTTCGAACCAGCCTGAGACCGGGCCGAACAGGCGGACAAAGCCGTAAGCCCGGGCGTCACCCGGCCAAAGCTGCATGTCAGCCGGATGAACCGCAAGATCGAGCAGCCAGTGCGACAGCACAGCCGCAAACAGCACTGGCCCCGCACCGGGCGCGCGCTTGCGCAGCGCGAGGGCATAAAGCCCGGCCAGTACCACCGCCCCGAGCAGCGAGTGCGACCATGGAATGAGCAGGCGGTGGGACTGGGCATAGTCCGGCGCTCCGCCTTCCACGCCGGCGATGACCAGCGCGCCGAACGCCACGTCGAGCAGTCCTGACCCGAGCAGCACTGTCCACGTCGGCACGCTTGGACGGGCGGCCTTCAAGGCCAGTGCGGTGGCAAAATGACCGGCGTACATTGTCGTCAGCTCCCGACTTGTCCGGCGAGAGGCTCGGCCGGCGCCTTGGGCCGGTCGAGCCAGGCCAGCAGGGGCACCGGAAGGGTGAACAGCGCGATGTTGATCATCCCGCCAATCAGATGGGCCATGGACACCGGCTCAGCTTGCCGAAGCCGGTGCGCAGCGCGGCAAGTCGCGGGGTGGGCGGATCAGCTTGAGCGTCGCGCCCAGCAACCGAAAGCCCTTGTACCCGCGCATGGTGACGCGGGCCGGTTCGATCACATCGATGTCGAGGTCATAGGTGCCGCCCGAGTTGAAATCATAGACCCGGCCGCCTTTCCACTTGCCCGACGCGCCCAGCGTGACGCCGGTGATGTAGTCGATCCCGCAGACCCGGCGGCGGCGAAGCGCCTCGCTGGGGTTCTTGCTATCCAGCACCGGGGCCGCACCCGGCTGGCTTTCGGCCTTGAGCCACACGATCCGGCCGCAAAGCGCGGCGCCGCAGGGATGGAATTCCACGCCGACCCGGCCGTCATCCCAGATCCATTGGCCCTGCGGGGCCTGGGGGGCGGCAACGGCAGGCGCACTGGCGAGGGCAGCCAGCGCCAGGCAAAGTGATAGCGTTCGATTGTTCATCGCAAAATCTCCAGGTTCTAAAGTGATTGGCTTCAGTGAGGCGACAGCCCCTCCATCAACAGCGCGGCGAGGCGCGCTGCGAGGGCAGGCGGATCGAGGTTCGATTCATAAAAGTGCGCCGAGCGCGCGATCTGGCCGAGCGTGCCGAAGACAATGGTGCTGATCAGCGCAGGTTCCACGTCTGCCCTGAAAGTGCCGCGCGCTTTCTCGCGCTCGACCAGCGCGGCGGCGAGCACCGGCAAGGCTCGCTGCTTGAGGTTGGCGGGCAATGTGCCCCAATAGCGCTTGAGATTGTCGAGAACGAACAGCACGCCTTCCGGTGAACGTGCGATTTCACACAAGGCCGCTTCCAACCAGTCACGAAACGGCAAGTCGCCTGCGCCTTCGAACGCTTCGACCAGACTGGCGTAGCATTGTTCGAACAAGGCCTCCGCCAGGGCTTCCTTGCTGGCGAAATGGCGAAAGAGCGCCGGGTTGGAGTATCCGGTCGATGCGGCAATGTCGCGAACGCTGACCGCCTCCACCCCGCGCGAGGCGAACAGGCGCAGCGCTTGGGAGAGGATGGCCTCCTTGGCCTTTCCACGGACAGCTTCAGACATGCCGTTTTGTTAGCGATCGCTAACTTCCGAGTCAAGACCGCAGATGCGCGGGCTGATGGGGGCCTGAGATCGGCTCTACTGGCTGCGGCCGCGCGCCTGGACGGCGAGGCGGCGGGCCTCGACCTCTTCCGGCTTGACCGCCGAATTGGCGGCGGAGGAGCGCTGTGCCTCAAGCGCCATGCCCTCGCCGAACGGCAGGGCATAGCCATCGTCGATCAACGCTTTGTAATTGCGCAGGAATGTGGGTTCGATCGATGCCATGTCGCGGGCAAGTTGCTGTGCTGCAGGCAGCAACTCTTCGGGCGCCACCACCCGGTTGACGAGGCCCCAGCGCTCGGCTGTGGCGGCATCGAGGAAGTTGCCGGTGAATGACAGCTCCTTGGCGCGGCTGATCCCGATCAGGCGTGGGAGTTTCTGCGAGAGGCCCCAGCCGGGATAGACGCCGACGCGGGCGTGCGTATCGGCAAAGCGCGCATTGGTGGAGGCGATGAGGACATCGCAAGCGAGCGCGACTTCGAAGCCGCCGGTGATCGCCACGCCGTTGATCGCGCCGATGACGGGCTTAGAGCAGAGCTCGATCGCCTTGACCGGATTCTCCGACGCCCCTTCCGCATTGGCGGCGCCCAATGCTCCGGCTTCTGCCCCCAGTTCCTTGAGATCGAGCCCTGCGGTGAAGGCGCGCGTGCCCGCGCCCGTCAGCACCACGGCACGAACGGCATCGTCGGCATCAAGTGCGGTCATCACTTCGGCAAGGCGGGCGCGCAGGGCCTTGGACAGCGCGTTCATCGCCTCGGGCCGGTTGAGCGTGGCAGTCGCCACGCCTTCGCTCACGTCGACAAGGATGAGTTCGCTCATGCCGGGGATCCTTCCAGAGGGTAACGCGCAGCAGAGCACGGACCCGGCCGCGGGCGCACCTCTGCTTATTGGGGAGCCTCGCTCTGGCCGCCAAAGAGGTCCATGAAATCGCGCGCGGCGTTTTGCTCTGCCGCGTCCTTGAACGCAACGTCGAGATCGGGCGCGCAGCCCATGATATACATCAGCGCCCACATGGCAAAGCGCCGGCCGGGATCGGTTTCGAGCCCGAATTCGACGGCAAGCCGCTCCTGCCCGCCGGCCAGCTGCGCCGGCGTCAGCGAGGCGAGGTCGGCCGTGCCGAAATAGCGGCGCATCTGGTCATCGAAATCCATCGGCTTTTCGGGTCCCCAAAACGAGAGCGGCGCGCGGGAAGGGCTGCTTCCCGCGCGCCGCGCCTCAAATTGCCTGCAAGGCTCAGCCGTTCAGCTTGTCCTTGACCGACTTCGCAGCGGCAAAGGTCAGCTTGCGCGAAGCGGCGATCTGGATGGTCGCGCCGGTCGAGGGGTTGCGGCCTTCGCGGGCCGGGCTTTCCTTGACCTTGAACTTCCCGAAGGCGCTCAGCGAGACTTCCTCGCCCTTGGCAGCCGCATCGGCGATCGCCGCGAACACGGTGTCGACCAGCTTCTTGGCATCGGCCTTGGTCAGGCCCGCGCTGGCGGCAACGGCTTCGGCGAGTTCAGCAGTATTCATGATCTTCGGTCTCCAACGGTTGGACGGGTCGGTTAGCTTGACGCGGGAGCCGCGTCCAGCCTTCCCGCATGCAGAATCCGCCGGAAAATACACGCCAAAGCGGAGCGATGTCGTGCTTGCGCCAGCTAGCAGTCCATGCATGCGCAGGCTGGATTGTCCGGTCAGGGCCGAGTCCCGGTGGCGACGCCCGCCGCCGCGAGCACCGTGCCGCCGATCAGCTGCCGTCCAAGGAGGCCTTCTGGCAGGGCCTGCTCATGCGCGGCATGGTTGAATACGAAGACGAGGTTCCCGCTACGGCGCACCCGCAGTCCTTCGGGCAGGGCAAGCGGATCAAGGCCCGCAGCCGTCGCCGCCTCGCGCAGCAGCGCCTCGCGCTCACGCGGTGCAGGATAGCGCGCAAGATAGCGCAGGCGGCCATGGGCATAGCCGCCGGGGCAGACTTCGGGAATGGCGGTCTCGACTGTTTCGATCCATTCGCACGGCTGGCCGCGCAAGGTCTCGACCCGGGTGACCCGCAGCGGCAAAAGCTGTTGCAGCGGACCAGGAGCGAGATCGCCGGGGATCGCAAAATCGGCGGTCTTGCCTCCTGAGCCGGCGCCGATCACGATATGCGCCTCGCTGGCCGCGAGCTGCTCGACCAGCGCGGCGTCGATGATCGGCTGGCAGGGAATGACGATCAGCGCATAGCCATCCAGCGCGGCGCGGGGCGAGACGATGTCGATATCGAGCCCCATGCCGCGCATCGCAGAATAGTATTCGAACGCGATGCGCAGCGCCGAAAAGCCTTGCCCTTGCGGCATGATCCCGGTGACCCAGTCGCTGGCATAGTCGAACACCAGCGCAGTGCGGCGCGGCGGCTCGCCCGGCGGCGGCAACGCTGCGATCTCTCGCGCCGCTTGCCGCACTTCGTCTGCGCCCTCCGCCTCGGTGCTGTCAGGGCGCAGGAGGCCGGCGTGCATCTGTTCCTGTGCGAAAGGTACCTGCCGCCAGCGGAAATAGCTCACGAGTTCGGCACCGTGGGCCATGGCTTCCAGGGTCCACAGGCGGACCATGCCGGGCAGCGGCGCCGGATTGTAGCGCGCCCAGTTCACCGGCCCCGGCTGCTGCTCCATCACCCACCAGCGGCCCTCGCGCTGGCAGCCGCGATAGAGATCGTGGTGGAAGGCGGCGATGTCGGGGTGTCCCGCCCTCGCATAGGCGCGCTTGTCCTCGGAGCTGAACCAGAACTGTTCGAGAAAGCCGAGCGGGTAGGAATCCCAGCTCGCGACATCGAGATCGGCGCCCACCGCGTGGTGATCGAACTGGGTGAAGAAGCCCATGAAATTGTGGACCACGTCGCGGCCCGGTGAAAGGCGGCGCAGGATGTCCACCTGCCGGCGATTGAAGGCGACCACCTGATCGGACGAGAAACGCCGGAAATCGAGCTCGTGCGCCGGATTGGGCACGGTCACGGTGAGGTTCGGCAGGTCGATCTCGTCGAAACTGCGGTATTCCATCGACCAGAACACATTGCCCCAGGCCGTATTGAGCGCCTCTACCTTGCCATACTTCGCAGCGAGCCAGCGGCTAAAGGCGGCGAGCGCGGCGGGGGACCAGCTGATCGCGGTATCATGGCAGCCGTATTCGTTGTCGGTTTGCCATGCGGTGACGGCAGGATGCGTGCCATAGCGCTCGGCGATTGCCGCCACGATGCGGTCGCATTCGCGCGCGTAGCCTTCGTGGCTGAAGCAGTAGTGCCGCCGCGAACCGAACCGCCGCGGGCGGTCCATGGCATCGCGTGCCAGCATGTCGGGCATCCGGTCCACCAGCCACTTGGGCGGGGTGGCGGTGGGCGTGCCCATCACGATCTTCAGCCCGGCCTCGGCCAGCACAGCTACTGCGCGGTCGAGCCAGTCCCAGGCGAAGCGGCCGGGATCAGGCTCGATCCGGCTCCACGCGAACTCGCCGATGCGGACATGCGAGATGCCCATGCCGGCCATGCGCCGGGCATCATCGGGCCAGCAAGCCTCGGGCCAGTGCTCGGGATAATAGCAGACACCGAGTTTCATGGTTTGCACCTCGGCTGATTGCGATATGGATGGGTCATGGCCCGGCAGAGGCTAAGGGAGAGACCGGTTGATCGTCCAGCTTTGTGTGGCGCTGCTGATCAGCGCACTGATCGGCTATGCCACGTGGGCCAAGGTGAAGAGTGCGCATGCGGCGCATGACGGCTCAGGGCGCGATGTGTTTCTGGCGGGCGGCGGGCTTTCGTGGCTCTATGTCGCGGGCTCGATCACACTCACCAATCTTTCGACCGAGCAGCTCGTCGGCAACAACGGCAACCAGATGCTGCTGCTGGCGTGGTGGGAACTGGCGGGCTTTGTCGGGCTGCTGATCCTCGCGGGCGTGTTCGTGCCGGTCTACTATCGGCACGGCTGCACCACTGTCACCGAACTGCTCGACCGGCGCTACCAGGGCGGCAGCGTGCGTGTGCTGGTGGCGGCGATCTTCCTTGTCGGCTCGGTGCTGATCTACATTCCCGCAGCGCTCTATTCAGGCAGCCTGTTCCTCGCGACCATGCTTGGCTGGCAAGGGTCGCTGCTGGTCTTTGCCGCACCGATGGCGGCGATTGCCGCGCTCTACACGATTCTTGGCGGCCTGCGCGCGGTGGCGGTGATGGATACCTTTGCCGGGATCGGGGTGCTTGCCATCGCGCTGCTCGTGGTGGTGCTGGCGATGAACGCGATCGGCTGGGACCTCAGCGGCATCCCGGCCGAACGGCTGACCCTGGTCGGCTCGAACACCTCGCCGATCCCGTTCCACACGCTGTTTACCGGGATGGTGTTCATCCAGATCTTCTACTGGTCGACCAATCAGAACATCACCCAGAAAGCGATGACCGCACCCACCGTGCGCGAGGCGCAGCGCGGGGTGCTGGCAGCGGCGGCGGTGCGCATCCTTGTCATTCCGCTGATCGTGGTGGTGCCGGGGGTGGTGGCCTTCAAGCTGTTCGGACCGCTGGGCGATGCCGCCTACGGGCGGATCGTCGCGCATGTCCTGCCCTCGTGGCTTATCGGCTCGTTTGCCGCGCTCATGGCGGCGGCTGTGATCGCGCATACCGCCGCGATCCTCAACGGCGCGGTGGCGCTGTATTCTCTCGACTTCCACGACCGCTTCATCGCGCCCATCACCGACCACTGGAAGATCGCGTTGCGCGCCACGGTGGCGATGGCGGTGATCGGCGTCGCGCTCGTGCCGCTGTTCGAGAACGCGAAGAGCATCATCAACCTGCTGCAGCAGCTGAACGGGCTCACCTCGATGCCGATCCTGTCGGCCTTCATCGTCGGCCTTCTTTTCAAGGGTGTGAAGGCCGAGGCCGCCAGCATCGCGATCCTGTTCGGCGTCGGGTTCTACGGCTGGCTCTCGTTCGCGCCGCCAGCGTTCCTGCCTGTCTGGTTTCACTACATCGACGCGATGCTGGTGACGCTGGTGGCCTGCGTGGCCGTGGCGCTGGGCGTCAATCGTCTGTTGCCGAGAAGCGTGCCCGGCTGAGCGGGAGCCCCCGCGGCTTTCTTCCCCGATGCGGGCGGTTGCCGCTCCGCACCGCAGCCTTGCGCCCGGCATGGGTAGTTTCCGAGGCTGTGACGGTTCGGGCAAGCGGCCTAGCTGAAACGGCGATGCCGGCGATAACCCTCCTCCCTTCGCCTTGAAGGGTCGATCGCCACGGCCAGGTTTTGCGACGGACCTGTGTCCTGCGGCATCTGACTTCGAGCCGGCGGTTGCGTGCAACCGTCGGCTTGCCTTTCCCAGTGGCACCTTGACGCGCGGTAGCCCCGGCGAGGGGCCTCCCGTGCCCCAACGGAGCCTGCCTCCCTTCTGTTTCCCACCCCTCTTACCAACTGGCCGCATCCTGCGGCTTGACCAAAAGAACGGATATCTCATGAGGAAAATTCTCGTCAGCCTGTTGCTGGCTTCAAGCGCGCTGGGCGCAAGTGCCCATGCGAGTGACGCCGGCCCCTACATCACGCTCGAAGGCGGCGTGCTCAAGCAGGAGCACTCGGACGTGTTCAGCGCGGGTGGCTATGAGCACACCGACCGCTTCAAGACCGGCTGGGAAGCGGGCGGCGCGCTGGGGTATGACTTCGGTCATTTCCGCCTCGAGGCCGAAGGCTTCTATGCCCGCTCGCAGTTGCGCGATCAGTCGCGCCCGGTCGGCACCCCGCTGCCCAATGGCACCTTCACCAGTGACAACGGCCTTTCGGGCCGGACCAGCACTTATGCCGCGATGGGCAATGCGCTGATCGGGCTTGGTCACTGGGGCGGGATCAAAGCCTACGTCGGTGCCGGCGCGGGCTATGCCTCCACCAGTCTGACCGAGGACCTCGCAGGCGCAGTGCGGCTGCAGGATCACGCCCATGGCTTTGCCTGGCAGGCGCTGGCAGGCCTGACCATGCCGATCGGCCGCAATGTCGATCTGGGGGTGAAGTACCGCTATTTCCGTCCCGACGGCGCGGATAAGTTCATCGCCGATAATGGCACTTCGCGGTCGGCACACCTGCGCTCGCATGCCCTGCTGGCAACGCTGACCTTCAATTTCGGTGGTCCGGCCGCGCCGGAACCTGAGCCCGAGGCTGCCCCGCCGCCCCCGCCGCCGCCTCCTCCGCCCCCGCCCCCGCCGCCTCCTCCGCCCCCGCCCCCGCCGCCTGCACCGGTCTGCAACCGCGGCCCGTTCATCGTGTTCTTCGATTGGGACATGTCGGACATCTCGCCCGAGGCGGCCAGCGTTCTCGACAATGCGGTCCAGGCCTATGGCAATTGCGCCAATGTCGGCATCATGCTCGCCGGCCATACCGACAGTTCGGGTTCGCCAGGCTACAACCTCGGCCTGTCATCGCGCCGCGACTCTGCGGTGCAGGTCTACCTGACCGGCCATGGCGTCTCAGCCGGGGCGATCTCCAGCCAGGCCTATGGCGAAACCAACCAGCGGGTCCCCACGGCTGACGGTGTGCGCGAAGTGCAGAACCGCCGCGTGGAAATCAGCTACGGTCCGGGTTCGGGCATCTGATCGCGGGAAACGCCTTGTGCCATTGAGGCCAAGGCAATGGGGCCGGCGAAAGCCGGCCCCATTTCTGTTCAGGTTTCGACCATCAGCACCTTGCGCGCGAGTTCGGGCAGCGAGCGCACCCCCATCCGATGCATGATCTCGGCGCGGTGGTTTTCGACCGTGCGCTGGCTTATGCCCAGATCGGCCGCGATGTTCTTGCTGGGCTGCCCGGCAAGAACCATGTCCATCACTTCCAATTGCCGTGCAGTAAGCGCGGCGTAGCACACCGCCGCCTCGGCCTGCGCGACATCGGCGATGTGGGTGTTGTGCGATTGCTCGGTGGCGCGGTCGATGCTGTCCAGGAGCGCGTCGCGCCCCACGGGCTTGGTGATGAAATCGCACGCGCCCGCCCGCATTGCCGAGACCGCAAGGCCGATGTCGCCATCGCCGGTGATGAGGATGACCGGGAAGTGATCGCCGCGCGCCCGCAGTTCGCCCAGCAGACCGATACCGCTGAGGCCGGGCAGATGCGCATCGACCAGCAGGCAGCCCGGGCGCCCCGCGCGGTAGACCGCCAGGAACTCTTCCGCGCTGCCGAAATCCTCGACATCGCGGCCGTGCGCGGTGAGGAGATCGCGGATCGAGGCGCAGACATGCGGCTCGTCGTCGACCACATAGATCACCGGCGGCGCCTGCGGCGCGCGGCCCGGCGGCATGGCCGGGGCGGGCGCCGGCGCTGCCGGGCAGAGCGCATCGAGTGCGCGCAGCAGGACGGCGGGCACGACCGGCTTCCTGAGATGGACGCAGTCGGCCTCGGCAATCATCGCCAGCGCCGAGGTGGAAATGTCGCCGGTCAGCACGATCGCGGGCAGCGGCCGCTGCAAGCGTGCGCGAAGGGCCAGGAGCAGATCCACTCCGCTCTGGCCCGACGGCAAATTGTAGTCGGTGAGGAGGATGTCCGGCCGGATCGCGCCCCCGGTGACAAGCCGCAGGGCTTCCGCCGCATCGGGCGCGCAGCTTACCATATGGCCGTTCTCTCGCAGCAATTGCGCCACGAGATCGAGCAGATCGGGATCATCCTCGACCACCATGATGACCGAGGGGCGGGCCACGGGTTCGGGTTCGGGCACAGGATCGGGCGTCGGCGCCGGCGGCAAATGCGTTGCGCCCTTGCGGCAGGGCACAGTGATCGCGAACATCGAGCCTTGCCCCGGCACCGAGCTGACATCGACCTTGTGGTGCAGCAACCGCCCGAGCCGCCGGACGATCGACAGCCCCAGCCCCAGCCCCAACCCGCTTTCGCGCGCGGGATTGTCGACCTGGTGGAATTCCTCGAAGATTCGCTCGAGCTGGGCCGTCTCGATGCCGATGCCGGTATCCCACACCTCGATCCTGAGATCATTGCCGCGGCGCCGGCAGCCGAGCAGGATGCGCCCGGTCCGGGTGTATTTCACCGCATTGCCGAGAAGGTTACGGATCATCTGCTCAAGCAGACGCGGATCGCTTTCCACCCAGGCCGCGCAAGGCATGAACCGTAGCGAAAGATCCCGCGCCTCCGCCAGCGCGACAAATTCGCCGTGCAGCTTCTCCAGCACATCGGCCACCGGGAACTGCGTCAGTTCCGGCCTGACCGCGCCAGCCTCGATCTGGCTGATGTTGAGCAGCACGTCGAGCATGCCCGAAAGCGCGCCCAGCGTCTTGTCGAAGCGCGCCATGAGTTCGGCTGCCCGTACGCCGGTTACGCTGGGCGCCAGAAAATCCTTTAGCAGCGCCAGCGCCTGCAGCGGCTGACGCAGATCGTGGCTGGCGGCGGCGAGGAAGCGGGACTTGGCGGCATTGGCGCGCTCGGCTTCGAGCTTGGCTTCCTCCAGCGCCGAGGTCGTGCGCTTGCGATCCGTGATGTCGGCAAAGGTGATCACCACCCCCTCGATCCGGCTGTCGTGCGCGCGGTAGGGGAAGATGCGGCGGACGAACCAGGTGTCGCCGGGTGCGCGGACCTCGCGCTCGATCGTCGCCTCGTTGCCCAGCACGCGCTGGGCATCCGCCAGCAGTTCGGGATCGTCGGCGATCGGCCTGAGATCGGCGAGCTGCCGCCCGATATCGCCCGCAATCACATTGTAGAGCGGGCTGATGGCCGGAGTGAAGAAGCGGATCCTGAGCGCCGCATCGAGAAACATCGTGCCGACATTGGTGCTGAACAGCACGTTCTGGAGATCGTCCGAGGCAAGCCGCTGACGGTCGAGCGTTTCCTGCAACTGGCCGTTGAGCGCGGTCAGTTCCTCGTTGAGCGACTGCAGCTCTTCCTTCGAGGTGAGCAGTTCCTCGTTGGTCGACTGAAACTCCTCGTTGACCGACAAGGCTTCCTCATTGATCGCCTTCTGCTCCTGATTGGCGATGTCGCGGTCGTGGATCGAGGCTTGCAGCTCGGCCTGCGCTTCTTCAAGCTCCCGCTCCAGTTCCGCCAGCCGGTCAATCTGTTCCGGCGCAAGCCCGGCCGGGGCATCCGCGCTACCCGGCGGCTGTTCTGCAAAGCACACCAGAACAAGCTCCTCCCCCGCCTCGACCAGGCGTTCGGCGGTGATGCGGAAATGAACCACGACCCCGTCGATGGTCAGCCGGGCAAGGCCGCCGTCGACTTTCTGCGTAGCAGGGCTGACCCGGTTGATCGCCAGACGAAGCCGTGTGCGTAGCGACGGCGACGCCATTGCGAGCAGGTCTTGCGTGGGATAGCCGGGCGTGATCCTCAGAAAACGATGCGTCGGCCCCATCGAGAACAGGCATTCGTGCTGTCGGTTGATCAGCACTGCGGCGGGCGCATGGCCGGCCAGCACCGCGCGTTCGCAGGTCTCGGCCAGACTGCGCCGCACCGTGGGAGCTTCGCGCCTCGCCGCGTTGAGAAGGGGCAGCTTCCCGTCAAAGCTGAAGGGAAAGCCGGCCTCGCCCGGCCGGGTCCTGGCGACATGGCGATAGCAGCACTCGGCGCCCGCCAAGGGCTCGAACCGGCCGTCGGGCTTGCCGATGGTCTCCGCCGTGCCGAGCAGGAGAATGCCGCCTTCCCTGAGCGCGAAATGGAACAGCGCAATCACCCGGGCCTGCGCGGCGCTGTCGAGATAGATCAGCAGGTTGCGGCAGGAGATCAGATCGAGCCGCGAAAACGGCGGGTCGGTGAGCACATCCTGCACCGAAAACACCACATGGCTGCGCAGCGCGGGCACCACGCGGTAGCCGGTTTCCTCTTCGATGAAATAGCGCGCCAGCCGTTCCGGCGGGACGGTGGCGGCGACATCGTGCGAATAGAGCCCGTCGCGCGCGGCGGCGATGGCATCGGGATCGAGGTCCGAGGCGAAAATCTGCAGCTTGATATCGCGCCGCACGCCTGCCAGCGCATCGTGGCAGATCATCGCGATCGAATAGGCTTCCTCGCCGGTGCTGCACCCCGCAACCCAGATGCGCAGGGCCTGCCCCGCGCTCAACCGTTCGACAAGCCCGGGCAGGATCGTGTCTTCGAGATTTTCGAAGACTTTGGGATCGCGGAAGAAACTGGTGACATTGATGAGGAGGTCGCTTGCCAGCAGCGCGCATTCGGCCGGATCGCCGCGCAGCCGCTCGGCATAGGCGGCCATGTCGCCCGCGGTCATGGCCAGCAGCGCCATGCGCCTAGCGATCCGCCGGGTGATCGTGCCCGGCTTGTAGTGGCTGAAATCCTGGCCCGAGGTGTGCCGGAGCGCGGCAAGGATCGCGGCGAGGCCGCCGGCCGTGTCCAGCAGGGCGGCTGGGCCGGGGCCCGGCACAAAGCCCGGGCGAGTGACCCGCGCGGCAAAGTCGGTGATGGCGGAGGGCATGGCGGCAAGCGTCAGCGCCGCATCTACCAGCGCGGTATCGAGTGCGGCCTGCGGCATGCCAGGATGCTCGGCCTCGGCGGTTGACTGGGCAAGGATGAGGCCGCCAGCCGCATGCAGCGCCGCAATTCCGTGGCTGCCATCGCCGCCGGTTCCCGAAAGGATCACCGCCGCGCTTTGCCGCCCGCACGAGGAAGCGAGCGAGCGGAGCAGCCAGTCAAACGGCAGTCGCGCGCCGTGCCCCGCCTCGGGCGCAGAGAGCCGCAAAGTGCCGGCTCGCACCGAAAGGTAGCGGCCAGGGGGAATGACATAGACATGATCCGCCGCCAGCGGACAGCCATGCGCCGCCTCGACCACCGGCATCGCGGTATGTTCGGCGAGCAGCGCGACCATGAGGCTTTCGTGGTGCGGATCGAGATGCTGGACGACGATGAACGCGCAGCCGGTTATTGCCGGCAGCACGTCGAACAGGCGCGATGTTGCCTCCAGACCGCCGGCCGACGCGCCGATCGCAACGATCGGCAGCACCGGCCGTGGCGGCAGGTCTTTCCTTTGCGATGGTCCGGTTGCCTCGCGCGGCGGGCTTACCACCGCGTGGTCGAGGTGCGGAACCTCCTGCGCCGGGCGGCCTCGCCATGGAGTGTCTGCGTCATGTGCTGCCCTCTCGTGAAGGCGATGCCTAGCACAGTTCGCCGGCACTCACCCCATGGCGAATGGCCCCGCTGCAAGGCGCTGCGAGCCCCCCCGCAGTTCATTTGCCGAGATGAATGGCATCAAGCGAGGACAGCACGCCGAACACCCGGAACAGCCACAGCACCACCGCGATCACCACGACCCCGTTGAGGATGGATTTGATCTTGCCGTCCATCGGCAGGTAGGTGTTGATCAGCCAGAGAACGACCCCGACGACGATGAGAATGACGATAAGATTGACCAGCGACATGATGTGATACTCTTGCGGAAGGATCGGGCCGTGACGCCCGTGATGGTTGGCAAGACCGCGCCGGAGTTCTGCCGGAGCAGGAATTCCGGCGTTTTCCCTCAGGTCCTGGTACGATTATGCGGGGGCGGCTTTGATGGAGCCGGGACGTTGTTCAATGGTCTGGATTGCGCGCGGCCTGGCCGCGATCCTGTGAGGCATCCTGCCTGGCGTTGCCCGCCGGTTGCCCGCCGGGATCGGCCTTGCGGCCATTGCTGCGAACCTGTTCCGCAGTGTGCTCGGGAAAAGCATAGGGAGCGACCATGACCTCGGGTTGACCCGGTCCGCCCTCATCCTGTCCCGCCTCACCCGGGCCGGCCGCACCTGGCGACCATCGATGCAGACTGCTGGTGCTTTCCTCGCGCGGGCTCTCTCCGCCCCATTCCGGACGATAGTCGCGGTCATAGCGGTCCTGCCAGAACTGACGCTGAGTGTAGAAGCGGCGGCCGCGATAATGGCTGCTCCAGTACGGTTCGAACGTGAACGTGGTGACGTCGATGCCAAGGTCGGCCGCGACGGCGAGGCGGCGCTTGCGGTGGTTGACCCGGAGCGTATCTGCGGCGATCCAGCCGCGGTCGGAGCGATAGGTTACATCGCACCAACTCCAGTCACGCAGGCAGCCGTGGACCAAAACCTTGGCGCCGCGGCTGATGGTACGCACGCTGGGGTAGTCGCTGAGCGGCCCGGCCAGGAGATGCGTTGCGCTGGCGGCAATGGCCTGCATTGGTTGTGCTGCAAGGGGTGCAAGCGGCACTGCGGCGGCAACAAACGCGGCCGTGATCAAGGTGAAGCGCATGCGGCGAGCTCCGGTTCCGAAAATGTCGAAGCCGATGGCAGTCGGCTTGTGGGGTGGCGATGTGCAAGACCGTGCCGAAACTCCGCCGAGGCTGGAGTTTCGGCACGTCCCTGCGTGTCCTGACCCGATCTGCAGGGGGGGAAGGGCTGATCGGGCCGGGACGCAGCTCTTCAAGGGTGTTGACGCCCGGCGGGCTTGCCGTGAGCCTTCTCGCCGCCCCGGGCTTTCTTGCCGAATCCGTTGTTGCCGGGCTGGGCCTTCCTGGCGGGAACCTTGACCCGCACCTTGGCGGGCGGGCGGTTCGGTGTGACTACGCGGACGGTGCCGCCCGTTGCCGGAATGCGCCGGATCTGGCCGCCTTGTGCCGGGACGCGGTGGTCGCCTACTCTCAGATCCTGCCCCGGCTGTACTCCGGGCCCGCGGCGGTCGCGGTACTGGCCCTGATCGCCGGATGGGCCCTGGCGCGGACCCTGATCCCGGTCGCCCCATTCCGGGCGGTAGCCGTTCTCATACTGCGTCTGCCAGCGCGGACGCTCGTTGTAGAAGGTGCGGCCGCGATAGTTGTTGTCCCAGTAGGATCCGAACGAGAACGAGATCACGCCAATGCCCAAATCGGCGGAAAGGCCCTGGCGGCGCCCATCGTGGCTGATCCGCAGCGCATTGCCCGCGATCCAGCCGCGATTTGAGCGGTAGGTGACATCGCACCAGCTCCAATCGCGCAAGCAGCCGTGAACACCGACCCGAACGCCGCGGCGCACATAGCGGACCGTGGGATAATCGCGCAGCGGTCCGGCATAGAGCCGTGTCGCAACGGAAGTGTAGCCGCGCATGGTCTGCGCCGAGGCAGGAGCTAGCGGCAATGCGGCGGCGACTAGCGCGGCCATGGTAATGAACGAGCGCATGAAACGGCTCCTTTGGTGATGACTTGGGTATTGCGATGCGGGCCGCTCCTGCCCGCGGATGCTAGATCCGGCCGGTCAGCATGAGGATCACCAGCACGATCAGGATGATGCCGATCGCGCCGATCCCGCCATGGCCATAACCATAGCCATAGCCGCCGATGCGTCCGCTGAAGCCGCCGAGCAGAAAGACGACCAGCACGATCACGAGTATCAGACCCAGGGACATGAAGAACTCCGGTGTATGCTGGCCGGTCGGTCCTTGTCAGGAACCGGAACCGGCGCGGCTGGGATGGGGGTACTGCTTGAGCCTCAGCGGCAGCGCACGTTGTTGCGCCCTCGGTCGATCTGGCGGCCTGCCACGCCGCCGACTACCGCGCCGAGTACCGTGCCAAGCGCTTCGGAACCGCCCGGGGCGATCACATTGCCAAGCACGCCGCCAGCGACGGCGCCGACGATGAGGCCGGTGGTTCCATCGGAACGGCGGCAGTAGTAGCGCCCGTCATGTCCACGGTAGATCCGCTCGCTGCTGTCCATGCGCCGTTCGCGATAGCGACCGGGGTCCTGGCGGTAGTAGCGATCGGCTTCATACCCGCCGTAGCTGGGGTCGGGGCGGTTGTAATCGTAGCCGCTCCACTGCGACTGCATGGGCTCGCGGCCGCCGTAGTCCGCACATCCGGCCAGAAGGCTGGTGGCGGCAAGGCCGAGAAGGATTGTACGCATTGGCTGTCTTCTTTGCGAAAAGAGCCAGGCCGTGCGGGATGCGACGACCGGACGCCACATGGGGCAGTTCGACCCTAGAAGAGCTGGGGAAACGCGACAGGATCGGAAACTACCCAGCCCGGCGCATCAGCGGCGCCGGACCGGGGCGGATGCCATGCCGCGCGTCAGCGTAGTTTCCGAGGGCAGACACCGCGCCCGCCAGCGGCCAGTCGGGTCATGCCTCCCGCACCAGGAACACCGCCGCTGTGACCGACCAGACCGTCCCGCTCTTCAGGTTCTACGCCGCCGCCCCACGCCAGCCGAAAGGGAAGCTTTAGGACAACCTCCGGACTGCCCCCATGCGGATCGTCTTCATCGGCAATGCGCTGCCCCGGCGCTGCGGCATCGCCACGTTCACCACCGATCTCGAACTCGCCATGCGCCATCAGGACGATGTGTCCGATACCGCGATCGTGGCGATGTGCGATCCGGGCGGCCCTTGCGACTATGCCCCGCCAGTGCGCCGGGGGGTTCCGCAAGAGGATGCCGGCGCCTACCTGACGGCGGCCGAATACATCAACGAGGCCGGCTATGACGTCGTCTCGCTCCAGCACGAGTTCGGGATCTTCGGAGGGGAGGCAGGCAACTATCTGCTGGGCCTGATCGCGGCTCTGCGCATTCCGCTCGTCACCACCCTGCACACCGTGCTCGACCAGCCGAGCGAGGCCCAGCGCGCGGTCATGATGGCCATTCTCGCCGCTTCGGCCCGGGTCGTCGTCATGGCCCGCAAGGCTCGCGCTATCCTCATCGACACATATGGTGCCGATCCTGTGCGGATCGTGGTGATACCCCACGGCATTCCGGATCTGCCGCTGGTCAATGCGCTCGATGCCAAGCGCAAGCTCGGCTTTGCCGGTCATCGGGTCATCCTGACTTTCGGCCTCATCAGCCCGAACAAGGGCATCGAGGTCATGATCGAGGCGATGCCCGCAGTGCTCGCCGCTGCGCCCGACGCGGTCTATGTCGTGATGGGCGCAACGCATCCCGCGTTGCTGCGCGCGGAGGGCGAGGCCTACCGCGAGAGCCTCATCGCGCGCGCCCATGAGCTTGGGCTCGATGGCCACGTGGTGTTCCTCAACCGCTTTGCCGAGCGACCGGAACTGCTCGAGCATATCGCCATGTGCGATGTCTATGTGACGCCCTACCTCGTCGAGGCGCAGATGACCTCGGGCACGCTGGCCTACTCGCATGGCCTTGGCCGCCCGGTCGTCTCGACGCCCTACTGGCATGCGGCTGAACTGCTTGCCGACGGTTCCGGGGTGCTGGTGCCCTTCAACGATCCCGCCGCGCTTGGCGGGGCAGTGGCGGACCTCCTGACCGACGAGACAGCTCGCCTTGCCATGGGGCGGGGCGCCTACCGCTCGAGCCGGCCAACCACCTGGACCAACACCGCGCTGCGTTACCACGTGGCGTTTCGCGCGGCATGCCGCAGGCCAGGCCCGGCGATGCCTGCCCTGCCGCTCACCCACCTTGCGGCGATGTGCGATGATACCGGCCTGTTTCAGCATGCGGTCGGCGGCATTCCCGATCGCAATCACGGCTATTGCATCGATGACAACGCCCGTGCGCTGCTGGTGTGCAGTGGACTGGGCAGCGTGCGCCTGGCCGGGGCGCCGGCTATCCAGCCGCTGCGCTTTGCCGCTTTCATCCAGCATGGCTGGAACCCGGATCGCGGCCGCTTCCGCAATTTCATGAGCTTTGACCGCCGCTGGCTGGAGGAACTTGGCTCCGAGGACAGCCATGGCAGAACGTTGTGGGCGCTGGGCACCTATGCTTCTGAAGGCGCCGATCAGGACCTTGCTCTCTGGGCGGCCGATCTGTTCGCCCGCGCGCTCGAGGCGGTCGAAGGCTTCACCTCGCCGCGCGCCTGGGCGTTCACGCTGCTGGGTCTTCACGGCTACAGCGCCCGCCGCCCGCATGATCGCAAAGCACGCCACATCGGCCTCGTGCTCGCCGAACGGCTGACGGGCCTGCTGCAGGCCTGCCGCAGCGAGGACTGGGTCTGGTTCGAGAGCCGGCTGACCTACGACAACGCGCGGCTGTGCGAGGCGCTGATCACGACCGGGCGGGACTGCGCGGCGCGCGATCTGGTGGATGCGGGGCTCGCTGCCTTGCGCTGGCTGATCGCCCGGCAGACCGCGCCCGGCGGCCATTTCCGCCCCGTGGGCTCGGATGGCTTCCTGCTCGCCGCGCGCGAGCCGCAGCACTTCGACCAGCAGCCGCTCGAAGCCTGCGCCACCATTGCCGCGTGCCTTGCCGCCAGCACAGTCGATCCCGGACCTTTCTGGCAAGACGAGGCGGTGCGTGCATTCGCCTGGTTCGGCGGCGCCAACGACCTCGGCGTGGCGCTGGTCGATCCGGCCACAGGAAGCTGCCGCGATGGCCTGCACCGCGATCGCGCCAACGAGAATCGGGGCGCGGAATCAGTGCTGTCCTACCTGCTTGGACTGGCCGACATGCACCGCTTCGAAAAGAGGTCCACCGGCCCGTTCATCGAAGCGCCGGTCACCGCCGCAGCGCCGGTCTGGCCCAATGCCGTCGGCGCGGACTACCAGACATGAACCAGAGCCCGTTCTTCAACCGCCATCCGCTCTACTTGCGGCCCGATCCGTCGCGCGTGATCGTGCGCGCGTTCCGCCCCGCGATCGAGCCGCGCGACTACAACCCGGTCGACACAACGCGCGCCAATCACATCGTCGACAGGGTTCTGGCGCTGGACGAGACAGAGGCGCAGGCGGTGCTCGCCAGTGTGCTCGACAATTTCAACGATCCGCAGCGCAACCTGCTGGAGATATTCGAGCAGCGCGCCGCCGAGATGGAACTGGTCTTTGCCGGTCATGCGGCGTTCTCGGCAACGCAGCGCAGCCTTGTCGGGGCGTATTTCCTGCACGAATACAGCTTCGAGGCGGCGGCGCTGTTCAATCCCAGCATCGTGCCACACCCCGATCAGAGCGGGGTGGAGCCGGGCAGCCTGCGCTTCATCCTGTCGCTGCGCGCGGTGGGCGAGGGGCACATATCCTCGCTCACATTCCGGCGCGGCACGATCAGCGGCGAAGGCGAGATCAGCATCGAGCCGCCGGTCCGCCTGGCCTGCTTGCCGCACATTTCCCGGCGCATCGGTGACAGCGTCGATCTGGCCTTTGCGGCCGACACCAATATCTCGCAGCGCGTGATCTTCCCGATCACCGAAGCGCAGTCCAACGGCATCGAGGATGCACGCTTCGTCGCGTTCAGGGATCGCGGGCGCACCACCTATTTCGCCACCTACACCGCCTACAGCGGGCGCGCGATCCGCTCCGAACTGATTGAAACCAGGGATTTCCAGTCGTTCCGGCTGATGCCCCTGAAAGGCGCGGCGGCGGTCAACAAAGGCATGGCCCTTTTCCCGCGCAAGATCGGCGGGCGCTTTGCGATGATCGCCCGCTACGACAACGAAAGCCTGCATCTGATCTATTCGGACGATCTGCTGGAATGGGGCCTGGGTACGCCGATCCTGCGCCCGGAATATCCGTGGGAATTCGTCCAGATCGGCAATTGCGGATCGCCCATCGAACTGGACGAGGGCTGGCTGCTGTTCACCCACGGCGTGGGGCCGATCCGGCGCTATTCGATCGGCGCGGTCCTGCTCGACAAGGAGGACCCCTCACGCGTGATCGGCCGCGCCCGCGTGCCGCTCGTGCAGCCGGAACGGTCGGAGCGGGAGGGCTATGTGCCCAATGTCGTCTATTCCTGCGGCGCGATGAAGTTCGGAGATCGCATCGTGCTGCCCTATGCCATTTCCGACACGTTCTCGACCATCGCCACGGTCAAGGTCGACAAGCTGGTGGGGATACTGATGCAATCTCCCGGCTGAGTTGCAGGAAGAACAGAGGCCGCGTCTGCAAGGTCCAACCGCTGGACTTTCAGGTCATGCGGCGCGGTGATCGACGCCAGCCGGCCAAGATCGCGCCCGATCAGAACCGGCCGATGCCCCCGTGCGTTTGGTGCGACTTGCCTGTTGGTCACGTCATGGCATTTCAGCGTCTCGCGAGAGCGCGGGGCTATCAGGCCTTCGAACTTGCTGATGGACGCCGGCTTTGTAGGCGCCGTAAACCTGTGCGGCTTCTGAAAGGTCGTGTGTGCCCGAAACCTTGCGTCTTGAGCCTTTGGTGACGATCGCAAACGCAGGCCTCAGGCCTTGCGCAGAAGTGCGTTGTAGGTTTCCCCCCGACTTTATACTGGCACTTGGCTGGCTTCTTCAATCGCCGCGCGCTCGGCAGCCGCGCCCAGCAACGCGTAAAGAAGGCTGATCGTCAGGACTTTGAATCTCAATGAATTATCGCCATTCCTTCCATGCTGGCAATAGCGCCGATGTCGTGAAGCACAGCCTGCTGATCGCCCTCGTGCGCGCCTTGCAGCAAAAACAAGGCGCGCTGACCCTGATCGACACCCATGCGGGCTGCGGGCTGTACGACCTTGGCGGCGAGGAGGCCAGGCGCACCGGTGAGGCCACGCAAGGCGTGCTGCGGGCCTTTGCCGACTCGAACCCCTTGCTGAACGACTACCGCGCCGCAGTACAAGCGGTGAATGTCGAGGCCGAGCCGCACTTCTACCCCGGCTCGCCGCGGATTCTGGCGCAGCTTCTGCGCTCGCAGGATTTTCTGATCCTGAACGAAAAACATGCCCAGGACGCCTATGCCCTGCGCGGCGCGATGCGCGGCACATCCGCTGCCGTGCATGAGCGCGACGCTTACGAACTTTGGCTGGCGATGCTGCCGCCCCGCACGCCTCGCGGCGTGGTGGTGGTCGACCCGCCATACGAGCAGCCGGACGAGCGTGCCCGCATCACAGGCACCCTCGCCGCCGCTCACCGCAAATGGGCGCATGGCGTGACGGTGATCTGGTATCCACTGAAAGACCGCGCGACGCATGTGCGGTGGAAGGAGCAGTTACGGGGGCTCGGCATCCCGAAATTGCTGCTGGTGGAGCATTGGTTGTACGATGCCGATCAGCCCGGCATCTATAACGGAGCGGGCCTTTTTATCGTCAACCCGCCCTACGCCTTCACGGAAGGGCTGCCCCCTCTGCTGGAAGCCCTGCGCGCCGCGCTGGCGCCGGAGGGGCACAGGGGCGAGATCATGACCGGTTGGTTGGGCAACTGAAGTAAACCCTCATCGCCCCCTTCTCCCGAAGAGGGAATTGTCGCGCTTCGGGTCGCAAACAACGCATCTCGAGAGATTCGCTCGCTGCCGGAGGTTGGCTGGTGACCATCGTTGCTTGTGCTCAAGGTCTACCGGGGAACGGCAACAAAGCCCCAACCCCGGCCGTATCCGCGCGCTGAACGGAACCATAGTCTGGTTCGAACGCAATCCAGACGGTAAGGGAATCCCTCTGAAACTCTGCGTATCACTACTGTGCCGTCATGCCAGCATCGATCACGTGCTCTGCGCCGGTGATGTAACTGGATTCATCGCAAGCCAGGAACAGCACGAGGTTCGAGACTTCTTCGGGCTCCGCAATCCGGCGTAGCGGGATCTGCAGGAGCGCTTCGCCGCCGCCTTCGTCGGTGGCCTCGACCATCATCGGGGTCATGATGAAGCCGGGGTGGACCGAGTTCACGCGGATGTTGTCGGGGCCATATTCGATGGCGGCAGCCTTGGTCATCCCGCGCACGGCGAACTTGCTGGCGACATAGGCAAGGCTGGGGAAGCCGTAGTTGGCCACAAGACCCGCGATCGAGGAAATGTTCACGATCGAGCCGCGACCGCCCTTGAGCATCGAGGGGATGACTGCGTGCATCCCAAGGTAGACCGAGTGCTGGTTCACTTCGCAGACCTTCCGGTAATCCGCTTCGCTGACGTCTGCGGTCTTGGCCATCACGCCAAGGATTCCGGCGTTGTTCACCAGGATGTTGATCGGGCCGAAGAAGTCCTCCGCCGCGGTGACAACCCGCGCCCAGTCGGCCGCACTTGTCACGTCATGCTCGACGAAGAGTGCGTTCGGCCCCAGTTCCTGCGCGAGTGCGTTCCCGGTGTCCGAACGAAGATCCGTGAGCACGACTTTCGCGCCCTCCGCCACAAAGCGCCGCGCATGTGAGGAGCCCATGCCGCGCGACGCACCGGTGATGATTGCGGTGCGGCCATCCAGTTTACCCATTGCAGTCTCTCCGGCTTTGTCAGGTGGGTCTCGGCTCGATCGGCGATACGCCCAGCCTCGTCGTCAGCACTCATGCTGGACCGTCGTGACGTAGTCAACACTAGCGTTTACAACGGGACCGTGGACGCGCTAGAAATGCGGTACTGCGGCGCCATGCTGCATCGGGAGACAAGGCGATGGCAGATGAAATCACCAGCGGCGCTGCGGCGGAGAACAAGGCAATCGTCGCCAGGTTCTTCGAGATATTCTCGAGCGGCGATGTGCCCGCACTGCTCGATGCGATGGCAGATGGTGGCAGCTGGTGGGTTTCGGGCAGGCTGGAGGGCATGTCGGGCCGCTATGACAAGGCAAGCTTCGGGCCTTTGGTCGAAGGCGCAAAGGCCATCTACAAATCGGGCAGCCTTGCCATCACGCCGGTCTCCATGATCGGCGAGGGCGACCGGGTGGCGGTTGAAGCAGTGGGGTTTGCAGAGCTTGCAGACGGGCGGACCTACTCACCCCAGTATCATTTTCTGGTGACCGTCATGGACGGCAAGGTCTTCGAAGTGCGCGAGTACATGGACACGCAGCACGCCAAGGAGACCTTCTTCGGCGGTTAGCCTGCGGCAGCCGAGAAAGGCGCGCCAAGGGCCGCCACGATCTGCCCCAGCGTGTCGCTTACAGCATCCTCGAAGCGCTCGCCGTCGTCGCTGACATCGCGCGTGTGAATGACGAGGATGTTGAGGAACATGAAGCTTGCCGTCACCAGGCGCCGCTGTGCCACCGCTTCCGGCAAATCGCCGAGGCAGGCTCGGAGCAGGGCCAGGGTCCGGGCAAGGTTGGGTGCGACACGCTCGCCAAACTGGCCAAAGCGGCTGCCCTGATAGCGCAGCAGGTACGCGCTCAGGAAGCCGGCGTAGGAGTAGTCGCCGAATTCGTCGATCAGCTCGATCTGGGGGCGATAGATGATATCGGCGATGGTCCTGAGATCGGACAAGGCCCCTGTCGCTTCGGCCGCCGCAAGCATGGCGCCGCGCGTCGCCTCCATCTGGTCCATCCGGTAATCGAAGATCGCCTGCACCAGCGAGTCGCGCGATCCGAAGTGGTACTGGACCGCGTGGTGATTTTTCTGCCCGGCCTGGGCTGCGATTTCCCGCAGCGATGCGCCTTCGATGCCGTTGCGCGCAATCAGCACTTCGCCCGCAAGGATGAGCGCCACTTTCGCGCCCTGAGATGCAGGAATTCCGGCTGGAACAAGAGATTTCGGGGCCGCACGGGTCATGCGCGCCAATTGGGATAGCTTCGGGTGAGCGTCAAGCCCGGGTGTAGCGTCGGGCATTTTCGCTTCAATCAACGAGAGTGTTGATTTTGGTCAACGGATGTGTTGAATGGGGTTGACGAAAAGACGGGTGAAGCGCATTTAAGCCACATGGCTTAATCAAGGGCCGAAGGGAGAGTTGCAATGACAATGGAAACTGGCCTGATCTTTCACCCCTACATGCGCCCGGGCCGTACGGCGCGGCAGACGTTCCAGTGGGGCGTCGACAGCGCGGTTCATTGCGACAAGATCGGTTTCACCTCGATGATGATCTCCGAGCACGCCTCGCAGATCTGGGAAAACATTCCCAACCCGGAACTGATCATGGCCGCTGCCGCTCTGCAGACCGAGACGATCAAGTTTGCCCCGATGGCGCACATCCTGCCGCATCAACACCCGGCCAAGCTGGCGATGATGGTGGGCTGGCTCTCCCAGATCCTTGAAGGCCGTTATTTCATGGGGATCGGCGCGGGTGCTTATCCGCTGGCGTCGTACATTCATGGCATCAAGGATGCCGAGACGACCCACCTCAATGAGATGGTGCGGGAATCGCTCTTCATCATGGAGAAGATCTGGAAGCGCGAACCGTTCTTCCATGAAGGCAAGTACTGGAGCGCGGGCTTTCCGCACGAAGAGCCGGCCGAGACCGAGGAAGACGAACAGCACCTCCTCGCCAACTATGCGCCCTACGGCGGCGGTTTCCCCGAATTTGCGGTCACCGGCTTCAGCGCCAACTCCCCCTCGATGAAGCTTGCCGGCGAGCGCAACTTCAAGCCGGTGTCGATCTATTCCGGCCTCGATGCGCTCAAGCGCCATTGGGAGATCTACTCCGAGGCCAACATCAAGGCCGGCTTCACCCCCAATCGCCAGCGCCACGCGGTCTCGCAGACGGTGTTCTGCGCGGACACCGATGCCGAGGCCAAGCGCCTCGTGATGGAGGGCCCGATCGGCTACTGCTTCAATCGCTATCTGATCCCGATCTGGCGCCGCTTCGGCATGATGGATGGCTTCGCCCGCGATTTCGGCGTGGACTCGCTCGACATCGATCTCGAGTTCCTGACCGACCATGTTTTCGTCGTGGGCTCGCCCGATACGATCGTCGACAAACTCAGCCACCTTTTCGAGCAGACCGGCGGCTGGGGCACGCTGCAGGTCGAAGCGCACGACTACTACGACGATCCGTCGGCCTGGTTCAAGTCGCTCGAGCTACTTTCAAAGGAAGTCGCGCCGCGGGTGAAAGTTCCTGGCGAGACACTTATTGCAGCATGATTATCACGGAACTGATTGACTGAGATAAGAGATACACCTTCCGCGCAGATTTTGCGCGGAAGGTGCGAAGAAATTGCGATGCTTCGATAATAAAACATTGGGAGATGGGAAATGGACGGTTCTTGGAAGAGCGCCCGCGAGTTTGGCTTGCGGAACGGTGCGTTGCTGCGGGGCAGCGCAAGTGCGGTTGCGGTGGTGCTGGCCACCCTGGCCACTCCGGTTCTGGCTCAGGCTGCGCAAGCGCAGGCGGTCGATGAGGCGGCTACGCAGGACATCGTTGTGACCGCTCAGCGGCGCGAGGAGAAACTGTCCAAGGTTCCTGTCTCGGTCGTTGCCTACAATGCCGAAGCCCTTCAAACCCGCAACATCGCCAGCGAGCAGGATATCAGCTCGCTTGTCCCCGGGCTGCAGGTCAAGAACGGGCAGAACTCCAACCAGCTCAGCTACAGCATGCGCGGGCAGTCGCTCGACCCGTTCTCGGGCACGAGCCCTGCCGTGCTGCCGTACCTCAACGAAGCGCCCTACAACCCCGGCAACACGGCAACCGCCTTCTTCGATCTGGCCTCGGTTCAGGTCCTGAAGGGGCCGCAGGGGACGCTGTTCGGCCGCAATGCCACGGGCGGCGCGGTGCTCTACACGACGCCGATGCCGGGCAACGAGTTTGCCGGCTATGTGATCGCACGCGGCGCCTCGCGCGAGTTCGGCCAGGTGCAGGCTGCTGTCGACCTGCCGATCATCAAGGACAAGCTGGCTATCCGCATCGCGGGCGATATCACGCGCGGCAACGGCTACGTCACCAACATCAACACCGGCAACACGCTGGGCGACAAGAACAGCCGTTCGGGCCGCTTGACGATCCTGTTCACGCCGACCGACACTATCAAGAACGTCACGATCTTACAGCATGACCGCGTGCGCGGCACGGAAGGCGTCGGCGGGATCTTCAACTACTATTCGCGGCTCGCGACCCCGGGTGATCCCACGTCGCAGTTCATCAGCGATGGCACCAACCATATCACCAACACCACCGGCACGCCGCTGTCCAACACGCTTGCCGCGATCTACGGCGCCAATGACGGGCCGGCAGGGCCCGGATTCTTCCCGGGCGCCGTCGAGGGCTACACCAAATTCTCGCGCGCCAACCCTTACAAGATCTTCCTGCAGTACGATCTGCCGCACAAGGCGAACAACACGTTCGTGTCCAACACGACCGAGGTCGAGGTCGGTGATCACGCCAAGATCAAGAACATCTTCAGCTACATGAAGGGCTTCTCGTTCACATCGGGCAATCTCGGCGGCGGCCCGTTCGGTTCGCTGTGGCTGTTCAAGCTGGCCGGGATCAATGCCACGGGCGTGCCGGGCGGGCAGACTTTCCGGTCAGAGACCTACAGCGATGAATTGCAGCTGCAGGGCACGGCTGTGGACGGAAAGCTCAACTACACCGTCGGTGCGTTCTATTCGAACCAGAAGCGCTACGAGATCATTCCGATCAACATCGGCGCCGATGTCGTCCCCGGCGGCATTGCCGACATCTCCTACGCCTATCGCAACCGGCAGACCTCCAAGGCGATCTTTGCCCAGCTCAGCTACCAGCTGACCGACAAGCTCACGGCAACGCTCGGCGGGCGCTACACGTGGGAAACCGTCGGCATTCGTCAGGCCGAAGGCAACGTCTTTGGCGTCGATCCGAACTCACCGGCGGCTGACCAGAGCACCAAGCTTTCGGCACCGGCCTGGACGGCGAGCCTGCAGTACCAGATCGACTCCAACAACATGGTCTATTTCAACCAGCGCGGCAGCTTCCGCGCGGGGAACCTCAACGGTACGGTGGCCCCGTTCACCGACCCGCTTACGGGCAAGGCGGCGAACCTGTTCAAGAACGAGAAGGTTCACGACTTCGAGTTGGGCTACAAGTTCAACGGCCGCATTTCCTCGGTGCCGGTGCAGTTCAACATCGCCGCCTACAAGGTTATCGTGAAGGACGCCCAGCGCGCACTTTATGCGATCGTCGGCGGCGCGCCGGCCGGCTTCACCGTCAACGTGCCCAAGGCCGAGACCCAGGGCGTCGAAGTCGACGGCTTCTTCGGGCTGACCTCGTGGCTCGATGTCGGCTTCAACCTTGCCTACACCGATGCGAAGTACACGCAGCGGACCGTGCCGATCCCGTTCGTCGGCAGCCTCCAGGTCGATTCCTATCCGGATGCGCCGAAGTGGGCCGGCTCGGTCAATGCGGAAATCAAGTTCCCGGTGCCTGAGAAGATCGGCAAGGTCAGCCTGCGGACCGATTTCTACAAGCAGTCGAGCTTCTTCTTCTCGAACACCAACGGCACCTCCACTCCGGGTACGCAGCTGGACGGGTACTCCACGCTGGCTATGCGCCTGAACTGGAAAGAGATCATGGAAAGCCGAGTCTCGGCCGCGGTCTATGTGCGCAACCTGACCAAGAACACCTACTATGTGTCGGGTTACGCGCTTGGCGCTTCCAATGGCGTGAACACTGCCTACCCGGGCGAGCCGCGCACGTTCGGGGCGGAGCTTTCGGTCAAGTTCTGACCGGATGCACCGCCGCGGGCGGAGGAGTCGTCCCTCACGGCTCGTCCGCCCGGCTACCGGATCAGGAAATGCCGCGCCCAGATCGCGGCATTTTCTGTTCTAGCCTCTCAGCTCCAGCCCGTTGCCATCGGGATCGCTGAGATAGAGCGACTGGCCCCAGCCGGACGCGCCGTACCGCTCGGCGACAGGGCCGACCGCTACGCCATGGCACTCGAGTTGGCGCCGCACTTCGTCCGCATCGAAGTTCGCCACGGTGAGGCAAAGGTGGTCCATATTGGGGACGGCATCTGCAGGCATCGGCTGCCCGGCGAGAAGGTCGATAAACGCGGTGCCCACACGCAGATGAGCAAGCCCGATCTCGTCGCGGCGCCAATCCAGCGTGCAGCCCAGAACATCGCGGTAGAACCTGATGGAACGATCGAGATCGGCCACCCTGACGACGACGTGATCGATTCCGGAGATTTCCATAAGCGGCTGTTTGCACGTGCGATTTCATCGCGGCAAGCCCGCAGGGTGGTCAATCAACGAAAAGGTTGATTTAACGCCTCCCGGAGCCCTGATCGCCATTGACAAGGTCTGATTCGACCCCCTATCAACGTTTGTGTTGATAAAGATGGACAGGGATCGAGGCGATGAAATTCCACTTGATGCAGACCGGTGTGGTGGGGCGGCGTCACGAAATCGAGGCTGGCATGGCCGGTCAGCGCAACGATCTGTACCAGCGGTTTCTTGAAGAGGTTCGCGGCTATGTCCGCCTGGCCGATGACCTCGGCTACTACGGCTACTGCCAGCCCGAGCATCACCTCCAGATCGAGGGTTTCGAGGCGAACAATCATCCGGGGATGTTCAGCCTGTTCGTCGGGCAGAACAGCAAGCGGCTCAAGGCCGGGATCATGGGCTACACCATGACCACCCACAATCCGGTGCGCGTCGCCGAGGAAATCGCCACGCTGGATCACATGCTGAAGGGCCGCATGTACTGCGGTTTCACCCGCGGCTACCATGCCCGCTGGGTCGACAGCTACGCTGCCAAGGAAGGCATCAGCGCTACCACGCCGGACAATGTAAAGGCCCGAGATCAACAGGATGCGCGCAATCGCTCCTTGTTTGAAGAAGGCGTTCGCGTCATCAAGAAGGCGTGGACCAGCGACGTGTTCAGCCATAAGGGCGACAACTGGGAGTTCCCTCCGAACGGCGGTTCCGCCGGCCACCCCGCCTACGCCAAGTATGGCAAGGGGCAGGACGCGGACGGTATCGTCCGCCAGATCGGCATCGCGCCGAAATGCTTCCAGGAGCCGCATCCCCCTATCTACGGTGGTTTCGCCGCTTCGGGCCGCACCATCGATTTCTGGGCGGAAGAAGGCGGCAAGCTGATTGTCCTCTCGGACAATCTCGACTTCTGCGAGTCGCTAAACAAGCGCTACATCGCCTCGGCCGCCAAGGTCGGCCGCGAGGTCACCAATACCCAGGCATCGGCCTGGGGCGGCTTCCTCATGCTCACCGACGACAAGGACCGCGCGGCCAAGCTCATGGAAGAGCACATGTGGTTCTGGGATGAATGGTTCATCCCGATGGGCCAGCGCCCGCCGAACGTCCTGATCGGCTCGGCCGACGAGATCGCCGACCGCATCGGCGAAGCGCACGACCGGTTGGGCTTTGACGAGCTGTTCCTGATGTTCGGCCAGGGGCATCTGGAACCTGAAGAAAATCAGGAGGAGCTGGAAAAGTTCATCAGCAAGGTGGCGCCCCGCTTCTCGACCAAGAACGAGGAAGGTGTTTTCGTTTAAGATCGTTTTATTTGAATATAATAAATAAGCTTTGGAGAGATGAGATGGCGATGCAGTGCGGTATCTTCATGACACCTTACAATCCCCCTAGCCGCACCCCGCGCCAGGTGTTCGACTGGGCTGTGGATATCGCACGGATCGCCGACGACGCCGGATTTGCCGACTACATGATCGGCGAGCACTATACGCTCGGCTGGGAAAACATCCCTATGCCCGAAGCGATCATCGCCGCCTGCGCGCACACCACCAAGCAGATCCGCTTCGCGCCGATGGCGCACTTGCTGCCTTACCATAACCCGGCAACGCTTGCGGTCCGCATCGGCTGGCTCAGTCAGGTGATGCAAGGCCGTTACTTCTTGGGCGTTGCACCGGGCGGGCACCATACCGATGCGATCCTGCACGGGTTCCAGAACATCGGGCCGTTGCCGCCGATGCAGATCGAGGCGCTGGCTCTCATGGAGCGCGTGTGGGAGGGCAAGCCGTTCGTCGAGAAGGGCGAGTATTTCCAGGCCGGTTTCCCGGGCCCGGATACGATGCCCGAATACAATGTCGAAATCGCCAACAACGGCCCCTACGGTGGGCGTGCGGCGCTGGAGCTGGCGGTAACCGGCTTGTCGATGAAGTCATCCTCGATGAAGTTTGCGGGCGAGCGCGACTATTCGCCGATCTCGTTCTTCGGCGGCACCCCGCAGATGCGCGCGCACTGGGATACCTGGGCGGAAGCCATGATCTCGAAGGGCCACACGCCCGACCGCAAGCGTTACCGCGTGTGCCGGGACATCTTCATCGCCGACACCGACGCCGAGGCAAAGCGGCTCGTGCGCAAGACCGGTATGATGCAGACCTGGCACAAGTATCTCAAGGAGATCTACGTCAAGTTCGGACTGTTCGACGGGATCATTCACGACAGCGGGATCGACATCACGCCCGATGCGATCGACGAGGATTTCCTCGTCGAGCATGTGATCCTGTGCGGTTCGCCCGAAACGGTGATCGAGAAATTGGAGAAGCTGGCCGATACTGTCGGAGGCTGGGGGCAGATCGTGGCCAACCAGCATGACAGCATCGACGATCCCAAGCCCTGGGAGGAATCACTGCGCCGACTGGCGACCGAGGTCTGCCCCAAGGTCCGCATGCCCAATTGAGAATGATCCCGGGATGGCAGCCGCATGGTCTCAAGGCGCATCGCGACTGCCATCACCGGGCTGCTGAGAGGATAGAGCGATGAGCAAGGCAAGAGCATGCGTGCTGGTCGAACCCAATCGGGTCGAGACCTGGGATGTCGAGGTCTACGATCCCGAGCCGGGCGGCGCGCTGGTGCGCATCGTGGCGGGCGGCGTCTGCGGCAGCGACGTCCACATCATGTCCGGTGAAGCCGGTGTCATGCCCTTTCCGATCATTCTCGGCCACGAAGGCGTTGGCCGGATCGAGAAGCTCGGCGCCGGCGTGACCACCGACTATGCCGGGGTTGCCTTGAAGCCGGGCGACCTCGTCTACTGGGCGCCGATCGCGCTCTGCCATCGCTGCCACAGTTGCACGGTGCTCGACGAGACCCCTTGCGACAATTCCACCTTCTTTGAACATGCGGCGAAGCCCAACTGGGGCAGCTACGCTGATTTTGCATGGCTGCCCAATGGCCTTGCCTTCTTCCGGCTTCCCGATGGCGCCTCGGTCGATGCGGTGATCGCACTGGGCTGCGCGCTGCCGACGGCGCTGCGCGGTTTCGACCGCTGCGGCCCGGTCCGCATGGGCGATACCGTGGTGGTGCAAGGGGCCGGCCCCGTCGGCCTCTCCGCCATCCTCCTTGCGAAGCTTTCGGGCGCGCGGGAAGTGATCGCGGTTGACATGCATGAGAACCGCCTCGCGATCGCCCGCTCGCTGGGCGCGACCGCGACCGTCTCGCTGAAGGACAGCCCCGAGGAGCGCCGCCGGCAGATCTACGACCGGGTCGCGCCCAACGGGCCGGACATCGTGGTCGAGGCTGCAGGCGCCTTGCCGGCTTTCCCCGAAGGCGTCGACATCGCCGGCAATCATGGCCGCTACATCATCCTTGGCCTGTGGGGGGCCATCGGCACGCAGCCGATTTCCCCGCGCGACCTCACGATCAAGAACCTGACAATCGCCGGAGCGACCTTCGCCAAGCCCAAGCATTTCCACCAGGCCTTGCACCTCGCGGCGCGGCTCAATGGAGAATATCCGCTGGCCGAAATCGTCAGCCACCGGTTCGGCGTTGCCGGGGCGCTGGAAGCACTCGAGGCGACGGCAGCCGGCGCGGTGATCAAGGCCATCATCGATCCCGAAATCAACTGACGCACGGAAGGACATTCCATGACGCAAGCAGCTGTTGCCGATAATCGGGTTCGTGCCGCCCGCCCGGCCCATGTTCCCGAGGCGCTCGTCCGCGACATCGACATGTATGCGCTCGATGGCATCGAGGATGGCTTTCACGAGGCCTGGAAGCGCATCCAGGGCCCGGACGTGCCCGATCTGGTCTGGACCCCGCTGACCGGCGGGCACTGGATTGCCACGCGCGGCAGCGTGATCCGCGAGGTCTACGAAGACCCGACCCGGTTCTCGAGCGAGGTCATCTTCCTGCCCAAGGAAGCGGGCGAGAAGTATCTGATGGTGCCGACCCGCATGGATCCGCCCGAACACACGCCCTATCGCAAGCTGCTCGACACGGGACTCAATCCAGCGCGGATCCGCCTGATCGAGGAAAATGTGCGTCAGGCCGCGATCGACCTGATCGAGCCGCTGGTGCCGCTGGGCAAGTGCGATTTCGCGCGTGATTTCGCCGCCATCTTCCCGGTGCGGGTGTTCATGGCGATGGCCGGCCTGCCGATGGAAGACGTGCCGATGCTGGTCAAGTTGTCAGATGACATGACCCGGCCGCAAGGCAACTCCCCGGAAGAAGTCGCCGCGCTGCTCGATGCTGCCAATCAGGGCTTCTTCGCCTATGTCGAACCGGTGATCCGCGAGCGGATCGGCGGGACCGGCGATGACCTGATCACGGTCATGGTCAACGGCACGATCGATGGCGAGCGGATTTCGCACGACAAGGCGGTCGGCCTTGTCGCGCTGCTCCTGCTCGGCGGGCTCGATACGGTGGTCAATTTCCTTAGCTTCTTCATGATCTATCTCGCCCGCCACCCAGAAAAGGTGGCCGAAGTGCGGGACGATGAACTGAAGCTGCGGCGCGGGGTGGAGGAACTGTTCCGGCGGTTCCCGGTGGTTTCCGATGCGCGGATGGTGGCCAAGGATCAGGTCTACCGCGGCATCACGCTCAAGGCGGGCGATATGGTGCTGCTTCCGACGGCGCTGGGCGGGCTCGACGAGGAAGAGAACGATAATCCTTGGGAGCTCGATTGGGAGCGCAAGAACATCACGCACACCACCTTTGCCGCCGGGCCGCATCGCTGCGCCGGGCTGCATCTGGCTCGGCTTGAGGCGACCGTGACCCTGCAGGAATGGCTCAAGCGAATTCCGGAATTCCGTCTCGCAGAAGGGGCAAAGCCAATTTATCAGCCCGGGACCGTTGTCGCGGTGCATGATGTACCGCTCGTCTGGGACGTCCCCCAGGCCGGGTGATCAATCGGTGCCGCTGTGCTCCGGCGCCGCGGCGGCGATGTCGAGTGTCTGCAGGATTGCGCGTCGACCGACCCCCAGCGCGATGGCATTCTTGAGGTGCACGCGAAAGCCGGGGCGGAACCGGTGGCTCGGCGCGGCATCGCAGGCCATCGCCGCTAACTCCTTGATCCGGGCACGGACGGTGCCGCTGCGCCATGGGATCGCGCAGTAGTCAAAGAAGCCGGTGAAGAGATCGGGTGAAAGCCGCAACATCGCTTCGAGGAAACCAGGCAGTTCGGCGGAAAATCCGGTCCAGAATGGGTCGGTTCCGACGTGACGATCCCAGAGCGCCTGCCGGTCGGCATCGAGCGTCGCCTCGGCATCGATCAGGCCCCGTGCACTGGCCACTTCAAGGACTTGAGTGGCTGTGACCATCAGGGTGTGAACGCCAAGGCCGGAGGTCAGCGCGAGAACTTCCTGCACTTGCGCGGGTGATGCGCCGGCATCGAAACACTGCGTGATCGCGGCAGCAACGGCAGACCGTTCCAGAGCTGTTACGGAGGCCGCCACAGCGAGCGTGACGAGCGCAGCCCCCAGCGGATCGAGCGGTTCGCCGTTGGCGATCGCGGCAGTCAAAACATCGGCTTCTTCGCGCAGTACGGCGATGGAAATGTCCGTCATGCCAAGACTTTGCCGATCCGAATTGAATCTGTCAACTTATGTGTTGACTGGACTTTCAGGCTTGCCCATATCGGTCGGGAGAGTTGGGGAGTCGGGCCGTGCCGTCGCTGGAAGAGCGCATCAGGATACTGGAGGACAGGGCGGCGATTCAGGATCTGGTCGCGGGCTACTTCCTTGCGGCCGATGATGACGACTATGCCGCGCTGGCGCAGTGCTTCACCCGATCGGCACGTTTTGAAGCCTCGGGTTTCGAAGATGCCGATGGGCGCGACGGGATCGTCGCGGTCCTGAAGGCGGCGCGGGCCGGAATGGGCCAAACCGTCCATACACCGCACCATGTGCATATCCGTTTTGACGGACCCGATGCGGCGGACGGCCTCGTCTGCGCCCATCTCGAACTTGGGCTCGGCGAAGCGACTTACTTCGGAGCAGTCCGCTACATCGACCGCTACGAGCGCGAGGATGGGGAATGGCGGCTTGCCGTCCGCGCCATGAAGGTCGTTCACATGGCGCCCTGGTCCGGCGTCGAGGCCTCGTTGACGAGCGCCCTCAACGTCCGCTGGCCCGGCGCCGAGCCGCTGCCATCCGATTTTCCAAGGCGACGAGATGGTTGAGCGGGCTGGCATGGCCCGCCGAATAAATGCTGGCAGAGGCCGGGTTGTCAGGCTCAACCTACTGAATAAAAAAGGAGAGATGTCGTGGATGTAGCAAGCGCACTGAACCGGATCGTGGAGGAACGCGCGATCGAGCGGATCGTGTTCGACTACGCTTACTACCTCGACATGAACATGCCCGAGAAGATGATCGAGCTGTTCGTCGAGGACTGCGAAGTCAGCTACGCCCCGAATTTCGGTGCGACCGGGATCGAGGCTTACGCCAAGACGCTCGACGGCATCGGCACCTTCTTCCGCGCGACCTCGCACCACGTCTCGAACATCGTGATCGACTGGATCAGCGACACCGAGGTGACGCTGCGCGCGGCGGTGCTCGCCATCCACCGCTACACCAAGGAACGCCCGGACGGTGTTCTCTACGGCCAGTACCATGACGTTATCGTCAAGCGGGACGGCCAGTGGAAGTTCAAGCAGCGCATTCTGAAGACCACGATGGCGACGGACTACCACGTGCGGGCCGCGAACCCCATTGGGCGCGTCGAGTAACCGCAATGGCGAGCGACTATGCCACGATCCGGATCGAGCACGAGGAGGCGCTCAGCTGGATCGTGCTCGATCGGCCCGAGGCGGCCAATGCCTTGTCGCCGCAGTTGCTCGATGAGTTTGCCGATGCGCTCGGAAGGCTGAAGCACGAGGGCGGACAGGTGATCGCCATCCGCGGCGAGGGCAAGGGGTTCTGCGCCGGGATGGACCTTGGCAGCTATGGGGCAGGGGATAGCGGGCCTGCTGACCCGATGGCCGATCAGGCCCGCCTTCGCGCCAATGTCGAGCGTTGGCTGCTGATGTGGGACCATCCCAAGCCGGTGATCGCGGCGGTGCACGGCTTCTGCCTCGCCGCTGCGGCTCAGATGTGCGTGTTCACCGATATCACCGTTGTCGCCGACGACGTGCGCATCGGCGAGCCGACAATCCCCATCGGCGGCGGTTTCATCGCTCCGACCTGGGTCAGTCTGGTCGGCCCCAAGCGTGCGAAGGAATTTGCGTTCGTGCCCGGCAACTGGATCGACGGACCGACCGCGGTGACCTGGGGCTGGGCAAACCACTGCGTCCCTGCTGCAGAGCTCATTCCGGCGGTGCGATCGCTGGCGCAGCGGATCGCCATGACCCCGCCGGAAGTGCTGCGGCTCAAGAAGCTCTCGATCAACCGCGCCACCGAGGCGGCGGGGTTCCGTCAGGCCTTGTCCGGCATCGCTGAGATTGATGCGCTGCTCCACATGGCTCCGGCCGTACTCGAGATCCGGCAGCGCATGAAGGAACAGGGCCTCAAGGCCGTCATCCAGCAGTTCAAAGTCGCGCCGACGAGCCCGCTCGTCGCGCCCAAGGAGTAATCATGGCAGACGTCGAATTCACCATCGAGGGGCATGTCGCGCATGTCCACCTCAACCGCCCGCAGGGTCTCAACGCGATCACGCAGGAAATGGATGACCTCCTGCTGGACGCGTGGAACACGATCAACGCCGATCCGGATATCTGGTGCGCGATCCTCTCGGCCGAAGGCGAGAAGGGTTTTTGCATCGGGGCCGACGTCACGGGCGGCGCGGAGCGCAAGACGCGCATGGCGCTCGCCGGCGGCTTGACCGGGATCGGCGGACCGCTGGTGACGCTGAAGAAGCCGCTGATTGCGGCGGTGCAGGGCTTCTGTGTCGGCGGCGGCTTCGAACTGGCCATGTGCGCGGACATCATCGTCGCGGCCGAAACCGCCCAATTCGGCCTGCCAGAGACCAAGGTCGGCATCATCGGCGAATGCGGGGTCGTGCACCGCGCCATGCGGCAGCTGCCCCACCATATCGCGATGGCGATGATCCTGACCGGCGAGCGGATCAAGGCCGATGTCGCCGAGCGCTTTGGCCTCGTCAACGAGGTCGTCCCGTTTGCCGATCTGGCAGCCACGGCCCAGAAGTGGGCGGGCAAGGTCGCCGCAGCCTCGCCGCTCGCCAATCAGGCGGCAAAGGCCGCCGCGCTTGGCCGTCTGGGCCATCCGCTCGAAATCGCGCTGATGACGCGCTTCGAGGAAATCGAGCAGTACGCCGAAAGCCACGACAAGCGCGAGGGCGAACTGGCGGGGGCAGAGCGCCGCAAGCCGGTGTGGACGGGCCGCTGACATGGAGGGGGATGGCGCGACAGAAGCGGGCGACACCGATATCCGGGTCGAGATTGATCCGGGCCACTTCCGCTCCGTCCTCGGCAACTATCCGACCGGGGTCTGCGTCATCACCGGGGTTAGCCATGATGGCGAAGCTGCGGGTCTGGTGGTGGGCAGCTTCACATCGGTCTCGCTTGATCCGCCACTGGTAGCCTTCTTCCCCGATCGCGGATCCAGCAGCTGGCCGCTGGTTCGCGCCGGCGGCTATTTCTGCGTCAATGTGCTGGCCGACGACCAGATCGATCTGTGCCGCCGGTTCGCCTCGCGCGGGGGTGACAAGTTCGAAGGCACCTCGCACCGCCTCTCGCGGCGTGGCCTGCCGCTGCTGGACGGTGTCGTGGCGCATATCGAATGCGCCATTGCCGACGAGATCGATGCCGGTGACCACACCATCGTGCTGGGCCGGGTCGAAACGCTGGCGGTCGAGCGCGCGGTGGGGCCTCTCCTGTTCTTCAAGGGTGCGTACGGCCGGTTCGCTGCCGCAAGCTGACGGCCGCATGTCTGCCAACCTCATCCACTATCCGCCCAATCCCGCTTACGGGACCGGCGTCTACCGGCGCCGGATCACGTTCACGCGGCGGGCGGACGGGATCGATGTGGCGCTGCTTGACGACTATCACGACATGGTTGTCTCTCTCACCGTCGATGGTCATGCCATCACCAATGCCGCGGCCCGTATGGACCGCTTTCCCAAGACCAGCTGTCCGGGTGCGGTCGCGGCGCTGCGCGCGCTGATCGGCCGCCCTCTTGCCACGCTGGCACTATCTGCCGAGGAGCGCGGCGGGCAGTGTACACATCTTGTTGAACTGGCACGGCTGGGCCTGAACTGGCTGGCGCAACATGAGCATAGCGGCATCGTCGAGATTGCCCTCACGGATCGGGATGCATCGGGCGAGCAGCGGCTGGTGCTGCATGTGCATGGCAAACCTGTGCTGGCGTGGGTTCTGCGGGACGAGATCATTGTCGAGCCGGCAGACCATCGCGGACAGGTCCTGTTCGGCGGGTTCATCCGCTGGGTTCAGGCGGCAATTCCACCAGACGAGGCCGACCTGTGGCGCATGGCCCAGATGGCCGTCTTTGTCGCGCGTGGGCGGGCCTATTTGGTCGACAGTCAAAGCCCGCGCCGCGTCGCCGAGGAACCCTCCCGGTTCGGCGCGTGCTTCAGCTACAGCGGAGCTGCATTCGAAACCGCGCACGACAACACAGGCTATGTTCGCGATTTCAGCGGCGGTCTTCCTCCCATGCGGTACGCCGCCCCCGAACTTGCGAACCAAGGAGCCTGAGATGGCCGCGATTGCCACTATCGACGAAATCATCGACGAAGCCCGCAACGGTCGCCCCTTCATCCTGGTCGATGCGGACGACCGCGAGAACGAAGGTGACATCATTGTCCCGGCGCAGTTCGCGACGCCCGAGCGGATCAATCAGATGGCGATCCATGCGCGCGGCCTGATCTGCCTCGCGATCACAGCGCAGCGTGCCCGCGATCTTGAGCTTTCGCCCATGTCGAGCGACAACCGTTCGGGGCATGGAACGGCCTTCACCGTCTCGATCGAGGCGCGTGAGGGCGTGACGACCGGCATTTCCGCATTTGACCGCGCCCGCACGATTTCGGTGGCGATCAATGCGCAGTGCGGGCCGCGTGATCTCGTCTCGCCCGGGCATGTGTTCCCGCTGATCGCGCGCGACGGCGGCGTGCTGGTGCGCGCCGGTCATACCGAAGCGGCGGTCGATATCTCTCGTCTCGCCGGCCTGATCCCGGCTGGCGTGATCTGCGAAGTGATGAACGCCGACGGGACGATGGCACGCCTGCCCGACCTTGTCCCTTTCGCCTCCGAGCATGGCATGAAGATCGGCACGATCGCCGATCTCATAGCCTGGCGCAGGCGAACCGAGACGCTGGTCGAGCGGGTCGCCAGCGGACCGTTCGACAGCCACTACGGAGACAGCTTCACGATCCATGTCTACCGCGATCTGGTGGATCATGGCGAGCATGTGGCGCTGGTGCGCGGAGCGATTACGCCCGAAGCGGACACGTTGGTTCGCGTCCACCAGTTCGATCTGACCGCCGACTTGCTGGGTTATCGCAATGCGCATCCGGACTATGTGCCGGCAGCCCTGCGCCAGATGGCACAGCACGACGGCCCCGCTGTTGCGGTGTTTGTCCAGGATCCGGACCGGGCGTCCATCTCGCGCCGGGTCCTTGGTGGCCGCGAGGAATATGCGCGCATGTCGAGCGAGCGCGATTACGGCATCGGGGCGCAGATCCTGAAGGATCTTGGCGTCGGTCGGATGGCACTGCTGACGTCGAGCAGCAGGAAGATGGCGGCACTGGAGGGATTTGGCCTCGAGATCGTCGATCGCCGAGCCATTGTTGGAGCCTGATCCGGTGAACCGATCAACCTTGTCAGCCAAGCGCGAGGTCGATAGGCCTCGGGGCATGGCAACCACGAGCAATATTTCCAAAAGACGGCAGTCGGCTCTTGAAGAGGGCAGTTCCGATTATCTGGCAAAGCGCGCAGAACTCGTTGAAATTGCCGGCCGGCAATTCAAGACGCACGGTTTCAAGGCAACCACTCTTGCCGAGATCGGCCACAAGGCCGGGCTCGATCGGGCTACGGTCTATTACTATTTCGGCAGCAAGGAAGAGCTGTTTCGCGAATGCTTGCGCGTCGGGGTTGAAGCCAATATCGCGGCCTGCGAGGCGATCTTTGCCGATGAGGCGCTTGAGCCCCGGGAAAAGCTCCGCGCGGTCATCACGCAGCTCATGTCTGCGTACGACCAGTATTACCCGCATATGTACGTCTACATTCAGGAAGAGATGAGCCGGGTAACCAGCGAGAAGAGCGCCTGGGCGCAGCGCATCGTGGCCAAGACCCGCACGTTCGAGAAGATCGTCCTCAGTCTGATCAGCGAGCTCATCAAGAAGGGCGAGATGCGCGATGACATCGCCGTCTCGGTGGCCGCCAATGCCGTGTTCGGCATGCTCAATTGGACGCACCGCTGGTACCAGCCGGGCGGCGCGCATTCGGCGCCGGAGATTTCGAACGCCTTCTGCGAGATCTTCTTCAGCGGCATGGAGAAGCGCTGACTAGAGCCTCGCGCGCAGGGCCCGCTTGTCGACCTTGGTGGCGGACATCGGCCATTCGCCATCGTTCATGAAAAACACCGCGCGCGGCACCTTGTAGCTCGCAATGCGGCCTTGGCAGAAGTCGATCAGTTCCTGTTCGCCGGCGGACTTTCCGGGGCGAAGCTCGACAAATGCGACCGGAACCTCGTCGAGCCGCGGATCGGGACGTCCGACCACCTCGGCCAGTTTTACCGCTGGGTGGCTGCACAGATAGGCTTCCACTTCGATCGCCGCGACGTTCTCTCCGCCGACCTTAAGCATGTCCTTGGCACGGCCATGGAAGGTGAGTTGCCCGTCCGCAGCGCGCGCATAGAGATCGCCTGTATGCAGCCATCCTTCCGCGTCCAACGCCTCGGCCGTCTTCTCGGCCGCGCGGTAGTAGCCCTCCATTACGCAATAGCCCCGGACGAGAATCTCGCCCACGACATCGGGTGCGGCTTCCGCGCCGCTTTCGAGCTCGATGATCTTCACCGCAATGCCGGGGACGGGCTTGCCCTGACTGATGGCGCGCTGCTCGGGCGTTTCGTCGGGGGCGCACAGGGCGAAGATCCCGGCGGTCTCGGTCATGCCGCAGGCCTGCATGAATTCGGCTTTGGGAAATGTCTGCTGGACGCGGTTCACCAGCGCGGGCGGCGCAATCAGCAAGACCTTGCGCAAAGTCGCAAGGCGACCCGGATCGAATGCGGGATGATCGAGCAGCGGCTGCAATATGGCGGGGAACCAGGGCCAGGCGACGGAAACCTTTTCCTGTTCCATCAGATCAAGCGCGCGCCCGGCATCAAAGAACACATCGGTCACGTAAGTCCCGCCAGTGCCGATCACGCCGATGAACGGAGCGAGCGAGCCGATATGGAACAGCGGGCCGCCCCCCCACGTCACGTCATGCTCGCGCGCGCGAAAGCGGCTGCTGGCGCGCTCCACCGGACCGCGTGTAACGGCCTCGTGGCAGAGCAGGCAGCCCTTGGGATTGGCGGTGGTGCCCGATGTGTAGATGATGAAGGCCGTATCGCGCAGGCGGGTCGCGCGCCGGGCGGCGTCGACCGCGCTGACGGGGACTTCCTGCGCGGCTGCGGTGAAGTCCGCGCGCGAAAGAAAACCTGCGGGCGCATCGCCTTCGAGCACCACGACGCCGCGCAGGAGGGGCGCCTCGGTCAGCGAGAGGCGCGCGCCGGGCACACGTGTTCCAAGCGAGGGCAGGGCCTCCGCCAGCACCGACCGAAAATCGACAAAGCGCGTGTCTGCCGCCGTCGTCAGGATCAGCGCGAGATCGGCGTTCTCGATGATGAAGCCCAGCTCGCGGCTCTTGTGGCGGGCATTGAGCGGCACCGCCACGCAATTGGCCAGCGCGGCCCCGAATAGCGAAGTCACCAGCTCGCGGCTGTTGTTGGCGAGAATGCCGACATGCGCGCGCGGGGGCAGGCCCAGCCCGATGATGCCCCGAGCGATCTCGATCGAGGCATCCCGCAGTTCGGCATAGTTCAGGGTCAGGTCAGGCATGACCAGCGCATGCCGGTCAGGATGGCGCACCGCGCTGCGGATCAGCAGATCCGGCAGTGGCGCAACCTCGGACCACTCGCTGAATATCAAGGCGAAACTCTCCCCGTCATCGCTTGCCGCGACCATGAATGAAGCGCGTGGGCGCAGCTGTCAACGTTAATGTTGATTGATATCAGGCCAGTTCGAAGCCTTCGTAATCGTGGTAGGCCACCTGTTCGCAGCGCTTGCGATATTCGGGGCCGCCGCCGACGTGAACCAGCGTGCGGCGCACGACCGACCCGTCCGGCTTCGTCGTCGTCTTGACCCACCAGGCATTGGCCTCGGCCAGCAGTGTCCGGGCGAAATCGCGGTAGATCGATTCCGTCCATTCGTCTTCCGCAGCCTGCGAAGGTTCGGCAAAGCTGAGGCCTTTGGCGGTGAGGTACACCAGCATTTGGGTGACCCATTCGGCCTGCAGCCCGCCGCACACGCCAACATTGCAGAAGGCCGATCCGTTGTGCGGGCCGACCAGCGTGTAGAAATTGGGAAAGCCGCGCGCCTGAAGGCCGAGGAACGTCGTCGGCCCATCGGCCCAGGCGTCCTTGAGCCGCTTTCCGCCCTTCCCGCGAATGTCGATCCGGTCGAGCGAACCGGTTACAGCATCGAAGCCTGTCGCGAAAATGATCACGTCGAGTGCGTGGAACGCGTCGGCCGTGCGAATGCCGCTCGCGGTGATCTCCTCGATCGGCGCTTCGCGGATATCGACTAGGTGGACGTTGGCCTTGTTGTAGGCCTCATAGTAGTTTGTCTCCATCGGCACGCGCTTGCCGCCGAAGGGGTGATCGGTCGGGATCAGCTTCTCGGCCACGCGCTGGTCCTTGACCCGCTGGCGGATCTTGCCGGCAACGAAATCGGCGAGAAACCTGTTCGATTCCTTGTTGACCAGCAAGTCGCGGAAGCCGCTGAGCCAGATGCCGTAGCCGGGCTGGTTGTAGAGCTCCTCGAAAAAGGCCTCGCGCTCCTCGGCGGACACATCGATCGCCTTGCGATGGTCACGGTGATAGGGGAACGCCGTGTCAGTGACCTTCACGTATTCCAGGATGTTGGGATAGCGTTTGCGGATGACGGCCATCTCGTCCTTGCTGATCGGCGTGTTGCCCAGCGGCGTGCACCAGTTGGGCGAGCGCTGGAACACGAAGAGTTCGCCCGCGCTCTCCGCGACAATCGGGATGATCTGGACGCCTGTCGCGCCGGTTCCGATGATCCCGACCCGCTTGCCTGTGAAATCTATGTCGCGCGGCAGGCCGTCCGCATCGACAGGCCAGCGCGACGAGTGGAAGGCCTCGCCCTGAAACGCGTCGATGCCCTTGATGTCCGGCATTCTCGTGGCTGACAGCGGGCCCGTGGCCGAAATCAGATGGCGGCAGCTGAGCAGATTGCCATCATCGAGCGTGACGTTCCAGACATTGCCCGCATCCTGATAATGCGCGGCGACCACCTTGGTATTGAACCGATAGAGCTTGCGGACGTCCATCGCGTCGGCGGCGCGGTTGGCATAACGCAGCATTTCCGGCTGCGAGGCGAAGCGCTCCTGCCAGTCCCACTCCGGAATGATGCCCTTGAGCGCAAAGTAGCCATAGGCATAGCTCTCGGTATCGAGCCGGCATCCGGGATAGCGGTTCCAGTACCACGTGCCGCCAACATCGGCCCCCGCCTCGATGCCGCAGACGGTCAGGCCGCTCTGTTCGAGCAGATGGGTCTGATAGATTCCGGTTACGCCGGCGCCGATCACGACGGCATCGAAGTCGGGCTTGCTTTCGCCAGTTACCATGATTCACCTTCCGGATCCTGCCGCTCGGCAACGCCGTCGGAGTACAAATATACTCAAACGAATATATATATTCTGTCAAGAATATTCTAATGCAAAGCCCTGCGACGCGCCGCGCAACGGCGCGCCGCGGCAAGCCGCGAGGAGCGACAAGCTTTTCGGAATCAGGGCGCTAGTGCGGATTCAGGTGGCCAATGCCACTCTGCAGCGCGTGAGACCGGTCAGGCGGCACTGCCCATGACGTAGGGTTCGGGATTTCGCACCCCGACGGTCCTGAGCGCGAGGCGGGCGAGCTCATTCGCTACAGATTCGGCATCCCAGCGCCCCTCGGGCGTGAACCACGTGAAGGCCCAGGAAGCCATGCCGCCTAGGGCCGAGGCCGCCAGCGAGGGATCGGCAATCTCAAACTGCCCGCTGACCGCCCCTTCCTTCAATAGCGCGCGCAGCATCCGGTGGAAGTGCTGTTTCGAGGCGTCGATGGTCAAGGCCTCCTCGGCCGGCAGGCTCTTCGCTTCCCGGAAATACAGCGCCACTTCGCGGCGATGCGCGATCTGCAGCCGGACGAAGTAGCGGATGATCTGCGCGAGGCGGCTGGCCGGTTCGCCCGCCAGCGTGGCGCTGAACGCAACCGTTTCGTCGGCGGCGGTTGCACCGGCCTTGCACACGTGAACCAGCAGTTCCGCCTTGCTGCGAAACCGCGAGTAGATGAACTGCTTGGTCACACCGAGCCCTTCGGCGATGGATTCCAGCGACGTGGCCTCATAGCCCTTTTCGAAGAACTGCCGCACAGCCTCTTCGAGAATGCGCCTGCGCTTGACCTCGTCGATCTCGGCCTTGATCGGATTGATCTCAAGCGAGGCAGTGTGGTCTTTCCTGCGCATGGGCCTCATCGTGGTGCCTATGCTGACGCGGCTTGTTCCCAGGCCAGCGGCCTACCACTGCCGGGGATGGCGGTCAGGGTCAACCAGATCGGCGAAGCGGCATCCAGGCCAGCCGGGAAGAAAGTCCGTCAAGCACTTTGCCTGCTCTGCTCAGCAGGCGGTCATGCCGCCGTCGATCACATGCTCCATGCCGGTGATGAAGCTCGCTTCGTCCGAAGCGAGGAAAACCACCAGCGGCGAGATCTCGTCGGATTCCGCGAACCGGCCGATGGGGATCGCTGCCGACGCGCCGCCGCCGTCCTCGTCGGTGGCGGCGACCATCATCGGTGTCTTCACGTAACCGGGGTGGACCGAGTTCGCACGGATGCCCTGCGAGCCGTATTCCACCGCGACTTGCTTGGTCATTCCGCGCACCGCGAACTTGCTGCCGGCGTATGCGAGGTTCGGTGTCCCGACGATCGCGACGATGCCTGAAATCGACGAAATGTTGACAATCGATCCGCCGCCCTGGGCAACCATTGCCGGCAGGACCGCCTGCATGCCGAGGAATACGCCGAGCTGGTTGACCGCGCAGACCTTGAGAAAATCGGCTTGCGAGAGCTCTTCGGTCTTTGCCACGGGACCAATGATCCCGGCGTTGTTGACCAGCACGTTGATCGGACCGAAGCGCGCCTCGGCGGCGGCGACAACGCGGGCCCAGCCTGCCGCATCGGCAACATCGTGCTCCACGAAGATCGCGGCAGCTCCCAGCTCCTCGGCGAGTGCTTCGCCTGCCGTCGCATTGAGATCGGTGAGTACGACCTTGGCGCCTTCCGCGACAAACGCCCGCGCGTGCGCCGTTCCCATGCCTTGCGAGGCGCCCGTGATAACTGCGATCTTCCCGTTCAGCCGTGCCATTTCAAAGTTCCCCTGATCGACCGGCTCCCGTGTTCGTCGGTGGCGAGACGCGCCGGATAGATTTTCCTCACCGGTGTTGATTTATCGCAGGCGGTATGAGATTTCAACAAATGTGTTGAAGAATGGACTCCATTCACGCACGGATGGCCGGAGCAGAGCGAAGGGGGGTAATTTGCCGGAGAAGACCAGGGCACGCAAATACAGCGCCTTTGGCAAGCGCAGGGTTGCGGCGGGTACTGAATCGAGTGAGGCCTACAAGGCGCGCCGGCTCGAGATTGCGTCGGCGGCGGCGCGGGTATTCAACCGGGTCGGCTTGCAACGCGCGACGCTCAAGGATGTTGCGGAAGAGCTCGGCATCGACCGCGCTTCGCTCTACTACTACGTGCGTTCCAAGGAGGCCCTGTTCGACGAGGTGGTCTATTCAGTTGTCGAACAAAATGTTGAATTAACGCGTAAAATTTGCTCAAGCGCGATGAGCCCACGCCGCAAGTTGCGCGAATTGATCTGCGCGCTGATGTCCTCGTACGGCGAGCATTACCCGCTTTTCTACATCTACATCCGCGAGAATCTGAGCCACGTTGACGAGTCGCGCGCGGCCTGGTCACGCGAAATGCGCGAGTTCAATCGGCAAACAACCGACGCGGTGATCTCGATCATCGAGGAGGGCTATGCCGACAAGAGCTTCCGCAATGTCGGATCCGCGCGCGTCGTTGCCTATGGCATTTTCGGCATCATCGGCTGGACCCACCGCTGGTTTCGTCCCGGGCCGCACGAGGTAAGCGCGGAGGAAATCGGCAAGACCTATGCCGAGATGATCCTTGCTGGACTCGAATCGCCCTACTGATTCCAGCCGTTACAGGTTAACTAGATCGAGTCGGAATTCCCGGGAGCGGGCAGGAATGAGGGCGTCTGCGAGACAGGAAAAATCCTCATCAAGAGAATTTATGTCTTAAAAATAGATAGTTGATGCGAACCCAAAGATGCGATCGAAAAAAGTTCACTAGTTCATCAACAAAAATGTTGAAAAATGATGGGGCCGGCGATATCCCATAATCCGACGCCGCATCGGGAATAGCACGGGGCCGCAACTGGCCGCCTGCGGCAGGCAGCAAATCAAGCAGTTCTCAGTTTGCACATCGTCTGATGCTGGATGACCGCGGGCCGCGGAATGGCTCGTTGCGCCTGTGCCAGACGCCCTTGGGGGGAGAGTATGATGTCTCGGAAGTTCACTATGCTTGCTACCGTCGCCAGCGCACTTGCCATGCTGGATTCTGGCGCGGCCATGGCGCAGTCCGCACCTGCCAATGCAGCAGCGGACGCGGCCACAGCTAATCCAACCGGCGAGATCATTGTCACCGCGCAGCGCCGTGCCGAGGCGTTGGAACGCACGCCGGTGGCCATTTCGGTCGTCAGCGGTGATGCCCTCGCCAAGCGGGCCATCGTGACCGAGTCCGATCTCCAGGCTGCCAGCCCGGGCCTGATTATCCGCGCGGGGTACAACTCCAACCAGCTCAACTATGCCCTGCGCGGCCAGTCGCTCGATGCGTTCAGCGATACGCGCCCGGGCGTGCTGCCCTATTTCAACGAAATCCAGCTCGACGGCGTCGGCGGTGGTTCCTCGGCGTTCTACGACTTGCAATCGGTGCAGGTGCTTAAGGGGCCGCAGGGTACCCTTTTCGGACGCAACTCCACCGGCGGCGCCGTGCTGTTCACGTCGGTCAAGCCGGACGAGAACTTCGGCGGGTACTTCAGCGGTCGCATCGGCAACTACAAGTCCTACCAGCTGGAAGGCGCGCTCAACGTGCCGCTGGCGGGTGACAGGGTGCTGGCCCGCGTGGCCGGGTTCTATGAAAAGCGCGACGGCTATCAGCGCAACCTGTTCAACAACACGCGTGCCGGCAACGTTGATCGCTATGGTCTGCGCGGCAGCTTGACCTTCAAGCTTTCCGACACGATCAAGAACGAGCTCGTGGTCGACTATCTGCATTCAGGCGGCAACAGCCTGAGCGGCTTGATCGACAGCCTCGAGCCGACCGGGCTGGTTCCGCTGCTCGCGCTGACCAATTTCGGCAACCAGGCGCAGTACAACTTCCTGATCAACGCGTTCACCGGCGGTGCTGCCGGCTGCAACGACACGACCAACAATTGCGCTGCCGCGTACGCTGCCGCCAACCCCAAGCTCGATCCGGGCGGTCTGGTGTCCTATCTCAAGACGCAGAAGGCCCGTGGTCCCTACCAGATCGAATCCGATGGTCCGGCTGAGTATCGCGGTCGCAACATCATCGTCTCGAACATCACCACCTTCGAGGTTGCGACCGACACCAAGATCCGCAACATCTTCGGCTATACCTATCTTCAGAACGGCATCCGGGGCGATATCGACGGCACGCCCTTCGGCATCGATGACAACGGCACCGGCGGCAAGAACGACAACACCCGCCAGTACTCCGAAGAATTGCAGCTGGTGGGCAAGGCGTTCGGCGGCAATCTCGATTATGTGGTCGGCGGCTTCCTCAGCCACGAAACCAACGAGAACGTGACGACAAGCCTGTTGCTTCAGTTCCCGCCGCTCACGTCGCAAACCAACTACAACAAGCTCACTACGCGCGACATGATCGCCGGCTATGCGCAGGGCACATATGATCTCAGCGAGGCGACCGGCCTCGAAGGGCTCGGCATCACGATCGGCGCGCGTTACACGCACGAGAAGATCAAGTTCGATACGCTTGCCGCAGACACCGCCTACAACGAACCGCCGGCCGTGAAGGCAACGTTCGACTTCAACCAGCGCAAGTCCTTCGGCAACCTCAGCTGGACGCTGGGCCTGCAGTATCAGGTCAATCCCGGCCTGCTGATCTATCTTGCCTCGCGTCGCAGCTACAAGAACGGTGGTTACAACGGCATCCAGAACCCCAGACCGGGCCTTGGTTCCACCGGCGGCAACGAGTACGGTCTCGAAACCCTGACCGATGCGGAAATCGGCATCAAGTATCGCGGTCAGATGGGCGGTGTTCCGGTCCAGTTCAATCTCGCCGGTTACCAGAATTGGATCAAGGACGGGCAGCGGGTGGCCTACACGCTGCTGGGTTCGACGCCGGCGGCCGTCACGGTCAACGTGCCATTCTCCAAGGTCACCGGCTTTGAATTCGATGGTTCGATCCGTCCCGCCACATGGCTGAACATCGGCGGATCGCTGAACTACACCAATGCCCGGTTCACCGATAATCTGGTCTCGATTGGCGGCGGCACTCCGGTTCCTTTCGGCACCTATCCCGATACGCCTGAATGGTCGGGTTCGGCCTTCGGTGAGATCACGGTTCCGGTTCGGGATTCGATCGACCTCAGCCTGCGGTCCGATGTCTACTCGCAGTCGCTGTTCTGGTTCGCCTCCACCGGCAACCGCAGCCCCGGCGCCAACGTCAAGGGCTACACTCTGGTGAACTTCCGCCTCGGCCTGGCAGACAACAAGGCTGGCTGGTCGCTTGCGGCCAATCTCAAGAACGCCTTCAACCGGGTCTACTACGTGGGCGGCATCGCCACCGGCGAGCTGTTCCAGTTCAACACTGTCGTGCCCGGCGCGCCCCGGACGTTCATGGCCGAACTGCGCTACAAGTTCTGATTGGAGCGAAAATGCCGGGATCCCGCGCGGATCCCGGCGATCCAGGGAAGCAAAGACGATGGCCTTCACCCTCATCAACGCCCGCCCCAGCCCGTTCGGCCGCAAGGTCGCCATCGCGCTCAGGGAAAAGGGTCTGGCCTATGCCGTACTTTACGATGTGCCATGGGGTGAGGGCACTTGCACGCCGCAATACAGCCCGCTGGAACAGCTGCCGATCCTGATAACCGAGGCGGGCGAGAACATTTACGATTCCGCCTACATACTCGATTGGCTGGAGGCGAAGTATCCTTCTCCCGCGCTGCTTCCCGAAGGCGTGGACGCGCGGCTCGAGGCGGGGCGCCGCCGCTTGCTGGGCGAGCGGTTGATGGAAATCGCCCAGTCACTCATTTTCGAGCTCACCCGCCCGCAGCCGAGTGACCCTTGGGTCGATCGTCAGACGCGCAAGATCAATGGCGGGCTGGCCGCGCTCGAGGCGATGTACACACCGGCAGACCGGCAGGCAGCGCCGCTCGATCTCGGCGACCTCGCTGTCGCGACCACGCTGCTGGGTGTCGAGTTCGCGATTGCATCGGGCCTCAGCCCCGAAGTCCCGGTCCTCGCATGGCGCGGCGCCTATCCGGCGCTGACCTCGCGGATCGCGGCGCTCGAAATCCGGCCTTCGTTCACCGATACTGCGCCCGCGCTGATGGATGTGAACCTACAGGCTGTCGTCGCGTAAGGCGATGTAACCAAACAAAAGATAATCAAGGAGAGTAAAGATGGCAGGCAAGCTTCGCTTCGGCGCCTTCTGCGGCCCGCACCACCCGATGAACGAGAACCCGACGCTGTGCCTTCAGCGCGATCTCGAACTGGCCGAGCATCTCGACAACCTTGGTTACGACGAAATCTGGTACGGTGAGCACCACTCGGCCGGCTGGGAGCTGATCGGCAGCCCTGAAATCATGATCGCTGCTGCCGCCCAGCGCACCAAGCGGATCAGGTTGGGTTCGGCCGTTACCTCGGTGCCCTACCACCACCCGCTGATGATCGCCGAGCGCTATAGCCAGCTCGATCATATGACCCGTGGCCGCGTCATGCTCGGCATGGGCCCGGGCTCGCTGGCGTCCGATGCCAAGATGATGGGCATCGAAGTCGCCAGGCAGCGCGACATGATGGACGAGGCGATCGACGTGCTGGTGCCGCTGCTGCGCGGCGAGACGGTGAGTGCCAAGACCGACTGGTTCACCCTCGACAACGCGCGCATTCACATGACGCCGTATACCCGCCCGTCGATCGAAATGATCTGCGCGAGCACTGTTTCTCCCACCGGTTCGCGCGCTTCGGGGCGCAACGGCATCGGGATGCTTTCTTTCGGCGCAACCTCGGGCGGCGCGTTCGATGCGCTTTCGGCCAACTGGAACATCGCCGAGCAGGTCGCGGCGGCCAACGGCAAGACGATCGACCGCAAGAACTGGCGCCTTGTCGCCCCGATGCACATCGCCCCGACCCGCGAACAGGCGCGCGAGGAAGTGAAGTTCGGCATCGATGGCTGGGCCGACTATCTCCTCAACGTCGCGGCGTTGCCGATTGTGCCGGGCGGCGGCGACGTCGTCGATGCGATCCTCAGCAACAACATGGCCGTCATCGGCACGCCCGATGACGCCGTCGCGCAGATCGAGCGGCTCACCAAGCAGTCGGGCGGCTTCGGTACGCTGGTGCTCTTCGCACACAACTGGGCGGAGTGGGAGGCGACCAAGCGCTCCTACGAAATGATCGCTCGGTATGTGATGCCCAAGGTCGATGCCATGATCGACAACCGGATGGTTTCCGAAGCGGAATGCCGCGCGGCGCGGCCCGAGCTTGCCGGCCAGATCGGCGCGGCGATCCAGGCCCGCATCCAGCGCCACATCGACGAACAGGGGACCAAGGACATCGCTCCCGAAATCCTCGCTGCCCTGCCGAGTGCCGGCTGAAACCCTGAAGGGTCGCACATACCAAGTGGCCCCGACGGCGCCGGCACCGCCGGTCGCCGAACGGGAAAGCGTACCCCTGATCGAGATGTACCCGTGAGCCAGACTACCGCCTACACCCCGGACCCCGCCGCGCTCGCCGCCGCCGTTGCAGCGGCGAACGTGCCGACGCTGGCCTGCGTGCTCGTGCAGCTGACCGGCGACCGGCGCTGGATCGAACCGCCCTACGTTCCCACCCGCACGCGCGGGCTGGAGGACAACGACGACGGCGGCCTGCCCGAGCTGGTCCAGCAGGAGGTCCGCGACGCGGCGGTAAAGGCATTTGCGGAGTGGTTTGCCGGTAAACAGCCTGCGCTACCCGATCCCGATGACGCGCTGCTGCTGGAGATGATGAGCGTCACGCTGGGTGAGCAGATCCCGGCCGAATACGCCTCGATGATACGCCATGAACTGGGCCTCGCGCCCGGGCCTGATCTCAGCGTCCCCCCGCCTGCGGGCTTTTCAGCGCTGATCATCGGCGCAGGCATTTCGGGCCTCTGTGCCGCGATTGCCTTCCGCGCAGCGGGCATTGCCTACACCATCGTCGAGCGCCGTGAGAGCCTTGGCGGGGTATGGTTCGAGAACCGCTATCCCGGCGCGGCCTGCGACGTGCCGAGCCATCTTTATTCGTTCAGCTTCGCGCCCTATCCCTGGTCCCGCTACTTTGCGGGCAGCCGCGAAATCCACGCCTACCTCGAACAGGTGGCGGACGAGAATGACATCCGCCGCCACATCCGCTTCGGCCACGAAGTGATCGAGGCCCGCTTCGACGAGGCGGCCGCGCTGTGGCATGCCGATGTGCGCACGCCAGACGGCCGCACGGAAACGCTTGGCGCCAATATCGTCATCAGCGGCGTCGGCGCCTTCAACAAGCCGCGCATTCCCGATGTACCGGGCCTCGCCACCTTCGAAGGCCCTAGCGTCCACACTGCCTGCTATCCCGGCGAAGGGCTCGACCTTGCCGGCCGCCGTGTCGTGCTCGTCGGCAATGGCGCGAGCGCGATGCAGGTGGCCCCGGCCATTGTCGACGAAGTCGCCGCGCTGACCATCGTGCAGCGCACGCCGCAATGGGTTGCGCCATTCCCCAAGTTCCACCAGCCGATCCCCGCGCCGTTGCAGGACCTGCTGCAGAACGTCACGCTCTACCGGCTGTGGTACCGCCTGCGCCTCAGCTGGGCGTTCAACGACAAGCTTTACGACGCACTCCAGCAGGATCCGGCATGGGAGGGCGACGGCCGCTCGATCAATGCGATCAACGAGGGCCACCGCCGCCATCTCGGCGCCTATGCCCTCGCCGAACTCGGCGAGCGGCAGGACCTGTTGCCCCAATTGCTGCCGGACTATCCGCCGTTCGGGAAGCGCATGCTGCTCGACAACGGCTGGTTTCGAACCCTGGCGCGCGATCATGTCGAACTCGTCACTGCCGGCGTGCAAGAAGTGCGGCCGAACAGCGTCGTCACCAGCGACGGGGTGGAGCATCCCGCCGACGTGATCATCTGGGCGACCGGCTTCGATGTGGTCAACCTGCTCGCCCCGATGCGCGTCAAGGGTATCGGCGGGCGCGATATCCATGAGGACTGGGACGGTGACGATGCCCGCGCCTATCTGGGCACGGTGGTGCCCGGCTATCCCAACCTGTTCTGTCTTTATGGCCCCAACACCCAGTTCGGCCACGGCGGCAGCCTGATCACCGTGCTTGAGCGGCAGATGCACTACGTCATGTCGTTGCTGGGCCAGATGTTCGCGCACGGCATCGCCACGGTCGATGTGCGCCGGGATGTCCACGATGCCTACAACGCCGATGTCGACAGCCGCCACTCGCGGATGATCTGGACCTATCCGGGCGTCGAGAACTACTGCCAGAACTCGAAGGGCCGCATCGTCGTCAACAACCCCTTCCGCATCATCGAGGTGTGGGAAATGACCGAGACGGCGAACCTTGACGACTATGTCTGCACGCCGCTGGTCGGCTCGCCGGCAACGGCCGAGGCCGTGGCGCCATGACCGAAGCTGTCCTCGTAGCGGCGCGCGGCGGCGTGCTGGTCATCACGATCAACCGCCCGGCGCAGCGCAATGCGGTGAACCGCGAGGTGTCGCTCGGCATCGCCGCCGCGCTCGACCGGCTGGACGCGGATGGCGACCTTCGGGTCGGGGTGCTCACCGGCGCAGAGGGTAGTTTCTGCTCAGGGATGGATCTCAAGGCCTTCGTCACCGGTGAACGTCCGGAGCTCGAAGGGCGCGGCTTCGGCGGGCTCACCGAACGATCGCCGGTCAAGCCGCTGATCGCCGCGGTCGAAGGCTTCGCGCTGGCCGGTGGGTGCGAACTTGCGCTTGCCTGCGACCTCATCGTGGCGGGTGCTGGCGCCGCTTTCGGTCTGCCCGAAGTCTGCCGCGGGCTGGTTGCCGGTTCGGGTGGGCTCGTGCGGCTCCCCCGGCGCATACCGGCCGGCATCGCGCTCGAGTACGCGCTCACCGGCGATCGCATGTCGGCCGAAGCCGGGCATCGCTGGGGCCTCGTCAACCGCCTCGTCCCCACCGGCGATGCGCTGGCCGAGGCCCTCAGGCTCGCCGACCAGATCGCCGAAAACGCCCCGCTTTCGCTCGCGATGACCAAACGCATCGTGACCGAATCCGCCGATTGGCCGCTGGAAGGCATCTGGGACCGCCAGCGTCCGCTGGCCGAGGCCGTGATTGGCTCTGAAGATGCAGGCGAAGGCGCGCGCGCCTTTGCCGAGAAGCGCCCGCCGGTGTGGCGCGGACGATGAGGGCCGAGCGATGAGCACGACCGAACGGATGGCGGTGCTGGGCGCGGGCACGATGGGCGTCGGCATTGCCTATGTCGGCGCGCAGGCCGGGTATGAAGTGCTGCTGGTCGAACCTGACGACGCGCGCGTTGCCGGTGCCTTGCGCACGGTGTCCGATGCAGTCCAATCCGCCATATCTCGCGGCAAGCTCGATGAAGAAACCGGCGCGGCGCTTGTCGCCCGTATCACGCGCGTCGGCACCATCGAGGACCTGCCCGAGGGCCTCGATTTCCTGATCGAATCCGTGCCCGAACGCCTTGATCTCAAACGCGAGGTGCTGGCCCGCGCTGCCGCACGCAAGCCCGTCGTGCTCGCGAGCAACACCAGCGCGCTGTCAATCGATGACCTCGCCGCTGCCACGCCCGCGCCTCACGCCTTCCTCGGCATGCATTTCTTCAACCCGGTCTGGTCGATCAAGCTGGTCGAACTGGTGCGCGGTGAAGCGACATCCGAGGAAACCCTCGATCGCGCGCGGGCCTTCGCCGCGCGCATCGGCAAGGAATCGCTCACCGTCCGCAACGTTCCCGGCTTTGCCACCAGCCGCCTCGATCTCATCGCCTCGCTTGAGGCGATGCGCATGCTCGAAAGCGGCGTGGCGAGCGCCGAGGACATCGATCGCGCCGCGGTGGTTGCCTACCGCCACCCGGTCGGCCCGCTGCGCCTTTCCGATATCGTCGGGCTCGACGTCCGGCTCGATATCGCCCGCACCCTTCAGGCCGCGCATGGCGAGCGCTTCGCTCCGCCGGAGATCCTGTTCCGCATGGTCGAGGAAGGCCGGCTCGGCGCCAAGTCGGGCCGAGGCTTCTTCGACTGGCCCAAAACGTGAACCGATTACTCCAAGGAATGTCCCATGTCCGGTAAACCGCTGTTCTTCTCCTCGCTGGTCGATACGGCCGACCATCACCGCGCACTGCGCGAGAGCGTGGGAAAGTTGGTCGGCAAGTATGGCCGCAAGTATTTCCAGAAGGTGGTCGCGGAAGGCGGCTCGCCGACCGAATTGTGGCGCGAACTGGGCGAGGCGGGCTTCCTCGGCGTGCATATCTCCGAGGAATGGGGCGGTAGCGGCGGCGGACTTTCCGAACTCTACATCGTGATCGAGGAATGCGCCGCGCAAGGCTGCCCGATGCTCGCGCTCGTCATTGCCTCGATCTGCGCGCCGATCATTGCCGCGCACGGCTCCGATGAACTCAAGGCCAAGTGGCTGCCCGGCCTTGCCGATGGTTCGCTGCGCATGGCCTTCGGCATCACCGAGCCCGATGCCGGTTCGAACACGCACAAAGTCACCACCACCGCCCGCCGCCACGCAAACGGCTGGGTGCTCAACGGTACCAAGTACTGGACCTCGGCGATTGATGAATCACAGGCCGTGCTCGTCGTCGCCCGTGATGCCGAACTCTCGACCGAGGATCGCTCTCAGCTCTCGCTCTTCGTCGTGCCGACCGATACGCCCGGCATCACGCTGCAGCAGATCGACGCGGCGGTGAAGTCCACCGAGCGCCAGTTCTTCGTGTTCTTCGACAATGTCGAGCTTCCCGCCGATGCATTGATCGGCGAGCCCGGCGCCGGTCTCAAGCAGGTCTTCGCCGGCCTCAATCCCGAGCGCATCGCCGCCGCCGCGATCAACAACGGCATCTCGCGCTTCGCCATCGCGCAGGCGGCGAGTTACGCGCTGGACCGCAAGGTGTGGAAGACGCCTATCGCCGCGCATCAGGGCGTTGCCCACCCGCTCGCTGAAGCCTATGTGGGGGTGCAGTCCGCGCGCCTGCTCGCAGCGCGTGCGGCCCAGCTTGTCGACATGGGCGAGGATGCGGCGGAAGCGGCCAACATGGCCAAGTTCCTCGCCGCCGAAACCTCGCTCAAGGCGCTCGATCAGGCCATCCAGGTCCACGGTGGCAACGGCTTGTCGTTCGAGTATGGTCTGGCCGACTTGTGGTTCATCGCCCGCCTGCACAAGACGGCTCCGGTCAGCCGCGAGATGATCCTCAACTACGTTGCCCAGCACAGCCTGCACTTGCCCAAGAGCTACTGAGTCCGTGCCCACGCCTCTCGTCGACCTGCTGCGCCGCCATGCGGCCGAAACGCCGGAGGCCCCGTGCCTCGCGCAGGGCGATGTGCTGCTGACTTTCGCCGAACTCGACGCGCGCAGCGACCGGCTCGCGCATAGCTTGCAGGCGGCGGGAGTCGGGCGGGGCGACCGCGTGGCGGTGCTCGACAAGAGCGGCATCGCGACCTTCGAGCTGTTCTTCGCCTGCGCCAAGCTGGCCGCGATCCTGATGCCGCTCAACTGGCGGCTGGCTGCGGGCGAGGTCGCCGATATCCTCGCGGACGGTGCGCCGAAGTTGGTCTTCGTTGCGCCCGAACTGACGGGGCTGCTCGAAGAGGCGGGGGACATCGCCGCGCTGCTGCTGGAAGACGGCTCCGCCCCCCGCGCATGCGGGGCGGATACCGCACCGCTGCCGCCGTGCCACGCGCCGGACGACCCGGTGCTGCTCCTCTACACCTCGGGCACTACGGGCAAGCCCAAGGGTGTCGTCATCACCCATGGCAGCCATGCCTGGAACGGGCGCATTGCTTCGGAAGTCTGGGGTTTCACCGCGCAGAGCGTCAATCTCGTCGCCTCGCCGCTCTTCCACATCGGCGGCATGGGTTATGGCATGATGGCGATGGCCCAGGGCGGCCTCACTGTGCTGATGCAGCCGTCCGAACCGGGCGCGGTGCTGGCCACGATGGCCCGTCACGGTGTCACGCATGCCTTCTTCGTCCCCACCGTGATCCAGCGCCTTGTCGAGCATGTCGAAGAGACCGGCCTCGCGCCGCCGCGCCTCCAGCTCATGGTCTATGGCGCCGCGCCGATTGCCGAGGATCTGCTGCGCCGCGCGCTCGCGGCTTTCGGCTGCGGTTTCAGCCACGCTTATGGCATGACCGAGACGAGCGGCACGATCGTCTCGCTCGCGCCGGAATACCACGATCCCGATGGCCCGAACCCCGCCCGCCTGCGCTCCTGCGGCCGGCCATTCCCGTGGGTGGAACTCGCGCTGTTCGACCCCGCTACCGGCGCGCGCGTTGCCCCTGGCGAGGTCGGCGAAGTGCGCATTCGCTCGGCGATGAACATGCAAGGCTATTGGAACAAGCCCGCCGAAACCGCCGCCACCGTCACCGCCGATGGCTGGCTCTGCACTGGTGATGCGGCGATCGCGGACGAGGAAGGGTTCCTCACCATCCACGATCGCTACAAGGACATGATCGTCTCGGGCGGCGAGAATATCTACCCCGCCGAGCTCGAGAATGTGCTCGCCGCGCATCCCGCCGTCGCCGAAGTCGCGGTGATCGGCACCGCCCATCCGCAGTGGGGGGAGACCCCGCGCGCCTATGTCGTCCCGCGCGGTGTGGTGCCCGGCGAGGCCGAACTCATCCAATACACCCGCATGCGGCTCGCCCGCTACAAGTGCCCGACGTCCGTCGTCTTCGTGCCCACACTGCCGCGCAACGCCACTGGCAAGCTCAACAAGGGCGAGCTGCGGCGCATCGACCGCGCCCGGTCCGGCCAGGAGTGATCCCCATGCAACAAGCCATTGCGCCCACTGCCCAACTGCTGCGCGGCTTCGCGGTCGATTTCCTGACTGCCCATGAACCCGAAGCCGCGCGCCGGATCATGGACCCTGACTATTGCCTGTCCATCGGTGGTTTCGAGCTTTCCGGGCGGGATGATGCCTACCTTCCAGCCACTGTCGCCCAACTCGAGCAGTTCCCCGGCCTTTGCGTCACGGTCCACGATGTGATCATCGGCGAGGATGCGATGGCCATGCGCTTCACCGAGCACGGCATCTCCATCCGCAACCCCGGCGTCGCAGCGGCCTGGGGAGGCATCACCCTGTTCCGCGTGGAGCAGGGCCGCATGCGCCGGGGTTGGGCCGAGGAAGACTACTTCGCCCGCAAGCGCCAGCTCAAGGCAGGTGCCTGCGATGCCGTGCTGCCGCCCGCCTCCGCGCCATGGGACCAGCCCGCGCTGCCCGCATCCGGCGAGACCGAGGCTGCCGTTCGCCGCTGGCTGGCCGATGCCACCCGCCTCTTCGCCGATCCTGCGGTCGAGACGATCTGCGCCGAAGGGCCCGCCTTCGCCAGCCTTGTCGTGCCGGAGCGGATTGAGATCGATGCGCTGTTTACCGCGGGGCAGCGCGCGGCCTTCCATATCGTCTGCCATGGCCGCTATGCGGGCGGCTTCTCCGAAATCGACGGCGCGCGCACCGGCTGCGAAGTCTCGCTTGCGGTGGCCGGCATGGCGACGCTGAACGCCGACGGTTCCGTCGCGCGTATGCAGCTTTCAGCCGACCGGCTCGGGCTGCACCGCAGCCTGCTCGATCTGTCGCGTGGCTGAGGGGTAGGGGATCGCCATGGCCAAGGTCATCATCACCTGCGCAGTCACCGGCGGGGCGCACACGCCTACGATGTCGGACGCGCTGCCCGTCACCCCGCAGGAAATCGCAGAGCAGAGCCTTGCAGCAGCAGAGGCGGGCGCGGCGATCCTCCACCTCCACGCGCGCAATCCGGAGAACGGCGCGCCGACGGGCGATCCCGAAGTTTACCGCCAGTTTCTCTCGGTGATCCGCCAGCGCAGCGATGCGGTGATCAACATCACCACCGGCGGTTCAGCGACGATGCCCGTCGCTGAACGCCTTCGCGCCGCGATGGCGTTCAAGCCCGAGATGTGCTCGCTCAACATGGGCAGCATGAACTTCGCGTTCTTCCCCGCTGCCGCGCGCATCAGTGAGTGGAAGCACGATTGGGAGCGTGATTACGTCCTCGGCTCGGACGACTTCATCTTCCGCAACACCTTCCGCGACATCGCGTACATCATGGAAAGCTTGTCGGATGCCGGCACGCGCTTCGAGCACGAGTGCTACGATCTCAGCCACCTCTACAACCTCGCTCATTTCGTTGATCGCGGCCTCGTAAAGCCGCCGTTCTTCATCCAGATGATCTTCGGCATCCTCGGCGGCGTTGGCCCCGATCTCGAAAACCTCGTCTACATGAAGAGCACGGCGGACCGCCTGTTCGGCAAGGGTGCTTTCCAGTGGTCGGTGCTGGCGGCCGGGCGGCACCAGATGCCCTTCCTCACGCAGGCAGCGCTGCTTGGCGGGCATGTCCGCGTCGGCCTTGAAGACAGCCTGTTCATCGAGCGCGGCGTGCTTGCCGTTTCGAACGCCCAGCAGGTCAAGAAGATCGTGCGCATCCTTGGCGAGATGGGGCATGAACCGGCCACCCCCGCCGAGGCGCGCACCATGCTTGGCCTCAAGGGCGGTGATCGCGTGGAGTTCTAGACTATGGCCCGTACCATCATCGACCTCAGCGTCTTCCTCGAGAACGAGGTCGTGTCCGATCCGCCCGGCTACCAGCCGCGCATCGATTACATCGACCACCGCACTTCGGCGCCCGATCTGCTCGGGTTCTTCCCCGGCCTGAAGGAGGAAGACCTGCCCGACGGCGAGGCTTGGGCGATCGAGCGCATCGCGCTCAACACACACAACGGCACGCACCTCGATGCGCCCTACCACTTCGCCTCGACCATGAACGGCGGGCAGCGCGCCATCACCATCGACGAAGTGCCGCTGGACTGGTGCATGCAGCCTGGCGTGAAGCTCGATTTCCGCCATCTGCCCGACGGCCATGTCGTCACCGCCGAGGAAGTGGAGGCCGAACTCGCGCGTATCGGGCACAGGCTCTCGCCGCTCGAAATCGTGGTGATCAATACGGCTGCAGGCAAGCGCTACGGGGGCGACGACTACGTGACGGCGGGTTGCGGCATGAGCCGGGAGGCGACGCTCTATCTCCTCGAACGCGGCGTCCGCCTGACCGGCACCGATGGCTGGAGCTGGGACGCGCCCTTTGCCCACACACGCGAGGCCTTTGCCGCAAGCGGCGATGCCGGTCTTATCTGGCAGGGCCACAAGGCCGGGCGCGAGATCGGCTATTGCCACCTTGAAAAACTGCACAATCTCGAGGCGCTCCCGGCGAACGGCTTCACCATTTGCTGCTTCCCGGTGAAGATCCGCGCTGCGTCCGCCGGCTGGACCCGCGCCGTTGCGATCATCGAGGGATGATCCATTACGCCTTGCTTTAACAGTAAAGTAGTTTATCATAATAGGCGGAGAGAATGCCCATGATCACTGCCGACGACTACAAGTTCCACGAACGCGACCCTGGGGACGATACCTGGGCTGAAACCACGTTCCTGATCTTCTCGGTTCCCGAGCTTGCGATCAGCGGCAACATCTATGTGCTGGCGCGGCCAAACCTCGGCATTTGCCACGCCTCGATCGAGATCCATCAGGGCATCTGCCTGCACCCGTGGGAGCTGCACCACAACGACGCGCAGATGCATTTGCGCTGCCCGGAGGACTATTCGGACTACACGCTGGCGAACGGCCTCACCTTCAAGGCGCTCGACGAGCGCGAGCATCACTGGCGCTACGAAGCGCGCGATGGCAACTGCGCGCTCGACCTCACCTATTCCGCGATCTGCGAGCCGACCGATGCCCGCGATCCCGCGCAAGTGCCCCAGGCGGCCGAGAAGTTCTCCGGCTACAGCGGCTGGAACAACGGCCATCTCGAAGGCAAGGGCCGCGTGCAGGGCTCGCTGTGCCTGCGTGACCGGACCTATTCGGTCGATTGCATCGACGGCGTCAACAAGAGCTGGGGCCCGCGCAACGACTGGGGCAACAAGGGCGGCACCTGGGTCCATGTCGATCTGGGTGAGGGCCTGCGCGCCTTTCTGATCCTCGATATCGCCTTCGAGGGCCGCGACATGGTCTACGGCGCCTTCCGCTATGGCTACGTGCTGGTGAACGGCGAGCGGCGGCCGCTGATGGCCGGCGCGATGACTGCGCGGCGCAGCTATATGCTCGCGACCAGCGCCGAAGTCTGGTTCGAGGATGATCGCGGGACACGCTGGAGCGCGCGCGGTACCACTGTCGCCGCGGGGCCGTGGTACAATTTCAACCCGTCGAGCTGCGCCTATCAGGTGCTGATGCGCTGGGAATCCGATGGCCGCGTCGGATACGGACATATCGCCGATTTCGTCGGGCAAGGCGCTGTATCGCGGCACCGGGCCGAGGCGCTTTATGGCGGCACACCGGTAGGAGAGGGCTGAGACCATGACAGGCAACTATGCGATCATTGGCGAGGCGCAGCGCCGCCTGCCGGACGAGGCAACCATCACCGCGATCCGCGCGCGCTATCCGGTCGAGCCTGAGATCGACGCGGTGCTCACCCGCAAGATGCACCGCCGCCACGGGCCTGGTTACGTGCCCGCCACGCTTGAGCGGCTGGTCGAAGGGATCGGTGCGCTGATCACCACGCGGGTCGGTTATCCGGTCGAGGTTGCCGATGCCCGCTGGCTCGGCGGCGGTGCGTCCAAGCTGCAGGTCCTTTTCGACCTCAAGTGGCGCGGGCCGGACGGGAAAGAGCCGCGCACCGACACGCTGGTCCTGCGGATGGAGCCATCTGCGTCGATCACGGAATCGAGCCGCTACCGTGAGTTTGAAGTGCTCGAGGCGGTGCAGGGCGTCATCCCCTCGCCGAAGCCGTGGTGGGTCGATGGCGAAGGGGAGTTCCTGCCCTATCCCGCGTTGATTTACGGCTTCGTCACCGGCGTCGCCAAGCCGAGCTACGATGCCGGCAAGGTCACCGGGCTTGGTCAGAACTACGGGCCCGAACTGCGCGCGCAGCTAAGCGGCGATTTCATTGGCATGCTGGCCACCCTCCACCGGATCGACGTCAACGGCATTTCCGGCATGGCTCATTTCGCGCGGCCCGAGGTCGGCTCGAACCAGGCCGCAATCTGGCGCGTCAACGCCTTGCGCCGCGTCTGGGAGGAAGACCGCGTCGAGGAAGAGCCGGTGCTCGAGGTCGTCTACCGCTGGCTCATCGCCAATGCCCCGCCGCTCGATCACGTCTCGATCGTCCACGGCGACTATCGCAGCGGCAATTTCCTGTTCGACGAGGAGGCTGGTCGCATCACCGCCTGGCTCGATTGGGAAGGCGCCTCGCTTGGAGACCGTCATCAGGACCTCACCTACGCAGCCATGCCCTCGTTCTCGCACTATGCCGAGGATGATGCGACCCTGCTCGCCTCGGGCATGATGTCGGCGCCGGACTTCTATGCCGCCTATGAGAAGGCCTCGGGGCTGCCAGTCGATCCGGTCCGGCTCATGTACTACGGCGTGTTCAACCGCTATCTCATCGCGGTTCTGACCATCGGCGCCGCCGCCCGCGCTTCACGCTCGCGCGGCACGCATCAGGATGTGCTGGTCAACTATCTCATTGGCCTCGGCTGGGGCGCGCTCGCGGAACTGCGCGATTATTTCATGGGAGCCATGGCATGAACCTCGATCTTGACGTTCAGCTGCAGGTTGCCCTGCGCGCGCTGGAGGAAACCGTTGCTCCCTCGCTGGCCGGTGCCGAAAAGCACGTGGTCGAGCAATTCCACCTTGCGCTGCTGACCCTGCGCTTCGTCCATGGCCGATTGCCCGACATGCGCCGCTATGCGCGTATGGAACTTGATGCCCTCCTTGCGCTCGCACGGGAGTCCATCGCTGCCGCCGGAAGCGCGCCTGCGCTCGCCGATGCGGTCGGTTCCGCCGAGATGGTCCGCGCCGATCCTGCTGCCGATACCGCCGGAATCGAACAGGCCGCGCGCCGTCTGCGTGACGAGGTCACCGCGCTCGGCGCCGCGGCAAGCGATCCCGCCCTTGCTGCGCGGCTTGATCGGCTGGTACTGGAGGCAGGCGGAACGATGATCGGCCAGGCGCGCCAGTGGGCCAGCCCCTTCGGCTTCGAGCTGAGGCCCGAGGAACTCCCCGCTCCTGCCTGGTAGGGGGCGGGCTTGGACGACGACACCTGACTGGAGAGCTGCCGATGACTTTGCCTGTGCCGACCCTTGCCGATGCCCTGCCGGGCTATCCGGCGCTCACGCTCGGCACGATGCTGATGCCGGCCCAGCAGACCATCGCCACGCTCCACCAGGCCATCGCGCTGGGTTACCGCGCCTTCGATGCAGCGCCGATCTACGGCAACGAGCACGCGGTGGGCGAGGCATTGCGCACGGCGCCGATCCCGCGCGAGGAGCTGTTTGTCACCACCAAGCTGTGGAACTCCAGCCACCGCTACGACGATGCGCTGGCTGCATTTGACCGGACGGCTGGGCGGCTTGGGCTTGAGACCGTCGATCTCTACCTGATCCATTGGCCGGTGCCGACGCGCGGCCACTATGTCGAGGCTTGGAAGGCGCTTGTCCGCCTCAAGGAGGAAGGCCGCGTGCGCGCCATCGGTGTCTCGAACTTCCTTCCTGAACATCTCGACCGGATCATCGATGCGACCGGCGTGGTCCCGGCGGCCAACCAGATCGAGATCAACCCCTCGCACCAGCAGGCTGCCCTGCGCGCGGCGAACTTTGAGCGCGGCATAGTCTCGCAGGCGTGGTCGCCGTTCGGCAATGGTGGCAGCCTTGCCGATCCGGCCCTCGCCGCACTGGCAGCGCGGCTCGGCTGCACGCCGGGGCAGGCCGTGCTGCGCTGGCACCTGCAGTCGGGCGTCCACCCCGTGGTCAAGGCGAGCAGCCCGGCGCACCTGGCTGAAAACCTCGCTGCCAGTTTTGCAGCATTCGATGCTGCTGACTTGGCCGCAATGACTGCGCTCGATCGCGGCGCAAGCTGCTTCGGCCTTGATCCGCACACGTTCGAAGCGCCCGCAGGCTACGAGGACTATTGCCCCTGAGCGAGCAGCGCGATCAGCCCCGTCGCGCCGCCGAGATAGGCGGGGATGGCGCCGCTTCGTGCCACGGCATGATCCAGCTGTAGCCGTTCGGTCTCGCCGAGACTGGCGCAATGGCTTGCGCAAACTTGCGCAGCCTCGCGCAATTCCGCCAAAAGCTGCAGCTGCGCTTCGAGCCAATAGCCTTCTGCCGGGCGCGTTTGCGCGGGCGCATGTCCGGCAGCGAAGCCGCCAAGGCCCGCCTGTGCGAGTTCGGGCACCTTTTGCCGGATAGCCTCGATGGCCTCCGCAATAGCCGTCGCCGCAGCCGTCACAGCCGGATCAAGCCCGCCATCGCGTGCGGCCTTGTCGTAGGCCTGCTTGCCCAGAAACATCGTGCGGATCATGTTGCGGGGTTCGGGGCGCTGGATCAGGCGGGCGAAGACCGACATTTCGGCGCGGATGGCGCCGTCCATCGGCTGCATCAGGCCGAATTCCACACAATCGAGGATCGCCAGCGGGGCCGGTTCGTGGCCGAGCATGCGCGCCAGCTCGCGGGAGCGGTGCGTCGCAAGGGCAGCCACATAGGCGGCATGGGGGAGCGGCTCTGCACCGGCGCGGTCCCAGGGCTGCAGTGCATGCGCTTGGTTCGACAGCAGCCACGCTTCTGCGGCCTGAACTTCCTCGCCTTCGTTGACCACGGCATGGACAAGTCCGGCTGCAACCGCCTCGTCTCCGGCGAAGGTGCGGCCCAGCAGTAGCACGTCGAGGCCTGCCTCGATGCCAACCAGACGCGGCATGCGCTGGGTGCCGCCAGCGCCCGGAAGCAGCCCGACTGCGCATTCGGGAAGGCCCAGCATGGCGCGGCGATTGCTGCTGACGACGCGGTAGTGCGCGCCAAGAGCGAGTTCGCACCCACCGCCCAGCGCCACGCCCGCGATGGCGGCGGCAACGGGTTTGCCAGCTGTCTCCAACCTCCGGATCGCATGGCTGAGGGGGAAGAAGTGGCTGAAGGCGATGTCGAAGCGATCCGCCTTGGGAGCGGCCACGATCATGTCGTAGGCGACGCCAAGCTCGGTAAGGTCGGCGCCGGCGCAGAACCCGCTCGCCTTGCCCGAGCGGATGAGCACGCCCTTCACGTCGGCACGGTGGAGCCACTCGGCAAACTCGCCGAGCTCGTGGATCGCCTTGTTCGAGAATACGTTCATGGACCGGTCGGGACAATCGAACACGAGGTGCACGAGGCCGTTATCGTGAGGCTCGATACGGAACTGGGTGAGGTTCGGCCTTGTCATGCAGGTATCTCCGGGGTCGCAAAGCGCGGCTTGCGAAACTTGCCTGCATCGTCGCGCACGGTCTGGCTGGTGACGTCGACCGAGCGCGGGTGTTTGGCGCGGGCGAGATGGTCGGTAAGGAAGGCTGAGAGTCCGGCGGTGTCCAGCGCCGCGTCGCTCTCGATCACTGCATGGACAATCGCGCCCAGATCGGCGTCGGGCTTGCCGAACACCGCGCAGCTGCGCACATCAGGGTGGCGTAGCACGGCGGCTTCGACTTCGGCGGGCCAGATGTTCACGCCGCCGCTGATGATCAAGTCGTCCTTGCGATCGGCGAGGAAAAGGTAACCGTCCGCATCGAGCCAGCCCACATCGCCGACGCTTTCCCAGCCATCAGCCGTCGCGCGGCGCTCAGCCCCGATATAGCGGTAGGTCGATCCGGGGCCGCCCGGCGGCATGGCAAAGACTTCGCCGTGCTCGCCGGGCGCAGCCTCGTTGCCATCGGGGCGCAGGATGCGGATGCGCCCGTTGCCGATAGGGCGGCCAACCGAGCCGGGGCGTTCCAGCCACTCGATCCCGCCGATCCAGCAGCGGACGAGGCCTTCGGTGGCGCCATAGACTTCCCAGATGTGGTCCGGGCCCAGCCAGTCGATCCACGCCTGCTTGAGCCAGCGGGCCATGGGGGCGGCGGTGTGGACGACCTGCTTCCACGCGGCGAAGCGGGCTGCGGGGCGCTCCGCTTCGGGCAGGGCCATGATCCGGTGCATCATCGTCGGCACCATCAGGGCCCAGCCGATCCCCTCGCGCGCGATCTCGTCAAGGACAGTCGCAGCATCGAAGCGGTCAGCTGTGTGGACCGTTGAGCCGTTCCACAGCGCGAAGACCGCCGCGCTGAAGGGGGCGTTGTGATAAAGCGGGCCGGGCACGCTCACCCTGCTATTGGCAGGAATGCCGATGAAAGCGGTGCCAGCGGGGAAGCCTGCCGGACGGCCGTCGACAATGACCTTGGGCGTACCGGTGCTGCCGCCGCTGGTACAGGCCTTCCACGAGGCTGCGACCGGACGCGATGGCATGGATGTCGCGGCGGTCGAGGGCGCGGGCAGCATCTCGGCATCGATGGCGCAGCGCGGCTGCATCACGCCGAGAATGGCATCGCGCTCTGCAGGCGGAAGGCGATAGGAGAGCGGTGCCGGGGTCGCCCCGCAGCGGTAGATCGCGAAGGTCAGTGCAAGGAATTCGGGACCATTAGGCAATTGGAAGGCCACCAGATCGTGCGCCTCCACGCCTTTGCCCAAAAGCCAGGCCGCCAGCTGCGCGCTGCGTGTGTCGAGTTCGCCAAATGTCCAGCGTTCGCTCCCATGGACCAGTGCCTCTCGCTCGGGTGGCACCCGATCGAACAGATCCGCAAGCGGCAGAAAGGCATCAGAAGCCAACGGCATCGGCACCCTTCAACGACAGGATCGCGCGGGCATCGTCGGGCGTGGCGACTTCAAGCCCCAACCCTTCGATGATCTGGCGAACGCGGGTGACCTGCTCGGCATTGCTCTGCGCCAGTTGCCCGCGCCCGATCCACAGGCTGTCTTCCAGCCCGACGCGGACGTGGCCGCCCATGCTCGCGGCCATCGCGGCGACTTTCATCTGGTTCGCGCCTGCCGCCAGCACCGACCAGCGGTAATTGTCGCCGAACAGCCGGTCGGCGGTGCGCTTCATGTGCATCACATCGTCCGGATGCGCGCCGATCCCGCCGAGCAGGCCGAAGCAGGTCTGGATGAACAGCGGGGCCTGCACCAGCCCCTCGCTCCAGAAGTAGTGCAGGTTGTAGAGGTGGCTGGTGTCGTAGCACTCGAACTCGTAGCGCGTGCCGGTCGCGTTCAGGGTGTCCAGCGCATAGCGGATGTCCTTGAAGCTGTTGCGGAACACGAGGTCGTGGCTGCCCTCCAGCATCTCCGGCTCCCACGCATGCTTGAATTCCTTGAAGCGCTTGAGCATCGGAAACAGGCCGAAGTTCATCGATCCCATGTTGAGGCTGGCGACTTCGGGCTTCCACACTTCGGCAGGCTTCACCCGGTATTCGACCGGCATGTAGGGCGAGGCACCTGTGGTGAGGTTCACCACCACATTGCTGCTCTGCTTGATCACGCGCAGGAACGGCTCGAAGTCCTCGGGTGTATGGACCGGGTGGCCATCCTCGGGATCGCGCGCGTGGAGGTGGACGATGGCCGCGCCTGCTTCGGCAGCGCCCAGCGCGGCGTCGGCGACTTCCTGCGCCGTGACGGGAAGATGCGGCGACATCGACGGAGTGTGGATCGAACCGGTAACCGCGCAGCTGATGATGACCTTGTGCTGTGCCACGTTATGCCTCCTGCAGACCCCGCATGGCATCGCGCCAATGCCGGGCCAGTGTTTCGCGGGTGTGCGGAGCGGCGATGCCGATCAGCGCCTGCGCGCGCGCCTCGTGCCCCAGGTTGCGCAGATCGGCGGCGCCGTGTTCGGTGACGATCACATCGACATCGAAGCGCGAGAGCGAGACCGGCCCGTGTCCGCCGCCCGCCGGTACGATGCGCCCCGTGCCGCCCGCCTCGGACGGCAACGCGATGATCCGGAGCCCGCCCGCAGCCCTTGCGCCACGGGCATAGTCACCGCCGCCGCCGGGTCCGGACATGAACCCGCGCGAGGAGGCTTCGGCATGGACCTGGCCATAGAGATCGACTTCCATCGCCGAATTGATCGTCACGAAGCGGGGGATCGCGGCGAGTGTGGCCGGATCGTGGGTGATCGTGACCGGGCGGAACTGGAAATGCGGATCGTCCAGCCCGGCGTAGAGCGCCGGACTGCCGATCGCCACGCCGACCAGCGCGGACGGCCCCTCGGCCATCGCGCCCGAGCGCACGAGTTCGAGCGCCCCGTCGCCGATAAGACCAGTGTGGAGCCGCAGTTCGCGATGATGCTTGAGCGCACGCAGCACTGCATCCGGGACCTTGCCCAGACCCGTCTGCAATGTCGCTCCGTCCGGAATCAGCGGTGCGATATGGCCGGCAATGGCAAGGCTTGTCGCATCCTCGCCGCTTGTCATCGTGCGCAGCGGCTGATCCCCGTCGAACCAGCCGGTGAGCTCCGCGAAGGGAATGCCCGGATCGCCCGGCGTGCGCGGCATCAGCGGGTTGATATGCGCGATCCGCACCGGGATATCGCGCCACAAGGCTGCTATGAATCCGGTCTCGGCGCCAAAGCTGCAGTTGCCCTCGGCATCGGGCGGGCTGCACATGAACAGAGCGGCGGCAGGCTTCTGCTGGCGATAGAGCGCAAGGATATCCTGATAGCACAGCGGCAGGAACCGGCTGCGCGTGCCCTCGCGGCGCAACTCCGGCGTCTGGAAAAAGGTCAGGACGCTGGAGTCAGGCCCGGCGCGCCAGACGGCCTTGTTGAGGCCGGGAACGAACACGCCTGAGAACGCCATGTCGCCCAGAGCGCTGCCCGCTTCATCGACCTCACCAATGAGCAGATCGGATTCCGCCGGGCTCGACGAGACGAGCGTCAGCCCGCCCGACGGCAGAACGCCGGGCAGGTCTCCGGGGCGCAGCTGGCGCGTGGTCATGGTCTGCGCCCCGAATCCCGCTTACTTGACGTATTTGTGGAATTCCGGCGCGCGCTTCTCCTGGAACGCGCGCATGCCTTCCTTCGATTCCTCGGTGTCGTAGAACAGCTTCACCGAATTGAGCGCCATCATCGAGATGCCGCGAATATTGTCGCTGTCCGCATTGAAGCTGCGCTTGGCAAGCGCCAGCGCGGTGGGAGAACGCTGGCCGAGCATTTCGGTCCATTCGTCGACCGCCGCGTCGAGCTCGGCTGCGGGCACGACCTTGTTGACGAGCCCCATCTCCATCGCTTCCTGCGCGGTATACTGCAGGTTGAGGAACCACATCTCGCGCGCCTTCTTGTCACCCACATGGCGGGCAAGGAACGCGGTGCCCCAACCGGCATCGACCGAGCCGACCTTGGGGCCGACCTGGCCGAACTTGGCCGTGTCCGCCGCAATTGTGAGGTCGCACAGCGTCGCAAACACATTACCGCCGCCGATGGCGAAGCCGTTGACGCGCGCGATCACGGGCTTGGGGATATCGCGGATGATCGACTGGAATTCGTCGATCGGCAGCCCGACGATGCCGCGGCCGTCATACTGGCCGTCTTTCGCGCTCTGGTCGCCGCCGGTGCAGAAGGCCTTGTCACCCGCGCCCGTCAGCACGACCGAGGAGACGTTCCGGTCATCCGCCGCCAGCTTGAATGCGGCAATCAGTTCCTCGATCGTCTTGGCGCGGAAGGCGTTGTAGAGCTTGGGGCGGTTGATCGTGACCCACGCGGCCCGGCCGCGCACTTCATAGAGAATGTCTTCGAATTCCATGTGCCTGTCCTTTCGGGGAGGGGATGGTGCAGCCGTGCCGCCTCAAACCATGTTCATGCCGCCGGAGACCGATATGGCCTGCCCGGTGATGTAGGCGCCGTCGTCCGAAGCCAGCAGCGCGACGATCCCGGCGTAGTCCTCCGGCTCGCCCATGCGGCCGAGCGGGATCCCGCGTTCGAGCGCGGCCTTCCACTTCTCCGCCTCGGGACCGGTGCCGGCGACTTCGGCCATCATCGGGGTGTTGGTCGGCCCCGGGCAGACGGCGTTGCACAGCACGTTCTTGCGGGCGAGTTCGCGCGCGATCGACTTGGTGAAGCTGATCAACCCGCCCTTGCACGCCGAATAGACCGCTTCCATCGCCGTGCCGACCTTCGCGGCATCGGAGGCGATGTTGATGATGCGCCCGCCGCCATGCTCGACCATCTTGCCCGCCACCGCGAAATGCGTGTTGAGATTTCCGGTGAGGTTGATCGCGATGACCTTGTCCCAGAATTCGGGCGTGGTCTTGAGGAACGGGGCAGGGCGGTCCCAGCCGGCATTGTTGACCAGCGCCCAGATCGGGCCCAGCTCGGCCTCGACCGCCTCGACGGCAGCTTGAACGGCGGGCAGATCGCTCACATCGAGCTGCCAGGTGCGGACAGTGGCGCCCTCGCCGGCTAGCTTTGCGGTTTCCTCACCCGCCGCAACGCTGAGGTCGAAGATCGCGACCTTGCAGCCTTCCGCCGCCAGCCGCAGCGTCAGTGCCCGGCCAATGCCCTGTCCGCCGCCGGTGACGATGGCGACCTTACCGTCCAAACCCTTCACAGTGTCCTCCATCCGGATGTAGCAGTCAGAGATCCAAGTCCTGACCGCCTTCTGCTTCGCCGCCAGCCAGTTCGAGCAGGCGGTTCTTGATCTTGACGAGCACGATCGCAGCCGCGTCGAGTTCGTCCTCGCTCACGGTGGCCAGAATGTCGGCCTCGACCGCATCGACGCTCTCGCGGATGGTCGTGACCAGCTTCTGGCCGGAGCGTGTCAGGTAGACGCGGCGCGCCCGCGCATCGCGTTCATCGGCGCGGCGCTCGACGAACCCAGCGGATTCCATGCGGTCGACGAGACCGCCGATGGCCACCTTGGTCAGGTCGAGGTCGGCAGCGAGAGCCGTCTGGGTCATCCCGTCGCGGCGCGAGAGGAAAGCCAGCACCCACCACTGCGAACGCGTCAGGCCGAGCGGCTTCAGCGCGCGGTCGACGACAATGCGGCGCAGGCGCGACACATCGTGAATAAGGAAGCCAAAACGCAGGCTGGAATCGAGGTTCTTTTGAATCATTGTGTAAGCTCCGGGAGAGGACTCCCCCGGACTAGCCGTCACCGCGCCGGGCGCAAGAGGCTGAGTAAGCCAGTTCACTTCCTGCGCGCCAACTTGCCCTTGAACATGTCGCGCGAGATGATCGTCTTCATCACCTCGATCGAGCCGCCCGCGATCTTCACGATCCGCGCGTCGGCGTAGGCCCGGGCGATGGGATATTCCCACATGTAGCCCCAGCCACCGAACAATTGCAGGCACTTGTCGACCGTTTCGCAGTGCAGCTCTGACGTGACCATCTTCGCCATGGCGGCATCGACGGGATCGAGCTCTCCGCGCATGAACAGTTCGATGCACTTGTCGGTAAACACGCGTGCCATCACGCTGCGGGCCTTGAGATCGGCGAGCACGAACTGGGTGTTCTGGAAATCGGCGATGGTCTGGTCGAACGCCTTGCGCTCGCTGGTGTACTCGACCGTATAGTCGATCACGGTCTCGACCACGGTGGCCGAACGGATCGCCTGCGCCAGCCGCTCCTGCGCCAGCTTGGTCATCATCAGCGAGAAGCCCTGGCCTTCCTCGCCCAGCATGGCATCGGCATCGACCCGCAGGTTGTCGAAGAACAGCTCGGAGGTGTCCTGTGCCTTCATCCCCAGCTTGTCGAGGTTCTTGCCCCGGTTGAAGCCCGGGAGCGACGCATCGACGAGGAACAGCGTGACACCCTTGGCCCCGGCCATTGTGTCGGTCTTGGTGGCAAGCACCAGAACGTCGCACATCTGGCCGTTCGATATGAACACCTTCTGGCCGTTGATGACAAAGTGGTTGCCGTCACGCTCGGCCTTGGTGCGGATCGCCTTGAGGTCGCTGCCTGCATGGGGCTCGGTCATGCCGAGCGAGCCGATGGCTTCGCCGCGCACCATCTTGGGAAGCCAGTGGCGCTTTTGCTCGTCACTGCCGAAGGTCAGGATATAGGTGGCCACGAGATCGGTGTGGATCAGGAAACCCGGACCGCTGGCACCTACGCGCCACAGTTCCTCGAACACCACCACATCGAACAGGTAGTCGAGGCCAAGACCGCCGTATTCCTCGGGCACCGTGCAGCAAAGCAGGCCCGCCTCACCAGCCTTGAGCCACAGCTCGCGCGGCACGATGCCGTCTTTCTCCCACTGCTCGTGGTAGGGCGCGATCTCCTTCTCGACGAAGTGGCGCACCGTCTGGCGCCACATCTCGTGCTCGGGCTGAAAAAGGGAACGTTCGATCATTGAAACAGGGTGCCTTTCGGGCAGGGCGAGGACTTGGCGAAGGGATTGGAAAGCTTCAGACTGCACTGCATGGCGAGAGGCGGATCGGCCTTCAGAATTCAAGCTCCCTTGGCGCTTGCCAGATAACGTGAACATGTTTACTAGATGATTCGATGCTGTCAAGCTCGTCTCTAGGATTTCCTGCCGTTCGCATGATAATCCGGATGATAGTAAACGCGTTGTCGGAGGGTGCATGACGTCAGGAATAACGGCTATTGGCGGCTATCTTCCTGAGTTACGACTCGACCGCAAAGCGGCCGCACGCGAGCTGGCGTGGTCCGGCCTGCCGATGCCGCGCTCGGGTACTCGCGCTGTCGCCGATTGGGATGAGGATGCTCTCACCATGGCGGTCGAAGCGGCGCGCCCGCTTTGCGGCGAGAGCGCGCCCGAAGCTCTCCGGTTTGCCTCGACATCGGCCTACTTTACCGATCGTGCGCAGAGCGTCATTGCGCTCGATGCACTCGCGCTACCGCGCACGGTGCGCACGAGCGATGTCGCCAATTCGCGGCGGGCGGCGACGTCGGCGCTGCTCGATGCTATTCTCGCCGCGCGCGACGAGATCGTCACGGCAGGGGAGTTGCGCCCGACCCAGCCGGGCAGCGCAGCGCAGCTTGGGTTCGGTGATGGCGCGGCCGCCGTGCGTACCGGTCCCGGCGCCCCCGCGCGCCTGGCCGGCCATGCCAGCCTGTCGCATGATCTCGTCGATCGCTACGCCTCGCGCGACCATCCCTTTTCCTACCCCTATGAAGAGCGCTTCGTGCGCGATGTTGCGGTGGCGGAGGTGCTGGTCCCGGTGATCCGCGCGGCCTGCGCGGCGGCGGGCATTGCGCCTGCACAGTTGGCCCATGCCGCGGTGAATGAGCCGGTCGGGGCAACCTGGCGCGCGGCGGCCAAAGCGCTCGGCTGCAAGGCTCCCAATCATTGTGAAGCGGTTTCTGATTTGGCCGGCGATCTTGGCGCCGCGCATGCCCTGTTTGGGCTGGGTCTAGCGTTCAATTCGGCCAAGGCTGGCGATTTCGTGTTGCTGCTGGGCTTCGGCAGTGGCGCCGATGCCGTGGTCTTTGAAGTGACCGGCCCGGTGCCGGGAGCTAGTGCCATGGAGGCGGCCCTGCGCGAGGGCCAGGTACTCGCAAGCTACTCGCGTTTCCTCAGCCTCACCGGATCGGTCGAGCTCGATTGGGGCATGCGCGCCGAATTCGAGCAGAAGGCGCAGGCCACCGTGCTCGAGCGCGTGGGGCGCGACATGATCGGCTTCATCGGCGGGCGCGACAGCACCGGCAATGTGCAGTTCCCCAAGAGCGCGTTCCCGGTCAATCCGGCGCTCGCCGAGGTCGAGACCTTGGAGGACGTGCGGCTGGCCGATCTCGAAGCCACGATCGTTTCTGTCACCGCCGACCGGCTCAATTTCAGCCCCGATCCGCCGTTCGACTTCGGACTCGTCCAGTTCGACAATGGCGCCCGCGTGCTGATGGAAATGGTCAACCGCCCCGCGGAAGGTTTCCGCGTCGGTGACCGGGTGCGGATGCGGCTGCGGATCAAGTCCCAGAACCGCCGCCTCGGCTTTCGCACCTACTTCTGGAAAGCCGCCCCGCTGGCGCGGCCCATGCTTGGAGACGCCTGATGGCCACCGGAATTCGCGACAAGGTCGCCATTGTCGGCATGGGCTGCACGCGCTTCGGCGAGCGTTGGGATGTGGGCGCGGATGGCCTGATGGTCGAAGCCTTTGCCGAAGCGCTCGCAGATGCCGGAATCGAGCGCGCCCGCATTGAAGCAGCGTGGGTCGGCAATGCGCTCGATGACATCAACGTCGGCAACAGCGCGTTGCCTGCCGCCCATGCCTTGCGGCTCGACAAGGTGCCAGTCACGCGCGTGGAGAACATGTGTGCCACGGGGACCGAAGCCCTGCGCGGCGCGGCTTATGCGGTCGCGTCTGGCGCGGTCGACATTGCGCTCGCCATCGGTGTCGAGAAACTCAAAGACACGGGCTACGGCGGTTTGCCGCTGCGCACCAAGGGCATGCAGAACGACTTGTGGATGCCCTATGGTTCGGCACCGGGCACATTCGCGCAGCTTGCGGGCGCATATGCTGCGCGCCATGGCATTGCGGCGGGCGATCTGAAGCGCGCGATGGCGCACGTCTCGTGGAAGAGCCACCAGAACGGCGCGCTCTCGCCCAAGGCGCATCTGCGCGGCGCGGTCGATATGGAGAAGATCCTCGGCGCCCCGATGATCGCCGATCCGCTGGGCCTGTTCGACTGCTGCGGCGTTTCAGACGGTGCGGCGGCGGCCATCGTCACCACGCCGGAAATTGCCCGTGCGCTAGGCAAGGCTGATCCGGTCACGATCAAGGCAATCCAGCTTTCGGCCAGCAATGGCTGGGAGATGCAGTTCGGCGCGTGGGACGGCGCGTCGGTGCCCAACACCCGCGCCGCCGCCGCGCGCGCCTATGCCGAAGCCGGTATCCGCGATCCGCGCGCCGAACTCGACATGACCGAGGTCCACGACTGCTTCTCGATCACCGAGCTGGTGATCATGGAGGATCTGGGTCTTTCGGACGAAGGCCGCGCGCCGGTCGACATTCTCGACGGACGCTATGATGCGGGCGGGGCGGTCCCCTGCCAGCTTGATGGCGGGCTCAAATGCTTCGGCCATCCGGTCGGCGCCTCGGGGCTGCGTATGGCCTATGAGGTCTACACCCAGCTGCAAGGCCGGGCGGGCGATCGCCAGCGGAGCAAGGTCGATTTCGGGCTGACGCACAATCTGGGCGGATCGCCGTTCAACAGCGTGGCCGCTATCGCGATCCTTGGCCGACTGAACTGAGAGGGATTGGGAAGATGGCAGGCCTTTGGTTCGATGAATTCACGGTGGGGCAGGTGTTCCGCCACGAAGTGCGCAAGACCGTGCTGGACTACGAGAACAGCCTGTTCTCCTCGCTCACCTACAACCCGGCGCAGATCCATATCGATCACGCCTATTGTGAGGGCACCGAGTTCGGCCAGCCGCTGATGAACTCGATCTTCACGCTGGGGCTGGTGATCGGCCTCAGCGTGCAGGACACCACGATGGGCACCACGGTGGGCAATCTCGGCATGACCGACACGACCTTCCCCAAGCCGGTCTTCTCGGGCGATACGCTGCGCGCCGAAACGAAAGTGCTGGAACTGCGCGAAAGCAAGTCGCGGCCCACGCAGGGCATCGTTACGTTCGAGCACGTTGGCCTCAACCAGCGCGACGAAGTCGTGTGCCGCACCGTGCGCAACGCGCTTATGATGAAGAAGCCGACATGAGGCTGCGCTCGCTTCTGTTCGTGCCGGGTGACAGCGAGAGAAAGTTCGCCAAGGGCCGCTCTGCGGGCGCGGATGTGCTGATCCTAGATCTGGAAGATGCCGTCGCGCCTTCGATGAAGGTTGCCGCGCGCGCCATGGTGGCGGGCTGGTTGGGTGAGGCGGATGCGGTCGAGGCGAGTCTGTTCGTGCGGGTCAATCCGCTGGATACCGGCCTGACCGCGAACGATCTGGCCGCCGTGGTGCGTCCGGGCCTCGCGGGCATTCTCGTGCCCAAGGCCAACGGCGCGCAGGACGTGGCCACGATTGCCGGGATGATCGATCCGCTTGAAGCTGCTGCCGGCATGGCAGCGGGCAGCGTGAAGATGATGGTCGTCGCCACCGAAACCCCGCAGGCGATGTTCGCTCTGGGCAGCTATACCCCGCCGCATCCGCGTCTGGTCGGCCTCACATGGGGCGCGGAAGACCTTGCCGCCGCTATAGGCGCCACTGCCAACAAGGAAGCGGACGGCCAGTGGACCGAACCCTACCGCTTCGCCCGCTCGCTTTGCCTCTTCGCGGCGGCCTCCGCCGGTGTGGTGCCGGTCGATACGCTCTATGCCGATTTCCGCGACGCTGAAGGGCTCGAGGCCGATTGCCGCCGCGCGCGCCGCGACGGTTTCCTTGGCCGCATCGCGATTCATCCCGATCAGGTCGAGACGATCAACCGCTGCTTCACCCCCTCGGAGGAGGAAGTCGCGCATGCCCGCCGGATCGTGGATGCCTTCGCCGCCAATCCGGATGCCGGCACGCTCGGGATCGACGGCAAGATGTTTGACATCCCGCACCTCAAGGCCGCGTTGAAGACGCTCGCCGCTGTCGGAGAATCCGAATGACCCAAACCCGCCCGCTTCCCACCGAGGAAGACCTTCAGGCCATCCGCGAAGGTGTCCGCGCTGCCTGCTCGCCGTTCGATGACGAATACTGGCTCGCGCGCGATGATGACGGCCGGTTCCCAAGGGAATTTCACCGCGCCATGGCCGATGGCGGCTGGCTCGGCATTACCATGCCCGAGGAGTTCGGCGGCTCCGGCCTTGGCGTGACCGAGGCGATGACGATGATGAGCGAGGTTGCAGCTTGCGGCGGCGGGTTCGCAGCGGCTTCGACCATTCACATCAACTTGTTCGGCCCGCATCCCATCGTGGTAAAGGGCACGCCCGAGCAGAAGGCGCGCTGGGTTCCGCGCCTTGTCTCGGGCGAGGACCAATGCTGCTTCGGGTTTACAGAGCCAGACGCCGGGCTCAACACCACCCGCATCAAGACCTTCGCGGAGAAGGTGCCGGGTGGCTATGTCGTCCATGGGCAGAAGGTCTGGACCTCGACCGCGCAGGTCGCGAACAAGATCATGCTGCTCACCCGGACGACCAAGTTCGAGGATTGCGCGCGGCCGACCGACGGCATTACGATCTTCTACACCGATCTCGACCGCTCGAAGATCGATGTGCGCCTGATCAACAAGATGGGCCGCAAGGCGGTTGATTCGAACGCGATCTTCATCGACGGGCTGTTCATTCCCGAAGAAGACCGCATCGGCGAGGAAGGGAAGGGCTTTGGCTATATCCTTCACAGCCTCAATCCCGAGCGTATCCTGATCGGGGCGGAAGCGATCGGCATCGGCCGCGATGCGCTGGCGCGGGCCACTCAGTATGCCAAGGACCGCGTGGTGTTCGACCGGCCCATCGGCATGAACCAGGGCATCCAGCACCCGCTCGCGGAAAAGTGGATGTACCTCGAAAGCGCGTGGCTTATGGTCGAGAAGGCCGCGCGGCTTTACGACAGTGGCCTGCCTTGTGGGGCCGAGGCCAATGCCGCCAAGTTCCTTGCTGCGCGCGCCTGCCACGATGCGGCCTGGCAGGCCGTCGCGACGCACGGCGGGTTTGGGTACGCCAAGGAATACCATGTCGAGCGGCTCTACCGCGAGTCGGCGCTGACCCGTCTCGCCCCGATCACCGAACAGCTGATCATGAGCTTCATTGCCGAGAAAGTGCTCGGCCTTCCCAAGAGCTATTGAGGAACGTCCCATGGGAATGATGCAAGGCAAGGCGGTGCTCGTCACCGGTGCGGGCCGGGGTGTGGGCCGCGGGATCGCGCTCGCGCTGGCCGAGGCAGGCGCTTCGGTTGTCGTCAACGATCTCGGCGTCGCGCTGAGCGGGGAGGGGCAGGACGAGGGCTCCCCTGCTGAGCAGGTGGCCGAGGAAATCCGTAGCGCTGGCGGCAAGGCCTTCGCAAACCACGACAGCGTGGCGGAATGGGACGGCGCTTGCCGGATGGTCAAGGCTGCGGTCGATACGTTCGGGCGGATCGACGGCGTGGTCAACAACGCGGGCAACTTGCGCGATGTCTACTTCCACAAGATGAGCCCGGAAGATTTCCGCGCCGTCATCGACGTGCACCTCATGGGCAGCTTCCACACCAGCCGCGCCGCCGCGCCGTTCTTCAAGGAGCAGGGCAGCGGGGCTTATGTTCATATGACCTCGACCAGCGGGCTTATCGGCAACTTCGGGCAGGCGAATTATTCGGCGGCCAAGCTCGGGATCGTCGGGCTTTCGAAGTCGATCGCGCTCGACATGCAGCGTTTTGGCGTGCGCTCGAACGCGGTTGCGCCGTTCGCGTGGACGCGGATGATCGACTCCATTCCGACCGACACGCCCGAACAGCAAAAGCGCGTGGAAGGCCTCAAGAAGCTCGATGCGAACAAGATCGGCCCGCTTTGCGTCGCGCTGTGCAGCGATGCGGCAGCCAAGGTCACGGGGCAGATCTTCGGCGTGCGCAACAACGAGATCTTCCTGTTCTCGCAGCCGCGCCCGATGCGCGCCGCGCACACCGCGGAAGGCTGGACACCCGAGGCGATCGCCGAGCGGGTCTTCCCTCAGTTCGCCAATGATTTCTATGCGCTGCACCGCTCGGCCGATGTGTTCAGCTGGGACCCCGTGTGATCGATCCCGCCGCCATTCTTGCCTATGATTTCGGGCAGCCGGCGCAGGCCTATTCCCCGCGCGATGCGATTCTCCATGCGCTGGGCGTAGGGCTGGGCGGCGATCCCATCGATACCGCTGACCTGGCGTTTCTGGACGAGCAGGCCTTGTCGGTCTTGCCGACCTTTGCGGTAATGCTGTGCACGCCCGGCATGTGGATCCGTGACCCCGCGCATGGTGTCGATTTCGGCAAGCTGGTGCATGCGGCGCAACCTGCCGAGTTCCTCGCACCTCTACCATTCGAGGCCTGTGCTTGCGGCGAAGCGCAAGTCATCTCGCTGACCGACCGGGGTGAGGGCAAAGGCGCGGTGCCGGTGCTCGAACGGCGGATTTTCGATGCGGCCAGTGGCGAGCTGGAATTTCAGATCTGGCGGGGAGCGGGCGCAGCCGCACGCTTCGCGGCCTACGTCGGGACCCGCAAGTTGCTCGATCAAGGCGAGATCGCATGGAGAGATGCATGATTGACGGCGGACTGATCCGATGAGCCTTGATGCGTTGTTCCAGCCGCTCCAGCTTGGCCGGCTGACTTTGCCCAACCGGGTGATCATGGCCCCGCTCACCCGTGCGCGCGCCACACCCGGCAATGTGCCGACTGCACTGATGGCGCAGTACTATGCGCAGCGCGCAGACTGCGGGCTGATCGTCTCCGAAGCGACTGCTATCGATCCGCTGGGGATGGGCTGGTACCGGGTGCCCGGCCTTTGGACGTCAGAAATGGTTGAAGGCTGGGCGCAGGTGACTGGCGCGGTTCACGCCGCGGGCGGGCGAATCTTTGCTCAGCTTTGGCATATGGGCAGGCTCGTGCTGCCCGACTACATCGGCGGCACGCAGCCTCTGGGCCCTTCGGAGATCGCGGGGGAGGGGCAAACCTTCGCGCCGCCACCACCAGACTATCAGGGCGGTTTTCTGCCGATGAAGGCCTATGTCGTCCCGCGCGAAATGACCCATGCAGATATCGCCCACGCCGTTGAGGCCTATGGCAAGGGTGCCGCCAATGCGCTGCAGGCCGGCTTCGACGGCGTGGAGATCCATGCCGCCAATGGCTATCTCATCGACCAGTTCCTGCAATCCAACGCCAACCATCGCACCGATGCGTATGGCGGTGATCTGGCCGGCCGCACGCGCCTGCTGCGTGAAGTTCTGGAAGCCGTCACGGCAGCCGCGGGTCCAGACCGGGTCGGCATCCGCATCAGCCCGACCAGCGCGCGCAAGGGCATGGGCGACGAGAATCCCGATGCACTGGCTGATGCGGTCGCGGCCTTGGCGCAGACGTATTGCATCGCGTACATCCACCTGATCGAACCGATCGCCTCGGGCTTCATGGAGCGTCCCGAAAATCCGGTGGTCGCGCGGATCCGGGCAATCTTCCGGGGTGTCGTGATCCAGAACGGCAGCTTCGACGGGCCCGCAGCCGATGCTTGCATCGCGGTGGGCAAGGCTGATGCGGTCTCGTTCGGGCGGCCCTATATCGCCAATCCTGATCTTGCCGCGCGCATGCGCGCCGGGCATCCAATGGCGGCGGCCGATATGGACTATGCCTATGTTGGCGATGCCCGGGGCTACACCGACTATCCGGTCTTTGCCGATGCACCCTAGCGCCTGAGCGTCAGCCGACCTGGCGCGAGGCGCCTTCCCAATAAGGCGCGCGCAGGTCCTTCTTCGAGACCTTGCCCGATGGCACCAGCGGGAAGCTCTCCATGAATGTCACCCGCTTGGGCACTTTGTAGCCCGCCAGCAGCGTGCGGGCGTATGCGATCAGCCCGGCTTCATCGAGCCCGCCATCGGCCTTGCGGATCACGCAGGCCATGACCGCTTCACCCCACCGCGGATCGGGCACGCCGATCACCGCGACTTGCGCCACCTCAGGATGAGTCGAAAGCGCGTTCTCCACTTCAGCGCAGTAGATGTTCTCACCGCCCGAGACGATCATGTCCTTAACCCGGTCGACGATGTAATAGAGCCCCTCGGCATCGCGACGCGCCACATCGCCCGTGCGGTACCAGCCATTCTGCAGCACTTTGGCGGTGGCATCCTCTTGCTTCCAGTACCCGGCGGTGATGGCCGGCGCACGCGCGATCAGCTCGCCCGGCGCGCCTTCAGGCACGTCGTTGCCTGCAGCATCAACGATGCGAAGTTCGATCAGCGGAAGGGGGCGGCCGCAGCTTTGCAGTTTCGCCTCGTCTTCCAGATCATGCTCGCCTGGCCTCAAGATTGTGAACGCCCCGCAGGCTTCGGTCGCGCCATAGAACTGCATGAACTGGCAGGGCATCTGCGCGATGGCGCGCCGTATCAGGCCCAGCGAGATCGCCGAACCCGCATAGAGCACCAGCCGCAGCGACGAGAAATCGGTTTCGTTCGCGCTCGGATGATCGAGCAGCATCTGGATCATTGTCGGCGTCAGGGTCAACAGCGTCGGGCGGTCGCGGTGGATCGCCTCGCACACCGCTCCGGGATCGAACTGGCGCACAATTGAAACTGCGACACCGTTGTAGAGGCACTGGAACGCGATGCCGATCGAGAGAAGGTGAAAATTGGGTAACGGGTTTATGAATATGTCGCCGTTATGCCATTGGTAGGCCGGCTCGAGATGCTCGCACAGCCGCATGCGGTTGAATCCGCCGTGGCTCAGCATCACGCCTTTGGGTTTGCCTGTGGTGCCCGAGGTGTAGAGCTGCACGGCGATGTCTTCCTCGCTGATGAACAGGTCGGGCCTCGTCCCGTCTTCGCCGGCATAGCGGCGCTCCAGCGTGTCCTCACCGTCGAACCAGACCGTCTCGATCATCGCACCGGATGCCGCGAGCGACGCATTCCAAAGCTCCTCCAAGGCGCGTTCGACAAACACGATCCGTGCTTCGCTGTCTTCCAGCAGTTGCCCCAGTTCGTTTGCCGCGAGGCGCCAGTTGAAGGGAATGAAAGCTGCCCGCGTGCGTGCCGTGGCGGTGAGCGCGAAGTAAAAATCGGCGCTGTTGAGGCCAAGGAATCCGATCCGGTCGCCCGGCCCCACTCCCTGCGCCAGCAGGCCTTTCGCTAACCGGTTGGAAACCGCATCGTACTCGGCATAGGAGATTGTTCGATCACCATCAACCAGCGCGCGTCGCTCGGGCGTGATGCGCGCATGGTATTCGATGAATTCGCCCAGCGTCCTGACTTCGGGGTAGAGCCACATGGCCGCGCCTCAATCAACGAGGAGCACGGCCTTGACGCACTTGCCGTGGTGGGCGTCGTCGATGGCCTCGTTGATCTGGTCCAGGCGATAGGTCTTGATGAACGTCTCGATCGGCAGCCGCCCCGCCTTGTGGTGCGCGATCAGTTCGGGGAGGAACACGGCCGGTTCGGAATCGCCCTCGATGATACCGCGCACTGTGCCGCCCTGCGTGATGAACTGCACGACCGGCACCGGCAACGCGGCATCGAGCGAGCCCGGCACGCCGAGCAGCCCGATGCGACCGCGATTGGCAATCATGTTCACGCTTTGCACGACGACCGGCATGTAGCCGCTGGTGTCGATCACCATGTCCGCGCCTTCGGGAATGATGCCTCGCACTGCGGTGGCCATATCGCCCAGCCCGTCGAGCACATGGGTCGCGCCGAGCTGCAACGCCAGCGCGCGGCGGCCCTCCTGCGGCTCGATCACGATGATCGTGGCGCACTCAGCGATCCGCCCACCCAGCACAGCAGAGAGGCCGACTGCGCCAGCGCCGAGTACGACAAGCGCTTCGCCAGCCTTTGCGCCGAGCGACCGCAGGACGCCTCCCGCGCCGGTCTGGATGCCGCAGCCTAACGGCGCGAGTACCGCGAGGTCGGCGTCGTCATCCACCTTCAGCACGTTGCGTTCGTTCGCGATGGCGAGCGAGGCGAACGATGACTGGCCAAAGAAGTTGTCGGAGATGGGCTGACCCTCGCGGGTGACGCGGGTCGATCCGTCGCCGCGCGCGGCGATCATGTTGAGCGGCACGAAGTTGCTGCAATAGGCCGGCTCATGGCGCCCGCACGGCTTGCATGCGCCGCAGGAATTGAAGGTTAGCAGCACCTTGTCGCCCGGCTTGACGCTGGTAACGCCTTCGCCGACCGCATCAACTATGCCCGCGCCCTCATGGCCGAGAATGGCGGGGAATTGCAGCCCCATCGCGCCGGACGCGACGACAAGATCGGTATGGCAGATACCTGCAGCCTTGATTGCAACGCGCACTTCGCCGGCCTGCGGTTGTGCGACTTCGACAGCCTCGATCGAGAATGGGCCGTTGGGCTGGTTGAGAACGGCAGCGGTTGCGTTCATGGCTTCAGGTCCTTGTCATCTTTGCGGTTTCGGATCCAATTGCGGAGGTGCGAGCGGCAGAGATAGGCGAGCCACGCTGCACACGTTGACGGCGCTTGGAGTTCGGCCATTCAACGGGGCGTTCCCATGGTTCCTTTAGCCTCTGTTCGAGACAAGCCTGCATCGTCCACCCACCTTGCGCGTACTCGCTGACTCGCATTTCGCACGCCTTACAGTTTTCGATATCACAATCAGTAAACAAGTGTACAGTAAGTTCTTTGGCACAGCTGAAACACCCTGCTCGCATGCGGGAGCCAGGACGTGATCGGGCTCATCAATGCCGATCAGGCGCGCAACACCGGGATCTGCCGGAATCGGGTCTGGCTACTGACTTCGACGGGCATTGCGCATGATCTTCCGGTCGATCAGGCGATGCTGAAGCGGCTTGATCTCGCTCATGCTGAAACGTGTCATCGCCATATACCTGAGTATGCTGGCAGAAGCGTCGACAGAGCCGCCGTTCGTGGCGGCAATCCTCCTCGAGTAGAACTAGCTCTCAGGCCTCGCGTTCCTGCGGCGCGGGCCGGCGGTGGACTGACGCGCTTCGTACATGGCCTCGAGCGCGGCATCGGCTCGCTTCAGGGCCGCCCGGACGATCGGCAGGTCGTCCTCTCCGATCGCAGATACAAGCTCGGCGACCACTTCCCGGCTGAGCGCGTTCGAACGCCTTGCCACTTCGATTCCTTGCGGAGTCAGCCGGGCGATGACGATGCGCGAATCCTCCGATCCGACTTCCCTTGTCAGGTAGCCGAGCCCTTCGAGGCGCTTCAGCTGGTGCGAGATCGTTGATTGCGGCAGCGCCATGACCTTGACGATCTCGCCGGCCGTCAGTTCGCCGCGTTCGGCGAGCAGCACGATCATCCGCGATGTGACAAGATCGACGCCGGCTTCCTGGAACCAGGGGTTCGAGATGCGGGCCATGTGCGCGCCCACGCGGTGCACGAGGAACGAGATGCGCTCTGCCAGAGGAGGCAGGGCGCTCGCCTCGTCATGCGGTTGCTGGTCAACTCGGTCAGTCGGCATCGCTGTGCGAACCCTTGGCGCTCGGTCCTGAAATACTGGGATAAGGTCCCAGCAGGAGCAATGTTATGCCCGCTACGGCAAACAGTGCCGCCGAGGACACGAAACTGGCCGTGTAATCACCTGAAACCTCGCGCAAGCGGGAGAACATCGCCGGTGCGGTGGCGCTTCCGACGGCGAGGCAGGCATAGAGGAGCCCATAGAGCTTCGAGAAGCGGGCACGGCCGAAGTAGCGCGCGGTGAGGAAAGCAAGGAGATCGAGCTCCGCACCGGCGGCGAGGCCGAGCGCAAGGCAGCACAGGGTGAGATTCAGGCTGTCTGTAGCGCGGACCAGGACCAGGCAGGCCACGGCCGGGATGAGCAGGATCACGCAGCCGACCGCCGGTGCCCAGTAGCGGTCGATCAGGATGCCGATGAGTACGCGCCCCGGGATCATCGCGAGGCCCACTGTGCCGGCAATCACGGCGGCCCGCGCCGGCGAAAGGCCTCTGTCGGTGAAGGCCGGAACCAGGCTGGTGAGCACGCCCGAGACCGCGAGATACCCAGACAGGATCGATATCGCGAGAACCACGAAGCGCAGGCTGAGCACGGCGCTGCGAATGGAAACCGTGGGCTGCGCGGGCGCAAGGGACGGACGGACAGGTTCGGACGGGAGCCATAACCACGCCACCGGCAGCGAGAGTACGAGGGGAAGCATGGCCACTGCGGCAAGCGCGACGTGCCAGTTCGTGCGTTCGATCAGCATCGTGATCAGCAAGGGAAGCAGGATTGCCGACAGGGCCGTGCCGACAAGGGCCAGGCCCAGTGCAGCGCCGCGCGCGTGATCGAAGCGCGAGGTCACCACTTTCGACCAGACCACCGGGTTGGTTCCCGCACCCAGCAGCGCGGTCAGGGCGAAACCGAGGTAGAACACCAAGGTCGAGCCGGCCATCGCGGCGATCATCATGCCCAATGCTACGCCTGCGAAGCCCGGCAAGGCGACCCGGCGAACGCCAAAGTGATCGACCAGCCAGCCCGTGACCGGTGCTGTCAGCGCGCCGAGCCCGGAGCTGAAGGCGATTGCGAACTGGATGTCGGTGCGTGACCACCCGGTTTCCAGCGCGATCGGTTTGGTGAGTGCGCCGATGCTGTAATAGGGCAAGGCAATGGCGCTCGCCGCGATGCCGAGTGCGCAAGCGACCAGAATGCGCCAGCCGGACCTGAGTTCGGCGATGGCGGCGGGCGTCATCATTGGGCGGTAACTCCGACGCGTCCGATCACCCCGGGGCAGGCTCCGGCAACAGGACCGCCTCATGCGGTAATGTATCGATTTCGATGCTTCACAAGGCATGGCCGCCGTGTCAAGTGACGGGAAGGCAAGACCGCCGGTCGCTCAGGGGTGTGTTCCGGGGCACGGCGGCAGCACGTGGCGGCAAGGAGCCTGAGGCGGATGGATCTCGGATTGAAGGACAAGGTGGTGCTGGTGACCGCGGGGAGTCAGGGCATCGGCCTTGCGACCGCGCAGGGGTATCACCGCGAGGGCGCGCGGGTCGCGATCTGCGCCCGCAATGCCGACAAGCTCGCCGCCGCCGCCGCTACGATGCCCGGCTGCCTCGCGCTGCAGGCGGACGTTTCCGACGCGGATCAGATCGAGGCGATGACCCGCGAGGTAGCGGCCAAGCTGGGGGCGATCGACGTGCTGGTGGTCAATGCCGGCGGGCCGCCGCCCGGGCTGTTCGAGGATCTCGACGATGCTGCCTGGCTCAATGCGACCAACCTCACGCTGATGTCGGCTGTGCGCATGACCCGCGCGGTCCTGCCTGCGATGCGCGAGCGGCGCTGGGGCCGAATCGTCATCATCTCCTCCGTCGGTGTGAAGCAGCCGGTGCCGAACCTTACCTTGTCGAACAGCGTGCGCATGGCCGTGCTCGGCTGGGCGAAGACGCTGGCGCAGCAGGTGGCGGGGGACAACGTGCTCGTCAACACCGTCTGCCCGGGCTTCACGCGGACCGCCCGGATCGAGCAGATCCTCGGACCCGCCGGGGATGGGCCGAGCCCGGCCGAAGCCGCTATGGCCGCGCAAATCCCGCTCGGCCGCATTGCCGAGGCGGAGGAGATCGCGGGCCTTGCCGTGTTCCTTGGTTCCGAGGTCGCGAGCTACATGACCGGCACCGCCATTGCGGTCGATGGCGGCGCCGCGCGGGGATACGCCTGAGATGAGTATCGCCACCGCCCGCATCATCGATATCCACGCCCACGCCGTGATCGAGGAGACCTTCGGAACGGCCGGAAAGTTCGGGCCGGAACTCTACGACGACGCGGGCGTGCCGGTGTTTCGCATCGGGGACTATCGGCTGCGCGGCGTGCGTTATCGCGGGAGCGCGTTCATGGACCCGGATATCCGGATCGCCGCGATGGACCGTATCGGCATCGACTGGCAATTGCTCTCGCCCAACCCGCTGACCTATTTCCACTTCATCCCGGCAGCGGAAGCGGTCGCCTTCTGCCGGACTCACAACAATGCGCTGGCTGCCCAGGTCGCGCGCTATCCGGATAGGCTTGGCGCGGCGGCAGCCCTGCCCATGCAGGATGTCGATGCGGCCATTGCAGAACTGCGCCGGGCGGTGAACGACCTCGGCTTCCGCGCGGCCTACATCGGATCGGACATGCCGCATGGCTTGTCCGATCCGGTGATGGACGGGTTCTACGAAGCCGTGGCGGCGCTCGATGTCCCGCTGTTTATCCATCCGGCCTCGGCGGGCATCGATGGTCCTCCCGGGCCGGCCGCCTTCGGGAAGTTCGAACTCGACATCACCCTCGGCTTCGCGATGCAGGAGACGGCGGCGCTCGCCACGCTCGTGTTCGGCGGCGTGCTCCATCGCCACTCCGATCTCGATGTGTGCATCAGCCATGGCGGCGGGGCGCTGGCGCTGGTGTGGGGGCGTTTGCGCCATGCCGCCCACAAGCGGCAGTGGGTGCCCGAGCACCTTCGCGAAGAAGGTCAGTTCGAGAACGCGCTGCGCCGCATATGGTACGACATCCATATGCACGATGACCTCTCGCTCGATCTGCTGATCGAGCGCGTCGGCAGGGATCGCCTTGTCTATGGGACGAACTTTGCCGGTTGGGATGCGCCGCAGCACGCCGATACGCACGGCATGGAAACCTTGCTGGCCGACAACGCGCGCCGCCTACTGCGCGCCTGACCTTAGCCGCGCGACCCGCCGAGCCCGAGGCCGCCGTCGACATCGAGGATCGCGCCGGTCACCCAGCTGGCACCGATCAGATATTCGGCTGCCTCGGCCACATCCGAACCCTCACCCAGCCGGTCGATCGCCTGTAGACTGGCCATGTCTCGATAGCGCTGCGCCGCCTCCGCCTCGCTCAGCAATCCCGCGCGGACATTGATCTCGGTGAGCACCCCGCCCGGCACGATGCAGTTCACGCGCACCCCGCGGCTCCCCATTTCCGCCGCAAGAACCTGCGTCAGGGTCTGCAGCGCACCTTTCGTCGCGGCATAGGGCGACGCGCCCGGAAACGCGCGGCGGGTGTGGCTGGAGCCGAAGAACAGCACCGATCCCTTGCTCGCTTCGAGGTGCGGCAGCGCGAGCGAGGTCAGCATCATCGCGCCGACGACATTGGTGTGGAACAGGCCGAGCAGCTGCGCTTCATCGAGCGCGGCCACAGGGGTGCGGTACATGTTGCCGGCATTGTTGACGAGCACATCGAGCCCGCCACCTTTCTGGGCCGCCGCCGCGACCATCGCCTCCCGATCCGCCGCCACCGTGACATCGCCGACGACCCCGGCACATCCGATCTCGTCGCACAGTGCCTTGATCCGGTCGGCCCGCCGCCCGCTGATGGTCACCGCAGCGCCCCGGCTTACGAAATGGCGCGCCATCGCCGCCCCAAGCCCGGAACCGCCTCCGGTGATGAGTATGCTCCTGCCCTCAAGCGTCATGAGCGGTCTCTTTCTCGCAAAGCCAGCTCAGCATGGCTTCCAGAATGGCGACATGCCCCGCCGCGCCCAGCGAGCGGGCATCGTGCCCCAGGGCATCCACCACGATCCTGCCCGATCCGCGCCGGCGTCGCCACACGACAGGCTGGGCCCCCTCTCCGGCATCAGCGGTTGCCATGATCTCGCAGTCCACCGCTGGATCGAGATGGTGATAGGCCTCGTCGACGATCTCGAAGGGTGCCGTGAAGGCAGGCAAGGGCTGTACGGTGATGGGCCCAAGCGGCGGATGGTACGATCGGTTCCAGTTCCAGCCGCCGCCCAGCAGCTCCAGCCAGCCGGGCTGATTGTCCCAGCAGATGACCGCAGTATGCATCGCCAGCAGGCCGCCGCCGCTTGTCACATGGCCTGCCATCGCGGCGAGGTGTCCGTCGCTAAGGCTGCCCGCCCAGTGCGGGCGATCCGCCGCATAGCGTTCGAACTGGGTCATCGACCAGCGCAGCGCATTGATGCCGAGAACATCGCGCCCTTGCCTTAGCCTCGCAAGTGCATCGGCGAGATCGGACGTGACCGTGACGGCCATCCCCGCACCGCGTGCAATGTCCGCCAGAGCCTCGCTCGACTGCGCAAAGGGGTGGTTGTAGCCGTCGCTGTAGAGGATCAGGCGCGGCGGATCGGCCTCATGCACAGCGGCGCCTTGCCCGGTCATGTGCGCGGCAGGTTTTTCAGCACGGCATGAGTCACGCCGCCATCCACCACGAGATCGTGCCCATTGATGTAGCCGCCCCCGTCGCTGTCGAGGAAACAGACGGCGTTCGCGACATCTTCGGGCGTTCCCAAGCGTCCCAGCGGCACACCGGCAGACCGGGACGCGCGAACTTTCGGGTCGGCGTAGATCGGGGCGGACATGCCGCCGTCGATAAAGCCGGGCGCGATGCTGTTGAAGCGCAGGCCGTGTGGGCCATACTCCATCGCGAATTGCCGCATCAGCTGCAGCACCGCGCTCTTGGTGGCTGGGTAAGCGCCCGATCCAGGCCCCGGCCCATAGGCATTGATCGAGGTCAGCGAGACGACATGGCCCGAGCCACGCGGAAGCATCCGCCGCACCGCTTCGCTCGTGATAGCAAACACGCCCATGAGGTTGACTTCGACGACCCGGCGGAAATCCTCCAGTGCGATATCCGCCAGCGCCCCGAAGCGCACGATCCCGGCATTGTTGACGACCAGATCGGGCACCGCGCCGAGTGCATCGAAAAGGGCGGTGACGGCGCTGCCATCCGAGACGTCGCACCGATGCGCGGTCAGCCCGTCGGAAACGGCGACGGCTTCGATATGGGCATCGGCAACCGCGACCCGGTAGCCGCGTTCAAGCAAGGCGGCGGTGATGGCGGCACCGATGCCAGCCGCGCCGCCAGTGACGAGAGCGAATTTCATCAAGCGCCTTTCGCAGTGAAGCGAACCGGAAAGCGTCCCCAGTTCGGCCTGAAGGTTCCCGCGTCCCGCTGCGGGGGATCGTCTGCCACGCATCGCGCGCCGCGGCGCAGCAGTTCGACGAGGATCAGCGTCACGATGCCAAGCTGTGCCTCTGCAGGATCGGTGCCGGGCTTGGCCACGATCCCGCCGTCCAGTTCCCGCCCGAGGCAGGTGTGCAGACCGATTCCGAAGGCGAGGCCGGATCGCAGGGCGGTGCCGGGGACCTCGCGATCCGGATCGAAGCGATCAGCGGTCTCGCCGAAGATCGTCGCATCGCGGTTGGCCAGATAGAGGTCCAGTTCCACGCGGTCCTGCGCCGCAACCTCGCCGATCCCCGCGACATGCATCGGGCAGGTGGCGTTGCGCCAGGCTTCAGGGCTGGCCGGGTGCAGTCGCAAGGATTCGTGGACGCAGTGCTGGACGAAGACCGGATCATCGAGGCGGGCCCAGCGTGCCTTGTCCTCGTCGGCCCATTCGAGAATTTCCCACAGCGCCTGGACCACCGCATTCGCCGTCGAATGGGCGCCGGCCTGCAGGTAGAAGGCGATCTCGCGCAGGAGTTGATCCTCGCTGAGGCCGAGTTCAGCATTGCCGGCAAGGAGCGTCATCAGCACGTCGCGGGGCAGACCGGCGTCCGTCATTCTCCCGGCATCGCGCTCCGCCAGCAGCGCCCGGCGGCGCGCCAGCGATGGCAGGAAGAAGCGCTCGCGCAGCTCGGCCTGCACCTCTGCCACTTCAGCGCTGACTTGGGCATGATCGCGCGTGCTGTGGACCAGGGTGGCGCCTTCGCCGAGCTTCTTGGTGATCGCGATCAGGCGCTCGGTCTCTTCCGCGCTGCGCGTTGGCCGATCGATACCGGCAAAATCGGCGGTGAGATTGACTGTGAGCCGGTAGCCGATCTTCAGGAGATCGCCGCCGCCGGCAGCGACGTAGGGCGCGAGCGTCTCCGCAAGCGTGCACGGGAAGACCTCCTTCTCGTAGTAGTGGAAGAAGCCGCGCCGAAAGACCCGCACTTCCACCGCGCGCCGCGCCGCATGCTCCTCGCCATGCAGGGTGAGCAGGACCCCGTCCATCACGACCTTGCCTGCATCATAGAGCGCTTGGCTGAGATCGCGGTTGCGCAAGGCGGCCTCGCAATCGCGAAAGGCGGCGATGCGGTGGCGCGCCATCAGATGAGCGCCTGCGATGGTTCGAACAGGATCGGATAGGTAGCCCAGGAAATGCGGGTGATCCCCTTGTCCAGCTGCGCCGGGGCATCGGGATCGGGACGGACGCCCCGCTTCAGCAGCGCCTGCACGATAAGCGGAACGGTGCCGAACTGATGGTCGGCAGGATCGGTGCCCGGCTTTGTCTCAACGCCGATGGCAAGGTTGCGGCCAAGGCAGGCATGGGCGCCCACACCCATCGAGATGCCATGAGGAAATGCGGAACCCGCCACCGTGCGATGCGGATTGAAGCGATCCGCATCCTCGCCGAAAATGGCGGTCTCCCGGTTGGCGGTGCGCAGATCGACGACGATCACATCGCCGGCTTCCGCCTCGCTGCCATCGGCGAGCGACATCGGACAGGTGGTGCGGCGCTTGGAAACCGGGCTCGAGGGATGGAGCCTGACACTCTCGAACACGCATTGCTGGATGAAGAAGGGATCATCGCGCAGGCGCGCCGCATCTTCGGGATGGGCATCGATCCAGCGCAGGATTTCGTGAACGGCATGGGTCAGCGAATGGATCGTCGTATGCGCCCCGGCCATCGTGAAGAAGATGCCTTCCTGCAGGAACTCACGCTCGGTCATGCCTAGATCGGCTTCCCCGGACACCAGCGCCATGAGCACGTCCCTCGGCAGTGCGTCGGCGGCAAGCTCGCCCGCCTCCACTTGCGCTCTCAGCGCTCGCCGCCGCGCCAGCGAGGGACCCAGAAACTGCGTCTTGAACTCGGCCATCGCCGCCTCGATCCGGGCGCGCTTTTCCGGGCGGTCCTCCGGCGGGGACTGGCCCAAGGCAGGCGCGAGGCTGAATTCCTTGAGCAGGCGCAGCAGCTCCGCGGTTTCCTCGGGCGTACGCTTCACGCGGTCGATCCCGGTGAAATCGACCGTAAGGTTCATCATGATCCGGTAGCCGATGTCGACGAGGTCGCCGCGCCCCGCCTCCAGAAAGGGCTGCAGCGTTTCGGCCAGCGTGTGCGGCAGGATATTGCGCTCGTACTCGACGAAGATGTTCTTGCGGAACACTGTCGCCTCGACATTGCGGCGGGCCCGGTGTTCGCTTCCGTGGAGATTGACGAGGCAGCGCTCCATCAGCAGGGCCGCTTCATCATAGAGCGCCTGGCGCAGCTCCGTCTGGCGCAGCGTGCGCGAGCACGCTTCGAAGCCCGTGATGACGTGCTCGGTCATGGCCTGGAAGTCCAGAGGCCGGTCGCGCGCCGCGTCGCTGCTGTGGTCGAGTAGTTGGAAACCCGCCATGAGGGGGGATCGCGGCGCTCCGGCAGCGGGCGCGCCAGATCGACCGCGCGGCCGCTATGGAACACATGCCGCATGGCGCCCTCGCGGCCCAGCAGCGTGACATCGCCGGTCACGTCGCCTTCGACCACGATCACGTCGGCGTCCTTGCCCGGCTCCAGACTGCCGGTGCAGCTATCCAGCTTGAGCGCCCGCGCGCCCTCCAGCGTTGCGCAGGACAAGGCCTGCAGCGGCGTCAGCCCCAGGTTCTCGACCAGGATCTGCGCCTCGCGCCAGTGCCATTCGCCATAAGGCGTGATGGAAAAGCCGCTTTCGGTGCCGCAGACCATCGGCACGCCGGCATCATAGGCCTGCCGCAGCTGCTGGCTGCTTGCCTCGATTTCCTTGGCGAAGATGTCTTGCAGATAGGGGCTGGCGCCGATCTTCGCGCCGTGGTCCGCCAGCACCGCCTGAAAGGTCAGCGTGGGCACGATCGGAGCCCGGGCATCGCAGACGGCCCGCAGCGCGGCATCATCCATGTGGGTGGCATGCAGGATCATGTCGAACCCAGCATTGGCGGCATCGCGGGTGCTGGACGCATTGCGGCAATGGCCGACGATCGGGAGGCCAACCTCGTGCGCGGTGTCGGCGGCGAGTTTCAGTTCGTCCAGTGTCCAGACCTGGATTTCGCCTTCCTGGCGCTGGCGCGGGATCAGTCCGGTAACATGGATCTTGATCCAGTCCGCTCCGCGCTTGGCCTGACGGCGGATCTCGGTGACGATCTCGTCGCGCGTCCGCGTGACCTTGAGATAACCGATGCTGCCCTCGTCCGGCACGAGCAACCCGGCCGTCCCGCCAACGGAAGTGAACAGCGCATTGCCCCCGCAGCGCATGCGTGGACCTTCGGTCACGCCGCATTCGATGGCATCGCGCAGATCGAGCGACACGTCGAAGATCGTGTCAGCGTCGAACATGGTCGTCACCCCTGCACGCAGCACCTTCTGCACATTGTAGGCGGCAATGATCGCGGCAAGGCCTTCGCGGCGGTGGAAAAACAGCTCGTCGTTGCTGAACGGCTCGTCGAAGCTGATGTGGCAGTGCGCGTCGACCAGCCCCGGCATGACCGTGGCGCCCGAGGCGTCGATCCGCCTGACGGCCTGCCCTTCGGCGAGGCGCAGAGCCTCCGGCCCAAGGCCAAGGATCGTGGTTCCGAACAGGATCGGGGTGATCGCGGCGGGCCTTCCGGTGCCATCGAAGACAAGCCCGCTCTCGATCAGGGTAAGTTCTGTTTGCCGCACCGGCCCTCTCGCCTTTCCATTCTGACCCGATCGATCCTGCTAGCGTAAGAACAGCACCAGCGCGGCCACAGCGAGGACGGCGATCACCACCGGTACGAGCCATGCAGGCGTGCCCGAGGGCTGCTCGGCGGAGGACGCATCCTGCGCAGGTGCCGCGATCGGGACTGCCTCGGGCTCCATAGCGGCGACCGCTGCCGCAAACTTGCCGAAGAAGTCGTCCGCCATGGACTTGGCGGTCCCCTCGACAAGCCGCGCGCCCATTTGCGCCAGCTTGCCGCCGATCTGCGTGTCAGCCACGTAAGTCAGCTCGGTCGCGCCATCCTGCGCCGCGAGCGTGACCAGCGCGCCGCCCTTGGCAAATCCGGCAACCCCGCCCTGCCCCTCGAACTGCATCCGGCACGAACGCGGCGGGTCCAGTTCGGTCTGCCGCATCGTACCCGAAAAGCGGGCGCTGACCGGTCCGATCTTGGCGGCAACCTTGCCGGTGAACTCGTTCTCGGCGGTCCTTTCCAGCGCCTCGCAGCCCTTGAGGCAGGATTTGAGCACTTCGGTATCGTTGAGCGCCTTCCATGCCGTTTCAGGCGAGCAGGGCAGCAGGTAGGATCCGGTAATCTCCATGTTCAAAGCAGTCCGTTGTCAGGTCATTGCCGAGAGGGTGCGGCGCACGATGACGGCCGCGACATGGCGGCGGTACTGCGCCGATCCGTGCAGATCGCCGGTAAAGTGGCCCGGATCGAGCCGGTCTTCGGTGATGCCGACAATCGCGCCGCCGCCATCCAGATGCTGCTCCGCCTCATGCCAGCGGAACACGCCATGGCCGCCACCGGTGATGGCGATGCGGTAGCCGGAGGGCAGCTGCGCGGCAAATACGCCCACCAGCGCGAAGCGGGAGGCCGGATTGCGGAACTTGATGTAAGCAGCGCGGCTGCAGGCTGGGAAGCGCACGGCGGTCACGATTTCCCCCGGCTCCAGCGCGGTGCTGAACATGCCGGTGAAGAAATCCTCAGCCGCCAGCATCCGCCGGCTGGTCGTGACGCTTGCGCCAAGGGCGAGGACCGCGCTCGGATAGCAGGCGGCGGGATCGTTGTTGGCAATCGAGCCGCCGATGGTCCCGCGATGCCGTATCGCCGGATCACCGATCCCGCCGGCAAGATCGGCCAGCGCAGGAACGACAGCCCTGACCTCGGCGCTCGTCGCCACCTCGGCATGCGTCGTCGCCGCGCCGATCTCGATGCCGCCTTCGACGGACCGGATTCCAGCGAGTTCGGGCAGCCGCTGCAGGTCGACCAGCCGGGTCGGCATGGCCAGCCGCGCCCGCAGCACCGGCATGAGGGTCTGCCCGCCGGAAATGGCCTGGGCGCCCTCGTCCTCGGCCAGCATGGCGAGCGCATCGGCAAGGGACTGCGGGCGGGAATAGGCAAGTTCGTACATCAGGCCACCTCCTGCCGTTCCTGGCACAATCGCCAGATCTTCTCGGGGCTGGCGGGCATGTCGACATGCGCAATCCCCAGCGCATCGCATACCGCGTTTATCACCGCCGGGGGCGAACCGATCGCACCGGCCTCGCCGCAGCCCTTCATGCCGAGCGGGTTCACCGGCGTGGGCGAAGGCCAGAACGCAAGGCCGAACTCGGGCAGGCTGTCGGCGCGCGGCATGCCGTAGTCCATGTAGGATGCGGTCATCAATTGCGCGGTGTCCGGATCGTAGACCGCATTCTCCCAGAGCGCCTGTGCGATGCCCTGGGTCAGACCGCCATGGACCTGGCCCTCCACGATCATCGGATTCGCCACGTTGCCGAAATCGTCGGCGGCGTTGAAGGCCACCACTTCGGTCACGCCCGTCTCCGGATCGATCTCCACTTCGCAGACGTGGACGCCGGCGGGATAGGTGAAGTTCGGCGGATCGAAGAAAGACGTCGCGACAAGGCCCGGCTCGAGCTGGTCAGTCGGGAATTGCGTCGCGGCATGGGCGGCATGGACCATTTCGGTGAAGGCCACCGTCTGGTTGGTTGCGGCGCTGGTATAGATGCCGTCCGCGAAATCGACCTCGCCGGGATCGATCCCGAGCATGTAGCCGACGATGTGGCGCCCTTTATCGATGATCTTGTCGCAGGATCTGACCGCTGCAGAGAGGCCGACCGAAGCGCGCGATCCATAGGTGCCGGTGCCGGCCTGAATGCGGTCAGTATCTCCCTGCACCACCGTGATCCGGTCCATCGGGATGCCGAAGCGCTCCGAGATGATCTGGGCATAGACCGTCTGATGCCCCTGGCCATGGTTATGGGCGCCGGTCAAAACCTCGACCGACCCGGCCGGTTGCACCCTGATCTCGCAGGATTCCCACATGCCTCCGCCACCACCAAGGCTGGCGAGCAGCTTCGATGGCCCGATGCCGCAGGCCTCGACATAGGCCGACAGCCCGATCCCGCGCAGCTTGCCGCGAGCGCGTGCCTCGGTGCGGCGCTGCTCGAACCCGGCATAGTCCGCCAGACGCAGGGCTTCATCGAGGCAGCCCTCGTAATCGCCGCTGTCGTAGCAGTAGACGAGCGGGGTCTGGTGCGGGAAAGTCTTGACGAAATTGCGCCGCCGGATTTCCGCCTGATCGACCCCGATCTCGCGCGCGGCGAGATGGGCGAGGCGCTCGATGACATAGGCCGCCTCGGGCCGACCTGCCCCGCGATAGGCATCGACCGGGCAGGTATTGGTATAGACGCCCTCGACCACCGCATGCACCGCCGGGATCGCATACTGCCCGCACAGCATCGTCGCGTACATGTAGGACACGACCAGGGCGTTCGAGGTCGAGATATAGCCGCCGAGATTGGCGAGGGTGTGGACCTTGAGGCCGAGGAAGCGGCCATGATCGTCCATCGCCAGTTCGGCCTTGGTCACATGATCACGGCCATGCGCGTCGGTAAGGAAGGACTCGGTCCGCTCCGCCGTCCACTTCACCGGCCGCCCTACCGCGCGCGCCGCAAAAGCCACCACCAGTTCCTCGGCATAGGCCGCTGCCTTGGAGCCGAACCCCCCGCCGACGTCCGGCGAGACCACGCGCAAGTGGTTCTCACTTTCGAGGCCCAGCAGCATCATGAACAGCACGCGCATGCCGATCGGGTTCTGGTGGGTCAGATGGATCGTCATCGAGCTATCGAAGGATCGCCATTCGGCGTTGATCGCGCGCGGCTCCATCGCATTGGGCACGAGGCGGTTGTTGCGCAGTTCGAGGCTCACCCGCCGCGTCGCGCGGGCAAAGGCTGCGTCCGCCTCCGCGGCATTGCCGATGTCCCACGTGAAGGCGCGGTTCGATGGGATATCGGCATGGAGCCTCGGCGCATCCGGGCCGAGCGCGGCGGCCATGTCGACGACCGTCGGCAGTTCCTCGTACTCGACAAAAACGCTGTCCGCCGCATCGCGGGCCTGGCCTCGCGTTTCGGCAATGACCAGCGCAACCGGCTCACCGACGAACCGGACCGTGTCCACGGCAAGCGCATGGTGCACGCCGACACGGGCCGGGGTGCCATCGATCGAGGTCAGGTTCCAGCCGCTCGGCAGGGTGAAGAGGCCGCCTTCCACCAGATCCTGACCGGTGAGAATCTTCACGACGCCCGGCATTGCCTCGGCGGCGGAAACGTCGATCGCGCCGATCCGCGCATGGGCATAGGCCGAGCGCACGAAAGACGCGTAAGTCTGCCCCGGAAGGACGAGATCATCGACATACCGTCCGTTTCCGGTGATCAGCCGGGAATCCTCGACTCGTTTTACAGACTGGCCGAACTTGCCCATGGGCGCTGTCATCGCGGTCATGCCGGCTCTCCCATGCGCTGCGCGCCGGCCACGACGGCCTTCACGATGTTGTGGTATCCGGTGCACCGGCAGAGATTGCCTTCAAGCTCCGCGCGCACGGTCGCGGCGTCGGGCTGTGGGTGGCGTCGGGCGATGTCGATCGCCATCATGATCATCCCCGGCGTGCAGAAACCGCATTGCAGCCCATGATGCTCGTGAAAGGCGGCCTGCATCGGGTGAAGCTCGCGCCCGTTCGCCAGCCCCTCGATCGTGAGGATATCGGCCCCGTCCGCCTGCACGGCAAGCATGGTGCAGCTCTTCACGGCCTTGCCGTCGACATGCACGGTGCAGGCCCCGCACTGGCTGGTATCGCAGCCGACGTGCGCGCCGGTCAGGCGCAGCTCGTCGCGCAGCAGATGTACCAGCAGCGTGCGATCCTCCGTTTCCACCACGTGGTCCCGGCCATTCACGGTCAAGGTTATGTCCGTCATGATCATCCTCTCAATGCCGCTGCACGGCCCGGCGATCCCATTCCCAGCCTTGCGCCTCTTTCCGGGCGTGGCGCTTGTTTTCTTCCCATGCACACCGGTCGTGATCGGGTGGCGCTGGCGCCGCTCGGTATCTCCAGCAGAATATATTGATATCGAAATACCTCCGCGCCGCAAGCTTCCTTTGACGCCGTCCCGCACCTCGTTGGGCAGCCTCCGCTGGCAGCAACTGGCCAGCTGGCGGAACAGGATGCATCGGCAGGATTGGCTATCCAGCTCGCGCCACTGTATGAAGTGGAAGGCCGCAGCGTAAAGCGATCCGCTATCCTCCTTTTGCGGCTGGCAATGCGGTGGCCAGAACCAGCCATCGTCCTGGCAAAAGTTCTGAGGCGGGCTAGGGGCGATCCTGTGTGAACCGCTTATTACTATAAATATCTGAAAATCAAAGAAAATATGTGATCTCGACTGGTGCGCAAATTCGGGGAAGACCGCAAAAATGCGTGCCATAGCGGACACAACAACCACGACCAATGTCAGCTCCTGACAGAAGCTGCCGATTGGACGCGTCGAAGAGGACTGTTAGTGCGCCATTCACCTTCCCGCCCAGAAATGGTCATTCCCTGTGAACTCCCGCATCTCCGAAATCTGCCAGGCAGCTTCAACGGGTTTTTCGCCGAAAGCCGAAGTTCGGCTTGCGCCCCAATATCGGTCGCCGTGGACCGACTTGCAGGGTCCTGAAAGCTTACGCTCGCGACGCGCGGTGTTGAGACTTGCGAAATGTTGGAAACCTGTACCCTGACCGGCAACGTCAAAACCGACCGGTGGCAGTATTGCAGATCTGCTGAAAACCATCGACTAGCCCAGCCAATGGCCACGCCCTGACCCGTCAAGAGGCGAGCCCCTAGTGCGGGGATGGGATCATTCCGCCCGATCAAGTCCGAACTGGTTGAGATACCATTTTTGGAACTTGAGGACGCTGCCCTCCTGGTCGGAATAGCGTCCGGGGCGATAGCGACGGGACATGATGCCCGTCTGATTGTTCTCGGTGATCACCTTATCCTGCGTGGTGGTGGCGTGATAACCCCAGATCATCTTGTCAATATCCACCTGATCCTCGCTCGCGCGCCCATCGACCAACCAGATCATCTCGACGTCCGAGGCCAAAGCGGACCTTGGGGTGAATTGGAACAGAATGGCGAAATGATCATCCGCGACAATCTGGGTAAAGGGGCTGAAGCTCAGATGCATCCGGCCGCCATCGGCCTGGGTGCGTTTGCCCATCAGTGGTGCGGGAGCGGACCCATCTTGTGTCTCGGCTGCCCAGCCATCTTTGTTCATGCGCTGCATCATGAGCCGCAGATGACTGCTGTCAGGGGCATCATCAATCGTACCGATCGGACGACCAAGCGCCGCCGCGCGCTCCTCCCAAGCCTTCAGCTTCGGGGCGAAACTGGCGATGGCGTCTGCGGGACCAGAGCTTGGACCCGCCCCGACCGCAACGATCGATTCTGCAGCGTGAATCGAGCAGAATTCGGGATGCGACGGAACGCAGTGATAGCACTCGAAGAAGTTCTCGACGACGAGCTTCCAGTTGGCGTCGGTCGGATAGCTGCCGGCATGGGCAATGCGGGCATCGGCAATGCCGTGATAGTCGAGGATCGGCCCCATATCGCCAAAGGTGGCGTCGAAATCGTCGGGCTCGTCTTCGCTCATATTGATGAAGATCAGGCCGTGAAACACGCGGACGTGGCAGGCGAACAGGCTGTTTTCTGCCTTGTCAAAATCCTCTGGCATCAGCCGAGCAGAAATGAGGCGGCCGTCCAGCCCGAAGGTCCAGGCGTGATAAGGGCATACCAGACGCGGCGCATTGCCGCTTTCTGCCTGGCAGATGGTGGAACCACGGTGACGGCAGACATTGAAGAAGGCACGGACGCTGTCTGCATTTTCGCGGATGACGATTATCTGTTCGCTGCCAATGCGAAACAGGAAATAATCGCCCTTGTCCGGGATACGCGAGATGTGGCCCGCCATGATCCATTTGCGGCTGATGATCTGGTCCATATCGGCCTCGAACACCGCATCGCTGGTGTAGAATGCCTGATCGAAACTATATCCAACGCGGGTCTGGGCGGCGAGACGGCTCATAAGGTCAGCTTGCGACATCAGATCTTGATCCGTGCATTGGTGGGGTCAAACAAGGGCTTGAGCGAGGCGATCGCGGGATAGCGCATCCCGGCAATCTCGATTTCATAGTCGTCAGCCCCAACCGGGCCGACACTGCCGCCATCGGCCGCCGTCACATAGCCAAGGCCGCAGGCCGCCCCGAGAGTGTGGGCATACATGCCCGAGCGGATATAGCCGGCAATGCGCTCGCCCTGCCAGATCGGTTCATTGTGGTAGAGCATCGGCTCGGGAGACTTCAGCAGGAATTGCACAAGCTTTTGCTTCAGCCCCTCCTGCTTCTGCTTCAGCAGGGCTTCGCGCCCGATAAAGCCGCCGGGCTTGTCCATGCGCACCGCAAAGCCAAGGCCCGCCTCGAGCGGGGTGTCCTCATCGGTGATGTCGTGGCCCCAATGGCGATAGGCCTTCTCCATGCGCAGGGCATTGAGCGCATGATAGCCGCAATGTTTCAGGCCAAAGGCCGCGCCGGCCGCGACGATTTCATCATAGACGCCGGTCATGAATTCGGTCGGGATATAGAGCTCCCAGCCCAGTTCACCGACATAGGTGATGCGCGATGCGCGGACCAAGGCATAGCCCAGCTCGATCTCCTGGCTGGTCGCGAACCTGAAGGCCTCATGGGACAGATCATTGGGGCAGATGGACTGGAGCAGGTCCCGCGCCTTTGGCCCCATGATCGAGATGACCCCCATCGACGATGAGACATTGGTCAAGATGGCATGGGCCTCGTCCGGAATATGCCGCTTGAGCCAGTTGAAGTCCTTCACCTCGGTTTCGGCGCCGGTGACGATCAGATAGGCGGTCTGGGACAGGCGTGTGACGGTCAAATCCGCCTCGATGCCGCCCTTGTCATTGAGCCATTGGGTGTAGATCAGCTTGCCCGGCGCCACATCGACGTCGTTGGCGCATACCCGGTTCAGGACCGCGCAGGCATCACGCCCCTCGATGCGGAATTTGGCAAAGGAGCTCTGGTCAAACAGGCCCACAGTCTCGCGCACCGCTTTGCATTCGGCCGCATTGGCCTCAAACCAGTTCTGGCGACCATAGCTGTATTCATATCTGGGCGTGCTGCCGGGTTCGCCATACCAGTTGGGCCGTTCCCAGCCATAAGCCTCGCCGTGACAGGCGCCCGCGGCCACCAGCCGATCATGGATGGCGGAGCGGCGGACGCCGCGCGCGGTCTCATATTGTTTGAAAGGATAATGGGTGGCGTAGAGCAGCCCGAGGCTTTCGGTCACCCGCTCGCGCAGATATTTGCGGTTGATCTGAAACGGCATATTGCGGCGAATATCGACCGTCCAGAGGTCAGCCGGTGGAATACCATCGCGGATCCAATCGGCCATAACCTTGCCGATACCGCCTGCTGATTGCAGGCCAATGGAGTTGAGGCCGGCGGCGACAAAGCACCCCTTCAATTCGGGGCTTTCGCCCAGATGATAGCGGACGTCCGGGGTGAAGCTCTCCGGCCCACAGAAGAATTTCTTGATTCCGGCGTTTTCAAGGGCAGGAACCCGGCGCATGGCATCCATCAACAGCGGTTCAAAATGCTCGAAACTGCCGGCAATTTCGTCAAAGCAGAAATCTTCGGAAATGCCGTCCATGCCCCAGGGGCGCGCATTGGGCTCAAAGGCACCGACCAGCAGCTTGCCCGCGTCATATTTATAATAGCCGCAGGAATCATAGTCGCGCAGCACCGGCAAAGTCGGGTCTATGCCCTCGACGCCTTCGAACAACACATAATAGTGCTCACAGGCATGGAGCGGCGCGGCCACACCGATGCTTGCCGCCAGATCGCGCGTCCACATACCACCGCAAATCACCACATAGTCGGCGGCGATCGATCCTTCGCCGGTTTCGACCCCGGTGACGCGTTCGCCATCGTGGTGGATCTTGGTGACCTTGGTGTTCTCAAAAATCTGCGCGCCGCCGCTGCGCGCCCCCTTCGCCAGCGCCTGAGTGATATCAACCGCATTGGCGTAGCCGTCGCTGGGAATGTGAATCCCGCCGACCACATCCTCAATATTAACGATCGGGGCCAGGGCCTGGATCTCTTTTGGGCTGATGACATGGACCGGAAGGTCAAAGACCTTGGCCATTGAGGCGCTGCGTTTCAGTTCCTCGAAGCGCTCGGAATTGGTCGCCATCGAGATGGATCCGCACTGGCGATAGCCGGTGGCCTGGCCGGTTTCGGCCTCCAGTCCGCGATAGAGCTCGCCCGTATACTTGGCCAGCTTGGTCATGTTGATCGATGGCCGCAATTGCCCCACCAGTCCGGCCGCGTGCCAGGTGGTGCCACTGGTCAGTTGCTTGCGTTCGAGCAGGACAACATCACTCCAGCCGATCTTGGTCAGGTGATAAGCGATGGAGCATCCGATCACACCGCCGCCAATGACGACGACCCGCGCCTTTTTTGGAAGTTCGGCCACGGGTCAGACCTTCATTTTCGCATTGTCGGGATCATAGGCGGGCTCGGCCAGAACCAGTGCCTGACGCCGCGCGCCTTGCAGGTAGATATCGAATGTCGATCCGGGAGATGATTGATCGATGGGCACGCAGGCGAAGAACAGGCTCTTGCCGACCCGGTGGCCATAGCCGCCCGAGGTAGTGAGGCCGATGCAGGTGTCGCCGATCAGGCAGGCTTCTGCCCCGCGCACATCCACATTGTCCGCGTCGACCTCCCCATAGACGATACGGAACCGATCCGGCGCAGCCAAAGTCGCCTGCTTGCCGACGAAGTCATCCTTATTGAAATTGATAAAGCGCGGCATGTCGGCTTCAATCATGGTCAGCTCATTGGTGAGCTCCGACCCCCATGCCTTGTAGCCCTTCTCCATCCGCATGGTGTTGACGGCATAAAGGCCATAATTGGCGATGCCAAACTCCTGGCCCGCTTGCCAGATGGCATCATAGAGCGCGGGAAGATCGGCCATTGCGGGATGCAGTTCCCAGCCCAGTTCGCCGACATAGGACACCCGCAGCGCCCGCAGGCGGATGCCGGCCACCGAGATCACCTGGCCGCTCAACCAGCGGAATCCGGCATTGCTCAAGTCAGCATCGGTGAGCTTTGCCAAGACATCGCGTGCGCGGGGCCCGCTGAGCACCAGCACCCCGAGCTCCATGGTGCGGTTGGTGATGGTTACGGCCTCATCAGGCAGCTTGCTCTGAATCATCAGAACCCAGTCGCGCTGTTCAGCGGCGGCGGCCGAGAGGCAATAGAAATGATCATCCGCAAAGCGCGTGACGGTCATTTCCCCATAGATGCGCCCTTGGCGCGACAGGGGATGGACCAGGCCGATCCCGCCGATCTTCTTGGGCATGCGATTGGCGCAGATGCGGTTCAGGAACGCCTCGGCATCGGGGCCGGTCACGTCATACTTGGCAAAGCCGGACAGGTCCAGGACGCCGACCCGTTCGGCAACCGCCTCGACCTCTTTGGCCACGACTTCGAATGTGTTGGTGCGGTGATAGCCGCCCTCTTCCTCGCGCCCATCGAGCGAAAACCATTTGGGCCGCTCCCAGCCAAAAGTCTCGCCAAAGACCGCGCCCGCGGCCTTGAGCGGCTCATAGAGCGTGCTGGTCTTTTGCGGGCGCCCATCCGGCTCCTCTTCGCCCGGAAGCCGGGTCGTAAAGGTCATCCGATAGTCGAGGAATACCTTGTCGCGGCTATAGTCTTCATCGGCATAGGGGCCGTAGCGACGCGGATCGAACTCGGTCATGTTGATGTCAGCATCGCCATAGACCATCCATTGCGCCAGATATTTGCCCGCCCCGCCGCCTTGGGCGATGCCGAACGAAGTGCCGCAGCAATGCCAGAAATTCCTCAGGCCAGCGGCTGGACCCAGCAGCGGACCCCCATCGGGCGTGTGGGGAATCGCGCCATTCACGATCCGGCGAATGCCGACCTCCCCCAGGATGGGCATCCGCTCGATGGCCCGTTCCAGCCATTTTGAAATGCGGTCAAGATCATCGACGAACAGCTCGCTGGTCGATTCCCATTCGGGCATCCCCTTGGGCGCCCAGGCCTCGGCCAGGCCGATATTCTCATAGACGCCGATCAGGGCGCTCTTCTGCTCCTGACGGAAATAGCCCGACACGTAGGGGCAGCGCATGACCGGGATTTCCCCGTCGCGCTCCGCAAAGGCCGGGATGGGATCGGTGACGACATAGTGGTGCTCCATATTGGTCACCGGAATGTCGATGCCCGCCATTTGAGCGACCTGCCGGGCGTAGCAACCTGCAGCATTGACCACGATTTCGGCCCGGACCGTGCCCTTTTCGGTGATCACATCCCATTCACCCGACGGCAGTTGCGTGAGGCCGGTGACCCGGTTCTGGCGCACGATCTTTGCGCCCATATTCTTGGCCCCGATGGCCATAGCATTGCACAGACCGGCAGGGTCGGCATGGCCGTCACCGGTGGTGTGCGCCCCGGCGATTATGCCGTCGGTGGTCAAGAAGGGATTGATGCGCCGGATTTCCTCCGGATCGATGATCTCCATGTCGAAGCCGATGATCTTCGAATAGCCATGGATCTGCTTGAACCAGGCCAGCTCCCGCTCATTCGTCGCCAAGCGGATGCCGCCGGACTTGTGCCAGCTGACATACTGTCCGGTGATCCCCTCCAGTCGCGGATAGAGATCGTTGCTATAGGCATGTATTTTCGCAAGATTATAGCTGCCGGTGATGCTGGGGCACTGACCCGCGGCATGCCAGGTCGACCCTGAGGTCAACTCATCCTTCTCAATGAGCAGACAATCGGTCCAACCGAGTTCGGCAAGATGATAGAGGAGCGAAGCGCCCATGATCCCACCACCGATAATGACAACCCGTGCCGATGTTTGCATGCCAAGCCCGCTCCCCAGGGTACATTTATGGACGCAATAATAGGCCCTGAACTCCCGTCGGGGCAAACAGCGAATATCCCGAGATTGGTTCATTAATTTTTTTAATGGGTTAAGGCCTGCCAGCCGCATCGGGGCTCATCAGATCTAGCAGGCTGAGGATGTTGCTGGCGGTGCAAGGTTTGGAGAAGTCCGAAAGGTGTTGTCCAGTCCAACGCGAACATGTTTCCGGCCGACGGCATGAGCCCGAATCCGGCTTTGCGCCATCTCATGACATTCTGGGCTGCTGCCGGTTTGATGGACACCGTGTTCGGCCCGAAGGCCAAGGACAACGAGGATGCGCGCGGCATGCTCAATGCCGGCCACCGCCGGGGAGCAGTTGCAGGGCGCTGTGTGATGAAGGGCAAGACGGTCGAGACGGAGGAATTGCCGGCCTACTGTGCCGTCGCGCTAGCTGGGTCAGGCAACCGATCATGACCCGATGGGGCCCCGGCTATGCTTCCTGCGAAGCGAATTGGCTGGCCCAGCCCGAAGCCCATGCACCGGC
>NZ_JBAXOI010000001.1:0-451066 GCF_037133355.1 Novosphingobium sp. | reverse complement strand
CGATGATCTGCCCGCCCATGGCGAGATAACCCCGATCGGTCAGCGCGGCATCGAAGCGGGCGAAGAGCTTGTCGATCGCCTTGGCCTGCACCAAACGCTCGCGGAACAACCACACGGTCGTCGCATCGGGCACCGTGCCATCGAGCCCAAGACCCAGGAAGCGCTGGAACGAGAGACGATCCTTGATCTGGAACTCGGTCGCCTCGTCCGACAACGAGTACAGCGCCTGCAACACCAAGACCTTGAACATCAGCACCGGATCAAACGGCGGCCGGCCACCTTTGCCTCGAACACTCCGGCGCAGAGCGGCAATCAACGGTCCGCGGAACACCTCGAAGTCTACCACCCCGCTCAACCGCTCCAGCGGATCGCCCGCCGCGCTCAATGCCTCGTATCTGTCCGAAAGATCAAAGAAACCGGGCTGTCCATTCATCGTCGCCTCCGCCACTCGTCGGCGAAGTGAATCAAATCTGCCCTTCAAAGGCCAGAGTTTTTCGAGGTGTCCAGTTACCTCGGCTTCATCCACATCGTCTCAATCCGCCTGTGGACCCGCCAATTTGTCAACGCCTTCTAGCGCGATAGTATAAGAAAAAGTGTATTTCAGATGCGAGATTTATTCAATGTCCGCTTGAAATTGCCTTTGAAGAAATCATCAAGGTATTGGACAAAGATGCGCCTGGTTTAGACAGCGCTGTAATAAGTGCAATACCGATAAGAGCTGCAATCAGGCCTTACTCAAGGGTGGTTGTACCATCTTTGTTTTTGAGCATTCGCATCAAGATATCCACGCAGAAATCCTCTCGTCCGTTCAAATGTCGTTGATATCGAACGAACGTTTATTCCTCTCAAAAACCTTACTTAGTGTGCCCTTGATGTGAATGCCGCTTTCCGACACACATCAAACCAGATCAACCACCCGCTGGCGCTCTTCGCTTTCGCCCGCGATGTACCTCTGCGTGGTCTGCAATGACGAATGTCCCGCCAACGACTGGATATCCCGCAGTGATCCGCCGACCGTGGATATCTTGCGCGCAGCATGGAGGTTAGAGATCTTCGCGTCCCACCCTCGAAGCACCAGATCGAGCGGTCGAAGCAGACGGTGATCGTCATCGGGTGATGCTAATTTCTGATCGAAAATCTAAGCAATACCAATTGTTCTTATTCAATGGGTTAATACGCTTTGTTCGTTAGGGCTATGTATCATTCATTTTATTGTTACAATAAACCAAAATGATTCTTTACCCATTCACCTTTTGGGTTTTTATCATATCGCAATTACAATATTTGCATTTTGTTGCGTAAGTTGAATTGTAAACATAAATTGCTCGTCCATTACGCTTATGAAATCCAAATTGACAGGCGGACATGGTTCGAATGATTCTGAAAATCGGTGAATTTTTCATGGGTAAGTATAAATACCTGATCCACGTTTCCGGATGAGAACGTTCTCAGGCGGGATATGATGAGTATATTTCTAAATTATTGCAATCGGGAATTATCGTCGAACTGCCTGTTTCTGATCGGAAATCAACTCCCGCTGATGACCATCAGCGACGTCTGATCACACCAGATCGACCACTCTATTCTGCGCTTCGCTGTCGCCCTCGATGTACCGCTGCGTGGCCTGCAACAACGAATGTCCCGCCAGTGACTGCACATCCCGCAGCGATCCGCCGACCGTGGATATCTTGCGGGCTGCATTCGTGATGAAGGTCCGCCGCCCCGAGTGTGATGAGCACCCCACCAACCCCAGGTCGGTATACCAACGGTGGATCAGGTTCACGATCGCTCGGGCTGATGTGCGGTCGTTGAGTTCGGTCGTCACGACGTACGGTGTGGGGGTCCTTACTGACCAATGCGGACTGGAGACCCGGCCCGATCTGCTTACAGATAACATTGCCTCGAATCCGGCAGGATGCGCGCCCGGCGCAATTCGGGGGCAGTGATCACTTTGCAATCAGCAAGCCACGAAGCGGCGCTTCTATCCGCAAATCCACCCCCTCTTTTCCGTACTCATCCCGTACGGACTAGATGGATCGCAACTAAGTTATTGAAAAGCTGGTGCACCCGACAGGATTCGAACCTGTGGCCTCTGCCTTCGGAGGGCAGCGCTCTATCCAGCTGAGCTACGGGTGCGTGGGAGGCTTCGCCTAGCAGCGTGGCGGGCGGCTTGCCAGAGGTTTGTGGACCACAGGTTTTCAGGCGCAGCGGGCAGTTTAGCGATTTGGTAGCGGGCACGGGGGTAAACATGGCGGCACATGGCAAGTCGTCCCCCATCTTTCGAGCCGAATCGCGCCTCAAGTCGCGGCGGCGCCCTTGGCGGCGGCGCGACGAGTGCGATGTCGATGAAGTGGACCGCCGTGCACGAGGCGGCGGCGGCATTGAGCGAGCTTGCCGGGCTAGCACCCGAATTCCGCACGCCCGACGTGCGCAACTTCCCCGCGATCATGCGCGATACCGGCGGCTGGCGGCTGCGGCTGGCCCAGCAAGGGGTGGAAGACCTTTCCGCGATTCTCGAGCCGGGCCTTGCCGCGCTCCTGGCCCTCCATGCCAGCGGCGTGCCGGCCGGGGTCGCGGCGCGGGCCCTGTGGCAGGAATTCCACGCCGCGCGGAGCGCGCTGCTGGCGCTGATCCCGCCGCTGGGGATCGAGCGCAGGGGTTAGAACCCCTTTTCTTGTTCCATTTTTGTTCTTACACTACAGCCATGTCCGATTCGGCCCTCTCGCCTCTTTTCTCCCCGCCCGAGCGTGAGGCGCAGGCCGTGGCGCGCGGGATCGGGCGGCTGTTTGCGCGGGCCGGTATCTGGTGCCTCGCTGAAATGCCGCTGCGCTCCGGACGGCGGGCAGATCTCATGGGGATCGATAGCAAGGGCCGCGTCGTGATCGTGGAGATCAAGGTCAGCCGGGCCGATCTGCTCGGCGATGCCAAGTGGCTGGATTACCTAGAATACTGCGACCGGTTCTACTGGGGCCTTGCCCCGCATCTCGACCGCGCTTGCCTGGAGACCCCGGCGTTCCGGCCGGACTTGTGCGGCGTGATAGTTGCCGACGGCTATGACGCCGAGATTGTGCGCCCCGCCCCGACTCTGCCGCTCGCCGCCGCGCGCCGCAAGGCCGAGACCGAGCGGCTGGCCCGGGCGGCGCTCCGGCGGCTGGTGGTGAGCGGCGATCCGCTCTGCGCCGGTTGGGGCGAAGAGAGCTAGAGAACGCCCGCTGTTGTCAGCAGCAACCAGAGACCAAGCGCCGCGAAAAGCAGCGCGGCCACCATGCGCACCGCGCCGAGCGGCACGCGGCGCACAATCTCGCCGCCGAGCAGCACGACAGGCACATTGGCCAGCATCATGCCGAGCGTGGTGCCGAGCGTGACAGCAACCGCATCGTGGAAGCGCGCACCCAGCGCGATCGTGGCAATCTGGGTCTTGTCGCCTATCTCGACGAGGAAAAAGGCGACCAGTGTTGTCAGGAATGCACCGAACCGCGCCGGGGCAGGCGTCTCGTCGTCGTCGAGCTTGTCGGGCACCAGTGTCCAGGCCGCCATGGCGAGGAAACCGGCGGCAACCGCATAATGGAAGGCCGGCCCGTCGAACCAGCCGGCCGCCGCGGAGCCGGCCAGCGCGGCAAGGAAATGGTTGGCCAGGGTCGCGACGAGAATACCGGCGATGATCGGCCATGGGCGCTGGAACCGTGCGGCGAGTACGATGGCGAGGAGCTGTGTCTTGTCGCCGATTTCAGCGAGCGCGACGATCAGGGTGGAAGTGGCGACTGCTTCGATCATTGTTATGTTCCAAGGCCGGGCGAACGATCGAGACAACGGCACCGACGCTCCCCCGCCCGGCCGGACGAGGAGGTTTGGTGCCATTGGTCTCGCCCGGCAGACATGGGGCTTCCCCCCGCCTTGCCGCCTGCGCCATGGCCTTTCGGCCAAGCATGTTGACGCGTCTGCCCGAAGGCAGGGGGGGACCGCGCCGTGGCGCGGCGGCTACTCCCCAAGTGACTTGCGTCCCCCTAGCCGGCGGCACCGCATGCGGCAAGCTGCCTTGCACAACCGGTCCTGACACGACATGGCTGGACTGACCGGCGGAATGCTATATTCCTATGGGCATAGCGCCCGCAGACCGACCCGGCCACGGGAGGGGGTGCACGATCAGATCTGGAAGCGACTTTGACCAAAAGAGCAACCTTTGCCGTTGCGGCCTGCGCCGCGCTGATGCCTGCCCTGCCCGCTGCGGCCAAACCCGGCGCGCTGGCCGAGGCCCTTGGCGCCCCCGATGATCTGACGATCAGCGCAACCCTGCGCGCGCGGGCCGAGGGCATCGACGGCCAGTTCCGCCCGCGCCCCGCCGGCAACGATTCCATGGTCTCGCTGCGCACCACGCTGGCGATCGAGTACGATGCCGGACCGGTGCGCTTCGGCGGCGAGCTTTGGGATTCGCGAGCCTATGGCGAGGCGCGTACCTCCAGCATCACGACTTCGGACGTCAACACGGTGGAGCTCGTGCAGGCCTATGCGCGGGTCGAGCTGGGCGATTGGCGCAAGGGCGCGAAGGGCGGAAAGGGCTTGCTCACGCTGGGCCGCCAGACCATGGACATCGGCTCGCGCCGCCTCGTCGCGCGAAACCGCTTTCGCCAGACCACCAACGGCTTCACCGGCGCCAATCTCGAATGGACCACCCGCAGCGGCACGCGGCTTCAGGCCTTCTGGACCATGCCGCAGATCCGCCGCCCGGACGACGCGCCGGGGCTGCAGGACAACAAGGTCAAGCTCGATCTCGAAACGACGCGCGTCCGGTTTTTCGGCGCCTATGCCTCGCTGCCCGGTGTGCTTGGTGGCACGCTTGAAGGCTATGGCTTTCGCCTCGCCGAGCAGGACGGCACCGACCGCCAGACACGCAACCGCCACCTCTGGACAACGGGTCTGCGCTTTTTCGCCCGGCCCGCTGCGGGCAAGTGGGACCACGATGTGGAAGCCGCGTATCAGTTCGGCACCGCACGGCGCAGCGCCGGGGCGGCGGACGTGACCGACCTCGACGTTTCGGCATGGTTCCTCCACGCCGAGGCTGGTTACAGCTTCAAGGGCGCGTGGAAACCGCGCCTCGCGGTGCTGTTCGATGCGGCGAGCGGGGACCGGGGCAAGGCCGGGCGCTATGGCCGGTTCGATACGCTCTACGGCGCCAGGCGCTTCGATTTCGGGCCAACTGCGCTCTACGGTGCCTTGCAGCGGACCAATATCGTCTCGCCCGGCCTGCGGCTTGAGGCGGCGGCGGACAAACGCACCGATGTCATGTTCAGTTATCGGGCGCTGTGGCTGGAATCGCCGCGCGATGCCTTTGCCACGACCGGGGTGCGCGATGCCACGGGCGCGTCGGGCCGGTTTGCCGGCCATCAGGTGGAGACCCGGCTGCGCCGCTGGATCGTGCCTGATCTGCTTCAGGCCGAGACCGGCGGAGCGGTGCTGTTCAAACAGGGTGCACTCAGGAATGCGCCCAATGCGCCAGGCTCCGGCAACAGCCTCTATGGCTATTTCGACATTACGCTGACGCTCTGATGGCGCGCGGCCACTGCGCCGAGAATCGCCTGCTTCCTCGCGGCGCTGGCCGAGGGCCACGCCATGATTTCGTCCATCGTTCGCGCACAGCCCCGGCACAGCGCGCTCAGCGGATCGAGCGTGCAGGTACCGGTGCAGGGGCTTGCAGGATGGCTCATCACTTGTTTTCGGCAGCCAGCCGGCTCATCAACAGCGCGGCGCGCTTGGCCTGGAGCGTGAGGCTGGGCAGGTCGACCGTCTCGTCCGGGGTGTGATCCCCCTTGCTTGCGGGGCCGAGGCCGACGAGGCCCGGCACATCGGCGGCGACGAAGCTGATGTCCCCTGCGCCGCGCTTCAAGGGATCGAGCGGGGCCATCGCGGGCAGGCCGAGCGCGGCGTTGACGCCGTTGAGCTTGTCCAGCAGCGCGCGGTTGCCCTCGGTCGGCGCCATGGGCGGGTAGCCGTCTTCGAAGGTGATGGTTGCCGTGGCGCCGGGGTAGGCCCGCGCGACAATCGCTGCCATGCGCTGCTGCGCGCGGGTGTTCTGCTCGGGCGAGAGCGTGCGCAGATCGCCGCGCGCCACGGCCTTGGCGGGGATGATGTTGGTCTTGCCGGTGGCGCTGACATGGGCCTGGTCGCTCGCCAATGCAGCCTCCGCCCCGCCCGCGATCATGCCGACATTCAGCGTCAGGTTCGGCTCGGGCACTTCGGCGCGGATAGCGGCGAGAATGCGCGAAAGGGCATAGATCGCGCCATCACCGCTGGCGCCGAACACACCGCTCGAATGGCCCGATCTGGCATCGACTGCAATCGTCCAGCTATAGGCCGAGCGGCGCGCGATCGAGCCCATATCGACGAGCGTGCCGTCAGGACCCGCGTCGCGTGCGAGGCCTTCGAAATCGAGCGCGACATCCGCCGCCTTGCCCGCCGCGATCAGGTCGGCGCGGGCGGCGGACTGCGGTTCGCCCGCATCCTCCTCGTCGCCGGTGAGGTAGGCGACCACGTTGGCGCCCTTCAATGTCCCGGCCGCAGCCATGGCACGCAGCGCGGCGAGCATGGCGACCACGCCGCCCTTGTTGTCGGCAACACCCGGGCCGCTGGCCTGATCGCCCTTGCGGGTGAAGGTCTGGAACGGCGAATCCGGCTCGAACACCGTATCGAGGTGGCCGATCAGAAGCAGGCGCTTGGCCCCCGGCTTTCCAGTGTGCGTGGCGACAAGGTGCCCTGCGCGCCCGGTCTGCTCCATCGGCAGCCAGCGCACGGCGAAGCCCAGTGCTTCGAATTCGGGTCGTACCAGTGCGGCCACGGCCTTGACCCCGGGAATATTGCGCGAACCGGAGTTCTGGTTGACGAGCCGCTCCAGCAGCGCGAGATCGCGCGCTTCCCCGGCTTCCACGGCAGCGACCATGCGGCGCTCGGGCGCGGTAACGGAAGGCGCGGCGTGCGCGCTGGCGGGGATCAGCAGGGCGGCTGCAAGCAGCGCGGCGGCAAGGCGGTTTGGCATGGCACCAAGCATAGAAGAACCGCCCCCGTCTTGGGAAGCCCGCAGACCTTTCGCGCAATTTCCTTGCTTTCCAGCGCAATTGCATTTATGCGGCGCCCCAGCAGGACTGGCGAGCGGACTTTCCGCCGCAGGCCCGGGCAAGCGTGAGGTCCGCCGTTTCAGGGCGTGTACCCGCCCCGGTCGAACGGCTGCTTCGCTTGGCTTCCCCTTCACGCATGGGTCGCATGGTCGACCACTTGCCTCTGCGCGCCGCACCCTGCCGCGCGCGCCATTCCGATTGGATTCTTCATGTCTTATTTTAGCGACCTCGGCCTTGCCGAGCCGATCCTCCACGCGCTTGCCGCCAAGGGTTATACCGACCCGACGCCGATCCAGCGCCAGGCCATTCCCGCGCTCCTCGAAGGGCGCGATCTCCTCGGCATCGCGCAGACCGGCACCGGCAAGACTGCCGCTTTCGCGCTGCCCTCGCTCCACCGCCTTGCTGCCGACATGAAGCCGCGCAAGCCTGCCTCATGCCGCATGCTGGTGCTTTCGCCGACGCGTGAGCTTGCCGCGCAGATCGCCGAGAACATTGCGGCCTATGCCAAGAACCTGCGCCTCACGGTCGATTGCGTGTTCGGCGGCGTGCCGGTGGGCAAGCAGGCCCGCCGCCTCGTGCCGGGCTGCGACATTCTGGTGGCGACGCCGGGCCGTCTGCTCGACCTGATCGACCAGCGCGCGCTGACGCTTGGCCGGGTCGAGATCTTCGTGCTCGACGAAGCCGACCAGATGATGGACCTCGGCTTCATCCACGCGCTGCGCCGGGTGGCCAATCTGCTGCCCAAGGACCGGCAGAGCCTGTTCTTCTCCGCGACCATGCCCAAGGCGATCGCGGACCTCGGCAAGCAGTTCATCAACAACCCTGTGCGCGTCGAAGTGACGCCGCAGGCAAGCACGGCCGAGCGCGTCGAGCAGTTCGTCACCTTCGTCAACCAGGCCGAGAAGCAGGCGCTGCTCACGCTGCGCATCCGCGCGCTGCTGGCGGACAAGACGCTTGACCGCGCGTTGGTCTTCACTCGCACCAAGCACGGCGCAGACCGCGTGGTGCGCCATCTCTCTGCCGCTTCGATCAGCGCCCGCGCGATCCACGGCAACAAGAGCCAGGCGCAGCGCACCGCCGCGCTGGAAGCTTTCCGCCAGGGTTCGTGCCCGATCCTCGTCGCCACCGATATCGCCGCGCGCGGGATCGACGTGAGCGGGGTGAGCCACGTGTTCAACTTCGAGCTGCCCAATGTGGCCGAACAGTACGTCCACCGGATCGGCCGCACCGCGCGCGCCGGCGCGGATGGCGAGGCGATCAGCTTCTGCGCGCCGGATGAAAAGCCCTATCTCAAGGACATCGAAAAGCTGACCGGCATCAAGCTTATGCCGCTCCCGCTTCCCGAAGGTTTTCTGGCCGAGGCAGCGCGCCTTCCCGCCGTCAGCCGCAAGCCCGAGGAAGAAGAGCGCGATGCGCGGCGCGATGACCGCGACGCGCGTGGGCGCGGCGGAAACCGCGGCGGCGGCGACCGGCATGGTGGTCAGGGTCGGGGCGCTGGCCCCAATCCCAACCGGCGCGACGACCGCACTCCCGGTGGCCGCGCGCAAGGGCGCGATGGCCGTCCGCGCGATGCCAATCCGCGCAAGGCCGATGAGCGCAGCGCGGATCGCGGCCCGGTCGGCAATCCCATCCGCACCGAACGCAGCGAAGCGCCGCAGGGCGACAAGCCGCGCAGCTTCCGCCCCAATGGCGGCAGTGGTGGGGGTGTCGGCCAGCACCGCAACAGGGTCCGCCGCGCGGTCTGATGCAGGGGCCCTGTTCTCGACAGCCTGTGGACTGCCCCGATTGCGGGCTGTCCACGGCTGCGCGGGCTTGGCATAGAGGGGGCGTGACCATGCTTTCACTCCCCAGTATGGCCGGAGCTTCCGGCACATGACCGAACTCTGGCTGTCCGCGCTGGTAATGACCGTGATCGTCGCGGTGCGCTATCTTGCGGTCAGCGGCCTGTTTGCGTGGCTCACCAAGCTGGTGCGCCCCGGCCATTACGACGGCCTTGCCCGCCAGATGCGCAGCGAGATCGCATGGAGCCTTGCCTCCGCCGCGATCTACGGCGTGCCCGCCGGGATCATTGCCTGGGGGTGGCAACATTATGGCTGGACGCTGGTCTATACCGATGTGAACGAATGGCCGCTGTGGTGGCTGCCGGTGTCGCTGTTCGTCTACCTCGCCCTCCACGATACCTGGTTCTACTGGACACACCGCTGGATGCACCGCCCGCGCGTGTTCCGCGCGATCCATGCCGTGCACCATGCCAGCCGCCCGCCCACGGCCTGGGCGGCAATGAATTTCCACCCGGTGGAAGCCGCGATCGTGGGCCTGTTCATTCCCGCGCTGGTTTTTGTGGTGCCGATCCACGCCGGCGTGCTCGGCCTCGTGCTGATGATCATGACGGTGATGGGTGTGACCAATCACATGGGCTGGGAACTTTTTCCAAAGGCGCTTGTTCATTCAACTGTAGGGCATTGGGTGATAACAGCGAGTCACCATCATCGTCACCACGAGCTATATCGATGCAATTATGGCCTCTACTTCCGCTTCTGGGATCACGTCTGCGGCACCGACAAGGGGCTGGTGGCACCATGAAGCGTGAACGCGGCTTTGCTGCCGGGCTGGCGGTGCTGCTTGCAGCGCCGCTGATCGTGGCGGCCGTGCCGCTGCCCCAGGTCCAGACCGCCGCGCCGGCGCCGACCTCGATCTTCGTGGAGATTGACGGGCTGCGTTCGAACAACGGGCAGATCATGGCCTGCATGACTGCCAACCCCAAGACCTTCCCCGATTGCCAGAAAGACCCCAATGCCCGGCACCTCACCGTGCCGGCGGTGAACCGGGAGACGGTTCAGTTCAGGGACGTGCCGCAGGGCCGCTATGCCATCGCACTGTTTCATGACGAGAACGGCAATGGCCGCATGGACAAGATGATGATGCTGCCGCGCGAGGGCTTCGGTTTTTCGCGCGATGCGCCGCTGCAGTTCGGCCCGCCGCGCTTCGGTGCGGCCTCGTTCCAGGTCGGTTCGGTGCAAGTGCGCACCGCGATCAAGGTTCGTTACATCCTGTAACAGCCCCCTTGCATGGGGCCGCAGCTTGGGGAATGGCGCTTTTCCCTTGTCCCGGTTTGTCGGAGAACTGCGTGCCCGAAACCCTCAACGCCGCGCCGCCGCTGCGCTCGCTACTCTATATGCCCGCCAGCAACACCCGCGCGGTGGACAAGGCACGCACGCTGCCATGCGATGCGGTAGCGCTCGATCTGGAAGACGCGGTCGCGCCCGAAATGAAGGATGCCGCCCGCACCTCGCTGGTCGAGGCGCTGGCGGAGGGCGGCTTCGGTCATCGCGGTCTGATCGCGCGGATCAATCCGCTCGGCTCGCTTTGGGGCAAGGCCGATCTCCTCGCGCTGGCCGGCTGCCCGCTCGATGCGATCCTCGCGCCCAAGGTCAATGACGCCGCCGACGTGGTCGCGCTCTCAGTGGCGATGGACGGCGCGGGCTATGATCCTGCCGTGCGGCTGTGGGTGATGATCGAGACGCCGCAGGCCGTGCTCGCGCTCGAGCGCATTGCCGCCGCAGCCAAGGTCTCGCGTCTTGCCGGCTTCGTGCTCGGGCTCAACGATCTCGCCAAGGAGACCGGCATGGCGCAAGTGCCGGGCCGCGCCGGATTCGTGCCGGTGATGGTGCAGGCCCTCATGGCCGCACGCGCCTATGGTCTCGTCGTGCTCGACGGGGTGTGCAACGCGATTGATGATCCCGCCCGGCTGGAGGACGAATGCGCACAGGCGCGCGCGCTGGGCTTTGACGGCAAGACCTTGATCCACCCTTCGCAGATCGAAATCGCCAACCACGTCTTCGCACCCGGCGAGGGCGAGGTGGCAGAGGCGCAGGCCATCGTTACCGCCTTTGCCGACCCCGCAAATGCTGGCAAGGGCGCGCTCAAGGTGGGCGGCAAGATGGCAGAGCTGCTTCACCGTGACATGGCCGAGCGCCTGCTTGCAAAGGCTGCCGCGATCGCCGCGCGCTGACGACCGGGGGCCGGGCGCCCCCACGCGGCGATCCCCTCCGAATTCGAACGATACCCGCAAGAGAGGCGGCGCAACTTAAGTACATCTTTACCATGTTGCGCCAATACGGACCCCATTGGACGACCACGGGGACCGGTTCATGGATACGTTTCGCGGCATCAGTGCAGATGGGCCCGAGGGGCAAGACCCCGCAGCTTATGCCGACGACTATGCCACTTACGAGGAATCGATCGACGAACAGGGCCCGGTTGCCGCGCCCCCGCCGCCGGTCGGGCAGGACGAGCGTCGCATGCAGGTGCGCGCCTACAACTTCTGGGCGAGCCTGCTCGATCAGGGCCAGTTCCCGCCGGTCCAGTCGCTGCTCGACGGACATCTGCCCGATTTCGCCGACCATTCGGTATTGCTTCATTTCGACCAGGGTATCGACGACCCCGCCATTCCCTTCCTCGGCCAAGTGCTCGCCGACGAGTGTGATGCGGGCAGCCCGCTGCGCCGCCTGAGCGACATTCCCGGTCGCTCGCTGCTCTCGCGCATTACCGATCACTATTTGCAGATCATCGCCAACCAGGCGCCGATCGGTTTCGAGGCCGAATTCGTCAACCAGCGTGGACGCACGATCCTCTATCGCGGGATCCTGCTGCCCTTCTCCACCGACAACGGCACGATCGACTACATCTACGGCGTGATCAACTGGAAGGAGTTGGCCGACCAGCAGACCACCGACGCGCTCCTGCTCGAGATCGACCAGGCGTTGGACCAGCAGTCCGGTGGCGCAATGCCGCGCCGCGATACAGGTGTGACCCTCGGCGGCTGGGCCGACGGGCCGGACAGCGAGGCGTATTACCAGGCAGACCATCTCGACGAATCCGTCCCGCTCGATCTGGCACGGTTCGGCGCCGAAATCATTGCGGGTGGAGCGCCGGACATCGAGGCGGGCTCCGCGCACGCCATTGCGCTGGAAGAGCCCGAGCCCGCGTGCCTTGCCGACTGGCTCGCATCGGCGCGCGACCTTGCGCATATCGCCCATTCGAACGAGGACCGCACCCGCAGCGCGCTCTATGCCGCAATCGGCCGCGCCTGGGACTTTGCGCTCGCTGCCGAGCATGCGCCCGAGGACTTTGCCGAAATGGTCGCCGATGCCGGTCTCACCATGCAGGCGCGCGCGCCGCTGACCCCGCTGGTCAAGCTCGTGTTCGGCGCGGACTACGACAAGACGCGCATTACCGAATATGCCACCGCACTCGCCCATGCGCAGCGCCTTGCGCTCGGCCTTGGCGAGCTTGGCGGCTATCTCGCCAAGGCACCCGGCGGGCTCAAGGGCGTGGTCGCGCTCGAGCGCAAGCTGCGCCGCGAGGAAAGCGGCAAGACCGCGCCGCCCGCCCGCACTTCGGTCGTCGAGAGCCTGCGCGCCCTCGATCACAAGCCGCTCTACGCGCTGGAGCCGGAGGGCGCCGAGTTCGCGCTGGTGCTGGTACGCCGCCTCGCGAGCGGGCCGGCAGTGCTGCTCGGCGAGATTGCCGACGACCAGCCGCTGCTCGAACGCGCCGCGCGCCGCCTGCTCGGCTGACCAGCCCGCCCCTTGGGGCGGCGCCTTCCCTGCCCGGACAAAAGCGTCTAGCCATGCCCCATGGCACAGGCTGAAGTCCAACCGCGCCAAGCGCGCACAACCCGGCGGCGGTGGCTCGCCTGGACGCTCATCGTGCTTGCGCTGCTCGCGATCGGCGGCTTCCTCGCCTATCGTCAGGCGCTGGCCGACAATGCGGTTGGGCTGCTCGACAGCGCGGACCGGCTGCTGCACGGCGGTGACAGCGCGATGCGCGAGGTAGCCGCCACGCACTATGGCCCAGATCCGGCACAGAAGCTGGAAATGTTCCTGCCCGCCGCGCCGGCCCCCGGCGGCGCGAAGCGGCCCATCGTGGTGTTCATCCACGGCGGCGGCTGGCGCTCGGGCGATCCGCACGACTACCGCTTCGTGGCGCGCGCGCTGGTGCCGCAGGGCTATGCCGTGGTGCTGGCAGGCTACCGGCTTTACCCTCATGCACGCTATCCGGCGATGCTGGAGGACGGCGCCGCTGCACTGCGCTGGGTGGCGGATCATGCTGGAAAGCTCGGCGGCGATCCCGCGCGCGTGGTGCTCATGGGCCATTCCGCCGGGGCCTACAATGCGGTCATGCTCGGGCTCGATCAGCGCTGGCTGCAGGCGCAAGGCCTTTCCGCCAATGCCCTTGGCGGGGTGGTTGGCCTTGCCGGGCCTTATGATTTCTACCCCTTCGAAAGCGAGGCGACCAAGCTCAGCTTCGGCAAGGCGCCCAATCCGGAGGAAACCCAACCGGTGGTCCACGCCCGTGCCGGAGGGCCGCCACTGCTGCTAGTCCATGGCACCGCCGATACCAGGGTGCGCCCGCGCAATTCGGTGGAGCTTGCCCGCACCATGACCCGCGCCGGCGCGCCGACCCGCGCGGTGCTGCTCGATGGCGTGACGCATGAGGGCCTTATCATGATGTTCGCGCGGCCCTTCTCGCGCGATGCCCGCGCGCTCGATGCGGTGCTGCCGTTCCTTGCCAAGGTCACAGCTTCACCGCCGGTTCAGGCGAGCGGCGGATAACATGGCGCCATCGTGACACGGTCCCTTCCGCTTCGCCGCATCGGCCGCACGCTCGCGGCAACGCTCACCCTCGCTCTGGCCACCACCTTGGCCAGTACCCCTGTTGCCGCGCAATCGATGCTGCGCGATGCCGAGACCGAGGCACTCTTTCAGGACATGGCCGCGCCGATCGTGGCGGCAGCCGGGTTCAATCCGCGTGCGATCGACGTGATCCTGCTCAACGATCCGTCGATCAACGCCTTCGTCGCGGGCGGGCAGGCGGTCTATATCCATTCGGGCCTGATCAGCGCGGCGGACAACGTGCAGGAAGTGCAGGGCGTGTTCGCGCACGAGCTGGGTCATATCACCGGCGGGCATGTGATCCGGGGCGACGAGGGCGGCAAGCCCGCGACCGCCATCACCCTCCTCAGCCTTCTGCTCGGCGCAGCCGCTGCGGCGGCAGGTTCGGGCGATGCGGGCATCGGCATTCTCATGGCGGGGCAGCAGGCGGCGCTCGGCAAGTACCTTGCCTTCAGCCGCGCGCAGGAATCCTCGGCCGACGCGGCGAGCGTGCAATTCCTTTCCAAGGCGGGGATCTCGGGCAAGGGCTCGGTCGATTTCTTCAAGAAGCTCCAGAACATGGAGTTCCGCTACGGCTTCAAACGCGACGCCGATGCAGAGTTCTACAGCACCCACCCGATGACCTCGGACCGCCTGACGACGCTGCAGGACAGCTTCGCGCAGGATCCGGCGTGGAACCGGCCCCTCGATCCCGCGCTTCAGGTCCGGTTCCTCAGGGTGAAGGCCAAACTGGTCGGCTATCTCGCCGAGCCTGCGGCCACGCTCGCCGCCTATCCTGAATGGATGCAGGACGCGCCCGCGCACCTCGCCCGCGCCTATGCCTTCCACAAGGAAGCGCTGATGGACAAGGCGCTGGCCGAAACCGACGCGCTGCTCAAGATGGACCCTGACGATCCCTACGCGCTCGAGATCAAGGGGCAGGTGCTGCTCGAATCGGGCAAGCCGGTGGAGGCCCTTGCGCCGCTGCGCCGCGCCGTGGAGCTCACTCGCAACGCCCCGCTGATCGCGACCACGCTCGGCCACGCGCTGCTCGCCACCGAGGACAAGGCGAACTTTGCCGAGGCCGAGCGCGTGCTCAAGACCGCCGTGGCGCGCGACCGCGACAATCCTTTCGCCTGGTACCAGCTCGGTGTGGTCTACGAGGCGCAGGGCGACATCCCGCGCGCACGGCTCGCCAGCGCCGAGCAGCAACTGGGCGAGTTCCAGCTGCCCGAAGCGCTGCGCAACGCCGAAGCGGCCGAAGGCGCGCTGCCCAAGGGCTCGCCCGACTGGCTGCGCGCGCAGGATATCGCCATGTCCGCCCGCGCGATGATTGAGCGCATGAAGAAGTCGCGCTAGCGCGGGCAGAGTATTCCCGGGAGTAGGTCCTTATGCGTTTCAGCCCCTTCCTTGCCCTTGCGCTGGTGATCGGCGCCGCGGGTGCCGCCGGCGGCTGGTGGGCAATGCATAGCCGCGGGGCCGAGGCGCAGGCCGCAGCGGCGGACGCAAAGCTGGAAAGCCAGCTTGCCGATGCCGGAATCAATGCCCGCCAGCGCGGCGCGATCGAGGCGCTGGTGCGTGCCTACATCCTCGAACATCCCGAAATCCTGCCCGAGGCGATGGACAAGCTGCAGGCGCGCGAGGCCGAAGCCCGGCTCGCACCCTTGCGCGGCGCCATCGAAACGCCGTTCCCCGGTGCAGTGCTGGGCAATCCGGCGGGCAAGATCACGCTGGTGGAATTCACCGACTTTGCCTGCACTTATTGCCGCAGCAGCGTTGCCGATGTGGAGGCGCTCGTCGGCGCCAATCCCGATCTCAAGGTGGTGGTGCGCCAGCTGCCGATCATCGCGCCCGAAAGCGAGCCCGCCGCGCGGATGGGCCTTGCTGCAGCGGCGCAGGGAAGATATGCCGCGTTCCACAAGGCGATGTTCAGCGGGGCGCGGCCGAGCGCGGCCAGCATTTCCGCCGCTGCGCAGGCTGCCGGGCTCGACAGCGCCGGGGCCGATGCCTTCTCCCGCCAGCCGAGCGTGCGTCAGGAACTCGAGCGCAACCTCGGCTTCGCACGCCAGCTCGGCATCAACGGCACGCCGGCGTGGAGTGTGGGCGGGCAGCTGATGACCGGCGCGATCGGGCGCGAGGCGCTGCAACAGGCGGTCGACGCGGCCCGGAAGGGCTGACATGCGCGGGATGCGCCAGTGGCTGCTGATCGCGGCGTTCGCTTCTGCCGCACCCGCAAGCGCCCAGCCGATCGATGCCCTGCAGCAGGACGACGCACTGGTCCAGACGATCGGCTGGCGTCTGAGCCATGCCAACGCCCGGCTGTGCCCGCGCGCCGCGCCCGGCATCGGTCTGCTGCTCGGCGATGTGCAAACTTTCGAGGATCCGGATACCGCGCGCGGAGCCTATGGTCTTTCGGGCGACATTGCCGTGGCGGCGGTGGCGGCTGGTAGCCCGGCGGCCGAGGCGGGGCTTGCCGCAAACATGGTGGTCACCGCCGTCGCGGGCGAACCAGTCGGCCCCGCCCCGCCCCGCGGCAGCTGGGACCGGGTGTGGCGGCTGCAGTCGCGCCTCGAACAGGCGGCGGCCACTACGGGATCGGCTTCGCTGACCCTGGCCGACGGGCGCGTGGTGACGGTCCCGGCGGCGCCCTCCTGCGCGGTGCGCTTTATCGTCGATGACCGCGCCGACAATGCCGGCGCCACCCGCGTGCAGATCCGCGTCGGGCGCGAGGCGATAGCCAGATTAGGCCATGACGAGGCGCTGGTCGCGGCGCTGATCGCGCATGAGCTTGCCCATGCCGCACTCGATCACGAGACCGAACTGGGGACCGGCAAGCGGCCGGTGCAAGCCGTGCGCCGCACCGAGCGCGAGGCGGACCGGCTCGCAGTCTGGCTGCTTGCCAATGCGGGATATGATCCTGAAGCTGCAGTGCAAATGACCCAGCTCCTGCGCCCGCGCGGCCTGTTTGTCATGGCCGCACCCAGCCACGGCAGTACCAGCGCCCGCGTGCGCGATATTGCTGCCGAGATCGCCGCTCTGCGAGCGGCGCCCGATGCGAACTGGGCGCTCAGGTTTCGCCGCGAGCCCTGAGGATCAGACCGTCACGCCGTTCTGCGCGGCGGTTCTCTCCATCGCCACAATCGACGTTTCGCTGCGCGGGCGCGCCAGGACCCGGCGCAGCATCGGCTCGAAGAATTCGAGCGGCAGCGTGTCGTAGGCAGGATCGAACGCGGACTGATCGTACTTGGCGCAGAATTCGGCGCAGGCATCAAAATAGGGACTGTCCCTGTATTTCTCGCGCACGTTGCGGTCGATGCCGAGGTAGTGGAAATAGTAATAGCCCTGGAACGCACCGTGATTGCGGCAGATCCAGTGCTCTTCCTCGCTCACGAAGGGGTGCAGGATGGCCGCGGCGATCTCGGGGTGGTTGTAGGACCCCAGCGTGTCGCCGATGTCGTGGAGCAGGGCCATGACGACGTAGCTCTCCGGCCGGCCGTCGCGATGGGCGCGCGTGGCCGTCTGGAGGCTGTGGGTCAGGCGGTCGATCGGAAAACCGCCGAAATCGCCGTCGAGCAGCTTGAGGTGGGCAAGCACGCGGTCAGGCAGGCCAGCGGCAAAGCCGACATAGTCGCGCGCGATGATCGTCCAGTCTTCCTGCGTGCCTTCGTCCATCGCGCGGAACTGCGCGCGCTCTTCGGAACTGCCGTGATGGTCCATGGTTCTCTCCCTTTTGAAGGGGAGAGTAACCGCTTTGTCGGCGCGCGCAAAGCCCACCAGTGGCGCATGGCCTCAGGGTGCGTTACAGACCGGTTATGGCAATGTCGCTGCCGCTCCGCCCGACGCCGTTCTTCGGCAACAAGAACCGCGCCTTCTGGCGTCTGCAAATGCTCGGCTGGGGCGGTGCGATGCTGCTGCGCGCGCTTTCCAGCCTCGCCAATGCGCAGCCGTGGTCGTTCCTGATCATCGTGCTGATCGCCTCGATCACAGGCTTTTCAATCTCGCTGATCCTCTCGGTGATCTACCGCGCGCTGATCAACCGGCGCCCGCTGATAACCTGGGGGGTGACCGCGCTCGTTCTCGCGATCGCGGTCGGGCTTTATGCCTTTATCGATTCGTGGGTGATCAGCCTCTACCGCTCGGGCAGCGATTCCGGTTTCGCACAGCTCTTCCTCGGCGTGTTCTACCTTGATCTCACGCTGCTCGGCGCGTGGTCGGCGCTCTACTACGCGATCAATTTCTACATCCAGGTCGAAGAGCAGAACGACCAGCTCATCCGCCTCGAAGCGCAGGCAACCTCGGCGCAGCTTGCCATGCTGCGCTACCAGCTCAATCCGCACTTCCTGTTCAACACGCTCAATTCGATCTCGACGCTCGTGCTGCTCAAGCAGACGGAGCCGGCCAATGCCATGCTCAGCCGCCTTTCGGCCTTCCTGCGCTACACCCTGATCAACGAACCCACCGGCCGCGTGACGGTGGCGCAGGAGGTCGAGACGCTGAAGCTCTACCTCGATATCGAGCGGATGCGCTTCGAGGAGCGGCTGGGAACAGAGTTTCGCATCGATGATGATGCCACGCCCGCGCTCATGCCCTCGCTGCTGCTCCAGCCGCTGGTCGAGAATGCGATCAAGTATGGGGTCAGCCCGCTCGAGGAAGGGGCCACGATCACCATCGCGGCGCAACTCATCGGTCCGGTGCTGCGGGTCACCGTGTCCGACACCGGCCCGGGCTTGCAACCGGGCACCGACCCCTCGACATTGTTCGGCGTGACCAGTTCCCATTCGGATTCCACGCGGGTCGGGCTCGCCAATATCCGTGACCGGCTCGCGCAGGCATACGGCGAGAACCAGCGGTTCGAAATCGGCGAACGGCCGGGAGGTGGCTTCATGGTGGTGATCGAACTGCCCTTCGAGGCGCGCGAAGCCACCGCCGCGCCGTCCGCATCCCTCGCCACACAGCAAAGGTAGCCCATGACCATTCGCACGATCCTCGTCGACGACGAGAAGCTCGCTATCCAGGGTCTCCAGCTGCGGCTCGAGGCATTCCCCGACGTCGAGGTGATCGACACCTGCTCCAACGGTCGCGAGGCGATCCGCAAGATCAAGACCGAGAAGCCCGATCTGGTGTTCTGCGACATCCAGATGCCCGGCTTCGACGGGTTCAGCGTGGTCAGCGGGGTGATCGAGATCGATCCGCCGCTGTTCGTCTTCGTGACCGCCTATTCCGAGCATGCAATCCGCGCGTTCGAGGCCAATGCGGTCGATTATCTCTTGAAGCCGGTCGAGCAGAGCCGCCTTGCCGACGCGCTCGACCGCGCACGCACCCGTCTTGCCGAAAAGCGCGGGCTGGAAGAGGCCGAGAAACTCAAGACCGTGCTTGCCGAAGTCGCCCCCGACGCAATGGACTCGATGCCCGACGAGAGCGAGCCTGCCGTCGGGCGATTCGAAAAGCTGATCAACATCAAGGATCGCGGCCAGATCTTCCGCGTCGATGTCGACACGATCGAGCGGATCGAGGCGGCGGGCGACTACATGTGCATCTACACCGGCGACAACTCGCTGATCCTGCGCGAGACGATGAAGGACCTTGAGCGCCGGCTCGACCCGCGCGTTTTCCAGCGCGTCCACCGCTCGAAGATCGTCAACCTCGACCGCGTGCGGCAAGTCAAACCGCATACCAACGGCGAATGCTTCCTGGTGCTCGACAGCGGCTCGGAAGTGAAAGTCTCGCGCTCCTACCGGGATGTGGTGGCGCGCTTCGTGCATTGAAGTTTGGTTTGAGCCGCAGGCTTTAAAGTGATTTCTCGCAGAGACGCAGAGAAGAAAGGAAGGGCGCAAAGATGGCGCGCGGCCTCTTGGCGATCTCTCTTTTTCCTCTGCGTCTCTGCGAGAAACGGTGGAGAGCACCTTCGGTGCAGTATCTCGACACACCCAAGGCGCATGGGTAAGCCCGCCACATGACGGACTTCTCCATCCCCGGCTTCGATCTCGACGCCTTCGTCGCCGCCACGCTTGCCGAAGATCTGGGCGAAGGGCTCCCCGGCGGCGGGCATGACGTGACATGCGAGAGCGTGATTCCGGCGGATGCGCGCTTTGCCGGGGTGATGGACAGCCGCGATCCGATCACGGTCTGCGGCCTTCCCATCGCCGCCGCCTTCTTCCGCGCGCTCGATCCCGCGATGGAAATCGAAGTGCTGGTCGAAGAAGGAGCGCAAGTCGCACCCGGCACCGCACTCATGCGCCTCACCGGATCGGCGCGGGCCATGCTCACCGCCGAGCGCAGCGCGCTCAACACCGTGCAGCACCTCTCGGGCGTCGCCACGCTCACCCGCAGCTATGTCGATGCCATGGGCGATACCCGCGCGAAGCTGCTCGATACGCGCAAGACCATTCCCGGCCTGCGCCACCTTGAGAAGTACGCCGTACGCACCGGCGGCGGGCACAACCACCGCATGGGGCTGTGGGACGCAGCGATGATCAAGGACAACCACGTGGCCGTGGCCGGCGGCGTGGCCGAGGCGGTGCGCCGCGCGCTGTCCGCAGGGGTCGCCGACGTGATCTGCGAGGTCGACCGCATCGACCAGATCGAACCCGCGCTGGCGGCCGGCGCCACGCGCCTCCTGCTCGACAACATGGGCCCCGCCATGCTGCGCGAGGCTGTGGCCTTGGTCGCAGGCCGCGCGGCGTGCGAAGCCTCAGGCGGTGTGCGGCTCGATACTATCGGCGCAATTGCCGCCTCGGGCGTCGATTACGTCTCGGTGGGCCGCCTCACGCAAAGCGCTCCGGCCGCCGATATCGGGCTCGATTTCACGCCGATCTGAACCAGGCGGCGGTTGCCCGCATGCCTGTGCGTGATACTCTCACGGTTCGGCAAAACTGGGGCAACGCATTGCGACCGCAATCGATCATCCGTTTCGAACAGTTCTATCTCGGCAGCAACGCGCTTTCTGTGCTGCTTCAGGTGCTCCACTTCACCGGGCTTCTCGGGGGATCTACCTTGGCGGGCGTGGCGCCAGAATTCACTCTGTCCATCGTGCTGGTCACCTACAGCATCGTCTTCGTGTTCTGGTACCTGATCACCCGCCGCGCCAGCAATGTTGCCAAATGGATTCTTGTGGTCATGGCCGGGTTGGGCCTGTTCAGCACGGTCCCCTTGCTCTTGAAGACGGCGGAGACAGACCTCGTCTATGCACTTCTGGCCTTGCTGATCCTGCTGATACAATTCGTCGGAATGGCGTTCCTGTTCCGGCGCGACGCCGCCGAATGGCTGCGCAGCCGGGGGCAGCACGGCGTGATCGACGTCTCGACCTTCAACTGATGCGGCCGATCTCGATCATCCGGTTCGAACAGGTCTATCTGGCCGGCATGGCGGTGCTGGGGCTGCATATGGGCGTAAATTATTCCACCCTCGCCTTGCGCACCCTCGAAATGGGATCCGATATCAACATTCTGCTGACTGGCTATCTCTTCACCAGCGTCATCGCCTTCCTGTTCTGGTTCTTCATTGCACGGCGGGCCAGCAATGTGGCCAGGTGGATCCTCGCGGCCCTTGTCACGATTGGTCTGATAGATTTGTTCCGCTTTGTCCTGGTGGCCAGCGTGTTCGGACCAGTGTTTGCGTTAACCGCGCTGATGAGGGTGCTGCTTTGTGTTGCGGTTTTCTTCCTGTTCCGGCGTGACGCTACCGAATGGCTGCGCAGCAAGGGGCAGCAAGATCCGGTCGACATCGCGACGTTCAACTGATGCGCCTTCCCGCCCTCGCTGCCCTTGCCCTGGCGCTCCCGGCAATCGCGCAGGCCGAAGTGCCGCAATGCCGCCTGCCGCCGCAGGTCGCGGCGCCCGCCCTGCCGCAGCCCGACGGTCCGCGCCGCGTGCTGGCCATCACGGGCTATACCCTCGCGCTCAGCTGGTCGCCCGAGTTCTGCCGCAACCGTGCGCGCGATCCCCGCGCCGCTTACCAATGCGGGGGCAAGCTGGGCCGCTTCGGCTTCATACTCCACGGTCTCTGGCCGGAGGCCGAACCCGGCAACTGGCCGCAGTGGTGCCCCGCTGCGCCGCTGGCCGCCGAAACGGTACGCCGCAACTTGTGCATGACTCCCTCGCCCGATCTCGTCGCACACGAATGGGCCAAGCACGGCGCCTGCATGGCGCGCACGCCGGAGGGCTACTTCAAGGCAGGTGCCGCGCTGCTGCGTGCGCTGCGCTATCCCGACATGATGCGCCTCTCGCGCCGGCCGGGCCTCACCGCCGGCGATCTGCGCGCTGCCTTTCGCGCCGCAACCCCGTTCCTTCCCGCCGCCTCGATCCGCGTGAAGGCAAACGCGCGCGGCTGGCTCGAGGAAGTGCACCTCTGCTATGGCAAGGACTTCATGCCTGCAGTGTGCGCAGATCGCGGGGCGGATGACGGCGCGGGCCTGAAAATCTGGCGCGGGTCCTAGCGCCGGGCGCGGAAGAACTCCCGCAGCAGGCCCGCCGCCTCGGCCTCGCCGATGCCGGAATAGACCTCGGGCCGGTGCAGGCAGCCCGGCGCATCGAACACCCGCGCGCCGTGCTCCACCGCGCCGCCCTTGGGGTCACTTGCCGCATAGTAGACCCGGTCCAGCCGCGCATGGACGATCGCACCCGCGCACATCGCGCAGGGCTCCAGCGTGACCCACAAGTCGCAGCCGGTCAGCCGCTCCTGCCCCAGCAGCGCCGCGGCGGCGCGAATCGCGAGGACTTCGGCATGGGCTGTGGGATCGTGCCCGTCACGGGGGGTGTTGTGCGCGGCGGCGATGACCTGTCCGTCCTTGACGACAACGGCCCCGATGGGCACTTCGCCCGCCGCAGCGGCGCGTTCGGCGGCATCAAGCGCCGCGCGCATCGGTTCGGGAAGGGGCCAGCGGCTCATGCCATCGGCGCTAGCGCGGGTGGGGCTGCCCACGCAACGTGCGAATCCTTGACTTTGCCTGCCGGATCGGCAAAAGCGCGCCCTTCCCGATCCATGATCGTTCAAATCCAAGCGAGTTTTCAGCCATGTCGCGTATCTGCGAACTGACCGGTAAGGGCCGCCAGGTCGGCCACAACGTGAGCCACGCCAACAACAAGACCAAGCGCCTATTCCTGCCCAATCTGCAGAACGTGACGCTGATGTCGGAAAAGCTCGACCGCAGCTTCAAGTTCCGCGTCTCGACCCATGGTCTGCGCTCGGTCGAGCACAACGGCGGGCTCGACAACTGGCTGCTCAAGCAGTCGGACACCAAGCTCAGCCCGCGCGCGCTCAAGGTAAAGCGTGAACTGGCCAAGGCTGTGGCTGCCTGATTGATCGGGCCTGAGCAATCAGGCCCAATGATCTGGATGGGCGAGGTCGCCTCGCCCATACCTGCCGGGCCGGAGTCTAGTTGGCTTCCGGCCCGATTCGCAGCTTGAGCACCAAGGTGCGCTGCGCCCAGACCATCTCGTTGCTATCGGCAATCAGCCAGACCAATTGGCTGCCGTCCGCTTCCCGGGTCACGGTCATCCCCTCGTAATTGTCGCGAATCCGTTGATCGTCGATCCGGGCGATAACCTTCGGCGTAATCTTGGCGCCGGGTCGCACATCCCGCACTGCAAAGATCGCAATCAGCGAACGGAACCCCGTGATGCTGAAATGGCGCCCCAGCACCAGAAGCCGCCCGTCGGGCATCTGCGCCAGTTCGCTCGGCCGGTAACCCGCCGGCAGCGACAGTTCGAAGCGGGCCGGAGCCTCGCCCGAGCGGGGCACCCCGGGGAAGATCAGGCCAACGTGACGGGTCCGGTCGAACCAGCGCGCATAATTTTCGGCAACTATGACCATACGCCTGTCGGCCAGCAGGGTCATCGCCTCGGGGCCCTGGTTGGGCGGCCACTCCGCCAGCGCCGGCACTGCGATCTGGGTGCGGCGCGCAAGGTCCGGGCTGTAGCGCTCAAGCACCGGCGCGTCCTCATAGCCGACCACCAGGTCACAGCTGCCCGGCACGATCGCGACTGATTCGGCGTCGGTGGGAAACCGGACCTTGCGCCAATCGAGCGGGACCAGCCGGGTCAGCCGCAGCGACCACGGTCCCGGCCTGTCGGGCCTTGAAAACCACATCACCGCGCCGCGATCACCTACGGTGACAAAGCCGCCGTCCGTCCGGGCAAGGCCCGAGAAAGTGCCGAGATTGCGCCCCTTGCTGACAAAGCGCCAAGCGCCGACAAGGTGCAGCGTGCCGGTATCGGGGATGCCGCCCGCACGCAGTGCGGGCATGAGATCGACCGCCATGATGGGCGGATAGGGCAGCTTCACCCTCCGCTTCTGCTCGCGCAGATAGATCGTGGGTAGCAGCGCGAGGATCAGCAAGGCCAGTTTCAACGCGCGCATCGCAGCGGCGCTTGCCACAGCGCGCGCGGCATGGGTAGCGAAAGCGGCGCTGCCCTCAGGCGGGCTCGAACTTCAGCGCGTCGCCATTGATGCAGTAGCGCTTGCCGGTGGGCGCGGGGCCATCATCGAACACATGACCCAGGTGCCCGCCGCAGCGGGTGCAGTGCACCTCGGTTCGCGACATCCCGAACGAGGTGTCGGTGGAAGTGCCGACACCGGCCTTGATCGGCGCCCAGAAGCTAGGCCAGCCGGTGCCACTGTCGAACTTGGTGGAGGAGGCAAAGACCGCCGTTCCGTCCGCCGCGCAAGTGAACGTGCCCTTGCGGTGTTCCTTCAGCAGTGCCGAGGTGAAGGGCCGCTCGGTCCCTTCCTCACGCAGGATATGATACTGCGCGGGCGTGAGCAGCTTGCGCCATTCCGCATCGGTGTGGCGCAGCGGAAAATTGCCCTTGCGCGTTGCGGCGGCGGGCGCGCCGCAGGCGGCAGCGGCCGCCATCGCGGCGGTTGCAGTGAGGAAGGCGAGGAAGTTGCGGCGCGATGGCATCATGGCCCTCGGTTCGTCGGAAGAGACGCTGAAGTTACACGGCCAGGCTACCGGGCCGTCAAGCAGGTTTTGGGGATAGTCCCGCGGGTGGGCCGGGGAGGGGCGGGGTAAACCCACCGGCGGGACACCACTCCCCTAGCCCACAGAACCTGAACCGAATCTGACCAGATCGGATAGAACCGGCTCAGCGCTTCTCGAGCTCGACTTCCATTTTGCGGAAACCGTGGACGAAGTTCGCGCGCACCCGCTTGACGTCTCCCGCCACGCGCACGCGCATGCGCCGCTCGTGCATTTCCTCAAGCAGCACGCGCAGTTGCAGTTCAGCCAGCCGCGCGCCCACGCAGCGGTGGATGCCGTGCCCGAAGGCGAGATGGCGGCGCGCATTGGGCCGGTTCACGATCAGCTTGTCCGGGTTCTCGAATACCGTCTCGTCACGGTTGGCCGAAAGGTACCACATGACCACTTTGTCGCCGGCCTTGATCTGCTGCCCGAGCAGTTCGTTATCCGCCGTGCAGGTGCGGCGCATGTGCGCCAGCGGCGTCACGAAGCGCAGGCATTCCTGCACCGCGTTGGGGATCAGCGAAGAATCGCCTTCCAGCAGCGCGCGCTGGTCGGGGAACTGGTCGAGCGCGTGGATGATGCCCGACATGGTGTTGCGCGTGGTATCGTTGCCGCCCACAATCAGCAGCACGAGATTGCCCATGAATTCCAGCGGGCTCATCGTTGCCATCGCGGGCGAATGGATCATCATCGAGATGAGATCGGGCGTGGGCGCCTTGCCCATGCGCTCCATCCACAGGCCCTGGAAATAGCGCGCCATTTCGGAGAGGATTTCGAAGCGCTGGTCGGACAGTTCCGGCGCCAGCGTCAGCTCGACATCGCCCGCCCAGTCGGACCAGTAGGTGAGAAGGCGGCGGTCCTTCCACGGGAAGCCGAACAGGATCGCCAGCATGCCGGTGGTGAGCTCGATCGAAACCTTGTCCACCCAGTCGAAGCGCTCGCCCCAGGGCAGGCTGTCGAGCACTTCACCGGTGCGGTGACGGATCTCGGCTTCCATCCGCGCGATTTCGGCCGGAGTGAAGGCGGGGGCCACAGTTCGGCGCTGGCCGGTGTGTTCGGGCCGGTCCATCGCGATGAACATCGGCATCTGCCGCTCGGCCAGCTTGGCAGGGTCGGTGCCTTCGGGCGGATCGCCGATCGTGATGCCGCCATGCTGCCACCCGGACGAATACAGCTCGGGAAGCGATTCGACGTGCTGGATCGCCTTGTGCGTGGTGATGTTCCAGTAGTCACCATAAGGCGTGCCGGTCACCTTGTTGATCGGCGCTTTGGCGCGCATCTCGGCAAAGATCGGGCCCCACCGGTCCTCGACGTAGATCGCCGACGCGCTCACGTCCCACGGCTGGGTGTGGACGGGGGCGGCCTGCGGATTGGTGGCAAGCCACGCCTCATAGGCATCGATCGCCGTGGGCGAGGAACGGTAGGTAAACGGGGCTTCGGGGGCGAGCTGCGTGGCCATGGCAATCCTTCCGATGCGGGCGGCTCGTGATCGGCCGCCCTTCATTCGGAAAGCACTATCCGTGCAACCTACATGGATGTCAATAAGCTATCGGTCGACCAGCAGCGCTCAGCGTGCTGCCGCTACCGCCGGGCGCCGGAACCAGCTCCGGCGACCACGCGCCGGACCCGATTTCATCACCGTGCGGCGGAACAGCTGCGCGCCGGTGCGCAGGATCACCGCCACCCACACCGCCTGCCAGACCAGCGCGACAAGATGCGGCCAGAGCACCGGCGACTGCGCTGCCTGCGCCAGCATCGCGAAGGGCGAGCTGACCGGGAACACCAGGCTAGCCGTCTCGATCCAGGTGCCGGGGCGGGCGAGGGCATAGCTGGCGAAGAAGAACACCATGAGCTGCATCATCGTCACCGGCATCGAAAGCGTCTGCACTTCGCGCACCGTGGTCGCCATGCCGCCGATCGAGAGGAACAGCGAGCCGAGCAGCAGATAGGCCATGGCAAAGTAGAGGAATCCGAGCAGGAGGAACATCGACCAGCCCACCGCCGGCGTTGCCAGAAGCGGGATCGACTTCATGCCGAACATCACGAGCGCGCCGTAAACCGAACCCCAGACCGCTATGCCGACAAGGCTGACCGCGAGCATGGCGAAGAGCTTGCCGAGGAACAGCGCGTCCATCGGAATCGAGGCGGCGAGCACCTCGATGATCTTGTTGGCTTTTTCCTCGACCAGGTTGGAAAGCACCATGCCCGCGAGCAGCATCGTGAGAAGGAACAGGAGGACCTGCCCGGCCTGCGCCGTCACCGCGAGATCGACGTGCTGCTTGGCCGCACTTGTCGCGATCTTGTCGGCAGTCACATCGGGATAGGTGCGCGGGCCCGCAGAGCCGGCTTCCGCCGCAATCAGCGCCACCTGGCCGCGCCACTGGTCGACGCGTTCCGACGTGGCCGTCAGGACCGGCTTTTCGAGCGTTCCGGTCACGACGGCGGCAAGCTGGGGTGCACCCTTCACGCCCTTGCTTGCCAGCACCGAGCGTGCGTCGAAGCGCTCGCCCGGCTCAAGCCGCGCCAGCACGGTGTATTCGGGCACGAAGCCAGCCATCTTTGGCGCAAGGCCAGCCCGCGCGGCGACGAGCTTGTCACCGTCTTGCGCGGGCATGGCGATGCCGATCACCGGCGTATCGAGATCGCGCGAGACCTGCGCGCCGATGGCCCCGGCCATCGCGCCGATGAACACCGGAAACAGCGGCCCGATCAGGAAGAAAATGAAGGTCTTGGAAAAGATCACCGCGCAGAAATCGCGGCGCGCAACCACCCAGGCGGCGGCGAAATGGTGGCGGAGCATCAGCGGCGGCCTTTCGGTTCGGGGGCCTGTTCGGCCGATTCCTCAAGCGCACGCGCGGCCGCTTCGCCGGCAATTGCGACGAAGGCATCGTGGAGGCCCGGGCGCTCGATCGAGAGCGAGAGAATGCCGGCATCGCCTTCGATCAGCGCGCGCAGCAGCGGTTCGACCCCGCTTTCGGGAAGCGTGAAGTACCAGAAGCGGCCCTCATGACGCGCATCGGCGGGGAGCGCAGCGCGCCACAGCCCGTCCTGTGCGCGGGTTTCGAGGCGGACTTGCGGGCGCAACCGGTCGCGCGCAGCGTCCACCGGCCCGGCGAAGGGCACCTTGCCCCCGGCGATGATCGCGATCTGGTCGCAGAGCCGCTCGGCATGGGCGATGACGTGGGTCGAGAAGATCACCGTGGTCCCGCGCTCCGCAAGGCTGCGGATCATGCGCTCGAGCTTGCCCTGGTTGAGCGCGTCAAGACCGGAGAACGGCTCGTCGAACACCACAAGGTCAGGCTCGTGCACCAGCGTTCCGAGCAGCTGGACCTGCTGCGCCATGCCCTTTGAAAGCTGGCGGATCTGGCGGTCCGCCGCATAGCCGAGACCGTGCTGTTCGAGCAGCTCACGCCCCCGGCGGCGACCTTCCTTCAGCGGCACCCCGCGCAGCGCGGCGAGGAACGCGATGGCCTCGGTCGCTTTCATCGCCGGGTAGAGCCCGCGCTCTTCAGGCAGATAGCCGATGCGGCGCGCGACTTCAGTCGGGCGCTCGGTCCCCAGCACGCGGCGATAGCCCGAATCGGGATCGATGATGCCCAGCAGCATGCGCAAGGTCGTGGTCTTGCCAGCACCGTTGGGGCCAAGAATGCCGTAGATCGCGCCGCGCGGTACTGAAATGTCCACACCGTCGACGGCAATGAAGCCGTCGAAGCGCTTGACGAGGCCGCGCGCTTCGATTGCGAGCTCGGGCGAGGAGGGCGGGTTTTCCAACTGGTGGGTCCCGGCAAATTGGGCAAAGGGTTCGATCTTCATGAGATCTGCCGTTAACCGTAAGCGATGAACGAGGGAGACAGCAAGTTTGGTTAACGGCGCGGAAACCACGCTGCCCGATCGGATAAAGGCCGAGGCCGCAAGGCTCGGCTTTGCAGCTTGCGGGATTGCGCCTGCCGCCGACGAACCCTTGCGCGCCGCCCGGCTCGAACAGTGGCTCGCCGAGGGGCACCACGGTTCGATGGACTGGATGGAAACCCGCTTCGAGCACCGCAAGGGCCCGCAATCGCTCTGGCCCGAAGGGCGGAGCGTGATTGCGCTTGGCATGAGTTATGCGCCTGCCAGTGATCCGATGGCGCTGGCGTCCGCGAAGGACCGCGCGCGCATTTCGGTCTACGCCCAAGGCGCGGACTATCACGACGTGGTCAAGCGCGCACTCAAGGCGCTCGCGCGGTGGATCGTGGCGGAAGTGCCGGGGGCGCAGGTCAAGGTGTTCGTCGATACCGCCCCGGTCATGGAAAAGCCGCTGGGCGAGGCCGCGGGGATCGGCTGGCAAGGCAAGCACACCAATCTTGTCAGCCGCACGCACGGCTCGTGGCTGTTCCTCGGCGCGATCTACACCACTTTGGCGCTTGAGCCCGATGTACCTCACGCCGACCGCTGCGGCTCCTGCGCCGCCTGCCAGACGGCCTGCCCCACGGACGCCTTTCCCGCGCCCTACCGGCTCGATGCGCGGCGCTGCATTTCCTACCTCACGATCGAGCACAAGGGGCCGATCCCGGCGGAATTCCGTACCGCACTGGGCAACCGGATCTATGGCTGCGATGATTGCCTCGCGGTCTGCCCGTGGAACAGCTTTGCGAGCACGGCCGCGACCAACAAGGCGTTTTTGCCCCGCGCCGAACTTGCCGCACCGCGCCTTGCAGAACTGCTCGCGCTGGACGATGCAGCCTTCCGCGCGCTTTTCGCCGGCTCCCCGATCAAGCGCATCGGGCGCGACCGGTTCGTCCGCAATTGCCTCTACGCCGCCGGAAACAGCGCCGATGCCGCGCTCATGGCCCCTGCGCAGCGCCTGCTCGCCGATCCCGATCCCGCCGTGGCCGATGCCGCGAGCTGGGCGCTGGACCGGCTCGCGGGGGCTATACCAGTTCCTTGAGCGGCGTTCCGGCGTCTGCCAGTCGGTCGGGCGCGATCACCGCGCCGCTCTCGACCAGCTTGCGGCCCTGGACATAGTCCTTGACCATGTTGACGCAGTCGAGCGCCACGACCTTGCCCGCCTTGAGATAGATCACCGAAAAGCTCCGCGCCGCCGGATCGCCGCGCGTGACGACCGCGTCATGCCCGGTCGAAAGCCCCACGGTCTGGAGCTTCAGGTCGTACTGGTTCGACCAGAACCACGGCACCGCGTGATAGCTCGCCTCCACCCCGCAGATCGTCTTGGCCGCAACGGTCGCCATGTCATTGGCGTTCTGCACGGATTCGAGGCGGATCACCTCGCCATCGGCAAAGGCATTGGCATGCGCCGCGCAGTCGCCGATCGCATATACATCAGGCAGCGAGGTGCGGCACTGGCCATCGACGGTCACACCATTGGCCCCTTCCGCGCCAGCTGCGCGCAGCGGCTCGACGCAGGGGATGATGCCGATACCGACGATCACCAGATCGGCAGGCAGCACCGTACCGTCCGCCAGCTTCACGCCGGAGACCTTGCCATCCTCGCCCACCAGGCAATCGACCATCACGCTGGTGCGCAGGTCCACCCCGTGCGCACGGTGATCGGCCTCATAGAACGAGGAGAGCGCCTCGCCCGCCACGCGCGCCAGCACGCGCGGCAGGGCTTCTAGCAGCGTGACATGGCAATCGAGCTTGGTCAGCACCGCCGCCGCCTCAAGCCCGATATAGCCGCCGCCGATCACCACGGCCCGGCTCGCACCCGCGTCCAGTTCGCCCATCAGCCGGTCGACATCCTCGCGCGTGCGCACCGCGTGGACGCCGGCAAGATCGGCCCCCGCGCAGGACAGCTTGCGCGGATCGCCGCCCGCCGCCCAGATCAGGTGGCCGTAGCGAAGGGTGCGCCCGTCCCCCAGCGTCGCGACGTGCGCCGCCGCATCAAGCGCGGTGACTTCGGTGCCGAGCAGCATGGTCACACCCTTGTCCGCCCAGAATGCTTCCGGACGGATCATGATCCGCTCGAACGTCTTCTCGCGCGCGAGGTATTCCTTGGAGAGCGGCGGCCGTTCGTAAGGCAGCTCCGGCTCGCGCCCGACGACCAGAATCGTTCCGGCAAAGCCGTTCTGCCGCAGCGCGATTCCCGCCTGCGCGCCGCCATGGCCCGCACCGACAATCACCACATCTGCCGCCAGATCCGTCTCACTCATTCCGCGCTCTCCTCATGAGAGCGCGGATTTGGCCAAAACGAACGGCGCGTCAACTGGCCGGGGTCAGATTGTCCGTCCCGGCACAGTCTTTACCGCGCAAGCAGCGTCCGCGCCTGGCTTGCCAACTGCGCCAGCATTGCAGGTGCGGGCGCCGCCGTTGCCTGCGCCCGGCCGGTCAGCGCGCGGAAATTGCGCACCGGCGCGGCCTGCACCGCAAGCCACTGCGCTACCGCAGCGCCCGGGTCCTGTCCTTCGGCGCGGGCGAGGAAATCGAGCCGCATCTGCTGGAAATCGCGCGCCAGCCCCGCGACCAGCAGCCGCTCCCACGGATCGGACGGGCTGAGCCGGCTCGCTGCCTGCTGCGCCCAGTCGAGCCCCAGTGCCGTACCGAGGGCGGAGAACGCGGCGGTCAGCAAGGCTGGGTCGATCCCCCGCGTGGCGGCAAGGTGAGCCAACCCGATGGCGCCGTCCATATCGACCAGATGCGCGATGCGGCGCGCCGCTTCCGGCGGGGCGCCGGCCTCGGTCAATTCCGCCAGCAGCCGCCGCGCCTGCACCTTGGCCTCGCCTTGCAGCAGTTCGCCGGTGGACGCAGACAGCTGCGAGACACCCGCCGTCAGCTCCGCGATCAGCGCGCCCGGTGCGAGGCTGCCGCGCCCGGCGCGCAGCACATCGGCAATATGGCCGCGCAGCGTCTCGGCGATGCGGGCATAGAGCGCGAGGCGCGCCGGTTCGGGTATCGCATCCCCCTTCGGCCCATCGAGCAGTGCCCAGATGCCCTTCAGGTCAAGCAGTCGCTCCGCCGCAACGAACGCGGCCGCCACTTGCGCCAGACTGCAGCCTTCCTCCTCGACCAGTTCGAAGGGATGAACCGGCCCCAGATCATTGACGATCCGGTTGGCGAGTTTGGTCGCGATCAGTTCGCGGCGCAGGCGGTGGTGCGCGATGTCCTCGGCAAACCGTTCCCGCATTTGCGTGGGGAACGCGGCGAAGAGCTGGTCCTCGAGCACCGGATCATCGACCACCGGACTTTCTTCCAGGGCGCGCTGGAGCACGAGCTTGGCACTGGAGAGCAGCACCGCCAGTTCGGGCCGGGTGAAGCCGTGTCCGGCCGCCGCACGCCGCAGCATGTCTTCGCTGGAGGCCAGCCCCTCAGTCTTGCGGTCGAGGTCGCCGCCTTCCTCCAGCACATCGACCAGCCGCGCATAGGCCGGCGCAGCACCCGGCCCGCCGCGCTCGGCGATCGAGAGCGCGAGCGCCTGCAGCCGGTTGTCCTCCAGCACCAGATGGGCGACGTCGTCGGTCATCGAAACCAGCAGCTCGACCCGGCCCGGCTCGTCCAGCCGCCCGGCGCGCTTGGCCGAAGCGAGCGCGATCTTGATGTTGACCTCGTTGTCCGAGCAATCGACACCGGCCGAATTGTCGATGAAGTCGGTGTTGATCCGCCCGCCGCGCCCTCTGGCGCCGATCAGCGCATACTCGATGCGCCCGGCCTGCGTGGTGCCGAGATTGGCCCCCTCGCCGATCACCCGTGCACGCACGTCCGCGCCATCGATGCGCAAACCGTCGTTGGCAGGATCACCCACCGCCACGTTGTTTTCGCTTGAGGCCTTCACATAAGTGCCGATGCCCCCGAACCAGAGCAAATCGACCGGCGCCTTGAGGATCGCGGTGATCAGCGATTCGGGATCGAGCTCCGCCGCTTCGACGCCGAGCAGGGCGCGCACCTCATCGGACAGCGGGATCAGCTTCATCGTCCGGGCATAGACCCCGCCGCCCTTGGAAATCAGCGCCTTGTCATAATCATCCCAGCTAGAGCGCGGCAGCGCGAACATGCGTGCGCGTTCGGCCCAGCTTGCCGCCGGATCGGGCGAAGGATCGAAAAAGATATGCCGATGATCGAACGCCGCCACTACCTTGAGCGCCTTCGAAAGCAGCATCCCGTTGCCGAACACATCGCCCGACATGTCGCCGCAGCCCGCCACGGTGATCGGCTGGGTCTGCACATCGACGCCGAGTTCGCGGAAATGGCGCTGCACCGAAAGCCAAGCGCCGCGCGCGGTGATGCCCATGGCCTTGTGGTCGTAGCCCTTGGAGCCGCCACTTGCGAACGCATCGTCGAGCCAGAAGCCCTTGGACTCGGCAATCGCGTTGGCGATATCCGAGAACGTCGCGGTGCCCTTGTCTGCCGCCACGACGAAGTAGGGGTCCTCGCCGTCGCGGATCATCACCCCCGCCGGATGAACCACCTCGCCCCCGACGATATTGTCGGTGACGGACAGCAGCGTGCGGATGAACACTTCGTAGCTTGCCCGACCCTCGGCCAGCCACGCCTCGCGCGCGCGGACGGGATCGGGGAGTTGCTTGGGATAGAACCCGCCCTTGGCCCCCGTCGGCACGATGACCGCGTTCTTCACGCGCTGCGCCTTCATCAGGCCCAGCACTTCGGTGCGGAAGTCGTCGCGCCGATCGGACCAGCGCAGGCCGCCGCGCGCCACCGGCCCGGCGCGCAAGTGAATGCCTTCGACGCGGGGACTGTAGACGAAGATCTCGCGCCACGGCACCGGGCGCGGCAGGCCGGGCACCAGCGCCGAATCGATCTTGAACGCCAGCGCCTCGCTTGCAGCCGGGCTGAACGCATTGGTGCGCAGAATCGCTTCGGCCAGCGCGCGGAACTGGCGCAGCAGGCGGTCGTCGTTGATCGCGGCAACTCCCGCAAGGCCACCGCGGATCTGGTCGGCAAATCGCGCCTCGGCTTCCGAGCGGTCCTCGTCGAAGGCAGGATCATGGCGCGCCAGGAACAGCCCGATCAGCCCGCGCGTCACTTGCGGCGCGTTCTTCAGCGCCTCGACCGCCGTCGCGATCGAGAAGGTCATCCCCGCCTGCCGCAAGTAGCGATACCACGCGCGCATCCAGTTCGCGCCGCGCGCGGTGAGCCCGGCCGTGACGATGAGCCGGTTGAACATGTCGTCTTCCGCCGCGCCGTTGAGCACGGCAGCGAGCGATTCCTCGATGGCACCGCTGCGCGCCAGCAGCGCCTCGCTGTCGATCCCTTCGGGCAGCGCCACAAGGAAATCATGGATGAAGCCCAGCCGCCCCTTGTCGAGCGCGGTCGGCACTTCCTCCAGGACGCGGAAACCGAAGTTCTCGAGCACCGGGACCGCATCGGAAAGCACGATCGCGCCCTCGCGCTGGTAGAGCTTGAGCCGCAGCCCCTCCTCGCCGCGCAGGCGGTGGAGCCTTGCGGCGCGGCGCGGGGCGCCTGCCTGCGTCAGCGCGCGCAGCACGCGGATATCGCCGGCCGCTTCGGCCGGGCCATAGGCGCTGCGATAGCCAACCGGAAAGGCATCGGCATAGCGGGCGGCGATTGCGGCAGCGCGCGCCGGATCCTCGCCCTTCGCGAGCTCGGCCTCAACCGCTGCACCCCAGCCGCGCACTAGGGCCTGCAAGGCGGTGTCGAGCGCGACCTCGTCAGGCAAAGCAGAGCCGTCGCGGATGTCGATCACGAAGCGCATCAGCGCGAGCGTGCTGCCCTCGACCGAGAGGCTCCAGTCAAGGATCGGGGCGCCGCTTGCCGCTTCCAGCATGGCCTGCACCTGCAGCCGCACTTCGGTCGATTGCGCATCGCGCGGCAGCCACACAAAAGCGAACAGATGGCGCGCAAGTGGCGCCGCCACGAGCGCGAGGCGTGCGCGCGGCCGGTCGATCAGGCTCATCATCGTGGTGGCGATGCGTTCGAGATCGTGGTCGTCGAAGCTGATCAGGAGATCGTGCGGCAGAGCGGTGAGCGCATGGGCCAGCGCTTTTCCGGCGTGTCCGTTCGGCGCAAACCCGAACTTGGCCATCAGGGCCTCAAGCTGGCTGCGCATGCGCGGGATGCGGTCGGGCGCGGCGGCGAGCGCGGCGCTGGTCCAGACCCCGGCGTGGACCGAAAGCGCGACCACCTTGCCGCCTTCGAGCACCGGCACGATGAACAAGTCGAGCGGCACGCGGCGATGCACGCGGGCGATGCGATTGGCCTTGACGACGAGCGGCGCCCGGGGCGCTTCGGCGCCGCGCTCGCCCAGCCGGTCGAACCACGCGAAGGCCCGCGCATAGCTCGCTTTCGCCAGAAGCGGCGCATCGCTTGCGCGGCAGATGCCCAGCGCCTGGCCCGGCGTGCCATCCCGGTTCTGGATAACATGGCCGAGCTGGGTCAGCATCCCGTCCGCCAGCCAGCGCAGCAGCGCCGCGCCTTCCTGATCGGGGAGCGTGCGTGCGTCTTCCTGCATTGCCGCCTGCATGCGCGGCCAATCGGCAACGGCGGTGTGGACATCCGCCAAAGTGGCACGCAGCGCGGCCACAAGCTCGCGCCGCTCGCGCGCATCGACACGCTCGGTCTCGAGATAGACCATCGATTCGCGGCGTTCGCCCACCGCTTCGCCATCGGGCAGGCCAAGAAGCCGTCCTTCCGGATCCCGCCGCACCGCCACGACCGGGTGCACCAGCCGGTCGATGGCAAGCCCCTGAGCCGAGATCGTCGCCGCGATCGAATCGACGAGGAACGGCATGTCATCGTTGATCACCGCGATCCGCAAGTGCCGGCTGCCGCCCTGACCACCCGGTGCCTGACCGCCTGAGGACTGCCCGCCGATACTCTCGATGGCGATGGCCGGGTCGGCGCCGGAGCGCTGTGCCGCCGCCGCAAGCGTGAAGCGCGCGGCCGCGGCGATCCGCACCGGTTCGAACTCGGCAGCTTCGGCGGGCAGCAGCGCGGCGGCAAAGCGTGCGGCCAGCTCCTCGGCGAGTTTGGAATCCGCACCGGTTTCGCCCGCTTTCGCGGCGGATTTCGTAGCCATGGTCGCTCCTGCATCCCGGCGCTGTCACCCGCCTCGGGCGCGCCTTCTTGTCGCTATGAGTGTGTAATTTTATGTCACACTCATGAACTAATAATGCGTAACCTACTCTGGCATCGGCGCAGAGGCAAGCGGGAGGAGCCTTAACGTTCAGCTCGGCAAGGCGTTCACGCCGCTATGGCTACGTCAGCCTTCAGGGCCTCCATGGTCAGGGCCAGACTACGGTGGCGCAAGGCCGGATCGAAGGTCGAACCCGAAACGATCAGTTCGTCCGCCCCGGTCCGCGCGCGGAACGCGGCGATGCGCTCGCGCACAGTCGAAACGCTGCCGATCGCACTCACCTGCCGCATGTGGTCGAGCATCGCGAGCGCCGACGGATGCAGGCTCTCGCGGTAACCCGGGACCGGCGGCGGCAACTTGCCAGGCGAGCCGGTGCGCAGCCGGACGAAGGACTGGTCCATCGAGGAGGCCAGCAGCACCGCTTCCTCGTCGGTATCGGCAGCAATCACGTTGATCGCGGCCATCACGTAAGGCCGGTCGAGCCGCTCCGAGGGCTGGAACCGCTCGCGGTAGAGCGTCAGCGCCGCATCAAGATGATCGGGCGCGAAATGTGAGGCGAAGGCATAGGGCAGGCCGAGCATCGCGGCGAGCTGTGCGCCGAACAGGCTCGATCCCAGAATCCACATCTCCGGCTGCGCACCGAGGCCCGGCGTTGCTTGCAAGGGCAGCCGCGGATCGCCAGCGAAAAGCAGCTGCAGCTCGACGACGTCGTTCGGGAAATCTTCGGCCGCCTTGTGGATGTCCTTGTGCAGCGCGCGCAGGATCCGCTGGTCCGCCCCAGGGGCGCGGCCGAGCCCGAGGTCGATGCGGCCCGGGAACAGCGCATCAAGCGCACCGAACTGTTCGGCAATTACCAGCGGGTTGTGGTTGGGCAGCATGATCCCGCCCGAACCGAGGCGAATGCGCGAGGTCGCGTTCCCCAGATGCGCAAGCACCACCGAAACCGCTGCCCCGGCGATCCCTTCCATCCCATGGTGCTCGGCCACCCAGAAGCGGTTGTAGCCCAGCGCTTCCGCTGTCTGCGCGAGCGATGCGGCGTCGGCAAGCGCCTCGCCCACCGTACCGCCTTCGCGCACCGGAACGAGATCGAGGACGGACAGCTTGAGGCTAGCAAGGCTCATCGCGGAGACTCCGGCGCGGTTGCAGTGGCTGGAGCTGGGGCGGGTGCCGCAGCGGGCGCAGGCCCCAATTGGTCAAGATATCCCTTCGCGGTCAAGGCCTCGGGGCTCGCGGGCGCAAGCGCGATCACCGAATCCCACGATTTGCGCGCGGCTTCCTCGCGCCCGTCGAGCATGGCGATGACCCCGGCCTCGAGCCCGATCTGGGCCCCGAGCGGATCGCCGTGCGCCGCGAGCCCCGCCGCCACCTCTATATCGCGCTGCGCCCGTTCCAGATCCTTGCCGCGCCGTCCGAGCGTGGCAGAGAGCAGCCAACCTTCGGGATCGTTGGGCGCCAGCCGATGCGCTTCCTCCAGCGCACCGCTGGCTTCGGGCAGCCGGTTCAGCGCGACAAGCGCGCGCGAGCGGTCGATCTGGACCGCGCCGCGATCTGCATTCTCGGCCGCAGTCGGCGCCTTGGACGGCGGATCGGCGAGAGCCTTGTCGAACCACGCGAGGGCATCTTCCGCCTTGCCAGCCGCCAACGCAGCCGTTCCAGCCATGGCCTGCAGCGCGGCACGCGCGGCTATGTCGGTGGCGGGAACTTGGGCCGCGCTCTCTGCAAAGGCGCCTTGGGCCCCCGCGTAGTCGCCGCTGTCAAACAGCAGAACACCGAGGCAATGCGCCGCCGATCCCCGCGCGGCATTGGCAGGCGCGGCAGGCGTTGCAGCGAGCAAGGCCCGCGTCGCCCGAATGGCCTCGGCGGGATCGCTGTAGGCCGTCAGACAGGTGCCTTTGCGTGACCGCACCGGAGCGGAGGCCGGGGTCGCACTCTGCGTGGCAGGTTGCGCCTCGCCCGGCACTGGCGGCGGCACTTCGGTCACGCGCTTGCGGCGCGGGATCGGCAGCGGCGAGGGTTCCATCGGGCGCGGATTGGGGCCGATCTGGTGCCAGATGACCGGCGCAGCCGGCAGCGGCGGCACCAGTACGGCGGCAAGCATCACGGGCAGAAAGATGAGCATGAAAGGTCCTTCAAGCCTGTTCCGGCAATTCGCCCAGTGTGCGCAGCAGCAGCGCGATATCGCCCGGGCGCGAGAGGCGGTGGTCACCGTCCTTGATCAGGAGGACCTGCACATCGGCTGAACGCAGCGCCGCCGCCAGCCGCAACGAGACCTCCCATGGCACATCGGGATCGGCCTGCCCATGGATCAGCCGCACTGGTCCATCGAACGCCACACCGCGTGCCAACAGCAGGCTCTGCTGCCCCGCCTTCCAGAACTTGGCATAAGTCGGCGTCGGCTCGGGGCCATAAGGGTTGTCCTGAAGCAGCGTCTCGCCCCGCGCCAGCAGCGCCTTCTGCGCGGCGTCATAGCCCCAGTCGGTGAAATCGGGCGCGGGCGCGAGGCAGACCAGCGCCGCAACCCTTGCCCCCAAAGCCTCGGCCAGCAGGAGCATGAGCCAACCGCCCATACTCGATCCGCACAGCACCACCCGCTCGATGCCGAGCCCGCCCAGCAGCGCGATCACTTCGTCGCGCCATAGCGGCAGGGACTTCTCGGCGAACACACCCTCGCTTTGCCCGCAGCCGGTATAGTCGAGCAGAAGGCAGGCCCGACCCCGTGCTTCGGCCCAGGCCATGACGGCTTGTGCCTTGCCTCCGCGCATGTCGGACATGTAGCCGGGCAGGAACAGCACCACCGGCCCCTCGCCCGGCAAGTAGCGGTAGGCCATGTTCTCGCCCGAAGGCAGGTTGAAGTGCTGGATCATCCCGCCCTTTTGCCACCTCGGGCCCGGTGGGCAAGGGGCAAGACCCGCCTTGCTGCCCAAACCGGGGCGGACAACAGGCCTTCCGGCGCGGCGCGGTTTCTGCCAAAGCGCGCCTGATCGCCAAACAGGCGAAACCAGCGAGAGCGTCCATGTCCGAAATGTTCAAGATCACCCTGCCTGATGGTTCGTCGCGCGAAGTCGCGCCCGGCACCACCCCGGCGGACATCGCCGCCGCAATCGGCCCGGGCCTGGCCAAGGCCGCCATCGGCGCGCGCGTGAACGGCGAGCTTTTCGACATTACCCGCCCCTTCGAAGGCGACGCCGCGCTTGCGCTCGTTACGGCGCGCGATGAAGCCGATGCGCTCGAACTCGTCCGCCACGATTATGCCCACGTGCTGGCCGAAGCGGTGCAGGCGCTGTTCCCTGGCACGCAGATCACCTTCGGCCCGAGCACGGACGACGGCTTTTATTATGACTTCGCGCCCAAGGACCGCGCCTTCACCGAGGACGACCTCCCCGCGATCGAAGAAGCCATGCGCAAGATCATCGCCGCGGACAAGCCGCTCCGCCGCGAAGTCTGGAGCCGCGCCGATCTGATCGCGCGCTGGCAGGCCGAGGGCGAGACCTTCAAGGCCGAATGGGCCGCCGAACTCCCCGAGAACGAGGAACTCACCGTCTACTGGTCCGGCAGCGACTGGCTCGACATGTGCCGCGGGCCCCACCTCGCTTCCACCGGCAAGCTCGATCCGCAGGCGTTCAAGCTCACGCGCGTCTCGGGCGCGTACTGGCGCGGCGATCAGGCCAACGCGATGCTCAGCCGCGTCTACGGCACCGGCTGGCTCAACAAGAAGCAGCTCGACGCGCACCTCACGCGCCTTGAGGAAGCCGCCAAGCGCGATCACCGCAAATTGGGCGCGGAGATGGACTTGTTCCACCTCCAGCAGGAAGCGCACGGCAGCGTATTCTGGCACCCCAAGGGCTTCCGCATCTACCGCGAACTCGAGGCCTATATGCGCCGTGCCATCGACGGCGCGGGCTACAAGGAGGTCAAGACCCCGCAGGTCATGGACGCGCGCCAGTGGGAGCAGTCCGGCCACTGGGGCAAGTACCGCGAGAACATGTTCGTCATCCCCGACGAGGTGCCAAATACCGAGGACGAGGGTCCGGTGATTTCGGGCGAGGCCGACTGGATGGCCTTGAAGCCGATGAACTGCCCGGCGCACGTGCTGATCTTCCGGCAGGGCCTCAAGTCCTACCGCGAGCTGCCGCTGCGCTTCTACGAAAACGGCTGCTGCCACCGCAACGAGCCGCATGGCGCGCTCCACGGCCTGATGCGCGTGCGCCAGTTCACGCAGGACGACGCGCATATCTTCTGCCGCGAGGACCAGATCGTCAGCGAAGCCCGCGCCTTCTGCGCGCTGGCGGATCGGATCTACAAGGACTTCGGCTTTACCTACGCGATCAAGCTCGCACTGCGCCCCGAGAAGCGCTTCGGCAGCGAGGAGATGTGGGACAAGGCCGAGGAAGAATTGCGCAATGCCGTCATCGAGGCCGGGCTTGCCACTGCCGAATATGGCTGGGAGGAACTCCCCGGCGAGGGCGCGTTCTACGCGCCCAAGCTCGAATGGCACCTGACCGACGCGATCGGCCGCACCTGGCAGGTAGGCACCTTGCAGTCAGACCGCGTGCTGCCCGAACGGCTTGATGCCGCCTATGTCGGTGAGGACGGCGAGAAGCACCGCCCGGTCATGCTGCACCGCGCGATCTTCGGTTCCTACGAGCGCTTCATCGGCATCCTGATCGAGCACTTCGCCGGCCGCCTGCCCGCCTGGCTCGCCCCGGTGCAGGCCGTGGTCGCGACCATTGTCTCCGATGCCGACGACTATGCGCACGAGGCCACCGCCGCGCTGCGCGCCGCCGGCATCCGCACCGAGACCGACACGCGCAACGAGAAGATCAACTACAAGGTGCGCGAGCATTCCTTGCAGAAGGTCCCCTACCTGCTGGTGGTCGGCAAGCGTGAGGCGGAGGAAGGCACTGTCGCGATCCGCACTTTGGGCGAACAGCACCAGAAAGTGATCCCTCTCGCCGAAACCATCGCCCTGCTCAGGAGCGAAGCAACCCCGCCGGACCTGCGGGCCTGATCGCGCTCGATCTTCCGCTGCTCTCGCTGGGGCTTTGCGCGGTGGCGGCCTTTGTGGCCGCCTTCGTGCGCGGCCTTGCAGGTTTTGGCATGGCTATCCTGCTGGTGCCGCTGATCGGCCTCGTGATCCGGCCCGGCGAAGCGGTGGTCGTCTCCAACATGCTCGGCCTGCTGATCGGCCTCGTCGGCGCGCGCAAGGTGTGGAACGTGGGCGAGAAAAGCGCCGGCGTGATCGGCGGTCTCGCCATGCTGATGACGCCGCTGGGCCTCCTCGCGCTCTTCGCCACGCCGCCCGCCGTGGCGCGAGTCGTGATTGCGGCGGTGGCAATCGCCGCTTTCCTGCTGGTGCTCCTGCCCGCAAAGCCCGGGCACGCCCCGGGCGGCGTCGAAACAGGGCTGACCGGCGTTGCAGCGGGTCTGCTCACGGGTTTCGCCGGAATGCCGGGGCCGCCGGTCGTGCCGTATTACCTGCGCCGCCCGATCCCGCGCGAAGTGGCGCGCGCCTCGATGTTCACCGTGTTCCTCCTCACCTCCACCGCCAGCACCGCGGCGGCTCTCGCTCTCGGGCTCGCCTCCTGGCGCGACGCGGTCTTCGCCCTCCTGCTGTTCGGGCCGGTCCTGATCGGCAACCATCTGGGCGGCCTCGCTTTTGGCAAAGTGAGCGATGCACTGTGGCGCGGCTTTGTCGGGCTGCTGCTGGGGGTATCGGGCCTCTTGGCGCTGGTCCGGCTGTTCGGCTGACAAGGTAACCTCAAATAAACCCTCTTCGCCGCATACGTGTCCGCCACAAGGACAGCGGACGGACGCCCGATGACGATCAATTTCCCCGAGCTTGCCCGGCAGGCCGCTGCCGACGGCGCGATCAGCGCCGAGGAAGTGCTGGCGCTGCGCCGCGTCGCCTGGCCCGACGGACGGATCGACGGAGGAGAGGCCGAGGCCATTCTCGCGATCAATGACCTCGTTGCGGAAAAGCCACCCGAATGGACCGACTTTCTCGTCGAGGCGGTGGGTGAATACGTGCTCAATGGCACAGAGCCCAAGGGCTATGTCGCGGATGCGACCGCAGACTGGCTCATCGCCCGGCTCGACCATGATGGCCGCCTCGATTCGCAGGCCGAACTCGAACTCCTCGTGCGCGTGCTTGAAAAGGCGCTTGGCACGCCGGATTCGCTGAAGGCCTATGCGCTCGCCCAGATCGAGCGCGCAGTCCTCACCGGCGAAGGACCGACCCGCAGCGGCGGTGCGCTCGATGCCGGCTCGATCACGGAAGCCGAATGCAATCTGGTGCGGCGCGTGATCTTCGCCAGCGGCGGCGACCGCCCGGCAGCGGTTAGCAAGGCCGAGGCCGAAATGCTTTTCCGTCTCAAGGATGCGACGCTGGGGCAGCCCAATGCGGCTGACTGGCAGCGCCTTTTCGTGCAAGGCGTGGGCAACTACCTGCAAGGCTGGAACAACGCCCGGAGCGTGACGCGCGAACGTGCGGCCGAGCTTGAGAGCTTCATGGCCGACACCTCGACCGGTCTAAGCCGCTTCTTTGGCCGCATGGCCCGCACCGACGCCGCCGCGCTGCGCACTGCCGCACGCGATGTGCTGGGCGGCAGCCAGACGCCCACGCGCGACTTTGCCGCGGAAGCCAGCGCAGAGGCCGCAGTGACCGGGGCCGAGCACTCGTGGCTGCAAAGCCGGATCGATGCCGACGGCCATTCCGATCCGCTGGAAGAAGCGCTGCTCGCCTTCCTCGCCGAAGAGTAAATGCCGCCTTCACCCCGTGTTAGGCATTGAAGGCACAGGAAACGTTTACCCACACCGCTGCATATGGGTCCCGTCGCAATGGGGAAGCACATGCAGGTTCCGGCCAGAATGCTGTCGCAGGGTATCGAGACGGACAACCGCCGTGTGCAGCGCCAGCGCGCGGGCGATCCGATGCACGGCCGCGTCCAGCGCATCTTCGATATCTCGCGCTATGGTTGTCAGATCGAGAGCAACGATCTGACCGACGGGGCCAATGGCCAGTTCGTCGAGATCGATTTCGGCTCGATTGTCACCCGCGCGATCATCCGCTGGTCCGACCGTGCCCGCATCGGCCTTGAGTTCGCGCGGCCGCTCGGCTCGCGTCAGGTCGAAACCCTGATTACCGAACCCGCACCGATCCGCATGCGCAGGCTGTAAGGCCGCAGCCGGCCCACCTCAGACCGTGAAGCTCTCGCCGCAGCCGCAGCTGCCCTTTGCATTGGGGTTCTGGAACACGAAGCCGGCGGTGAAATCGTCTTCCTGCCAGTCCATCGTGCTGCCGATCAGATAGAGCACCGAAGCCCCGTCGATGAAGAATGTGCCGCCGGGCGTATCGATCCGCTCGTCCATCGGATTGGCCGCGTCGACATAGTCAACCGAGTAGGCGAGGCCCGAGCAGCCCCGGCGCGGGGTCGAAAGCTTGACGCCGATCGCCCCTTCCGGCGCGTTCGCCATAAGCTTGGCAACCCGCGCTTCGGCCGAAGGCGTGAGGATCACCGCTGCGGGGCGTTGGCGGACTTTGGGGCGGTTGATGGTCTCGGTCACTGCACTGTCTCCCCCCTCCCGCTTGCGGGAGGGGCCGGGGGTGGGCCTGTTCTATCTAGGGATGCGGCTGGCCCTTGCCCACCCCCAGGCTGGATCACAGCATGCCAAGCTCAAGCTTGGCATCATCGCTCATCTTCTGCGGGTCCCAGGCCGGGTCCCACACCAGATTGACCTCGGCATCGCGCACGCCGGGCACCGCCTCGACGCGCAGTTCGACTTCCGCCGGCATCGATTCGGCCACCGGGCAATGCGGCGTGGTCAGCGTCATCGACACCACGACCGAGCCCTCGGGGCTCACGTCCACGCCGTAGATCAGGCCCAGGTCATAGATATTGACCGGAATCTCGGGATCGAAAATCTCCTTCAGCGCGGCCACCACGCCTTCGTAGATATCGCCCCCCGGCTCGCCCGGCGCGGCGGCGGCTGGCTTTTCGGACAGGAAGCCGTCCAGATAATCGCGCTTGCGCTCCAGCTTTTCGGCAGGCGTTTCCACGGCTTCTTCAACGCGCGCACGGCGCGGCGGCTCGACGCCTTCAACTTCCTCGATTTCGATCCGGCTCATCCGAATATCCTTAAAGTCCGCTCGATGCCGCGCACCAGCGCCGCGACATCGCTTTCATCGCTGTAAATCCCGAAACTCGCGCGCGCCGTTGCCGGGACGCCCAGATGCTCCATGAGCGGCTGCGCACAGTGGTGGCCGGCGCGGATCGCCACGTTCTCCTCGTCGAGGATCGTGCCGAGATCGTGCGGGTGCACACCTTCGAGCGCAAAGCTGACAATCCCGGCGCTATCTTGAGGCCCGAACAGGCGCACTGTATTGATCCGGAGCAGCGCATCGCGCGCCTTGGCGACCAGCCGCGCCTCGTGCGCGTGGATCGCGTCAAGCCCCGCACCGGTCAGGAAATCCGCCGCCGCACCGAAGGCAATCGCCTCGACAATCGCCGGCGTACCCGCCTCGAAGCGCTGCGGCGCGGGGGCCCAGGTCGTCTCGGCAAAGGTGACGCGGTCGATCATCGAGCCGCCGCCCTGCCACGGCGGCATGGCATCGAGCAGCTCGGCCCGTGCCCAAAGCGCCCCGATCCCGGTCGGCCCGTAAAGCTTGTGCGCTGAAAACACATAGAAATCACAGCCCAGAGCGGCGACATCCACCGGCAGCCGCGCCGCCGCCTGGCAGCCGTCCAGCAGAATCCTCGCGCCGACGGCGTGGGCCAAAGCCACCGCGCGCGGCGCATCGAGCACCGAGCCCAGCACGTTGGAGACATGCGCGAAGGCCACCAGCTTGTGCGCCGGGGTCAGCATGCGCTCCGCCGCATCGAGATCGATCTGTCCGTCCTCAGTCAGCGGGCAGACATCGATTTCGAGGCCGGTGTGCGCGCGGATCAGCTGCCACGGCACGATATTCGAATGGTGCTCAAGCTGTGAAAGCAGCACGCGGTCACCCGGCTTGAGGTTCGCAACGCCCCAGCTCTGCGCCACAAGGTTGATCGCCTCGGTGGCCCCACGCGTGAAGACGAGCTCGTGCTCTGCCCCGCCGATGAGCGCCGCCACGGTCCGCCGCGCAGACTCATAGGCAAGCGTCATTTCCGCCGAACGGCTGTAAACGCCCCGATGAACCGTCGCATAATCCGCGCCCATCGCGCGAACCATGGCGTCGATGACACTCTGCGGCTTCTGCGCGGTGGCGGCGGTATCGAGATAGTGCCAGCGCTTGCCCTCGGCATTGACGAGACCGGGCCAAACCGCGGCAAAGTCCCCCTCGCGCTCACCCAGAGCTTGTCGAAGGGGGGAAGAAGAGGCCACTTCGCTCACAGCAAACCCTCCAGCGCTGCGAGCGCTGCCTCGGTCAGCGCCTCGCCCTCGGGCGCGCCGACAAAGGCCTCCGCGATGAACGCATGGAGCATCAGCTTCTTCGCCTCCGCCGGCGGCAGCCCGCGCGATTGCAGGTAGAACAGGCCTTGCGGATCCAGCTCACCCACCGCGCAGCCATGCGCGCACTTCACGTCATCGGCGTAGATTTCGAGTTCGGGCCGCGCATTGGCCGTAGCAGTGCGCTCAAGCAGCATCGCCCGAATTGATTGCTCGCCATCGGTGCCGATCGCCCCGCGCGCGACGTGGACCTTGCCGAGGTAGGTGCCCGTCGCCTGCCCGCCAAGCACCGACCGCACGACCTGGCGGCTCACCGCGTCCGGCGCCATGTGGCGTACTTCGGTCACGATCTCCAGCGTCTGCGTCCCGCCGCCCAGCTGCGCCGCGCCGAAGTGGAACGAAGCACCCCGGCCCAGCGTCGCCGTCACCGCTATCCGCCCATAAGCGGCGCCTGCGTTGAGCACGCGCAGATCAAAGCTCGCACCCTCGTCCAGTGTGATGGCGATCTCGCGCGCTTCGGCGTGTTCGGCACGGGCCATGATCGCCAGCGCCTCGCTTGCACCGGCAGGCACGTGGATTTCCTCCACCGCGACCGGCCATAGCGGCGCCAGTGCGGCCAGATCGGCATAGCGGTAGGCCTCGTCCTTGCGGGTTGGGAGAGCGAGACTAGCCATGCGGCACCTCGCAGCGCACCATGGGGATCGGTGCTTCGGGCATCTTGCTGCCGTTGCGGTCGAGAATGCGCAGCGTCAGGGTCTTGCCGTCCGACCCGAGGCTGTAGTCCGCCGTCAGCAGCACGCCGAAATCATCGTCGCCCTCGCGCACCACGATGTGGCGGGCATCGACGACATCGACTGCCTTTACCACGCCCCAATAATCACCCTCGGTGTTCATCGGCCCGGTCACGATGCGCTTCGCATACTTGTCCGCGCATGCCGCCGCCGAGGGCGCCCATTCGCCGTGGAAGGCTTCCGGCATCGCAGGCGCGGGTGCCGCGGCCGCCGCAAGGGCCAGCAGCAGGCTCATGCCGCAACCGCCTCGTAGCCATGCTCTTCCAGTTCGAGCGCCAGTTCCGGCCCGCCCGACTTCACGATCCGCCCGCCCGCGAGCACATGGACAAAGTCCGGCTTCACGTAATCGAGCAGGCGCTGGTAGTGCGTGATCAGCAGCACCGCCTTGTCGGGCTTGCGCATGATCGCGTTGATCCCCTCGCCGCAGATGCGCAGCGCGTCGATGTCGAGGCCCGAATCCGTCTCGTCGAGGATCGCCAGCTTCGGCGCCAGAATGCCCATCTGCACCATCTCGGCGCGCTTCTTCTCGCCGCCCGAAAAGCCGACGTTCACCGGGCGCTTGAGCATGTCCATGTCGAAGCGCAGCAGCGCGGCCTTCTCCTTGGCGAGCTTGATGAACGCCGCGCCCGAAAGCGGCTCCAGCCCATGCACCTTGCGCTGCGCATTGAGCGCCTCGCGCAGGAACTGCAGGTTGGAAACGCCGGGAATCTCGACCGGATACTGGAAGCCGAGGAACAGCCCCGCTGCCGCGCGTTCGTGCGGCTCCAGCGCGAGCAGGTCCTGCCCGTCGAAGTCCACCGAACCGCCCGTCACTTCATAGCCCGGCCGCCCGCCAAGCGTGTAGCCCAGCGTCGATTTGCCCGCGCCGTTCGGCCCCATTATCGCATGGATCTCGCCCGCGTTGATGGTGAGCGACAGACCCTTGAGGATGGGCTTGTCGGCAACGGTGGCGGAAAGGTTGTCGATTGTGAGCATCAATAGTTCCGGGGTGAGCGCGGCGCGGCGCGCCTGGGGGCAGACCGCTTGGCGCGGCGTTCGGCATGAAGGGCACGCATCGCATCAGAAACGCGCGCGGCAGCGGCGGCAGGATCGGCAAGCACGTCGGCTGCGGCAATGCGCTCCACCCGGTAGCCCACTTCGGTCAGGCTCTTGTCGCGCGCGGAGGTGAAAGCGGCGTCTTCATCGCCATCGATCTCGACCACCAGCATCAGCTGCTTGCAGGCGAAATCGACAACTGCCGAACCGATAACCGCCTGCCGCTTGAAGGTGTAGCCGCCGGTTTCGACGCGGGTGAGAGCGTCGGCCAAGGCTTCCTGCGCCGGACTCGGATTGCGGCGCATCTCGCGCGCGCGCTCGTGCAGGGCATCGAGCCGCGATTCGGAAATCGCCCAGCCGCGCCCCTTCTTCTGCAGGGTTGGCGCATCATCCCCGCCGAAGCGCACCGAAAGTTTGCGCTTTGCCGGTGCCTCGACGGCCAGAGCAAAACGCTTGTGCACGCGGTCCACCGGCGTCCCATCCTTGAGCGGCACGCCCGGTGTGACATCGTGATCGACAAAGCCCTGCTTGGTATAGAACGCGAGGCCGCCGCTGTTGTCGCCGCGTATCGTCGCATTGATCGCGCTGAGGCCGAGTTCGGCCGCGCGCCGGGTGGTCGCCGCGAACAAAGCCGAACCGATCCCGCGCTGCGTGCCGCCGAGGCGCGCGAACGTGCCGATATCACCCACATCCTCGGGCAGGCCGGGATAGCGCCCCAAGGTCTGAAAACCGAGCAGCGTGCCGTCCTCGTCCTCGGCCACGAAGCAGCAGTGCACGTTCGGACCGGTCAGATAAGTCTCGTCCAGCGCCTCGGGCGAAAAGGGCTCCTCCAGCGCGGTGGTCCCGCCCGCCGCGATCACCGCGTTGAGCAGCTCAGCCAGTGCTGGGGCGTCGTCGACCGTTACGGGGCGCACGGTAAGGGTCATCGCTTCGCTCACCCGACCGACCCCTCGAGCGAAATCCCCAGCAGCTTCTGCGCCTCGACGGCAAACTCCATCGGCAGCTGCTGCAGCACTTCGCGCGCGAAGCCGTTCACGATGAGCGCGATCGCATCTTCCTGCGCCAGCCCGCGCTGCATCGCGTAGAAGAGCTGGTCGTCGGAAATCTTGCTCGTGGTCGCCTCGTGCTCGATCGTCGCGCTGGGATTGCGCACCTCGATATAGGGCACCGTGTGCGCGCCGCAGTCTGCGCCGAGCAGCAGCGAATCGCACTGGGTGAAGTTGCGCACGCCCTCGGCCTGCGGGGCAACGCGGACGAGGCCGCGATAGGTGTTGTTCGAGTGGCCCGCGCTGATCCCCTTCGACACGATGGTCGAGCGGGTGTTCTTCCCGTTGTGGATCATCTTGGTGCCGGTATCGGCCTGCTGGTGGTTGTTCGTCACCGCCACTGAATAAAACTCGCCGACCGAGCCCTCGCCGTTGAGCACGCAGCTCGGGTACTTCCACGTCACCGCCGAGCCGGTTTCGACCTGCGTCCACGAAACCTTGCTGCGTGCTCCCTGGCACAGCGCGCGCTTGGTGACGAAGTTGTAGATCCCGCCCTTGCCGTCCGCATCGCCCGGATACCAGTTCTGCACGGTCGAATACTTGATCTCGGCATCATCAAGCGCGACCAGTTCGACCACGGCCGCGTGCAGCTGGTTCTCGTCGCGCTGCGGGGCGGTGCAGCCTTCGAGGTAGGAGACGTAAGCCCCCTTGTCGGCGACGATCAGCGTGCGCTCGAACTGCCCTGTGTTCTCCGCATTTATGCGGAAATAGGTCGAAAGCTCCATCGGGCAGCGCACGCCCTCGGGAATGTAGACGAATGTGCCATCGGAAAAGACCGCGCAGTTCAATGCCGCAAAGTAGTTATCCTGCATCGGCACGACGCGGCCAAGCCACTTGCGCACGTGCTCGGGATATTCGCGAATCGCCTCGCTGATCGAGCGGAAGATCACCCCTGCCGCTTCGAGCTCCTTGCGGAAGGTCGTCGCAACCGAAACGCTGTCGAACACCGCATCGACCGCCACTTTCCGCGCGCCCTCCACGCCCGCGAGCACTTTCTGCTCCTCGAGCGGAATGCCGAGCTTCTCGTAGATGCGCAGGATCTCGGGATCGACTTCGTCAAGGCTGCCGAGCTTGGGCTTCACCTTGGGCGCGGCCCAGTAATAGGCCTCCTGGTAGTCGATCGGCGGAATGCTGAGCTTGGCCCAGTCCGGAGTCGGCATGGTCAGCCAATGGCGATAAGCCTTGAGCCGCCACTCCAGCATCCACTCCGGCTCGTCCTTCTTGGCCGAGATGTAGCGGACCGTGTCTTCGGAAAGGCCCTTGGGCCCGTATTCCTGCTCGATGTCGGACGACCAGCCATGCTCATAGTCCGCCACGCGGGCCGCAGCATCGCGCGCGGCCTGGTCCTTGATCTCGATGCCGGTATCCTCGCTCATGCCGGGGCTCCTGCCGGAACAGGCCGTGCCAGCTGAATGAGCGAAACACCCGCCAGCGCGCCGCGCAGCGCTTCGTCCACCATCGGCCAATGCGGACGCACGGTGCATTCGGCTTCCAGCGTGCAATCATGGCGGCCATGCACGCTGCACGGCGCCAGCGCGATCGGCCCTTCGACCGCCTCGACGATATCGGCCAGCGTGATCGCGGCTGCCGGACGCGCCAGCTTGAGCCCGCCGCCAAGGCCTCGCACGGACTTGAGCAGCCCTGCGGCCGATAGCTTGCTGACAAGCTTCTGTACCGTTGGCACCGGCAATCCGGTTTCGTCGGCCAGCTGCTGCGCCGAAACGCGCGCGCTGCCGGCGCCATGGCGGCCACAATGGCGCGCGGCGGCGCTCATCGTCACCACGGCATAGTCGGCCATGCTCGAAAGTCGCATCGCGTGTTCCCGGATTGCGCCCGATATGAAATCGGACTGATCTGCTCCGGTTATCTAGGCGCCTCGGCGCGCGAGCGCAAGGCGTCCCGGGTAAGGGGCGGGCGTACCCCTCGCGAGCACAAAAAAAGGCGGCCGTGCCAGGGCACGAGCCGCCATAAAGTCGAGAACTCGATTGCATTTCTGCAACGAGCCCTTCGGGTCGCAAGGGTCTGTTAGGTCACCGTCATCGCGAAGAATTGTACGGATTCGACAAAATCGGTGGCAGGGGTGCAACAGGCCGAGGAATTCGATGCTTAACTGTGGGTTAACCGACAATCTGATTGCAATTGCCGCTTGGCGCCCGGGTCGCCGGCGGCAATAGAACCGCTGCCCTTGCACGGGGCGCTTAGGGAAACGCGAAAGCATGCTCTACTCGATTTGCCGCCCCCTGCTGTTTCGCATTCCCGCCGAGTCTGCCCACCGCCTGACGATTGCCGCACTGGCCCGCGCACCGCGCAGCACCAATGCCGCACCGCAGCCGCTGCTGTGCCAGCGAGTCGCCGGCCTGGTCTTTCCCAATCCCGTCGGCATCGCCGCCGGGTTCGACAAGAACGGCGAAGTGCCCGATGCGCTGCTCGGCCTTGGCTTCGGCTTTGTCGAGGCTGGCACCGTCACGCCCCGCCCGCAGGAGGGCAATGCCAAGCCGCGCCTGTTCCGTCTGGTGGAGGACAAGGCCGTCATCAACCGCATGGGCTTCAACAATGCCGGGGCCGACGTGGTGGCCGCCCGTCTGGCCGCACGCGGCGGCAGGCCCGGCGTGGTCGGCGCCAACATCGGCGCGAACAAGGATTCTCCCGATCGAATCGCCGACTATGCGGCGATGACGCGAATCATGGCCCCGCTCGCCAGCTACCTCACGGTCAACATCAGTTCGCCCAATACGCCGGGCCTGCGCGCGCTGCAGGATCCCGCCGCCCTCGCCGATCTGCTCGACGCGGTGATCGAGGCGCGGGGGCCGCATCCTGCCCGCCTGTTCCTCAAGCTCGCGCCCGATCTCACTTCGACAGATATCGACGCGATCTGCCGAATCGCGCTCGACAAGCGGCTCGATGCGCTGATCGTTACCAACACCACGATCACCCGCCCGCCGCTGCGTTCGGAACTGGCGAGCGAGGCGGGCGGCCTTTCGGGGGAGCCGCTGCGCGCCCTCGCGCTCAAGGTGCTGCGCGATTTCCGCGCTGCCACAGGCGGCGCGATTCCGCTGATCGGCGTGGGCGGCATTGCCAGCGCGGACGACGCCTGGGAGCGCATCCGCGCCGGAGCCAGCCTGATCCAGCTCTACAGCGCGCTGGTCTATGAAGGACCGGGCCTCGTGCGCCGGATTGTCGAGGGTCTTGCGAAACGTGTCAGCGCCGAAGGCATGAGCAGCATTGCCGAGGCGGTCGGCAGCGCATAACGCTCATGCTCATGGCTTCCCGCTTCCTCCGCTCGCTCGCGCCTGCCGCGCTTCTTGTCTTCGCCCAGGCCTGCGCGCCGCTGCCCAATGCCGCGCGTCCCGTGGCTGCGCTGGCGCCTGCCGCTGCCGGCGCGTCAGCCAATAGCGGCGTGGTTTCCGCCGCCGACCCGCGCGCTGCGGCGGCGGGGGCGGAAATGCTGCGCCTTGGCGGCTCGGCCACCGACGCCGCGATCGCTACCATGCTCGCGCTCACCGTGGTTGAGCCGCAAAGCTCCGGCATCGGCGGCGGGGGCTTCCTCGTTACCGGCGATGCAGGCGGCAAGGTCGAAAGCTTCGACGGGCGCGAGATGGCGCCGGCTGCCGCCACCCCGCAATGGTTTTTCGTGAACGGCCAGCCGCTCGATCACCGCGACGCGGTTCCCGGTGGGCGCAGTGTTGGCGTACCAGGCAATCTGCGGCTTGCCGCCATGGCCCACGCCCGCCACGGCAAGCTGCCTTGGCGCGTGCTGTTCGGCCCGGCGATCCGCCTTGCGGGTGACGGGTTTGCCATCACCCCGCGCCTTGCCAGCACCCTCGCCATGGCGAGCGAAATCGCCGCACTCGATCCCGCGGGCCGCGCCCTGTTCTTCGGGGCAGACGGCGCGCCGCTCCCTGTCGGCACCATGGTGCGCAATCCCGCGCTTGCCGAGTTCCTCGGCAAGGTCTCGGTGCTCGGGGCCGACAGCTTTTACAACGGTGAGAACGCCCGCGCCATTGCCGCGAAGGTCGGCACCGCTCCGCGCAATCCCGCACCGATGAGTACCGCCGATGTTGCCGCCTACAAGGCCGTTCCGCGTGATCCGGTCTGCGGGCGCTACCGCGTCTGGCGCGTGTGCACCATCGGCCCGCCCTCCGGCGGCGGCGTGCTCGTGCTTCAGACGCTGGGCATGCTCGAGCGCTTTGACCTGAAAGCGCTCGGCCCCACATCGCCCACCGCCTGGCACCTCATTGCCGAGGCCGAACGGCTCGCCTCAGCCGATCGCGACATGTACCTTGCTGACCCTGATTTCGTCGCAGTGCCGCTGAAGGGTCTCACCGATCCCGCCTATCTCGCAGCCCGCTCCGCGCTGATCTCGGACAAGGCGGCAATGAACACGGCTACTGCCGGCAAGCCCGCCGGCGCCACCGACAGCTTCGCCATGGCTGGTCCGGTGCCCGAATACGGCACCACGCATTTCGTCGCGGTCGACCGCTGGGGCAATGCGGCGAGCTATACCTCCACAATCGAGAGCGCGTTCGGCTCAGGCCTCGTGGTCCACGGCTACTATCTCAACAACGAGCTGACCGACTTCAACATTGCGCCGGACCGTGATGGCAAGCCGACTGCCAACCGTGTCGAGGGCGGCAAGCGGCCGCGCAGTTCGATGAGCCCGGTCGTGGTCTATGGCCCAGACGGCCATGTGCGCCTGATCGCGGGCGCTGCGGGCGGGTTCACCATCCCGCCGCAGGTGATCCGGGTGCTCATCGGTACGCTCGACTGGAACCTCCCCGCGCGCGAGGCGATCACGCAAGGGATCGTCATGCCCGGCCCCGGCGTGCTCGCGGTCGAGGCGGGCACGCCGCTCGCCGCCATGGTCCCTGCGTTGGAGGCACTTGGCCACACCAAGGTCGTCGCGATGCCGATGCGCCTCAAGGCCAATGCCATCGAATGGGTCTCCGGCCCCGATTCGGCCGGCAACCAGAACGGTGGCCACTGGGTCGGCGCCGCCGATCCGCGCAGTGAGGGCGCTGCCGCCTCCCCTTAGGACCATATCCACAGCCCCGCTTGCCCTTCCGCTACGGCGTCCCTAGTTTCCGGCCCCAAACAAGGGGCCGCTCGCAGGCGGACCCCATCGGGCCAGGGGATCATCGCGCCGTGCAGCTTTCCGACTTCGCGTCCTATCCAAACCTCGTGGCCATGTTCCTCGATCGGGCCGAGTTCTTCGGCGACCGGCCGTTCCTGTGGGCCAAGCGAGGCGGCGCATGGCATTCGCAAAGCTGGCGCGAGGCGGCGGACCAGGTCTGCCTTCTGGCTGAAGCGCTGCGCGGTCTCGGCCTTGATCCGGGCGACCGGGTCGTTCTCGTTTCGGAAAACCGCCCCGAATGGTGCATCGCCGATCTCGCGATCATGGCCGCCGGGCTCGTCACCGTGCCCGCATATGTCACCAACACCGAACGCGACCACCTTCACGTTCTCGAGAACTCGGGCGCACGCGCGGTCGTGGTCTCCAATGCCAAGCTCGCGCAGCCGCTGCTCACCGCCTGCCTCAGCGCGGCACCGGTGCGGCATATCATCGGCATCGAACCGCTGCGCCGCATGCAGTCTGAGCGCATCACTTTTCACGAATGGTCCGCGCTCACTTCGGGCGATGCCACTTCGGCGCGCCTCTCGGTCGGCGCGCGTATCGCCGCGATCGGGCGCGGCGATACCGCCTGCATCATCTACACCAGCGGCACCGGCGGCGCCCCGCGCGGGGTGTGCCAGCACCACGGCGCGATCCTGTGCAATGTCGATGGCGCTGCACATGTCGTGGCCGAGGATCTGAGCTGGGACACCACCGGCCGCGAGACCGAAGCGTTCCTATCCTTCCTCCCCCTCAGCCATGCCTACGAGCATTCCGGCGGCCAGTTCCTGCCCATCGGCCTCGGCGCGCAGATCTATTATGCCGAAGGCCTCGAAAAGCTCGCCAGCAACATCGAGGAAACCCGCCCCACCCTCATGGTGGTCGTGCCACGCCTGTTCGAAGTGCTGCGCGCCCGCATCATGAAACAGGTCGAAAAGCAGGGCAAGCTGCCGAACTACCTCATGGCCCGGGCACTGGCGATCGGCGCGCGCAAGGCAGACGGCAGCGCCAATATCCTGCTCCGGATCATCGATGCGCCGATGGATTTCTTCATCGAGCGCACCTTGCGCCCCAAGATCCGCCAGCGCTTCGGCGGGCGGCTCAAGGCGCTTGTCTCGGGCGGCGCGCCGCTCAATCCCGATGTCGGCCTGTTCTTTGATGCGATGGGCCTCACCATGCTGCAGGGTTACGGCCAGACCGAGGCCGGCCCCGTGATCAGCTGCAACCGGCCCCGCGTCGGCCTCGCGATGGACACCGTCGGCCCCCCGCTGCGCGGTGTCGAGGTCAAGATCGCCGACGACGGCGAAATCCTCGTGCGCGGCGAGCTCGTCATGCACGGCTACTGGCAGAACCCCGCCGAAACCTTGCGCGCCATCCCGCAGGATGGACCGCAGGCCGGCTGGCTCCACACCGGCGATATCGGGCACTTCGATGCGAAGGGCCGCATCAAGATCACCGACCGCAAGAAGGACATGATCGTCAACGACAAGGGCGACAATGTCTCCCCCCAGCGCATCGAGGGCATGCTCACGCTTCAGCCCGAAATCGGCCAGGCCATGGTTTCGGGCGACAAGCGGCCCTATATCGTCGGCCTGATCGTGCCCGATGGCGAATGGGCGCTGGAATGGTCGCGCGCGCAGGGCGAGAAATTCGACCTCGCCGCCCTGCAGGATCTCCCCGCCTTCCGCACCGCCATCCGCACGGCGGTGGACCGGGTGAACAAGGACCTCTCGGTGATCGAAAAGGTCCGCCAGTTCACTTTCGCGGACGAAGCCTTCACCATCGACAACGAGGAAATGACCCCCTCGATGAAGATCCGCCGCCACAAGATCAAGGAACGCTACGGCGCAAGGATCGACGCGCTGTACAAGGGGTAAGCGGCCACAAACAGGGATCGGCATCATGTCCACAGCTTCCACACTCGGCACGGAAGGTGTCGCCCTGATTGTCGGCGCCGGGCCAGGCATTTCCGCCAGCTGCGCGCGGCTCTTTGCGGAAAGCGGTTTTGCCGTTGCCCTAGCCGCACGCAATCCGAGCAAGCCCGAGCTCAAGGCGTTAGAAGCCTCGCACGGGACCAGAACCTTCGGCTGCAATGCCGCGAGCGCGGACGATGTCGCCACCCTGTTCCGCGATGTGGAAGCGCAACTCGGCCGCCCGGTACTGGTGGTCCACAATATCGATGGCCGCATCGCGGAGGTGTTCCAGAAGCCGGTCAACACCGTCTCGCCCGATGCCGTATGGGCCACGCTCCACAATGCCGCCTACAGTGCTTTCCTTGTCGGCCAGCTGGCCGCGCAGGCGATGCTGGAAAACGCGCCGGGGCCCAATGGCGGCAAGGGCACTTACATCATCACCAACGCCAGCGCCGCGCTCAAGGGATTTCCCAAGGGTGCCGCTTTCGCGATGGCCTGCCAAGCCAAGGCCGGGCTGGCCGAAAGCATGGCGCGCGAGCTTGGGCCGCAGGGCATTCACATCGTCAACGTGCCCATCGATTGCGCCATTGGCCGCCTGCAGGACAACGGCACCCGCGCCCATTGGCTGGCGGGCGAGACCGTGGACGACAACATGGCCGATCCCGATCGCATCGCCGAAGTCTACCTTCAGCTCCACCGCCAGCACCGCTCGACCTGGACCAACGAAGTCGTGCTGCGCCCCTGGACGGAAAAATGGTAAGCGCCTGAGCGAGCTTGCGTTGCCGTCTCCCTCGGATCCGACACGCTACCGAGCTCCCCTTGCCGACCATGGCATAACGGACTAAGTTTAACGGACTAAGTCCGGAGTCCGCCATGCCGACCGTCAACATGCACGAAGCCAAGACGCAGCTTTCAAAGCTCGTGGCCCGCGCCGCAGCGGGTGAGGACATCATTATTGCCAAGGGCGGCAAGCCCGCTGCGCGGCTCGGCCCGCTGGAAGAAGCGCCGAAGAAGCGCAAGCTCGGATGGCTGCAAGGCCAGATCGATGCACCGAACGATATCAAGGCACCGTTCGAGGACGAAATCGAGGCCATGTTCGGCGACCGCGCTGACAAGTTCGCATGAAGCTTCTGCTCGATACCCGCTTGCTCATCTGGACCGCAGGTGCCCCGGAAAAGCTGAGCAAGAAAGCCCGCAAGCTGATCGAGGATCGCGACAACGAGATCGCCTTCAGCGCAGTGAGCATCTGGGAAATCGCGATCAAGTACGCACTCGATCGGCCGGACTTCAACGTCGATCCGCACCTTGTCCGGCGCGGCTGCCTCGACAATGCCATGACCGAGATGGCGATGACGAGCGCGCACGCCATCACCACTGCCACGCTTCCGCCGATCCACAAGGATCCGTTCGATCGCCTGCTCGTGGCGCAGGCCATGGCGGAAGGCGTCACGCTGCTCACGGCAGACAAGACGATCGCTCAGTATCGCGGGCCGATCAGGCTCGTCTGAGGCGCCCGCCCGCTCACGGCTCCACGATATTGAACGCCCCCGGCATCGGATCGAGCGCTGCGAGCCAGGCCTCCACTGCCGCGCGGTCGCCCTCGACCTTGAGCCCCGCCATTTCCAGCTGCGCCAGCGGCAGTTTCAGAAACAGCAGACCCAGCAGCAGGCGGCGCGGGCCGGTCAGCGTCGCCTGAACATCGCTCGCCGCGCTCATCCGCGCCAGCATGGTCGTGCCGGTCAGTTCAATCGCCGCCGTCTCACCGCGCTCGGGCATCACGAGGTTGATCGCCATGTGCCGCCCGGCAAGTTTTGCCGGATCGATCCGGGTCGCGGCCGAATCGAGCAGGAGCTGCGTCGGCACTGCCGCGATCAGGTCCTGGCTCTGCGTCGATGCGGCCGAGGCGATGCGCCCGTGACGCAGTTCGTTCGCCGCGGCAAGGAACTGGTTGCGCCAGATCGCGCTCTCCGCTTGATAACCCTGCTGTTCGTAGCTGTCGGCCAAGGCCGCGCGGGCCACCTTGTTGGCAGGATCGGCAAAGACCGCCGCGTTCAGCAATTCGGAGGACCAGCGGTAGTCCCCCGCTTTCATGGCGGCTTTCGCCTGCACCAGCACTTTGGCCGTCCCGCCGATCGCTGCAACCAGCCGCTTCGCCCGCTCCACCGGCGGCCAGGGGTTGAGGTTGGCCGGCACCGCATCATACCAGCCGAGGTAGAACTGATAGACCGCTTTCGCGTTGTGGCTGTATGTGCCGTAGTAGCCGTGGTTGAACCAGTCTGCCGCCAGCGCGGGCGGCTGCACCAGCGCTTCGGCGATTTCCGCCGGATTCTCACCCCGATTCATGAGCCGCACGGTCTGGTCATGAAGCAGGCGGTAGTTGTCGCGCTGGCTCGCCAGCATCCGGCTCACTTCTGCCTGCCCGAAGCGCGGCCAGCAATGGCTCGAGATCACCGACTCGCTGCGCCCGCCATAGAGCCGCAGCGCCTCGTCGAGGAAGCCCGCCCAGGCATGCGCATCGCGCACCTTGGCGCCGCGCGGGGTGAGGATATTGTGGAGCGAACAAGTGCTCATCTCGGCAGACAGCAGCACCTTTTGCCCTGGCAGATAGAGATTGAGCTCGCTCGGCGCCTCGCTGCCTGAAACGATCTGGAACTCCATGGCAACGCCGTCGACGCTGCGGGTCTCGCCGGTGCGGCTGATCGTGTCGGTGGGGGCGATCAGCGTGATCGTCCCGCCCGAAACTCCGAGCCCGATACCGCTGCCCATCTGCCCTTGCGCGCCCGGCGCAAGACCCCCGCCGAACTGGTAGTTGGCGCGCCGCCCCATCGCGCCGCCAGCCATGATGTTCTCGCTCGCGGCCTCGGCGATGAACTGTGCGGGCGCGAGTACCGGCACCTTGCCCGCCAGCACGTCCGCCTCGGCCACCACGCCGCGCACACCGCCAAAGTGGTCGGCATGGCTGTGGCTGTAGATCACCGCCGCAACCGGCCGAGTGCCGAGTTTGGCGTTGACCAGCGCCAAGGCAGCAGCAGCCGTCTCGCTGCTGGTAAGCGGATCGACGAGGATCCAGCCGGTCTGACCGCGAATCACGGTCATGTTCGCAACATCGAAGCCGCGCACCTGCCAGACTCCATCGGCCACGGCGAACAGGCCGTGGCGGCGCAGCAGTGCCACCTCGCGCCAGAGCGAGGGATTGACGCTCGCGGGGGGGTCCCCGGCCATCCAGTCATAGGCGGCAAGGTTCCACACCGGCTTGCCGTCAGCCTTGTGGATCAGCGGATCAGCCGCGGTGCCGAGGAACCCGCGGTCGGCAAACTCCGCATCGCGCCCATCCTCACCTGGCAGCGCGGCGGCGGCCGCCTTCTGCGCGACGATCGTGGCGGGGCTGGGCGGCTTGGCCGCAAGCGCCGGATCACCCGAAGCCGCCGGTGCAGGCTGGGCCGCTGCGAGCGGCAGATGGCCGACGGCCCATACCGCCATGGCCGCCAGGGCAAGCCGGTTGACCCGGCCACGCGCTATCGGGGGCATATCGTCCTCTCCTTGTGTCTTCTTATGCCCCAAGCTTGTCCCCTTGCGCCCCGCCTGACAAGGGGCGGTTCTGCGGTTCATCCTCAGTGTCCGCGCCCCTTTGCAAAGAAGGCAAGCCAAACCGCTCCGATTGCTCTAAGGGGGCCGCTTCTCCCGGCGCGGGGGTCTGGCCGCTCTGGTCGCCGCCGCATGCCCGGGCGCCTTTCCTGCCCCAAGCGAGACGTATGCCTTTTTCCCAGCTCCCCCCCGTTCTCGGCGCTGCCGTGGCCGAACGCGGCTATGCCGCTCCCACCCCGGTTCAGGCCGCCGTGCTCGAAAGCACCGCTGCGGGCCGCGATCTTGTCGTTTCGGCACAGACCGGCTCGGGCAAGACTGTAGCCTTTGGCCTTGCCATGGCTGCAGAACTGCTCGGCGGGGAAGACCGCCTGCCTCCCGCCGGAGCCCCGCTCGCGCTGGTAATCGCGCCTACGCGCGAACTTGCGCTGCAGGTGAGCCGCGAACTCATGTGGCTCTATGAAAAGACCGGCGCGCGCATCGCCACCTGCGTCGGCGGCATGGACGCCTCGCGCGAACGGCGTGCGCTCGGCTATGGCACGCATATCGTCGTCGGAACGCCCGGCCGCCTGCGCGATCACCTCGAACGCGGCGCGCTCGATCTTGGCTCGCTGCGCGTCGCCGTGCTCGACGAGGCCGACGAGATGCTCGACATGGGCTTTCGCGAAGACCTTGAGGCGATCCTCGATGGCACTCCGGCCACTCGCCGCACGATGCTCTTCTCCGCAACCATGCCCGCTCCGATCGTTGCGCTCGCCCGCCGCTACCAGCGTGATGCGCTGCGCATCTCGACCGTCACCGAAGAACGCGGCCACGGTGATATCGACTACCAGGCGATGGCCGTCGCTCCCGCCGATATCGAGAACGCGGTGGTCAATCTGCTGCGCCTGCACGAGGCGGAGACCGCGATGCTGTTCTGCGCCACGCGCGACAATGTCCGCCGCCTCCACGCCAGCCTCGTCGAACGCGGCTTTGCCGCCGTCGCGCTTTCGGGCGAGCACAGCCAGAACGAGCGCAACCAGGCGCTCCAGGCGCTGCGCGACCGCCGTGCCCGCGTCTGCGTCGCGACCGACGTCGCCGCGCGCGGGATCGATCTGCCCACGCTCAGCCTCGTCGTCCATGTCGAGCTTCCGCGCGATGCCGAAACGCTCCAGCACCGCTCGGGCCGCACCGGGCGCGCCGGCAAGAAGGGCACCGCCGTGCTGATCGTGCCCTATCCGCGCCGCAAGCGGGTCGAGGCCATGCTGCGCGGCGCGCGCATCCCGGCGCAGTGGGTGCAGGCCCCCTCCGCCGCCGACATCCGCACCGCCGATAACGAGCGCATGATGGCCGCACTGCTCGCGCCCGTGGAAGCGAGTGAGGAAGACCGCGCGCTCGCCGTCCGTCTTCTTGCCGAACGCAGCCCCGAGGATATCGCCGCAGCGCTGGTGCAAGTCCACCGCTCGCGCCTGCCTGAACCCGAGGACCTGATGAGCGGCAACGATGCCGGCCCGCCCGCGCAGCGCGAGCCGCGCGCCGGGTTCGAGCAGAGCACCTGGTTCCGCGTCAACATCGGCCGCGCCCAGAATGCCGATCCGCGCTGGATCCTGCCGCTGCTTTGCCGCCGCGGCCATGTCAGCCGCACCGAGATCGGCGCGATCCGCATCACCGGGGATGAAACGCTGTTCGAAGTTCCGACCGCGATCGCCGGGCGCTTCCATGATGCGGTGCGCCGCACGGCCGAGGATGCCGACGAGTTCGAGATCACGGTGGTCGATGGCAAGCCGCGCGACGAAGCCAAGGGTCGCCGCCGCGACAACGCGCGGCCGGTCCATGCGCCCAAGCCTTATCGCCACCCGGCGCGCGGGGAGGCCGGCAAGCCGGCCAAGACCCCGCATCGCAAGGGCACCTGGCGGGCAAAGCCCGACCGCGCGAAGTAGACCTCAGGCCGCGTCTTCGAGCTCGACGAATTCCGGGAAGAACCTCGGCGGTCGCGGCGACCAGCCGGGCGCGGTTGCAGCCGCTTCGCTGATCGACTGGAGCAGCGCCTTGCGCCGGTCTGGCCGGATATGCGGCAGCGCTGCTGCTCCGCAGAACGCGCCCGGCAGCCATGGCCGCGCCTCGGCGCCGAGCAGTCGTTCGTAGAGAAAGCGGTAGGCCGAGAAGCTTTCGAGCCGCCCTTGAGCGAGATCGAACGTCGTGACGCGCAGCAGCGGGCCCATCACGCTCTCGAGGTCGTCAAGGCGGACGTGCTCGCTGCTCTCGGTTTCACCTTTCAGCAGGCCGCGCAGCAGCTTGAGGTCCTGATAGATCACGTATTGCGTGCGGATCGAGGCGGCTTCGGCAGGGCCGCGCGCCCACCGGCGGAAGGCATCGTGGCGGCCGAGTCCGACATCGAGGCTGCGCCGGATATAGCGCTGCTCGCACGGCGAAAATCCGGCGAACTCCCGCAATTCGGAGAGAATGGTCTGCGCTGTCTCGGTCTGGCCCATGGCCCCCTCGCTCCGCTTTCCGCCCGGCGATCCTGTCGCCGCCTGGCCTGTCCGAAAGCTACGCAAACTTGGTTATGAAGCGGTTAACTGGTTAATGCGCGAAAGGGATGCGGGCCGCGTCAAGGTTCCGGCAGGTAGTCACCTCCCCCACCCGGTTCAGGCGGGCGCGGCGGTGCGCCGATAACGGAAGTACCAGACCTCGTGCCCCTGCGCGCGGGCCTTGGCCTCGTAGCGGGTTTCGGGCCAGCCGCCCGGGCGTTTCTGGAAATCGGCGGGGCTCTGCGCCAGCCAGTCGAAGCGGGCGGTGTGGCGGCGCATCACCATGAGCGCGTGGCGCAGATAGACCGGGTGATCGGTGCCGAAGCGGAATTCGCCCCCGGCCTTGAGCTTGCGCGCGATGAGCTCGACCGGCCCGTCGTTCATCATCCGCCGCTTGGCGTGGCGTGCCTTGGGCCAGGGATCGGGGTGGAGCAGGTAGACGAACGAGAGCGCGCCATCTGGCACACGCGCGAGGACTTCCAGTGCATCGCCGTGGTGGATGCGCACGTTGCGGATCGGCATGCCGGTGGCGCTGCCATCAGACCCGCGCCCGCCGTCCACATGCACCAGCGCCTGCGCCACGCCGTTCAGAAAGGGCTCGGCGCCGATGAAGCCGTGATCGGGCAACATGTCGGCGCGCCCCGCCATATGCTCGCCGCCGCCAAAGCCGATCTCGAAATGGAGCGGACAATCGCGCCCGAACAGCGCCAGCGCGGTAACCGGTCCTTCGGCGGGCACAGCGATCTGTGGCAGGAGGCTGTCGATCAGCGCCTGCTGGCCCGCGCGCAGCGGCTTGCCCTTGGCGCGGCCATAGAGGCGGTTGATGGTGAGCGGATCGCCCGGCTTGTGCGCGGTCATGGTGCGGGCCTCTGGCAGCGAGACTCCACGAGGTCAATGGCGCGCTCAGAACCTGCGCCGCACTCCGATGGTCCAGCGGCGCGGCGCGCCGGGCCCCAGAAAGCGGGGGGACGACGCCCCCGGCGCCTCGGCCAGCGGGACGTCGCCGATCTCGCCGAACGTGCCGAACGTGGTATGGCGGCGATCGAACAGATTGCGCACTTCGCTGAACAGGGTGATTTCACGCACCAGTTCGATCCCGGCGCGCAGGTCCACCAGCACATAGCCTGGTACCAGCGGCGCGCGGTTCGATTCGTCGCCCAGAAGAACCTGGCCCGAGCGCACCGAGACCGTCCCGCCCAGGCTGAAGCGCCGCCATGGCCCCGCTTTTCCGGCATAATCCAGATTGAGATTGGCGGAATGGCGCGGCACGCCGGGGAGCCGGTCGCCCGGCTGGACGAGGATCGCACCGTCTTCTCCAGCCGCCGGATTGGCCGGGCTGGCGATCCGCACCGCCGTGCGGTTCGTCGCGTCGCTGAAGGCATACGTCGCGGCCACGCGAAGCCCGCCTCGTTCGGCGTTGAGCGAGAGTTCGATCCCCTGCCGCCGTGCATCGCCCAGGTTCTGGAAATAGGCCCGCCCCCGCACGCCCGAGGCGACGCGGCGAATCTCGTCGCGGCTGTCCGCACGATAGACGGAAAGCAGCCAGCTGGCGCGCCAGCCGCCTTGCCGCACTTCACCCGATGCACCCAGTTCCCAGCTTCGCGCGACGACCTGCCGCAGCGGCGGATCGGCCACAAAGAAGTTGGCAAGGCTGCACGGCGCCTCCGGATCGGCGCACGACAGTTCCGCCGGGGTCGGCGTGCGATTGGTCTCGGCATAGCCGGCGCGCAGCGACAGCCCGGGGGCCGCTTGCCAGTCGAGCTCGATCCCGGGATTGAGCCGGGTGAAGTTGTGCCGACCGTTGAGCGCGGTGCCGATCCGGTCATCCAGCCCGATCGCGGCATAGTTGTAGCGCAGCCCCGCCTCGAGTCGCAGGTTGGGCCCGAGCGGTAGGGTCTCGGCCAGGAAGAACCCCGCATAGAGATTGCGCGCGACAACCGAAACCGGCGTGATCGCCGCATCGGCCTGCACGATCACCGGCCCTGCCGCCCGCACACCGCGCGTCTCGTCGAGGGTGCCGAGCACGGTGGTGGCGGCAAAGTCGCTGCGTCCATAATCGAGGCTGGTGCCAATGGTGAGCACGTTGCTGCCACCCGGCAGCGGCCGCCGGTCGGTGATCTGCGCGAGCAGGCCCAGCGCACGCGAGCGCAGCGCGCCGCGGTTGAATACGGCATAGGTCGGATCGCCGGGCAGCGCTCGCAGCGTGCGGCCGAGGGGGTCGGTCAGGACTTCGGCTTCCTGCGCCGCGTCGCTTTCAAGGCACAGCAGTCCCGGCTGATCCTCGCACGGCGCGATTTCGGCGGCATCGCCGTTCAGCGCGCGGGCTTGCTGCCACTGCGCATAAAGCGCAGCCTGGAGCCGCGTCGTGGGCGCCAGAGCGGCCCAGGGATGCAGGCTCACGCGGGCGTAGCGGTTTTCGGTACGGTCGGGATGCGTGAAAACCGCACTCCGCCGAACGCGCAGCAGTTCCTCCGGCGCGGCGCCGTTGCCGCTGAGGCCGGTGCTTGCGAGGATCAGCTTGCCATGCAGCCCGGCCTTCGCGCCATCGAACCCCACGTCACCGAAGCCGCTGGCGAGCCGCGACGGGCTGAAATCGCGCCAGCCGTCCTCGCCGCGCAGCTGTACCGCGGCGAATGCGCTCCACCGTCCGGCAGCGCCTCCTGCCGCCACGCTCAACTCGCGCGCGCCATAAGCGCCGAGCGAGGCGGCGGCGCTGAGGCCCGGATCGCTGCGCCCCGTTGCGGTTTCGAGGACGAGCGTGCCGCCGAGTGCATTGAGGCCATAAATGGGGCTCGAATCCGCCAGCTCCACACCGCGCAGCGCGGCATCGGGTAGCAGGTCAAGCGCGATGGTATCGCCGAACGGCAGATTGAAACGCGCCCCGTCGAGATAGGCGGCGAGGCCCTGCGCCTGCCCCAGCGCGCCCGAGGCGGTCTGCCCGCGGTAGATGAGTGCGGGCTGCCAGAGATTGCCCTGCACGTCCTGCAGAGTCACCCCCGCGACCTGCCGCGAAAGCGCGCCGATCAGATCGGGCCGCCCGCCGCGCGCCAGATCGCGCCGAGAAAGCGTCAACGCGTCGTCACTGTCAACGCCCGCACCGGGCGCGGTGACGAGAATGGCCGCGTCGCCGGTATCGGCCTGCTCCTGCGCTTGAAGCGGCCCGGACAGGCCTGCGCCTAATACAGCAGCCGGCATCAGGGCGGCAGCGGCAGCGCGCAGGGTGGAGAGCAGGATCGATCGCATGGGGACGCGGCTGGCGAGGTAACCGCGATGCACGCGCACTGCAACGCAGGCGGTTGGCGACCTGCCTCGCCAAAGGTGAAAGAAGCCAAACTGGTTGCGACAGCGTTTGCCCGCTCGCGCGCTCGGCTGCTAGGCGGCCACGCAGCCAGGGCCTGCGGGGAAGGGACGATTGCATGGCAAAAGTATCTGCTTTTCAAGCATTTGATATGACGGCCATGCTCGATCTGAGCGCCCTTGGCACCTCAGCGGAAGACTTCGACTTTCTCGACAACGTGAACTTCGCGCTGCTGGGCAATGTGTTCCAGGATGTCGCGGCCTACCAGTTCACAGCCGGCACAACCCAGCTTGCAGCGTTCGGCGGCCGCAACTTCTCCTTTATCAACGGCGTGCCTGTTTCGGGCACCGTCACCGGCATCGCGCTGACCGAAGGGTCGCTGGCAGACGGGCTGGATGGGCAGTCGCTGAGCGTGCTGATCACCGGTCTTTCGGTCAGCACGATCGATATCGCCAAGGCCGTCGCATCGGCCAGCAGCGCCGATGATGCAGTTGTGCTTTCGAAGATATTCGCGGGCAACGACCGGTTCGACCTCAGCCAGGGCGACGATGTGGCCTTCGCGCTGGGCGGCGCGGACCGAATGTTCGGAAATGGCGGCAACGACACGCTGCTGGGCGGCGCCGGCAACGATTCGCTGTTCGGCGGAGCGGGTGACGACATTCTCGACGGCGGAACCGGCGCAAACCTGCTTAACGGAGGCACCGGCAGCGACACCGTCTCCTATGTCAGTGCATCCGGCGCCCAGACGATCGACCTCAGGCAGACCACCGCACAGACAAACGGCGATCGGCTGGTGGGCATCGAGAACCTTACCGGCAGCGATTTCGACGACGTGTTCACTGCCGGCCGGGCCGCCTCGATCCTGCTCGGAGGCGGCGGGGATGACACGCTGGTTGGCGGCGCGCGCGGCGACGTGCTCGCGGGCGGCACCGGCAATGACTTGCTCACCGGCGGGGCGGGCAACGACATCTTCCTTTTCGATGCACGCCCTACAACCGCCGCCAACGCTGACGTGATCACCGATTTCGTAAGGGGCCGAGACAAGATCGTCCTCTCGAGCGGGGTGTTCAAGGACGTGCCGCTGCTGGGCGAGAACGGGCTCGACCCGGCCGCGTTCGTGCGCTCGGCTTCGGCAACCGCAGCGCGCGATGCGGATGATCGCCTGATCTACAACACCAAGAGCGGCATTCTGTTCTTCGATGCGGACGGTGTGGGCGGCAAGGCCCCGGTGGCGATTGCGCAGCTTGGCCTTGATCTCCATCCGAACCTCACGGCCGGCGATATCCTGTTCATCTAGCGGCCTTGGGGCCCCCCAAGAAAATTGGGATGGACGCCTGTCGGGGCTTGTGGTGAGCAAGGCCCATGTCGGCCATGGAATGTCTCCCCGCAGCGCACCCCGATGGGGCCCCTGATCGGCCACCTGATCGGCAAAGCGCGCTCGCAGGCAAGCTTACCGAGAGGGAGATCGAAATCCTGCGCCTGCTGGCGGCGGGACATACAGTCAAGTCAATCGCCGCCCGCCTCGCCCGCTCGGAAGCCTCGATCAACGAGCGGCTGCGCGATGCGCGCCGCAAGACCGGCGTGGGCAGCAGCCGCGAACTGGCCCGGCTGCTCGACGAACAGAAAATCTGGGACAAAATTCCTGATCTGGCATCGCCGCCATCCTCCGGGGCAGCACCGGGACAGCCCGCAAGCCGTGGGCTCACCCGAACCGGAGGAACGATTGCCATGCTTATCGCCATGCCCATTATCGCCGCAGGATCTCTGATCATGGCGGCGGACGCGCCCTTCCGCGCTGCCCGCCCGCAGGCGGCACCGGCGGCGGCTGCAGTGTCCCGCGCCTCGCCGCTTGTTGGCCGCTGGGCGCTCGATGTCGCCCGTGTGCCGGCGGAGGAGCGGCCTCGCAGCGTCACCATCAGCTTCAGCGTTGCGCCCGATGCGCGCTGGACCACACAGGTGGAGATCGTGAACGCCGACGGCGCGGCGTTTCATGCTGCATCGACCGCAGCGCTCGATGCAGCGCCCGTGCCGATCACCGGCAACATGCCCTTCATCGACAGCGGCTCGCTCCGCCAGCCCGCCCCCGGCACACTGGTGATGACCCTGGGCAAGGACGGCGCGCCCGTTTCCACGCGGGTCTACACGGTCTCGCGCGATCGCCGTTCGATGACCGAGACGATTATCTGGGCCGGCAGCGCAATGCCCAAGCTGGAGACCAACACGTTCCGCCGCATCGGCTGAGCCCATAACGCGAGCGGCCCGCCATTACTGACGGGCCGCTGCGGGAGGTAGTCGTTCGGGGGGTCAGGCCAGATCAGGCCGCTTCGACATCCAGCTTGTCGTCCGGATCGCGCAGAACGTAGCCGCGGCCCCAGACGGTTTCGATGTAGTTTTCACCGTCACAGGCATGGGCAAGCTTCTTGCGCAGCTTGCAGATGAAAACGTCGATGATCTTGAGTTCCGGCTCGTCCATCCCGCCATAAAGGTGGTTGAGGAACATTTCCTTGGTCAGCGTGGTGCCCTTGCGCAGCGAAAGCAGCTCGAGCATCGCGTATTCCTTGCCCGTCAGGTGAACGCGGGCGCTGTCGACCTCGACCGTCTTGGCATCGAGGTTGACCGAAAGCTTGCCGGTGCGGATGACCGACTGCGAATGGCCCTTCGAACGGCGCACCACGGCGTGGATGCGGGCGATCAGCTCTTCGCGGTGGAAGGGCTTGGTCACGTAGTCGTCGGCGCCGAAGCCGAAGCTGCGAACCTTGGAGTCCATCTCGGCAATGCCGGAAAGGATCAGCACCGGGGTCTGCACTTTGGCAACGCGCAGCTTCTTGAGCACGTCGTACCCGTGCATGTCGGGCAGATTGAGATCCAGCAGAATGATATCGTAGTCATAGAGCTTGCCGAGATCGAGGCCTTCTTCCCCGAGATCGGTTGCATAGACATTGAAGCCTTCGGTCGTGAGCATAAGCTCGATTGCCTTGGCCGTGGTCGGCTCGTCCTCGATCAGCAGCACGCGCATGGATCAGCCCCTTGTTGCCATTCCCCAGTGGCAGCTTGCCCCGCTTCCGGGGTGTTCACCGCCATTAACCATATGACCAATGAACATGAAAGGTTAATTTATCGTAAGCACGGCCAGCGGGGCCGACCTGATGGGGTGCAATCGACTCCGTTCTGGCGCAAAGCTGAAAATCAATGTGTTTCAATACCTAAAGGCAAGCGCGGTCGACCCATTCCGCCGCCTGCCCTGATCGCGCCGGCAAGCTTTTTTAAAGCAGCAGCCGCTTAATTGGGGGCGGCAGCGCCGGGAACGCCGATCGCGCTGGCCGCTTCGCGCAGCTTGCGCGTTGCGGAAAGATCGTTGCGGAAGGCGGCGAGCCCGCCCTCAAGCGCCTTGGCCGCCTTGCCCGGTTCGCCAAGTTGCATGCGGCTGCGCATGAGCATGATCCAGCCGTCGGCATTGCCCGGGTTCTGCTTGAGCTTGGCCTCCAGCCCATCGACCATGCCGCGGATCATGGCTTCCTGCTGGCCCTTGGGCAGGCCGGAGGCTGCCTTTATCTCCGCAGACGAGGGCCCCGGGATGGCGCCCGAGGCGACTTGCGCCCCATTTGTTGCCATGCCGCCTGCGGGCGCGGCGAACTGCGCGGCGGCAAGACGCTCCTCGTACGGGATCTTGTAGCGATCGCCGACGTTCTTGATCACCGCACGGATGTCCTCCGCATAGGGCGCATCGGCAGGCGTTTCCTTGAGCAGGGCAAACCACGCGTCGATCGCCTTGCGGTGCTGGCCGGCCAGATCCATCGCCACCGCGCGGAAATAGCGCGCGCGCGCATCCTTGGGATCAAGCTTCAACGCCTTGTTGAACGCAGCCTGCGCGTCAGCGGGGATCTTGCCTTCGGTCTTGCTCGCCAGCACCAGCGCTTCACCCAGGAACGAAAACGTCTGGGCATTGCCGGGATCGAGCTTGACCGCCTGCTTGAGCGCGGTCGCCGCCTCGGCAAAGCGCTGGGTCTGGAAATAGGACCAGCCGAGCATCTGCCAGCCCTCGGCATCGTCGGGCTTGGCCTTGAGCCGGGCTTCGAGCCGGGTGATCACATCGTCGACCGATGGCGCCTGGCTTTCGGTCGGCGCAGGAGGCCGGGTGATAATCTCGGCATCGCGCTGGCCGCGCCAGACCGCAATACCCCCGGCGGAGAGCGCGACCACTGCAGCGAGGGCGAGCACGATCCGTCCGCCTCGGCCCGAACCCGACGGTGCCGAAGCAGGGGCCGGGGCCGGGGGCGAAGCTTGCGGCGGAGAGGGGGAAAGGGCAGATTCAGCGCTCGGCGTTGGTTCGGCCTCGGTCATCACATGCTCCCCGGCGCGCCGCGATCGGTGCTGCCCTCGGTTACCGGGCATATCCTCTGCCCCCCGTGCCTTGCAAGCGGTGCAGACTATCCGCGGTGCCCAGCGCCATATCGCACCAAAGCGGCACGCATACCCACTAGAAGCAGCCAAATAGCGACTGGCAAAGCGCGGCGCTTGGGCTAATGTTCCGGCCCGACGGGATCGCTAGTCGGGAACACGAGACGCAAGGCCAGCGTAAAAAAGGCCTGCGCTCGCATGGCGGGGGGCACGCACCGGTGAGCGGAGTGGAAGGCGAAGTGTTCCGGGTTGCGATCATCGGATCGGGCCCTGCCGGTATGAGTGCGGCGAGCCGGGCGGCCCAGCTGGGGCTTGCGCACGTCCTTCTCGAAAAGACGGACCACCTCTCCGACACGATCTTCAAGTACCAGAAGGGCAAGCACGTGATGGCAACGCCGTCGCAGCTCGTCCTTCGTTCCGATCAGGAATTCGACGCTGGCAAGAAGGAAGACATCCTCGGCCGCTGGCAGCGCCGCACCGAGGAGCTGGGCGTCAATGTCAAATACGGCGCCGAGGTCAAATCGATCCGCGGCACCGGCCCCGCTATCGAAGGTTCGATCCAGAAGATCGTCACCCGCGCGCGCGACGGATCTTCCACCACGACCGAACTGCAGCGCCACGCCCCGCCTTATGCGATCACGCTGACCAATGGCGAAGTGGTCATGGCCGAAGCGGTCGTGCTCGCCATCGGCACGCAGGGCAATCCCAATCTGATGCGCTGCCCGGGCGGCGACCTGCCCCACGTGACATACCAGCTCGACGATCCCTATGCGGTGCTCGACCAGCACATCGTCGTCATCGGCACCGGGGACGCAGGCATCGAGAACGCGCGCGGCCTTGCCGAGGATTCGGCGCAGGGCAACGTCGTCACGATCCTCAACCGCTCGGCCAAATCGTCCAATGTGCGCGAGAGCTTTGCTACCGCCAAGGAACCCAATGCCAAGGCGCTGGTGGAGGACGATGCCGCAGGCAAGCTGACGATCCGCTACGAGACCGAGACCAAGGCGGTCGAGCCCGGCTGGATCACGCTCAACACACGCGACGGCGAGGAGCGCATCCGCTGCGACCGGATCATCGCGCGCATCGGCTCGGCCCCGCCGCGCGGCTTTGTGGAAGGGTGCGGCATCGAGTTTGCGAGCAATGACCGGCTCGCCTTCCCGACGCTTTCGCCGCAGTTTGAATCGACCGCACCGGGCATCTTCGTGATCGGCGCGCTTGCGGGTTACCCGCTGATCAAGCACTGCATGAATCAGGGCTACGACGTCATCGAGTTCATCAACGGCAACTCGGCGCTGAAGCCCGCGGACGAGCCCCTGCTCGAAGCCAAGTTCGCCGGCCTTCCGGGCAAGCGCAGCGTGGCCGAATGGCTTGAACTGCTGCGTACCAATATCGCCATCCTGGGCGGCATGACCACGCTGCAGCTGCGCGAGTTCATGCTCGATTCCGATGCCCGGTTCTACCAGGCGGGCGAGGTGATCTTCGAGAAGAACGATCCCGGCTCGTCACTCTTCGCGATTGCGGACGGCACCGTGCATGTGCGGATCGACGCCAACGACCCAAGCAAGGTCGTGCCGATCCAGAAGGGCTCGATCTTCGGCGAGGTCGGCCTCATTTCCGGGCGTCGGCGCGGGGCGACCGTGGTCGCGGCGGGCGACTGCATCTGCGTCGAGATCAGCCGCAACGCCGCGCTCAAGCTGCAGAGCCAGGTGCCAAGTGCGCGGCGGACCATCGAGCGCATCTCGACCGAACGGCAGTTGCTGCAGATGTTCGGATCAGGCCTGACACCCGAAGACGTGCGCGAAGTGGTCGATACCGCCAAGATCATGCCCGTGCGCGCGGGCGAGGCGATCATCACCGAAGGCGCGGACGACAAGGACATCTTTGTCATCCGCGTGGGCTCGATGATTGTCGAGAAGGTGGTGGGCGGGAAGCCCGTGTTCCTCTCCTATCTGCCGGCCGGCTCTTATGTCGGTGAAATGGCGCTTATCGATGGCGGCCAGCGCACCGCCACGGTGCGTGCGGCGATCAAGTCCGAAGTCATCAGGATCGACGGCGAGGCTTTTGGCCGCGTGCTGGCCGCCAAGCCGGCGCTGCTTGCCCGCGCGCGGGCCGACATGGAAACCCGCCGCGCGACCAATGCCTTTGTCGAATCCAAGAAAGACGGCTTCTCGGGCGTGGTCGATCTCTATTCGGAGCAAGCCAAGTTCCTCGTTTCGCAAGGTCTGGGCGAGGCGACCGACGTGCTGCTCATCGACGAGCGGCTGTGCGTGGGCTGCGACAACTGCGAGAAGGCCTGCGCCGACAGCCACGACGGACTGTCCCGGCTCGACCGCGAGGCGGGCAAGAGTTTCGCGCACCTGCATGTGCCCACTTCGTGCCGCCACTGCGAGCACCCGCACTGCATGGCCGATTGCCCGCCCAACGCGATCCACCGCGGGCCGGACGGCGAAGTGTTCATCAACGACACGTGCATCGGCTGCGGCAATTGCCAGCGCAACTGTCCCTACGGCGTGATCCGCATGGACAAGGTGCCGCCCAAGAAGCCCTCGCTCATCTCGTGGCTGCTGTTCGGCAGCGGGCCAGGACCCGGGGAGCCGCCCTACAAGTGGTCGAAGAAGAACACCAAATACACCGGCGACCCCGCAGTGGACGAGGCGCTTGACCGCAAGAAGGCGATCAAGTGCGACATGTGCGCCGGGATCGAGGGCGGCCCCAGCTGCGTGCGTGCCTGCCCGACAGGCGCCGCCATCCGCGTTTCGCCCGACGAGTTCCTGACCGTTGCGCGGCTCGAGAACGAGGGGGCCTGAGCCATGGCGACAACTCCCGCTCCCGCCCCGGCGGCCCCCGCCAAGCGCCGCCGCACCGGCGCCACGCGCGAACGCCAAAGCACGCACGAGGGCTTCCTCGTCCACCGGAATGGCAAGTGGATCAAGATTTCGTCCGCGCTCGCCGCTGCGCTGATCCTGCTCTACATTTTCGTGCCGCTGCCGCCGCAGCACTTCGGCTCGACCTGGCTCGGCTACACGCTCGGCACCATCGGTGCGCTGCTCATCCTGTGGCTCACCGCGCTCGGCATGCGCAAGCGCGCGATCACACCGGGGCGCTGGTCGTTGAAGGCATGGACTTCGGCGCATGTCTGGCTCGGCGTGCTGCTGATCGTGATCGGCACGCTCCATTCGGGCTTCGCTTTTGGCTGGAACGTGCACACGCTGGCGTGGGCGCTGATGTTGATCGTGATCATCTCGGGAATTTTCGGCGTGACAGCCTATGCCACGCTCCCCCGCGCACTGTCGGCCAACCGCTATGATGCGGAAGGCGCGATCACCGAGAAGCAGATGGTCGAAGCGCTGCGTTCGCTCGACCGGCAACTCCATGATGCCGCGCAGCCGCTCGATTCCGAGTGCGCCATGCTGGTGGGCCGCAGCCTCGAGCAGGACCCGTTCACCGGCTCGATCGTCAATCGCCTGACCGGCCGGTACCCCGGCGATGCGACGCGTGAGGCAGCAGGCGAACTTCGGCGCCTGCGTGCGCACCGCCCGCGCACAGCCGATGATCCGCTCGACAAAGTCGATGCCCTCCTTACCCGCAAGGAAGCGATGCTGGCGCGGCTGCGGCGGCATTTGCGGCTCAAGGGCTGGCTGCAGGCCTGGCTCTATGTCCACGTGCCCATGACCTTCGCGCTGATCGCCGCGCTGTCCGCGCATATCGTCAGCGTCTTCTTCTACTGGTGAGCGTGATCATGAGCTTTGTCGTCCGCCAGATCGCGCTCAAGTCCAGCGGGGAGGAGATCATCCGCCGCTCGGTCGTCGAGGAAGATGTCCTCGTCATCGGCCGCGACGGGTCCTCGGGCATCCACTTGCCCGACCTTGCCGTCGATCCTCGCCACGCGCGCGTGCGCCAGATCGATGCCGACACCCTGACCATCGAATCGATCGGCGACCAGCCCTTCACCGTCAACGGCCGCTCGGTCACTTCCAGTGAACTTGAACTTTCGATCGGCGCCGAGCTCGGCTTTGGCGGCCACCGCATCACCGTGGCGCGCGAGGCGGAAAGCGGGCTGCCTGCCTTCACCGTGCGCCGCGTCGAGGCCGTGTCGGAAAGCGCCGAGGCGATCGAGCTTGGCAGCGCCTATTCGTTGCAGAAGCTGCTCCCGGGCAAGCGCCTGTCTGCATGGGGCTTTGCCGCGCTCGTGCTGCTCGCGTTCCTGGCCGTGCCGATCTGGTCGTGGGCGACCTACCAGCCGCTCGCGCTGCACAAGGACGCGCGGCGCCCCGCCGGCATCCACGGCGACAGCGCGTGGTCCTCGGGCAACCTCAGCCTCGCGCACAAGAATCTGGGCAACGATTGCCAGGCCTGCCACGTCCAGCCGTTCGTGGCGGTGCGCGACAACGCCTGCATGACCTGCCACCAGCAGGATGCGCACCAGCATATCGCGGATGGCGCGCGGCTGCTGAAGGCGCGCGGTGAGCCGGCCGGCTTCGCAGGCTTCCAACGGGCCGTCGCCAGTGCGTTCAACAAACCTGCCGGCAGGTGTGTCGATTGTCACACCGAGCATGAGGGCGCGGGTGCTATGCTGGCCACTCGGCAGCAGTTCTGCACCGATTGCCACGATGGATTGAAAACCCGCTTGCCTGACACGAAGATCGCCGATGCCGCCGATTTCGGGACGGCCCACCCTCAGTTCCGGCCCATGCTGGTGGCCGGCTTGGCTGGGGACAAGCCGCTGTTCCAGCGCGCGGTGTGGCAGGACGGCATGAAGGAAAGCACCGGGCTCAAGTTCACACACGCCCAGCACCTCTCCAAGACGAACGGCATCGCGCAGATGGTGCGCCGCCGTCCGGGCGAGTTTGCGGCCGGCGATGCGCTCAGCTGCAAGGATTGCCACCAGACTGACAGCGGCGGGGCACGGTTCAAGCCGGTCGAGATGGAGAAGGCCTGCCAGAGCTGCCATTCGCTGACCTTCGACGAGATCGGCGGTACCTTCCGCACGCTGCGACATGGCCAGCCTGAACAGGTCGTCGCCGATCTGCGCGCGGCCTTCCGGGGCGGCATGCCGCCGCGTCCGGAAAGCCTTTCAGGCCTTGCGCGCCGCATTCCGGGCGCGGGGGCGCAGCAGGCGACCGCGGCGGACTATGCCCGGGCGGTCCGCTTCTATCCGGTGCAGGCCGATGAAGCCGTGGCGCAAGTCTTCAGCAAGGGCGGCATGTGCTACGATTGCCATACTGTCGGGCGCGGCGGCAGTGCCGCGACGGCAGGCTTTACCGTGCAGAAGGTCGCGCAAAACGGGCGGTATTACAACAAGGGCTGGTTCGACCATAAGGATCACCGCAAGTCCGAATGCGTGACCTGCCATGTGAAAGCCGCAACCTCGAACGATGCCGATGCGGTGCTCGTCCCCGGAATCGACGGAGCGGGGGGCTGCCGTTCGTGCCATGTCGGCGAAGGCGGAGCGAAGCTCGCCAGCGCGCACGTGAAGGAACCGGTCGCATCCGGCTGCGCAATGTGCCACGAATATCACATGGACAATGGCGCCCCTTGGAAGCCGGCCGACAAACGCAAGGGCCCCGCGCTGCTTACCGCAGCGTGGGATCGCCCGCGCCATCCGCCGTTGCCGCGCTGAGGGGTCTGGGAACCGCCGGATGCTGATCGCGCAGATCACCGATATCCATCTGGGCTTCGAGCCAGACAGCCCCGGCGAGTTCAACCGCCAGCGACTTGACCGGGTGATCTCGGACCTCACAGCGATGGTGCCGCGGCCGGACATGCTGCTCGCGACCGGCGACCTGATCGACCGGGGCGATCGTGCCAGCTACGAGCGGCTTTCAGAAGCGCTCTCCGGTCTCCCCTTCCCGGTCTACTATGCGCTCGGCAACCATGATGAGCGCGCCACGTTTGCCGAAGTGTTTCCGGAGGCGAAGTTTTCCGGCGGCTTCCTGCAATATGCCATCGACACGCCTGCCATGCGGATTCTCGTCCTCGACACGCTTGAGGAAGGCCGCCACGGCGGCGCGTTCTGCGAAGCGCGCGCCGCCTGGCTGATGGCGCAGCTCGATGCCGAGCCCACCCGCAAGACGCTGATCGTGCAGCATCACCCGCCGATCGAAGTGGGCATCGCCTGGATGAACACCGACCCAGACGAACCCTGGACCTTGCGGCTGGCGGATTGCCTGCGCGGGCGCAGCAACGTTATCGGCCTGATTTGCGGGCACATCCACCGCGCGATCACCACGCATTGGGAAGACCTTGTCGTCGCAACCTGCCCCTCGACCGCGCCGCAGGTTGCGCTGGACCTTAGGCCGATCGACCCGGAACAGCCCGACCACCGCCCGCTGATCGTTGCCGATCCGCCCGCCTATGCGCTGCACTGGTGGAACGGACGCGAGCTTGTCACCCATTGGCAGACGGCAGAGGACCACACGGTGCTAGCGCGGTATGACGCCAACCTGCAGGGGATGATCAAGGACATGCTGGCCGAACGGCCCAATTGATCCCGGCGCCTAGCGCACCCCCGCCAGCGCCTTCTGCCGCCGCCGCTGCACCGAACTGCCGAGTCCGATCGCCTCGCGGTACTTCGCCACTGTCCTTCGCGCGAGATCGAAGCCACGGGTTCGCAGGAGATCGACCAGCGCATCGTCCGAAAGCACGGCCTTGGGGTCCTCCGCGTCGATCAGCTGGCGGATGGCGGCCTTGACCGCTTCGGCCGAAACCGAACTCTCGCCGTCGGACGAGGCGACGCCGGAGGTAAAGAAGTATTTGAGCTCGAAGGTCCCGCGCGCGCAGTGGAGGTACTTGTTCGAGGTGACGCGGCTGACGGTCGATTCGTGCATCGAGATCGCCTCGGCCACCGTACGCAACGTCAGCGGCTTGAGGTGCGCGACGCCCAGCTGGAAGAAGCCTTCCTGCTGGTTCACGATCTCTGCCGACACCTTGAGGATCGTCTTCTGCCGCTGGTCGAGCGCCTTCAGCAGCCAATTGGCGTCGGCCAGCCGCTCGCCCAGCCAGGCCTTGGCATCCTTGGCCATGCAGGCATGGCGCATCTCGACGTAGTAGCGCCGGTTGACCACGAGGCGCGGCAGGGTGGCGGGATTGAGCGCGATGTCCCAGCCGGGCGCGCCGTCGTCGCCGATCACCGCGCGCACGAGAATGTCGGGCACCACCGCCTCGGCCGGGGCGCTGCCGAAGCGCAGGCCAGGCTTTGGGTCGTAGCCGCGAAGCTCGCGCAGCATGTCGGCAAAGTCCTCGTCGTCAACGTGGCACAGCCGCTTGAGGCGCGCGAGTTCGCCGCGCGCGAGCAAATCGAGGTTCTCGATGAGCCGCGCCATGCACGGATCATAGCGGTCCGCCTCGCGCGCCTGGAGCGCGATGCATTCGGCAAGGCTGCGCGCGCCGACCCCGGTGGGATCAAGCGACTGGACGAGGCCCAAGGCCGCCTGCATCGCCGCCGCTGGCAGGCCCAGCGCCTGGCCCGCTTCATCGAGGCTTGACGTGAGGTATCCCGCCTCGTCGATCTGATCGATCAGCCAGCGCCCGGCGAACAGCAATGCCGGGTCCGACGTGAGCGCGCCGATCTGGGCGTGGAGGTGCTGGGCCAGCGTCTCGCCCGCGCCGCCGCGCTCGTCGATATCAGGGCCCTCGCCCCCTCCGCCGCTGCCGCCGAAATCGCCGAGGCTCTCGGTGAAATCGATCCGTGCGCCGTCGCCGGTGTCGCGGTCGCGGTCAAGCGTGCTGGCATCGATATCGAGCGGCCGGTCATCCGCCGCACGGCCTTCGCTGACGAGCTGGTCGACCGGCGAGGATTCCAGATGGGTGCGGCGCAGCGCTTCGGGTTCGCCCTCCGGCACCGCCTCGAAGGCGCCGTCCGGCGCACCCTCGCCCAACTCAAGCAGCGGGTTGGCGTCGAGCGCCTCGCCGATAAAGGCTTCGACCTCGAGATTCGACAGCGCCAGCAGCTTGATCGCCTGCTGGAGCTGCGGAGTCATGACCAGCGACTGGCTCTGGCGGAGGTCTAACCGCGGGCCCAGCGCCATGGCCGCCTATCCTCCCGGTCGGCGCAGCGTCGAAACGCGTGTCCGCCGCATCACAGGGTGAAGCCCTCGCCGAGATAGAGCCGGCGCACATTGGGATCGGCGACCAGCGCCTCCGGGCTACCGGCAAACAGCACCTGCCCGCCATAGATGATGCAGGCGCGGTCGACGATATCGAGCGTCTCGCGCACGTTGTGGTCGGTGATGAGAACGCCGATACCGCGATTCTTGAGATCGATCACCAGGTGGCGGATATCGCTGATCGAAAGCGGATCGATACCGGCGAACGGCTCGTCGAGCAGGATGATCGAGGGATTCGCGGCCAGCGCGCGCGCGATCTCGCAGCGCCGCCGTTCACCGCCCGAAAGCGCCATGGCGGGCGAGGTGCGCAGGCGCGTGAGGCCGAATTCATCGAGCAGCCGGTCAAGCTCGGCGGCCCGGGTCGCCTTGTCGGGCTCGACCAGTTCAAGCACTGTCAGGATGTTCTGCTCGACCGTCATGCCCCGGAAGATCGAGGTTTCCTGCGGCAGATAGCCAAGCCCGAGGATCGCGCGGCGATACATCGGCAGGCGCGTGATATCGACCCCGTCGAGCAGGATGCGCCCCGAATCCGGCCGCACCAGGCCCATGATCGAATAGAAGCAGGTGGTCTTGCCCGCGCCGTTGGGGCCGAGCAGGCCCAGAACTTCGCCCTTGGCCACGGAAAGCGAGATATCGGTCAGCACCGCGCGCTTGTCATAGCTTTTGGCGATCGAGACGACCTCGAGCCCGCCCTGCGGCATTGCACGCACCGCGGCGGTCGCGCCCTCGGCCGGTTTTGTCTCGGTGGAAGTCATCTCGTCCATATGCGAATTGTGCCATAGCCGGGTCCGCGGCGCGGGCAAAGCCCGTCCGCGCGCATTCTGGCAGGATTTATGCATGCCAAGGCGCGACTCCTCGGTCCATCGCAAGACGGGTGAGGGATTGTTGCAAAGCTTGAAACATGATCGCAGGCGTGGTCTACTCTTCCCCGGAGAGTATTACGGGGGCACAACCGATGCGCGAAAGCATTGCCGAGGGTCTTCAGATCCAGACCGCAGCCGTGAAGGGCTATGGCCTCGATTGGCGCAAGCGGATGAGCGACACGGTCGCCTACAGTTTGCTGGTCTACACCAGCCTTCAGATCTTCGTGACCTTGCGCACGCTTGAGGGCGAAGGCGGCTCCTTGCTGCCGATGATCGCGCTTGTCGTGCTGGTGGCCGGGGTGATCCCGATGTTCCGCCATTTCGAACGGCGCTGGGAAGCGCTGGACGATGCGGCGGCCGCCGATCCCGCGCTGCGCGCCGATTTCCGCCGCGATCAGTTGGCCACCTGGGCCGTTGCGATCGGCCTTCCCTTCCTTCTTGCCGCCGTGTTCCGCATGCTCGTTTCGCTGGCCTGATCGCCAGTCTGATTGCAGCATGCCCGGCGGCGGGCTAGAGCGCGGCGCAACGGTCTGGTTGTTCGCGGCCTGCCGATCTGTCCGCTTGAAAGGCCCATCCTTCCGATGCTCTCCCCCCACGAGGCCCAGGAGCGCTGCCACGCGCTGATCGAGCGCGCGATGCGCAGCGGCGCCGAAGCCGGCGATGTCGTCTACCTTGCCGACGCCTCCGAATCGGTTTCGGTCCGGCTCGGCGCGCTGGAAGAAGTGGAGCGCTCGGAATCGGAACATATCGGCCTGCGCGTCTTCGTTGGCGGGGCCTCGGCCTCGATCGGCTCGACCGACCTTGGCGACGCCGCGCTTGATGAGCTGGCCAGCCGCGCCGTTGCCATGGCCCGTGCCGCGCCCGCCGACAAGTTCGCGGGCCTCGCGCCCGAAGAGCTGCTGCTACGTACCGGTGTGACCGATCTCGATCTCGTCGATGGCGAAGAGCCCGATCCGCAAACGCTGCGCCGCTGGGCCGAGGAAGCGGAGGACGCCGCCCGCGCCGTGCCCGGCGTGACCAACAGCGAAGGTGGCAGCGCCAGTGCGGGCCGCGGCGTCGTTGCGCTGGCCACCAGCCACGGCTTCGGCGGCGCCTACGCCGCCACGAGCCATGGCCGTTCGGCCAGCGTGCTCGCCGGCACCGGCAGCGGCATGCAGCGCGATTACGCCTGGCGCAGCGCGCGCCACCGGGCCGATCTGCTCTCGCCCGCAGACATCGGCCGCGAGGCGGGAGAACGCACGGTTGCCCGGGTCGATCCCGGCCGGATCAAGAGCGGCACCTACCCGGTCGTGTTCGATCCGCGCGTCGGCAGCTCGCTCGTCGGCAACCTGCTCGGGGCGATATCGGGTTCTGCCATTGCCCGCCGCGCCAGCTTCCTGCTTGAGAAGGACGGCGCGCAGATCTTCGATTCGGCCATCACCATCGCCGAGGATCCGCTGCGCCTGCGCGGTCCCCGCTCGCGCCCGTTCGATGGCGAGGGCCTGCCCACCGCGCCGCGCCTGCTTGTCGAGCATGGCCGGCTCACCGGCTGGCTGATGGATACCGCCGCCGCGCGCCAGCTTGGCGCGGCTCCCACCGGCCACGCCTCACGCGGTGGATCGGGCGCGCCGCATGTCACCGCAGGCAACCTTGTGTTGCAACCCGGCTCGCTCAGCCGCACCGCGCTCATGGCCGATATCGCCGACGGCATCTACGTGACCGAGCTGATCGGCCACGGCGTCAACGGCGTGACCGGCGACTACAGCCGTGGCGCTTCGGGTTTCCGCATTATAGGTGGCGAGATTGCCGGCCCGATTGCCGAGTTCACCGTGGCGGGCAACCTCGTCGACATGTTCGCCCGGCTTGTCGCGGCGGATGATCTCGAACTGTGGCGCGGCATCGACGTGCCCACGCTCAGGATCGACGGCATGAGCGTGGCGGGAGACTGAGCGGGAAGCCGCTCAGCCCTTCGCGGCCTGCGCGCGCTCGATCGCCTCGATCGTGATGCGCTTGGCGTCTTCGGCGCCGCCCCACTTGCCCACGCGCACCCACTTTTCCTTCTCCAGGTCCTTGTAGTGGGTGAAGAAGTGCTCGATCTGCTGAAGCACGATCTCGGGCAGGTCGCTCTTTTCCGCGACATCGCGGTAATAGGGGAAGGTCTTGTCGTCAGGCACGCAGACCAGCTTCTCGTCGCCGCCATGCTCGTCCTCAAGGTTGAGCACCGCGATCGGCCGCACGCGCACGACCGAGCCCGGCACGAAGGGCGAGCGCGCAATGACCAGTGCGTCGAGCGGATCGCCGTCGGGCGAAAGCGTGTGCGGCACGAAGCCGTAGTTCGCCGGATAGCGCATCGGGGTGTGCAGGATACGATCGACGAAAAGCGCGCCCGAGGCCTTGTCGAACTCGTACTTCACGGGTTCGCCGCCGACGGGAACCTCGATGACCACGTTGAGCGTTTCGGGCGGATTCTCTCCAGTGGGGATCATGTCGATGCGCATGGGATGCTTTCGCTGGGCCAATCGGCCGGGGAACCTCGCGGCGGTCTCTAGCGCTGTGCTTTTTGCACTGCAACATGAACGTGAGGGCGCCGGATCAGAGGGCGCCGATGCCGTTGATGGTAAAGGCGATGACCCCGATGTTGAATACGAAGGCGGCGAAGGAATGGACCGTGACGATGCGGCGAATCGTGCGCGAGGTGATTTCCACGTCCGAGGTCTGGAACGTCATGCCAAGCGTGAGCGAGAAGTAGGCGAAATCGAGATAGTCGGGCGGTTCGCTGCCTGGAAACGCAAGCCCGCCCGCATCCTCGCCAGGCACCGTGCCCGGACGGTAGTATTCGTGGGCATAGTGCAGCGCATAGACGACATTGGCAAAGAGCCACGTGAGCAGGAGCGTGGCGATGAGACGCGGCAGCGCCCCGGGCTCGCCGTGCTTGGCCGCAGGCAGCTCTCCCGCGATCGCGGCCATGACCACCAGAGTGATCAGCGTGCTGATCGCCAGTACGACCGTGCGGTTGGCATCGTTTTCGATCGAATGCTGCCGCATCGTCGCCATGTCGCAGGCGCGCAGCAGCGGTACCAGCGAGATGAGGAAGCCGATCACCGCGAAATCGAAGCCGACCGCCAACGCGTCTGCCGGGCGGGCAAAGCCGTTCATCGCCCCGCGCGCTGCAACACCGGCAATAAGCAAGACCAGGAAGAGCACAAAGCGCAAGGGGGCGAAGCGTTGGCCGAACCGTCGCTCACCACCCCCGGCCATGGCCACCCTACTTCGCCGCCGCCTTCTTGCCTGCAGGCTTGGCCACCACCGCACGCGGCGCCAGCAACCTGTCGAGCCCGACCGGCGCCGTGCCCGGCGCGGCACGCTCCAGCCAGGGCCAGCGCAAGCCATCGAAATAAGGGACCTGTACCGTCCGCACCGTGTCGTCGCGCTTCACGATCAGCTCGATCGGAGTGCTGCCACCCTTGGCGGCGGTGATCGCGGCCTTGATCGTGTCCTGATCGTAGGCCTTCCCGTTGACCGAAACGATCTGCATCCCCGTCACGATCCCGGCGCGGAAGCCGGGTCCATCCCAGCGGCTGCCGCTGACTTTGCCGTCGTTTTCGATGGCCAGACCCAGCGAATGGTTGAGCGAGATGTACTTGGCGTTCGCCATGCGCGCCTTGTCATAGGGATTGGGCTCATCCTTCCACGCCAGCGTGTAGCCGCCGCGCTCGATTCCGCCGAGCGGCGCGGGCTGGCCCGGGGTCTGGATGCGGGTCTTGAAGAAGCCCGCCCAGTCATAGGGATAGAGCCCGTTCAGCGTCTTCACCACGTCTTCCAGCTCGTAGGTCAGCACGCCCCAGTCGCCGTCCTTCACGCCGAAGAAGGCCTTGGCAAAGTCGTCCATGCCCTTCTTGCCCGCAGTGCCCTCGCGCAGGATCGCCTCGGCCTCCAGCCAGACAAGAGCACCCTCGGTGTAGTATTCCTCATTGCGCGCCAGTGAGGAGAAGGGCTTGGGTTTGCGGCTCGCCATGATCGGATCATGCGTCGTATCCTCGACCGAGCGCCATTCGCGGCCCGGATACTGGGTGAAGGAACCCGCGTAGTTGGCAAGCTGGCCCAGCACCTGCTCCTTGCTTTGCACGCCTGAACGCGCCGCGAGCACGAGGCCCCAGAACTGCGTCTGTCCTTCGTAGACCCACAGCAGGTTGTCCTGCATCGGCTGGCGGTAGTCGGGTGTCCACAACCTGGCCGGGCGGCGATACTTGCCGTCCCACGAATGCGAGAACTCGTGCGGGATCACGTTGCGGTCCCAGTCGCCGGCGGCCCAGTCGACCAGCGTGCGCGGCTCGTACTGGTTCTCGCTCGAGCGGTGATGCTCGAGCCCGATGCCGCCCATGCGGTCGGTCATCGCCAGCAGGAAATCGTAGTGGTCGAAGTGCTTGGCGCCAAAGGCGAGCATCGCCTCGTCGACCATGTTGCGGAAGACCGTGAGGTTCTCGGGCGTGATCTTGAGGAGCTCGGGCTTGTCGGCGACCAGATCGAAGGAGACCCCCTGTCCCAGATCGTGCCGCGCGGCGTAGAGCCCGGCGAAGATCGGCGAATCGACCAGCGTCTCGTAATCGGTCACGTCCCAGGTCACGACGCTGCCATTGGCTGCCTTGCCATCGAGCGCGGTGAAGACCTGCCAGCCGGCCGGGAACGTCACCGTGGGCTTGACCTTGATCTGCCGCACATAGTGGCCTGCGGGATAGAGGCTCATTTTCTCCCACTGCAGGTTGAGCATCTCGCGCGTCATCGTCACCCGGCCTTCACTTTCGCGCAGTGGCGAGGTGTGGATGAACTTCGCGGTCACTTCGCTCGCGCCCGCCGGCACATCGACATGGAACGCAAAGACATCGACCGGATCGCGTGTCCAGGTAAGCAACTGGCTGCCGGCGTAGAAGCGCATGTCGACGAGCTCGGCGATGGTCCCCTTCGGCCCGTGATTGCCGGGCAGCCATTTCGGGTGGAGCACGGTGAGCTTTGAGGTGCCCGGCGCGACCGGGATCGTTTCGGTCACGCGGTAGGCGCCGGTGGTCACGTCGCTTGCATCGATCACGAGGCCGATCGTGCCCGGGTATGGCTTGTCCTGCGCATCGGGGATTGTCTGCGGGATCGGCACCGCCATCGGCCTGGTATTGGCCGGCGGCTGGACCTGCGCGAGGACAGGCGCGGGCAGCACGGCGAGCGTCGATAGGAGCGCTGCGGCAACTGGCAGCATGGCGGAGCGCATCGTGCGCGGGGTGTTGATCGTCATCCCTGCTTCATGGCGCGAAGCCTTGTGGACTGCAACCGGGCTTGCACGGCGGCAAGGCCTGCCCCGGCATGATGGGCGCGCCCCTTTTCGCCGGGCCACAATGCGGCTAATCGCGCGGGGACCATGAGCAAGGACAGCACCCCACCCGCCCCCGCAACCCCGCAGGCGATCCGCGGCACGCAGGACATCTTCGGCCCCGATGCCGAGGCTTTCGCCTTCGTGGTCGAAACCTTCGAGCGCGTGCGCCGGCTCTACCGGTTCCGCCGCGCCGAAATGCCGGTGTTCGAAAAGACCGCCGTGTTCAGCCGCAGCCTGGGCGAGACGACCGATGTCGTTTCCAAGGAAATGTACAGCTTCGAGGACCGCGGCGGCGAATCGCTGACCCTGCGCCCCGAATTCACCGCCGGGATCGCGCGGGCCTATCTCACCAACGGCTGGCAGCAGCACGCCCCGCTGAAGCTCGCGACGCATGGCCCCCTGTTCCGCTATGAACGTCCGCAAAAGGGCCGCTACCGCCAGTTCCACCAGATCGATGCCGAGATTCTCGGCGCCGCCGAACCGCAGGCTGACGTCGAGCTGCTCGTCATGGCGGACCAGATCCTCAAAGAACTCGGCATTGCCGACGGCGTCACGCTGCACCTCAACACGCTGGGCGATGCGCCCAGCCGCGAAGCCTGGCGCGCGGCGCTGATCGACTATTTCCGCGCTGTGAAGGGCGAGCTCAGCGAGGATTCGCAGGAGCGGCTCGAAAAGAACCCGCTGCGGATCCTCGACAGCAAGGACCCGCGCGACAAGGTCTTCACCGCCGATGCGCCGATGATCGACGCGTTCCTTTCGGACGAGGCACAGAGCTTTTTCGCCAAGGTGACCGCCGGGCTCGACGCAGCTGGCGTCAGCTGGACACGCGCCCCGGCGTTGGTGCGCGGGCTCGACTATTATCGCCACACTGCGTTCGAGTTCGTGACCGACCGGCTGGGCGCTCAAGGTACCGTGCTGGGCGGCGGGCGCTATGACGGGCTGATCGAAGCGCTGGGCGGACCGCATACGCCGGCGGTCGGCTGGGCGGCGGGGATCGAGCGGCTGGCGATGTTGGTGGGCGACAAGGTCGAGGCGCCGCTGGATGTCGTGATAGCGCTTGAAAGCGATGTCCTGCTGGAGTTCGCCATTGCCCGTCTGACACAACTGCGCCGCGCAGGCCTGTCGGCGGAAATGGTTGCATCCGGATCGCCCAAGAAGCGTTTCGACAAAGCGGCCAAGATGGGCGCCGTACGGCTTGCATCGATCTCTGAGCGCGACGGAAAGCCCTTCGTGAACGTGCGCGGCGAGAACGTTGATGACGCCCGCACCGCGCTGATCCACGGTATTCTTGCCCCGTGAGAATGCCATCCTTCTCCTCTCGGGGCGCGCGACCGTGAGCGTCTCGGACACCCGCCTTGCCCAGATCGCGTCTCGCTTCGCCGAACTCGAGGCGCGCCTTGCCTCGGGCACGCTTGAAGGCCCCGCCTTCGTTACGGCGAGCCGGGACTACGCCGAGCTTGAGCCCGTCGCCCGCGCCGCCGCGCATGTCCGCACGATGCGGGGCGAGCTTGCCGCGCTCAGCGCCAGCACCGATCCCGATCCCGAGATGCGCGCGCTGGCCGAGGAGGAAATCGCCCATCTGCGCACCGAACTGCCCGAGGCCGAGCGCGTGCTCGCGATCGCCATGCTGCCGCGCGACAGCGCCGACAGCCGCCCCGCCATGCTCGAAATCCGCGCCGGCACCGGGGGCGATGAGGCCGCGCTCTTCGCCGCCGATCTCTACCGCATGTACGAGCGCTTTGCCTCCGAGCAGGGCTGGAAAGTCGAGATGGTCTCCGCGAATGCCAACGAACTGGGGGGCTTCAAGGAAGTCGTCGCCAATGTGGCGGGGACCGGCGTCTTCGCGAAGCTCAAGTATGAAAGCGGCGTCCATCGCGTGCAGCGCGTACCCGTCACCGAAAGCGGCGGGCGCATCCACACCAGCGCCGCGACGGTTGCCGTGCTGCCCGAACCCGATGAAGTCGACGTGCAGATCGAGCCCGGCGACATAAAGATCGACATCTACCGCGCGAGCGGGGCGGGCGGCCAGCATGTCAACACCACCGATTCGGCGGTGCGGTTGACGCACTTGCCCACCGGCCTTGTCGTGATCCAGCAGGACCAGCGCAGCCAGCACAAGAACAAGGACAAGGCGATGCAGGTGCTGCGCACGCGGCTCTACGACCTGCGCCGTGCCGAGGCGCACGGGGCGGAGGCCGAGGCGCGGAAGGCCATGGTCGGCTCGGGCGACCGTTCCGAACGCATCCGCACCTACAATTTCCCGCAAGGGCGCGTCACCGATCACCGCATCAACCTCACGCTGCACCGCCTGCCCGAAATACTCGAAGGCCCGGGCCTCGGCGAACTGATCGACGCACTCGCCGCCGAGGATCAGGTCAAGCGCCTCGCCGCCATGGACGCCTGAGGATGAGGCCTTGAAAGCCCGTTTCAGGGAATGGGAGGGGCAGTGACCATTGCCGACGCCTTGCGCGAGGCAGCGACCCGTCTGGCCCCCACCAGCGACACCGCACGGCTGGACGCCGAACTGCTCATGGCCCACGCGCTTGGCGTCACCCGCACCGATCTGCTGCTGAAGCACATGCGAAGCGAACCTCCAGTGCACTTCACGTCCATTCTGGATCGCCGCCTGAACCACGAGCCCGTCGCCTATATTCTTGGCACGCAACCGTTTTACGGGCTCGATCTGGAAGTTGGCCCAGCCGTGCTCATTCCCCGGGGTGACAGCGAGACGCTGATCGAGGCGGCCTGCGACGCGCGCGAGAGTTGCCCACCGGCGCGCATCCTTGACCTCGGTACTGGCTCGGGAGCGCTGCTGCTGGCCGCCTTGACGCTCTGGCCGGGGGCGCAAGGGATCGGGCTCGAACGCTCTGGCCCAGCGCGCGACGTGGCCGCCCGCAACGCCGCACAAAACGGGCTCGCAGCGCGTGCCCAGATCATCGCCGGAGACTGGACGCAAGGCGGCTGGGCAGACCAACTGGGCCGTTTCGACCTGATTCTCGCCAATCCGCCTTATGTCGAGGATGCCGCCGCGCTTGCCCCTTCGGTCCGCGACCACGAGCCGGCAGAGGCGCTCTTTGCCGGGCCCGACGGGCTTGATGATTACCGCCGCCTGATCCCCGAAGTGCCCCGCCTCCTTGCCCCCGGCGGCACCGCTCTGTTCGAGATCGGCGCCACGCAGGCAGGGCCTGTCTGCGCGCTCGCCGAAGCGGCCGGGCTTGCCGCCACGGTGCACCGCGACCTTGCCGGGCGGCCGCGTTCTGTCGAAATGACGTAGATTGCCCAAATATTTCGCTTGGCAAGGGAGCGGTGCGTCACTAATCAAGGCCTCAGGCAGGGCGACGGATGATGGCTTCCCGTCCCGGCTTACTCCACCATTTGCATTGATCGCCGGCAGGGCAAGCCGGCTCTACGCAGATGCTGGGCACCACGATTGTCAACGTTCGTGGTGGAGGATGCGCGGCAGCGGGGCAAGCATGTGGATAGGCCCGGTAGTTGCGCCACGTCAGGCCCGGATGGCATCGCGCACCGCATCAGGTGCCGCATCGCTCCGGGCCAGGGTAGCACCGAACTAGGAAAGTGCCTGACTTGAACAACAATCGTGGGAACAACCGCCGGCGCGGTCGCGGGAACAACAACCGCCCGCAGGGTGGCGGCCAGCAGCTCAACCGGATCGACAGCCGGGCGCGGGGCAATGCGCCGCAGATGCTCGAGAAGTATCGCAAGCTGGCTCAGGACGCGCACCTCAACGGCGACCGGGTCCAGGCAGAGTACTATCTTCAGTTCGCCGACCACTACTTCCGCGTGATTGCCGACAGCCGCTCGCGCGTCGACGACCAGCGGCAGCGCCAGCCTGGCGATCGCTGGAACGAGCAGGAAGGCGAGGACGATGCGATGGAGTTCGGCATGGACGCCGACTTCCCCGCCTTCGACCGCCCGCAGACCCGCCGCGACGAACCCCGCGAACAGCGTGAGCCCCGCGAGCCGCGTGAAAACCGCGAACCGCGTGAGAACCGCGAGCCGCGCGAAAACCGTGAACCGCGCGAAAACCGTGATGTCCGCGAACCGCGTGAGCCGCGCGAACCCTATCGGCCCCGCTTCGAACCTGCTGCGGCCGAGCCCGAAACCATGGTTCGGGCCGACGAGGGCGAGCCGATCAGCGAGGCGGCTGAGAATCCCTTCGTGCGCGAGGGCCGCTCGCAGCGCGGCCTGCGCCCCCGCGGCGAACGCCGCGCCCGCCGCGAGGTGGAAGAGGCCCCGGTTGCCGCACTCGATCCAATGACCCTTCCGCCCGCGATCGGCGTCCGCGCCGCGCCGGAGCCGGAAGAGTCGGAAGCGCCGGAAGCGATTGCTGCCGCTGTCGACGCCCCCGCGCCCAAGCGCCGCGGCCGCCCGCGCAAGAACCCGCTGCCCGAAGCGGCTGAAGGCTGATCGCGGCCTGCCGCAGCGCCTGAACAGGCCCCGCGTCTTGCAGAAACCCGCGCATCGTCTGACGCCACTGGCGCTTGTTGTTGCCGGCGCCGTGGCCGCGACCGGCTTCCAGCCGATCGCGCTTTGGCCCTGCACGCTTGCCGCGCTCGCCTTCCTGATCGACCGGATCGAGCATGCGCGCTCGGCCCGGCATGCAGCGCTCGCGGGCTGGCTGTTCGGCCTCGGCTATTTCACGCTTGGCAACGGCTGGATCGCAACGGCCTTCACCTATCAGGCGGCCATGCCTGCCTGGCTCGGCTGGATCGCGGTCGTGCTCCTTGCGGTCTATCTCGCGGTCTATCCCGCGCTCGCCGCCTTCGTCGCGGCGTGGCTGGCCCGGGGCTGGCGCGCAGCACTTCTGCCCGCGCTGGCGGGCGCCTGGATCCTTGCCGAATGGCTGCGGGCCACCTTGTTCACCGGCTTTGCCTGGAACCCCCTGGCGATGGTCACGCTCGGCGGCTTCGCGCGCCCTGGCCTTGCTGGTCTTGCGGCCTGGACCGGGACTTACGCCCTTTCCGGGCTCGTCGTCATGCTGGGCGGCTTCTGGCTGTTCGCATGGCGCGCGGCGCATGGCCGCCAATGGCGCGCAGCACTCGCCTATGTGGCGGCACCGGCCGCGCTCATGCTGCTGCCCTGGCACGGCAGCGGCGGCGAAGGCCACCTCGCCTACACGCTAGTCCAGCCGAACATCGGGCAGGACACGATCAACGACCCCAGCCTCTATGAAGGCCAGTTCCAGAGCATCGCCCGGCTCTCGCTGCCACAAAGGCCGGGCGCGCGGCGGATCGTGCTCTGGCCCGAAGGCGGTCTCCCCGATTATCTGCGCCCCGGCTATCCGCAGTTTTTCTACAATGCCACGACCTACGCCGCAGATCCGGCCATGGCCCGTGCCCGCATCGGCCAGGTGATCGGGCCGGGCAGTCTGCTCCTCACCGGGGCGACCGATCTCTTGGTTGAGGGCCGGCAGCTTGGGGCCCGCGAGGTGACCGGCGCCCGCAACGTGGTGACCGCGCTGGCGCCCGACGGGGCGATTCGCGGCAGCTATGCCAAGGCGCATCTGGTGCCTTACGGCGAGTATCTGCCTATGCGCGCATGGCTTGCTCCGCTGGGCCTTTCGCGCCTCGTTTCCGGCAGCCTTGATTTCCTGCCCGGCCCGGGACCCCGTACGCTCGATTTCGGCCCGCACGGCAAGGCGGGCTTGCAGATCTGCTACGAAATCATCTTCTCCGGCGAAGTGACCGACCGCGCGCACCGCCCGGATTACATCTTCAACCCCTCCAACGACGGCTGGTTCGGCGCCTCGGGCCCGCCGCAGCATCTGGCGCAGGCCCGCATGCGCGCGATCGAGGAAGGGCTGCCGGTGCTGCGTTCGACGACTACGGGGATCAGCGCAGTGATCGATGCCGACGGGGTGGTGCGCGCCTTCGTGCCGCGGCTCACCGCAGGCCGGCTCGACGGGCAGGTGCCGCCCGCCCATGCACCCACGCTCTTCGCACGTCTGGGCAACCTGCTGGCGCTGTGTTGGGCGCTGGTGTTGTTTGCCTGCGCGCTGGTGGTTGCAAGGCGGCGCGGAGAACGCTAGGGAGCGGACATAAAGAAATCTTTATATCAGGATTCTCCTATGCGCAGCGATTACCTGTTCACGTCTGAAAGCGTTTCCGAAGGCCATCCCGACAAGGTCGCCGATCAGATCAGCGACGGGATCGTGGACCTGTTCCTTTCCAAGGATCCCGAGGCGCGCATCGCCTGCGAAACGCTGACGACGACGCAGCTGGTGGTCCTCGCCGGCGAAATCCGCTGCAAGGGTGTATACGAAGGCGGCGAATGGGCCCCGGGCGCACAGGCCGAGATCGAGCAGACCGTGCGCGAGACGGTGAAGCGCATCGGCTATGAGCAGGACGGCTTCCACTGGGAGAAGTTCGAGTTCATCAACCGCCTGCATGGCCAGTCCGCACACATCGCGCAGGGCGTCGATGCCGCCGACAACAAGGACGAAGGCGCAGGCGATCAGGGCATCATGTTCGGTTACGCCACCGACGAGACGCCCGATCTCATGCCCGCCACGCTCTACTACAGCCACAAGATCCTTGAGCGCATGGCCGCCGACCGCCACTCTGGCGCGGCGCCGTTCCTCGAGCCGGACGCCAAGAGCCAGGTCACGCTGCGTTACGAGGGCTCGCTCCCCGTCGCGGCCACCGCAGTCGTCGTCTCGACCCAGCACGCGCCGGGCTATGATGAGGGCGAGAAGGAAGCCGAGCTCCACGCTTATGTGAAGCGCGTGATCGCCGAGGTGATCCCGCCGGTGCTGCTGCGCGAGACCAAGTACTACATCAACCCGACCGGCTCGTTCGAGATCGGTGGCCCCGATGGCGACGCCGGCCTTACCGGCCGCAAGATCATCGTCGACACATACGGCGGCGCCAGCCCGCACGGCGGCGGCGCGTTCTCGGGCAAGGACCCCACCAAGGTCGACCGCTCGGCGGCCTATATCACACGCTACCTCGCCAAGAACGTGGTCGCCTCGGGCCTTGCCACGCGCTGCACGATCCAGATCGCCTATGCCATTGGCGTCTCGCAGCCGCTGTCGCTCTATGTCGACACGCACGACACCGGCACCGTGGGCGATGACAAGATCGAGCAGGCGATCCTCGCGATCACCCGCCTCGGCGGCCTGACCCCGCGCGCGATCCGCACGCACCTCGGCCTCAACAAGCCGATCTACCAGCCGACGGCTGCCTATGGCCACTTCGGCCGCAAGGCGGACGGCGACTTCTTCCCGTGGGAGCGGCTGGATCTGGTGGACGACCTCAAGGCGGCGTTCGCCTGACGAAGACAAAGCCCCCCGAGCTTACTCGGGGGGCTGCCAGCGCAGCAGGTGGGAGGTGGAGCCAGCCAACGGTCTTGCACCTGGCACCGGCATTCCATAGATTTGCTTTCATGGAACACGCCCGCATCCTTGCCGACCACCGCGTCGCCGTGCTGGCGCTTGCAGCTCGGCGCAAGGCGGCCAACCCGCGGCTGTTCGGCTCCGTGCTCCACGGTCAGGCCGGTCCCTCAAGCGATTTCGACATCCTCGTCGATACCCTGCCGGGCGCCACCCTGTTCGATCTCGGCGGACTTCAGGCCGATCTGGAAGATCTCCTCGGCGCTCCGGTTGACCTCCTCACGCCGGAAGACATAACCCCCGCCTTCCGCGATGCTGTGCTGGCAGAGGCACGCCCGATTTGATGGCGCAAAGCCGGGATGATCTCCTCGCGCATATGCGAGAAGCGGCGGAACAAGCCCTGATCTACACCGACGGGATGGCGCGGAAGAGTTCCTTGCGGACAAGCGCACGCAGCAGGCCGTCATCCTCAATCTCGTGATCATCGGGGAGGCGGCAACGAAATTGATGGCGCAGTCCCCGGCCTTCACCGAAGCGCACCCCGCCATCGAATGGCGCGCCATCCGGGGCATGCGCAACCGGATTGCGCACGGCTACTACGATATCAATCTCGCCGTCGTCTGGGAGACAGTGCAGTCGTCGTTGCCAGACCTTCTGGCGAACCTGCCATAGCCGCAGGCCCTACCCGAACATCCCCTTCCGCGGCCCCAGATAGCCGAACAGATACGCGCCGACCTTGCGCATCTGGATTTCCTCCGCGCCCTCGGTGATGCGGTAGCGGCGGTGGTGGCGGTAGATGTGCTCAAAGGGCTTGTGGCGTGAATAGCCGATGCCGCCGTGGACCTGCATCGCGCGGTCCGCCGCTTCGCAGACCAGCCGGTTCGCCCAGTAATTGCACATCGAGACCTTGTCGGAGAGCTCGCGCTCGATGCGCTTGTGGCCGCCTTCCTCGGCTTCGAGGCGGTCCATTTCCCACGCCGTCTTGCGGATCAGGAGGCGCAGCATCTCGCACTGGGTCGCCAGCTCGACCAGCGGGAACTGGATGGCCTGGTTGCGCGCCAGCTCTTCGCCGAAGGGCTTGCGTTCCCGCGCATAGCGTACTGATTCCTCGATGCAGAACGTCGCTGCGCCGAGCGAGGATGCGGCCTGCCGGATGCGGTTCTGGTGCACGAAGCTCTGCGCAATGGCGAGGCCGCCGCCCTCGGGCCCGAGCATCGCGCTTTCCGGCACCCAGACATTGGTGAGCGACAGGCGCGGGTGGTCGGTCGGCATGTTGAAGGTCCACATGTATTCCTCGATCACCAGCCCCGGCGAAGGGTTGGGTACGAGGAGACAGGTGATCCCGCGCGCGTCGCCCGGCTCGCCCGCCGTGCGCGCGAAAACTGCGCAGTGGCTGGCGATGTGCATGCCGGTGATCCACATCTTTTCGCCATCGATCCGCCAACCGGGCACGCCGTCCCGCGTCTCGCGCACCGCGCGCGTTTCCATATGCGTCGCATCGGAACCGTGCCGCGCTTCGGTCAGGCCGAAGGAGACGCGGCGCGTGCGCGCGAAGCCGCCGAGGATGAATTCTTCCTGCTGCGCGGGTGTGCCGAAATGCTCGAACATATTCACGAACGGGAAGTTCCCGACGATCGAATGCTCATTTTGCAGATCGTTATGAAGACCAAGGCCCTTCTGCGTGAAGTGATCGCGGATCACCGCCATCCAAAGGTTCTTGCCATCCTTGCCGCCGTATTTCTTCGGCGCGGAAAAGCGCCAGTGGCCGGCGGCATCCGAGCGGCGGGTGGCTTCGATCAGCAGGGCTTCCCATTCGTGGCGCGGCAGGCCCTGGTCCTCGAAATTGGTGCGCGCCCATTCGCGGCGGTGGTCGAAGAAGCGGATGTTGTCGTCCGCTTGCTCAAGCGGCTTGATCTCGCTGTCGATGAAGGCATCGAGCTCGGCGAGGTAGTCCAGAAGCTCCTGCGGCAGATCGAAGTTCATTCCGTTCTCTCCCAAAGTCGGCGCGCTTCGCTGAGCGCAGGGTATTTCGGCATGTCGGCGGCGAGCGTATCGAGCACGCGGCGGCGCAGCGCGGCGAGCAGGCCAGGCTCGGCCAGCGTGGTGCGCCCCGAGAGAATCGCCTCGCACAGCGCTTTGTCGTGCGGGCTTGGCCGACCGGCGAGTTCGCGGCGGACGATACCGAGCGCGTTCTGCGCGACCGCCAGCTCGAAGCGCTCGCGCCCGGCGGCCATGTGGGGCTTGACCGTCGCGGCGAGCCATTCGGACACGGCGGTGAGGATCTCGGCGGCGCTCGGCTCGCCCAATCCGGGCTCGGGCGGCGCGGGGGACAATGGCAGGCGGCGCGCGCGTTCGGCCTCGGGTGCCTCGGTCTCGAGCAACAGAAGAAGATCGAGGTCCTGTTCGGCAGAGCGCCGCGCAACGACGACGCGTTCCAGGGAGCGGTCCGCACCGGAGCGCCAGGCGCGCCCCATGCTGAGGCAGCTGAGCGCCCACCAGACGGTGCGGTAAACCAGCCAGAAGCGGAAGCGCGCAGGTTCAAACGCGGTGCCACACGCCGCTTCGTAGGCCCGTGCCAGATCGGCGACCGAGCCGAGGCCAAAACCCTGCTTGTCGAGTCGGCCGAAGCGCCACACCGTCATGCAGCCGAATGCGAGGTCCTCGTGCGCATCGCCGAGATGCGCCAGCTCCCAATCGAGCACGGCGGACAGGCGCCCATCCTCGACCATCAGGTTGCCGATCCTGAGATCGCCGTGGAGCACCCGCAGCTGGGCGGGCGGCGGCAGATTGGCGCGGAGCCAGGCAAGGCCCAGCGCGATCGGCGGACGGTCGCCGCCGGCTTCGGCGAACTGCAGCGCCAGCGCCTCGACTCCAGCGGCAGGCTCAAGCACTGGCAGGAACGGAAGCGTCGCGGGATCGAGCGCGTGTACGCCCGCCAACGCCGTGGCGATTTCGGCGAGCAGCGCGGGCGGGGAGGACAGCGCGTTTTCCGGATCGGGCGAACCGGGTGCACAGCGCATCACGAAGCCGAGGCCGATGTCGTCCTGCGGCGCCAGCTCGGCCACTACTTCGGGCGCAAGCACGCCGCCGGCGCGCGCGGTGCGGATCACTTTGGCTTCCTTCGCCATATCAAGCTGGCGCGTGGCGACCCATTCTTCAGAAGGCGCGCGGCGCAGCACGAAGGCCTCGCCGCCCAGTTCGAAGCGCCAGCTCTGCATGTTGGCGCCGCCGGAAAGGCGCAGCAAATCAGTCACGGCGCCGCGCCGACCCGCCCGCGCCATCACGCGTTCAAGCCCTTGCGCCAGCCCCTCGGCCGGATTCTGCTGCGCCTGCGCCGCCATGCGCTCCTCTCGTCCGCCCGTTCGGGCTGTCATTCCAGCTTGTTTGGGAGACTATCCTTAATCGTGCGATTAATGTCCAGCCTGCGCTTGGGCGCGGCAAGCCGCGCGTGCGGCGCGACTATCCGAGTCGTCATGGCTTGCGCTGCAATCACAATCAGTTAGGCTGCTAAGAATACCTAAACAGGTTTCAGGTTAAGGGATCGGCATGGCGCGCCGCGACAACAGGATGCACAAGTGGATTGCGGCGGCGCTGTGGTGTGCTGCGCCGCTCTTGCTGGTCGCCAGCCCTGCGCAGGCCCGCCCCGGAACCAGCCTGCAGAGCGCGCGCGATGACGCGATCGAGCAGCAGGTCTCTGCAATCGTTGCACAAGGTCGCGGCCGCATCGGCGTCGCGGCGGTCGATCTCGATGGCGGCGGGCAGATCATGATCAACGGCGACATGCCGTTCCCGATGGCCAGCACTGCCAAGATCGCGATCGCGGCGACCTACCTCTCGGGCGTCGAGCAAGGCCGCTTGCGGCTCGACCAGCCGTTTCCGATGATGGTGCCCGTGGCCGAATCCGCCGAATCGCGCGGGTCTGTCGCTGCTGTCCGACCTGGCGAGGTCATGACGGCGCAGAGCCTGATGGAACTCAGCATCACGCGCAGCGACAATCACGCGACCGATGGGCTGATTGCTGCGGTCGGCGGGATCGGCGTGGTCAACGCTTGGCTCAGCCGCATAGGCGTGAACGGCCAGCATCTCGATCACACGATGGCAACGCTGGTGCGTGATGATGGCCGCGTCAATCCGGCCACCACAATCGACAACCGCACCAGCAGCACGCCGCGCGCCATGGTCGCGCTGCTTGCCGCGATCGATCGCGGCAGCGCCTTGAGCCCGGAAAGCCGGGCCGTGCTGCTCGACACGATGACGCGCACCAGCACCGGCAAGAACCGCATCCGCAGCGGCCTGCCCGAAGACGTGGTTTTCGCGCACAAGACCGGCACGCTTGCCGGCGTCACCGACGATGTCGGCATTGTGCGCCTGCCTGATGGTCGGCACCTCGCCATAGCGATCTTCGTGACCGGCCCGGAAGGCCACACCGCGCATGCCGGCCTGATCGCGCAGATCGCGCGCGTGCTTTACGACGGTTATAGTCAGCCGCTCCCGCTGAGCGGGCTCGAGACGGCGCGCCGCTGATTTTTCCCCAAGGGCTGCAAACCTGGCGCGTCTTCTGCCGCGCAGAGCCTTGCCGCGCGCAGTGCGCGCAAAGAAAAAGGGGCACGGCTGCGCGCGCAACCGTACCCCTTTATCTGTAACCTGCCCTTGCGGGCGGGAATTACATCTTGGCGGCTTCGCTCGAAGCGTCGGCAGCCGGAGCCGATTCCATAGCCGCGTCAGAAGCAGCAGCCGAATCCATGGCGGCATCCGATTCAACGGCTTCAGTGGCAGGAGCTTCGGGAGCCTTTTCCGAGCAACCGGCGAGAGCGAAGGCAGTGCCGGCGACAGCGGCGAGGAGGAGCTTGCGCATGCGTTACAATCCCTGGATTGAAGTGGACCGCGCCGGGCCCGCAGCCCGCCGCAAAGCCTACTCTGGCGGTAGACTTCTCGCCCCAATTAATCGGCAATTCACCGCCTTGCAAGCCTTTGGAGCAGCAAACCCGTCATACATGGATTATGTTACGGAATAACAAGAATTTTTGCAGGGTGATGACAGGCCTGAAATACCCCCCGGACGCCGATGAATCACCCCGTCAATGCTGCATTGCCGCATCGCGAAGCGCTTTCGCTGGAACGGCCAAGGCGCTACCACGCCCCGCATGGACTCCGCCCCGCCCCCCCAAGCCGCAACCGCCGAACCGCCTCGGCATCTCTATCTGATCGACGGTTCGGCCTATATCTTCCGCGCCTATCACCGCCTGCCGCCGCTGACCAATCCGGCCGGCGTGCCGGTGGGCGCGGTCTATGGCTACACCACGATGCTGTGGAAGCTGGCGGAAGACCTGCACAAGGCTGACGGGCCAACCCACCTCGCCGTGATCCTCGACAAGGGCTCGATCACCTTCCGCAACGATCTCTACGACCAGTACAAGGCCAACCGCCCGCCGCCGCCCGAAGACCTCGTGCCGCAGTTTCCGCTGATCCGCGATGCGACGCGCGCCTTCAGCCTCGCCTGCATCGAGGAGGAGGGGCTCGAGGCGGACGACCTGATCGCTTCCTATGCGCGCGCGGCGGCCTTGCAGGGCTGGAACGTGACCATCGTCTCCTCCGACAAGGACCTTATGCAGCTGGTCGGACGCAAGACCGAGGCTGGCGGCTATGTCGACATGCTCGATACGATGAAGAACCAGCGCATCGACATACCGGAGGTGATGGAGAAGTTCGGGGTCGAGCCTGAGCGTGTCGGCGATGTGCTGGCGCTGATGGGCGACGCGGTGGACAACGTGCCCGGCATCCGCGGCATCGGCCCCAAGACCGCGACCAAGCTTATTCAGGAGCATGGCACGCTGGAGGGCGCACTCACCGCCGCGCCCGCGATGAAGCCGGGGAAGCTGCGCGAGAGCCTGATCGAGCAGGCGGACATGGCGCGGCTTTCCCGCCAGCTTGTCCAGCTCAAGGAGGATTGCGCGCTGCCGCTCCCGCTCGAATCGTTCGAACTCACCGCGATTCCGCCCGAGCCGCTCGCCGCGTTTCTGGGCGAGCATGGCTTCACCAGCTTGTTGCGCAAGCTCGGCACCGCGCCGGAAGCCTCTTCTGCACCCGCCGGTGCGGCCCCGGCAGCGGGCGCCGACACGCGCCAGAGCCTGCCCGAATGGCCTGCCATCGATACCGGCGGCTATCGCTGCCTGCAGACGCTGGAAGATATCGCGCAGTGGGTCCGGCGCGCCTTTGCTGCACGCGTGGTCGCGGTCGATACCGAGACCAGCGCGCTTGATGCGATGCAGGCGGAGCTTGTCGGCGTGAGCCTCGCGCTCGGGCCGGGCGATGCCTGCTATATCCCGCTCGGGCACCGCGGCAGCGACATGTTTGCCGAAGCGCCGGTGCAGGCGCCACGCGACGCGGCGCTGGCCCTCCTGAAGCCGCTGCTGGAAAGCGATGCGGTTCTCAAGATCGGGCAGAACATTAAGTACGATATCAATGTGCTGGCGCGCTACGGCGTGATGGTCTCGCCGATCGACGATACCATGGTCATGAGCTTCTGCCTTGATGCGGGGCGCGGCGAGGCGGGTGTGGGCGGGCATGGCATGGACGAGCTCGCACAGCGCCTGCTTGGCCACACCACGATTGCTTTCAAGGACCTGTGCGGCACCGGAAAGAAGGCGATCTCGTTTGCTGAAGTGCCGCTCGCCGATGCGACGCGCTATGCCGCCGAGGATGCCGAGGTTACGTGGCGGCTCCACGGCCTGCTCGCCCCGCGCCTTGCGGAAGAAGGCGGCACGCGCATCTACGAGCGGGTTGATCGCCCGCTGGTTCCGGTGGTCGCGGCCATGGAGCGGCGCGGTATCCGGGTGGACCGCGAGCGGCTGGCGGGGCTTTCCGCGCAGTTTGCCGAGACCATCGCCGGGCTGGAAACGGTGATCCACGAAAAGGCCGGCCAGCCCTTCACCATCGGCAGCCCCAAGCAGCTGGGCGAAATCCTGTTCGACAAGCTGGGTTACAAGGGCGGCAAGAAGGGCAAGACCGGGCAATACTCCACCGACCAATCGGTGCTTGAAGGCCTGGCCGCCGGTGGGGCCCAAGTCGCGACACTGGTGCTCGAATGGCGCCAGCTCTCAAAGCTCAAGTCGACTTACACCGATGCGCTGCAGGCCGCGATCAATCCGGCAACGGGCCGGGTCCACACCAGCTACAGTCTGGTCGGTGCACAGACCGGGCGGCTGTCCTCGAACGATCCCAATCTGCAGAACATCCCGATCCGCACCGAGATCGGCCGCCAGATCCGCGATGCTTTCGTGGCGGAACCCGGCAACGTGCTGCTGGCGGCGGACTACAGCCAGATCGAGCTGCGGCTCGCGGCGCACATGGCCGACGTGCCGGCGCTCAAGGAGGCGTTCGCTGCGGGCGAGGACATCCACGCCCGCACCGCGCGGGAACTTTTCGGCACGGTCGATCGCGACACGCGCGGGCGGGCCAAGACGATCAACTTCGCGATCCTCTACGGCATCAGCCGCTGGGGCCTGGCCGGACGCCTCGGCGTGAGCGCGGACGAAGCGCAGGCGATGATCGACCGATATTTCGAGCGCTTCCCCGGCATCCAGCGCTATATCCATGAGACGCTCGAAAGTGTGCGCACGCTGGGCTATTCGGAGACGCTGTTCGGCCGCAAGACGTGGTTCCCGCGGATCAACTCGAAGAACCAGGCAGAGCGTCAGGGCAGCGAGCGCGCGGCGATCAACGCGCCGATCCAGGGCACCAGTGCCGACATCATCAAACGCGCGATGGCCCGCATGGACCCGGCGCTTGCGGCAGCCGGCCTTGGCCATGTTCGCATGCTGCTGCAGGTGCATGACGAACTGGTGTTCGAACTTCCTGAAGGGGACGTCGCGGCAGCGCGGCAGGTGATCGAGGCGGTCATGGCGGGCGCGGCCGAACCGGCGGTGAAGCTCACCGTGCCGCTTGGTGTCGAGATCGGCACAGGGCCAAGCTGGGGCGCGGCGCACTGACGCCTGCGCCCGCGCATTACTCCACGGGGACGAAGCGCTGGATATCCCCGGTGTGGAGCCAGAGCATCTGCTCGTTGGGCACCGAATTGGTCAGCGCATAGAGGCCCTGAGCGTTCTCGGAGCTGAGGCCCATGTCGCGGTAGTAGTCAAGGTAGAGCCGGTTGGGTGGCGCATCGGCGGGATAATCGCCGGGCTGACGGCCCGCATCGTCCTTCCAAGCATGAACACCGAACTCCGCGTCCGGTGCGGCACGCCGCGTCACGCCCGCCAGAAACAGCTCGAGCCCGCCGGAACGCACCGAGCCGCCCGAAGGCACATCGGTCGCCACCCCATGCTCGCGGATCAGCCGGCCAAGCGCGAGATTGGCGCCGTCGTCTGCGGTGCCCGGACAATCGACCAGCTCAAGCATGCGGATGCCGGGGAAGGCCTTCATCATCGTCTTGAACGAATCGGGCGACTTGCCATCGGTTTCCCCGACAAGCGCTGCATGCGTCGTATCGACCACTGCAAAGGGGCCGAAGCGCGGCAGCCCGACGATCGCTCTGGCAATCCGCAGGTTCCGCGGTTCCTCGGGCACAGTTCGCGTCGTCGTCACCTCGGTCCAGGTGGTACCGTGGGAATCGACCCAAGTGCGCGTCGCAACCTGCTGCGCGGAAGCAGCGGTCGCGCCGGCGATGATCAAAAGCAGGGCACAGGCGATTCGTTTCATGACATCTCTATTCTTCATCCATGGTTGCCTTTTTGCCAGCAAAAGGCGGTAAACCGTGCCTAAATGGCTATTGCTTCCATAATGGCTGGAGCGGCATGCCAGCCCTTTCCCGCAAGGCACCGCGTCCCTAGGCTGATGCGCTTGCTTGGGGCTCTGTATGGTCGCGCTGGTTTCGACGGTTGCTTATCTGGGGCTGGAGGCGCGCGCCGTGGAAGTGCAGTGCCAGATCGCGCCCGGCCTGCCGTCGTTCCGCGTCGTCGGCCTGCCCGACAAGGCGGTGGGCGAAAGCCGCGAGCGGGTGCATTCCGCGCTTGCCGCGTTGGGCCTGGCGCTGCCGCCCAAACGCATCACGGTGAACCTCTCGCCGGCCGATCTGCCCAAGGAAGGCTCGCACTATGACCTTCCGATCGCGCTGGCACTGCTGGCGGCGATGGGCGTGGTCGATCTGGAAGCGGTCGCGGACTTTGTGGCGGTTGGCGAACTGGCGCTCGACGGGCGGGTCATCGCCAGCCCCGGCGTATTGCTCGCCGCGCTACACGCCAGCGGCATTGAAAAGGGCCTTGTCTGCCCCGCCGCGCAAGGCGCCGAGGCGCGCTGGGCGAGCGGGATCGAAGTGGTCGCCGCGCCCGATCTGATCGGCCTGCTCAACCATCTGAAAGGCACGCTGCGCCTGCCGCTGCCCGAACCCGGCGAAGTCGCCCCGCCCGAGCGGCGCGCGGACCTGCGCCAAGTGAAGGGCCAGGAAACCGCCAAGCGTGCGCTGGAGATCGCGGCAGCGGGCGGGCACAATCTTCTGATGATCGGGCCGCCGGGCGCGGGCAAGTCGCTCATGGCCTCGTGCCTGCCCGGCATTCTGCCTGAACTGACCCCGGCGGAGGCGCTCGAAACCTCGCTGGTCGCTTCGGTCGCCGGACTCTTGGAGGAAGGCCGCATCAGCCGCGCGCGCCCTTTCCGCAGCCCTCACCACTCCGCCTCGATGGCCGCGCTGACGGGCGGCGGGCTGCGGGTGCGGCCGGGCGAGGTGAGCCTGGCCCATCTCGGCGTGCTGTTCCTCGACGAGCTGCCCGAATTCCAGCGCGCGGTGCTTGATTCGCTCCGCCAGCCGCTGGAGACGGGCGAAGTCACCGTCGCGCGGGCCAATGCCCATGTCACATTCCCGGCGCGGGTGCAGCTGGTGGCCGCGATGAACCCCTGCCGCTGCGGCCACCTCGGCGATCCGGCGCTAGGGTGCAGCCGCGCGCCGCGCTGCGCGGGCGATTACCAGTCCAAGGTCTCCGGTCCGCTGCTCGACCGGATCGATCTTCATGTCGAAGTAGATCCCGTCTCCGCCGCAGACCTTGCCCTGCCGCCGCCTGCCGAAGGATCTGACGCCGTCGCCGCGCGCGTGGCAACGGCGCGGCGCTTGCAGACGGCGCGGCTGGAAGGCAGCGGGCGGCGCACCAATGCCGAGCTCGAAGGCGACCTCCTCGAACGCTTCGCCACGCCCGACGAACCGGGCCGCAAGCTGCTGGCGCAAGCGGCGGAGGCGATGCGCCTATCCGCGCGCGGCTATACCCGGATGCTGCGCGTGGCGCGCACGATTGCGGACTTGGCGGGAACGGATACGATTGGCCGGGTACATGTGGCCGAGGCGCTGAGCTATCGGCGGATTGCGCCCAGAGCCTGAAGACGCGCCTGACGACGCGCTTAACGCCCCGCCATCGCCTTGGCCTTCGCCAGATAGGTCCGCCCGATGCGCAGCAGTTCGCCATCCGCCAGCTGCGCCGACCACACGCCCAGCCCGTCGTGCTTCAGCCCCGCGATCCGGTCTCGCCGCACGATGGTCGAGCGGTGGAGGCGGATGAAGCGTTCGGGATCGAGCCGGTCTTCGAGGCGCTGGATGGTGTGCAGCAAGAGGTAGCTGCGCCCGCCTCCGTCCCTCTGACCCACATGAAGCCGCACATAGTCGCGCTCGGCGTCGATGCGGTCGATATCATCTGCCGCGATGCGGACCAGCTCGCTGCGATGCGGCACCCAGAATTCCTCGATCCACGGGCTTTCTGCCGGCGCTTCAGCTGCCGTCGCGCCTGCATCGCGCCGGGCCAGCGCGCGTTCGACCGCGCGTTCGAGGCGGTCCTGCGCGACGGGCTTGAGCACGTAGTCCACCGCATCGCAATCGAACGCCTCGACCGCGAAATGGTCATGCGCCGTCACGAAGATCACAGCCGGGCGCGGCGACTGGCGGGCAAGGCCGCGCGCGACACCGAGGCCGTCGACTTCGGGCATGGTCATGTCGAGCAGCACCAGTTCAGGCTCCAGGGCCTCGCACAGGCGCAGCGCGGCGGCGCCGTCGCTCGCTGTGCCGACCACGCTGAGCGCCGGGATGCGCGCGCAGAGGATCTGCATGCGCTCTACCGCGAGCGGTTCGTCATCGACAATCAGCGTGCGCATGGAGCCTCCCTTCTCAATCACAGCGGTTGCGAACGAGCGGGATCGTCAGCAACGTGGCATAGCCCCCGGCGGGAAGCGGTCCGCTTTCGACCCGCGCTTCCTCGCCGAACCGCGCCGCGAGGCGATTGCGCACGTTTTCAAGACCGATCCCGGTGCCCCCGTTCTCGCCGGTCTTGCCCGGCCCGTCGTCCGCCACGGTGAGCACGAGCCTGCCGCCAGCTTCCTGCGCCGCGATACGGATCGTCACCGGCCGGGTGCTCGCCGAAACGCCGTACTTTATCGAGTTCTCGACCAGCGGTTGGAGGATCATGCCCGGCACGCAAGCATTGGCGAGCGCATCGGGGACGTCGAACTCGGTGACCAGCCGCTCGGGAAAGCGCACCGCCTCGATTTCGAGATAGTGCCGCTGCAGGGCGATCTCGTCGGCCAGCGGCACATCGGCGGTGGGATCGCCCGCCAGGCTGTGGCGGTAGAAGCTCGAGATCGTCTGGATCATCTTCTCCGCCTGCTCGCTGCGGCCGACCATGACCAGCGCCGAGAGCGAGTTCAGCGTGTTGAACAGGAAGTGCGGATTGACCTGATAGCGCAGCGAACGCAGCTCCGCAGCCTTTGCCGCGCGCTTGTACTCGCCCTCGCGCCGTTCGGAGGCGCGTGCCATCTCGGCATTTCCCAGCGCCAGATAGAGCGCGGCCCAGGCGATGAGCAGGAAGTAGCGCCCCAGCGCGACATCGGTGAGTTGCTTCCAGAGCCCCTCGTCCTCGATCATCTTGGTGATGATTGCGGCGTGCATCTGCGTTTCGCCGTCGGTGGCGGCAGGCGCGGGTCCGGAAGCAGGGGCAGAGCTAGCCGCTGCGGCGGGCAGGGGCACCGCCGCTGGGGATGCGCTGGCGGACGGGCGCAGCGCCGCGTGACGAGCCGTTGGGCGTGGCCCCGCCCGCGCCTTGTGTTCCTTGACCCCTCGCGCGCGCACTTCCTTGACTGCTTCGCCGACCGCGCCGGACGGGGCAGGCGGCACTTCCTTTTCGGTGATAAGCCCTGCATCGGCGAGGCCGCGCAGCACGTTCCAGCGCACCGCGTCGATCCCGGCGAGGCGGGCCTGCGCGGCGGAAAGCCGGGCCTCGTCCTGCGCCCGCTCCATCTCGCGCTGTGCCTCGGCGACTTCGCGCTGCGCTTCGGCCAGTTCGTCGGCGAGTTCGTCGGCTTGGTCGGTGTCGGTTTCGAAGCGGCGGTTACCCACGCGCACTTCGGCAGTACCATCGGCGCGCCGGATGATGGCTACTCCGCCGGGGGCGGTGATGATCGAGTTCGGCTCGGCGCTGTTCGCGACAGCCTCCTCCGGTGCCGGATCGGCTGGCGGCGCGGGCGGGGCCGGTGGTGCGGGGGGCGGCAGCGGCGGATCGGAGATGTCGATCAGCACGTTACCCGAAACATCATGACGCACCCGCACTGCAGGCACGGGCAGCGGCACTGCGGCGGATGGCGCGGCGAGCGGTGCTGCAGTCTGCGCCGCACGGATCGCCTTGGCGGCAGCCTCGGCCTGCTGCTGCGCCGCCCGCGCCTCACGCTCGATCAGCTTCTGCTCGACCGGCGCGAAGCATTGCTGGTTGATCACGGCAAGCGCGAGCGCGGCGGGCAGCATGATGATGAGCGCTGCCGCAATGCGCGCGCCGTTGCTGCGTCCGTCGAACCGGCGCAGCACCGGCCAGGCAAGCAGCGTTACCGCGATGCCCGCGAGCGTGACCACTGCGCGGCGCCAGAGCAGCTCCTGGAACTCGCCGAGATCAACCACGATCCCGCGCAAGGTAATCAGCACGAAATACGTAAGCCACAGCGCCGCCGCCGACAGCAGAACCGCCCGCGCGGGCACGTGCGGGCGCTGCGACGGTTCGGCGGCAATATCGGCAGGAAGCGTGGCCATCCGATCGCTTCTAGGCCCAATCGGCCCGAAAGCGCCAGCCGGGCGGTCGAACCCGGTCAGCGGTTGGTCGAACGGCCATCGCTCCGATCAGGCTGTCAGCAGCCCCTCCTCGGCGATCTTCCTCTGCCAAACCAGCGGCGCCAGCCGGTGCACGTTCTGGCCGGTCGAATCGACCGCAACCGTCACCGGCATGTCCTCCACGGTGAATTCGTAGATCGCCTCCATGCCAAGATCGGCAAAGCCCACGACCTGCGATTGCTTGATCGCGCGGCTGACGAGATAGGCCGCGCCGCCCACGGCCATGAGATAGGCCGACTTGTGCTTGGCGATCGATTCGGTCGCCGCAATGCCGCGCTCCGCCTTGCCGACCGAGGCGAGCAGCCCGAGGTTCAGCATCATGTCGGAGAACTTGTCCATGCGGGTGGCGGTGGTCGGGCCGGCAGGACCGACGACTTCCTCGCGCACCGGATCGACGGGGCCGACGTAGTAGATCACGCGGCCCTTGAACTCGACCGGAAGCTCCTCGCCCTTGGCCAGCATGTCCTGAATACGCTTGTGCGCTGCATCGCGGCCGGTGAGCATCTTGCCGTTGAGCAAAAGCCGGTCGCCCTGCTTCCAGCCCTGCACGTCCTCGGCCGTCAGCGTATCGAGATTGACGCGCTTTGCCGCGACGTCGGGCGTCCAGTGCACGTCGGGCCATTCATCGAGCTTGGGCTGCTCGAGGAAGGCGGGGCCTGAACCGTCGAGCGAGAAATGCGCGTGGCGTGTGGCAGCGCAATTGGGGATCATCGCCACCGGCTTGCCGGCCGCATGGCACGGCGCGTCCATGATCTTGACGTCGAGGATGGTCGAAAGCCCGCCGAGGCCCTGCGCGCCGATGCCCAGCGCATTGACCTTGTCGAATATCTCGATGCGCAGCGCCTCGATATCGTTCCGGGGCCCGCGCAGTTTGAGCTGGGCCATATCGATCGGCTCCATCAGCGCCTGCTTGGCGAGCAGCATGCAATGCTCCGCCGTGCCGCCGATACCGATGCCCAGCATGCCCGGCGGGCACCAGCCTGCGCCCATCTGCGGCAGCATCTCCACCACCCAGTCGACGATCGAATCGCTGGGGTTCATCATCTTGAACTTGGACTTGTTCTCGCTCCCGCCGCCCTTGGCCGCGACATCGACCGAGACCTTGCGGCCCTTCACCATCTCGACATGCAGCACGCAGGGCGTGTTGTCGCGCGTGTTGCGGCGGGTGAAGGCGGGGTCCGCCAGCACCGAGGCGCGCAGCTTGTTGTCGGGATCGAGATAGGCGCGGCGCACGCCTTCATCGACAACCTCCTGCAGGCTCTTGTCGCTCTCCAGCCGGCAGTCCTGGCCCCATTTCACGAAGACATTGACGATGCCAGTGTCCTGGCAGATCGGGCGGTGCCCTTCGGCGCACATGCGGCTGTTCGTCAGGATTTGCGCGATCGCGTCCTTCGCCGCCGGACCTTTTTCGGCCTCGTAAGCTTCACCCAGCGCGCGGATGTAGTCCATCGGGTGGAAGTAGCTGATGTATTGCAGCGCGTCGGCCACGCTTTCGATGAGGTCTTCCTCGCGGATCGTCGTCATGTCGGCCATGGCCACTCGTGTCCTTGTGCTGTGCCGGGCCCGTCTTGCTGGCGGGCCCGGATCGATGAACCGGGGTTTAGCCATCGACCAGCGTCATGCAAAGCGCTTGGCGCGCCGAAGACGATATTCTAAGGGCTGAAATCCAAGCACCAGACGGCACTTGGCGGCAAGCAGGCAGTGCTGCCCGGCTGACGAACGAGGAAATTCATGACGGTAGTGGAAGAGCGCGCGATGGTTGCAGATGCCAATGTCGAGGCCGCGCGCCGTGCGATGGTCGACAGCCAGCTGCGCGTGAGCGGGATCAACGACCCGGCGATCCTCGCCGCTTTCCTCGCCGTGCCGCGCGAGGACTTCGTGCCAGCAGCGCGGCGTCCGGTCGCCTATGCGGATCGCGCAGTCACACTCGAGGACGGCGCGGTACTTGCCCCGGCACTCACCTATGGCCAGATGCTCACCGCAGCCGAGCCGACCGCCGATGACAGCGTGCTGGTGATCGGCGCTCCCGGTGGCTATCTCGCCGCGTTGGCCGAAAAGCTCGCTGCCAAGGTCACGCTCGTACCCGTCTCCGCAGACTGGGCCGCGACGGGCGCGCATTCGCTCGTGCTGATCGATGGCGCGATCGAGGACGTGCCGCAAGCGCTTGCCGGCGTCGTCGCGGCCGAGGGCCGTCTGGTGACCGGCGTGGTCGAACGCGGCGTCACACGCCTCGCGCTCGGCCGCAAGGTAGGCGAAACGCTCGCCCTCACCGTGCTGGCCGAAGCCGATTTCGCCCCGCTGGCGGCCTTTGCAGCGCGCCCCAAGTGGAGCTTCTGACCCCCATGATCCGCGCCCTTCGTGCCGGCCCCGCGCTTGCGGCGCTCGCCATTGCCATTGTCGGCGCCGCCCCGGCGCAGGCCGACGATCTGCAGGGTGCGCTTGCTGCGGCCTATGCGACCAACCCCGATCTCGCCGCTGCGCGTGCCACCCAGCGGGCGACCGATGAGGGTGTTCCGATCGCCCGCGCACCGGGACTGCCCAGCCTTTCGGGCACGGCGAACTACACCGAATACCTCAAGCAGGGGCCAAACAGCTTCCTTGCGCCGAAGCGGTCCTTCGCTGTCGACCCGACTCTCTCCATGCCGATCTTCTCGGGCGGGGCCGTGCGCAATTCGCTGGCGGCGGCCAAGATTCGGGTCGAGGCGGGACAGGCGGGCCTTCGCGGCACCGAGGCCGGCGTGTTCAGCCAGGTTGTCGCCGCCTATATGGACGTAATCCGCGATGCCGCGACTGTCGGCCTCAATCGCAACAACGTCCAGGTGCTCGAGGTCAACCTCAAGGCAACCAGTGACCGCTTCGAGATCGGCGACGTGACGCGCACCGACGTCGCGCAGTCCAATTCGCGTCTTGCCCTCGCCCGCGCCGATTTGCGCAGCGCCGAAGCGGCGCTGATCGCCAGCCGCGAGCGCTATGTGCAGGTCGTCGGGCTGGCGCCGATCGATCTCCAACCGCCACCGCCACTTGCCGGCCTGCCCGCGAGTCCCGAGGAAGCGGTACAGGTGGCGCTCGACAACAACCCCGATCTCATTGCAGCACGCGAACGCGCTAAAGCTGCGGGCTTCGACGCCAAAGCGGCAGGCGCCAGCCGTTTCCCGACGATCTCGCTCTACACCTCGGGCGATTACTCGACCTATTTCGGCACGCTCGGCGGCGGTGCTGGCGGCACCGGTTTTGCGCAGAGCCAGACTACCGCGCAAGCCGGGATACGCGCCACGATTCCGCTGTTCCAGGGCGGTCTTCCCGCCGCGCGCCAGCGCCAGGCGCAAGCCACCGCGACTGCCGCGCAGGAACTGGAAATCTCGGCAGAGCGCCAGGTGATCGCCAATGTCCGCTCCGCCTTCACCCAGTGGCGCGCGGCGAACGACGTGACCACGCTCAACCAGACCGCGGTCGATGCCGCCGCGCTCAGCCTTGAAGGTGTGCGTGCGGAGAATACCGTAGGCAATCGCACGATCCTCAACATCCTCGATGCCGAGCAGGAACTGCTGCGCGCGCAGGTCGGGCTCGTATCCGCGCGGCGCAATGCCTATGTCGCCTCGTTCAATCTGCTTGCCGCGATGGGCCGGGCGCAGGCCGCCGATCTCGGCTTCGATGCCGCCTCGCTCTATGATCCCGAGGTGAACTACCGCCGGGTGCGCGGCCGGGTGTTTGACTGGGCGCTTGATGCCCCGGCTCTGCCCAAGTCCACCCGCACGGTTGACAGCCCCGCGCAAACTGCAACAATTCCAGCGCAGACTGTGCCATAACGGTACAGGGTTTTGTTGTGGCCGCCCGATTCGGCCCGGTTGCTGTTGTGGGGATGAATATGCGTCAGGCTTCGGAACCTTCGGTCGAGGAAATCCTCGAATCGATCAAGAAGGTGATCGCGCGCGACAACCGCGCCGAAGCCGCCCGCGAACGCGTGCGCCGCGATGCCGCGGCCGAGCCTGCCCCTCGCGTCGCAGCCCGTTCCACCGGCATCCCGCAGGGACGGCCCGCCTCCTTCCCCGCGGATGTTCTCGACCTGAGCGAAGTCGCCGCGCATATCCTGCGCGAAGACCGCGTCCACATGGCGGCCGACGGTGCGGATGACGACGAGGAGGCGGACGCCCCGCTCCTCGCGGACACCGCAACCGCCTCGATGCGCGATTCGCTTGCCGCGCTCGCCATGTTGTCCGCCCCCGGCGCCTCGCCGCAGATTGTCCGCTCGGGCGAAACGTCGCTCGAGAGCCTCGTGCGCGAGATGCTGCGCCCGCAGCTGGCGGAATGGCTAGATCGCAATCTGCCGCCCATGGTTGAAAAGTTGGTCGCAGCGGAAATCGCACGTATCGTCGGCAAGAAGGGCTGATTTCGTCCTCCCCCGCGTGTTAGGGCGCTTTCATGGCCAGACCTGATCCCGCGCTGCTCGATCCCGCGCGCTACCCCTTCGCCAACGCGGTCACCACGCGCTTTGCCGATCTCGATCCCAACGGGCATATCAACAACGTGGCCATGGCCGCGGTGTTCGAGGATGCGCGGCTGCGCTTCATCTCCAATGTCGGCATGCCGCGCAACACCCACGACGCACGCTTCATGGTCGCGAACGTGACCATCGACTATCTCGCGCAGGCCTATTACCCCGCAGGCCTTGAATGCCGCGTCGGCGCGCTGCCCGGCGGGCGCAGCAGCTGGAGCCTGAGGCAGTTGCTGCTGCAGGATGGCCGCCCGGTGGCGACCGCGCATGTCACCATCGTCTTCACCGATGGCGAACGCCCGCAGCCGATCGATCCCGCCTTGCGTGAAAGGCTCGATGCATGGCTGATTCGCTGAAGCCAGATGAACTGACGCTCGCGCGGCAGGCCGTTGCCGGACTGGGCGGCTTTGCTCCGCAGCGCCACATCCTGCTCTGCGCCGGGCCCGAGAAGGACAAGTGCGCCCCGCGTGAAGAAGGCGACGCGGCGTGGAACTTCCTCAAGCGCCGGCTGGGCGAGCTCAAGCTGGGTGGGCCGCAGGGCGTGCTGCGCAACAAGGTCGGCTGCCTGCGCGTCTGCGCAGCGGGGCCGGTCGCGCTCGTCTATCCGGACAACGTCTGGTACCACTCGTGCACGCCTGACGTGCTCGAACGGATCATCCAGGAACACGTGATCGGCGGCATTCCGGTTGAGGACTACCGGCTAACACCGCCGGAATAGCTTACTTCCACCAATCTTCGACATGCTCTTCGAGGCCGTTGTCGACCGCTTCGTCGTGCCCGGTGCCGCTGGAAAGGAACACAAGGCCCATCAGCGCCGCCATCAACATCATCGTGAAGCCGATGCCCAGCATCGCCGCGATATAGAGGTGGATCGAGACCGGCCCCACCGCTTCGTAGAGGTACCAGGCCGAGGCCGCCATCACGCAGAGCGTGAGCAGGCCCATACCGCGCATCACGCGGAAATAGCGACCCCACGCGAACTCGGCATATTCCGGATCATCGAGCGGAGAGGGGCGTACGGGGTTGGCCATGCCTGTTTCCATGCGCGTCCGGCCCGCCCAAGGCAATCGCTTTCCCCGCCTGCCCTTTGGTGGCATGATCGGGTGACGGGCAAGCATTCCAAAGACTTCCCGCGCACAAACGAGGAGGATGCCATGTCGATCGCGCTGATGATCGCCGGCCGTTCGGGAGAGGTGTGGCATTGCCATGCCGACGATCTCGTTGCCGACGCTGTTGATACGCTGGCTACGCGCCGGATTGGCGCCCTGCCGGTGACCGATGCCGGGAATGAGGTTGCCGGCATCTTCTCCGAACGCGATGTGCTCTATGCGCTGAAGACCCATGGCGCCGCGGCGCTGCAGATGCGCGTGCGTGATGTCATGACCGCGCCGGTGATCTCGGTGTCACCCGAGAACAGCGCGCTCGAAGCGCTCGCCCTCATGACCCGGCGGCGGATCCGGCACTTGCCGGTGCTCGATCAGGGCCGCATGGTCGGCTTCGTCTCGATCGGCGATCTGGTGAAATACCGAATCGACCGGATCGAGGCCGAAGCCGAGGCTCTCAGGGAATATATCCAGACGGCGTGACTTGAGCGGGCCGGTCATGCAGCCTATCTTGTGTGCATGACCACAACGCTCTCTGATCCTGCCCTCGCCGGCGTGACGCTCGCCCCCAGCGCGGCGGCGCGCATTGCCGCCATTGCGGCGAAGCAGAACCGCCCCGCCGCACTGCGCCTCGCGGTTGAGGGAGGTGGCTGTTCGGGCTTCCAGTACAAGTTCGAGATGGCGGGTGAGCCCGAGGCCGACGATCTCGTCACAGAGACCGATGGCGTGCGCCTCCTTGTCGATGCGATGAGCCTCGAGCTGATCGCGGGCGCCACCGTCGAATACGTCGAATCGCTCGGCGGTGCGGCGTTCCGGGTCACCAATCCGCAAGCGGCTTCTGGCTGCGGCTGCGGTGCGAGCTTCTCCGTGTGACGATCAAGGTCGCTTCCTTCAACATCAACGGGATCAAGGCGCGGCTGCCCCGCCTGCTCGAATGGCTCGAAGAGACACGGCCCTCGGTCGCCTGCCTGCAGGAGATCAAGACCCAGGACGCCGACTTTCCGGCCGCCGAGTTCGAGAAAATCGGCTATCACGCGATCTGGCACGGGCAGAAGGGCTTCAATGGCGTCGCCATCCTGGCGGACGGCACAAAGCCGATCGAAGTGCAGCGCGGCCTTGCCGGGGAGCCCGAGGACGAGCATTCGCGCTATCTTGAGGCAAATGTCTTCGGCCTGCGCGTGGTGTGCATCTATCTCCCCAACGGCAATCCGCAGCCGGGCCCCAAGTTCGATTACAAGCTGCGCTGGATGGAGCGGCTGCGCAAACGCATGGCGGCGATTGCAGCGGAAGAAGTCCCCGCGCTCGTGATCGGCGATTACAACGTGATTCCCGAGGACAAAGACGTCTGGGACACGCGCGCGATGGCGAGCGATGCGCTGATGCAGCCGGAATCACGCGATGCCTATCGCCGCCTGCTCAACGATGGCTGGATCGACGCGATCGATCTGCACCACCCGCGCGGCGGCATCTGGACCTTCTGGGACTATCAGGCCGGCGCATGGCAGCGCGACCACGGCTTCCGCATCGATCACGCGCTGCTCTCACCTGAACTGGCTGACCGGCTGGTGGGTGCGGGTGTCGACAAGGCCTATCGCGGGCGCGAGAAAGCCAGCGACCACGCGCCCGTCTGGGTCACGCTCAAAGAGCCTGCCTAGTTGAGGACGCGCCAGAAGCGGATGTTCGATCCCGGCGCGATATCTACCGGCTGGAGCCATTCGGGCGCCTTGCCATGGAGCAGCTGCGCCATCAGGCCGTTCGGCGCGCGGGTGGCGTAGACAGCGGGCTCGTAGATATCGGGGCACACCGCGATCAGCGTAGCGTGGCGCTTGCGGATAAGCGCATGGGCTTCCTCCGCCGGAGCCATGAATGCCGCGATCACATCATGCATGCCCGAAGCACCGCGATGGTGGCCGGTGGCGACCACGCGGTCGTGCGATTTCACGATCAGGTCCGGTCCGATATCGAGCGGTGCGAAGATGTCTGTCGCTGGAAGCTTGTTCAGCGCAGCGCCCGCCACGTCATAGCGGCATTTCGAGATGCCCATCGCGCCGACCTTGATCCCGGCGACGGACTCGACCGCGCCGCCGGATGCAGAATTGGCCGAGGCCGGGTTCAGCGCGCCCATCACGAGCACTACCGGCAGCCCCGGCGCGAGGAGCGAGACGACCATGGCGTAGCCGCCAAGGCGCGGCAGGATCGCCACGGAGCGCAGGCGGTAGACCCAGCCGAGGATCAGCGCGGCGGCAGGCACTGCGGCAAAGACCAGCGCGGTTGCCGAAGCACGCGCCACCATCACGCCGATCAGCCAAGCGCCGGCGAGCAGCAGCATGTGATCAAGCCAAAGCATGCGAGTGGGCGCATCCTTGGCCTCGCGCCAAAGGCGGAACACGCCGTAGAGCCCGACCAGCGGCCCGGCAACAATCGCTGCCGCCATCGGCGCACTGGTGTGCCAGAAGGGCATGCCCTCGGCGACCGAATCGTACCAGTAGCGCTTGACCAGTGGATCGAGCATCACGAACGCGCCGCCTCGGCATTCTGGCGCCACGCCGAACAGGATCGCCGCCGCGCCAAGGCCCATCACGCCCAGCCCGGCGAGTTGCCCCACGAGCGTGCGCGGCGTGGCGAAGCGCAGCGCCGCAGCGCCTGCCGCGACCCATGCGAACAGCGCCAGGTGGACCGGCGAAATGGCGTCGCAGTGGGTCGAGAGGTCGAAGTTGCCGCGCGTGGCAAGGAAAATCACCGCACTGCCGAGCGCCAGGCCCAGCGTTGCGGCGTGAAGCCAGTCGAAGCGGCTGGCGGGCGTCCGCAAGCCGCGCAAGGCGCAGAGTCCCAGGAACAGCGCGGTGAGCGGCAGACCCTCGATGGAAATGGCAAGCAATGCGGCGAGCGAGACGCCGATCACCGCGCCGCCCCTCAGCGCGGTCTTGGCGTGGAGCCCGCTCAGTGCGGCAAGCGCCAGCACGATTTGCCAGCCGTGGTGATCGATGCGCATGGGCGTGAACTGGCACAGCACCGGCGGCGAAAGCCCGATCATCAGGCACGACATCGCCACGACTTCATCGTTGAACCAACGCGCTGCAAGCCGGCCAATCAGCGCCATGCCGCACAGCAGGGTGAACAGCGGAACCGCAACCACGGTCACAAACTCGGCCCCTGCAGTGCCAAGCAGCGGGCGCAGCAGCAGGATCATGCCTGCAATCGGAATATCCACCAGCCGCGACCAGTGCATCGGCACGCCTTCGGGCGCGGCGATTCGGTACTGGTGAACATCGAACCAGGATTGTCCGGCGAGCAGGTCGCGCACCTGCAGCAGGCGCAGCGCATCGTCCGGATCGGTGAAGCGCAGCGTCGCGATGAGCTTGAAGTTGACAAGGATCATCGTCGCCGCGAGCAGCGCCCAGGCAACGATCACGCGCAGGCGCGCGCCCTTGGCGGGATCGGTGACCGATACGGTCTGCGGCTGGGCCGTCTCGCCCCCGGCGTAGAGCGTCGCCATCAGCGGAACACCACGCGTTTGCGCAGCAGCCAGGTGACGGTGAAGCTGACGACGATGGCACAGAGCTTGGCCACGCGCGGATCAAGCCCCGCTGCGCTCGCCCCGCCGACGATCATGGTGGTGACACCCAGCCCGATCAGTGCAGAAACAACGAACATCGCCTTCTGCCGGGTGCGCGCGATGCCGCCCGATGCGACCTGATCGGCAAAGACCTTGCGACTGGAGAGGATCCAGTGAACCGCAATGCCGATCGAGTAGCCCACCGCCGAGGCGGCGACCGGTTGGATGCCGGCGGAGAGCAGGGCCTGGAACGTGCCCATATCCACCGCCAGCGCGCCCACACTGGCAAGAATATACCGCGCCAGCACAAGCTGCCGGAGGCGATGAATGGGAGCGATATCGAGCACGGTCACGGCTGGATCCTGTTCATTGGAACGTCACGGACAGGCAGGGGATCTGCCGGTCAGGCGGCGGCGCGATCCTTGCCTTTGCTCGCGGCGACTTCGTCTGCCACGATCCGCGTCGGCACGTCGCGTACCGAAGCCAGCGCAGCGGCCTGGTCCTCGCTAACGGCGCGCGCGGGGATCGCGGCCTGCGCGCCCTCGTTGCCAGCCTCGTGATACTCGGCGTCTTCGTTCACGCACCAGATGTCATAGACGCGGTGACCGGCGAGGATGTTCTCGACCGTGAGCATCGCGGTCATCATCGCGTGGTCCTGGTTGTTGTAGCGATGCATGCCGTTGCGACCGACAAGGTGCAGCGTCGGGTGGCTGGCTTCCAGCTCGTGGCGCATCGCGGCGACATTGGCGGCATATTCGTCGTCATAGACCGGATAGGCCTTTTCCTGACGGACGACCGCGCCGCCGATGACCTTTGCGGGATCAACGAGACCAAGGATGTCCATTTCCTTCGTCGCGAGCTTGATCAGGTCCTCGTCGCTCGAGGCCCAGAGGTCATCACCCTCGAAACAGAAGTATTCGAGCCCGACGCAGGCCACGCTCTCGTCGGGCACCATTTCGGGCGACCACGAGCGGAAATTCTGGACGCGGCCGACCCGGACCTTGCTGTCGTGGATGTAGATCCAGTTGTCGGGGAACAGGTCCTCGCTCTTGATCTTGAGCGCCACCGTCAGGAAGTCGCGGTACTTGAGGCGGCTCGCTTCCAGCGTCGACTCCGGCAGCGGATGAAGGCGCGCGGCAAGCTCGCGCATGGGGGCCGAGCTGATCGCATGGCGGGCGCGGATCACCGTCTCGCCGCCATCCTCGGCGCGGCTCGCCGAAAGGCGCCAGCCGCCCTGGCCGTCGCTGGCGAGCTGCTTCATCGCGTGGCCCATCAGGACGTTGCTGCCAGCCGCAACGATCTTGTCGCGCGCGGCTTCCCACATCATGCCCGGGCCCTGGCGCGGATAGCGGAAGGTTTCGAGCAGGGTCTTGGTCTGCATGCCGTCATTCGGGCGCTTGTTGAGCCCGAGGCTGCGCTTGAGCCCATCAAGCACCGCAGCGCCGAGCGAAAGCCCCTTGATGCGCTGCGCGGCCCAGTCGGCGCTCATTTCGTTGCAAGGCATGCCCCAGACCTTCTCGGTGTAGGTCTTGAAAAAGATCGAGTAGAGCTTCTTGCCGAACTGGTTGCTCGTCCAGTCCTCGAAGCTCTTCACTTCCTTGATCGGAAAGGCACGCGACCAGGCGTAGCTCACCATGCAGCTGGTCGAGCGCAGGATCCCCAGATTGCGCAGCGCCTCGAAGGCGCGCAGCGGGTAGGAGTAGAACCGGCCCTCGTAGTAGATGCGGCTCATGCGCGGACGCTGGATGAAGTCGTCCGGCAGGATTTCGTTCCAGAGGTCGACGACCTGCTGCGACTTCGAAAAGAAGCGGTGGCCGCCGATGTCAAAGCGGTAGCCTTCGTGCTCCACCGTGCGGCTGATGCCGCCGACATAGCGCGTGTCCTTCTCGATGATCGCGACCTTGAGGCCCTGCTTCGAGAGGAGGTAGCCGGCCGTCAGCCCCGCAGGCCCCGCGCCGATGATCGCCACATCGACATCGTATTCGCTGCTGTCCCCGTGCACGCCCGTGAAACCGTTACCCATCACTTGCTCCCGCTGATGCGTTCATGCCTTGGCAACGGAAGTGAACGAAAATGGCTAAGAGACAGTTAACGAGAAGGCCGTGGACAGCGAATCGCGACCCCGGCAGAGGCCCTCACACCGGGCGGGGCGAGGTCGGCTGTTCGCTCGCCGACCGGTGCGCTTCGAGCGCCTGGGCAAGCTGAAGCGGCGCAGAGAGCCGCGCGAGTTCGTCGAGCTTGAAGGTGTGCTCGAAAATCAGGCCGTAGCGCGGGTGGCTGCGCCAGCGGACCTTGGCATAGAGCGGCGGAGTGACCCCGGTTTCGACGCGCACCAGCTCGTTCATCAGAAGCCACTTGTCGCATTCCACGCAGGCGCCCTGCTGCGAAATGTCCTTGAAGGCGACAGTGACCGCCTCACCGCCCGAATGCAGCACGCCGTCCAGCGCGATTCGCAGCCGCACTTGCCGACGGGGATATCGGCCACGGGTTTCGTCGAGCAGATGCTCGACCGGAATTTCCTCAAGGAAGTGCAGGCCGGCATAGTCGTCCGTCTGCCAAACCAGCTCGGCGGGGTATCGATCGCCGGTGACCAGCTCGATGGCGTAGTCCTTGCCTTGGGGAAGCGGGGAGAACAGCCGAATCTTCACGCCCGTGGAAGAAGCGTCACGGATGATGCAGAGGAATTCGCGGCCATCGGAAACAATCTTGGCGGTGCGGATCAGCAGGGCATAGCGCGGCGCGGAGCGAAGCTCCGACCCGGGGGGCGCACCCATCTGTTCCTGCCGGGCCACTCCCGGCAGCTCCTGTTCCTGCGCCAAGCCTGTTCCCCTCGCGCGGCAGACCCGCTGATTCGGGTCACAAGCGCGCTCCGCTGTGCAGTCAGGTCTCTAACTCACTGATCCTTGACATGTTGTTACCCACGGTAAAGCGCGCGGGTTACCACAGCACCCAGGCTTCGGCCTTTTCCGCCTTCAGAAAGGCTTCCGCGCCGGGGCCAAGCAGCATGGCAAGGGTGGAGAGCGTGCCGGCCTGAACGCAGGTGCGCGCCGCCACCGTTACTGATCGCGGCGGGCCCTCAACCGGCCAGCCGGTGCGCGGATCGAGGATGTGGCTGTAGCGCTTGCCCCCGCGCAGCAGGAAGCGCTTGGCATCGCCGCTCGTGGCAATCGCGCCCTCCCCGATGTGCAGGAGACCGCCCGCGGCCTTGGCCGGATCGAGCGATTCGATTGCGACAGCCCAGCGCCCGTTTGCCTTCGCGCGCGTCGTGCGCAGATCGCCCCCAAAGTTAACGAGCGCCGGACAATCGCCTTGCGCCATCATCGCCATAGCCGCGCGGTCGACCGCGTATTCCTTGCATATCCCGCCCAGATCGATCTCCATGCCCGGCGGCAGCGTGAGGCGCGGCCGCTCCCAGCGCACCTTGCCCCAGCCGATCAATGGCATGAGCGCGGCAACCTGCTCCGCGTCCGGCACTCGGTCCGATCCGTCGAACTTCCACGCTCGCCGCAGGACGCCCGAGGTCACATCGAAGCGCCCCTCGCTCAGCGCATGCACCTGCCCGGCATAATCGATGAGGCCCGCGGTCTCCTCGTCCACCTCGACCGGCTGGCCCCCGGCGTTGTTGATCGCCCAGACAATGCCCGTCGGTTTGTAGCGGGTGTACTTCTCCTCGATGCGCCGAGCCTCGGCCTCGCCGATCCGGGCCAGTTCGGTGGCGAGCTTGCTGTTGCGCGTTTCGACCTGCACTTCGCACGGTGTACCCATCGCGGTGAAGCGATGCTTGTGCACCCCCGAAGGTTTTGCCGGCTTGGCCATCAAAGGCTCCCGCGGATCAACGCCATGTGTAGCGCAGCCCGCTGATCAGGCTGGTCGAGCGGGTACCGGTGAAAAGGTCGGTCCGAGCCAGCACCCCGGGGGCGGACCGGTCAAAGCGCCGGCCTTCCTGCACATAGCGTTCCGCCGCGCCGTAGAGTTCGAGCCGCGGCGTGATGTGCACCCCGCCCTTCAGCGCAAACGTCCAGGCATGGAACCGCCCCAGGCGGCTGTCCGAGCTGACAAAGGGCGGCGTCGGCACATCGATACCAAGATAGGGCGCAAAGAAGCGCGCTGCGGTCTGGCGATAGAAGCGCAGCCCCGGCTCTACATACGCCGCTCGTCCCACCGGCGCGTGTTCGGCAAGCGCGTAGGTCATCGAATTGATGCCCCAACTGTCATGGTACCAGCGCACAGAGGCATCGGTGACCGCCGAACCGAGGGCGAACTTGGTTGCGGCATAGACACTGCTGCGCTCGCGCCGGTTGGGCCGCTTCTCGTAGATATAGTAGAAGGGATCGCCCGTGGCGGTGTCGACCAGAGCGAAGATCTTGTAAGGATCGGTGTGATAGCCGCGGCTGTCGCCATAGCTGTAGTTCAGCTGCACCAGCCAGTGCGGCGTGAGCACCTGGGTTACCCCGGCGACCATGCTGTAGACCTGCTTTACCTTGGCATGCCCCACGATCATGTCGCCCATGTACGAAAGCGCCCGCGGCACCCCGGTGAAGGGCCTCACACTGTCGCGCTCATAATTGAAGCCGAGCGAGAGCGTGGTGTTCTTGTTCCAGAGGTCCTTTGCCAGCGAGGCGCGCGCAGAATACGAGGTAAAGTCCGTCTCGAACGAAGCCGCCCCGCCCACGCTGAGCTTGAGCGTCGGACTCACCGGCAGCGTGACGCCGAGGTCATAAGCCTCGCGGTGGTCCTTGAAGCCCTTGTCCACCGGCAGCTGGTTCGGTGCCACGGTGTAGCGGCCCGATGATCCGGTGTGGGTGTCGGGATTGGTTCCCAGCCCTCCGCCGATAAAACGCGTCTTGCGCGGCGGCACGAACGATTGCTCGTAGCGCGAGCGGATCGAACCGTTGGGGGTCGCCCCGGTCAGCGAATCGTAGGTGAACTTGCCCGAGACGACCATGCCGCTGGCCGCGTTCCAGGTCAGGCCGCTCGAAGTCTCGACCGCGCGGACACGGTGGTCATCCTCCTGATAGACCAGCAGCGCGGCGTCGGCGACAACAGTGCCGACTTCGCTCGATGTCTGGTCATAGGCGTTCTGCGTGCCGGTATCGGATTGTGCCGCCGCGCCTTGCGCACCAAGCAGCGTGCCCGCAAGCACACCCAGCGCAGCGGACAGCCCGCCCCGGCTCAATTGCACCCGCAGCCCCCGCCATCGAAGCTGCGTCCGCCAGAGGCTGCTTCCTTGCTGAAATAGGTGTGCTCGTCGAAGGCCATCACGGCGGGCTCACGCGCGAGTTGCATTGATTTCCTCGCCAGCACGTCACGCTGCCAAGGCTGGACGCCGATATGCGCGCAACCGCCGAGCAGCGGCAGTGCGGCAAGAACCAGGAGCCGGGCAAGCCGCCGCACGCCGTCAGCCCTCACGCACGAGCTGTGCGACATGGCCTTCGTACTCGCGCACCTTGCCCGGGAAGAAGCCTTGATGACGGAAGCGCATCGCCCCCTTGCGGTCGAACACCAGAGAGGTCGGCATGTCCGCCACCTTCCACGCCTGCGCGATATCGCCGGCCGCGTCGTAGATCACGGGGAGGCTGGAGCGGACCTGACGCAGGAAGGCATCGGCCGGCCCGCGCTGCCGGTCGAGATTGATGGTCACAACCGCAAGGTCTCCGGCGGGATAGCGCGCTGCGAGCTGTTGCATGAATGGGAAGGACAGCTTGCACGGGCCGCACCACGAGGCCCAGAAATCGGCATAGACAACCTTGCCGCGATACTTCGCCAGATCGAGCGCAGCCGCAGCCTGTGCGGGCGCGGCCAGGCCTGCAAGCGCCGCCGCCCCCAATCCGCCCAGAACGGTGCGGCGCGAAAGCGGGTCGGATTCAATCATCACTCAGGCTCCGGATGCGGGCAGTCCGGGCCGACTGCCTAAAGAACGAAATCGCTGGCGGTCAGCGTATGGATGCCCAGCAGCTTGATACAGAAGTCGGCCACCGCGTCACCGTTGGTCGAGCCGTAGATGTACGTATTGCCGCCCGAGACGTCATAGCGCAGCTCGCGCCCGGTTTCGATATGAAAGCGATTGTGATTGATAAACACGAAGGCCTGGTCGCCAGGCTTGTTGTAGGCCGTGGCCGTGCTCACCGCATCGACCAGGCTGAGATCGATCTTGTCCCCGGGCGTGAAGTCGACAATCACGTCGGCACCGGTCGAGGTCTTGCTGGAAAAGTCGCCGTCGTCGAACACGAAGCGGTCGTTGCCGGTCCCGCCGGTCATCGTATCCAGCCCTTTGCCGCCGATCAGCTGGTCGATACCCGCGCCGCCGTCGAGGGTGTCGTTACCGTCCAGCCCGGTGAGGATATTGTTGGCGCCGTTGCCGGTCAGCGAGTTGGCCAGCGCGTTTCCGGTGCCGTTGAGCGCGGCCGATCCGGTAAGCAGCAGGTTCTCGACAAAGGCCCCCAGCGTGAAGCTCACACTTGCCTTGACGAGATCAATCCCCTCGCCGGTCAGTTCGATCACCTTGTCCCCGGTCGAATCGACAATGTAGGTGTCATCGCCCGCACCGCCATACATGGTGTCATTGCCGGCCCCGCCGTCGAGCGTGTCGTTGCCGCCGAGCCCCTTCAGGATATCGATCCCGGTCAGACCGCTGATGATGTCAGCCAGTGCGGTGCCGGTCAGTGTATCGCCATTGGTGGTGCCATTGAGGACTGCCATGATCCGCCTCCCTGCAAGATCAGGATGCCTTGCGCCGTCTACATTAACCGGGGTGCAACAGATATCCTTACGCCGCCCTAACCTCTACTACCTGCGACAGGGAGACGCGGCTTCGCGGCGGGCCGATGCCGACCCTCAGCAGCGATCTGGTACGGACGGCGGGACTCGAACCCGCACGAGCTGAGCTCAAGGGATTTTAAGTCCCCTGCGTCTACCATTCCGCCACGTCCGCATGACTGGGCTGCCTCAGGGCGGCACCTGAGTGCCGCGATGGCATATCGGCGGGCGCACGGCAACGGCCGGGACAAGCCCGGCGATGGAGCGAAGACCGTGCCGGACGTGCCTACTCGGCGTTCAGCCGCAGGCGCATGTCCTTGCCGGGCTTGAAGTAGGGCACGCGCTTGCCCGGTACTTCGACCGAGTCCCCGGTACGCGGGTTGCGACCCTTGCGGGCCTCGCGTTCACGCGTGGAAAACGCGCCGAAGCCGCGAAGTTCCACCCGGCCGCCTTCAGCGAGACGCTTGGCGATCTCGTCGAAAAAGACGTCGACCACGCGCTCGATTTCTTCGCTGCGCATGCCCGGGCTCTGTTTGGCAAGCACCTGCAACAATTCGGATCGGATCATCCGTTCAACCCCCCCTAACTTTCCGGCCGGGGGCCGCGGATGCCCTTTGGGCTTGCTCCGCAGCGCCGACCTGCTCCATCCGGTAGAGTCCCCGGGACACTGGAGCGAAGGTAGTTTGCCAGAGCAATTTCCCGGGGGCAACCTATCAATCGTTGTATGGCAAGGCATTAGAGCCTTTCTGGCGGGATCAGACCGCTTCACCCTCGCCCAGCAGGCGCATCGGGTCGAGATGGAGCCGCCGCATGCGCGCCCTGATCTCTGGCCATTCGTGCGCAAGGAAAGCCTCGCGTTCGCGCGCGCGCAGGGTCTCTGCCGCGCCGTGCGCGACGAACATGCCCACCCCGCGCTGGACCAGGACCAGCCCTTCGGCCTGGAATTGCTGGTAGGCCTTGGCCACGGTCAGCGGGTTGGCCGCCTCCGCTGCGGCGTAGGCCCTGACCGAGGGCAGCATCGCGCCTTCCGCGAAAGTGCCGTCGAGAATAGCCGCCGCGATCTGATCGCGCAGCTTGAGGTAGACGGGGCGGCCCGCGGATGCCGGGATGGAGGTCATGGGTGATGCAGTGCCATAATACAGCGGGTCACGCAATCAGGCGCAACAAAGTTTCGCGATGCGTCGTTGGTGCACAATCCTCCAACACGCACGGCGCACGGTGCGCACGAAACCACTCTTACCTCTGATTCCCTTGGTGAAACTTCGACAAGAACCTTTCCAAGGCGTCGTAAGACGCTAATCATGGCGCAAAATCGGGTGCATAAGTCCAGGGGAGCACATACCAGCCATGACTGATCCGCTTGGGGCCGCCGCCGACGCCCTGCCGCAGCACGCCGCCCGCGATGCCAGCTGGTTCGGCCATCCGGCGCAGCTGGCCCGGCTCTTCACCACCGAAGCGATGGAGCGGTTCGGTTATTATGGCATGCGGGCGCTGCTCACGCTCTATCTCGCGCAGCACTTCCTGTTCAGCGACACCACGACAACCGGCCTCTACGGCGGCTTTACAGCGCTGGTCTATCTCACTCCGCTGGTCGGCGGGCTCATGGCGGACCGGTTCCTCGGTTCGAAGCGATCGGTCAAGTTTGGCGCCATCCTGATGAGCCTGGGCTACGTCGTGCTCTGCTTTTCTAGCACCGGCGGCGCGGCAAAGCCCTTCGCGAACATCGAGGGTCAGCGCTACGAAGTAACCCTCAGCGGCAGCGGCGAGGCGCGCAAGCAATACATCACCGATCAGGGCGCCACGCTGCGGATCAAGGGCAACGAGGACAAATCGGTCTCGCTGGTGCGCGAGGACGGCAGCGAGGCACGCCACATCGCGCCAGGCGGCTTCGAGCCTGGCGGCGAGCGCAACCCGCTCTACACCTTCCTGCTCATCGTCGGCCTGGCCTTCGTCACCGTGGGTAACGGCTTCTTCAAGCCCAATATCTCGACCATCGTCGGCGAACTCTATGAGCAGGGTGACCGGCGGCGCGATGCGGGTTTCACGATTTTCTACATGGGCATCAACCTCGGCTCGCTGTTCTCACAGATTCTCTGCCCGCTGCTCGCGGTGGGCATGGGCTCCTGGGGGGGGCTCGGCTGGTGGGCAGGCTTCGCACTCGCCGCAGCCGGTATGGCGGTCTCGTGGCTGCTGTTCCAGTTTGACGGCGGCAAGCTCGACGGCTTTGGCGAACGCCCGGCCGGGGCAAACCCCTCGCGCGATCTTCTCGTCTATGCCGGCGCAATCGCCGCAATCCCGCTTGCCTATCTGCTCTTTGCGAATCTGATGGGCTATGTGAAGCCGCCAGCAGGCAGCGGTCTTCTCGGCTACATCGCCAGCCTGCCGATCATGGGCAAGATCATGTTCGGCACCTTCATCGTGGCCGTGCCCGGGATCCTGGCCTGGTCGTTCTTCAATGGCGACAAGCGCGAGTTCGAGATGATGGTGGCTGCCATGGTGCTGATCACCTTCAACACGGTGTTCTGGTCGCTGTTCGAGCAGGCCGGCTCGTCGCTCACCCTGTTCGCCGACCGCAACACCGACATGAGCGTGTTCGGCCTGTTCTCGATCACCGCCGGGCAGACCCAGTTCTTCAACGCGCTGTTCATCGTCGCGCTCGCGCCCTTGTTCTCAATGCTGTGGGGAGCGCTTGCCAGGCGCGGGCTGGAGCCGGGCATTCCGGTGAAGTTCGGTATTGCGCTGGTCGGCGTGGGGCTGGGCTTTCTGTTCCTGGTCTGGGGCGCCCAGTTTGCCGACGCGAATTACAAGGTCGGCCTGTGGTGGCTCGCCGGGCTCTACCTGATCCATTCAATGTCCGAGCTGTGCATTTCGCCCGTCGGCCTCTCGATGGTCACCAAGCTTTCGATCGGGCGGATTGTCGGGCTGATGATGGGCACCTGGTTCCTCTCCATCGCCTTTGCGCAGTACGTTGCGGGTATCATCGCCGGCAACGCCAGCGTGGAGACGGTGGGAGGCGAAGTGACCAATCTGCGAGTCAGCCTCGAAACATACACCAGCACGTTCACGACGATCAGTCTGTGGGCGATAGGGATCGGTGTGGTCCTGCTGCTGCTCTCGGTGCCGATGAAGCGGTTGATGCACGGCGTTAAGTAACGCGCGGGGCATTTATATCCAAAATGGAGTGAAATGCGCAGCGGAGGCTTGTGCTCCGGGCCTTTCGCCGCTCGTGCAGGGCGGTTCGGCGCGTATCACCTTGTGAAATGCCGATAATCATCGACGGCAGCCAGCATTGCTTGGTAACCCCTCTGTTAAGGTTACGTCGTTAACAAAGCATCCGGGTGGCGGTGCATCACCGGATGCCTACGAGCAGTGTCGATCGCTTTGGCAGCATAAAGCCGGAGCGATGCTGTGGGGGAAGGACCGTAACAATGGATGCTGCCACTTTCTGGCTTGCACTCAGCATGGCCGCGTTTCTGGGAACGCATTTGCTGCTCTCGCATCCGCTTCGCGCAGGGCTCGTCCGCCGATTCGGCGATGGCGGGTTTCTGGGCGTCTATTCGCTCGTCGCCCTCATCACGTTCAGCTGGATGGTGATCGCGTTTGGCCGGGCATCGCCGAGTCCGCAATTGTGGGATGGCCAGGCACCCCTGCCATGGGCGCTGGCCTCGCTGCTCACGCTCGTCGCCACAGCGCTGTTTCTCGGTTCGTTCGCTGGCAACCCGGCGCTGGCCGGAATCGATATCTCAGGCCTCTCGACGCGTCTGCCGCACGGTCCGTTCAAGGTCACCCGCCACCCGATGATGTCGTCCTTCACCCTCTGGGGCGCGGCGCATATTCTCGCTGCCCCCAGTGTGCGGACGATCATCCTCGCCGGGGGCATCATGGCGCTGGCGGTCTTCGGATCGATGGGCCAGGATGCCAAGAAGCTGGCGCTTCATGGCCAGGACTGGCGGGTATGGATGAAACGCACCTCGTTCCTGCCGAACCCGGCCGCGTTCGGGCATCTCGGGTTCTACTGGATCGGCGCGCTGCCGGTATGGCTGCTGCTCACCTGGCTGCACCTCAAGTTCGCGCTGGTACCCGCTGGGCTCTGGATCTGGATCGAGCACCTCTGAACGAGGAGCGCGCAGGGCCTGGGGTCAGGCCCGCGCTTCCTGCACGCCCGCGCTGTTGTGGCGCAGCGCTTTCAGCACAGTATCGACGATCTGCGGAGCATTGAGCCCGGCGGTATCATACTGCTTGTCGGGCCCATCATGGTCCTGAAACACGTCGGGCAAGCGCATGGTACGGATGCGCAGCCCAGCGTCGGTCAGTCCCTCGTCGCTCGCCAAGGTCAGGACATGCGCGCCAAGCCCGCCGATCGAGCCTTCCTCGATGGTCACCACCACGTCGTGCGAAGCCATGAGCCGGCGAATCAACGCCTCGTCGAGGGGCTTGGCAAAGCGCAGGTCAGCGACTGTGGTTGACAGCCCCTTGGCATCTAGCAGGTCGGCGGCCTTCAGCGCCTCGGCCAGCCGCGTGCCGAGCGACAGGAGTGCCACCTTGGTGCCTTCGCGCACCAAGCGGCCCTTGCCGATCTCCAGGCGCTCCGGAACGGCAGGCAGGGGCACACCCACGCCATTGCCGCGCGGATAGCGGAAGGCGATCGGTCCGCTGTCGTGGCAAGCGGCGGTGTGGACCATGTGGACCAGTTCGGCCTCGTCGGCCGCCGCCATCACCACCATATTGGGCAGCGTGGCGAGATAGGTCACGTCGAACGAACCGGCATGGGTCGCGCCATCCGCGCCAACCAGCCCGGCGCGGTCGATTGCAAAGCGCACCGGCAGGTTCTGGATGGCGACATCGTGCACCACCTGATCGTAAGCGCGCTGCAGGAAGGTTGAATAGATCGCGCAGAACGGGCGCATGCCCTGCGCGGCAAGGCCGGCGGCGAAGGTGACGGCATGCTGCTCTGCAATGCCGACATCGAACAGGCGATCCGGATAGGCCTTGGCAAACTTGTCGAGCCCGGTGCCCGAAGGCATCGCCGCGGTGATCGCGCAAACCGTGCTGTCGCGCGCGGCCTCGGCCAGCAGCGCCTGGGCGAAGACGCCGGTATAGCTCGGCGGACCGGCGGCGCTCTTGGCCTGCTCGCCGGTGATCACATCGAACTTCTGCACACCGTGGTACTTGTCCGCCGCGTTCTCGGCCGGCGCATAGCCCTTGCCCTTTTGCGTGACGACATGGACAAGGCACGGCCCTTCGGCGGCATCGCGCACGTTTTCCAGCACCGGGATCAGCTGGTCGAGGCTGTGGCCGTCGATCGGGCCGACGTAATAGAAGCCCAGCTCCTCGAACAGGGTGCCGCCCATCGCCATGCCGCGGGCGAACTCGTCGGTCTTGCGCGCGGCCTTGTGCAGCGGCTCAGGCAGGCGACGCGAGATCGCCTTGAACATTTCGCGCAGCTCAAGGAACGGGCGCGAGGACACGAGCCGCGCGAGATAGGCCGAAAGTCCGCCAACCGGCGGCGCGATCGACATGTCGTTGTCGTTGAGGATCACGACGAGTCGGTTGCCGGCCTCGGCCGCATTGTTCATCGCCTCATAGGCCATGCCCGCGCTCATCGCGCCGTCGCCGATCACCGCAATGGCCTTGCCCGGCTGGCCCTTCAGCTTGTTGGCCACGGCAAAGCCGATCGCGGCGGAAATCGAAGTCGAGGAATGCGCCGTTCCGAACGGATCGTATTCGCTCTCGCTGCGCTTGGTGAAGCCTGAAAGCCCGCCGCCCTGGCGCAAGCTGCTCATGCGGCTGCGCCGACCAGTGAGGATCTTGTGCGGATAGGCCTGGTGGCCCACGTCCCAGATCAGCCTGTCGCGCGGCGTATCGAACACATAGTGCACAGCCGTGGTAAGCTCGACCACGCCGAGCCCGGAGCCCAGATGTCCGCCGGTCTGGCCGACGGTGGCGATCATCTCGTCGCGCAGCTCGTCAGCGAGCTGGCGCAGCTGGGAGGGTTGAAGCTTGCGAAGGTCGTCAGGCGTATCGACCGTATCGAGCAGCGGCGTAACCGGTTTGGACATCCCCCCGCCTTACACCCTTGAAACGGCGCTGTCGAACCCGTCTTGGCAGGAAAATCGCGATGCGACGCCAGCCCGGCATCGATCCTCAGGCGCTGACGGCCCCTTCGGCCCCGCAGGCGCCGCAGCGGCCCCTGATTTCCACAACCGGGCGCACCGCAGCAAAGCCCGCACGGTGCGCGGCATCACGCAGCGCGCCGGTCAGGGCGTCGTCGTCGAGGTGGGTCGCCTCGCCGCAGGCATCGCAGATCAGGAAGATGCAATCATGGTGGCAGCCGGGATGGCTGTTCGCCACGTAGGCATTGGCGCTTTCCACCCTGCGCGCGAGGTTCGTGCGCACAAACAGGTCGAGAATGCGGTAAACACTGTTCGCCGCGACGCGCTTGCCCCGGCGTGAGCCCACGCTTTCCGCGATGTCATAGGCCGACGCCGGCTTTTCATGCGCCGCCAGCGCCTCGAACACGTCGCTGCGCATGTCGGTCCATTGCTCGCCGGCCGCCTGCAGCGCGCCGCGCGCCGCGTCGACCAGCATGTCGCCCGCAAAATCGTGATGCTTGTGATGCCCCGCCATGATTCGCGAAATACGCCGTCACGCGCCCAAGTGCAATTCGGCGGCGGGCACCGGCCTTATCCCCGGGTGAAGTCCGGCTTCCACAGCCCCGGAAACACCCGCTTGAGCGCTGCCACCTTGGGCGCGTCCCACCGGCGGATATAGCCGTGGTCGGGGTTCTTCAGCGCGAAGTCCTGATGATAGTCCTCCGCCGCGAAGAACCCGCGATTGGGCTCTACCGCAGTGACGATCGGCTGCTTCCACAAGTTGAGCTTCTTGAGCTGCGCGAGATAGCCGGTGGTCACCCGGGTCTGCTCGGCGCTCTGCGGCACAATCGCATTGCGGTACTGGGTGCCGTTGTCGGGATTCTGCCGGTTCAGCTGGGTGGGATCGCTCGCGACGCCGAAAAACACCTGGAGCAGCTGGTCATAGCGCACCACAGCGGGGTCGTAGGTGATGCGCACCGCTTCGGCATGGCCGGTCGTTCCGGAGCTCACGGTCTCGTAGTGCGCGTCGGCGCGCTTGCCGCCCTCGAAGCCTGAAACCACACTGGAGACGCCTTGTACGTGGCTGAACACGGCTTCCAGGCCCCAGAAGCAGCCGCCGGCGAACACCGCGGTCTTGAGGCCCTTGGTCTCGTTTGCCTTTATCGCGGCCTCGGGCGCGGAGACCACTGCTTCGGCCTGAGCGGGCTGGAGGCACCCGCCGAGCAGCCCGGCAGCCAGTGCGGCAAGGACGATGCGGGTCCGGATCATCAAAGCGTCACAGCGTTGGCGACAGGCGCGCGGGCCTGTGCCGGCTGAACACCGAACGTCAGCATCATCACCCCCGTGCCGAGCGCAAAGCCGAGCACCAGCGAGCGAACAAAATCCTTGCCGAAAAGCGTCATCTCAAATCTTCCAGTCTTGCCTGCGCCGAGCCGCGCCGCCTTTCGGCACCGGCTCTGCCGCCCGATCCGTAGCCCCGGTTTGGTCCGGGGCACACGGGATCACCGCAGAGCCATTCGCTTGTTCCGGCCAGATGGTTACGTTGCGCCGAAAAACAAGGTGCGCGCGATTGCGGAAACACACGTTCCGCCCCGCGCGAGCGCCGGTTCGATTGACCTTCAGCGCCGCCCGCGCGAAGAAGGCCGCGCCATCAGGGAGAGGAGAAACCCATGCTGCGTTCCACGCCGGGCTGCATCGCCCTTGCCGCCCTTGCGATCGCGGCCGCGCCGCTCGCCGCGCGCGACAAGTCGGCCCTGCCGAAGGAACTGCCGCCGGTGTTCGAGGCGGTGGTCAACTGCCGCGCACTCACTTCCGACAGCGAACGACTCGCCTGCTACGACCGCAGCGTCGCCGCGCTCGCCGCAGCCCGCGACAAGGAGGACATCGTCGTCGCCGACCGCACCACGATCCGCGAGACAAAGAAGGGCTTGTTCGGCTTCACGCTGCCCAAGCTCAGGTTGTTCGGCGGGGCGGAAGGCAAGGAGGAGGAGATCAAGGAGATCGAGAGCACGATTTCAGCCGTGCGCGATTCCGCCGATGGCCTTGCCGTGTTCACGCTGGCCGACGGCGCGCGATGGAAGCAGACCGACGGCGGCGCCACTTTCGCACGCCCCGGCCTTTCGATCCACATCAAGCGCGGAGCGCTCGGCAGCTACCTCGCCTCGGTCGACAAGGGGGCCTTCGTCCGGGTGGTGCGGCTCTCGCAGTAACCCTGCCGGGTCGATTCGGCCCAGTTCAGTTCGAAGTGACGGTCGCCTTGCTGGTCATGGCCTCGTAGGTATCGCGCGCGTTCTGGTTGCCCTGACGCTCCATCGAGGCCCACTGCGAAGTGGTGTGGCAGATGAAGGTCTTGCGCACCAGCGATCCGGTTTCCTCGGTGCGCCGGCATCGGATGTAATCGGGATCGTTCGCTGACCGGCCCTTGTTGAAGGCGCGGATCTCGGACTGCGACATCGCCGTGGGGTCCTTGTCGAGCGCGGGAAGGTCGGTGGCGGGCAAGACCGGCGCGGCAGCTGCGGCAGCAAGGGCAAACAGGAATGACGCGGGCATGCGCGGTTGGTCCCCATGGAAATTGAGTATCAGGTGAAACTAGCGTGTCGCACCAATCCCCGCAAGGCGCGTCCCTTCAACCGAGTGCTGCGTCGGTCGCCTTGAAATAGGCGGTGATCGCGCGGCATTCCGCCTCGCTCAGATGCGGGTTCCACGCATCGATGATCAAGACCGCGCGCCGGGCATCGCTGTCGTTCCATGCCTCGTGCTCGATCGTGTCGTCAAAGGCGAAGGCCTTGCCCTCCATCCATTCGCGCGTTTCGCCGCCAACGCGAAATCCGCAGCCGGGCGGGACATCAAGCGCAAGGTGGACGATCGCGCGGGTATTGGTGACCCCGGTATGCGCCGGAATGCGGCTATGCGGGCGCAGCATCGAGAAGAACGCGTTGGGCGCGCGGCCCGGAATGCGCGCCAGTGGCAGGCTTTCGAGCACCCTGGCGGTCTCCGGGCAGCGGTCGATCACCGCGGCATTGGGCACGCCGTATTCCCAGAGGAAGCAGGCCGACCAGTCGAGCGAGCCGTCAAGCGGAGTCCATTTGTTGTCCGGGCTCCCGGGTTCCATCCGCACATAGGGCCGGATCGCCTCGCCCGGCTCTGCAAGCAGGGCTTCGAGCTCGCCGCGAATCACGCCTGCGGCGGCTTCCAGCGTTACAAACCAGGGGAAATGCCGCGAATCGAAGAATTCATCGGAGGGCAGGAAGGGATAGTGCAGCCCGGCGCACTCGTTCACGTAGAGACGCCGCTCGCCCAGCGCGATCCCGGTGAATGCTCCAATGCGGCGCCGCTCGGTCTCGTCCAGCGTATCCCCCGCCCCGGCAACGGCCGCACGCGTCGCGGCCGCCAGCCGTGCACGCAGGCCGGCGCAAAAGGTCTCTCCGGCCGCAAGCTCAGCGAGCACCGCATCGGGGAGCCCGGGAAACTGCTGCGCGAGTTGGCGGACCCCATTCCACGCGATCAGCGCCTTGGTCTCCTCGCCCTCACGCTGGAGCAATTGGGCCATGCGTAGCTGCGCGGTAAAGTCGAGCCGGTCGAGATCGAGCGCGCGCTCCAGAGCCTCCCGTTCGCCCGCTGCATCGCCACCCATCCGGCAGGCAAGCGCCAGGTTGATCCACAGCGAGAGCGCACCCGGGTCGGCATTCGCCGCCTCACGCGCGGCGAGGATCGCGGCGGGCGCGTCGCCGACCCGGAGCGCAGCCATGGCGCGCGCATTGGCGGCCTGCGCTCTGGCCCGGTCAACCGAGGGGGATAGCGGCGGTTGTGTCATGGCGCGCAATGTCTACAGCCCCGCGCGGGATCGGCAAGCGGCGTTGCAGCTTCTGGGAGCCCGTCCTAAAGCTGGCATGATGGCGCCCCCGCACTTCGATCCTGCAAATGCCGAATGGCTCGCGCACCGCCTTGTTGAAGGCACCGATACGGTCCGCTTTGCCCACGTCCCGCGCGGGGTGCATGGCGCGATGGCTTTCCTCACCGACGACGGTTTCACCGCGCACTTCGGCCAGATGCCGCCGCAAGTCGATTTGCCCGCCGCGCAGCTTCTTGGCCAGTTCGGCAAGCGTCCGCTTGGCCTGCTGTTCCACTCGGCTTTCTGCGGCTCCACCTTGCTGACGCGCGCCTTGGCCGAGCCGGGCTTGGCCATGGGGCTGTCGGAGCCTGTGATCCTCAACGATGTCGTCGGCATGCGCAGCCGCGGCGCGCCGCCTGCTGCGGTCGCCCGCGCCGCCGACCTCGCGCTGCGCTTGCTCGCGCGGCCGTTCGCGCCGGGCGAAGGCGTGGTCGTCAAACCCTCCAACCTTCTGAATCCGCTTGCCGAATTACTCCTCGCTCTTGCCCCCGATGCGCGGGCGCTTTTCCTCTATGCTCCGCTCGAGACTTTCCTGGTCTCGGTGGTGCGCAAGGGCCTACCCTGCCGCCTGTGGGTGCGCGAATTGATGGCGGATTACCTTCAGGCAGGCGTGATCGCGCCGCTTGGCCTCGGGCCGGAGGAGATATTCCGGCAAAGCGACCTGCAAGTAGCCGCCGTCGGTTGGCTGGCGCAGCACCGCCTGTTTGCCGCTCTCGCGCAAAGGCTCGGCCCCGCCCGGCTGCGCACGCTCACCTCAGAGCAGCTGACGGGTGACCCGGCGCGCGCCATAGCCGCAGCTGCGGCTCATTACGGCCTTGCGCTTGGCCCCTCCGCCGTCAACCGCATCACCGCCGGCCCTTCCTTCACCCGCCATTCCAAATCAGGCACGGCCTTTACGCCGGAACAGCGCCGCGCCGAATATGCTGCGGCGCGCGGCGCGCATGACGAGGAAATCGGGATGGTCATAGCCTGGGCGGCGCAAGTGGCGGGGCAGGCTGGCATTGCGATGGATGCGCCGAATCCCCTGCTTCAGCCGGCGTAGCCAAGCTCTTCAATCCACGGCTGCAGGATCGGCATGACCGGTTCAAGATACGCGGCGTAGGGCTCCCACTGCCGCGTGCCATCAAACAGCCCGCGCCGCACCTGCCGTGCGCTGGCGGTCGAAACACCGCGCGCGCGCGCCGTGCGGTCGAACCGGCGCAGGTCCTCATGCCAATCCAGCCCCGCGAAAGCGCAAATGCCGCGCGTGGTTGTGTCAAAGTCCTGCACCATGCGGTGATAGGGCACCTCGTGCACGGCCAGCGGCAGCTTCGCCAGCGCCGCATCGGTCAGCCGCATCAACGCATCGTAATGCCGCGCCGCGCCTTCGAGCGTAGTGAAGTCCATGGCCGCATTGCTCAGTGCGAAGCTGGTGCGAAAGCAGCTCCACACCACATCGCGCGGATCACGCCGCACCAGCAGCACGCGCGCCTCCGGGAACAGCCGGGCGATCAGCGGAAGGCGGATGGCCTTCAGCGGGTCCATGTCGACCAGCGTCGCACCCGCGGGATCGCGGCCGAGTGCCTGCCCGACGCGCTGCCAATAGGCCGAGCGATAGGGCGCCAGGGCTGCATCCTCCAGCCTGGCAAAGCGTGAAAGGCCCCCGGGCTCGGCCAGAAACGCCAGCTCGGTCTCGCGCAGGGTTGGCATTTCCTCGATGGCAGCGGTGCCGGGCAGCGAGGCGAGGACGTTTTCGAGCAAGGTGTTGCCACTGCGCGGATAGCCGAGCACGAAGAGATGCTGCGGTGATCCCGGCTGCGGCGAGGCCGGGGGCCAGCTGCGGACGTCCATTTCCGCAAGACCGGCTGTAACCTCGTCGATGAATGCGCTGTGCGGTGGCCTCCCGGCAAACGTGGCGGCATGGACCGCGGCAAAGTCGGCCTTGGCGCGGACGTAGGCAGCGTGGGCTGCGGCAGGATCGCGCAGCCGGTTGCAGGCGTCGCCGAGCACATGCAGCAGCTCCATTCGCTCGGGTGTCGATGTATCCATGCGAGTTAGTGCCGGCTCGACCAGGTCGCGCGCCGCCTGGGCCTCCCCCGCTTCAAGCTCGATTGTCGCCAGCGCGGCAAGCGCAGCGGTCTGCCCGGGATCGGCTGCGAGCGCGGCACGGGCATGGCGGCGGCCAGCTTCGGCTTCTCCATCCCGCGCAGCCAGCGCCGCCAGTCCGGCATGCGCCGCCGCATTGGCGGGCGCGCGCTTCAGCACTTCGCCATAGCAGAGCTTTGCCTCGTCCATGACTCCGCCTGCAGCCATGACGTAAGCACGCTCAAGCCAAGCCTCGGCATAGCCCGGTGCGGCGGCGATCGCGGCATCGCATCGCAATGCGGCATCGCGCAGGCGGCCGGCGGCGCGGTGCAGCCCGGCAAGGCCCACCATTGCCTCGACCTCGCGCGGGTTCATCTGCAGCGCCCGCTCGAACAGCGCCGCTGCTCCGCCATGATCGCCAGACACCGCACGGTACCAGCCCAGCGTAGTGCAGTCCGCCGCGGTGCCACGGCCCGCACCAAGCGCAGCCGCAGCCGCGTGGGCGGCAGTTTCAAGGTCCTGTACCATGGCCGCCAGCCATCGGGTCCACCGAAGCCTCCGTCAAGACTTCGGTCAGGCGCACAAAAAAGGGGCGAGCATTGCTGCCCGCCCCTGGTTTGGTGTTTCGATCCGGTGGGATCAGAACTTGACGCGAGCACCGATCGCGAAACGGCGGCCCAGCGCGTCGTACGACGACGGATAGGTGTTGCCGCTGACGTAGCTGGTCGAACCGATCGTGTTGCCGACGATCGGCGGCTTCGTGTTGAACAGGTTCTGCACCGTGAGGGTGAGGGTGAACTGCTCGATGTTGAAGCGGGTCGTGATGTCCAGATAGTCGAACGCGGCGATCTTGCCGAAGTCCACGGTCTTGCCGCTGAGCGCACCGCTGTCGGCCGGGATCACACCGGCAAAAGCCTTGCCGCTGCTGGGGATGTCGAGGGGCTCCTGCTTGGCGCTCGACTGGTGGCGCCACAGGAAGGACAAGTCCACGTTCTTGAGGCTGAACGTGTTCTGCACCGACCAGGTGTGACGCGGCTGGATCGAGCCGGTGAACGAGCAGTTCACCGAGTAGTAGCCAACGCATTCACGATCGACCGACGTCGGGGTCGCCTTGAACTTCGAGTGGAACGTGAAGTTCGCAACCGCGTTGATCGACCACTTCACCGCACCAATCGGGCGCTGATAGTTGAGGATCACGTCGATACCGTCGGTGAACAGCTTGCCCTGGTTGGTGAGACCGCCGAACAGGCCCTTCGTCGTCGCCGGGCTGCCGTCGAGGCCACCCGTCGAGGGATCGCGGCGAATGATCGTGCACGCCGGGTCAGTGGCGCTGGCGGCGGAGATGTTGCCGAAGCAGGCGGCCACAAGGTCGCCCGGAAGCGGCGTGCCGATCTGATCGGTGACCTTGATGTTGTAGTAGTCAACCGAGGCCGAGAAGCCCGACAGGAACGGCAGCCTCTGGATCACAGCGCCGACCGTGTAGGTCGTGGCCTTTTCCGGGTTGAGATTGATGTTGCCGCCCGTGGTGATGTTGGCCTGCGCTGCGGTCGGATCGAGGATCTGGCCGATCGAGTTGGCGGGCGCACCCTGTGCAAGGCAGATTGCCTTGAGGTTGGCGTTGGTCAGCGGCGCCGCACCGGCGCAGGGGTCCTTCGCCAGGTTGGTCAGGCCCACGGTGTTGGGCGTGAACAGCTCGGCGATGTTGGGCGCACGCACGGCGCGCGAGTAGTTGCCGCGCAGCTTGACCTGATCAGCAGGCTCCCAGCTGCCGCCGAACTTGTAGGTCCAGGCCTCGGTGGTCTTGCCGCCGCGGACGCTGTACTTCGAGTAGCGCACGCCGCCTTCGACGGTCAGGCTCTTGAAGAAGGGCTTGTCCGAAATCAGCGGCGCGACGAGTTCGCCGTAGCCTTCCCAAACGCTGTAGGCGCCGTCGATGTCGGGGGCTGCGCCGCCCGCACCGCCAAGCTCGCCCGGGGTCTTCGACAGGGTGTCGGAGACCTGGGCAGCCTTGTACTTGCGATATTCCGAACCGAGCGCGAAGCCGATCGGCTCGCTCGCGGTCGGAACGGTCAGGCCGAAGTCACCTGAGAGCAGGCCGCGAACCTGCAGCAGCGAGGTGTTGTTCGCTGTGGTCGACGGCGACAGGGTGTAGGCCGCCTGCTGGGGCGTGATCGAACCGGCGGGGCCGAACAGGTTGATCGGCACGCAGCCGTCGTTGCCGCTGAGGCACGAGTTCTTGTCGGTCGCGAGCAGCGCATCCTGCACGCGCGACTTGAGCACATAGCCGGTGATCGTCTGCAGACGGTCGCTCTCGCCGTAGCTGGCGCGCACGTCCCAGTTCACCGTCTTCGTCAGCGCGCCGCGGAAGCCGAGCGAATAGTCGAAGATGTTGGTGGTGTACTGCGAGTTTCGGGTGCCGGTCTCGACGAAGCGGCGGCGCACCACGGTGTTGAAGGTGCGGTAGTTGGGATCGGTCGGATCGGTGGCGGCACGGGCCGCGACGCATTCCGCATCGGTCAGGCCGTTGGCGGCGCAGAACTGGCCGGCAGCGCCAGCGGGCAGGTAGGGGTTGCTGAAGGGGATCGTCATGCGCTCGGCGAAGAGACCCGAGGGCGCGATGATCGTCTTGACGGTGTTCTTCGAGTAGAGGCCGCGGGTGTAGACTTCAACAGCGTCCGAAAGCTGGTAGTTCGCCTGGGCGAAGATGTTGAAGCGCTGGAACGGCGTCTGGAAGATGTTGTACGGGTTGAAGTTGAAGGCGTTGAAACCACCCGTGGTCTTCAGGAAACCGGTCTCGGGAACGATCTGGCGGTTGCCGCCGTTGATCGAAAAGCGGGACGGAGCCGTGGTGCCCGAACCGCCGGCGGTGCCGGAGAAGCTGTCGAGCTGGATGTTCGAGAAGTCGCGCGCGCCCTGATAGACGGGGTTCGACTTCTGGTAGCCGAGGCTCAGCACAGCATTGCCGCGGCCGTCGTCGAAGTTGACGCCGGTGGTCACGTCGGCGCGGAAGTAGTTGCCGTCACCCTGCTCGGTGATCTGGTTCGACACGGCGAGATCGACGCCCGCGAAATCCTTCTTGGTGATGAAGTTCACCACGCCGGTGATGGCGTCCGCACCATAGGTGGTCACGGCCGCGCCGGTCAGCGCATCGACGCTGCTGATGAGCGCGAGCGGGATGTTGTTGAGGTCGACGCGGCCCTGAAGGTCGGCAGGGACGATGCGCTGGCCGTCGAGCAGCACGATGTTGCGGTTCGAGCCGAGACCGCGAAGGTCGACGTAGGACGAACCGCCGTTGCCGTTGTTCACGGCTGAGCCGATGTTCGGCACGATGCCGGGCACCTGGCGCAGAACTTCTTCAGCGGTGTTCGACTGCTTGAGAGCGATCTGGTCGGCCGTGGTCACGTTGACCGGCGTGGCCTGAACCAGGTTCGGATTGCGGATCAGGCTGCCGGTAACGATGATCGCCTGCGGCTCGGCTTCGGCAGCAGCGTCGGCCTGCGGAGCGGCCTGCTGCGCGAAGGCGGGAGCCGAAACGAGTGCAAGTGCGACCGCAAGCGGAGCGGCACCGGCCTTGAGCGCGGTGAGGTTGATGGTCTTCACGTGTCCAGTCCCTTCAATGGGCGGCCTCTATCCCGGAGGCCGCCGGAAGAAGTCCCTCTGACCTCAATGCATCCTGCCCGGTCTTCGCCAGGCGCAACAGATGGCATTCGGCCTTCGAGGGACGATGGGCCTCATTGGTAGAATTCGCGCCGCTGTTGGAAGGACGTTCTGCGCTCGGGCGACAAAACGTCGCTATCATGTTGCGGTGTTGCAACACACTGTCGGCGCCGCGCAACGGGTCTGGAAGGCGGGTGAACCCGCAGCCAAGCCCATAAATTACATCCGAATTGGTTCTCGAACAATTTTTTGCGAAGGTAGGGTGCATTCCCGGCAAGAAACGTGCGCGCGCCCGAAAAATCAGCGTTCGGCAATCACAAAGAGCCGCGGATCGAGGCGGCGGCCGCGCCAGGTAAGCGCCCAATGAAGATGCGGGCCGGTGGCGCGGCCTGTCATCCCGACGTGTCCAAGCACCTGTCCCTGAACCACGCTGTCACCTTCATGCACCACCAGATCGGAGCAATGGAGAAACGCGGACGTCAGCCCCATGCCATGGTCGACGATCAGCAGATGCCCCTCGAGCGTGAAGGGTTCACCGGTTGCGGCAAGGGTGACGACGCCGTCGGCAGGTGCGCGGATCTCGGCCCCTGCGGGTGCGGCGAGATCGATCCCGGCGTGATAGGCGCCGGGCTCGCCGCGATAGATGCGCTGCGCGCCGAATTCACCGGAGATTCGCCCCGTGGCCGGCCAGACCATCGTCTGGCGCCACCCGGCGGTCTGACTGTCTCTGGTCCGGGCCGCACCGATCCGCGCGAGCTCGCCCGCGCGCCGTTCGCGAAACGCCGCATCGGGGAGCTTGCCCGGGCGCTTTGCCACATCGATCGATTCGATGCGCCAGCTGCGCGGCGCGATGGCCAGCGGCAGCGAAAGGCCAAGGCCGTCCGCGCCGGTCGTCGCCAGACTGAGGCTTGCCGGTGCGTCCCGGTCGAACGCGGCGAAGAAAGCGCCATCTGCGGCCAGCGCCAGCGCGGTGCCGCCGAGCGTAACCGCGCGGGTGCCCGCCGGGGCCTTGCCGCGCAGCCAGCCGCCCTGGGTGAGCTTGGCCTGATATTGCACGCCTGCGATCGCGCCGGCCACCGGCGCAGGTTCGGCTGGCAGTTCAGTTTTCGGGGCTTGAGCCGGGGTCGCAGCGGCGGGTGCGGGCGGCGGAGTGGCCGCCGGGCCCTGGCTTGCGCCGCACGCGCCCAGCACCGCGATCGCCGAGAACGCACCGCGCAGCACGGCGCCTGTGGGCGTCATCCCCGGTCGGGCGCGCCCGGGGTGCGTCATCCCTGTCCGAGCAGACGGCGCGTCGCGATTTCGGCGCTGGCGTAGGCTTCCTGCCGCTCGACGCTCCAGTAGCGCAGCAGGTCGAGCCCGATGCGGGCGCCGCTGACCGCGCACAGGACATGATCGCCCGCGCCGATCTGGCGGAAATGGCTGGGCAGGTAATGAAGGCGCGCGAGGCGGTTGGCGGGGTTCATAAGCATGAGAGCAATCTAATACCTCGCGCGCCTCAAAGCAATTTGGGTTGCGCATCGCCCGGCGGGGCAACGCGGGGCTTCGTCGCAGGCCTGGCCGGCGAGGCGGGTGCGGGCGCAGCACCGGGCGCCACATCAAGCACGCCGTCCGCAAACTCAAGATGCAGCAGCCCATGCCCGGCAGCCACCACGCGCGAACGGACAAGTTGCCCGCTCGCATCGGTCACCAAAACATAGCCGCGCGCCAGCGGCGCTTTGGGATCGAGCGAGCGTCGCACACGGTCGAGCGCGCCGACCTGAGCCCGCGCCGCCTCGATTCGCTGCAGGACAAGCGACGGTCGCAGCCGCTGCGCGGCAAGGCGTTCGCTGCCCTGCTGCAGCCGCGCGCCAAGCACCGCCGGTCGCAGTCCAGCGGCGCGCTGCGCCAGCGCGGCGGCAGCCAGCCCGGTGCGATGCCCCAACGCGCGTCGCAGCCGGTCGCCGAGGTCGTCGAGCCGCTGTGCCTGACCCTCAAGCAAGGCCTGCGGCGCGGGCAGCCGCCGCGCGCGCTGCTCAAGCCGCTCGCGCGAAAGGCCCACGAGCCGCACCACGGCACGTTGCTGCCGGGCGTGAAGATCGGCCAGCCCAGCCACCAGCTCGCCGCGCACAGGCACCGCGATTTCGGCAGCGGCCGTGGGTGTCGGCGCGCGCACGTCGGCAGCGAAATCAGCGAGCGTGGTGTCGGTCTCGTGCCCCACCGCGCTGATCGTCGGGATGCTCGATGCGGCAATGGCGCGCACCACGTCCTCGTCGTTGAAGCACCACAGGTCCTCGATCGAACCCCCGCCGCGTGCCACGATGACAAGGTCGGGCCGTGGCACCGCGCCGGCTGGCTCCAGTGCCGAAAAGCCGCGCACCGCCGCCGCGATCTGCGCGGCTGCACCCGGCCCCTGCACCAGCACCGGCCAGACCACGACATGGGTCGGGAATCGGTCGCGCAAGCGGTGCAGGATATCGCGGATCACCGCGCCGGTGGGCGAGGTGACAACGCCGATCACGCGCGGCAGATAAGGAAGGGGCCGCTTGCGGGCGGGCGCGAACAGCCCTTCGGCCTCGAGCCGCGCCTTGGTCTTGGCGAGCAGTGCCAGCAGCGCGCCTTCGCCGGCGATTTCCATGCGCTCGATCACGATCTGGTAGTTCGAACGGCCGGGATAGGTGGTGAGTTTCCCGGTGGCGATCACCTCGACGCCGTCTTCGGGCACAAAGCCCAGCCGCTGCGCCCCGCCGCGCCACATCACCCCGTCGAGCCTTGCGTTTTCGTCCTTGAGGCTGAGGTAGAGGTGACCCGAAGCCGCACGTTTCACGCCCGAAAGTTCGCCACGCACGCGCACGAAGCCGAAACGGTCCTCCACCGTGCGCTTGAGCAGCGCGGAAATCTCGCTGATCGAAAGCGCGGGGGCGTTGTCCCCTGCGGTCTGGACCGCTAACAGCCCGTCACTCTGATCATCACGGTAAGGCGGCGTCTCTGGCATGAATATCCTGTTGCTCGGCTCGGGCGGGCGCGAACATGCGCTGGCGTGGAAGCTCGCGCAATCGCCGCTGTGCACGAGCTTGTGGGCTTCGCCCGGCAATCCGGGCATCGCCGAGGTGATCGCCGATCACAATAGCCGGCTTGGCGGCGAGGCCGCAGGCGCTTGTACCGCGCTCGTTGTTACCGATCATGCCGCTGTCGCCGCCTTCTGCGCGCAGCAGAGCATCGATCTTGTTGTGATCGGCCCCGAAGCCCCGCTGGTCGATGGCCTTGCCGATTCGCTGCGCGCGGCGGGCATAGCCGTGTTCGGGCCAAGCAAGGCGGCCGCGCAGCTTGAAGGGTCCAAGGGCTTCACCAAGGACCTTTGCACCCGCGCCGGCATTCCCACCGCCGGGTATGTCCGCTGCACCGGCGCGGCGCAGGCCCATGCCGCGCTGGCCGGCTTCTCGCTCCCCGTGGTTATCAAGGCCGATGGGCTAGCTGCGGGCAAGGGCGTGGTCATTGCGCAGACAGCCGAAGAAGCCGCCGCCACGATCGACGACATGTTCGGCGGCGCTTTCGGCGGCGCCGGGGCGGAAGTGGTGATCGAGGAGTTCCTCGAAGGCGACGAGGTGAGCCTGTTTGTGCTGACCGACGGCGCCACGCTCATGCCCTTCGGCTCGGCGCAGGATCACAAGCGGGTGGGCGATGGCAATACCGGGCCCAACACCGGCGGCATGGGCGCCTACAGCCCGACGCCCGTGCTCACACCGGAAGACGAGGCTGCGGCCCTCGAACGGATCATAGCTCCCACGGTCCGGGCCATGGCGGCGGAGGGCATGCCCTACACCGGCGTGCTCTTTGCCGGGCTCATGCTTACCGCCGATGGCCCCAAGCTGATCGAATACAACTGCCGCTTCGGCGATCCCGAATGCCAGGTCCTGATGGCCCGGCTGGACAGTGATCTTGTCGAAATCCTCCATGACTGCGCGCGCGGACGGCTGGCTGAAACACCGGCGCCGCGCTTTGCCGAAGGCAATGCGGTGACGGTGGTCGTCGCCGCGAAAGGCTATCCCGCCGATCCGGTGCGCGGCGGGCGGATCACCGGCATTGCCCAGGCTGAGGCGCACGGCGTGCGGGTGTTCCACGCCGGCACGGCGCGCACGGCGGAAGGCGATCTCGTCGCGCAAGGCGGCCGGGTGCTCAATGTGACTGCGTGCGAGCCGACCCTCGTCGCGGCCATCCACCGTGCTTATCGCGCGCTGTACGAGATCCGCTATGACGACGGCTTCTGGCGCAGCGATATCGGAGCGATGGGCGGGGCGCGGCTGATGTTAGCAGCGCGGTCGCGCGAACAGGCAAGTCGCCCCGGCTCGGCGACCGAGGTGTTCCGCCAGCGCGGCGCGCGGCGCCTGGTCATGTTCCACTGCGACCATTTCGAACCGTGGCGCAACAATCCGCGCACCATCGGCCCCGAAAATGCCGAACTGATCGCCCGCTTTGCCGACGTGACCGCCGCGCTGCCCCATGCGCAGCGGCTCACGTTGTTTTATCGCCCACACGTCAAGCCGATCGATGCGCCGCGCAAGGGCGGACGCTTTGTCGAGGGCGATCCGCTCGGCTTCGTGCCGCTGCGCCCGGTCGATCTTGATGTCACCACGCCTGCGATGCGCGCATTGGTCGACGCCGGGCACGAGATCCAGCTGCACATCCATCACGAACGGGTGACCCGCAACACGCGATATTCGCGCACCGCGCGCTGGGCCGACCATCTCGACAGCTGCGGGGACGAGGCCGATTCGGCGCGGTTCGAACTGCTGATCGCGCTTTCGCTGGAGGCGGCGCGCACCGAGACCGGTCTTGCCTTCGACAAGTGGCTCTATATCCACGGAAACTGGGCACTCGCCGCGTCCGACCCGCGGGTCTGCAATGTGCGCGACGAGCTGGCGATCCTGCACCGCCACGGCTGCACCGGTGACTTCACGTTCCTCGGCGAACCGCACGACGTGTTCTGCCTGCCTGGCTACAAAGCCCCTGCGCTCGTCCATCCGGTGCAGGGCAGCAAGGCCTATGACCTGCCCGAGGCCGACCCCATTCCGGCCTGGGGCGCGGGCGCGGCCCGTTCGGCAGAGCGCCTGTTCGTGTGGTCGGCCGCAGGCGGCCGCGATGCGCATTCGCTCGACTATACCAGCCTGCCCGTCAGGCTGCGCCGTGATGATCCGGCGGACTGGGCCGCCGAACTCGCCAGCAAGGCCGTCCACCTCGGCGATACCTTGTACCTTGGCACTTACGCCCATTCGATGAGCCCGGCCCACGGAACGCACGAGGACATGGTCTTCCCGCATGAGCAGCAAGCGGTGCGCACCATGCTCGAAACGGTGATCGAGGGCGCGGAGCGGGCCGGCCTTAGCGTGGCGATGCGCACAGCCAGCGAAGTGCGCGAGGAGATTATTGCGGGTGGATAAGACTGCAGTGGCCGCCTGCGAGGCCGAGATCCGCACCTTCCTTGCCGAACGTCTCGCCGCAATGGGGCCGGAGGAGGGAGGCCTTGCCAACTTCTACCTGCGCAAACTCGAAACAGGGCGCATCTTCAGCCGCTATGACCGCGAACTGCTGGTCCTGCTGCAAGGCGAGGGGCGCGTGGTCCACGCCGGCATAGGCATTGGCCAACTGAGCGCCGCGCTCGCGCTGCAGGGCAGCGAGGTGCTGGGCTTCGAAGGCGATCCGCGCCGCCATGCCGCTGCCGAAGCACTGCGCCTGCGTGTAGCGCCCGAAGCGCGCTACACGATCTGTCCGGCGCGTTTCCCTGAGGGCCTCGATCCCGCGTACGAGCCTGCAGGTGCGACGCTGCTCTTCACCAATGTCGCTGCCACCTGGCCCGAAGAGACGTACGACGCGATGATCGCGCTGATGCACCGGTTCAGCCGCACCATCCTCGATCTTGCCCGCTTCGGCGACGCGCGGCAGGACCCTGACGATCAGGCAGAACTCGCCGGACGGATCGCGGGCACCGGGCTCGTGCTCACTCCGCTGAACTTCGTCGCCGAGAAGACCGCCTTCATGGAAGTGCGCCGCGCGGGCTGAGTTTCAGCCCAGCCGTGCGGTCATGAGCTCGGCAAGGTCCGCTTCCGGCCGCGCACCGTAGTGCGAGATGACCTCGGCCGCGCAGATCGCGCCGAGGCGCAGACAATCGGCAAGGCTCTTGCCCCGGACATGCCCGAAGAGGAACCCGGCGGCGAAAAGATCGCCCGCACCGGTGGTGTCCACCACGCGCTCGACCGGCTCGGCCGGCACGGAAACATGCTCGCCATGCGCCACGGCATGCGCGCCATTCTCGCTGCGGGTCACGACCAGCACCGGCACCTTGGGTGCCAGCTGCGCGATACCGGCGTGGAAGTCTTCCTCGCCGGTCAGCGCCGCCAGCTCGTGCTCGTTGGCAAAGAGGATGTCGATCTCGCCCGCCTCGATCAGCGCGCGGAAATCATCGCCGTGGCGCGCGATGACAAAGCCGTCCGACAGCGTGAAGGCGACTTGCCGGCCCGCATCCCGAGCGGCCGAGATCGCGCGGCGCATCGCTTGGCGCGGTTCTTCGGGATCCCACAAGTAACCCTCGAGATAGAGCACCGCAGCCGAGGCGATCACGCTCTCGTCGAGCGCGGTGGCGGGCAGGAACTGCGAGGCGCCGAGGTAGGTGTTCATCGTGCGCTGGCCATCTGGCGTGACGAAGATCAGGCAGCGCGCGGTGGCCGGGTCCTCACCGCGTGCGGGAGTGGCAAAAGCGATCCCGCCCGCACGGATATCGTGCGCGAAGACCTCGCCAAGCTGGTCGTCGGCCACCTGGCCGATGAACGCGCACTTGGCGCCCAGCGCCGCAAGGCCTGCCAAAGTGTTCGCCGCCGAGCCGCCCGAAATTTCCCGCGCCGGGCCCATCGCCTCGTAGAGCTCGTGCGCGCGTGCAGTGTCGATCAAGGTCATTCCGCCCTTGGCGAGACCCAGCCGCGCCACGTCCTCCTCGGAGGCCGGGGCCATCACATCGACGATGGCGTTGCCGATGGCGATGACGTCAAGGCTGGCAGGCGTAGGGCTCATGTCGAAACTCCAGACAGGCAAGGGATTGCCGCGAGGCCGTAGCGGGCGCGGTGTCCCGGTGCAATGCTGCGCTGCGGCGAAAAGGCCCGGCGTTGACAGCCGGGGGCGCAGCGGCAATGTGCCGGTGCGATGAACGGACGCTTCCTCCTCGCCCTGCCCGGGCTGCTCGCGCTCGCGGCCTGCGCCAGCGGGCCGGAACCCGCGCGGCCGCTTCCGGCACCGCCTCCGCCGAAGCTCGTCCGCCCCGCGCCGCCCGCCGCGATCCAGACACAGCGCCCCAAACCGCACCTTCAGGTCTTGCCCGGGCTTGAAGGCGTGATCGGCGCCGATGCCGATGCACTCACCCGCCAGTTCGGCCCGCCCCGGCTTGATGTGCGCGATGGCGATGTGCGCAAGCTGCAATGGAGCGGCGCACCCTGCGTGCTAGACGCTTATCTCTATCCAACCGAAGGCGGCGGCCGCCCTGCCGCGACTTATGTCGATGCGCGGCGGGGCGACGGGCGCGACGTGGACAGGGCAGCCTGCGTCGCGGCGCTGCGGCAGACCCCGCCGCGCCGCTAGACCGCCTTATTCCTCCACCGCGAAGCTGATTTCGGCGTGGTCGCGCAGCCGCTCGACCAGCGCTTCGCCAAGCAACGCGCCCGGCGTCGCGACAGCGCCCGGAGCCTCGCAGGACAGCAGCGCGATCCCCGTTTCCGCAAGCATCCGGCTGGTCGAGCCATAGCCCGGATCGTAGCGTCCCTTGACGCCATAGCGGATGGTGCGGCCATCGGGCAACTCACCCACGAAGAGCACGTCGTAATACCCGTTGAGGCGCTCATCCGCGCTCGGCCCCTCACCGGGCGCGGGATCGTTTGGCCCGCCGATCATCGGCGTTCGGGCGATATGCTCGGCAATCGCCTGGCCCTGCTCACCCGGCCCGGTCAGCATCATCTCGTCATAGACAAAGTCGGCGCCATAGGGATGGCCGCGCAGGAGGTTGGTGCGGTGGACGTTCTTGGTGTTGATCACCGCCATGATGAACGGCGCCGCCCAGCTCCCGGTCGCCTCGTCGAGGAACGGCTTGTCGCCTGCCGGCTGCTCCGGACCCTCGAAGTCGGGGGTAAGGCCGAAGGGGCTCGTCATGATCGGGATCAGCGCCGGATTAGCGCCGAGGGCCTTGAGCGTCGCGCCAAGGCTCGCTGCCGTGCCGCCCGAAAAACCGCCCTGCATCGCGCGCACGCGGCACTTCACCCGGGGCACCGGCGCCCCGAAACGCGCCTTGGCTTCCAGCTGCAGCATGAAGACGCCCAGATCGAAGGGAATCGAATCGAAGCCCGAGGAGAACGCGACCCGCGCACCGGTTGCCTGCGCCTGCTCATGCAGGGCATCGACCATCTGGCGCATCCAGACTGGCTCGCCGCAAAGGTCGGCATAGTCCGTTCCCGCCGCGACGCAGGCACGCAGCACCGGCTCGCCATAGAGCTGATAGGGCCCCACCGTCGTGACCACGACGCGGGTCTGCTCCGCCATCGCGGCAAGGCTGGCGGGATCGTTCGAATCAGCAACGACCAGCGGTGTATCGGCCGGCGCACCGATCAAGTCGCGCACTTCGGCGAGCTTTTCCGCGCTGCGCCCGGCCATGGCCCATCGCGGGCCATCGGTGCCGTAGTGGTGCGCGAGGTACTCGGCCACAAGCCGCCCGGTGTAGCCGGTCGCGCCATAGACGATGATGTCGAAGGGCCGTTCGGCCTTGTTCGTTGCCATTGCTCTCTCCCGTTGTTCTTGTGTTTTCAAAGTGATTATCAGAGCCGAGGAAGTGTCACCCCGCGCTGGCCCATGTATTTGCCTGCGCGGTCGGCATAGCTCACCTCACAGGGCTCGTTCCCTTGCAGGAACAGGAACTGGCACGCCCCCTCGTTGGCATAGATTTTGGCGGGGAGGGGGGTGGTGTTGGAAAACTCCAGCGTAACATGGCCTTCCCAGCCGGGCTCGAGCGGGGTGACGTTCACAATGATGCCGCAGCGTGCGTAGGTCGACTTGCCCAGACAGATGACGAGCACATCACGCGGCACGCGGAAATATTCCACCGTGCGGGCCAGCGCGAAGGAATTGGGCGGGATCACGCAGACGTCGGTCTTGCGGTCGACGAACGAGTTGGAATCGAAATTCTTCGGATCCACCACCGACGAATCGATGTTGGTGAAGATCTTGAACTCGTCGGCCACCCGCGCGTCGTAGCCGTAGGAAGAGAGGCCATAGGAAATGCAGCCCTCGCGGCGCTGGCTCTCCACGAACGGCTCGATCATGCCGTGCTCGATGGCCTGCGTGCGGATCCACTTGTCGGATTGAATGGCCAAATCGGCACTCCGGTTGGGTTGAATCGGAAGGAAAGCGTTCAGGCCAGATTGGCCGGTCCGAACGCGTGGGGCAAGAGGGCCGAGAGCGGCATCCGCAGCAAGCTGCCCCGCGCGACCGTGATCACCTCGGGATCGGTAACGCCAAGCGCCGCCAGTTCATGAAGCATCTGCCGGCAACGCCCGCAGGGCATGACCGGTTCCGGGCCAGGTGCCACCTCGCCGTCAGCGTCCGGCTTGCCGCCGACCACCGCCAGCGCGATCAGTCCGCTGCGCCGGCCCTCGTTCATGGCCTTGGCGACGGCATTGGCCTCGGCACAAAGCGAGAGGCCGTAGCTCGCGTTCTCGACATTGGCCGCGCTGACTACCGCGCCATCGGCAAAGAGCAGCGCCGCGCCGACGTGAAACCCCGAGTAGGGCGCATAGGCAAGGGTCGAGGACGTCAGCGCCGCCTGTACGAGCCGCACGATATCAATGTCGTCCAGCCCACTCATTGATGCACCGCCACCCAGCGCACCGGTCCCGCGAGGCCGTCGATGCGCAGCCGCGTCGTAGCAGTCCACATCACCCAGGGCCTCCCGGCATAGGCGGGCTCGAAGAAGTCTTGCGCCAGCCAGAGATTGCGGCCGACTCGCGCCGCGAGGTGGTACCGGCTTTCAAAGCTGCGGGCGATCATCAGGATTGCCGGCCGTTCGGTGTGCTTCTCGATCTGGTTGAGGAACGTGGTCAGCTCGCTCTGCATCGCCGCCTCGCCCGGCGGTTCCGGGCAGGAGCGCGAATCGATATCGAGCGCCACGGCAGGCGGTAGCAAGGTGCGGTCGCGCGGCACCACGGTGACGAAATTGGCAGCCTGCTCATCGGCCGGTGCACACAGGTCATAGACATGCACCGCGCCCGCCTGCAGCCCCTGCGCCCGGGCCGCTTCAAGCGCCGCCGTGAAAGCCGCATCACGCCGTCCGGCGCCCTCGCTCGCCGTCAGATAAACAAAATCGGCCCCGTGCGCCTTGAGCATGGGCCATTCGACCGGGCCGTCCTGCGCTGCCAGCCACGCGCCCTGCACCGGGAAGCTTGCGCGATCGGGCTCCCAGCGCCGAGCCTCCAGCCAGCCAAAGCCTGCTGCGAGCGCAAGCAGCAGCACGCCCGCGATCAGCCACACGCGCCGGCGCGCAGGTTTTCGCGGATTGTTCAAGCTGGGTCGCCTCGGTAACCGTTCATCCCCTGATATGCAGCACGCAGATCAGGGTGAACAGCCGCCGCGCGGTGGCAAAATCAGTTTCGATCTTGCCCTCCAGCCGCTCGAGCAGCAGTTCCGCCGCTTCGTTGTGAACGCCGCGCCGGGCCATGTCGATCGTCTCGATCTCCTGGGCGGTCGCCCGGCGGATCGCCTGATAATACGAATCGCAGATCGCGAAGTAATCGCGGATCGGGCGGCGGAACCGGCCGAGCCCCAGCACGATCGTCTCGAGCGGACTGCCGTCGTCTGCCGAAATCGCCAGCGCCAGTCGCCCGTCATCCACCGAAAGCCGCAAGCGATAGGGGCCTTCATAGCCGGCCGTCGCCGCGCGCACCGGGCGGAACGTGTTCTCCTCGATCAGATCGAAGATCGCGATGCGGCGTTCCTGCTCGATATCGGCATTGCGCCACACGATCGTCGCTTCGTCGAGCTCGATATGCGAAATGCGCGGGTCGGCCATGACGGCCAGTGTCTTGCAGACGGTTTCGGCGGCGGCAAGCCATTTGCGCGGGGTATCGCTGATCGCTCCCCGCTATCCACAGGCACCGTTGCATGTGCGCCGCTTGCCGCGCGGGCTGCGCTCCGTCACAAGCAAGCTATGTCCGCAGTCCAGCCCATCCCTTTGCGCGAACCCGAGCAGCCCGGCTCATCAGGCGCAGCCCTCCCGGCCAACGTGGAGGCCGAAGCCGCGTTCCTCGGCGCGGTGCTGATCGACAACCGCATCCTTGAGGAACTGACCACCCCGCTCAGGCCCGAACATTTCTTCGCGCCCGTCCACGGCCGGGTGTTCGAGCGGGTACTCGCGCTGATCGACCGCAAGGCCGTGGTCACGCCGGTCACGCTCAAGCCCTATTTCGAGGCTGACGAGGGACTCAGGGAACTCGGCGGCACCGCTTATCTCGCGCGCCTTACTGCCGACGGACAAGGCCTGCTCGCGCCACGCGAGCTTGCCGAGCAGATCTACGATCTGGCCCTGCTTCGTGAACTCATCACCGTCGGGCGCAATCTCGTCACCGGCGCGATGGATACGAGCGAGGCCGTCGCGCCGCTCAAGCAGATCGAGCAAGCCGAAGCCGCGCTCTATGCCGTGGCCGAAGGTGCGCAGACCGGAAGCGAGGCACAGAGCTTCGGCAGCGCGACGCGCGTTTCGCTCGAGATGATCGAAAAGGCCCTGCTTTCGGGCGGCCATATCTCGGGCAAGACCACCGGGCTCACCTCGCTCAACGAGAAGATCGGCGGGCTCCACGACAGCGACCTCATCATCCTCGCCGGCCGCCCGGGCATGGGCAAGACCTCGCTCGCCACCAATATCGCCTTCAACGCCGCCGACCGGCTGCGGCGCGATCTGGCGGACGGAATTACCGCAAAGGACTCGGTCGGCGCCGGAGTCGCCTTCTTCAGCCTCGAAATGAGCGCGGACCAGCTCGCCACGCGTATCCTCGCTGAACAATCGGGCATCAGTTCCGAGGCCCTGCGCATGGGCCGCATCAGCCGCGAGGATTTCCAGCAGCTCTCCTTCGCCAGCCAGCGCCTCGCCGAACTGCCGCTCTATATCGACGATACGCCCGCGCTTTCCATCGGCGCGCTTCGCACCCGCGCACGGCGCCTCAAGCGGCGGCACGATATCGGCCTCATCGTGGTCGACTATCTCCAGCTGCTGCAGGGTTCGGGCCGCGCCAGTGACAACCGCGTCAACGAGATTTCGGAGATCAGCCGCGGCCTCAAGACGCTTGCCAAGGAACTTGCCGTCCCGGTCATCGCGCTATCGCAGCTCAGCCGCGCGGTCGAGCAGCGCGACGACAAGCGCCCGATGCTGTCTGACCTGCGCGAATCGGGCTCGATCGAACAGGACGCGGACATGGTCTGGTTCGTGTTCCGCGAGGATTATTACGTCATGGCGCGCGAGCCCAAGGTCCCTCAGGGCTCCGACGACGCCAAGGTGCAGGAAGCCCACGCCGCCTGGCAGGCGGAAATGGAGCGCGTGTTTGGTCTCGCCGAGCTGATCGTCGCCAAGCAACGCCACGGCTCGACCGGTAAGGTCCGGATGAAGTTCGAGGCCCGGATCACCCGCTTCAGCGACCTCGCCCCCGATCACATGGCTTACGACTACGGCGACGAGTGAGCAGGCTGGGGATTCGCGAACACCGCATTTTCTTGACTTTCGGGCCGCCCCGCCCTAGCTCGCCGCTCTTCCCTCCATTCCTGTTTTACACGGAGTGCCCCATGGCGCGCGTTACCGTCGAAGATTGCGTCGACAAGATCCCCAACCGCTTCGATCTCGTGCTGCTCGCTGCAGAGCGCGCGCGCGCCATCTCGGGCGGCTCGGAACTGACCGTCGATCGCGACCGCGACAAGAACCCCGTCGTTGCGCTGCGCGAGATCGCGGAAGGCACTGTGCGCCCGGTCGTGCTCAAGGAAAACCTCATCCAGTCGCTGCAGCGCGTGCTGCCCGACGACGACGATCAGGTCGACGAGATCGGCTCGCTCTCGCAGTCGGCCGAAGCGCTGCGCATCACTGCCGCGGCTCCGGTGCGCAACACCTCGCTCGGTGCCGACTACGACGGCTGAGGGCTGACGCCTGACTCCCCGCTCATCCTGAGCTTGTCGAAGGAGTGAGTGGGGCCGGGGGTGTGCCTGTTGCCGAAGCCCTCTCTGGATAACACCCCAAAGGCCGCTTGCACTGCGAGCGGCCCCTCGGCACATTCGCAGGCATGGCCAGCCACCTCCTCGCGCGTGGAAGCGGCGACCGACAGGATCGGTCGGTCAAGGCCGTGCTCGGCCCGACCAACACGGGCAAGACCCACCTCGCGATCGAACGGCTCTGCGCCCATTCATCCGGCGCGATCGGCTTTCCGCTGCGCCTCCTCGCGCGCGAGGTTTATGACCGCGTCTGCAAGATCAAGGGCGAGAGCAACGTCGCGCTGATCACGGGCGAGGAACGCATCGAGCCGCCCAATGCGCGCTGGCATCTCTGCACGGTGGAGGCGATGCCCAGCAGGCCCGATCTCGCCTTCGTCGCGCTCGACGAGGCTCAGCTCGCCGCCGATCCGGAGCGCGGCCACGTCTTCACCGACCGCCTGCTCCACACCCGCGGCCGCGAGGAGACCATGCTGCTCGGCTCCGCCACGATCGAGCCGATGGTCCGCGCGCTGGTGCCCGGCGTCGAGGTCGTCAGCCGCCCGCGCTTCTCCAAATTGAGCCACGTCGGCGCGAAGAAGCTCAGCCGCATCCCGCCCCGCAGCGCCATCGTCGCCTTCTCCGCCGAGCAGGTCTACGCCATGGCCGAAATGCTGCGCCGCTTCCGGGGCGGCGCGGCGGTCGTCATGGGCGCGCTCAGCCCGCAGACACGCAATGCCCAGGTCGCGATGTACCAGGCTGGTGAGGTCGATTACCTCGTCGCCACCGACGCCATCGGCATGGGCCTCAACCTCGACGTCAGCCACGTCGCCTTCGCTGGCCTCTCCAAGTATGACGGCCACCGCCAACGCCGCCTGACCACAGCGGAAATGGCCCAGATCGCTGGACGCGCCGGCCGGCACCACAAGGACGGCACTTTCGGCACACTTGCGGGCATGGGGGGCCACGATCCCGAATTCGCGGACGAGGAAGTCTACGCGATCGAGGAGCACCGCTTCCCGCCGCTCACCCGCCTGTTCTGGCGTGAGTCGGAACCCCGGTTCGACAGCCTAGCCACGCTGATCGAGGATCTCGAATCCCCGCCCCCAAGGGCCGAACTTGCCAGCGCCCCGCCCGCCATTGACCTCGCCGTGCTCAAACGACTTGCCGACGAACCCGATGTCGCGGGCACCGTGCGCGGCCGCGCCTTGGTACAGCGCTTCTGGCAGGTCTGCTCGCTTCCCGATTTCCGCCAGCAGGGCCCGGAAACCCACTCGCGCTTCGTTGCCCGCCTGTGGCAGGACTTGCGCCACGGCTACCTTGGCGCCGACTATGTCGCGCAGGCCATTGCCCAGCAGGACAATCCTTCGGGCGATATCGATACCTTGCAAGGTCGCATCGCCGCCGTGCGCAGCTGGGCCTATATTACCCAGCGCCCCGACTGGGTCCTGGCGCGCGAGGAAATGGCGGCCCGCGCCCGAGCCGTCGAAACCAGGCTTTCCGATGCGCTGCACAGTCGCCTTACCGAACGTTTCGTCAACCGCCGCACCACCGTGCTGATGCGCAAGGCGGGGGCCGATGCCGGCCTGCTCCCGGTGCGGGTGAGCGAGGCCGGTGCGGTGCTGGTCGATGATGAGCCCATCGGCCACCTCGAAGGCTTCCGCTTCGTCGTCGATCCCCTCGCCCGCGCGGCTGACCGCAAGCTGCTCCTGGCCGCGGCTGAACGGCACCTGCCCGCACTTCTCGCTGCGCGCGCCGATGCTCTGGCCGCCGCCGCAGCCGAACCTGCCGGCCTTGCGCTCGATGGCGCCGCGCTCTTGTGGGAAAGGCTTCCCATCGCGCGGCTGGAGCCGGGCAAAACCCTGCTTGAGCCCCGTCTGCGGCTCGATCCCGCACTCGGCCTGCTGCCGACACGCCAGCGCGCTGCGGTGATCGGGGCGGTCGAGGGCTGGCTAGGCCGGCGCATCATGACCGACCTCGGCCCGCTATGCCGCCTTGCCCAAGCCGCACGCGCTGCCGAATCCGGCCCCGATCTTCGCGCCCTCCTGCTGCGGCTCGTCGCCAGCGGAGGGGTTCTGGCGCGCGAGGATGCCGGGCTCGACCGCCTTGATTCGCGCCAGCGCGACGCGTTGCGGCGGCTGGGTGTGCGGGTCGGCGCGCTTGATCTTTTTGTGCCGGCGGCGCTTCGGCCGTTACCGCTCGCGCTGTGGTGCCAACTGGCCGCCCTGCGCGGCCAAGCACTTGCCGCGCCCCCAGAGAGCATGCCGCCAGTCGTTGCGGCCAAGGCGCCGCCCGCTGGCTATCGCCGTGCCGCTGCGCAGGCAATCCGCGTCGATCTTGCCGAAAAGCTGCTTCAGACAGCGCACCGCCGTCGCATTGCCGCCGCCGGAAGGCGCTATGTGCTCGATCCTGCGCTCGCCCGGTCAATGGGCCTCGCGACCGCAGGCTATGCCGCTTTGCTGCGTGCCGCAGGCTTTCGCGTTCACATGGCACGCAGCCTCGCCGAAGCGGCGCATGGCCCGCCCGCGCCCCCGATGTGGGACTGGCGCCCTCCGCGCGGCGCTCCTGCCAAGGTCGAGCCGGCTTCCCCTCTATCGCCCACCGGCGCTTTTGCCGCGCTGGCAGAGCTCATCCGCTGATGGCCTCGGGTCAGAACCTGGCTGCGGAATCGCTGCGGATCGACAAACTGCTCTGGTTTCTGCGTTTCGCCGGCTCGCGCAGCCTGGCGCAGGACTGGGTGGCGGAGGGGCACATTCGCCTCAACGGGCGCCGGATCGAGCGTGCCAGCACGGTAGTGCGCTGCGGTGATGTGCTGGTCCTGCCGCTGCGTTCGGGGGTCCGGGTCATCACCCTTGCCAGCCTTCCGAGGCGGCGCGGTCCTCCCGAAGAAGCTAGGGGTTGTTATGAGGTGCTTGACGCAACAGGGGGCGCCACTCTAGCACGTCCGGAAACCGAACCTGAGGGGTTGCCACTGCCATGACCTATGTCGTTACCGAAGCCTGCATTCGCTGCAAGTTCATGGATTGCGTCGAGGTTTGCCCGGTGGACTGCTTCTACGAGGGCGAGAACATGCTGGTGATCAACCCCAGCGAATGCATCGACTGCGGCGTGTGCGAGCCCGAATGCCCGGCCGAGGCGATTCTGCCCGATACCGAGAGCGGCCTCGAGCAGTGGCTTGAGCTCAACACCAAGTTCTCGGCCGAGTGGCCCAACATCACCACCAAGAAGGACGCGCCGGCTGACGCCGACGACCACAAGGGCGAAGAGGGCAAGTACGACAAGTACTTCTCGGCCGAACCCGGCGAAGGCGACTGATCCTACCGGGGCGGTCCGCCGCCCGCCGAAATCAGGCGTCGACGCCATTTTGGCGTGGCATTTCGGCCCTTGCCTCTGGCATTTTTGTGACAGAGCTGCTATATAGCTGTGCAAGCGCCCGGCGGGACAATCCGCCAGGCGCCAACAACACGCAAAAGCAGGACAGACGGCAAACGGATCGCAGTGCTTTTAGACCGCGTTTGAAAAGACGGTCGTTTGCCGGACCTCTCCCCCAAAGGGCCCGGAATGCTGTCCGGGGGCGCGTCCGCCCCGCTATGCTCTCGTCCCTGCTGCGCCGAAAGGATAAGCAATGGCAACCAAGGCACTTGCCTTCGATGTTGGGGATTACGTGGTCTATCCCAAGCACGGCGTCGGCCGTGTGGTGGAACTGCAGAACGAGGAAATCGCGGGCATGAAGCTGCAGCTCTATGTGCTGCGCTTCGAGAAGGAACGCATGACCCTGCGCGTGCCCGTCAACAAGGTCGAGGCGATCGGCATGCGCAAGCTTTCGTCTGACAAGACGCTGCGTGAGGCGCTCGATACCCTTAAGGGCAAGCCCAAGGTGAAGCGCACGATGTGGTCGCGCCGTGCGCAGGAATACGAAGCCAAGATCAATTCGGGCGATCTCGTCTCGATTGCCGAAGTGACGCGCGACTTGTTCCGCGCCGACGACCAGCCCGAGCAGAGCTATTCCGAGCGCCAGATCTTCGAGGCCGCATCATCGCGCCTCGCCCGCGAACTGGCGGCGATGGAAAAGACCGACGAGCCCGCCGCTCTCAAGAAGATTCTTGCGATCCTCAACGAGCACGCGCCCAAGTACTACGAAACGGCCTGAGGCCACCTGCGCCTGAAGTGAGGCGCTTGAAAGAGGGGCTGTCGGAGCGATCCGGCGGCCCTTTTTTTCGTCCCCCCGTGCCTCCTGCACGCTGGCGGCCACAACCCCATCCGGCAAACAACCGATCTGGGTCGGCGAGTGACTTGGCCTTGAAGTCCAAGGTGCGTTATATACGCAATACACTAGGCCCAAGGCCGAGCCCAAGGAGTGACCCATGATCAAGGATATCGCCCGGACACTGGCCGGTATTGCCGCTGCTGCCCTCGCCCTCTCCCTCTCCGCCTGCGAAGGCGCTTCGGTCGAGATGGAAGGCATGAAGGGCATGCCGCTGGCCCAACTCGATCTGACCGCCAAGGCGCCCGAGGAAATCACCTTGCTTGGTCCCGATACGGTCCGGGTGGTCGAGGGTGACAGGCTTGCGATCAAGGTCGAGGGCAATCAGGATGCCAAGGACCGCCTGCGTTTCGTACTCAAGGACGGCAAGCTCGCCATCGGACGCGAGGGCTGGAAGATCGGGGGGAACGACGATCTCGCGACGATCGAGGTGACGGTGCCGGCGGCCAAGCGCCTTGTCATGGCCGGGTCGGGCACGATGCACGCCGATGTGCTGCGCGGGCCGGACGCCAGCGTCAGCATTGCCGGCTCGGGCGATATCGAAGTGCCCGCTATCGATGCGCAGGAACTCAAGGTCGAAGTGATCGGCTCCGGCGATCTCAAGGCGGCGGGCAAGGCAAAATCGCTCAAGGTCTCGATTGCCGGCAGCGGCTCGGCCGATCTTGCCGGGCTCATGGTCGAGGATGCCAAGGTCGATGTCGCTGGTTCGGGCGATACCAACTTTGCCTCCGATGGCCAGGTTACGGCCAATATCGTCGGCTCGGGCACCGTTCGGGTAAAGGGCCGGGCGCAGTGCAAGGTGACCTCGATGGGTTCGGGTACGCTCGTCTGCGAACCGTAAGGACATAGCCGGTCATCGTCCGGCAACGTTCGAGCCGCTAGGCTCGGGGCCTTTCATGCGAAAGGTCCCGCGCTTGACCCGATCCCTGCAATTCCTCGCCCCGCTTGCCGCCTTGGCTCTTTCGGGGTGCCTCGCGAGCACCGCCGCCAGTCTGGTCACCGCCCCCGTGCGCGTCGGCGCGAAAGCCATCGACATGGCAACCACAAGCCAGTCCGAGGCCGACGAGAACCGCGGCCGCGCCATGCGCAAGCGCGACGAGCGAATCGCGAAGCTGCAGAGGCGCTACAACCGCCGGATCGAGGCCTGCAACCGCGGCGAGACTGCCGCTTGCTCCGAAGCAAGCGAGATCAGCGGGGAAGTCTCGGCTTTGCGGGCGCAGCGCTAGGCCGCCGCACGCCGCAGCCGATCGTTGATGGCTGCGCCGACCCCTTCTTCCGGGATCGGCGCCACGGCAATGCGCGGCTGCGGCGCCGCTGCCGCCACATGCAGGCAGGCATAGAGCCGCGCCGCCGCCTCGGTAAGGTCGCCAGCGACGGACATCGAGACCGCGCCTTCCACGCCGCCAAAACCGATCAGAAACTCGTCCCCTTCCGCCGCCATCGCCCCCAACCGAATCGGCTTGCCCGGCGCATAGTGGCTGGCCAACTGCCCCGGCGCCTCGATTCCGCGTCGCTCCCGCGCGGCCGGCTCGCCAAGCACCGCCGCAATCTCGGCCTCAGTCACCGGCCCCGGCCGCAGGACCTGCCATCCGCCACCGGGGCGCACCGCAACGATGGTCGATTCCAGACCGCGCTCGGTGATGCCGCCATCAAGGATCAGATCAGCCCGCCCGCCAAGCGAAGTGACCACATGCGCCGCGCTCGTCGGGCTGACACCGCCGCTGCGGTTGGCCGAAGGTGCGGCAAGCGGCAGGCCAGCCGCCTCCAGCACCGCCCGCATCACCGGATGCGCCGGCACCCGCAGCGCCACAGTCGGCAGCCCCGCGCTCACTGCCGCAGCCAGCAGCGCATCCGCGCGGCGGGGGAGTACCATGGTCAGCGGCCCGGGCCAGAATGCTGCCGCCAGCGCCCGCGCGCGCTCGTCGAACAGGGCCAGCGCCTCTGCCGCAGCGAGGCCGGGCACATGCACGATCAGCGGATTGAAATCAGGCCGGCCCTTTGCGCGGAAGATCGCGGCGACGGCCTCTGCCTGGTCCGCGCGCGCCGCCAGCCCGTAGACCGTCTCGGTCGGCACCGCGACGGTTCCGCCCGCCGCCAGCACGCGCGCGGCTTGCGCCACGCCGGCAGCGTCGGCCGTCAGCACATTGGGGGGCGTTTGCGTGCTCATGCCTTGCCGCTATAGCCCTCGACAGAGGCTGCCAAGGAAAACAGCGCATGAGCTTTATCGCCCCCACCGAAGACCAAGTTCTCGCGATGCGTATCTGCGCCGGAATCGACGAGCTCGCCGAGCACGAACGCTACGGCGCGGCCACGCCCGACGTGGTCGAGGCGATTGCCGAAGGCATCGGCGCCTTCGCTTCCGGCGAATGGGCCCCGCTCAACCGAATCGGCGATACCGAAGGCGCGCATTGCCGTGACGGCGTGGTGTCCTCCCCCGCCGGCTATGCCGAAGCCTACCAGGCCTTCGTCGAACAGGGCTGGGGCTCGATTGCGGGTCCCGCCGAGTATGGCGGTCAGGGCCTGCCCTTCACGCTCGCGACCTGCGTGCTCGAAACGCTGGGCGCGGCCAACATGGGCTTCACACTGCTGCCCATGCTCACAGTCGGTGCGATCGAAGCGCTCGACCACCATGGCAGCGAAGCGCAGAAGGCCATGTATCTGCCCAATCTGATTTCGGGCGCATGGTCGGGCACGATGAACCTCACCGAGCCGCAGGCCGGCTCCGACGTCGGCGCGCTGCGCAGCACCGCCATGCCGATTGAGGAAGGCCCTCACGCCGGCAAATACCGCATCGCGGGCACCAAGATCTACATCACCTGGGGCGAGCATGAACTCGCGGAGAACGTCATCCACCTGGTTCTGGCGCGCACGCCCGGTGCACCGGCGGGATCGCGCGGCATCTCGCTGTTCATCGTCCCCAAGTACCACGTGAACGCCGATGGTTCGCTAGGGGGCCGCAACGATTTGCGTGCCGTCTCCATCGAGCACAAGCTTGGGATCAACGTCTCGCCAACTTGCGTCATGAGCTATGGCGATAATGGCGAGTGCATCGGCGAACTTGTCGGCCACGAGAACGAAGGCCTCAAGGCCATGTTCACGATGATGAACTCGGCACGCATCAATGTCGGCAGCCAGGGCGTCCAGATCGCCGAACGCGCGCTTCAGCAGGCCCGCGCCTATGCCCGCGATCGCGTCCAGTCCGCCCGCGCCGGTTCGCCTGACAAGAGCCCCGTCGCGATCATCGAACACCCCGACGTGCGGCGCATGATCCTGCGCATGCGCGCCCTCACCGAGGGCTCGCGCGCGCTGCTCTACTACACAGCCGGCCAAGTGGATCGCGGCCTGTTGGGCGACAAAGCCGCGCAGCAGCGCGCCGAACTCCTTGTCCCGCTGCTAAAGGCCTGGGGCACCGATGTCGGCTGCGAGGTCGCCAGCCTTGGCATCCAGATCCACGGCGGCATGGGCTTCGTCGAGGAGACCGGCGCGGCGCAGCACTACCGCGACGCGCGCATCGCCCCGATCTATGAAGGCACCAACGGCATTCAGGCCGCCGATCTCGTCACCCGCAAGCTCGGCATGGAAGGTGGCGGCGTGTTGCAGGCGCTGATGGCCGATATCTCCGCCGAGATGCAGGACGTCCCCGAAGTCGCCTCGCTCGCCAAGGACGCTGCCGCCATCGGGACGTGGATGGCCAGCGGCGATGCCAGCCTCGATGACAAGCTGGCGGGTAGCGTGCCGTTCCTCACCATGTGCGCGGTCGCGGTTGCCGGGTGGCAGCTTGCCAGGCAGGCCCGTGCATCGGGCGCGGTCGAGAAGACCGCCGTGACCAAAGTGTTCAATCGCACCCTGGTACCGGAAGCGCGCGGCCTTGGGGCAGCTGCCATGGCCGGTGCGGCGCTGTACTACGAGCTGGAAACCGAGGCACTCGCTGGATGACCGCCGCCGAGCCCCTGCTCGAACGTATCGCCGCGGCGCTCGAGCGCCTTGCCCCGCCGCCGCCTGCCGATGCCGATTGGTTGGCTCACCCGGCCTACGTCTGGACCGGCAGCGGTGCGCGTGCCGTCAATCCGCTCGAAGCGCCGCCACTTGCGCTGATCCGCGGTGTCGATGCGCAAAAGGCGGCGGTTGCCGAAAACGTCGCCCGCCTCGCGCGCGGCGCCGCAGCGCACGACATGCTGCTGTGGGGCGCGCGCGGCATGGGCAAGTCGGCGCTCGTCCGCGCCGCCGTGCGCGCTGCGCAGGAGGCTCATCCCGGCAGCATCGCACTTGTCCAGGCTGCGCCCGACGAAAGCCTCGCCGCACTGCTCGCCGCACTTCGCCAGAGGGACCGGCGCTATCTTATCCTTCTCGACGACCTCGGTTTCGATGCCGGCGATGCGGGAGCCGCGCGCCGCTTGCGCTCATGGTTGGAGGGCGGTGTCGAAGCCCGGCCCGCCAATGTTCGCCTCGCCGTAACCTCGAACCGCCGCGCAATAGTCGAGCGGCATATGGCCGAGCAGGACGACCCGATCAATCCGCGCGACGTCGTCGACGACCGCCTCGCCCTGGCCGACCGCTTCGGCCTCTCGCTTGGCTTCCATGCCTGCTCGCAGGACGATTACCTCACGATCATCGCGGGATATGCCGCGCATCACGGGCTCGCCTTCGAGGCGGACGACGCGCTCGCCTGGTCCAAGCAGCGCGGCAGCCGCTCGGGACGCGTCGCCTGGCAATTCGTCAACGAACTGGCCGGACGCGCAGGCAAGACGCTTTAGGGCTGCTGTTTCAGCAGATCCGAATCCTCGCTCGGCCTTATGGTGAACTTGGCATCGGCCTTGGGCGGGGGCGGCATCGGCGTTGCTGCAATTGGCGCGATCGCCGCTGCAGGCTTGGCGCCCGGCGCCACCACGCGCCAGATCACGCCGCCGGTATCGTCGCTCACCAGAAGGGCGCCGTTCTTGGCAAAGGCCACCCAGGTCGGTCGGCCGTGCGCGGTGTTGTCCTTGGTGAGGAACCCGGTCAGCACCGGCACAGGCGGCTTCGCCAGTGCATTGCCGTTGTTGTCAAAGGCCACGAAAACCACGTCATAACCCGAAAGCGGCTTGCGGTTCCACGAACCGTGCCGCGCCACGAAGGCCCCGCTGGCAAACCGCTCGCCCATCAGATTGCCGCCGCGCGCAAACGCGAGGCCGAGCGGCGCAACATGAGCGCCAAGGCCGTACTCGGGCTTGCGCACATAGAAGAACATGTCCTGTGGTATGGGCTCCTCCACCCGCCAGTCGATGTTCTTCTTCCAATAGACCCACGGCCAGCCATACTGGGCCCCCAAGGGCACGTTGGTCAGATAGTCGGGCACGAGGTCGGAGCCCAGCATGTCGCGCTCGTTGACCGTGGTCCACAGCTCACCGCTGCGAGGGTTCCAGTCGAGCCCGTTGGGGTTGCGCAGCCCTTCGGCAAAAGCCCGCGAGGAATGCTTGGTGAAATCATACTCGTAGATCGCCGCGCGCCCACGTTCCTTGTCCAGCCCCTGCTCGCCGATGTTTGAGGCCGAACCGACCGTTACGTAGAGCAGCGTGCCATCCGCGCTCAGCAAGAGGTTGCGCGCCCAGTGGTTGCCGCCGCCAGGCAGGTCCATCAGCTTTTCCGGCTTGCCGTCCAGCGTGGTCTGACCCGGCGTGAACGGCCAGGACACCACCGCATCGTGGTTCGCCACATAAAGCCGCCCCTCGCGCAGCACCATGCCAAATGGTGAATTGAGCCCCGGATTGCTCATCACGAAGCGCTGGTCGGCGGTGCCGTCACCGTTGCTGTCGCGCAGCACCACGATCTTGTTGGGAGAAGCCTCGCCCGCGCCGACAGACGACATGAGCCAGCCCATCACGAACCCGGCGATCCCGCCCGGCCCGCGTGCTGGCGGGCCATTGGTCTCGGCCGCGAGCACATCGCCGTTGGGCAGCACGAAGAGGCTGCGCGGATGGTCGAGTTTGTCGGCAAAGCGCGTCACCACAAGGCCCTCGGCCGCCGTCGGCGCCGCGCCGTCGGCCCAGCCGACCGGTTTTGCGATCCCGATGGTCGGAAACCACTGGGGCGATGCCTCGGCAAGCTGCGGCTTGGGGCCGGTGGTCTTGTCAAGGTCGAACTGCGCGGTATCGCCGCGCGTCATCCAGAACGCAAAGAGCCCGAGGGCCACGAGAAAGACGAGGAGCCCGATCAGGGCCTTGCGCATTATGGTCATGCGCCTGAGTCTAGGAGCGGCGCCCATTTCCCGCAATGGTCCAATCCGGGCATCTGGCAGTCGCGCCACGCGACTTTGCGGCTGGGTCCTGTTATGCGCTCGGCCATGTACGACTTTGCGCCCAGCACCGACCAGCCCAAGCCCGCGCTCTATCGCGATCTCGCCGAAGCCGCGCTCGCGATCACGCACGACGAGCCCGATGCCGTGGCCAACATGGCCAATTGCGCCGCGCTGCTTGCCCAGTTCCTGCCCGATCTCAATTGGGCAGGGTTCTACCGTATGGTGGATGGCGGGCTCGTACTCGGTCCTTTCGCGGGCAAGCCGGCCTGCATCCGCATTGCGCTCGGACAGGGCGTCTGCGGCGCCGCCGCCGCGACCGGCGAGACCCAGTTGGTGCCCGATGTCCACGCCTTTCCCGGTCACATCGCCTGTGATGCCGCCAGCCGCTCCGAACTCGTCGTGCCGGTGATGCGTGATGGCGCGGTGATCGCCGTGATCGACCTCGACAGCCCGTTGGTCGCCCGCTTTGATGCCGAGGACGCCGCCGGGCTCGAGGCATTGGCCGCCGCATTGGCCGGGCGGATCTAGCTCCCGACTCACCCTGCCCCGTTTCGGCACAGCCGTTCCAGCATGCTTTGTTCTTGGCGTGGCGAGATGCTAATCAGCGGGTTGACCCCGACTATCGGCCGGAGCATCCCGCACCGTTTGTCGAGAAGGGGCCCGTTCACGCTGACAGGGGATCAAGATGGCCAGAGTAATCCGTGCCGTGTTGGCTGCCGCCATGGCCACCGGTATCGCCGCGCCCGCTCTGGCGCAGAACCAGGTTCCTGTGCAGGTCAGCGGGCAATCAGGTTATGTCAGCGGCTATCAGGGCGTGCCGATGTATTACGCCCCGCCGGTCTGGCAGAGCTATCAGGCGCCGGTCTACAATGCCCCGGTTCAGTCCGCCCCTGTCTATAACGGCGCACCCCCACCTCAGGCACCGCAAGCCGATCCTCATTATCTCCAGATGGTCGAGAAGTGTCAGGGCGTCACGCGCCGAAACAGCGGCACAACCGGAGCAGTGATCGGCGGGGTCGTTGGCGGCGTCGTTGGCAACCGTGTCGCTTCGGGCAATCGCGTGATCGGCACCGTGGCTGGTGCGGCAGTCGGCGCGGTTGCCGGTGGCGCCATCGGCAAGTCGGTCGATCGCAGCCGTGAACGCGAGTGCGAGGAATTCTTCAGCAGTTATTCAGCGCCCCCGCAGCCCGGCTACGGCTATACTTACGGCTATGCGCCGCCTGCCTACCCCGGCGGCTATGCCTACGGTTATCCGGCATATGGCTATCCCAGCTATGGCTACGCGCCCGTCAACGGACCGGCCATGGGCTATGTGATGGTACCGCAGGGCGCGCCGCAAACGGTGCCGCAAGCCGTACCGCAGGCGCAGGGCACTTGCACTGAAACACGCACGGTGACGTACGAATACGTGCCGGTAGTGCGGCACTATCGCGGGGCGCCGCCGCGGCGTCCGGTGATCCGCGACAAGCGGGTCCTGGTGCCTTCGGGAAGCTGAGCCGCGCCGCGCAAGCGCGGACCTCAGGGCGCTCCATCCTTGCTTGGCATGAGATCAAGCACCATGCCGACTTCATGCAGCGTGCCCGAAGGCATGGTCATATAGACTCGCCCGGCGAAATCGACCTGAAGACTGCCTGTGCCAGCCTCGAAGGTCCAGGCAAAGGCGCTCGACAGCGAGACCGCTTTCTTGCCGACAGGCCGGCGCTGCCCATCGAACGATTCGATCCGCCCGCCGCGCGTGATGTAAAAGTCGTTCGGGTCGTCGTAGAGAATGATCCGCGCCACCATGGCAAGGTCGGACGCGCCATCAGGCACGGTCTCGACGTAACGTTTCTGGGCCATCGGCCGCATCGAGCGGTTGTGCTGGGCCTGCGTCATTTCGGCCGCGACCATGGCTTGTGCGTTCTGCCAGCCATGTACAATGGCAGCGATGCGGTCCTTGCGCGAAGGATGGGTGGGCGTAGCCTGTTCCGGCAGAATTCTCGCTCCGGCAGAAGTCGTTTCAGCCAGCGTTGCCCCGAGCCGGGCCAGCACGAAGCCTGAGAACTCGTCCGCTTCCAGCTCATCGCGCCAGGGGTTTGTCGATTGGCGCAAGGTGTGGCCGGCAAGGTGGTGCCCAACCTCATGGGCGAGGATGCTCATCGCTCCCCAATCCTGACAAATACGATCCGCCACCTGGGCCATGAAGCGGGGATCGAACAAGATCACACGCTGACCGTTGATGATTTCCGCTGCAGCGGGTGTCGAAGCATTTACGACCATCTCGAAATTCATCTCGAGCCCGCTGACCCGGAGGATTCGATCTACCTGCGTGCGGGCCTCGGCAATATCGGCCTCGTAACCTGGCCCGGGTTCGCCCATGTAGGCGAGCGCGCCCCGCACCTTGCGGTCCTTCTCGGTATCCCAATACCCGCGCAGCCGCGCCTCGGACCATTCCCGGCCAACTTCGCACTGTCCGGGTTCCTTGCCAGATCTCGCCCCGTTCGCCGCCACTGTGGTTGGCTGGGCGCAAACTCCGCTTGTAAGCGCAAGAGAAAATGCCAGCCCTACTGCTGGTCCGCAGGACACTCTTGGCATGGTGGCGGTTCTCCTTGCCACGCCAGCCATGATCGGCTGCGTGTGCTTGTTATCTTTTTGGCCGGGGAGCTCGCGTCTGGTTGTCTTGGTGTTGCCCGAGACATGGAATGGGATAGCAAGTGCCCAAGCGGGCTATGTGATACTCCCTAGTAGATCGTCCTACCCACAATTAAAGAGTCCGAATCGGACATCATCGCCCGCTCGCAGGCAAACAACGCTGCCAAACTGGCAGCAATTTGCGTGATGGCTTTGCGTGCAGGCCGCGCGCTAAAAGCCACAGGCGATCAGCCGGCTATCGTGAAGGTATAACTGTAGCGCTCGCGCGGAGCGCCACGGACCCCGCTGATGGTCACGTCATAGCGCCTGCCGGTTTGCAGCCCCGACACCCGCCACGATAGGCAGTTGGCAACGCCATAATCCTCGTTGTCGTAAACGATGGCGCTGACAGCCAGCGGGCTTCCGCCGTCGCTGATGCTGACTTGTGCGCGGGAGAAGTCGACAGCGGCGGCATCGCCTGTGCCTCGCCTGCCCGTTACAACCGTAAACGACATGCGTGCGGCCGGGGAGAACTGGTTACTGGGATAGACGCCCTGCGGCCAGGCGATGAATTCGGGCCAGTATGCCGGGGATGGATCGTCGCCGGAGAAATCGAACACTTTCATGGCCGCAGAATCGATTGAGCTGCCGTCCGGGAGGACCTGGGCCACGCGGCCCAGGGCGGTACGGGTAAGGTAGGGATCGAGGATCCAGCGGCGATGCCCCAATTCATCACCATCGCCTTCGATCATCCATTGCGCCACGAGCTCGGCATCATCGGCAGGCGTTGAAATGCCGGATGCCGTGTTGAGAAGCAGATTTGAACTGCCGGCAGCGCGCGCGCCTGATGCGGTCCAACAGCGCCAGGAGGACGGCGGCGCGTGGCTGAGCGACAGGTTAGCGGCCATGATCAGCGCTGCGGCCGCTTCCTCTTGATCCCAGGCCGCGTCATAGACCACAGGCGCAAGGCCATGGCGGGCCCGCTCCGCGTTCACGGCTTTGACAAAGCTTGCCCGGGCGTCGTTGCTCAGCGTCCCCGGCTGACACCGCGCAACATCAGGCTCGGCACTATAGAGGCCAGGCGACGCCATCCGGTGATCGGCCCTGGCAGGTTCTGAGAAAACCGGGGCAGGGTCCGGGGCGAAATCCGGGGCGGAGGCGGAATCGTCCCCCGGCAGTTCGAACTCCTCCACCTCGTCGTCCGATTCGGTGATCGTCTCCACAACTTGCCCGTGCGCCGGGCTCGCCAAGGCCAGCATCAGCGCGAGAAACGCAGCCACCATCTGGCTTGCAGGTGTGAGCAAGGCCACGGATCAGCGCGCAGCAGGCGGTGTCATTGCGGTAACCACACCAACTTCCCGCAGCAGGCCGCTGGGCAGGCGTGTGTAGACCTTACCCGAGAAATCGACCTCATACTGGACATTCTGGGCGCGAAAGGTCCAGGCGAAGCTGGTGGTGGTAGCGGCGGCCTTTTCGCCGATGGGGTGGCTCTGGCCGTCGTACCCAACTATCCTGGCTCCATCGTCGACATAGTAGTCCAGCTTGTCGCCATAGAGGATCATGCGCGAGACGAAACTGCTGCGATCGCCCGGCGCACGCAGGGGATGGGCGACGAAATTCGGTTGTGGCTGCGGGGTGATCTTGTGATCGATCCGCGAAACGGCAAGCTCGGTCAGTTCCTGCGCATGGGCATTCTGCCAGCCGTAAGTAATGGCTTTCAGCCGGTCTGCGCGCCCGGGATGGGTCGGTGTCGCAGCTTCGGGGAGAATGGTGGCGGCGGCGCTTGTGGCATCGACCAGACTGGCACCGAGACGAGCCAGCACGAAGCCCGAGAACTCGTCCGCCTCCAGTTCATCCTTCCACGGCGTTGTCGAAGCGCGGAGTGTATGGCCTCCCAGATGGTGGCCGACTTCATGCGCGATCACGCTCATCGCTCCCCAATCTGGGCAGGCAGCGTTGGCAACCCGGGCCATGAAACGTGGATCGAAGAATATGATTCGCTGTCCGTTAACGACTTGGGCGGAAGCGGGGGTAGATGCGGTCGCAATCAGCACGAAGTTCATCTCAAGCCCGCTGACGCGTACGATGCGCTCAACCTGGGCACGGGCGAGGGCAAGGTCGTTCGCCGAACCTTTCTGATCGCTGTCGTCATAGTGCAACGGAAGCGAAGCCGCCGGGCCCTTGAGCGCGGTCTCGTTCAGCCGGAAGGCGTCACGGAGCATCGCGTCGGATACAAGGGGCACTGCTCGGCACATGCCGCGGTCGGCCGCTCTGGCCGTGATGGGATTAAAAGCGTAAGTCAGTGTTAACAAAAATATGATCCATCGGGATATTTTTGTTAGTGATTCCCGATTTAAATTGTTAACGAAATGTATTGTTCTACCATTTTTGTTCATGTTGAAGTCCCTGATTGGGAACCTAATCAATATTTAGTCCGATATGGATACAGTATTTTCGATAATGCGTAAGTATTTTTGCAGATTTGAGGTAATTATTCTCCAGCGGGCTGATGGAGCGCACCGCGCAGCCCCTTTCCCCGTGCGCGCGGGCATGGCACCGCCTGGCGGCTCTGGTCTGCGCGTCGGCCCACACCACAGGAAAAGGGCCCCGCCGGTTTCCCGGCGAGGCCCTTCTGCAGAAAGCTCGGGTTCTGGGTGGGGCAGCCTTAGAGCTTGCGGCCGATCAGTTCCTTCATGATCTCGTTGGTGCCGCCGAAAATGCGCGTCACGCGTGCTCCGCGCCAGGCGCGGGCAATGGCGTATTCGTTCATGTAGCCGGCGCCGCCGTGGAGCTGGAGGCACTTGTCCATGACTTCCCACTGCAGCTCTGTGTGCCACAGCTTGGCGGCAGCACCTTCCTCGGCGGTCAATTCGCGCTTGAGGTGGCGGGCCAGAGCCCAATCGAGGTGCGCCCAGCCCACCTGCAGCTTCGACTTGAGATCGGCGAGCGTGAAGCGGGTGTTCTGGAAGTCGAGGATCGGCTTGCCGAACGCCTTGCGCTCGCGGGTGAAAGCGACCGTGTCGTCAAACGCCTTCTGTGCCGAAGACTGCGCGCTGACGGCAATCGAGAGGCGCTCCTGCGGCAGTTCGCTCATCAGGTAGATGAAGCCCTTGCCTTCCTCGCCAAGGCAATTGGTGATCGGCACGCGCACGTCCTCGAAGAACAGCTCCGAGGTATCGGCTTCGTCCTGCCCGATCTTGTCGAGATTGCGGCCACGCTTGAAACCTTCGCGGTCCGCCTCGACCAGCACGATCGAAACGCCCTTCCACGCGGGCTGGACCTCAGTGTCGGTTTTGCAGCACACCAGGATAAGGTCGGCGTTCTGGCCATTGGTGATGTAGGTCTTCGACCCGTTGATCACGTAGTGGTTGCCGTCCTTCTTGGCGCTGGTGCGCATGCCCTGAAGGTCGGAGCCGGTGCCGGGCTCGGTCATCGCGATGGCCGTCACCACTTCGCCCGAGACCATCTTGGGCAGCCACTTGCGCTTCTGTTCTTCCGAACCATACGAGACGAGGTAGTTCACCACGATGTCGGACTGGAGCGAGAAGCCGGTCGCAACGCGGCCGTAGTAGGCGCTTTCTTCGTCGACGATGGCGTTGTAGCCGAAGTCGAGGCCAAGGCCGCCGTATTCCTCTGGGACAGTCGGGCACAGCATACCGAGCTCACCCGCCTTGGGCCAGATCGACTTTGGCACGATGCCCGCTTCGGCCCATTCATTGGCGTGCGGCGCGATTTCGGTTTCGAGGTAGCGCCGCACGGTCTGGCGAAACGCCTCGTGGTCCGGGGTATAGGCGGAGCGGGGGATCAGATCGAGCGACATGGCAAGCTCTCCGGTTCAGGTCTTTGTTACCCTGAGGGATACGCAAACCCGCCCGGCCCGGTCAATCGAAATTAATCGACCGATTAACATGCCCTTCGGTGCAAGCTGTCAGATCGCCCCGCCGGTGAGCCGCTGGCAGATGAGATCGAGTTGATCGAGCGTCTTGTAGCGGATCGTCACCGAACCGGTGCGCGGATCGGCATCCGCCTGAATCAAGACCTTGAGCCCCAGAAACTCCTCAAGATGGGCCTGCACCGCCGTGATATCGGCCGAACTGGCCGGATCCCGCTCCGCCCGTGCACGGCGCGGCGCGGTATCGGGACGCATCGCGCGCTTCGCAAGCCGCTCGACGTCGCGCACCGAAAGCCCCTTGCCCACCGTCTCCCGTGCCAGCGGCGCCGGATCAGGCAAGACAGCGAGGGCCCGCGCATGGCCCATGGAAAGAGCGCCGCGCTCAACCATGTCGAGCACTTCGCCCGGCAGGACCAGCAGCCGCATGAGATTGGCGACATGGCTGCGCGATTTGTCGACGAAGGTCGCAATTTCCTGCTGGGTCAGCCCATCCTGCTCGGAGAGCCGCTGATAGGCCCGCGCTTCCTCGATCGGGTTGAGATCCTCGCGCTGCAGGTTCTCGATCAGGGCCAGCGCCGTGACTTCGCGGTCGTCGAGCTGGCGGACAATCGCCGGAATCTCGTGCAGCCGCGCCCGCTGCGCCGCGCGCCAGCGCCGCTCGCCCGCAACGAGCTGATAGCGCCCGCCGCCCATGGGCCGCACCACCACCGGCTGGATCACTCCGCGCGCGGCGATCGAGCGCGCCAGTTCCTCGAGCGCATCCTCGTCGAAGTGGCGCCGCGGCTGTTCGGGATGCGGTTCGATTGAGGCGACCGTGAGCATGGCAAGCCCGCTCTGCGGCCCATTGCCATCCGCCGGGGCAGATACCGAAATGCGCGAGACCGCTTCCTCTCGCCGCGTCTCACCCAGCAGTGCGCCCAGCCCCCGACCCAGCGCGGGGCGCTTCGCCACTACCGGCTTCACAGCCAGTGTATCGCTGCCATCCGCTTCGCCGCTCATGCCGCTTTCCTCCGCTCAGGCAGGCGGCCAATCAGCTCGCGCGCCAGCTTCATGTAGGCCTGCGATCCGGCGCAGGCATGGTCATAGATAAGGGCAGGCAGCCCATGGCTCGGCGCTTCGGAAAGCCGGACGTTGCGCGGAATGACCGAATCGAACACGAGCCCATGCAGGCACGAGCGCACGTCATCGGCCACCTGGTCGGTCAGCCGGTTGCGCCGGTCGTACATTGTCAGCACGATGCCGAGGATACCGAGCGCCGGATTGAACCTTTCCTGCACCCGCTCCACCGTCTGCAGGAGCTGGCTCAATCCCTCGAGAGCAAAGAACTCGCACTGCAGAGGCACTAGCAGCGAATCGGCCGCAGACAGTGCATTGAGCGTCAGCAGCCCCAGCGAGGGCGGGCAATCAATCAGGCAGATGTCGTGGCCGGCATCCTCCGCCAGCGCGGTACGCAACAGGCTCGTGCGGTCCGGCAGGCTGACAAGCTCGACTTCCGCACCCGAAAGGTCGACCGTTGCCGGGATTATGTCGAGCCCGGGAATCCGCGTCGGGATCATGCAGGTGGCCACGCTCGCCTGCTCGATCAGCAGATCATAGGAGGAATGCGCCCGCTCCGCCGCCGAAATCCCAATCCCGGTTGAGGCATTGCCTTGGGGATCGAGATCGATCAGCAAGACCTTCCACCCCGTGGCCGCCAGCGCCGTGGCAATGTTGATCGCGGTTGTGGTTTTGCCCACACCGCCCTTCTGGTTCGCGACGGCAATCGTGATCATCGGCTTGAACCCCGCTTGCGCTTGCTCGAAACGGCCTTGCTGCTTTCGCGCCCCAGCAGACGGCCGGTGATGATTCCGGCGGCGGGATCGGTCAACGACTGTTCCACGTGAAACAGGTGATTCCATTCCGCCGACAGCGTTTCCAGTTCATGCTGTGCCTTGGCCCCCTTCGGCAACAACCAAAGTGTCTCCGGTGTGGAAAAACGCGCCGCAATCGCCAGCAACCGGTCGAGCGGCGCAAACGCACGCGCCGAGATCACCTGCCATTGCCGCGCGGGCAGGTCTTCCACCCGCGAGAGCACGACTTCGACATTGCCCAGCCCCATCAATGCCGCAGCCCGCGCCAACCACTCCGTCCGCAGGCGCCGCGAATCGACCAGTGTGACCGTCCTCTCCGGCTCCAGTGCCGCGATCACCAAGCCCGGAAACCCCGCCCCGCTGCCCAAGTCCAGCCATGCGCCCACGGGCACTGTTTCACGTGAAACATGGAGAAGCTGCGCACTGTCGAGCACGTGCCGCCGCCACACCGCCTCAAGCGATGCCCGCGCAACAAGGTTCTGCCGTGCATTCTCCTCCACAAGCGCATCCACCAGAACGGCGAGGCGGCGCATCGCATCCCCATGTCGCGCCGCGATCCATGTCCGTGCGTCCACCTCACCAAGCATCACACCGCGACCCTCCGCCGGGCCTGCACAAGGAGACTGGCAAGCGCAGCCGGGGTGATCCCGGGAACTTGTCCCGCCGCAGCCAAGGTATCAGGCCGCGACCGCTCAAGTCGCTCGACCATCTCACGCGAAAGCCCCGGCACTTCGCCATAGGGAAAGTCATCCCCCAGAGGCACGCCATCACTCGCCCGCAATTGCCTGAGCTCCGCCTCTTGACGCGCGAGGTAAGGTGCGTAGGCCGCATCCTCGACCATTTCCTCCGCAAGATCAGCACCTGGCATGGCATCACCCAACCAAGACCCCAGCACGCCAAAGTCCACCTCGGGAAAGCGCAGCCACTCCGCCAGCGGCCGCCGCACGCCATCCCCCCGCACCTTGACGCCATGGGCATTGAGATCACTTGGCAGAACCTGCTGCACCAGCGCCGCCTCAACCCGCGCCCGGGCCGATTGCCTATCCTCGAACCAACGCGCACGATCATCACCCACGCAGCCGGCCGCCAATGCCAGCGGCGTAAGCCGCGTGGAAGCATTGTTCGCCCGCAATCGCAGCCGATACTCGGCACGTGCGGTCAGCATGCGATAGGGCTCCGAGACGCCATGCAATGTCAGGTCATCGACCATTACCGCCATATAGCTCGAGGCCCGATCAATCGCTGCCGGTTCACGCCCCAGCACCGCGGCTGCCGCGTGCATGCCAGCGAGCAGCCCTTGCGCCGCCGCCTCCTCATAACCGGTTGTGCCGTTGATTTGTCCCGCACAATAGAGCCCAGGGATTGCCCGCACCTCCAGGCTGCGGCGGAGTGTGCGGGGATCGATATGGTCATACTCAACCGCATAGCCCGGTACGAGAATCTCGACCGCCTCAAGTCCTTCCATCGAACGCATCATCGCCACCTGAACATCGGTGGGCAATGACGTCGAGACGCCATTGGGATAGATCGCATGGTCATCCAGGCCCTCAGGCTCGAGGAACACCTGGTGTCCATCACGGTCGCCAAAGCGGTGGATCTTGTCCTCGATCGAGGGACAATAGCGCGGGCCGTGCGCATCGATCGCCCCGCTGAACAGCGGTGAACGGTCAAGCCCGGCGCGAATGATCTCGTGTGTTCGCAGGTTCGTCCGAGCAATCGCGCAAAACACCTGCGGCAGAACGCGTGAGCCCGTCATGGCCGACATTGTCCAGGGCTCGGCATCGCTCGGCTGAACCGGTAGCCGCGCCCAGTCTATAGTCCGCCCGTCAAGGCGGGGGGGCGTCCCGGTTTTCAGCCGTGCCATCGGCAGGTCCGCCGCACGGAGTTGCTCGGCCAGCCTGTGCGCGACGCTCTCGCCAATGCGCCCGCCCTCCATGCGCTCCTCGCCGCGAAACAACCGCCCGCCGAGGAATGTGCCTGTGCAAAGCACAACCGCCTGCGCCGCCAGTTCGGTTCCATCCCCCAGCACAACGCCGGCCACCGCCGAGCCCGCCATGCTGAGCGCAGCAGCTTCACCCGGCACCACGGTCAACTCGTCCTGCGCTGCCACCATGCGCTGGATCGCCGCGCGAAACCGCTTGCGGTCAGCCTGCACACGAGGACCGTGCACAGCACTGCCTTTGCTGCGATTGAGCATGCGATAATGAATCGCCGCTTCGTCCGCCGCACGTGCGATCAGTCCATCGAAGGCATCGACCTCCCGAACCAGATGCCCCTTTCCCAAACCGCCAATCGCCGGGTTACAGGACATCGCGCCAATCATTGCAGGGTCAAAACTGACCAGGGCGGTGCGCGCGCCCATCCGCGCGGCGACCGCAGCCGCCTCGACGCCGGCGTGCCCGCCGCCGACCACGATGATGTCGAACTGGTGCATGGCGCCCCGATATGCGATTCGGCCCGCCGCGTCAAAGCAGGCGATGTTTCACGTGAAACATCACTTGCCGATGCAAAACCGGCCAAACAGCGCATCAAGCATATCCTCGGTTCCGGCACGCCCGACCAGCCGATCGAGCGCAACCCGCGCAAGGCGCAAGCTCTCCGCCGCGAGCAAGGCATCAGTCTGAAGCGCCGCCTCGCGCAAGGCCTCGGCCAAATCGCCCAGCAGCCCGTGCTGGCGCGCGTTCAACGCCACGTCACCGGGCGCAGGCAGCGCAGCACGCGCATGCTCGATAAGTCCCGCACGCAGGTCCTGCAGTCCCTCCCCTGTCAGTGCCGACACGCGATGGCGCGCACCGTGCTTCACCGGCGCATCGCCCCGGTCACATTGCGCGGCCACTTCCCACACCGCTCCCTCGCGCGGCCCGGTGCCCTCGGGGCCAAGCCATAGAACGAGGTCGGCGCGCTCGGCCTCCGCATAGGCGCGGGCAATGCCGATCCGCTCGATCTCGCCTGCCCCCTCACCGCGAAGTCCAGCCGTGTCGACAAAAGTGAACGGCACACCGCCCAACGCCACAGCGCGCACCAGCACATCCCGCGTGGTTCCGGGCTCGGATGCGGTGATTGCCGCCTCATCCTCAACCAAAGCATTGAACAGTGTTGATTTTCCGGCATTGGGGGGGCCTGCGAGCACCACCCGAAAGCCCTCACGCAACGGCTCCGCACGGGGACGGGCCAGCCAAGTCGCCAGTTCCTCCACCAACGCGTCGCTCGCAGCGGCAAAGCCATCTGGTAGCCCTCCAGCTCCTTCGTCGATATCATCGTCCCCGGCAAAATCGAGCGCGGCCTCCAGCGCGGCGGAGAGCGCCAATACCCGGGCGCGCCAGCCAGCCACATGCTGCGAAAGCGCGCCGCCGGCCATCGCCATCGCGGCACGCCGCTGCAGTTCGGTCTCGGCAGTGAGCACATCGGCTAGGCCCTCCGCTTCCGCCAGATCGATCCGGCCGTTGGCGAAAGCGCGGCGCGTGAACTCGCCAGGTTCGGCACGCCGCAAGCCCGGCAGCACCGCCAGCGCCGACTCAACCGCTGCGACGACCGCACGTCCGCCATGGAGATGCAATTCGGCACAGTCCTCACCCGTTGCGGTGCGAGGTCCGGGCAGCCACAGCGCCAAAGCCCGGTCAAGCAGCTCACCTTCGGTACCGCGCAATTCGGCGAGCACGGCACGGCGGGGCAATGGCAGCTTCCCCGCCATGGCTGCGAGCGCCGACCCCGCTTCGGGCCCACTCACACGGATTACCGCGATGCCGGCGGGCGGCGCGCCGGAACTGAGCGCAAAAATCGTATCGATCACACTGGTGGTTCGCTCAGGACTTGGGTTTCTCGCCAGCAGCGCCCGACTTGAATCCGGCCATCGCGGCGCCCGCGCCTTGCTCCACGAACTGCTGAAACAGCTTGAGCCCCATTTCGCCCATCGGTGTGATCTGCTTGGCAAAGCCCTGCAGCTGATCCACGCTGTTCATGCCTTGCATCGCCTTGGCGATGGCATCGACGTAAACGCCATTGGCGCGGGTCACATCGGGCAGGCCCAGGAAGCGCCGCGCCTCCTCGGGCGTGCATTCAACCTCGACATTGACTTTCATGGCGGCACCCTTCTCGCTGGTTGGCCTCAACACTGTCATGCACGCTTGGCAAAGTCCACGTCGGCGGCCAAACAACGCATCGACCAACAGCAACCGCAGAAGGACAAGCACCATGGGCGAGAAGACGACGATTCCTTCCCTCGACGGCGAGAACGAGATTCCCGTCTACATCGCCGTCCCCGATGATCAAACCGAAGCTGCCATCATCGTCATCCCGGAGATCTTCGGGGTGAATGCCGGCATCCGCCAGAAATGTGACGATTGGGCCGCGCTCGGCTATGTCGCACTCGCGCCCGACATCTTCTGGCACTTCGCCCCCGGGGCAGAACTCGATCCCGACGTGCCGGAAGAGTTCCAGCAGGCAATCGGATATTTCGGACAGTACAACCCCGACCTCGGCGTTCAGGACATCGAAGCGGCGATCCACTGGCTGCGCCACGAGCAGGCGGTGGACAATGTCGGCCTCGTCGGCTTCTGCCTTGGTGGACGCATGGCCTATATGGCCGCTGCGCGCACCGATATCGATGCCTCAGTCGGCTACTACGGCGTGATGATCGACCAGATGCTGGGCGAGGCGCACGCGATTGCGAACCCGCTGATGCTGCATATCCCGACTGCCGATCATTTCGTCGGACCGGAAGCACAAGCAGCGATCCACGCTGCGCTCGATTCGCATCCCAAGGTCGTGCTCCACGATTACGTTGGCCTCGATCACGGCTTCGCTGCAGACATGGGCTCGCGCCGCGACGAAGGAGGCGCCAGCCTCGCTGATGAGCGGACGCGCGATTTCTTCAAGGCGCACCTTACCTGAGGTAACCTCAGGCCGCGCCGTCGTAGCCCGCAATGCCTTCGAGCAACCGGGCTATCGCGGCGCGGTCCGCCTCGGGCACTTCCGGCCGCCAGATCTCGAACAGCAGGACCGTGCGGATCTCGGGCCCTGCATTGCGCGCTTCGTGCTCCATGGAATCATCGAAAATCAACGGCACGCCCGGTTCCCAGGTGCGCGTCTCGCTACCCACCCGCAAGGTGCACCGGGGTGCCGTCCTGATCGGCACATGGCAGATCAGCCGCGTGTTGAGCATGCCGAAATGCGGCGCGATGTGCGTCCCGGGCCTTAGCCGTGACCACAGGGCATTCGGCGCACGCCCCGGTATAATCGGCATCGGCGCATGCGCCAATGCCGCCATGGTCGCAGGGCAGCGCACAGCATTCTCCGCGACAGGCGCGCCATCTTTCCAGAAGTAGAACGCGCCCCACGAAGGATCGCCCAGCAGCGGATTGTTCGGCGCGGGCCGATCTGCCGAGGCTGTGACGTAGGGCGCAAAACTATCGCCCGCAATCGCGTCGAGCTCGGCCTGCATCGCGGGCAGCAGCGCCAGCATTTCGAGAAGCCATGGGAAGTCGGCCGGATCGTAGAAGCGCCGCTGCGGCAGGCCAGGGTAATAGAACAGTGATGGCTGCTGCAGATCGATCTGCCGCGTCCCCCTGAGCAGCCCAAGGGCCTCTTCCATGGTCGGTGAAAGCCCATCACCCACAACCTGATCGAGATGCCGGCGAAAGGCCTCATCAGCCTCGCTCATGAAAGCCTGCGCCGCCGCGGCCACACCTTCCATCCCGCGTGGCAGCCCGCTGACTGCTGCCTGCGCCAGCGCTGTCGCGTAAAAGCTCACCGCTGCCCGGTCATCCCCCGCCCGCTGCCACAATTGCCCTTTGGCGAGCAGCGCGCCCACGTCGCGCGGCGCGAGGGCCAGTTGCCGGTCTAGGGCAGCCTCTGCTGCGCCGTGGTTACCCAGCGCCAGCTCCGCCTGTGCCAAGGCAGGCCAGGGCATGCGCCCGGCCACCATGACCTCTGCCGCTGCCCGCAGCGCCCGAGCCGCCCGCGCCGCGTCGCGCGCCCTGAGCGCGGCCAGCCCTTCGGCAACCAGGGTATCGGGCGAAGCGGTTGTCATCGCTGCACGGTTAGCGCAAACCTGCGCTGGATCAATGCCGCGCCGCCCGCAGGGGCGCAACAAGGCAGCGCAATACAAAGGAGAGAGACCCATGCACACCGGCCTCGCCGCCTGGCACCGCTACATGCAGACCGGCGACACAGCCCTGCTTGCAGAACTGATTGCGCCCGATGCGGTGTTTCATTCGCCTGTGGTGCACACCCCGCAGGAGGGGCAAGGAAAGGTGCTCATGTACCTCACCGCCGCCGGTCAGGTCTTTGCGGATACCGGCTTTACCTATGTCCGCGAACTGGTGGACGGCCCCGAAGTCCTGCTTGAATTCACTGCGACGGTCGATGGCATTCACGTCAACGGTATCGACCTGATCCGCTTCGACCTAGAAGGAAAGATCATTGATTTCAAGGTCATGGTGCGGCCGCTCAAGGCCATGAACAAGCTGTGGGAAATGATGGCGGCCACGCTCGAAAAGCGCTGACCGCCCTCAATCCTTACTGGTTCATCGTGGCGAAGAAGTCCTCGTTGGTCTTCGAGTTCTTCATCTTGTCGAGCAGGAATTCCATCGCGTCGATCGTGCCCATCTGCATGAGGATGCGACGCAGCACCCACATCTTGCTGAGCTGATCGGTCGGAACCAACAGCTCTTCCTTGCGCGTGCCGCTCTTGCCCACGTCGAGCGCAGGGAAGATGCGCTTGTCGGCAACCTTGCGGTCGAGCACGATTTCCGAGTTGCCGGTGCCCTTGAACTCTTCGAAGATCACTTCGTCCATGCGGCTGCCGGTATCGATGAGCGCGGTGGCAATGATGGAAAGCGAGCCGCCTTCCTCGATGTTGCGCGCCGCGCCGAAGAAGCGCTTCGGCCGCTGCAGCGCGTTTGCGTCCACACCGCCCGTCAGCACCTTGCCCGAGCTCGGCACCACTGTGTTGTAGGCGCGGCCGAGGCGGGTGATCGAATCAAGCAGGATGACGACATCGCGCTTGTGCTCGACAAGGCGCTTGGCCTTCTCGATCACCATTTCGGCAACCTGCACGTGCCGGCTGGCAGGCTCGTCGAAGGTCGAGGATATGACCTCGCCCTTCACGCTGCGCTGCATGTCCGTCACTTCCTCGGGCCGCTCGTCCACCAGCAGCACCAACAGGAACACTTCCGGATGGTTATCGGTAATGGCCTTGGCCATGTTCTGCAGCAGCACCGTCTTGCCGGTGCGCGGCGGCGCCACGATCAGCGCGCGCTGGCCTTTGCCCTGAGGACTGACAAGGTCGATCACACGGGCCGACTTGTCCTTGACCGTGGGATCGAGGGTATCAAGGCGCAGGCGCTCGTTCGGATAAAGCGGTGTCAGGTTGTCGAAGTTCACGCGGTGGCGCACCGCGTCGGGATCGTCGAAGTTCACCTTGATGAGACGGGTGATCGCGAAATAGCGCTCGCCGTCCTTGGGAGCGCGGATCTCGCCTTCCACGGTGTCGCCCGTGCGCAGGCCCCATTTGCGGACCTGGTTGGGCGAAACATAGATGTCATCCGGCCCCGCCAGATAATTCGCCTCGGGGCTGCGCAGGAAGCCGAAACCGTCCGGCAGCACTTCGATCGTGCCGATGCCGAGAATTTCCTCGCCGTCCTCCGCTACTTCCTTGAGGATCGCGAACATGAGGTCCTGCCGCCGGAGCGTGCTTGCGCCCTCGACATCGAGTTCCTCCGCCATCTGCACGAGTTCGGCGGGCGTCTTTTTCTTCAGTTCCTTGAGATGCATGGGCTTGGGCTTCATCCGAAAGGGGGCAAGTGCGCGCGCCGGTGGGTCATTGGGCTTGGGGAAAGCGGACCTTGGAGAAGCAGGCGCATGACGGCGGCTGCCCGAAACCGGATTGCTTTCCGCGCATAAGCCGGGCCACCCCCTTCGTCAACGTCGAAGCGGCTAGGCTCAGAATGGCTTCACGATCACCAGCACAACGATCAGCGCGGCGGTCACCCCGGGCACTTCGTTCAGCAGGCGCAGCTGTCGGCCGGTAAGCTGCCGCTCGCCTCGCTCCAGCCTCTTGGCGTAACTCGCAAGCCAGACGTGATAGGCCGAAAGCACCAGAACCAGCGCCAGCTTCGCGTGGAACCAGCCTTGGGTATACCACTCCGCGCTCACCGCCATGGCAAGGCCAAAGCCCCAGACCACGAACAACGAGGGCCACATGATGATTTTCAGAAGCTTGCGCTCGCGGTCCACCCAGATCGCATTTTCCGGAGACCCTTCGGGCGCTTCCTGATGATAGACGAAAAAACGCGGCAGCATGAACAGACCCGCCATCCAGAAGATCACGAAGATGACATGGCCGGCCTTGAGCCAGAGATAAAGCATGGCGAGAACCTGCAGCATGAGCCGGACTGTAGCGCTATCGCGCCCCGCCCGGAACTTGGGAATTGGTGGTTCACCCAAGTGGCCTGCGCGCTGCGGGCGGTCAAGCGCGGGGTTGCTGGCACGTAGACGGACTTGTAGAGTCGCCGCCATGATCGCCTTGCGCCAGCGCCTGTTCCGGCATCGCAATGCTGCGATGATATTGCTGGCGCTGGCGTTCGCGCTGCGCGCACTGATCCCGCAAAGCATAATGGCCGCGCCCGATGCGGCGCGCGGGATCACGGTTCTGCTGTGCGATGGCTCCGGCCCCGCTGCGCGCATCGTGCTACCCATGGGCGAAAAGCCGGCAAAGCCTGCCGCGCAAGGGGCATGCCCGTTCGCGGTCCTGGCCCAGGCCGCGCTTGGCATTGAGCCAAACCCGTGGACACTTGGCCCCGCCGCGCCGCGTCACCTGATACGCGTTGCTGCAAGCACGGCATTTCGCCTGAGCGGCGCAACACGGCACCATCCTCCCGCCCGAGGTCCACCCGCAGCAGTCTGAGCCTTCACCCTATCAGACCTGCACAAGGCCGCCGCGTAATGGCGGCCAGACCCACGGACACGACCCATGCGCCTATTCGCCACGGCGGTGCTTTGCGCCGCGCTCACGCCTGTTCCCGCAATTGCCTGCGCCAGCTGCGGTTGCACCTTCACGTCCGATTGGCTCTCGCAAGGACTCATGACCCAGCCCGGCCAGGCAATCACCATCCGCTATGACTACGTTCCTCAATCACGCCTGCAAACGGGCACGGACCCGATTGATCCCACGAGCATAGACCTCCCTCCAGAGCGCGAGATCGAACGCCGTACCGACAACCACTACCTCACATTCGCGTATGATCGCCAGTTCGCAAGCGACTGGGGTATCAACGTCGCGCTCCCCATGCTCTGGCGCCCGCACCGCACAATTGCGGAGGAGACCACCGGGGAAACCCGCTCCAACGGCAAAGGTATCGGCGACATGCGCATCATGGTGCGGTGGCAAGGCCTCTCGCGCCCCGGCAGCGTTACCGGATTGCAGGCAGGGCTTACACTTCCCACGGGGAACTTCCACCGCCGCTTCGCAAGTGGGCCCGAAGCCGGAGAGCTGATTGACCGCGGGCTCCAGCCGGGCACAGGCACAGTGCAGGCCTTGCTCGGCGCCTATCACTATCGGCGCCTCACCAGCGATGTTGCGCTGGTCGCGCAAGGCCAGGTCCATTTCGCGCTTGGCCGCCGCGAAGGCTTCCGACCCGGCACCGTCGGCGAAGCCTCACTCTCGGTGCAATGGCTCGGTCTCAAGCTCGGTTCGAAGCGCGGCCGGCTGATTCCCGAACTTCAGCTGAACACCCGGATAACTGGCAAGGACGGCGGACCGGCATCAGACAGGACAAACAGCGGCGGCGAGCAAATCTATCTCGCCCCGGTTATGACCGCCCGGCTAAGCCCGACACTTGCGCTCTACGCCAATCTGCAGGTCCCACTTTATCAGCGGGTCAGCGGCTACCAACTCGTTCCACGCCTGATCGCCTCGACCGGCCTGCAGGTGCGCTTCTAGCGAACCGTCCCTCAGTGCTCCCAGGCCCGCACGACTTCGAGCAAGCGCTCGACGTGCGGGATGGGCGTGAACTGGCCGATGCCATGTCCAAGATTGAACACATGGGGGCGGTCGGCAAAAACATCGAGCACCCGGCGCGCACCGTCTTCGAGCGCGGGGCCCCCGGCCAGCAGCAGAAGCGGATCGAGATTGCCCTGCACCGGGAGCCCGGCAGGCAGGGCTTTTGCCGCCCACACCGGATCGATCGTCTCGTCCACCCCGATCGCATCAACCCCGGTGCCCTCGGCATAAGCCGCGAGCTTTTCGCCTGCGCCCTTGGGAAAACCGATGATCGGCACTTCGGGATGCAGCTTGTGCATCGCTTCGGTGATCCGCGCATTGGGCCCGATTACCCAGCGCTCGAATTCGCTCGGCGCAAGGCTGCCCGCCCAGCTGTCGAACAATTGCAGCCCTTCCGCGCCCGCTTTCACCTGGCCGCTGAGGTATTCCACCGTCACATCGACAATGGCATCGATGATCGCCTGGAACGCGCCCGGATCGCGATAGGCCAGCGCCCGTGTCTCGTGCTGGTCGCGGCTGCCCTCGCCCGCGACCATGTAGGTCGCGATAGTCCAGGGGCTACCTGCAAAGCCCAGCATAGTGGCCTCAGGCGGCAAGGCAGCGCTTACCAGCGCCACGGTATCATAAATCGGGGAAAGGCGCTCAGGCACGCTCCTGAGCGTCTCCAGCCCCGCATCGAGCAGACGGGGCGAGAGTGCCGGACCTTCCCCGGCAAGAAACTGGAGATCCTGACCCATCGCATAGGGCACGATCAGGATGTCCGAAAACAGGATCGCCCCATCGAAGCCGAAACGGCGCAGCGGCTGGAGCGTGATTTCCGCCGCGGCCTCGGAATCATACACCAGCGCAAGGAAACCACCCTTCTCGGCACGCAACTCGCGGTACTCGGGAAGGTAGCGTCCCGCTTGGCGCATCAGCCAGATCGGACGGCGGGAAAGATTGGCACCCTTGAGGGTGGCGAGAAGCGGCTTTTCTGCAGGGCTAGGCATCAGTGCGTCGGTCCAAATCAAATCTATAGATTCTTTTGAATCAGATTGAGGTAGTTAGTTGGCCCTGTGGAAAGCGGGGACAGCATGCATTTGCCCGAATTGTCCTGCTGTCTCCACAAAAAAGCGTGTCACCGACTCCGAACGGTTCCGGAGGCAAGCGAAACTTGTCCCCATTGTCCCCGGCCTGTGGACAGACTGGCGCGCCTGTTCGCAAACGGCCTATCCGAATGCCGAAGCCGGGGGCACAATCTCAGCGTAAACTTGTCGCCGGTTTCATGCCGTGGTTTATCCTATCGCAATCCACAGCCCTCTCCCGGGGGCAACGGCTCTGTCCCGGAGCGGACCAGGAACTTCGATGGCGCGCTTGCACCTGCACCTCCTGTCGGACTCGACCGGCGAAACGCTCGAGATGATCGCCAAGGCGGCGCTTGCGCAGTTCGACGATGCCGATGTCGTGCGCCATTTCTGGCCGATGGTCCGCTCGCAGCAGCACCTCGACCGGATCATGGGAGAAATCGCCGCCAATCCCGGCCTTGTGCTCTTCACTATGGTCAATGCCGAAACGCGCCAGCGTTTGCAAAGCCGCTGCGCGGCGCTGGGGCTGCCCAGCGTGCCCGCGCTTGATGCCGTCACGCTCGCGCTCGAAGCCCAGCTTGGTCAGCCCGCGAAGGGACGGCCCGGCCGCCAGCACGCGATGGACGAAGCCTACTTCCGCCGAGTCGAAGCGATCCAGTTCACCATCGCCCATGATGACGGCATCGCGTGGGAAGACTGGGAAGCTGCCGACATTGTGCTGGCAGGTGTATCGCGCTCCTCCAAGACGCCGACCGCGATCTATCTTGCCAACCGCGGCTACCGCGTCGCCAATATCCCCGTCGTGGTGGAAAGCCCGCCGCCGCCTGCGCTGTTCAGTTTGCGCAGGCCTCTCGTTGTCGGCCTCACCACCAGCCCTGAGCGGTTGATTCAGGTTCGTCGCAATCGCTTGCTATCCTTGAACCAGGCGCCTGAAACCGCCTACGTCGACAGCGACCATGTTGCGCGCGAAGTGCAATATGCCAGACGGATGTTCGCGGATAACGGCTGGCCGGTGATTGACGTCTCGCGCCGCTCGATCGAGGAAACCGCCGCCGCGGTGATCAACCTTTTCAATGAACGCAGCATCGAGGGCGGCGGTGGTGGTACCGGAGGAGGACGCGCTCTGTGATGGTGATCAAATGCTGATACTGGCGTCCCAAAGTGCGAGCCGCAAGGCCATGCTTGAAGCGGCGGGTGTGCCGTTCGAGGCGCGTGGCTCAAGCGTCGACGAGGCGGAAATCAGGCGCGAGCTGATCGGCGTGCCTGGCGGCGAGGTCGCGCTCATTCTGGCCGAGGCCAAGGCGCTTGCAGTCTCGGTCGGAGCACCGGGCAGGCTCGTACTCGGCGGTGATTCACTGGTCGAGGTCTGTGGCCGCCTGTTCGACAAGCCCGCAAGCCGCGCTGATGCGGCCAGACACCTTGCCTTCTTCTCGGGGCAGACCATGCACCTCCATTCTGCGGCAATTCTCGTGCGCGATGGCGTACCGGCCTGGCGCCACGTCGAAACCGCAAAGCTGCGCGTGCGCGCACTCTCGCCCGACTTCATCGAGAGCTATCTTGCGCAGGAATGGCCAGCCGTCGGCGCTTGCGTCGGCGTATTCCGTATTGAGGCGATGGGTGTCCAGCTCTTCGAGCATATCGAGGGAAGCCATTTCACCGTGCTCGGCATGCCGCTCCTTGCTCTGCTTGCTGCATTGCGAACCCAGGGCGAGATTGCCACATGAGCCGTCCTTATGCCGAAGTTATCGGTGATCCCATTGCCCAGTCCAAATCCCCTGCGATTCATGGCTTCTGGCTGGGGCATCTCGCCATTGACGCCGCCTACAGAGCGTCCAGAGTCGACAAGCGTGACCTCGGTGAATTCCTCGCCAGCCGCCGCACCGACAGGAATTGGCGCGGCTGCAATGTCACAATGCCGCACAAGCAGGCGGTCATTCCCTCCCTCGACCGCCTTGATCCGCTTGCCGCCAGCGTCGGCGCTGTCAACACGATCGTACCGGAAGACGGCCAGCTTGTTGGCTACAACACCGACGTGCCAGGCTTTCTCGAACCCTTGCGAGCGCTGCTCGATCAGACGCACTACTTCCGCATGGCCCGCATTCTGGGCACCGGCGGTGCAGCGCGTGCGATAGTGAAGGGTCTCGCCGACGAAAAACTCGTCATCGTCCTCGCCGGACGAGATCCAGCCAAGGCGCGCGCGCTGCTCGACGAGCTCGATCCCGCGGGCGAGCACCATGCGGTCGATATCACGCACTTCGCCAGTCCCACCGACTTTTCCTTCGACGACCGCGAAGGGTGCCTCGATCTCGTGGTCAATGCTTCCTCGCTCGGCATGACCGGTCAACCACCGCTCGCCTTCGACATGAGCCACGCGCCGCCGGGTTCGGTCTTCTACGACATTGTCACCAGCCCGCTCGACACTGCCTTTCTGCAGTCCGCGCGCGCTGCCGGCTTCCGCACGGTAGACGGCCTCTCAATGTTGATCGGCCAGGCCGACCATGCTTTCCGCCGCTTCTTCGGCAAGGTCCCCCCGCGCGAGGCCGATGCCGCGCTGCGCGCGGTACTCGCTGCATGAGCGGGCCCTTTATCCTCGGCCTCACCGGGTCAATCGGCATGGGCAAATCCGCAGTTGCGCTTATGCTGCGTGAGCTTGGCGTGCCGGTGTTCGACGCCGATGCCACAGTCCACCGGCTGCAGGGGCCCGGCGGAGCGCTCCTTGCGCCAATCGAGTCGGCCTTTCCCGGAACGACAGGCTCCGGCGGTGTCGATCGCCCGGCGCTCGGTGCGCGGGTGTTCGGCGACCCTGCCGCGCTGGCGCGGCTGGAAGCGATCGTCCACCCCGCAGTCGCGGACGAACGCGCGACGTTCATGCTTGAACATGCCGGCGAGCCGCTTGTCGTCTTCGATATCCCGCTGCTTTATGAGAAAGGCCACGGCTCCGGGCTCGACGCGGTCGTGGTGGTATCCGCACCGGGCGAACTCCAGCGTGCCCGTGTGCTTGCGCGCCCTGGTATGACCCCGGAAAAGTTCGCCCAGATCCTCGCCCTGCAAGTGCCCGATGCCGAAAAACGCGCCCGCGCCGACCACGTGATCGACACTGGCGTAACGCTCGCGGAAACCCGCGCAGAGGTGTCAGCCCTGGTCGCATACATACGGCAAAAAAACCCTCGCTGAAGCCTTGCAACCCCCCTCTTGCGGGTCCAGACTACAGCAAATGCGTGAGATCGTTTTCGATACAGAGACGACCGGACTAGACCCGCAAAGCGGTGACCGGCTTGTGGAAATCGGCTGCATCGAGATGGTCAACCGCGTGCCGACGGGCGCGGTTTTCCATGCCTATTTCAACCCCGAACGCTCCATGCCGGCCGAGGCCGAGGCCGTTCACGGCCTTTCGAGCGCCTTCCTTGCCGACAAGCCCCGCTTTGCCGAACGGGCGGACGAGCTGCTCGATTTCCTCGGCGATGCCCCGCTGGTCGCACACAATGCCGGCTTCGATTTCGGCTTCCTCAACGCCGAACTAGCCATTTGCCAGCGTACGCCGGTGGACCGCGCGCGCATGGTCGATACGGTGGCCATTGCCCGGCGCAAGCACCCCGGCGCCAAGCTCAGTCTTGATGCACTGTGCTCGCGCTATGGGATCGATCGCAGCCATCGTGTCCGCCACGGCGCGCTGCTCGATGCCGAATTGCTCGCCCAGCTCTACGTCGAGCTTATGGGCGGCCGACAGATCGGCCTTGAACTGGCTGCGGAAGTCGCGGTCATCCAGGCGCCTTCCGCTGCGCCGGTGGTACCGGTCAGGCCCCGCGGGATGCGACCGGCTCGGCCCCATGCACCCAGCGCGGAGGAGCTTGCCCGCCATGCCGCGTTCGTCGAAGCGATCAGCGGAGCCATCTGGCTACGATGAACCCGGCTTGCCTGGCCTCCGCCAGGCAAGCCGATTGATCCAAGGAGAGTGGACTTATGGATATTCGCGTTTCGGGCCATCAGGTCGATACCGGCGCCGCTTTCGAAGCCCATGCCGAGGCGCGTCTGTCCGCGATTGTCGACAAGTACTTCTCTCGAGCGCTCACCTCGCACGTCACGCTGGGCAAAGCGCCGCACGGCGGCTTTCGGTGCGATATCGTCACGCATGTCGCACAGGGGCTGATCCTGAAGGGCAGCGCGGTGGCGCAAGACGCGCATGTCGCGCTCGACCAGTCGGCTGAGAAGATCGACAAGCAGCTGCGCCGCTACAAGCGGCGGATCACCGCGCGGCAGGACCAGGCTGATCATGCCCGGCGCGAGGAAGATGCCGCCTATACCGTGTTCATGGTCGAGGAAACCGAGACAGAAGAGCCCGCCGATGCGCCGCTCGTGATTGCCGAAACCCGGGTGGATGTGCCGACCGCGAGCGTATCAGACGCGGTGATGATGCTTGATCTGCGCAATACCAATGCTCTGCTGTTCAAGAACGCGGGCACGGGCGTGCACAACATGGTCTATCGCCGCGGGGATGGCTCGATCGGATGGGTTGAACCGGCGCATTGACCGAGGCGGCAAACTGCACGTCTGCCCGATGCCGACGGCAGGACCTTCTCCCGTTCCCCGCGCGATTCGGCGCTTGCACCGCGCCGCGTTCGGGCGCATGGGCCGCTCCACATCAGGCGTGCAAACGCATTTACCGGCGTCACTGGTTCCATGACCGCTCTCTTCTCGATCGATCTTCAGGCGGTGCGCATCGTGCGTGCCGAGACCAAAACCCAGATCCTTGGTGCCCTCGCGGATTGTTTCAGCGAGGTCTATGGCCTTGACCGCGCCATGGTCATCGAGCGGATCGAGGAGCGCGAAACACTCGGCAGCACAGGCTTCGGGCGCGGAGTTGCCATCCCCCACGCGCGGCTCGAAAACATCGCCCGCCCGGTGGCCGCTTTTTTCCGGCTCGAGCGTCCGGTGGATTTCGCCGCATCCGACGGCATGCCGGTCGATTGCGTGTTCGGCCTGCTTTCACCTGAACAGGCAGGCGCAACCCATCTCCAGGCACTGGCTGCCATCTCGCGCCTGATGCGCGACGAGCGCATGCACGAGCGGCTTATTGCGGCACCTGATGCTGATGCGATCTACGCACTGCTCGTCAATGTTATCGATCGCGACGCTGCCTGATCACCCGCCCCGCACCGACTGCGCTGCGATGAGCGGCGGCCTCGCCCATATTGCCCGATCCGGAAGTTGCCGACCATGACGGCACCGCGCCTGCCTGCCGCAGTCGAGGTCTCCGCCTTGATTCGGCTTGCCGAGACGTCGGGTGGATTCGCGGTGGTTGCACGCACGGGCGAGCCCGACAGCGGCACGATTCTCGTCGTTACGCTAGATAATCAAGGGTTTGGCCACAGCATCGGCCGCGCCTTCGAACGGCTGCCCCGGCCCGATGGAACCCGCGGCTGGTCGCTGGCAAAGGTACAGGATATTGAAAAAAAACAGGAATTCGATGCTTACCTCAGCCGCCGGATCACGCAGGATCCGGACCTGTGGGTAGTCGAACTGACCATCGCGGACGGCGAACGCTTCATCCTGAATCTCGATTGAACCAAGGAAAAATGCGGATGCGTGGGTTGACTTGTCGCGCCCACGACATAAAGGCGCCGGCGCGACCTCGCGTAGGCAGCGATCGGGCGGCAAGCATGCCGTCTTCGCCAGCACGCAGACGGGGGGCAGACGCCAGGGCCTTCGAGCGGCTTTCCGGACCTGCGGGCATTGCCTCGCACCACCGGCACCGTTCGCGCCTTGTGCCGACGTTCACCGCCCAATGACGACGATGAATGAGCCATCAATTCCGCCTTGCAAGTGCCGTTTGCATTGCTGCAAGTCTTGCAACGATCCTGTTCAGCACCGGTGGGTCCGGTGCAAAGGCGCAGGATATCCAGATCCCGGTTGTTGAAGCGCCAGGATCCTCGGCCGTGACCGTTGAACCACAGCAGAGTGTGTTCCGGCCAGTCGAACAGCCTCTACCCCAACCCGAACGTGCCGGACTGGAAGCGGTTCAGGAAACCTCAAGTGCACTTGAGGGCATTTCCACGCTGGCTGACCTTGTTGCGCGGACTCCGGCTCCGGCGTCGCTCTCGCGCGAGATGGAGTGCCTTGCCGGGGCGATCTATTTCGAAGCACGCAGCGAAACGCTGGCCGGTCAGCTTGCCGTGGGCCGCGTGATCGTGGCTCGCTCTGCGTCGGGCAGGTTTCCCAGCTCCTATTGCGGGGTGGTCTACCAACCCTCGCAATTCTCGTTTGTTCGCGCCAATGCCATGCCCCCGGTGAATCGTGAGGGGCACTTGTGGCAGCAGGCAGTCAAGATCGCCCTGATCGCCGACAGCGGCGCGTGGAAAAGCCCGGTGGAGGGCGCCATGTTCTTCCATGCGGCCCATGTCTCGCCGTCCTGGGGCAAGACTCGCATGGCGCAGATCGATAATCACATCTTCTATCGCTGACCAGGACACCGGGGCTGGCGCCGCCGCCATCCCCGGTCATCCCATCAGCTCTCAGTGCCGGAAATGGCGCATCCCGGTGAAGATCATGGTGAGGCCGGCAGCATCGGCTGCGGCGATCACTTCATCGTCGCGGATCGAGCCGCCCGGTTGGATGACTGCCGTTGCGCCTGCCTCGACCGCTGCGATGAGGCCGTCTGCAAACGGAAAGAATGCATCCGATGCGACGGCCGAGCCCACGGTGCGCGGCTCTGACCAACTATGGGTCTCGGCGGCTTCCTGCGCCTTGACCGCCGCGATCCGGGCGCTGTCGCGGCGATTCATCTGGCCTGCGCCAATGCCTGCCGTCACGCCATCGCGCGCATAGACAATCGCGTTTGACTTAACGTGCTTCGCCACGGTCCAGGCAAATCGGCAATCCGCCATTTCCTGCGCTGTAGGCTGGCGCTTGGTGACCACGCGCAACATGTCGGGGGTGAGCGCGCCATTGTCCCGGTCCTGCAGGAGCAGCCCGCCAACGATGGGCACCGATACGAGACCGCCCCTGTCGGCCTGGGGCATTTCGTCAATCAGCAGCAACCGCAGGTTCTTCTTGCGGGCAAAGGCAGCAAGCGCGTCGTCATCTGCTCCGGGGGCGACGACAACTTCGGTGAAGATCTCGCAGATTGCCTCGGCCGTCGGGCCATCGAGCGGACGGTTGAGCGCGACAATACCGCCGAAAGCCGAGACTGAATCGCACGCGAGCGCCGCCTGCCATGCCTCCAGCGGAGTTGCGGCAACGGCAACGCCGCAGGGATTCGCGTGCTTCACGATCACCACTGCGGGCTGCTCCGCACCGAATTCGGCGATGAGCTCAAGTGCCGCATTGGCGTCATTGTAATTGTTGTAGGACAGCTCCTTGCCCTGCATCTGCCGTGCCTGCGGCAAGCCGCTCACCGAACCACCCTGCGCCGGAACATAGAGCGCTGCGTTCTGATGCGGGTTCTCACCATAGCGCAGCGACGTGACCAGGCGGTGCGCGCCGAGCAGCGTGGACGGGAAGTGCTGCTGCTGGTCGGTTGCCGCGAACCACCCCGCGATCGCGGCATCATAAGTGGCAGTGGCGGCATAGGCCTTTGCCGCCATCGCCTTGCGCAGTTCGAGACTGGTTGCGCCGCCGCCTGCCGACAACGCCGTGATCAGCGCGGGATAGTCGGCCGGGTCCGTCACGATCGTGACGTAGCGGTGGTTCTTGGCGGCCGAGCGGACCATCGAAGGGCCGCCGATATCGATGTTCTCGATGATCTCGTCACGCCCGGCGCCCTTGGCCACAGTCGCGGCGAAGGGATAGAGATTGACGACGACGAGATCGATTGCGCCGATTGCGTGATCGGCCATCGCGGCGGCGTGGGCCGGATCGTCGCGCACGGCGAGCAGTCCGCCATGGACCTTGGGGTGCAGCGTCTTGACCCGCCCGTCCATCATTTCGGGAAAGCCCGTGAGGTCTGAGATGTCGCGTACCGTCAAACCGGCGTCGCGGAGCGCAGCGGCGGTTCCCCCGGTCGAGACAAGCTCCACTCCGTGTGCAGCAAGCGCACGGCCGAGATCAGCAAGTCCGGTCTTGTCGGATACTGAAAGCAGTGCCCGCCTTATCGTCACGTCATTCACTCTGCCGTGTCCTGTCTAGCGCATTTTTTTGAGCAGCCACGAGAACGACTCGCCGCTGCGGGGGATCTTGGCCGAGATAACCAGCTGCCGGGTCGCCAGCGGGCGACCCATGCCATCAGCCCAGAGGCTTTCTTCCAACGTGACCGGATCGCGTCCGGAGCGGAATTGCCAGAGGCTGCCGTCAGGCAGGGCGAGTGTGACGCCCAGGCCATCGCGGCCCTGGGCTACTTCGACGTGCGGGCCGAGATGAAAGCGCAAGGCGACCCCGATCATGCCACGCTTGCCGCGCCGACCCGTGGGCAAGAGCAGGTCCTCGCCGCGCAGTTCGCTGCCGTCATCACGCAGCATGAGGATGCGGCGATGGGTCAGGCCGTAGCGCGCGACATAGCCGTTGTGGCTTGCCTCGATCCGCGTTGCGCCGCCACTGCCGGCTCCCTCGCTGCCCAGAATGCGCCGATCAACCTCGACTTCCGAAACGCCGGGCCCAAGCTTGCCATTGATCAGAACCGCGGTGGAATTGAAATCGTCGATGGCGAGCGTCGAATGGGCAGCCGTCGCGCGCAGGCCTTGGGCCAAGCGAAGCGGGATGAGCCCGCCGGCGAAGGCGGCGCCGCCGCAGTTGACGATGAGGCGCTCTCCGCCATGGCTGAATTCGAACGCAAGGGTCGAGGCGCAGCCATCGCGGGCATGACGCGCCAGCGGAGGGGGCGCGGCATCGAACTGCAGCACGGCCTTGCCCGCATGCACGCGCTGGTAGCCCCACTGGCGCGCATCGCGCAGCGGGCGGGTGCGCACACCGCTTGCCTTGATCAGCGCGGCGATCCGCTCTGCAGACACCGCGCCGGCGCCTTCCCATGAGCCGAGGCTGCCATCGCTGTGGAGCAAAGTCAGCAGCGGGGGCACCAGCAGTTCAAGGATGGAATCAAGCTGCGGAGGTGGAGCGCTTCTGACCGCGCTATAGCAAGCGCGCAGTTCGATCAGCAGTTCGATAGCCTCGATCTGGCCGAGCGGACTGCGCGAAAGCAGGCCCCCATCGTCGCTGACGAGATCGCCCAGCGCGCGGATAAGGCCGCCCTCGCCATAAAGACGGCGGGCGCGGCCTTCGGCCAGCAGCAGTCCTGCTGCGGTGATCGCCGTCCATCCCGCCACTTCGGCCAGCGGGTCTTCGGCGCGGCCGACATGGCGGTCGAGCCAGCGTGCCGTGTCCTCGAAAGTGCCCAGGACGCGCGCCCGCAGCTTTCGGTCCTGGCTGGAAAGCAGCAGTGGCGCATGGATCAACCAGGCGAGCAGCCTCTGCCCGGTATTGCCGACCGACCAGGCAGGACCCGCGCCCGGGCGCGGATTGGCAGCGAGCCATGCCGCGAATATGCGCTCCGCCACCGGCGCGCACTGCGGGCGGGCAGCACAGATGGCAAGGTCGCCCAGCCACCCGAAACCGTGCACCAGCCGCTCAAACGGCGGGGAGAGGCGCGGGCCGCTGAATTCGGTGTCGGCGATCGGCAGTTTGACGCCATGGAGCAGGAAGTGCCCCGCACGCAGTGCCGTTCCTGAAGCGGAGTCGCCAACCAGCGGGCTTGCGACCGTAGCAGTAAGCCGGGGGCGCGCGCGCTTTCGGAAGGGATTGAGCGCTGATGCGGGGATGCCAAGGCCATACGCTAGGCGAATCAGACGTTCGCTGGCGCTGACGTGCGGGGGCGAGAAATCGGCCAGAGCCAGCGCACGGCCAGGCTCGATTGGTCCGGGTTCTGCCGGGTCGGCGGCGCTAGGCAGGGGTGCGGCTGGCTTTCCCGCTTCCGGCGCCGGACGCGGCGCTGCGGACATGACAACCAGCGGTTCGGGCTCCGGCCCGAGCGGCAACGCGAGGCGGGCCTCGGCAGGCTCGACAGCGGACTCGGCCGATGAGCGAGCGACTACGTCCTCGCCCGACGCCTTGCGCGATCCGTGGACTGGCCGTGCCATTGGATCAGTCGGCACCCTTGAGGGCGGCAATGTTGGCCGCATAGCAATCGGCGCCGCCCTTGAACGATGCGGTTCCCGCAACCAGCACATCTGCGCCGGCGGCGACGCACTGCCTGGCAGTGTCTGCATCGATCCCGCCATCAACCTCAAGCTGAATTGAACGTCCGCTTTTATCGATCATCTTCCGCACAGCCTCGATCTTGCGCAGCTGGCTCGCAATGAAGCTCTGGCCACCGAAACCGGGATTCACGCTCATCACCAGGACGAGATCGATGTCGTCGATCAGATAATCCAGCATTTTCGCCGGAGTCGCGGGATTGAGCGCGATACCGGCCTTCTTGCCAAGCGCATGGATCGCCTGAACGGTGCGATGAACGTGCGGCCCTGCCTCCGGGTGAACCGTCAGGATGTCCGCTCCGGCCGCCGCGAAAGGTTCCAGATATTGGTCAACCGGCGCGACCATGAGGTGGACGTCGAAGGTCTTGGCGCTGTGCGGCCGCAGTGCCTTGACCACGCCTGGGCCGATCGTGAGATTGGGCACGAAGTGACCGTCCATCACGTCGATATGGATCCAGTCGGCGCCTGCCAGATCGATGGCCCGCACATCCTCGCCCAGCCGGGCAAAATCGGCGGAGAGAATCGAGGGAGCAATCAGCGGCGCAGCCATCACGGAAACTCGCAAACTGGGATCGGGCAGCGCCCATTGATCATGGCGCAAGGCGGCGACCTTCTAGTTTTCGAGTACCGGTGGCGAATCGGCGAAACAAGCGTGATTGCCTCGCTTTTCCACACGCATTGTCCCCATTCTCAGCCGTTTCGGCGCAAAGTCGGGGGCAAGTCGGCCGGACTCCGCCAATCGGCGGTGCCAAGGGGGCGCAGCACGCGCGGCCTTGCCGAACAGGGGTAAGCCCGCCTATTCACGCGCGCTCAACGCGCGGCTTTGCTTGGAAGCTGTGGTTTGCGGGAAGAATGTCATGATCATGCCGAAGTGGCCCCGCGCAATCGCAATTGCGCTGGGCCTGATGGTCGCTCCGCCAGGAACTCTTGCGAGCGCGGCGCATGCGGCGCCCGCCTGTATCGGGCCAGCCAGCGACCTGTGGGTGACCATCACGGTAGACCGCGTGCGCAACAGCAGGGGCCTTGTCACTGCCACGCTTTACCCCGATGACGCCAAGCGGTTCTTGGTGAAGAACGGGTCGCTTTACGTGGCGAGTACGCCGGCGACGGCTGGTCAGACGCGGTTCTGCCTGTTTGTCCCACGCGCGGGCAACTATGCAGTCGCGATCTATCATGATGAAGACTCGTCCGGCTCGATCAACCGGGGCGGTCTGTTCGGCATTCCAAGCGAGGCGGTGGGCTTCTCCAACAATCCGACGATTCTCTTCGGGCCACCGTCGCTCAGGTCCGTGCTCGTCAAGGTTGAACGCTCCAATCAGGCGCTCACGATCAATCTCAAGAAATTCTAAGGAGGCGGCGCTCAATCAGCGGCGAACGCTGCGGCCAGGTGACGGGGCGCGAGTTCCTCGGCGAGTGCATGGGCGCGCGGATCATCGACGTCCATCCACCACGCCCCGCCGATCTCCAGCGTGGCGGCGCGGCGGCGGTCTGCCAGCCATTGCATTCCATCCGAGAGACTTCCGGCCTTGCCGGCCGCAATAGCGGCACCGATCGCTGCGGCGAGACGGGGTGTTGCCAGAAAGGCCCCGCAATCCACGGCGTCCCATACGGGAATGGTCTTGCCGATCGCGGTGATGAAGCCATCGGCATCGGTCTTGACCCAGGTCGCATCGTCCGGATCAACAAGGGGGTTGTCGATCCTCAGATCGATGGCCAACGTGACGTCGCGTGTCACGTCTCCCACCTTCAGCAGGTTGGCTAGGATCGCGCTGTCGAACATATGGTCGGCCATCAGCAGCAGATAATCACCCTCGCACCGGGCCGCGCCGGCCATCACGGAGTGGCCGTTGGGTTTGCTCCAGTCGGCCACACGCACGTGCTCGATCGCTATCGGCATCCGCTTGCCGAGATCGGCAAGGAACGCCTCAACCTCTGCGCCGCGGTGTCCGGTGACCACGACCACGCGGTTGACGCCTGCCGCAGCGGCCTGCCGGGCCCCGATTTCGATCAAGGGCATGCCGCAGACGGGTATCAGCGGCTTCGATGGCGAGAGTTCGGCCAGCCTGCTTCCATAGCCTGCGGCGATGATCACGGCGTCCATCGGATCGTTCCTCCTCGCGGGCCGCAAGGGCCCGAAACACGGGCGGCGCCGGTCCCGTCCAAGGACCGACGCCGCCAGATGTTCTGGAGCTGGGCGCTTATTCGGCGGCCAGCGCGGTTTCCGAGATGTATTCATCGACCAGCTGCGCGGCGACGTCATCGTTGAACTGCTGCGGCGGGTGCTTGCAGAAGTAAGCCGAGGGACCGATCAGCGCACCGCCCTCGCCCCGCTCCAGCGCGATCTTGCAGCAACGGATTGCGTCCATCACGCAAGCAGCCGAGTTCGGGCTGTCCTCGACCGAGAGGCGCAGCTCGAGGTTCATCGGCACATTGCCCCACTGCGTTCCTTCAAGGCGGAGGAAGCAAAGCTTGTTGTCCTTCTGCCACGGCACATAGTCCGAGGGGCCGACGTGGATGTTCTCGTCGGCAAGGCGCTGGGCAAGCATGGCCTGCACCGCCTCGGTCTTCGATTCCTTCTTGGAGCCGAGGCGCTGGCGGTCAAGCATGTTCATGAAGTCGGTGTTGCCGCCGGTGTTGAGCTGGTAGGTCTTCTCGACCGTGACGCCGCGTGCGCCGAACAGGCTGGAGAGCACGCGGTGGACGATCGTGGCGCCGACCTGTGCCTTGATGTCGTCACCAACAATCGGGATGCGCTTGGCGCGGAAGCGGGCTTCCCACTCGGGGCGGCTGGCGATGAATACCGGCATGCAGTTGACGACGCCGACACCGGCCTCGAGCGCGCATTCCATGTAGAATTCGGTCGCGGTTTCCGAGCCGACGGGCAGGAAGTTGAGGAGGACCTCGGCGCCGGTTTCGCGCAGCGCCGCTACGATCGTTTCGCGAGTTGCTTCCGGAGCATCGGAGACGATGAAGCCGCGCTCGCCCATGCCGGTCATGTGATCGGCCACACCGTCGAGAATCCGGCCCATCATGACTTTGGCACCGGTTGCGGGCACGTCGGACTGGAACACGGCGGTGCAATTGGGGGCGGCGAAGATCGCCTCGGCAATATCCTTGCCGACCTTTCGGGCATCGACGTCCACGCCCATGACGAATTCGACATCGCCAGCGCCGTAGCCGCCAATCCGATCATGGATCAGGCCCGCCGACGAGTTGGTGTTGCGGTAAAACTCTACACCCTGCACCAGCGAGCTTGCGCAATTGCCTACGCCGATCACTGCGACCTTGATTGGCTTCATTTAGATCGATCCCCTTGGACAAACGGAATGCCGTTGTAACTAAACTGCCTCACTCCACACAAAAATGGCAGATTGCAAGGATATTTCAGCAGTGTCACGCAAGAGCGCGGAACGCTTGCCCACTCAGGCCGGCCTGCAATTTCGCTGCATTAGCGAAGAAACCGACTAAAAACCGACATTGACCGTATCCCAAAGAAGCCGTTTGGCTGGGTTTTACGCGCCTGCCAGCGGTCGGCTGGAAAGTGCTGCAATGCGACAAACGCGGAGAGTTTGGGCGGCAGGAAGTCGCCTTCTGCCGGGGGGGACCTGCCGAGCCGGGTAAGTCCTGATCGGACCGAATCAGCGTCCGGCACCCTCACTGAGCTTGCCAAGCAGCAGTGCACCCGCAATCAAGGCCATGCCCAAGGCATCGAGGACACCCATCGTCTCGCCGAATACCAGCCACCCCACCAAGATCGAAATGGCCGGCTGGGTCAGCAGCACAACGCCGATGATCAGCGCGGAAAAATGGCGCAGGGCGAGGACGATCAACCCTTGGCCGACTACCTGGCTGCACAGCGCCAGCGCGACCAGCGGCCACCACACATGGGGCCAGATCGGCTCATCCAGCCAGATCGCTATGCCGAGCATCACCGGGGCGCTCGCCAAGGTGGAGGCGAACAGCAGTTCCCAACTTTCAAACCGACCGCGCGCGCCCTGGATCAGCAGGATGAAGAAGAAGTAGAACACCCCCGCGAGGATGCAGAACAAGTCGCCGACCAGCGTTGCTGGATCGATCTCGAGCGATCGGCCGAGCAGGATCGTCGCGCCGCTGATGGCCGCGACAAGGGCTGCGATCTCGATGCGCCGGGGCCAGCGCCGTGCCACCGCCAACCCCCAAACCATAAGGATAAGACTGCCCGAATTGCCGAATAGCGAGGCATTGCCCAGCCGCGTATAAGCAATTCCGACGTGCCAACTGGCAAGATCGAGTGCAAACAGCACCCCGGCCGTGACGATCAACAGCCAGGCGCCCAGTGTTGCTGCCGGGCGCGGCCCCGGCTTGGGTTGCCGCAAGGCGAGGAGGCCGAGGATCGGCAAGGGCAGGAACAACCGCCAAAACCCGGCCGAAACCGGACCGGAATCGGCCACGCGGACAAACCACGGTCCAAGGGCAAGGGCAAAGTTGCCGCCAAGCAATGCGGCAAAATGCCACGTATCGGGGCGAACCGCCTCGCGTCTGTCGTCGATGCTCGTCATGGTCTGCTGGTCAACTCGCGCTTGTCATGCGGACACCGGCATCCTAGCTGCGGTGCAATCGGAAACCCTGTCAGACGCAACGGGGCAAGGCCAAGGGAATGTTCCGGCGCCGAAGCGGCCCGAGGCACCGAACTTGGCGGGCCATATCGCGCCGGGGCTGGTTTCCCAAGCCTCTCTTGCGCCAGCGGCCTTTGGCTTTGGCATTTTTTCATTTCGTTCCAGCATTTCCATTCGAGAAGGGACCAAGTCGATGCACGATTCGCTCTTTCAGCCAATCCAGCTTGGTGCGATCGCCGCGCCGAACCGGATTCTGATGGCACCGCTGACGCGCGGGCGCGCCGGGCCCGATGCCGTTCCCACCGAGATCATGCAGACCTACTACCGCCAGCGTGCCGGCGCGGGCCTGATCATCAGCGAAGCGACCGGGATCAGCCGAGAGGGCTCGGGTTGGCCCAGTGCTCCTGGGATATGGACCGACGCACAGGTCGAGGCGTGGAAGCCGGTGACCGAAGCGGTGCACGAGGCGGGCGGGCGGATCATCCTGCAGCTTTGGCACATGGGCCGGGTCGTCCACCCCTATTTTCTCGGCGGGGAACTGGCGGTCTCGGCATCGGCCACCCGCGCGCCCGGCCATGCCCACACTCCTGAGGGCCGCATGGAGAATGTCGATGCTCGCCCGCTCCGGCTCGACGAGATGCCGCGCCTGGTCGACGACTACGGACATGCCGCGCAGAACGCCAAGCTGGCAGGGTTCGATGGTGTGCAACTGCACAGCGCCAACGGATATCTCATCGACCAGTTCCTGCGCGATTCCTCGAACCTGCGAGACGACGAATACGGCGGTAGCCCGACCAACAGGGTGCGCCTGATGCGCGAGGTCATGGAGCGCCTCATTGCCGTCTGGGGTGCCGACCGGGTATCTATCCGTCTCTCACCCAATGGCGAGAGCCAGGGGGTGGATGACAGTGACCCGGCGACCCTTTTCGCCGAGGCGGCCCGGGTGCTGGAGGCGCTGAAGGTGTCGTTCATCGAACTGCGCCAGCCGGGGCCCGATGGCACTTTCGGTGCTACAACTGTTCCGCCGCAGGATGCCGTGTTCCGCGCGCACTATTCGGGGCCGCTGGTCCTCAACAGCGACTATACCCCCGAAGGCGCTGCCGCCGATGTGGACTCTGGTCGGGCAGATGCGATCAGCTTCGGGCGGCCCTACATCTCGAATCCTGATCTGGTCGAACGGATTCGCGTCGGCGCTGCGCTCGCGCCCAATGTCGGCGTGCCGCAAACGTGGTATTTCCCCGGCGAGGCGGGCTACATCGACTACCCGACGCTGGCGGAGGAAACGGCCAGCGCCGCGGTGTGACGGTCCGGCCTGTAGAGCGGGCCAATAGGAGACTAACGTGCGCACAACACCGCGATCCTGGCTCTTCGTTCCCGGTGACAGCGAGAAGAAGCTGCTCAAGACACCGGAGACGGGGGCGCATGCGCTGATCGTCGATCTGGAGGATGCGGTTGCACTATCAGCAAAGCCGGCCGCGCGGCGCATGACGCGCGACTGGCTGGAGGCGCACAAACGCCAGATCACGATGCGCAAACAGGCGCGCTGGGTGCGGATAAACGCGGTGGAAACTGGCATGTGGCGCGAGGATCTCGCGGCTGTCATGGCGGGCGCGCCGGAAGGCATTGTCCTGCCCAAGGCTGAAGGGCCCGAGCAGATTCGCCAGGTTGCGGCCGAGATCTACGAACTCGAGCAGCGACACGGCATTCCCAATGGCCAGACCAAGCTCTTGCCGCTGGTCAGCGAGACGCCGCGTGCCGCGCTCACCATCACCGCCTACGTAGATGCCTCGATGCCGCGCCTAGCTGGCCTGACATGGGGCGCCGAGGACCTTTCGGCCGACCTTGGCGCCTCCCGCAAGCGCGATGATACGGGGCAATGGACCGACGCGTTCCGTTTCGTGCGCGCACAGACGCTGCTGGTCGCCCATGCCCGCGGTGTCTGGGCGATCGATACTCTCTATGCCGATTTCCGCGACGAGGAAGGCACAAGGCGTGCGGCCGAGGCGGCGCGGGCCGACGGCTTTGCGGGCATGCTCGCGATCCACCCTTCGCAAGTGCCGCTGATCAACGCGGCGTTCACGCCGAACGAGGAACAGTTGGCACATGCGCGCGCCATCGTCGAAGCTTTTGCGGCGAACCCCGGGGTCGGGGCCATCCAGCTGCAGGGGCGGATGCTGGATCAGCCGCACTTGCGGCAGGCCAAGGCATTGCTCGGTTTAGACTAGCGCCGGTTCAACGGGCAGCCGGTTTTGGGCTGGCGGCCGTGCCCGGCTTTGGCGGCGAAGTGTTGGGTGCCTCGCCTGCAGGTGCACCTACTCCTGCGGCGCTCCCGTCACTTGCTGCGTTTGACGCTGTCGCGGCAGGATTGGCTTTGGTTGCTGCGCTGTGGGCCGCTGGTGCCAGCGGCGCTTCTGCCTGCGAGCGGTCGGTATCCAGCATCGCATCGCTGACGGTTCCGGGCAGGATTTCCCCGCTTGCTGTTGGCCCTGCCTGCGGCGTGGAGGACGAGCCGCAGCCGGTAAGCATGAGCGCCGGTGCAAGCGCCATGGCGAGGGCAGGGGTCGGCAGCATTCGCGTCATGGCAAGTCCTCGGCATCCGAGCCAACTGCATTGCTCCGCGAAAGCCGCGCAAGGAAGGCATCGGTCCGCGCCAGCAATGCCCGATCCCACGCATCCGGCGCAACCGAAATGCCAAGCGCGGCAAGGCTGGTCACCCCGTAATCTTCGATCCCGCAAGGCACAATGCCACCAAAATGCCCCAGATCGGGGTCGAGGTTGACCGAGAAGCCGTGCATCGTCACCCAGCGGCGGATGCGGATCCCGATCGCGCCGATCTTCGCCTCTCCGCCGTCCGGTCCCCGCGTCCATATGCCGACACGTCCATGTGCCCGCCAGGATGCCACGCCGAAATCGGCCAGAGTATCGATCACCCACCCTTCAACCGCGTGGACAAATCCACGAACGTCGCGGGCGCGCTGGCCAAGATCGAGCACGAGATAGCCGACACGCTGCCCCGGCCCGTGATAGGTGTAGCGCCCGCCGCGCCCGGCTTCGACCACATCGAACCGGGGATCGAGCAGTTCACCCGCGGCCGCGCTGGTGCCGGCGGTGTAGACCGGTGGATGCTCAAGCAGCCAGATAAGCTCCCGTGCCGATCCCTCGGCGACGGAGGCATTGCGGGCCGTCATTTCGGCCAGTGCCTCCCGATAGGGCACGAGGCCGCGTTCCTGCCTGATCTCGATGGGCTGCGGGCTTTGCATGGCGCCAGCGCATGGCCTCAGTCGCGCCCGCTGGCAAGAGCACGCCGTGCGGGAGGGGGGTGCGCTGCGATTGCGGTCCTGCTAGGGCTGGCCGGGAAAGGGATTTGATTGCCGTGACGACATTGGACACCAGCGCGGCCTGGACCAGCGCCACTCGCATGGTTGCGGCCAACCGCGACCTGCTCATGGCCATTGCCGGGGTGTTCTTTGTGCTCCCCGGGCTGGCGCGCGCGGTATTCGCTCCTTCCCCGGCGATGACTTCGGGCATGACCGAGGCGCAGGTGGTTGCGGTGATGCAGGATTACTATGCCAGTTCCTGGCATGTGCTGGTTATCCTCTCGCTTCCGGCCATGGCCGGATTGCTGACGATGCTGGTTGCGATGCTGGATACGACGCGGCCAACCGTTGCGCAGGCGATCCGCCGCAGTGTCAGTGCGCTGCCGCCCTACTTCGCCGCGCAGTTCCTGATCGCGTTGGCCATGTTGCCCCTTTCGATGGCGCTCGCGGGGGCGTTGGCGATTGTTTTGCCGGATCAGCTCGCGGTCTCGGCAGCGCTTGGCATTCTGCTTTATCCCATCATGCGTACCATGCTGGTGGGGCCGGTGGTTGCCGGGCGGTCAGAGCGCAACCCGATTGCGGCAATTCGTGAAAGTGTCCGGCTCACGCGCGGGAACGCGGGACGAATCCTCCTGTTCATCGGCCTCGCCGGCTTCGTGTTCCTGGTGATCTACGGGCTCGCCATGATGCTTACCGGCGTTGTCCTCGTGCTCATTTTCAGGGGCGAGCCGCAGCGGCTGCTGGGTGAAGGGCTGTCCGAAGTCCTTATCGCGGTGGGCTACACCTACTTCGTTGCCATGCTTGCTGCGGTCTACAACCAGCTCGCAGCCTGCCGGCCGGAATCCGAACAAGCGTGACCGCGATGGACGAAACCAACGTCCAATTGCCGCGAAGCCGCATGGCGCTGCTGTTCATGGTCATGTTGGTGACAGCGGCCGGCAATACCGCGATGCAATCGGTGATGCCCTCGATCGGCACACACCTGCGCATTGCCGATGTCTGGGTCAGCCTTGCCTATAGCTGGTCGGCTCTGCTGTGGATGTTGCTAGCGCCTTTCTGGGCCCGGCGTTCCGACCGCCGCGGCCGCAAGGCGATGATGGCGCTTGGCCTGGTGGGTTTTGCCGTATCTTTCGCACTTTGCGGGGCCGCGCTCTATGCCGGGCTGACCGGCACCATCAGCGGGCTTTCGGCCATTTTGCTGTTCGCGGCGGCACGGTCACTCTATGGCGGCTTCGGGTCGGCGGCACCGCCTGCAGTGCAGGCCTATGTCGCAAGCCGCACGAGCCGGGCGGAGCGGACGCAGGCGCTTTCGATGGTCTCCTCCAGCTTCGGCCTTGGCACTGTGCTGGGCCCGGCGCTGGCGCCGTTGCTGATCCTTCCGGGTCTGGGCCTTATCGGTCCCTTTGCCGCATTCACGCTGGCTGCTCTTGTGGTCCTAACCTTGCTCAGGCTGCGGCTGCCCAACGATGATCCGCGCTATGCGGGGCGCGGCGAAATACTCGGCGAGCCGATGAGCGCTTCTTCCAACCCCAGCATTGTCGAAAGCAGGAACCCTGAGGGCGATCATCTCCATGACGATATCGGGCATGATCAGCATTCCGCCGATTCGCTCACGGGGCGACTGCGCTGGACCGATCCGCGACTGCGTGCATGGCTGGCAGCCGGTACGCTGGGCGGGCAGGCACAATCGATTCTGTTGGGGGTTGTCGGGTTCCTCCTGCTCGACCGGCTCGGGCTGCGCCATCAGCCAGATGCGGCGGCAGGTCCAATCGGGCTGGTGTTGATGGGCGGCGCTGTCGCTACCTTGCTGGCGCAATGGGGGCTGATCCCGATGATGAAGCTTGGGCCGCGCACGTCGATACTGTGGGGCATGGGGCTGGTGACGGTAGGCACGCTCGGCATGGCAGCGGGCCGCGACCTTCATGCCATCGCGACCGGCTTTGCGATCTGCTCGCTCGGCTTTGGCCTTTTCCGTCCCGGTTTTACGTCGGGGGCCAGCCTCGCCGTGACGCCTTCCGAACAAGGCCAGTCAGCGGGTATTGTCGCGGCGGTGAACGGTTCTGCCTACATCATCTCGCCGGCCATCGGTGTATGGCTCTACAATCACTCAAGCTGGTCGGCCTGGGTCGTGGTCGAGGTGCTGACCATTCTTGTTATCCTGATCTGCCTGATCGGCATACGGCGCGATACGCCGGCCTGACGCCGTCAGGGCAGACCAAGGCGCGCCACGACGCGTCCCGCCGCGGCATCGTGTAGTCGTACCGATACCGCGAGCAGCAGATTGAGGGCCACCGCAAGGTAGAGGAAGTACCATAGCGGGCTGCCGGCAATCATCGACAGGCCGAGCAGGATGGCGCGGGGATTGGGTCCGAGATAGCGAAGCACAACAAGCAGCGGGCGCTGCTCGCGCTGAACCTCGGCCCGGATTCGCGCCAGCAGTTCGGGATCGCCCGCCATGGCGCGGGTCACGGCCGCATCGATCCGCAGCGCGTTCGGGCTCATGCCCGCAGCAAGGCGCAGATAACCCGCAACGATGACCCGCAAGAGCCAGCCGATGCCGCCCTTGTCATGGAACAGGCCTTTTTCCTCGCCACTGGAATTGTGCAGCCACGGCGTGCCGTAGGTCCAGTGCTGATAAAACCGGCGCTGGACTTCGACATGGTTGGCCTGAACGATGTGTCCCGCGCCGGCGGCCAGTGTCCAGAACCACGCCCAGCCCGGGCCCAGTGCCCGTGTCAGGACAAACGCCAGCAAGACATAAAGGACGATGTGGCTGACGTAGTCGCAGATGCCGTCAACCAGTTCGCCCAGCGGGCTCGAGCGTCCGGTGATGCGCGCCAGATCGCCGTCCGCCCCGTCGACGACATGCCAGGATACGTGCAGCAGCATGCCGAGCATCGCCCACCACGGGCCAACCGTGCTCCAGTAAACCACCCCGGCCACCACCACCAGCATCCCGCCGAACACCGAGACCATGTTTGGCGTGAGCGGTGTGGGCGCAAGCAGGCGCGCCAGTTGCCAGGCGAGCGGGTGATAGATGTAGTGGTTGAGCGCGTCCTGCATTTCGCGCGCCCTTGCGGGGCGCTTGATCGGAGCGCGTCCGGTGCTGCTCATGCTCATACCGGCCAGCCTGCTGCGTTACCGGCGGGCGCCGAGATCGCCCTGCCCGACGGTGCCGCTCGCCATCGTGAGCATGGCATCCAGGCTCTTCTTCGCTGCAAGCCGCAGCGTTTCCTCGATCTCGATCCGCGGGGCCAGATCGCGCAGTGCAATGTAGAGCTTTTCCAGCGTGTTGAGCGCCATGTAGGGGCAGATGTTGCAGTTGCAGTTGCCGTCGGCGCCGGGGGCGCCGATGAAATTCTTCTCGGGCAAGGCCAGCTGCATCTGGTGAATGATGTGTGGTTCGGTCGCGACAATCAATTTGTCGCCCGGGAATGTGCGCGCAAACTGCAGGATTCCGCTGGTCGAACCAACGTAGTCCGCATGATCGACAATCGTGGGCGGGCATTCCGGATGCGCCGCCACCGGTGCGCCGGGGTGCTGCGCCATGAGCTTGATCAACTCGGTTTCAGAGAAAGCCTCGTGTACAATGCACACGCCTGGCCAGAGCAGCATCTCGCGCCCGAACTTGCGGTTGAGATATCCGCCAAGGTGCCGGTCCGGACCGAAGATGATCTTCTGCTCCGGCGGGATCTGCGCGAGGATCGTCTCGGCGCTCGACGACGTCACGATCACGTCGCTGAGCGCTTTTACTTCGGTCGAGCAGTTGATGTAGGTGAGCGCGATGTGATCGGGATGGGCCTCGCGGAACGCGCGGAACTTTTCCGGCGGGCAGGAATCCTCGAGGCTGCAACCGGCATCCATGTCGGGCAGGATGACGATCTTCTCCGGGCTCAGGATCTTGGCGGTCTCGGCCATGAACTTGACGCCGCAGAAGGCAATCACTTCGGCGTCCGTGGCCGCAGCCTTGCGCGAAAGCTCGAGCGAATCGCCCACGAAATCTGCGAGGTCCTGAATCTCGGGCTTCTGATAATAGTGCGCGAGGATCACGGCCTTGCGGTCCTTGCGCAGCCGGTCGATCTCGGCGCGCAGGTCAAGGCCGGAAAGATTGGCGGGCTGGGCTGTCATCGCTCGAAATCCTCTGAACGAAAGAAGGCTGGTGGCACCTTCCGCGAAGCCCGGCACTTAGGCATGCCCGTGGCCCTGAGCAATAGCCTGCGCGATTGCGGCGATGGCTGGCGAGCCGGCCAGCAACTGGATCACGGCATGGACGCCGACGACTGCGGCCATGGCCAGCAGCGTGGCGGGATGGACCGAGCCGGCCACTTTGCGGTCATGGCGGGCAAGAATGGCGAGGAACCCGACCTGCAGCCCTGCCTCGATCCATCCGCCCACGGTCTGACCCAGCAGCGGCATTGGCAGCAGGCGCCCGAGCGCCGGCTCCATCAAGATGACAGTCGCGCCGAACATGAGCCGGCGATGCCACTGTGTGTTTCGGCGCAGCGCAATGGCGGTGCCGACGAGGCTTGCAAAAGCAACAACCTCGACATGGGTGAGCGCCAGGAAGTAGGAATCGGTAAAGAACGGCGGAACCCGGTGCAGCGCCAGCGCCATGCGTCCGGAAAACATGCCAAGGCCCACGATCGCCGCCACCAGCACGAGGCCCAACCAGCCCAACTGGCGATGCAAGGCCATGTTTCCACGTTCCGCAAGGCTGTTCTGGGTGACGATCAGCGCCAGCCAGCCGAGCATGGCAATCCCGTGAAGGTGGATCCAGATAGGCGTCTTGAGCGGATCGACAAAGCCGCGCAGCGCCCACTGCGCGAAACCGAACACGATCAGCGCTGCCAACGCCAGCGCCAAACGGGTGAAAAAGCGTTGGTCAGCCTGATACGCTGCGCTGGTTTGCACTGCCGTCATGATCAAACTTCCCCCGATCTCTTCTGGGCCTGCCTTTTTTGTTTTGAAGACCTGCCCTGAGTGGGCTGCCCAATTCTACGGTTTGGCAGTTTCTCCGTCGATTGAAACCGCCAGCTTGACGTTGCCGAAGCCTGCGACCTGCAAGGGAATGGCAAGATTCTGCCGGATCGCATCCTTCGCTGCCGTGCGTGCCAAGCCCAGCAACACCGGATTGGCGGCCTGTTCGACAGCCAGCCGTTCGGCAAGCCGCGTATTGTCGCGGGTCAGCTTGTCCTGCGCCGCGCGGGTAATCCATACCCCCTCGCGCAGATACTGCGCGCGCGCCTCGTCGAGGTTGGGGCGCGTGACTTGCAGTGCGGGCAGCCGGACAGTCAGCGTGTGCGACATTGCATCCCAAGCCATTCGGTCGCGACCGACTCTGCCGAGATCGATAGCGTAGTCGACTCGTGCGGGAATGACCGCAATCTGGCGGGAGGTAACCAGGCCGAACAAGCGGCTGTCATCGCTCGCCACAACAGGCGCTAGCTCGGCGCTGAACACCGTCAGGCGGTCCTGTTTGTCGAAAGCGACGAGGCTGGTTGCAAGCGGATCGCCGATCGGCTCGGGCTTCCAGATCTGCCACGCCAATGCGGCGGCGATCGCTGCTGCTGAAAGAAACAGCACCCAGGGCAAAAGCGCCAGCCGCTGCCGGCCTGCCGGAGCCGGGTAGACCGCGGGGGCGGGCGGGTTCAGGCGATCAAGGTCCATTGCGACTCCGGCACCTGTGGCCCCCTCGCGATGCGGCCCTGTCCTTCAAGGTCTATCAGGTGGGCGAGAACCGACCGGCCTGCGGCCCCCTGCAGCCGGGGATCGAGCCCCTTGTACATCTGCATGACCATGTCGGGGATCGTCGCAGGCGCCTCGCCAAGCAGTCGCAGGATCTGCGCCTCGCGCTGCCGCCGGTGCCCGATCATCCCGCGCACGAGTTGCTGGGGCTTTGTGACCGCAGGGCCATGAGCGGGATAGTAGATCTGATCATCACGCGTCTGCAGCTTCTGGAGAGAGAGCATGTAGGCGCTCATGTCGCCGTCAGGGGGTGAAACAACGGTTGTCGACCAGCCCATGACATGGTCGCCCGTAAACAGCGCGCTGCTTTCGAGCAGGGCATAACACAAGTGATTGCTGGTGTGGCCGGGCGTTGCCACGGCCTCCAGCGTCCAGCCGTCACCCGACAGGCGCTCGCCGTCCGCCAGAATGCGATCCGGTCTGTAAAGCGGATCAAACTCCGCATCCGAGCGCACGCCCGAGTCAGCGCCGCTGTCGTCGATCGCCAGCGCAGCGCAGCCGATGATGGGCGCTCCGGTTGCATCCTGGAGGGGGCGGGCGGCGGGACTGTGGTCGCGGTGCGTATGCGTGCAAACAATAGCGGCGAGCTTCTGCCTGCCTATCGCCTTGAGAATGGCCTCGACGTGGCCATCGCCGTTCGTATCGGCATGGCCAGCAAGCCCGGTCCCGGTGGGGCCCGGATCTATGACAGCGACATCGCGCCCAGTGCCCACCAGATAGGTCTGTGTGCCGTTGAAGGTGTAGGGCGAGGGGTTGGGCGCCAGCACACGCCTCACCAGCGGCTCGAGCGAGACGGCAAGGCCGGTGTTCCATTCGGAACGATCGGGGATCGTGATGCCCGGTGCGGGATTGGATGAGGCCATGGACATTCCTATGGGGATTTTCGGCCCCCCGCGCAACGGCCCGCCCCTTTCGCCGCGATCTTCAGCCGGTGGCCGGGATCGCGGCCGTCAGCCGCTGACGCAAGCGTTCGATTGCGCTTCCGGCTGTGGTCGACTCTCCGCGCCATGCGCGCTCGAGCCGCTGGACTCGGGCATAAAGACGCTCGCTGTCCTGCACGCAGCGCTGCGCCTCGGCAGGCAGCGCCATCACTTGCAGTGGATCGCTGAGGGGAAAGTTGGCAATCAGCCGACCGTGTCGGCGCAACTGCAGTTCGCTCAGCTCACCCGCAAAATAGGCCCTGTGGTTGAGCAGCCAGGCAAGGCAGTGCATGATCCGGGTCGTCGTGCGCAGGGCCTCGCAGCTAAGTTGTACTTGTGCGAGATCGGCTTCGGGGTCGTCGTTCGAGCCTAATAGCGCGCGCCGATCGGGCCCCTGCCGCAACCGGTCGAACACCGCGCGCACTTCCTCCGCAAGGACCAACGCATCGGCGTAGAGCGCCTCGATGATGCGCGGATTGAGGTTGGGCATAAGGGCCATGAAACGCGCATAGTCCTATCGAGACCCACCGCTCAACATGGTGCTGCCCGCACGTTCACAACGTTTTTAAACTGTGCCGGAACGATACGCTGCAACTGGTCGCGAATGTTCCGTTCAGCTACCGTCAAGAAACTGTAATCAGGCAATAATGTCAGGAATGAGATAGTCTTCCAGCAAGGCGATCTGGTCCTTGAGGCGCAACTTCCGCTTCTTGAGCCGCGCCACCTGAAGCTGGTCGTGCGCGCCCGTGCCCGAAAGGGCCTCGATCGCCGCGTCGAGATCGCGATGCTCGATCCGCAGCATCTCGAGCCGCTTGCGCATTTCGTCTTCGGTCAAACCCGCAACTCCTCAATATCGTGCCCGCCGCGCCAGGCCCTGGCGCGGTCGCAAGCGCCATCGCGAGCCTGCACATGTCAACGTCATCCTGACACCCCACTACGAACAAACCCGCAGTTTGGACATTCCGACGTACTTTGGCTTGCAAGATACGGCGATTGTGGGAGCATGACAACGCGCCCGCTCGGATGAGTCGAGGCCGACACGTCCATGCCGGCGCGTAATCTTCGGCTCAATCCTTCGGTGACAATCCTGCCGCCGGAGCGGGCCGGGGCTGGTCTCCTGAGGAGGTTGCCGCATGGAAATGTCGCATATCAGCGCTCTCGAATCCAAACACGCCGGCCTTGAACGCCGTATTGCCGAGGAAATGACCCGGCCTTCGCCCAACGATGGGCTGATCAAGGAGCTGAAGCGACGTAAGCTGCGAATCAAGGAAGAGCTGGCGCAGGTTCAACACGTCCACTGAGCCGTTGGTTCATTTGGAGCGCAGCGAGGCTGGCCGGGCCTGCTCCCGGACCGGTCTCCTGCGCTTCAGAGGCGATGCAGGCACACGCATCCCCTCGTCCAGCCAACACGCCACCCGGTTTGCCCGGATACGAATTCATCGAAGCATTGGGCACCGCGGTTTGCAAAAGGCCCTCGCTGCGCTAGGCCTTGGGCCATGATCACCGCTGCCGCCGCCGCCCGAGCGATCCTGACCTCGCTTCACGAGGTCATGGCTTCCCGCGCCGGTGTGCAGGCCAAGCTTAATCAGATCGTCGACATCATCGGCGAAAAGCTCAACAGCGAAGTCTGCTCGATCTACCTCCTGCGCGAGGGCATGCTCGAATTGTTCGCCACGCGCGGTCTCAACCAGGCTGCGGTTCACGTGACGCGCATGGCTGTGGGCGAAGGGCTCGTCGGAACCATTGCCGCCAATATCGAGACCTTGAACCTTGCCGAAGCTGTGGCGCATCCGGACTTTGCGTTTTTCCCGGAAACCGGTGAGGAGCGCTTCCATTCGTTCGCCGGCGTCCCGATTGTGCGGCGCGCGCGTTCGGTCGGCGTGCTCGGCGTCCAGCACGTCGAGCCCCGGCGCTACGAGGAAGTCGAGATCGAGGCGCTCCAGACGGTTGCGATGGTGCTTTCCGAGCTCATCGCCAATGCCGGTCTGATCGACGAGGAAGATGCGCTCGGAGCCGATGCCCACATGACCGGGCATGAGCGAATTGCGGGGCTGACCCTGGTCAAGGGGCTCGCCAGCGGCGTGGCGGTTTTCCACCAGCCCCGCGTGACCATCGAGCATGTCGTTGCCGAGGACACCGAGGCGGAACGGCAGCGTGTCTATCTCGCATTCGACAAGATGCGCGAGCAGATCGACCGCATGGCGAGCCAGGCGGAGTTCGGCATGGGCGGGGAGCACGAGGAGGTGCTCGAGACCTATCGGATGTTCGCCTATGATGAGGGCTGGAGCCGGCGCATCAACGAAGCGATCGATTCCGGGCTTACCGCGGAAGCCGCGATCGAGCGGGTGCAGCAGCGCACCCGCATGCGCATGCGCCAGATCGACGATCCGCTCCTTGCCGATCGCATGCACGATCTGGAAGACCTCTCAAACCGGCTGCTGCGCATCGTTTCCGGGCAGCTGGGCACAGCGGCCAGCCTTGGTCTCAAAGGCGATGCCATCCTTATCGCGCGCAATCTCGGCCCGGCAGAGCTTCTGGAATATGATCGCCGCCGTCTGAAAGGCGTGATCCTGGAGGAGGGTTCGCTCACCGCTCATGTCGTTATCGTCGCGCGAGCGATGGGAATCCCGGTCGTCGGACGGATCCGCGCCTTGCGTGCCAAAGTGCGCGAAGGCGACCATTTGCTGCTCGATGGCGACCAGGGCGTGGTCGATGTGCGGCCGGCACCTAGCCTGATTGAAGCATTCGAAGCCCGCTTTGCCCGCAATCGTGAGCGCCAGGCGCACTACGCGGCGATGCGGGATGTCGAGCCGGTCTCGGCTGACGGGCACCGCATCCGGGTCATGATCAACGCAGGCCTGCGCGATGACATGCCCATGCTCAATCTGACCGGGGCAGATGGTATCGGACTGTTCCGGACCGAGTTTCAGTTTCTGGTGTCTGCCACGCTTCCCGCACGGGAGCGGCAGACCAGGCTCTACCGCGACGTGCTCGATGCAGCTGGGGATCGACCGGTTGTCTTCCGCACGGTCGATATCGGCGGTGACAAGGTGCTGCCCTATCTCAGGCACAATGATGGCGAGAGCGAGGAAAACCCTGCGATGGGCTGGCGCGCGCTGCGTGTCGCGCTGGAACGGGAAGGGCTGCTCAAGGTGCAGGCCCGCGCGCTGCTGGAAGCTGCTGGCGGACGAACGCTGAATGTCATGTTCCCGATGGTCACCGAACCGTGGGAGTTCGATGCGGCAAGGGCGGTGTTCGAGAGTCAGCTCGCGTTTCTCAGGCAGCAGAAGAAGGTGCTGCCCGATGCGATCCGCTACGGCGCCATGCTTGAAGTGCCCGCATTGGCGGAATGCCTTGATCTGCTGGCACCGCGGCTGTCGTTCCTGTCCATTGGCACCAACGACCTCACCCAGTTCCTGTTCGCCGCTGACCGGTCCAATCCGAAGCTTGCCGAGCGGTATGATTGGCTGTCTCCTGCGATCCTGCGGTTTCTGCGACGGGTTGTCCTGGCCGTGGCGCCGGCCGGCACCGATGTTACGGTTTGTGGCGAGATGGGCGGCCGGCGGCTTGAGGCACTCGCCCTCCTCGGGATCGGCATTACCCGCCTCTCGATCACGCCTGCGGCGGTCGGCCCCATCAAGGAACTCGTACGCAAGGTCGAGATTGCGGCGATTCGCGCTGCGATGGACGGCTGGCTTGCTCAGCCTCCGGCCGATTTGCGCGGGGCGATCGCCACATGGGCTGGTGCGCATGGCATTGATTGCGAGTGATCTTGTCGCGCCAAGGGCTCGCATTGTGCTCCGGCTGCTTCAAAAGCGTTGACTTTTTGGCCGCAGCCATGCTGCCTCGTTGGCGGGTTCGCAAACTATCCAGGAAAAGCCCGGAACAACGATGGACGACGGGAGCCGCGCCGTGACAGAGGACGGCGGAAGCAACATGGCCTCCTCGGGCCCCTCGCAGGATCCACCCGCGCCGGCGGCGGATCAGGCGTCTCTGCGTTCCGATACCGACGAGCCCGAAGTCGCTCGCCCGATCAACCTCGTGAACCCGACCGCATCGGCAAGTCTTCGCGCTGCTCGGCAGGCACTGGGACTCTCGGCAGGTGAAGTCGCGGGGCGGACGCGGATCACGCTCCGCCATATTGAAGCGCTCGAGGCCGGGGACTTCAGCGTGATGCCCGGTCGGCCCTATGTCATCGGCTTTGCAAGGGCCTACGCGCGAGCAGTCGGGCTTGACGATTCGTCGATTGCCCAAGCGGTGCGGGCCGAACTCGAAGGGAGCGCGCCGCGCGCCGAACCGAGGGCGCTCAATCAGTTCGAAGTGGGGGATCCGTCGAAAACGCCCTCGCGGCTGGTTGGATGGCTGGCACTCCTTCTTGTCGCGGCGATCCTTGCCATGGGCGGGGTGTTCTGGCGCAGCTATTATGCGCCCGCCGTTTCCCTACCCTCTCTTGTCAAGGATGAAGAGCAACCCTCGGCCGCGCTGACGCGGCGCCAGGCTGCATCCACGCCTGCTCCGGCGAGTTCTCGCCCTGCTGCCGGCGGACCAGTCGTCTTCACAGCCCTTGAAGAGGCGATCTGGGTCAAGTTCTACGACGGGCAAGGTCGGCAGCTCATGCAGAAGCAACTCGCCAAGGGGGAAAGCTACGCAGTGCCTGGCGATGCGGTCGGGCCGAAGTTGTGGACAGGGCGGCCCGACGCGCTTTCCATTACGATCGGTGGACAGCCCATTCCCCGTCTTGCCGAGGCGGAAAAGGTGATGAAGGATGTGCCGATCGATGCCGCCAGCCTTCTCGCCCGTCCGCCAGCACCTGCTCGTGCAACGACCCCGCCTGGAGGGATTGCAATAGGGTCGCCCAGCCGATGACCGGCTGGTGACTGGTCGCGTCCTCGCGTAAACATGAAATTCACACTGCAAATCGTGCCCGGAAGCTTGCGTGCGATGGTCAAGGCAGCGCATGGCAAGGGCACTGATCGGACGGGAGTGATGATGAAGACCACGATTGGCTCTGGCCTTGCGCGTTCGTCGCTTGCGCTGATGCTTGCCGCTCTCTCGGGCACAATGCTGCCTGCCGGACTCGTGCCGGCCGCTCATGCGCAGGCAGCCCCTGAAAGCACAGACGTTCGCCTGCGCCGCATCGAGGCGGAACTTCGGGCTGTGCAGCGCAAGGTGTTCCCCGATGGTGTCGGCAAGACCTTTTGGCCCGAGATCGTGTCGCCGTCGAGCGCCGCACAGGCACCGGCGACGGGCCCGACCGCCGTTACCGATCTCCTGACCCGCATGGACGCTGTCGAAGCTCAGCTGCAGCGCCTTACTGCGGCAAGCGAGGAGAACCAGAACCATCTGGCCAAGCTTGACGCACGGATTGCCGCGCTGGAATCCACCGACGCAGCGGCGCGGCCCGCGCCGGCCGGCCCGCCTGCGGTGGCGCTGGTACCCGCCACTGAACCGCCCAAGCCTGCAGCGAAGCCCGCACCGGCAAAGCCGGAGGCAGCAAAGCCTGCTGCTGGCAAAGCCGACCCGACGTCGGACAGGGTCGCTGCGGTCATGGCGATCGAAAAGCCTTCGACCAACGACAAGGGTGAGGACGAGTATTCCTATGGCTACCGCCTGTGGGAGGCCAAGTTCTTCCCCGAGGCACAGCAGCAGTTGCTTCGCGTCGTTCAGCAGTTCCCTCGCCACGCGCGGATCAGCTATGCGCGCAACCTGCTCGGACGGGCCTACCTCGACGACGGTAAGCCGGGCACGGCAGCCCAGTATTTTCTCCAGAACTATCAGTCCGATGGCAAAGGCGATCGGGCGGCTGACAGTCTGCTCTACCTTGGCGTGGCGATGAGCCGCCTGAAGGAGGAAAACCGCGCCTGCGTCGCCTTTGACGAATTTCGCAAGACCTATCCGGCTGAACTGACCGGGCGGTTGAAGTTGCAATATGAGGCGGCCATCAAGCCGGTTACCTGCAATTGATAGCGCACTTTCGGATCGGTTTGCCGAAGTTTGGGCGAAGCTCTGGCCCGAGCGTAGCCCTGTAGGCTTGGCGGTTTCGGGCGGGCCGGACAGCCTGGCTCTCCTTCTGCTGGCCGCCGATGCTTTGCCCGGGCGGTTCCTTGTTGCAACGGTCGACCATGGCCTGAGATCGCAAAGTGCTGCCGAGGCGGCCTATGTTGCCGCAATCTGTGCCGCTCGCGGCATTGCGCATGCAGCGCTGCCATTGCAGCTGGAACGCGGGTCGGCGCTGCAGGAACGTGCCCGTGAAGCGCGCTATGCCGCGCTGGGGGACTGGGCCGAGGCGACCGGTCTCGCAGCCATCGTGACCGCGCATCATGCGGATGATCAGGCAGAAACCTTTCTGATGCGGCTGAACCGGGGCGCCGGCGTTCGCGGTCTTGCAGCCATGCGGGCCCGATCCGGCATGCCCGGCAGGCCGAATTTCGAACTCCTGCGGCCGCTGCTCGAGTGGCGGAGAAGTGAACTCGCCCAAATCGTTGCGGAGGCCGGCCTCCCTCCGGTGCAGGACCCTTCAAACAGCGATCCGCGTTTCGAGCGGGTGAGGGTGCGTGCCGCCCTTGCCGGAGCGACCGGGCTCGACCCCTTGGCGGTGGTGGCCAGCACCCGCCATCTTGCGGAAGCCGACGCGGCGCTAGAGTGGGCGGCCCGGCGCTGTCTTGCCGAAGCCAGAATGGAAGGAAAGGTGCTCTGCTGGACTCCTGCGGACACACCCCGGGCTGTTGGGCTGCGGGTCCTTGAGCGGATTGTGGCATTGCTTGGTGAAGGTACGCCCCGGGGCAGCGCTTTGGCGCGCTGGCACGATCGGCTGGTGGCCGGCGAGATCGCGACGCTGGCAGGCGTGCGCGGGGACGGGCGAGAGGAGGAGTGGCGGTTCACTGCTGCGCCCCCACCGCGGGTTCGCCCGACTCCCTGAGGGCCCGATTCCCTGAAGGCCCGTTTCATTGAAAGGACGTCCCTTGGGGCATGAAAATCGCGCTTCGGCTTATATTGCCATTCCCCCCGCGCATCCTACATTGAGGGTACCAGCATTTTCCGGATCGAAAGCCGCGCCATGAACGACGACCAGCCGCAGGGTAACCCCTGGATCAAGAGCCTCCTGATCTGGGGTGGCATCTTTCTGGCCCTGCTTCTCGTCGTCTCGATGTTCAATACGCGGGCGGATCCTGCCGGGACCATGATCCCCTATTCCGATTTCCGCGCAAACGTGGCCGAGGGCAAGGTTCGTGAAGTGCAGGTCGGTCCCGAGCGGATTACCGGGACACTCAAGAACGACCAGCCTTTCGCCACCGTGCCGGTTCCCGGCGATGCCGAACTGACCAAGCTGCTGCAGGAAAACGGGGTGCGCTATGCGGGCAAGGCGCAGGAGGAACCCAACCTTCTGCTCTACATCCTTGCGCAGTCATTGCCGTTCCTGTTGATCCTCGGTGTGGCTTTCTTTGCGCTGCGTCAGGTCCAGAAGGGCGGCGGATCCGGCGCAATGGGCTTCGGCAAGTCGAAGGCCAAGCTCCTCACCGAGCGGTCGGGCAAAGTGACGTTCGATGATGTCGCCGGTATCGACGAGGCGCGCGAGGAGTTGGAGGAGATCGTCGAGTTCCTGCGTGATCCCAGCCGCTTTTCGAAGCTTGGTGGCCAGATCCCCAAAGGCGCGCTGCTCGTCGGCTCGCCAGGTACCGGCAAAACCTTGCTGGCCCGCGCCATCGCGGGTGAGGCTGGCGTGCCCTTTTTCACCATTTCCGGCTCGGATTTCGTCGAGATGTTTGTCGGCGTCGGTGCGAGCCGCGTGCGCGACATGTTCGACCAGGCCAAGAAGAACGCGCCCTGCATCGTCTTCATCGACGAAATCGACGCGGTCGGCCGGCATCGTGGCCATGGGCTCGGCAATTCGAACGACGAGCGCGAACAGACTCTCAACCAGCTGCTTGTCGAGATGGACGGTTTCGAGGCGAACGAGGGTATCATCATTATCGCCGCAACCAACCGGCCTGACGTACTCGATCCGGCGCTGCTGCGCCCGGGCCGCTTCGACCGGCAGGTCGTCGTGCCCATCCCCGACATTGATGGTCGCGAGAAGATCCTCAGCGTCCATATGAAGAAAGTTCCACTCGCACCCGATGTCTTGCCCCGCGTGATCGCGCGCGGCACGCCCGGGTTCTCCGGCGCCGACCTTGCCAATCTCGTGAACGAAGCTGCCCTTCTCGCCGCCCGCCGCAACAAGCGACTGGTCGCGATGCAGGAGTTCGAGGACGCCAAGGACAAGGTCATGATGGGCGCCGAGCGCCGCTCGATGGTCATGACCGACGACGAGAAGAAGATGACTGCCTATCATGAGGCGGGCCATGCGATCGTCTCGATCAACGAGACAGCCTCCGATCCGATCCACAAAGCGACGATCATTCCGCGCGGCCGTGCGCTGGGCATGGTCATGCGCCTGCCCGAACGAGACAGCTATTCGTACCACCGTGACAAGATGCATGCGAACCTTTCGGTCAGCATGGGTGGCCGCGTCGCTGAGGAGCTGATCTTCGGCTACGACAAGGTGTCGTCGGGTGCATCCTCCGATATCCAGTATGCCACCAGCCTTGCACGCAACATGGTGACCAAGTGGGGCATGTCGGACAAGCTCGGGCCTCTCCAGTACGAGGAGGCGCAGGAAGGCTATCTCGGCATGGGCGGGTCGCAGCGCACCATGATGTCGGACGAGACCAACAAGCTCATCGACAGCGAGATTCGCATGTTGGTCGATGGCGCCCATGTCCGCGCGACCGATATTCTCAAGGCAAACGAGGACAAGCTTCACCTTCTGGCCCAGGCCCTGCTCGAATACGAGACTCTGAGTGGTGAGGATATCCGCGCGCTGATGGAGAACGGGAAGATCGACCGGCCGGAGGCGCCGAGCGGTCCCGCACGGCCGGCCACTGCGCAAGGCACGACCGTCCCACGTGCCGGGCGTCGCTTCTCCGGCTCGGGTGATCCGCAGCCGGCCGGCGCCTGAGTCCTCGCAAGGGATCGATATTGCCGTGGGTATTGCGAGCGAGGCTATTGTTATCCGCGCTTATGGCGGCCCCGAAGTCCTGCAGATCGAGCCGGTCGATGTGCCTGATCCGGGCCCGGGCGAACTCCTCGTCCGTCAGCAGGCCGCATCGGTCAATTTCCACGATATCTACGTCCGCTCGGGCTCTTATCGCACGCTTGACCTGCCCGGCACCCCGGGGCTTGAGGCCATCGGAACCGTCGAGGCGGTGGGAGAAGGTGTTGCTGACTTCATACCGGGCGACCGAATAGCCTACATTTCGCGAAACTATGGCGCCTATGCCCGTGTGCGGGTGATCAGCGCTGCGCTTGCCGTTCCTGTGCCAACGGGGATCGACGATGGTGTGGCTGCGGCGTGGTTTCTCAAGGGGCTGACGGCACAGGCCCTTGTGGATGAGGTCGAGCCTGTCGGTTCAGGCATGGCTGTCTTGGTGCAGGCCGCTGGCGGCGGCGTTGGTCAGCTTGTCGCCCGCATGGCGCGCCTGCGTGGTGGCCGGGTGATCGGAACGGCGGGCTCGCCGGAGAAAGCCGCGATCGCTCAGGCTGCGGGCTGCGAAGAGGTTATTCTTTACCGCGAGGAAGATGTCGCAGCGCGGGTCATGGCCTTCACTGGCGGCACCGGTGTCACTGCTGCCTATGACGCGGTCGGAACTGATACCTTCGAGGGATCGCTCTCCTCGCTCGCGGTGAAAGGTCATCTTGTGCACTATGGTCAGGCCTCGGGCCCTATTCCCCCATTTGACCTGTCAAGGCTCGGTGCAAAGTCGGCGAAAGTCTCGCGCCCGTTTCTCTGGCCCTATATCTCGACGCGCGACACTCTGCTTGCAGCCTCGGCCCGCCTGTTCGCTGCAATCGAGGCGGGAGACCTCCCGCTCACGCTCGGAGGCTGTTTTCCTCTCGCCGAAGCGGCCAAAGCGCACATCGCGCTGGAAGCCCGCGCCGCCGGGCCATTCGTGCTTGATTGCTGATGTTGTCGGCTCAGCCTGCCCCGGTTTGCGCCGCGATCAGGATCGTGAAAATCAGAAGGGCCAGGAAAGCGAAAAGCCCGAGCGCGATCGTGCGCATGAGCCCGCCGAACCTCGAGACACCGTAAGCGCCGCGCAGCTGGCGGTAGATGTGTAGCGGCGGAGTCAACATGAGGAGGCCGGCCACGGCAGGCGCCCCCAAGGCGCCCAGCACCATCGCGGAGGCGCTCAGCAAGGACATGAAGCTGAGCGAGTAGGTGATGAAAACCGTGTGGTCGTAGAGGTGAAATCGGCGGCTGAAGGGAAACAGTAACCACAGGAACGGCACCGAGATCGGAATCAGCGCCCAGCTGTATTTGTAGGCGTGGCTTTGCATCTTGTAGACCGCGAGCGTGGGGTTGGCCGAGGCTTCGTCAATTGCGTAGTCGAGCATGGAAAAGCCCGTTGACTTCATATGCTCGCCGCCTGCCAACCGGCCTGCCACCGCCACGACCTGCTCGCGGCTATTGATTTCCTGATCGACATCGTCGGTGTCTTCACCCTTCGCAACCAGCTCGGCGCGCTTCTGCCGGAGCTCCGGCAGGCCTTTCTGGGCCTCGGCGACGCCCTTGGCGGCCTCAGCCTTGACCTTTGCCTGGTCCTCCGCGGCAATCTCCATCTTTCCGGCCGTGGAACTGATTGCAGCAAAGAGCAGGAAAACACTGAACAGGAACAGTGCAAGCGGCGAGACATAGCTCGCCCGCCGACCGTCGATGTATTCGCGGGTCAACTTGCCGGGGCGGAAAGCCAGCATCGGAAGAGTGCGCCAGACTTTTCCCTCGAAGTGGAAAACCCCGTGGAGAAGATCGTGGAAAAATGCGCCGAGCGTGCGGTGGACGTGCGCCGCTTGCCCGCAGGAATGACAGTGGGAGCCTACCAGTGGTGTGCCACAGTTGAGGCAGGCGCTTTCATGGGTGTGGCCCTCATCGCCTTCGCCTGCTCTCGGTTCGATCGCCCGCGCAGTTAGCCCTGCTCCGATGGCATCGCCCAATACCTGTGCCTCGCTCATGCCTGCGCCATCCTGCCCTGTTTCTGCCCAGATCACGGGCACGATAACCAATGCCGCCCGTCGTGACCATGCTCCGCCGAGGTTTTCCGCGGATCCGACTGGAAGCGAGTGTCCCAAGCCCGAGCCACACCCCCCGGTGAGCTCATGCCTTTACGCTGAATTAACCTTGCTGGTGCAGGGATTCCCGGGCGTCGGCACAAGGCGTCCCGGGACTGAACGGTTCAATTCCGGGAGCGAAAGGGGAAGCGACCACCGTGTTGGGTCCGCGCGAAGATCTGGGGCTAGCCGGCGGCGTGACCTTCGGCCGCGCACGGCCCGGCGTTGCGCCCGGACGCCGCGTTCCGATCCTGCCTCATGTTGCTCCGCCACCTCCACCCCGCCCCAGCTTCCGCGAAAGTGCGCACCCTGCGGCGCGGCGCTGGGATGCCATCTGCCGCAGGATCGAGGCTTGGGCGGCGAAGCGATCGCTTGCACCCGATCTTGCCGAAAATGTGGGCAGCGCCGGCTGGTTCCGTTGTCTCGGCCTTCTGGTCGCCCTGATTGTGCTCGCGCTTATGTTCTGGCCACGCTTTGCTCCGCTTGAAGCGGCACCGCTCGTTGTGCTGGACGAGGCCGCCCGGCGTGAGTTCCGCGCCCAGTCCGTTCGCCCTCTTTCACTCGGAGCAACACAGGGACGGCACTTTGCTGCTGGCGATGCGGTCGTCCGGCTTGCGGCTGCGCCGGAACGCCCGGTGATCCAGCTCGCGGCAACCATCGGTGAGAACGACAGTCTTCCCCGCATGTTGCAACGAGCCGGTGTGGGCTCGGGAGACGCCGGTCAGGTGGCGGCTATGGTCGCCAGCGCCCTGCCGCTGGGAGACATCGCCCCGGGGACCCGCTTTTCGATCACGCTGGGGGCGCGCACCAGTCCGTCCGATCCGCGCCCGCTCATGGTCATGACATTTCGGCCACGCTTCGATCTTGCTCTTGCGATAACTCGGCAAGGCGGAGGCTTGGCTCTAGCCCGCAAGCCCATCGCCGTGGAAGTGACCCCGCTGCGGGTTCAGGGCCTTGTCGGGGCGAGCCTCTATCGTTCGGCACGGGCCGCGGGTGCCCCGCCCAGCGCGGTGCAGGACTATCTGCGCGCGATCGATCAGGCGGTGCCGTTCGAGGACATAGCGACGACCGACGCGTTCGACCTCGTTGTTTCCTACAAGCACACGCCCGACGGAGAAGGCGAGGTCGGCGATCTGCTCTATGCCGGCATCCTGCGCGGAGGCCAGCCCCGCACGCAGTTGCTGCGCTGGGGCGCCGAGGGGACCCTCACCTCGCTCGCCGATCTGACCGGCGCAAGCCAGAACGACAGCGGCCTGTTCGGGGCACCGGTCGCCGGGCACCTCACTTCGGGATACGGCATGCGGCGCCACCCCATCCTCGGCTACGTACGGATGCATTCCGGCGTCGATTTTGGGGCCTCCTGGGGCGCACCGATCTATGCTGTGACCGATGGACGGGTCGAATATGCCGGCTGGCACGGCGGGCACGGCAACTATGTCCGGCTCGAACATGGTGGCGGTATCGCCACGGGTTATGGCCACATGAGCCGGATCTCCGTGGCGCCGGGCATGGCCGTGCGGCGCGGGCAGATCATCGGCTATGTGGGCTCGACCGGGCTCTCGACCGGAGCCCATCTGCATTACGAGGTCTATCGCGACGGACAAACGGTTGATCCCATGTCTGTGCGGATGGTGCAGCGTCAACAAGCGGTCGATCCGAAGCAGGTAGCGGCTTTCAAGGCCCGGCTGCAGGCCTTGCTTTCTGTACGCCCAAGCGCGGTCGTGGGCGCCCAGCGCTAGGCAGCGCTCCGCGTTACATGCGCCCAACCGGTTGCCCAACGAGCCGGCAGCGCCTAGAACGTGGCCATGTCCGCCGGTTATCCCAACGTCCGCCTTCGCCGCACCCGCGCTACCGCGTGGAGCCGCGCCCTGCACCGCGAGGTGCTTGTCACGCCAGCCGATCTGATCTGGCCGCTTTTCGTGACCGAAGGCCACGGCATCGAGGAGCCGATCGGATCGCTTCCGGGCGTATCCCGCTGGTCTGTCGATCTGGTGGCCGAACGGGCGCGCGAGGCTGCGGCTGCGGGCATCCCCTGCGTTGCGCTCTTTCCCAATACGCAGCCCGAGCGACGCAGCGAGGACGGCGCCGAGGCGCTCAACCCGGACAACCTGATGTGCCGCGCGATCAAGGCGATCAAGGACGCCTGCGGCGAATCGCTCGGTGTGCTGACCGACGTGGCGCTCGATCCCTATACGAGCCATGGGCAGGACGGGCTTATCGACGATGCCGGCTATGTCCTCAACGATGCGACTGTCGATGTGCTGGTCGGGCAGAGCCTGAACCAGGCGGCTGCTGGCGCGGATATCATCGCCCCTTCCGACATGATGGACGGCCGGATCGGTGCCATCCGCGATGCGCTCGAAGATGCTGGACACATCAACGTCCAGATCATGGCCTATGCTGCCAAGTATGCCTCTGCGTTCTACGGCCCGTTCCGCGATGCGGTGGGCTCGCGCGGCCTGCTGAAGGGCAACAAGAAAACCTATCAGATGGATCCCGCCAATGCCGAGGAGGCCTTGCGCGAGGTCGAGCTGGATCTGGCCGAGGGCGCAGACAGCGTCATGGTCAAGCCCGGCCTGCCCTATCTCGATATCGCGCTGCGCGTGAAGGAAGCCTTCAGTGTTCCCGTCTTCGCCTATCAGGTGAGCGGGGAGTACGCGATGATCGAGGCGGCAGCTGCGGTTGGCGCGGGCGACCGTGATGCGCTGGTGCTCGAAACGCTCTTGGCATTCAAGCGCGCGGGCTGCTCCGGCGTGTTGACGTACCATGCGCTGCATGCGGCGCGCCTCATGGGCGCATGATCGAGACGCCGCGTCTGATCATTCGCCCCTGGCGCGACGAGGATCGCGAGCCGTTCTGGGCCATGGCCTGCGATCCGCGCGTCATGGCACATCTTCCGCCCCTGACCCGCGCCGAGAGCGACGCTTCGGTTGATCGGATGATGGCACTCCAGAATACCCACGGCCACGCCTTCTGGGCATTGGAGCGCAAGGCCGAGACCGATTTCATCGGCTTTTGTGGGATCATGCCACCTCGTCCGCCGATCTTCGAACACGAGATCGGCTGGCGCTTGGCGCACCACGCCTGGGCGCAGGGCTATGCGCGCGAGGCGGCAGATGCTTCGCTCGACTGGGCATGGGCAAGCCTGCCCGTATCGTCGATCATGGCGATCACCAATCTTGCCAATACGCGCAGCTGGGGCTTGATGGAGCGGTTGGGCATGGTCCGCCATTCGGACGAGGATTTCGATCACCCCGATCTTGCCAAGGGCGACCCCCTGCGCCCGCACATTCTCTATCGTATCCAGCGCCCCCGGCTGGCAGCCAACTGAAGGGACCTTCATGCGTCACGACGTCACTATTGCCGCAATCCACGGCAAGGCCCCGCGCATTCACCCCAGCGCTTTCATTGCGCCCGGCTGCCGGATTATCGGCGATGTCGAGATCGGCCCCGACGCATCAGTCTGGTACAACTGCGTGATCCGCGGCGACGTGAACCGCATTGTGATCGGTGCGCGCACCAATATCCAGGACGGGACCGTGATTCATTGCGACAGCCCCGACCCGCGCCACCCTCAAGGCTTTCCCACACTGATCGGTGAAGATGTGCTCGTTGGCCACATGGTTATGCTGCACGGCTGCGCGCTCGAGGACCGGGCCTTTGTCGGCCTCGGTGCAGTGGTGATGAACGGCGCGGTGATCGAGGGCGACGGGATGCTGGCGGCAGGTGCGCTGCTCACGCCGGGCAAGCGTATTGCCCCCCGCCAGCTCTGGGGCGGGCGCCCGGCTGCCTATATGCGCGACCTGACCGACGCGGCGCTTGCTGAAATGCAATTGGGTGTTGCGCACTATGTCGGAAACGCGCGGGCGCACAGCGCAGCTCTGGCCGCAGATGGCCCGACCAAAGGCTGATCACCCGCCCGCCGCATCCTTGTTCGCGCTTGCTGATCACGCTGGGCGGATCGCGGTCAGGGTAACAGCCGGAGCGCGCAGCGAAGGGATCCAGATCATCGAAGGACGCGTGCTGGTGAAGGTGCGGTCCAAGCCGGAGGATGGGAAAGCCACCGCGGCGGTTGCCCATCTGCTCGCCGAAGCGCTCGGCGTGCCTGCCGCGCAGATATCCTTGTTGCGCGGCGCAACTTCGCGGGAAAAGCTCTTCAGGATTCCGCTGGAAGCCTGAACGCAACCGGCACCATGGCCATGGCCCAAGCTCCGGCGATCCACAGGCAGCCTTGCGGCAGCCGGTCTTGCAGGAACGCTCCCAGGACCGCGCCGCACAGCAAGCCGGCCCACAATGCCCCCCATGCGGGCCAACCGGGCTCGGCCTTTCCGGCAAGCCAGAGCGCGAATCCCTTCCCCAGCCGGACCAAGGCGCCGGTCATATAGGTCAGCCCAACGGTTACCTCGCCGCCGCGCTGGAACGTGTTGTTGATTGCGCCCATCGCCAGCACGAGCGCCAACAGCATTGGGTTCTCCGCCCCGGCGGCGCGTGCGCCCGCTCCGGCGAGCAGCAGCCCGGCCACCAGCGCCAGCACAGCCGGCTTGCGCAGCCGCCCCGTGTGCAAGGCAATCAAGGCGCCTGCCGTCACGCCGCACAGAAACCCCGTGATCAAGAGCGCAGGTAGGAGTGCCTGCACGGGGTCAACGCCAAGGGCGACACCCAGCCGTGTGGTGTTGCCGGACATAAAGGAAACGAAATAGCCGCCCGCCGAGAGAAACCCGACCGCATCAACGAAGCCCGCCAAGCCCGATAGGGCTATCGCGAACTGGCGGCGCGGGCGATCGTAACGATGCATGGCTGCGAGCCTACATGCTTGGGCGTTGCCCGCAAATCAGCCTTTGGCCATGCCCAAGGCCATCCGGCCAAGCACGTCGGCAAGCGCTTCGGTTATTGGGTCGTCGGCAGGCGCACTGTCGAATACCGCCCTGCGCATTGCATCCGCCCATTGTCCGGCAATGTCCCGGTCTATGGCGAAAGGCGCGTGCAGGCTCACCATGCACTTGCCGGGGTTTTTGTCCCACCAGTCGCGCGGCCCGCCGCTCCAGCCGGCGAGGAACGAGGGCAGCGAGGCGCGCATCGGCGCGAGGTCGGGCGCGTGTATCGCACGCAGCCCGGCGTAGGCCGGGTCCTGCTCCATCAGATCGTAGAAGCGATCGGTGATCCTGCGCAGAACTGCATGGCCACCGATTCGATCAAAGGCGCCTTGCGAAGCGGTTGCGGCTGGGGTGGCCAAGGTTCTCGAACTCCAGGGCAAGGATTGCGGATGGTCGGGCCATGCCAGTCCCCCTGCCAGGCCACATTGATGCAGATCAAGTCACCATAGCGCGCAAAGTCTCGAGCTGGTCTGCCTCATGCGCGGGCTTGTCCTGCCGTATGCGGTTGATGCGCGGGAACCGCATGGCAAGCCCGGACTTGTGGCGCTTGCTGGCGTGCACAGAATCAAAGGCAACTTCGAACACCAGACTCTTGTCGGTCTCACGCACCGGGCCATACTTGGCGATCGTGTGCTGCCGCACATGCCGGTCGAGCCACCTCAGTTCCTCGTCGGTGAAGCCGAAATAGGCCTTGCCGACGGGCAGCAGCTCGGCCCCGGAATCGGGATCGCCGCCCCAGCAGCCAAAGGTGAAATCGGAATAGAACGAGGAGCGCTTGCCAGAGCCGCGCTGCGCATACATCAGCACGCAATCGACCAGCAGCGGCTCGCGCTTCCACTTGTACCACAATCCCGCCCGGCGCCCTGCAACATAGGGCGAATCGCGGCGTTTGAGCATGACGCCCTCGATCGCTGCATCGCGCGCGCCCGCGCGGATCTCGGCGAGGGCCTCGATGTTCTGCGCCGCGATGGTTTCCGAAAGGTCGAAGCGTTCGGGATCAAGCCGGGGCAACAGAGCTTCGAGCCTTGCACGGCGCGCAGCCCAGGGCTGCTCGCGCAGGTCCTCGCTGCCTTCGATCAGCACGTCGTAAAGCCGCACGAACGCGGGCGCTTCTGCCAGCATGGTTTTCGAAACGGTCTTTCGGCCCAGCCTTTGCTGCAAGGCGTTGAAGCTCGCCGCACCTCCCGATTCGCCGCCTTGCTGATTGCCGCGCACCAGCAGTTCGCCGTCAAGCACGGCCGGGAAGGGCAGCGCAGCAGCAATCTCGGGGAAGCTGGCTGAAATTTCGTCACCGCCGCGAGAGTACAGGCGCGTCTCGCCGTTCACGTGGACCAGTTGCACCCGGATGCCGTCCCATTTCCATTCGGCAACATAGTCGGTGAGGCTGATGGCTTCATCTTCCAGCGGATGTGCGAGCATGAACGGCCGGAACAGCGGTAGCAGATCGGTCCGCGGCGGCGGGGCGGCGCTGGTCGCCCACTGAAACAGGGGCAGGTAGGGCGGGCTTTGGCCGTGCCAGTATTCCTCCACTTCATCGACAGGCACGCCGAAAGCCTGCGCGAACGCCACCTTGGCGAGCCGCGCCGAAATGCCGATGCGCAGCGCGCCGGTCGCGAACTTGATCAGCGCATAGCGGCTGGCCGTATCGAGGCGGTCGAGCAGGTTGGCGAGCAACGTGGGTGCGGCGCTGCGCGTGGTCGCGCCAAGAGCCGTCACGACTTCGCCCAAGGTCGGTGTTGGACCCTGCGGAGCAAGCTCGGGCTCAGGCCAGAGCAGGCTTGCGGTCTCAGCTGTGTCGCCTACGAAATCGCGCGACAGCGCCCAGAGCACCGGGTCGACCCGCTCCGCCATCAGGCCGCGCACGGTCCCGGCTTTGACCGCTGGAAAATCGACAGCACCGGTCAGCGCCGCCAGTGCCCAGCCACGATCCGGATCGGGCGTTTCGCGCAGATAGGCCGCGATCAGCGTCAGTTTCCCGTTGCGTGACGGTGTGAGCAGCAGGCCATCAAGGAGCGCGGCAAAGCGGTTCATCGCATACCTCCCCGGATCGGAGGGAATGAGGCGCGCTTAGTCATCCTCGTCCTCATAGCCGGTGAGCGCGAGGGCGCGGGCGCGGCGCTGGTGGATTTCGCACCAGCGCAGCAGTGCTTCTTCCCGTCCATGGGTGATCCAGGTCTCGGCCGGGTTCACCTCGGCTATGGTCGAAGTGAGCTCGTCCCAGTCGGCATGATCCGAAATGACCAGCGGCAGTTCCACACCGCGCTGGCGGGCGCGCTGGCGCACGCGCATCCAGCCGCTGGCCATTGCCGTGAGCGGATCCGGCAGCCGGCGGCTCCAGCGGTCGTTCAAGGCGGAAGGCGGGCAGATCACGATCGCGCCTGCCAACTCGGCCTTCGGCACCCCTGCCACTGGCCGCAGATCGCCCAGTAGCACGCCCTGCTCCTCGTAGAGCCGGCACATCGTCTCCATCGCGCCGTGGAGATAGATCGGCTCGTCGCTACCCGCTTCGCGCAGCTCTGCGATCACGCGTTGCGCCTTGCCCAGCGCATAGGCCCCCACCAGCATGCAGCGCTCGGGGTTCGCCGCGCGTGCCGCCAGCAGCCGTGCGATCTCGTCGGCAATGCGGGGATGGCGAAATACAGGAAGACCAAACGTGGCCTCGGTGATGAACAGGTCGCAGGGTGTGACCGCAAAGGCCTCGCATGTGGGATCGCGGCTGCGCTTGTAGTCCCCGGTTATGATTACCCGCTCGCTTGCATGTTCGAGGAGAATCTGTGCGGAGCCGAGCACATGCCCCGCGGGCAGGAAAGTTGCTGTCACACCCCCCGCCAGCGCGACGGGTTCATGATAGGGCGCCGGGAGCGCACCATCAGCCACGCCATACCGCACCGCCATGATCGCGAGCGTTGCAGGCGTGGCGATGGTCTGGCCATGCCCGCCTCGCGCATGGTCCGCATGGCCATGCGTGACCAGTGCCCGCTCCACCGCGCGAGACGGATCGATCCAGGCATCGGCCGGTACGATGCGGATACCCATGGGCTCCGCTTTGATCCACGAGAAACAGCCGACCATGGACTGAGGAATGGCCCATGCCGAGCCTGGGTTCCAGAGGGGAATTGGGGAGGGCTGTTCGGTGCTATCTCAAACGCCAGACGGCGAATCAAGGATCCTCAGCACGGTGCCGATTGCAATGAGATGCGGTCCTTCCTGGATGCGCCATGTGCGCCCTTCCTGCACCTCGGAAACAACTATCGGTGACGATACGAAGGTCACGATCTTCCGGACTGTATCCCCGGGATGGACTTCCTCGCCAGCGATCAATTCGATCGACCCGATGCACATCTCCCGATCGTCCGGGCCGAAAAAGTTATGGTTGGGTCGAAAACTGCCGGCACCACGGATCGGACAACTGCGACCGCCTTCGTCAGTGCGAAGAAAGGCAACGCGCGCTTCGATACGGACAAAATCCACCGTCATAAGAAGGAACTGCACTGTCGCCCTCCCCAACCGCTCCCGCCAGCAGCGGGGGGAAGGGAAGGGCGTTGGTGGTGCTTATGCCTCGTCGGTGTTCGGTTCGTCTGCCGTGGCCGAGCCGCCCTTGCCCTTGCGCGCCTTCTTCTTGACCAGCTTCGGCGCGGCCGGGGTCAGTTCGAAGGACAGCGCGGCATCCTTGCCTTCCTCGTGTTTGAGGCTGACATGGACCTCGCCGCCGTTGGCGAGCTTCCCGAACAGCAGTTCTTCGGCCAGCGGCTTCTTGACCTTCTCCTGAATCACACGGCCCATCGGGCGCGCGCCATAGAGACGGTCATACCCCTGCTTGGCAAGCCAGGCGCGGGCATCGCTGTCGAACTGGATGTGCACGTTCTGCTCGGCCAGCTGCAGTTCAAGCTGGAGGATGAACTTGTCGACCACGCGGCTGACAACTTCGGGCGGCAGGTAGGCAAAGGGCACGATGGCGTCGAGCCGGTTGCGGAACTCGGGCGAGAACATCTTCTTCACCGCTTCGTCGCCCGCATCGGCCTTCGATACATCACCGAAGCCGATCCCCTGCCGAGCCATGTCGCTGGCGCCCGCGTTGGTCGTCATGATCAAAACGACATTGCGGAAATCGACTGTCTTGCCGTGGTGATCGGTGAGCCGGCCGTTGTCCATGACCTGCAGCAGGATGTTGAACAGGTCGGGGTGCGCCTTCTCGATCTCGTCGAGCAGCAGCACGCAGTGCGGCTGCTGGTCGATCGCATCGGTGAGCAGGCCGCCCTGATCGAACCCGACATAGCCCGGGGGCGCACCGATCAGCCGGCTGATCGAGTGGCGCTCCATATATTCCGACATGTCGAAGCGTTGGAGCGGTATGCCCATGATCTGGGCCAGGCTGCGTGCCACTTCGGTCTTGCCGACGCCGGTGGGGCCCGAGAACAGGAACGAGCCGATCGGCTTGTCCGGATCGCGCAGGCCTGCGCGGCTGAGCTTCATGGCGCTTGCCAGCACCTCGATCGCCTTGTCCTGGCCGAACACCAGCCGCTTCAGATCGCGGTCGAGATGTTCAAGCACCTTCTTGTCGTCGCTCGAGACCGACTTGGGCGGGATGCGCGCCATCGTCGCGATGACCTGCTCGATCTCGCGTGCAGTGATCACTTTCTTGCGCTTCGAGGGCGGCACCAGCATCTGCATCGCGCCGACTTCGTCGATAACGTCGATCGCCTTGTCGGGCAGCTTGCGGTCGTTGATGTAGCGCGCCGACAGTTCGACCGCCGTCTTGATCGCATCGGGCGTGTAGCGCACCTTGTGGTGCTCCTCGAAGGCCGTGCGCAGGCCCTTGAGGATCTTGATCGTGTCCTCGATGGTCGGCTCGTTCACGTCGATCTTCTGGAACCGGCGCAGCAGAGCGCGGTCCTTCTCGAAGTGATTGCGGAATTCCTTGTAGGTGGTCGAGCCGATGCAACGGATCGTGCCGCCCGAAAGCGCGGGCTTCAGCAGGTTCGAGGCATCCATGGCCCCGCCGCTGGTCGCGCCGGCGCCGATCACCGTGTGGATTTCGTCGATGAACAGGATCGCGTGAGGCATCTTCTCGAGTTCGGAGACGACCTGCTTGAGCCGCTCCTCGAAATCGCCGCGATAGCGCGTCCCAGCAAGCAGCGCGCCCATGTCGAGCGAATAGATAACCGCCTCGCTGAGCACTTCCGGCACTTCGCCCTCGACGATCTTGCGCGCGAGGCCTTCTGCAATTGCGGTCTTGCCCACGCCCGGATCGCCGACATAGAGCGGATTGTTCTTGGAGCGGCGGCACAGAATCTGGATTGTGCGATCCACCTCGGGTCCGCGGCCGATCAGCGGATCGACCTTTCCGTTCAGCGCCTTCTCGTTGAGATTGACGGTGAACTGGTCAAGCGCAGAATCCTTCTTTGCGCCGGCCTTGGCGTCGGCCTTTTCTTCCTGCTGCGGCTGGGCTTCCTCGCTCCCCTTGGGGCTGCGGCTTTCGACCTGACGGCCGCCCTTGCCGATGCCGTGGCTGATGAAGCTCACCGCATCGAGCCGGCTCATGTCCTGCTGCTGGAGGAAGTAAACCGCGTAGGAATCGCGCTCCGAGAACAGCGCCACGAGAACGTTCGCCCCGGTTACGGTGTCCTTGCCCGAAGACTGGACGTGGAGGATCGCGCGCTGAATGACTCGCTGGAAACCCGCCGTCGGCTGCGGATCGGCCTTGTCCTGGGTCTTGAGCGACTGGTACTCCTGATCAAGGTACTGGCGCACCACGTCGCCAAGGTCGCCCAGATCGACCCCGCAGGCCTGCATCACCTGCGCCGCGTCCGGGTCATCGATCAGGGCCAGCAGAAGATGCTCGAGAGTTGCGTACTCATGGCTGCGCTCCGATGCATTGCTGAGCGCAGAATGCAGCGTTTTCTCAAGGCTTTGCGCGAAACTGGGCATGGCACTTCTTTCTGGCCGGCCGGCCAGATGCCGACCTCGGGTGGATCCCTTGCGGGAATGGAGCATGCCTGCGATTAACCGAGGCTAAACCGGGCATGCAAAACAGAAACGTTACGCCGGGATCATTACCCGGCAACGAGGCAATATGGGTATGCCGCCCTGCTGCGTGAAGGGCGGCGCGTATCATGATCCGCTGCCCTCTGGTGCGGGGGCCCCGAAAAGTGCCTCCGCCGCACGGCGATGCGCGGCAGACTTGTCACGGTGCGCCGCGACCCGGGCGATCTCGGTCTCGAGCAAAGCGATCCGCTCATCCAGTTCGTGGTGCGAAAAGCTGTCAAGCGACTCCGTTGCCAGCTGGCTGGCCAGATCGCCGATGCGGCGCGGGCGCTCGTCGAGTTCCATCACTTGTCACTTTGTGACCGCTTGAGCCTTGCTGTCAACCTGCTCCAACGGTAGTTGGCGCTGCGTGCCGTTACGTTTGTCCGGCTCAAACCGTTACCGCTGCATCGCATCAAGGGGGCATGGCATGAGGCCGTTACCAGCGACGATGACTGCCATAAGCTTTGATGCGCCCGGAGGCCCGGACGTTCTGCGGCCCGAAACACTCCCTTTGCCGGTGCCTGGTGCTGGTCAGGTTTTGCTGCGCGTTGCCTTCGCCGGGGTGAACCGGCCCGACGTCATCCAGCGTCAGGGCTTCTATCCGCCGCCACCGGGCGCCTCGCCGATCCCGGGACTGGAAGTATCCGGACAGGTCGTCGCTACTGGCGATGGCGTCACGACGCCGTTCGTTGGCCAGATGGTCTGCGCGCTCGTCTCTGGCGGCGGCTATGCCGAATACTGTCTGGCCGAAGCGGGGCACTGCCTGCCCGTGCCGGAAGGCCTGCCGCTTTTTCAGGCGGCCGCACTGCCCGAAACGCTCTTCACCGTCTGGCATAACGTGTTTGAGCGCGGCTGGGCCACGGAGGGCGAGCACATACTCGTTCATGGCGGCACCAGCGGGATCGGCACGATGGCCATCCTTCTTGGCAAGCTGTTCGGTCTTACAGTGATCGTCACGTGCGGCGGCCCGGAAAAATGCGCGGCTGCCTTGGCGCTCGGCGCGGCCCATGCGATCGACTACAAGGCGAGCGACTTCGTGGAAGAGGTGACCCGGCTTACCCAGGGTGAAGGCGTGCACCTCGTGCTCGACATGGTGGCTGGAGACTATGTCGCACGCAACCTGAAGTGCCTGTGTGACGATGGCCGGCATGTGACGATCGCCGTTCAGGGCGGTGTGCGGGCCGAGCTCAACATGGCCGAGGTCATGCGGCGGCGGCTGACGCTCACCGGATCAACTCTCCGGCCGAGGTCCAAAGAATTCAAAAGCTTGCTCGCGGATGAAATCCACCAGACGGTCTGGCCGCTGGTGGCGGACAGCCAGTTGCGACCCGTCATGGATGAGGTCATACCCCTTCGCGAAGCGGCTTCGGCGCATGCCCGGATGGAAGCCGGCACGCATATCGGGAAGATTGTGCTGGCGGTAGGCGAATAGTCGGCCGATCGGCCCAAGTATCGGAAGCGGCGGGAATGGGCTTGCCGTAAGCAGCCGTGTCGCCTACATCACCGGCAAGATGGCCGCTCCGCGAGGGGCGGCCCTTATTGTTTCCGCTGTCCGGAGAGGCTCCCCTTGAGCAACCAGTCAACCTATCCGCTGATGCCCCATGCCACGGCATCGTGGCTTGTCGACAACACCGCACTGACCTTCGAGCAGATCGCCGAGTTCTGCGGGCTGCACATCCTTGAGGTTCAGGCCATGGCCGATGACCTTGCTGGCGCCAAGTACACCGGGCGCGATCCGGTTCACTCGGGCGAACTGACGCAGAGCGAAATCGAGCGCGGTCAGGTCAACGCCGAGTATCGCCTAAGGATGCAGAAGGCGCCGATCTCGGTCAGCCGCACCAAGGGCCCGCGCTATACCCCGGTTTCAAAGCGGCAGGACAAGCCCGATGGCATCGCATGGATCCTGCGCCATCATCCCGAAATCTCGGATGCCCAGATCGGCAAGCTGATCGGCACCACGCGCAACACGATTGCCGCGATCCGTGACCGCAGCCACTGGAACATCTCCAATATCAATCCCAAGGACCCGGTTACCCTCGGCCTTTGCTCGCAGCGCGAACTCGATGGACTGGTGGCCAAGGCTGCGAAGAAGGCAGGCATCGAGGAAGACGACACCGCAAGCAATCTGCGCCTCGGCAACGACCGCGAAGCGCTGATCGAGGAACTGCGCGCAGAGCGTGAGGCGCAGGCCAAGGCTGCTTCGCGGGCCGCGCAGGAAGCTGAGGCAGCTGCATGGCTCAAAGCACGCCGTGCGGAAGGTCTGTCCGACAGCTGATCACAGGCTCACTGTCCCGGAACTCCGGGCTCGATAGCGCATGAAACCCTCCCAACCGGGAGGGTTTTTTGTGCTCGACTGACTTAGCTTACCAGAGTGAGCGTGGTGTCGACATCGACCGGTTCGAGCCCGCGGCTGAGCCGCCCGTCGATATGGGCGCCCTGCTCGATGGTCAGCACATCGTACCGGACATCGCCATGAATGCGTGCCGCCTTGAGCACGATAAGCTGGTTCACCTCGATCCCGCCGCGCACCGTGCCGGCAAGGCGCGCCGATTGGGCGCGGATCGCGCCGTGGATCTCGCTTGATTCGCCTTGCACAAGCGCCGCGCAGGTAATGTCACCCTCGACATGGCCGTCGATATGCAGTTCGGCGCTCGCGGTAATGTCGCCCTTCACAGCAAGGTCTGCTCCGAGCACGGAAAAGGTAGGGGTGGCCATGGCGTTACCTTGCGTTGCCGGCCGGGCGAATTGGTCCGCTCCGGGTGTTGGCTTCTTGGAAAACATGCGGCATCGCCTCCAGAAACGGTCGCGGATTGACCGCACGGTCGGCAATCCGCACTTCAAAGTGCAAGTGGGGCCCGGTCGATCGGCCCGTGTTGCCGATCGCGCCGATCACCCTGCCGGGACCGACAAACTCGCCGACGCGGGCTGCGATTCGCGACATATGAGCATAGCGCGTTAGCAGACCGTTGCCGTGGCTGATCTCGACACAGTTGCCATAGCCCTGCTTGACTCCGGTAAAGCTGACCGTGCCGGCGGCGGCAGACCGGATCGGTGCGCCGACCGGTCCGCGGAAATCTAGCCCGGCATGAAAAGCGCCGCCGCCGGTGAAGGGGTCGACGCGGTAACCAAAGCCGCTCGAAATGTAGTCGAGACTGGCCGGAAGCGTATTGGGTATCCGCACGAGTGCCTGTTCCATGGCGCTCATCCGCGCGAGGCTGGCGCCGAACCTTGCAAAGCGCGGGTCGAGCGAGTTGCCCGGGCCTGTGGTCAGCGGAATCAGCGGTCCGCCCATTGCGGTGTTGTCCCCGACGGTAACCACGCGCGGGTTGAGCCCGAGACGACGCATGGCGCTTTCCGCGCGGGCCGAACGGAGATCGGCATAGCGGGTCAACTGCTCGATGAAGGCCAGCTGTCGTGCCTCGAGCCGCGCGAGTCCGACCGCTTCAGGCAACACCATCGAGATCTTGCGCACGGTCTTGCCCGCTTCTTCCGTGCTGTCGGAAACGGTGCCTGATGGAAGCGAGCGCGGCAGCTGTCCAATGGCGCCCTGCACGCTTTTCTCAATGAAATCCTGACGTTTGGCGAGATCGCTGGCAACGGCCCCTAGGCCCGAACGATACTGTGCCACACGACTTTCCGCCGATGCAACGGCCGCTTCGCGTTCCAGCAGCGAGACCTGATTGTAGGCGGCAATGGCTTGAGCGACCACCATCCATCCCATCATCACCACCCACAGCAGTACGGCTGCGGCAACTCCGCCTGCAGCCCGCATCTGCAGCTGTGCCGAAAGGCGGATAAACCGGACATGCCCGTTCGAGCGCATGAAGAATTCGCGCTCGGGGAACCCGCTGCGCACACGCTCGACGAGCGTCTGCCAGCGGGACGGGGAGCGACCACCATCCTCTGGCGGACCCGCTATGGGCCGAGATGTGTCAGGTAAGATGGCGACCCCCGTCCGTACGCGCTGCCCTATCGTCTCGCGCGAGCGTGCCGCTTAACCATCACCCATTCCCCGGTCGAATCCTGTCGGCATTGTGCAGGATGAGTCGTGCCAGTCTGGCGATGAAGCGTTTCCATCAGAGCGCCACCTGTCATGTTCTACCAAAGCGACTCGGGCCAGTGTCCTAAGCGTACCGCCGTGGCCACCCGACTCGCTGCAATGGCCATGCCGCTGTCCATTCGGGCTGACAGCGCGGACGCGCGATGGTAAGGGCGCGCCATGAACGCGCTCACCTCAGCACCCCTTCACACCGAAAACGGTGCGGTCGACGATACTCCGGCCGATAGCAACGTGGCTGGCGACGTCATCAACCTTGCCCGCGCCGGGCGCGCGGCGCAGCGCGTGCTGGCAAAGATGTCGTCAGGCGAGCGCGCTGCGGCGCTCGTGCTCGGCGCCGCGGCATTGCGGCGCGCGGCCCCGGCGATTCTCGAAGCCAACGCGCTCGATGTTGATGGCGGCGCTGCGGCGGGCCTTTCGGGCGCGATGCTTGATCGGCTGAGCCTCGATCCTTCGCGGATCGAGGCCATGGCAGCTGCGGTCGAACAGGTTGCAGCACTCGATGACCCCGTTGGCCAGATTATCGACGAAACTGCCCGGCCCAATGGTATGGTGATGCGGCGCGTCCGTGTGCCCATCGGTCTGATCGGCATCATTTACGAAAGCCGGCCGAACGTGACCGCCGATGCCGCAGCGCTTTGCGTGCGGTCCGGCAATGCCGCGTTGCTTCGTGGCGGCAGCGAGGCGGTGCGGTCCAACCGGGCCATCCACGCCGCCCTGGCTGAAGGTCTCGCTGCTGGCGGCGTTCCGGCAGCAGCAGTCCAGTTGGTGCCGACCCAGGATCGCGCTGCGGTGGGCGCGATGCTTGCCGCCAGCGGACTGATCGACATGATTGTGCCGCGCGGCGGCAAGAACCTTGTCGCGCGCGTGCAGGCCGATGCGCGGGTGCCGGTGCTCGCCCATCTCGACGGGATCAACCACACTTATGTGGACCGGGCGGCGGACCCCCAGATGGCAAAGGCAATAGCTTTCAATGCCAAGCTGAGGCGAACCGGGGTTTGCGGCTCGATGGAGACCTTGCTGATCGACGCCCTGTTTCCCGATCCGCACGGACTGCTCGAGCCGCTGCTTGCAGCCGGCTGCGAACTGCGCGGCGATGCACGAGCCTGCGCCATAGATCCGCGAATCACTCCGGCCGACGCAAAGGACTGGGACACCGAGTATCTCGACTCCATTCTGTCAGTAGCTGTGGTCGATGGCCTTGATGCCGCGCTCGCACATATCGCGCGCCATGCTTCCGGGCATACCGATGCCATCGTGACTGCCGATCAGGCTGCAGCAGCCCGCTTCCTTGCCGAAGTGGACAGCGCGATCGTAATGCACAACGCGTCCAGCCAGTTTGCCGATGGCGGCGAGTTCGGCCTTGGTGCGGAGATCGGCATCGCCACCGGGCGCCTGCATGCGCGCGGGCCGGTGGCTCTGGAGGGGCTTACCACCTACAAGTGGCTGGTGCTGGGCTCCGGGCAGATCCGCCTCTGAGACAGCAGCTTACCGGACTGCTTGGTGGCAGTTTCAATCCGGCGCATGGGGCGCATCGCCGGATCAGCCTGTTTGCGATTGATGCTTTGGACCTCGACGAGGTCTGGTGGTTGGTCTCGCCCGGCAATGTCCTGAAGCCGGCTGCGGGCATGGCCCCGCTGGCCGCACGGTTCGCCTCGGCGCGGGAAGTTGCATGCGGCGCGCGGATCAAAGTGACAGCAATCGAGGCAGATTTGGGCACACGCTATACCCGCGATACATTGCGTGCGCTGAAGCGCCGTTATCCGCGCCGCCGTTTCGTGTGGCTCATGGGTATGGACAATCTGGCTCAGTTTCATCGCTGGCGAGGCTGGCGGGAAATCGCACGCGAGTTGCCGATTGCTGTTCTCGTCCGACCGGGGTATGAAGCAAATGCTTTGGCGAGTCCGGCCATGGCATGGCTGCGCCGCTGGCGCCGGCGGCACGGTCAGGATTTGAATGGCGCGAAACGGAGCGCCCCGGCGCTGGCCATCTTGCGTTTCGATCCCGATACCCGCTCGGCCACGGCCATCCGCGCCGCCGATCCGGAATGGTTTCGCCGTTTTGACCGAGCCGCGCAGCGCGACATGCTGACTCATCGGCCGATCGCAGTTTCCGGGATAGGCCCGCTTTGAGTCGTTGCCCGCCCTTTACACCCCCGCCCTTTACACCCCCGCTATGTCAATCGATCGCGGAACCTGCCCGGTTGCCCCCGCGGGCAAACGGCGGATCGAGGCCTTTCAACCCAGTGTCATTGAACAGTCAGCCACGGAGACCATCACCACTACCATGACAAGCTTACAACCCCTGCCGGTCGATGCCGGCATCACCCCCAACCCCGCCACCGCTTCTGCCTCCGGGCCGCTCGCGGCTGCTCCCGGCTCGCTGCTCGAACTGGTGCTGCGCTCGCTCGACGACGACCAGGCTCAGGAAGTCATCACGATCCCGCTCGAGGGCAAGAGTTCGGTTGCCGATCACATGGTGATCGCGTCGGGCCGCTCGACACGCCAGGTCGCGGCCATGGCGCAAAAGCTGGCCGAGCGGATCAAGCATGGCGGCTTCGGCCATGTCCGGATCGAAGGATTGCCGGCAGCGGACTGGGTGCTGATCGACGCAGGCGATATCGTCGTCCACCTGTTCCGCCCGGAAGTGCGCAGCTTTTACAACCTCGAGCGCATGTGGGCATTCGGCGACCAAGGCGCGGCCTGAGCGCGCGCTTTTCGGTCCACAGGCCTGGGTTGACAGGGATTCATTGCTTGTCCGTTCTGGGCTAGGGCGGTTCCATGCTGCTGCACGTGATCGCCCGTGGAAAGATTGGCCGCTCTCCCGAAGCCGAGATGGTCGAGCGCTATGCCCGGCGCATCACCTGGGGATTGAAGGTGACCGAGCTGCCCGATCGTGGCGGCACGATACCTCCGGCTTCGGCCACGCCTGTGCGAACAGTGGCGTTGGACGAGCGCGGCGAGCAACTGACCTCGAGCGCGTTTGCCGCCCTACTTGGGCGATGGCGCGATGACGGGGTGCGAGAGGCCCGTTTCCTGATCGGTGCGGCAGACGGCCATGATGCAGCGTTGCGCGGGGGAGCCGACCTGCTCCTCGCTTTCGGTGCGGCGACATGGCCCCACATGCTGGCCCGCGCCATGCTCGCTGAACAGCTCTGGCGCGCGACCAGCATTCTCTCCGGCCACCCCTATCACCGTGAGGGCTAAGCGCGCGTCATGACGTCACGCAAAGTCTTTGTGGCCATGACCTTGATGCTGGCGCTCGTGGCGGGCTGGCAAGGTATTGCGCAAGACGCGCCCTTCGAGAATGCGGACCAGGCCGGCGACGCGCTTCGCGAGGCGACGCGCGCGCTCGCCGAAGCTCGCAAGCGCGGCGACCAGCTTGAGGCCGAGGCGCAGCGCGCGACGGCAGCCGCGGACAGAACCGCCAGTGAGGCTGCCGCCGTAGCCGCCCGAATCCAGCAATCCGAGGCCGAGATCGCTCTGGCGCAGGCCAACGTTGCGGCGATCGACCGACAGCGCGCGGCCCTGCGTCTGCGCATCGCCGCGCGGCAGGAGCCGGTGGTGCGGCTTACTGCGGCCATGCAGCTCATGGCCCGTCGCCCGCTGGTGTTCAGCCTGATGCGTGCGGACAGCTTGCGCGAGACGGTCTACCTGCGCGCGGTGCTCGAGACCATGCTGCCCGAAGTCCAGCGCCGCACCGCCGGTCTTCGCTCGGAAATCGTGCGCGGACGTCAGCTGCAGGACCGGGCGCGCCGCGCAGCAGCCACACTCAAAGCCAGCGAGGAGGCGCTCACCGTCCGGCGCCAGCAATTGGCCGCAGTGGAGAGCCGCCAGCGGATCGCCTCGCGCAGCGCGCAAGGCGTTGCCAGTCGGGAGGCCGACCGCGCGCTGACATTGGCCGAGGATACTCGTGACATCGCCGCGCTAATGGAGCGGCTGCGCACGGACGGCGCGCTGCGCAGCGAACTCGCCGCCCTGCCCGGACCCGTGCCGCGGCCAGAGCGGCCAGGCTCGATGCTGGTGGTCGATGAAGCTGCACCAACCCGCGAGACGGGCGGTGGTCTCGCATGGATCCTGCCGGTGAGCGGCCGGATCATTACCGGTTTCGGTGACGCCGGTGCAGGCGCGCGCTCGGTTGGCGTCACGTTGGCGCCCGCTGCCGGCGCACAAGTTGTGGCGCCGGCTGCCGGCCGGATCGCTTTTGCAGGGGATTATCGCGGCTATGGTCGCATCGTGATCATAGATCATGCCGGTGGCTGGACTTCGCTTATCACGAATCTCGGGCGGCTCGATGTCACGGTGGCGGCGCGGGTTGTTCAGGGCTCGCCGCTCGGGCTTGCCGGGCCGGGCCGGCCGACGGTGACGATCGAGCTTCGCAAGGATGGCGCACCAGTCAATCCGCTTGCCCTGATCGGGCGCTGATTGCCCTTTCGGCATGCCGCAGGCCCATCTGGCGTTAATCGTTCCGCCCCTATAGAAGCACCACTCAAGGCTTGCACTCACTGCCGAAAGACAATCATGGCGTTCCAGTTTGCCCCCCTCCTTCGTGCTGCCGCACTTGTCAGCGCGGTCGCACTCATTCCGGCGGCCACTGCCGGACTTGCCGCGGTCGATGCCCGCTCCGGCCCGGAGTTCAGCAAGCTCATGGCCGTCTACGAACGGATCAAGACGAGCTACGTCGAGCCGGTTGACGACGACAAATTGATCAAGGGCGCCATCAACGGCATGCTTGCCGCGCTTGATCCGCATAGTTCCTATCTTGATGCCCGCGATTTCGAGAATCTGCGCACCCAGACCGACGGCTCGTATGGTGGCCTCGGCCTCTCGGTCACGATGGACGACGGCGCAGTCAAGGTGATCGCGCCGACCAAGGGCAGCCCGGCCGACACCGCAGGGGTCAAGGCGGGCGACTACATCACCCATATCAATGGCAAGCTGATCTATGGCGGCGCCCTCGACGAGGCGGTTGACCAGATGCGCGGGACTCCGGGAACCTCAATCGAGCTGACCCTCTTCCGCTCAGGCCGCGACGAGCCGATCAACGTCAAGATCACCCGCCAGATCATCGAGCTACGGCCTGTCGACTGGAAGCTCGAGGGCAACATCGGCGTGATTTCGGTCTCGAGTTTCAGCGCGAATGTCGGCAGCGAGGTGCTCGATGCGTTCAGGCAGATCAAGACCAAGGCTGGCGGGCGCGTCGCAGGTCTCGTCCTCGATCTGCGCGGCAATCCTGGTGGCCTGCTTGACCAAGCGGTCGCGCTCTCTGACCTGTTTCTTGACCACGGCGTAATCGTCTCGCAGCGCGGCCGCTATGCGCGTGACAACGAGACGTATAATGCCGAATCGATGACGCCGGGCGACATCGCCAAGGGAATTCCGCTGGTCGTGCTGATCAACGAAGGCTCGGCCTCCGCGTCAGAAATCGTGGCCGGTGCGCTGCAGGACCAGCACCGCGCGGTGCTCATGGGCCAGCGCAGCTTCGGCAAGGGCAGCGTGCAAACGCTGATGCCGCTGACGCGCGATACCGCGCTCAAGCTCACGACTGCGCGCTATTATACGCCCTCGGGCCGGTCGGTGCAGGAAGGCGGCATCGATCCCGATATTGCCGTGCCGCAGATTTCCGATCCCGACCTCAGGAAGCGGGCCCAGCGCTTCTACCGCGAAAGCGATCTGCGCGGGCATCTGATCAACGAGATCAAGGACGACAAGGATCTTGAACGCGACAAGACGCCCGATCCGCGCTTCAAGATGACGCCTGAGGACCTCAAGGCGAAGGGCATCGACGACTTCCAGCTTTACTATGCGCTGCAGACGCTCGGGCGGACCGCGCCCCAGGCGCTGGCTGCGCGCAGGCACTGATCCGATGGCGAGGCTTGCGGCAAGCCCCGAGCGGGGGGCCTATCTGTTGGCGCTTGCGGTGCCGGGCGCGCTGATTGTGGCGGTCTACGTCGCGCAGTATGGCTTCGGCCTCGCGCCGTGCGACATGTGCTGGTGGCAACGCTATCCCCACTTTGCCGCGATCGGGTTTGCTCTAGGTGCTTTGGCAACGCGGGGAACTCAGCAGGGCGAAGTACTGGTGCGGATGGCCGCGCTCGCCATTGCGATCAGCGGGCTGATCGGTGCATTCCATGCGGGCGTCGAATACGGCTGGTGGCAGGGGCCGACTGCCTGCTCCTCGACCAGCCTTGGCGATGATCCGCTGGCCTCGATCATGAGCGCCCCACTGATCCGCTGCGACACCCCGGCGTGGACCCTGTTCGGAATCAGCCTCGCCGGCTTCAATTTTCTGATTTCGGTGGCCAGTGCCCTGCTTGTAGTGGTGTTGCTGGGCCGCCGCACCAAGGAATCCGGACTATGAGCGAAACGCGTGAAGCCATGCTGCGGGTCAACCAGGCGGGGGAGTTCGGTGCGATCCGGATTTATGCCGGGCAGCTCGCGGTAATGGGTGACCGCGCGCCCGGCTCGGGCGAAATCGCGGCCATGGCGCAGCAGGAAGCCGCGCACCGCGAGCGTTTCGACGCGTTGCTGGTCAAGCGCGGGGTCCGGCCCACGGCTTTGCAACCCTTGTGGTCGGCCGCAGGATTTGCGCTCGGTGCGGCGACCGCGCTGATCGGCCCTGAGGCAGCCATGGCCTGCACCGCCGCGATCGAGACCGAGATCGACCGGCATTATACCGAGCAGCTCGAGCAGTTGGGCGATGAGGATCCCGAGCTATCAGGGATGATCCGCGAGTTTCGCGAGGATGAGCGCGAGCACCGCGATACTGCGCTGGCCAGCGGGGCGGAGCGTGCGCCCGCCTATCCTCTGCTGTTCAATGCGATCCGCATGGGTTGCCGGGTGGCTATTGCCGTATCGAAGCGGATCTGACTGTTTCCGCTTGATCCACCGCCCGCTTGATCCACCGCAAGGCGCGGACTTCAGCTATCGTTCACAGGCGAGAGGCCTTATACCCCCGGCATGAACCAAGCTGGAGCCCCTGCGATGAAGCGCCGTACTGCTGCCGTTGCCTTTGTTCTGGCCGCACTGTTCGCCGGGCCACTGCCCGCGGCGGCGCAGGAGGCCTCAAGCGAGAAGGTGAACCAGCTCATCGTTTATGGCGATGATCCCTGCCCCGCTTCGAACGATGGTTCGATCACTGTCTGTGCGCGCAAGGACGAATCCGAACGATTCCGCATTCCAGCCCCGCTGCGCGACAATCCCAACGCCTCGGTCAACCAGGGCTGGACGCAGCGCGTGAAGGCCTATGAAACGGTGGGCGCGTTCGGCGTCAATTCCTGCTCGCCGGTCGGCGCGGGCGGCGCAAGCGGCTGCATGAGCCAGCTGATCAACAGCGCCTATGCCGAAAAGAAGCAGGCCAGCGACGTGCAGTTCGGCAAGCTTATCGAAGCCGAACGCGCCAAGCGGACGCAGACGATCGATGCCGATACCGCTGCCGAGCAGGCCCGGGTGGAAGTGCTCGAAAAGGAATATGAGGCCAAGCTCAAGCGTGAGCGTGACGGTGAGACCCAGCCGGGCGTGTCTGCGGCACCGGCCCCTGCCGCTCCGCTAGCCGCTCCGCCCCCGCCCTGATCCCACCTGTAGGACTCAACCCAGGGCGATATCGGGCGCGTCTTCCTGCTTCATGCCCACGGTGTGGTAACCGGCATCGACGTGGTGCACTTCGCCCGTGACGCCCGAGGCAAGGTCCGAGAGCAGATAGAGCCCTGCCCCGCCGACATCTTCGATGGTCACATTGCGGCGGAGCGGTGCATTCAGCTCGTTCCACTTGAGGATATAACGGAAATCGCCGATTCCACTCGCTGCCAGTGTCTTGATCGGCCCGGCCGACAGTGCGTTGACGCGGATGCCCTGTGGCCCGCAATCGTTGGCGAGATAGCGTACGCTGGCCTCAAGCGCGGCCTTGGCCACGCCCATCACGTTGTAATGCGGGACGACCTTCTCAGCGCCGTAGTAGGTCAGAGTCAGGATCGAGCCTCCACCACTCTTCGCGCCGTCCTCTCCCTCAACCACCGGCATCATCGCCGCAGCGCGGCGCGTGACCGCGACCATGCTGTAGACCGAGATGTTCATGGTCATGAGGAAGTTTTCGAGCGAGGTGTCCATGAACTTGCCCCGCAGTTCGGTCTTGTCCGAAAAGCCGATGGCGTGGACCAGGAAGTCGATGGTCGGCCAGCGCGCGGCCAGCGCGTCGAACGCGGTGTCGAGCGCAGCCATGTCCGACACGTCGCATTCGATCAGGAAATCGCTGCCAAGGCTTGCGGCCAGCGGCCGCACACGCTTCTCCAGCGCCTCGCCCTGATAGGAAAAGGCGAGCTCGGCGCCCTGTTCATGCAGCTTGCGGGCAATCCCCCATGCGAGCGACTTGTCATTGGCGAGGCCCATGATCAGGCCGCGCTTTCCTTCCATTAGTCCCGTCATGCGACCTCTTGCTTCACTGGTCCCGTTGTGTCTGCGCGGCCGCGTGCGCTCTTTCCGCGCGCGCCCGATTGTCGGCCTGGCCCAGCATGTCCTGCTCTTCGGGCGTTTCGGCCAGAGCAGCGTTGAGTTCGGCGCCAACAACCATCCCTAGGCCAATCAGCCAAAAAAAGAAAAGCGCGATCATCACGCCGGCAAGGCTGCCATATGTCAGATCGTACAGGAACAGGTGGCGCAAGGCCTTGGGCAGCATGGTGGTGACGATCAGCCACCATAGCGTCACCACCAGCGCGCCGGGCCATTTGGGATAGATCCGCGCTCGGTAGGTGCCCGGGGTGAGCGAGATGAACAGCAGCCACAAGGCGCCGAACAGGATCAGCGCCGGGATTATGCGCGATAGCGCAAGTGCGCCGATCAGGCCGGTTGCCTGCGGCAGCCAGGTCGTTACCGCCTCCATCACCGTGCCGATCACAACTTGCGCGGCAATCGACAGCAAGATCAGTATGACCGAACCAATGATGAGGCCTGTCGACATGAGCCGGTAACGCCAGAACGCATGGACCAGCCGCGTACCATAGGCGCGGCGCAGGATATCACGGATCGTCTCGACCAGGCTGCCCACCGTCCACAGACCCACGACACCGCCAATCCACAAGAGGCCGCCGGTACGGGCCTCGATCACGCCGTGCGCGACGGGTGAGAGCACGTTGGAGACAACCGGCGGCAGGGCCATCAGCACGGTATTTACCGCAGCGGTGCGGTCGTCCGCCTCCCCGACCAGCGAAAACAGCGCCGCGCCGGTGATGAAGAACGGGAACAGCGCGATCAGCACCATGTAGGCAAAGTTGCCCGCATGGATCGTGCCGTCATGGATGACCCCGGTCCATACACGCCGCAACACCACCAGCGCCCGTTTGCCCAAGGCGCGGCGGGCGCCCACGCCGGCAAGCCCGGGGCGGTGCTGCAGTGCCGCCCGCCGACGGGCCTCGGGCGAAAGATCGGCAACAGGAAGGCACGGTTCCACTTCACCCGGCGGCAGTCCAGCCTCGCCGGCGCTGCGGTCCATGGGGTCAGACAGCGAACTTGCCGCGCAGGTCGCGCAGATCGCGCCAACCTTCGAGGCGGGCCTTGAGGTCGGCGTCCTCGGCGGGAATGTCGATAAGCAACGTGACCAACTGGTCGGCGCGTTCGCCGTTCTTGCGCATGAAACCCCGGCCCTTCAGCCGTAGCGTCTTGCCGCTGGTGCTGCCGGGCGCGACTGTCATCATCACCGGCCCTTCGACCGTGGGGATGCGAACCTTGGCGCCGCCGATCGCCTCATCGAGCGTGACCGGCACCTCGAGCCGGATATTGTCGCCATCGCGTGTGAAATGGGGGCTCGGCTGGATCTCGATGGTAACGATGGCATCGCCGAATCCGCCAGGCCCAGGTTCGCCCTTGCCGCCAAGGCGGACCTGCTGGCCGTCTACCAGACCGGCAGGAAGTTTGAGATCAATCGTCTTGCCGTCGGCCAAGGTCACGCGCTGGGGCTCGCGGCGGGCGGCCTCGTCGAAGGGAACCTTGAGTGTATAGGTGACATTGGCGCCGCGCGGAGCCGGACGGCGGCGCGCGCCAGGCCCGCCGGCGCCACTTGGGCCTCCCATGCCGCCCCGCCCGCCGAACAGGCCCTCGAAAATGTCACCGAGATCAATGCCTTCGCCGCCGCCCTGGTCGAAACCTTCAAACCCGTCGTGGCGATAACCGCGCTGCGCTCCGGCGAAGCCACCGCCTGGCCCACCACCACCAAAGCCGAATGGACCGGCTGGATTGCCTTCGGAATCGATCTCGCCGCGGTCGAAGCGGGCCCGCTTGTCCTTGTCCGACAGGAGGTCGTAGGCGCGCGTCACCTCGGCAAACCGTTCGGCCGCGTTGGGCTTTCCCGCATTGCGGTCTGGATGCAGCTCCTTGGCCAGCGTCCGATAGGCGGACTTGATGTCCTTCTCGCTTGCCGTGCGTGCCACGCCGAGGATGGTATAGGGATCTGCCATAATACCTTAGCTAGGGTTGCTCCCCCTTACCCGCAAGGCTCGCTTTGCACTGGGGGTGTCATGGTCTAGTGCGTGCCGCATAGGCGCTCGCCTGTGATTGACCCCGATCAAGCCGCATGGCGGCTCAATGATAGGACCTCATCCGTGTCCACCAAACCTGACCACGAAGCCATCTCCGGGAGCGATCCTTTCGCGATCTTCGAGGCCTGGTTCGCCGAGGCCCGGGCCAGCGAACCCAATGATCCCAACGCAATGGCGCTTGCCACCGCGACTCCCGGCGCAGCACCTTCAGTCCGCATGGTGCTGCTCAAGGGTCACGGTCCCGACGGCTTTGTGTTTTTCACCAACTTCGAAAGCCGCAAGGGCGGCGAACTTGCAGCAAACCCGCAGGTCGCGCTCCTCTTTCACTGGAAGAGCTTGCGCCGACAGGTGCGGATCGAGGGTACGATCAAGGAAGTGACATCCGCAGAAGCAGACGCCTACTTCGCCAGCCGTCACCCTGAGTCGCGCCTTGGCTCTGCCGCATCGGACCAATCGCGCCCGATGCCCTCGCGGGAAGTCTATTTGGAGCGGGTCGAAGCGCTCAGGGCGCAATTTCCCGATGGTGCGATCCCGCGCCCGCCGCATTGGTCCGGATACCGCGTGACGCCGCACGCCATCGAGTTCTGGCAGGACCGCGAGTACCGGCTTCATGAACGTCGCCGTTTCACTCGGCAATCGGGCGCAGACTGGACCAGCGCACTGCTCTATCCCTGAGCGCGCGACAGGAAACCGGCCGATGGACATGACCCGAACCCCCGACCACGGCGATCTCAATCGCCGCGCGGCTTATGCCAGCATCACCGTCGCGGCGCTGCTTCTGGCGATGAAGGCCTATGCGGCCGTCACCACCGGTTCGACCGCGATGCTCGGCAGCCTTGCCGATACCGGGCTCGATCTCGTGGCCAGTCTTGCCACCCTGCTCGGTGTGTGGATTGGCGCGCAGCCCGCCGATGCCAACCACCGCTTCGGCCACGGCAAGGCAGAAGCGCTGGCGGCAATGTTTCAGGTCGTGCTGATCTCGCTCTCGGCGCTGGGCCTTGCCTGGCGTGCGGTGGACGAGTTCCTCCACGGCGGGCGACCGGCAGAAGCAGAGGCGGGCATGCTCGTTTCGCTCGTCGCCATCGGCGCGACCGTTCTGCTTCTTGGCTATCAGCGGCGCATCATCCGCGCCACCGGCAGTCTCGCCATTTCCACCGACAACCTGCACTATTCCTCCGACCTGGTGCTCAATCTTGCGGTGATCGCGGCGCTCGCTCTCGATCACTGGCTGGGCATTGCGGGGGCGGACGCGGCCTTTGCCTTCGGCATTGCACTGTGGCTGGGTTGGGGGGCGTGGGGCGCTTCGCAGGCGGCGATCGAGCAGCTCATGGACCATGAATGGCCCCTCGAAAAGCGCGAGCGTTTTCTTCAGGTCGTGGCTGAACACCCCGAGCTCAAGGGCTTGCACGACCTGCGCACCCGTACCAGCGGCAACCGTGATTTCGTGCAGTTCCACGTCTGGGTCGATGGCCGCATGACCGTTACCGAAGCGCACCGCGTGATGGACGAGATCGAGGCCAAGCTGCTTGAAGCTTTCCCGGGTGTCGAAATCCTCATTCATCCCGATCCGGACGGCCACGTTGACGAGGCTGACTTCGGCGCGCACGATTTGCTTTCGCCTGGGGCCGACGGAACAAGCCCAGCCCTCCTGGTGCAGGGCGCGCCGCCCGTGCGCTGAGGGCGTCAGTCTTCAGGTCCGAACAGTGCTACAAGATCACCCAGCCGAGCGGTCAACGGGTCGAGCCGGTCTTCCTGCGTCTTGCCGAGCCGCACAACAACCAGCTTCCTGGACGGCGAAACCAGCACATATTGCCCGAGATGGCCCAGGCACGCGAACAGATCGCGCGGTCCCTTTTCAGGAAAGAGCGATGATCTGCCACTAGTAGGGGAGCGGTTGAGCCAGATCTGCGCGCCATATTGCGCTTCGCGCGGGGAGGGGGTGACCATGAAGTCGATCCACTGTCGCGGTACGAGCTGTGCCCCCGCCACTGCGCCGCGGTTGCGAAGGAACTCGCCGAAGTGGGCCCAGTCGCGCGCGGTGCCATGGATCAGGCTGCCGCCGATCAAGGTGCCTGACGTATCGAATTCGGGCAGCATCGAGCGCATGCCAACGGGTTCGAAGAGGCGGGTACGCAGATAGTCCGCGACCGCGCGGCGGCGGCTTTCGGGATCGGGCGCCGGGGCGAGTACGCGCGCTGCGAGGTCGGCCAGGATCACGCTGGTCGCGGTCGAATAGACCCACTTGCGGCCCGGCTCGTATTGCAGGGGCTGGTCCTCGGCATAGCGCGCCATGGCATCGCGCCCATCAAGGAACAGCATGCGTACCTCGTCCGATTCGTAAGGTGGCGATATCGCCTCGGCGTGGCGCAGGCCCGAACGCATCTGGAGGAGTTGGCGCAGCGTGATCTCGCCGCGCGGATCGCCCGGGCGTTGCCATGCGGGGATCGGTGCGGGCTCGTCGAGCCGCAGCCGTCCGTCCGAGATCAGCATGCCGATCATCACACCGGTGATCGACTTGGCCATCGACCAGCTCACGAACCGGGTGTTCTCGTGATAGCCGGGCCCATATCGCTGTGCGATCACGCGCCCGCCTTGCATCACGATCACCGCACGCGTTTCCTGAGCTGCGAGATCGCTGAACAGCGCATCGACCCGGCGCGCAAGCTCCATGCGCGGCACGCCCGGATTGGCAGCGACCGCCGCCAGCGCCTCGGCAGAAACCGGAGGGGGTGCGGGCGGTGCGACTTGGCTGCAGCCGATGAGGGCTGGCACAAGCGCAAGCGGGGCGATAAGGGCAAGGAGGTTGCGGGCCATCAGGCGGCCAGCTTTTCTCCAGATCGACCCGGCATGGCAATGGCCAAACCTCCTCCTCCCCAGAAACCGGTTTCCGCACCGATCCAGCCACGCCGGCGGCGCTGGCGCTGGGTGCTCGTCTTTCTCTTGTTGCTGGCGAGTGGCGGGGTGTTCGTCTGGCCGCAGCTTCATGGCTACGCCGTGACCGGCGCGTCTTACGGGGCGCGGGTCGCATGTTCGTGCCGCTTCGTGGGCGGCCGCGCGCTTGGCGATTGTCGCAAGGACTTCGAGCCGGGGATGGACCTCATCACGCTCTCGGAAGACACGGCTGCGCGTAGCGTTACCGCGCGCTTCCCCCTCCTTGCGCGCCAGACCGCGACTTACCGCGAAGGCTGGGGCTGCGTTTTGCAGCCGTGGAGCGAATGACCCGGGCGGGTTCCCCGCTCAGCCTGCCGCCCAGGGCTCGGTCCGCTCGATCCAGCCTCCGCCCACCACTCGCTCTCCGGCATAAAGCACCGCAGCTTGCCCGGGGGCAACACCATACTCGGGCTGCAGGAAGCGGATGAAGCATTCCGCGCCGCCGCCCAGCGGCCCATCCACAGTTACCGGCACAGGCTTTGCCAGCGAACGGACCTTGGCGGTCAGCACCGCACCTTCTGGAAATGGGCCGATCCGATTGGTCTCCGCCAGCCGTGCAGCGCTGACCGCCAGCATGGCCTTGGGTCCTACCATCACGCGCCGGGCGGGGGCGTCCAGCGCGATGACATAGAGCGGCTCGACCTGTCCGCCGATCTCGAGCCCGCGCCGCTGTCCGACCGTATAATGAATCACCCCTCGGTGCATGCCGAGCACTCCGCCGGTTGCGGCGTGGACGATCTCGCCGGGTGCAGCACCCTGAGGCCGGACTTTCCGGACGATCGCGGCATAGTCGCCATCGGGCACGAAGCAGATGTCCTGGCTGTCCGGCTTGGCCGCAACGGCCAGTCCCAGCGCGGCGGCCATTGCGCGCACGTCGCGCTTGGGCAGGCCGCCCAACGGGTAGCGCAGAAAAGCCAGCTGCTCATCGGTCGTGCCATAAAGAAAATACGACTGGTCGCGCGCCGGATCGACCGCGCGATGAAGTTCGGGGCCATGGGCCCCGACCAGGCGCCGCACGTAGTGCCCCGTCGCGAGGCAATCGGCGCCAAGATCACGCGCCATGGCGAGAAGATCGGTGAATTTGGGCCCCATGTTGCACCGGATGCAAGGAATCGGGGTACGCCCCGCGAGATAGTCGTCGGCAAAGCGATCAACCACCTCTTCTCGGAAGCGCGATTCGTGATCGAAAACATAGTGGGCAATTCCCAGGCGGTCGGCCACGGCGCGGGCATCGCGGATATCGTCGCCCGCGCAGCACGCGCCCTTGCGCCCGGTGGCGGCGCCATAATCGTAAAGCTGCAAGGTCACGCCAATCACCTCGGCGCCGCTCGCTGCGGCCAGTCCGGCCACCACCGAACTGTCGACCCCGCCCGACATGGCCACAACGATTCGCCGCCGCCCCGCACCGGGGGCAAGCGAAAAAAGTTCGGCGGCGGCGGCCTCGCCAAGTGGCAGGCCTTGGTGCGGACTGGTGGCGGCGGCGCAAACGCCGACCTTGCCTGAAACCTCGTACATCCGGGCCCCATAGGGGTTTTTGTGTCTCGGCGGCAGGGCAAAAAGTTGTGGCGCCCTGACCGGCCTGCCCTGCCAAAACCTAACTCTTGGTGAAGGCAGGCTTTACCGTCCTTTATAGAGGGGCGGGTTAGAGGCGTCCTCATGGAAATGAGGTTCACCGATTCACGGCCCCAGATGCCGCCCGATTCGAGCCACGGGCTGCGCCCGCTTGGCTGGAGCGAGCTTTGCGCCCGGCTGGTGGCGGCGCACGACACGCGCGGGGCGCTCGCGGGATCGTCTACTGGCCTGGCAAACTCGGTGAGCCCGGGATCTGATGGCGGCACGGCTCGGTCACGCGCCGGATCGGGGTTCAGCTTCCATGACTCGGCCGCAGCGTTGCTGCGAAGCGTCGAAGTGCAGACTGAAGAGCTTGTTAACCCCTCCTCTTCAGCGATTGGAAATGACGCGGAAGGCACAGAGGGTGCAGTCCCAAACGCCGCCCGGAAGCGTCGGCCAGACGAGAATTGCCATGATTGAAAACCAGAAAATCAAGCCGTCGCAGGTCATTGGCCCCCTCGGTGAGCCTCTCACTATCGACAGCCTGCCACCGCCTTCGACCACGCGCTGGGTCGTACGCCGCAAGGCTGAAGTGGTGGCTGCTGTTAACGGTGGCCTGCTCACGATCGACGAGGTCTGCGAACGTTACAGCCTCACGCTCGAGGAGTTCGCTTCGTGGCAACGCGCGGTCGATCGCTCGGGCATGCAGGGCCTGCGCGTTACCCGTATCCAGCACTACCGCGACCTCTACGAACGCCAACTCAAGTTCTGAAACGCCGGCTCTCGTCCGGAGTTCTGCCGCTTAACTCCATCTTGTGCTGGCCGTCCCGCCTGGCGGGGCGGCCTTTTTCTGTGCCGTGCCCGAAAAGGCGATCGCTTGGGCGCGAATTCGGTTGCATCGACGTCACGCTCGATTCAATTCTCCATGCGCTTTATCGAGCCGCAATTGTCACTCGTCGGAAGGGTCGCTAAGACTCGCCGGGCGTGCGGCACAGCGTGGCTCCCCGACCTTGCGGGAAGTGACATAGTCATATAACACACCTACGCGCAGAATAGGAATTGCCTATTCTGTTCGGAACGACGGCCCGACCGGGACTAAGGCACGTGAACGACATGAATTACGAATCGACGATCAGACCCGGGCTGCAGCCAGCCATTGATCCGGCGTTGGGCGACGGCGTATTTGGCTCGCAAGGCGGTGGCCGCGGTCGCATGGTGATCGTTGCCGTGCTTATCGCACTCGCGCTTGGCCTTGGCTGGTATCTGATGCACCGCGCGCCGGCGGTGACAGATGCCGCCACTGCCCGCAGCGCGCAGGCCCAGTCGGTCAGTGTGATCACCCCCGGCCTTACCAGCGTAACCGGCTCGATAACCGCCAGCGGGACCATTGCCGCGCGGCGCGAGATGCCCGTGGGCATCGCCGGTGAGGGCGGGCGGGTCGTGAGCGTGCTGGTCGATGCAGGTGATTGGGTGCGCGCCGGTCAGGTCCTTGCCGTGGTCGATCGCTCGGTGCAGGCTCAGCAGATCGCAGGCCAGGCCGCAAACATCGAGGTCCAACGCGCCAACGCACGGATCGCGCAGGCCAATCTCGATCGCGCGATGAAGTTGGTCGAGCGCGGCTTCATTTCCAAGGCTGATGTTGAACGGCTGACTGCCACGCGTGATTCCGCAGCCGCGCAAGTGCGCGTCGCTTCGGCCGAACTCGAGCAGCTTCGCGCCAGCAGCGCCCGGCTCAGCATCGTCGCCCCTGCGGCCGGTCTCGTGCTGACGCGCGGTGTCGAGCCTGGCCAGATTGTCAGCCCGGGCAGCGGTGTCCTGTTCCGCATCGCCAAGGATGGCCAGTTCGAAATGCAAGCCCGCCTTGCCGAGAACGATCTCGCGCGCCTTGCCGTTGGCCAGTCGGCCGAGGTTACGCCGGTCGGAACGATCAAGCCATTCATTGGCCAGATCTGGCAGCTTTCGCCCACGATCGATGCCCAGACGCGTGAAGGCGTCGCCCGCATTGCACTGGCCTACGATACTGCACTGCGCCCGGGCGGCTTTGCCAGCGCCCAGATCCGCAGCGGTTCTGTGACCGCTCCGATGCTGCCTGAATCCGCGATCCTGTCGGACCAGAAGGGTCCGTTCGTCTACGTCGTCGGCCATGGCAACAAGGTCGAGCGCCGTACGGTGAAGACCGGTGACGTCACCGCGCAGGGCATCGTGGTCGTCGAGGGCCTTGCGGGCACCGAACGCATCGTGATGCGGGCCGGCGGGTTCCTCAATCCCGGAGATGTTGTCCGGCCGGTCGCCGCGAGCGCGGCGCCTGCCGCCCCGCGTCCCGGCGCTTGAGCCGGAAGGTGCGTCCATGAACTTCCGCAATATCTCCGCTTGGTCGATCCGCAACCCGGTCGTACCCATCGTGCTGTTTATCGGCCTGACACTGGCCGGCATCGTCGCCTTCATGAGCATGAAGGTGCAGGATCAGCCAGATATCGAATTCCCGATGGTGATCGTGACGATCGCCCAGCCGGGTGCCGCGCCGACCGAGATCGAGAACCAGATCACCCAGCGCATCGAGTCCGCGGTCCGAACCATTGCCGGCGTCGATACGCTGAGCTCGACCGCAACTGAAGGCTCGAGCCAGACGATGGTCCAGTTTGCCATCGGGACCGACATCAATGCCGCGGTGAACGAGGTCAAAAACGCGGTCGACCAGGTACGCGGCGATCTGCCCGAGGGTATTCTCGAGCCGCAGGTGGTCAAGGCGCAGACTTCATCCGACGCCATCGCCTATTTCGCGGTCTCGGCCGATGACATGACCATCGAGCAGCTCTCGTGGTTTATCGACGATACCGTGCGCAAGCGCCTGCTTTCGGTGCCCGGCATGGCCGAGGTCGAGCGCAACGGCGGCGTCAATCGCGAGATCGCGGTCACCCTCGATCCGATGCGCATGAAGTCGCAGGGTGTCACGGCTACCCAGATCAACGCGGCGCTTCGCCAGGTAAACCTCAATGCCGCCGGCGGCCGCGCCGAAGTGGCCGGCTCCCGCCAGGCCGTGCGCGTGCTGGGCAATGCCGCCAGCGCTTTCGAACTCTCGCGCACCGAAGTTGGCATCTCGGGTGGACGCACCGTTCGCCTTTCGGATGTGGCCGATGTGCGCGACAGCTTCAGCGAGATCACCTCGATCGCCAAGCATGAAGGCAAGCCGGTCGTCACCTTCAGCATCGCCCGCGCGCGCGGTGAATCCGATGTCAGCGTGTTCGACGAGACTGTGAAAGAACTCGCCAAGCTCGAGAAGGAGCAAGGCGGCCGGGTGCACTTCATCCAGCTGTTCTCGAGCGTCGGCTACACAAAGGACCAGTACAAGTCCTCGATGTCGGCGATGGTCGAAGGCGCGGTGCTCGCGGTCATCGTGGTGTTCTTCTTCCTGCGTGACTGGCGGGCCACAATCGTATCGGCGATCGCGATCCCGCTTTCCTCTGTTCCGACCTTCTGGCTGATGAGCCTGATCGGCTTTACGCTAAACACCATGTCGCTGCTGGCGCTGGGCCTTGTTGCCGGCGTTCTGGTCGACGATGCGATCGTCGAGATCGAGAACATCGTGCGACATATGCGCATGGGTAAGTCGGCCTATCAGGCCTCGATCGATGCGGCTGACGAAATCGGCCTCGCGGTCGTTGCCACCACTTTTTCGATCGTTGCGGTGTTCCTGCCCGTGGCGCTGATGCCGGGTGTTTCGGGCCAGTTTTTCAAGAATTTCGGCCTGACTGTGGTCATCGCGGTTTTGTTCTCGCTGCTTGTTGCACGCATGATCACGCCGATGATTGCCGCCTATTTCCTGCGTGCGCACGGCGAGGCAGACCATGGCAACGGGCCCTGGATGCAGCGCTATATGAAGGTGCTGAAGTGGTCGCTCGAAACCCGCCGGGTCGAGGCATACCGGGCGCTCCATCCGCGGCGCTGGTTCCGCGCCCGCCTGCGCGACCATCGGCTTTGGATGATGGGCGTCGCGGCCGGCGCGCTGGCATTCACCGTCGTGCTCTTTGTCATGATTCCCTCTCAGTTCTTCCCGGATACCGATGGCGATTTCAGCCGCATCACCATCGAGATGGTGCCCGGTACAACCATCGAGCAGACCGAGCGCAAAGTCGACGAGGTCCTCGCGCTGGTGAAGGACGAGCCTGAGATCGATGTCGCGCTGGAGCGGATCAACGAGGGCAGTGGCCGCGTTTTCCTCGAACTCAAGAGGGACCGTGAGCGGTCGAGCCTCGAGTTCGAGCGCGCGCTGACTCCTCGCCTCCAGAAAGTGGCGGATGCCCGGGTCAGCTTCATGAAGATGAACGGCGGCGGACCGGGTGGCGGATCGGGTCGTCCGATTAGTGTGATGCTTTCGGGTTCCGATCCGGAACTCCTGCAGAAGACCGCGCAAACACTTATCGATCAGATGAGCCAACTCAAGGAAGTGGTTGGGCCGCGGATCAGCGCCGACTTGCGCCGTCCGGAAATCGTGATCACGCCGCACCTCGATCTGGCCGCCTCGCTCGGTGTGACGACGCAGGAGCTGAGCCAGGTCATCCGCATCGCCACCCAGGGCGAGATCGATCAGAACAGTGCCAAGTTTTCGTTGTCCGATCGGCAGGTTCCGATCCGCGTGAAGCTGCCGGTTGCCTCGCGCCGCGATCTGGCCACGTTGCAGAACCTGCCGGTGCCAACAGCTTCGGGCGGCTCGGTACCGCTTTCGCGTGTCGCCACGATCGGCTTCGGCTCGGGTCCCACTAGTATCCAGCGCTACAACCAGAACCGGCGCGTCTTCGTTGGCGCCGATCTGCCGCAAGGCGTGGTCAAGGGCACGGCCGACGCGGCGATCAAGGCGCTCCCGATCATGAGGAATCTGCCGCAAGGTGTGTCCAATGCCGCGGCGGGCGAAGATCGCTGGCAGGAAGAGATGCTCTACAACTTCATGGTTGCGCTGGCCGCAGGCGTCCTCCTCGTCTTCTCGGTGCTGGTGCTGCTCTATCGCCGGTTCATTTCGCCGCTGGTCAACATGGGCTCCTTGTTCCTCGCGCCGCTGGGCGGTCTGCTCCTGCTGCTCGCCACCGGGCAGGCACTATCGCTGCCGGTCTTCATCGGCGTGCTGATGCTCTTCGGCATCGTCGCCAAGAACTCGATCCTGCTGATCGATTTCGCGATCGAGGAAATGGCCAAAGGCACGCCCAAGCTCGAGGCGATCATCGAGGCCGGGCACAAACGTGCCCAGCCGATCGTCATGACCACTGTGGCGATGATCGCGGGCATGATCCCCACGGCCGTCTCGATTGGTGGCGACGCCGGCTGGCGCGCGCCGATGGGCATCGTGGTGATCGGCGGCCTTGCGCTGTCGACCCTTCTCACGCTGCTGCTCGTCCCCGCAGGCTTCAGCCTCGCCGACGGACTCGAAAAGCGCGTCGGTCCCTGGATCGGCCGCCGTGTCCTGTCTTACGATCCACGCGAGGCTGAGCGTGAGCAGCGCGCACATGCGGCGGGCGAGGCTTTCCCGGCAGAGTGAGCGCGTCTTCAACCGCATCGCCAGCCGACCGGTCCGCGCCGTTGCGCGGAGCGGCCGGGCGGATGGACGATCCGGCCCTCAGGATGCGCCTCACGGCTACGGCCCTTCTGCTGCTCATGGCGATGCTGTTCCTCGCCGCCCGGCAGCTTGAGGCACGCAGTCCCGACTGGGGTTTCCTGCGCGCCTTTGCCGAAGCCGCGATGGTCGGCGGTCTTGCCGACTGGTTTGCAGTGACCGCGCTGTTCCGCCGCCCCCTCGGGCTGCCGATCCCGCACACCGCGATCATTCCCGATAACAAGGACCGCATCGCCGATTCAATGGCCGCTTTCCTCCGGGCCAACTTCCTCACCCCGCCCGTCGTCGCGCGGCGCCTGCGCGGGTTCAACGCGGCGAGTGCCGCAGGACAGTATCTGGCCAATCCCCGGCCTGGCGAGAGCCGGCTAGGCGCAGGTGCGGCGAGCCTGATTGCCGATGTCCTCGAATCCCTCGATCAGGAAAAGCTCGGCGGCATGGCAAAAGCCGGACTGCGCAGCCGGATCGAGCGGCTCGACCTAGCCCCGCTTCTGGGCAACCTGCTAGCCGCAATGATCGCAGAGGGGCGGCATATGCCGCTGATCGAAAGCCTGATCCGCCGCGCTGCGGAAGCCTTGGAGACCAATGAGGACCTTGTACGCCGGATCATCCACGAGCGGGCGAACACCCTGCTGCGCTGGACCGGACTCGACGAGCGGCTGGCGAACGGCATTCTGGACGGCCTCTACAAGTTGCTCGCCGAGACCGTGGTGATCGAGGATCACCCTTTGCGCCGCAAGATCGAGGAAAGCCTTGAGGCCCTCGCCGAGGCGCTGGTCCATGATCCCGCCATGCACGCGCGGGTAGCGGCGATGAAGCGCGACGTTCTCGCGAATCCTGCCTTCGCGGCCTGGCTCGACGCATTGTGGGAACGCGGCCGTGCCCAGCTGTTGCGCGCCGTGCGCTCTGGTGGAAGTGGCGAGGGTGGCGACCGAATTGGCGTTTCGCTGGCCGAACTTGGCCGAGCGCTTCAGCACGATGTGCGTCTGCAGGTGCTGGTCAACCGGTTCGCCCGCCGTACGCTGGTCGGCATCGCCTCGCGGTATGGCGGCGAAATCGTCCGGCTGGTGTCAGAAACCGTTCGCCGCTGGGATGCGCGCACGGTCACCGACCGGATTGAAGGCGCGGTGGGGCGCGATCTCCAGTTCATCCGCATCAACGGCACCCTGGTCGGCGGTCTTGTCGGCGTCGCTATCCACGCGGTAGACGTGCTGCTGTGACCCAACCTCTGCTCTCGACCGATCGCCTCGACCTGTGGCTGCCTGCGCCGCGCGATCATGCCGGCCTTATGGCAATGCTGGCCGATGACGAGGTACGGCGCCATCTTGGCAGTCGGCCGACCGGCGAAGTCGAGGAGTTCAATCGGCTTTGCCGCAATGCCGGTTCGTGGTCGCTCTATGGCTACGGTATGTTCACCTGCCGCTCGCGAGGGCAGGATGCTGTGCTGGGGATCTGCGGCGTGTTCCATTCGTGGCGCGGCTTTGGCCAAGGGCTCGACAATACGCCCGAGATCGGCTGGATCTTCGCTCGCAGTACATGGGGGCAGGGTATCGCGACCGAGGCCGCGCGCGCCTCACTCGCGTGGTTCAATGCGGTGCATCCCGGTCGGCGCATCGGCTGCATGATCAACGATACCAACCTGCCTTCGCTCGCGGTCGCGGCCAAGCTCGGTTTCGTGCGCTATGGCACGCATGCCGACGATGAGACGACGCTGATCCTGCTCGAGCACCTGCCCTAGCCGCGCCGCTCAGCCGACGAAGGCGCGCTCGATGACATATTCGCCGGGGTGCGAATTGGCGCCCTCGGTGAAGCCGAAGCCTTCCAGCATGCCGGCCACTTCCTTGATCATCGTCATCGAACCGCAGAGCATGACACGGTCGTGGGTGTGGTCGAAGTTCTTCGGATCGCCCAACGCGCCCTGAAACAGCGTCCCGTCGAGCATGAGGCCCTCGATCCGCTTGCTGGTGTGAAAGGGCTCGCGCGTCACTGTCGGGATATAGGTCAGCCGTTCCGCGGCCATCTCGCCCACCAGCGGATCATCGGCCAGCCGGGCCTCGAGCGCGTCGCGATAGGCAAGGTCTGAAACACCGCGGACCGAATGGACCACCGCGATCTGCTCGAAGCGGTCGTAGATATCGGGATCGCGGATCAGCGACATCCAAGGCGCAAGGCCCGTGCCCGTACCCAGGAGAAACAGGCGGCGCCCCGGCAGCAGCGCATCGGCAACGAGTGTACCGGTCGGCTTGCGACCGAGGTAGATGTGATCGCCCGGCTGAATCTTCTGGAGGCGAGAGGTGAGCGGCCCATCCGGAACCTTGATCGAGAGGAACTCCAGCACCTCGTCATAGGCGGGGGACGCCATCGAATAGGCGCGCAGCAGCGGCCGGCCATTGTCGCCCATCAAACCGATCATCACGAACTCGCCCGAACGGAAGCGAAAGCTCGGCGGCCGGGTGATCGTGAAGGAGAACAGGAACTCGTTCCAATGACGCACCGAGACGACCGTCTCGACGGTCAGGCTGGCGGTGGGTTCAAGGGGAAACCGGTCGGGCATGCAGTGGCCCTCCATTGCAAGCAGCGGCGCCGCAGGGGTGGATGACAATCCGTTTTTACACCAAGACTGTCAATTTCAATTCACACTATCCCCGAAAGGGCTGGTGCGAGGCGGAAGGAGATCACCGTCCGGCAGGATCGGACACGAAGGCCGGCGGGACGGTCTCGGTGGCAAAGCGCCACGCTGAAAGATAGGCCAGCTTCACGATCTTGGTCATCTTCGGGTAGTTGATCCTGTCGGCCGTATCACTGGTGTGGTGGTAGTCCGGGTGAAAACCGGTGTTGAACCACATGGCCGGTACGTCCTTGAGTACAAAGGGGAACTGGTCACTGCGGAAGAAAACGTTGAGCGCGTTCTCGCGGTCGAAACGATCGTCAAGGTCGAGCCCGACACTGCGGTTTGCGGCGCGCACCGCGCGGTCGAAGTCCGGGCTGTAGGTTGCACCGATCAGGTTGAGCCTGTTGGTCGTATCCTTGGGGATCTCGAGCAGGCCGGTAGTCTGGTCGCTCGGTTCCTCGTTGCGCCCGATCATGTCGAAATTAATCATCGCGCGCGTGGTTGCCAGAGGGCGCAGCGGGTGCATGGCTAGGTAATAGCTGCCGAGCAGCCCGCGCTCTTCCGCGGCAAAGACGGCGAACAGGATCGAGCGCTTGGGCTTGACCGGGTTCGCCATGAAGGCGCGGGCAAGCGCTACGACGCCCACAGTGCCTGAACCATTGTCGTCAGCGCCGTGCCAGATCTCGGGACCGTTGCTTCCATCATGGTCGTGGTGGGCACTGATGATCACCGTCTCGGCGGCAAGCGTGGGATCCGAGCCCGGCAGCAGACCGACGACATTGGCGGAAAGCCCCCGCAGGCGCTGGGTGTTTTCAAGGTGCAGCGCGACGGTCGTCTCGGGCAGCGCGCGCGATTGCGGCGCCAGATTCTGGTCGATCGCTGCCTGCAGTGCCTGCGGGTTCATGCCCGCCTTGGCCAGCAGCGCGGCGGCGACAGCATCGGAGACAGTGAGCACCGGAATGTGCAGTTCGTCGTCGGGCAGCGCTTGCCCGGGTAGCGGCGGTACTCGCTTGGCGCTGCCGCCGATGCGGTTGACGCGCTCAAGGTTCGAGGGGTGCTTGCGGTTTGGCTCAGCCATGACCAGCAGCGCCACGGCGCCGCGTGCCTGCGCATTGAGCGCCTTGACGCGGTTTGTGGCGTGGCGCGTATTGCCGGTGCCGTTGAAGCGCGAGGTGGGGTCGTTCTCCTGCGGTTCGTGCTCGAACACCAGGACGACCTTGCCGCGCACGTCGAGGTCCTTGTAATCATCATAGCCCACGCCCGGCGCGCTGATGCCAAAGCCGGCGAAAACGAGCGGCGCGGAAAGGTCCACATCGTCGCGGTAGCCGCCGATCAGCTCGGGCGCTTTCCAGCTCTGCTCGGTGTTGCCGAGCCGCAGGGTGAGCGCATTGGCGGCCGGGTTGGAGCGGTATTCGATCAACGGCACACTCTGCAGGAAGCTTGGCGCGCCTTTGGCGTCGGTGGCGGCGGGTTGGAGACCGGCCTTGGCGAATTCGGCGGCGATCCACTGGACCGCGGCATCGTCGCCCGGCTGGAGCGACATGCGGCCAAGCAGTGCATCGGAGGCGATAAAGGTCAGGTCAGCACGCAGGTCCGCCTCGCGGATGCGGTCAAAGCCGGGCATCTGCGCGGCGGGTACGGGCACCGGCTTCGCGCTTTCGGCATGCGCCGCACCTGACCACGCCAATATCCCGAGTGCAGCGCCCCATGCCGCTTTGCGCATTTTCATTCCCCCCACCCGACAGAAAAAACCGCGTAGTGCCGTGCGGACCGGCTTGTCTACTGGCCCTTGGGGGATTCGCGTCGAATCCAGGTCAGGTTGACACAGTTGACACAGTTCTGAGCGAAAACCTCGAGGCCCGGTTTCGCGGCGAAAGACTGGCAGGCGCGTGGGGTTGGCCTGGCCTGTCGCCGATTCACTCCGGATGTCCGCTTGCAGGACAAGTTCGACGTCACTGCCCCGCGTCGATCAGCCCCTGCACCTGCCGGTAGAAGGCCTCGCGTGCCGCACCTTCCGGCCCCTCGTCGGCGCGGGGCCAGTCGGCATTGCTGGCGATCACCAGCCGGCGCTTGGGATCGATGAAGATGCCCTGCCCGAAAATGCCCTGCGCCGCGACCGAGCCGTCGTCATAGGTCCACCACTGATAGCCATAGCCTGTGCCTGGCGCGCCGATATCCTTCTGCTTGCGCGTGGCGGCGGCGAACCAATCCGGCGGCACGATCTGCTGACCGCCCGCGTTCCCGTTCGCCAGCACGAAGAGGCCCATGCGCGCGAAATCGCGCGTCGCGGCCTGAAGGCAGCAACCGGCGATCTCATGGCCGGTCTTGCCGAGCAGCCAGGTCGCCCTGGCCTCCATGCCCGCTGGCTTCCAGATCTTCTCTTCCAGATATTGCGCCATCGGCTTCTTCGTTGCGGAGGAGACGAGCACACCGATCAGATTGGTCTCGCCCGTGTTGTAATGCCAAACCGTGCCCGGCGGATACGCGCGAGGCAGCTTCCTCATGTAGCTCACCGTGGCGTCCATACCCTTTTCGGGTTCGGCATTGTTGAACGACGCGACGTCGGACTTCGGGTCCTCGTAATCCTCGTTCCAGCGTACGCCCGAGCTCATGGTGAGCAGCTGCGCCACACTCACATCATCGTAGGCCGAGCCGCGCAAGTCCGGGATGTATTGGCTGACCTTGTCATCCAGACTGCGGATGTAGCCGTCCTTGATCGCCGCGCCGACAAGCGTCGAGGTGAACGACTTCGCCACCGAGAAACTGGTCCAGCGCCCTGTGGGCCCGAAGCCGAGACCATAGCGTTCGAACCGCACTTTCCCGTCCTGCAAGATCACCAGCCCTGCCGCGCGCTGGCTTTTCATATAGGCCTCGACGCCCGGTATGGTGAGCGGCCGCCCCGCCGGCCGCGGCAGGGGCTTGTCAGATGGCGCAATCTCCCGCGCTTCGGCCAGAACGGGCAAACGGTCCATGGCCCGAAACGCCGCATCGCGCTGCGGGACGGTCCACATCAGGACATCGCGATTGGTCGGAAGGGCCGCCAGCAGCCCGCGCGTTTCAGCATCGAGACTGGCAAACCAGCCAAGGCCCGCGAGCGCCGTCACTGCCACTGCCAACAATCCCACCGTTCGCTTGCGCATTCCGCTGCTCCTTGTGCCTTGGCGGGGAAGGTAGCGACGCAGGCCGTGCTGTCCAGCCGCTCAGGGTGACACAGGGTTACACCGTGTAACCCTCAAGAATGGAACCAAATATCGGATATTCAAACATAATACGCGCAAGGGTGACAGCGGACACCCTCGCCTTGCGCAAATTCCACAAGCACCCACCATGCGAAAGCACCCGGAGTTGCAGCCCATCCGGCTTATGACAGATCAAGGGCGTGTAGGAAAATCATCGCCTCCGGCGGGCAACTTCGGATGCTTCTGCGCGGGTTCGGGGTAGCACGGAGCCTCTATGTAAACCCAAAGCCCCAAGGAGCGCGAGGGCGATGGCCCTCGCATCTTATCTCCTTCTGATTCCCACAACTCAGCACGCAGGCACAGAAAAAGGGCCGGAAGGTTTCCCCTCCGGCCCCGATTCCTGTCGGCTTGGTAGGCGTCGGACTTAGAAGTCCATGCCGCCCATGCCGCCCATGCCGCCGCCGGGCATGCCGCCCATGGCGGGCTTGTCGTCGGGCTTTTCGCTGATCGCGGCTTCGGTCGTGATCAGGAGGCCGGCAACCGAGGCTGCGTCCTGGAGGGCGGTGCGCACGACCTTGGTGGGGTCGATGACGCCGGCGGCCTTCAGGTTCTCGTAGGTGTCGGTCGCGGCGTTGAAGCCCTGGGTCTCGTCACCTTCGCGCAGGAGGTTGCCCGAAACGACCGCGCCATCGTGGCCGGCGTTCGAGGCGATCTGGCGAACCGGGGCCATGATGGCCTTGCGGACGATGTCGATGCCCTTGGTCTGGTCGTCGTTCGCGCCCTTGAGGCCGGCAAGGGCCTTGGTTGCGTAGAGGAGGGCCGTGCCGCCGCCGGGGACGATGCCTTCTTCAACCGCCGCGCGGGTCGCGTGGAGGGCGTCGTCGACGCGGTCCTTGCGCTCCTTGACTTCGACTTCCGACGCGCCACCGACCTTGATCACGGCCACACCGCCGGCGAGCTTGGCGAGGCGCTCCTGGAGCTTCTCGCGGTCATAGTCGCTGGTGGTGACTTCGATCTGCGCGCGGATCTGTTCGACGCGTGCCTTGATGTCTTCGGCAGCGCCGGCGCCATCGACGATCGTGGTGTTGTCCTTGTCGATCGTGACCTTCTTGGCCTGGCCGAGCATCGGGAGCGTGACGCTCTCGAGTTTGATGCCGAGGTCTTCGGAGATCATTTCACCGGCGGTCAGCGTGGCGATATCGCCCAGCATGGCCTTGCGGCGATCGCCGAAGCCCGGAGCCTTGACGGCCGCGACCTTGAGGCCGCCGCGCAGCTTGTTGACGACGAGGGTGGCGAGCGCTTCGCCTTCGATGTCCTCGGCGATGATGAGGAGCGGACGACCCGTCTGCACCACGGCCTCGAGCACCGGAAGCATCGCCTGAAGCGACGAGAGCTTCTTCTCGTGGATGAGGATGTAGGGGCTGTCGAGCTCGACTGTCATCTTGTCGGGATTGGTGATGAAGTAAGGCGAGAGGTAGCCGCGGTCGAACTGCATGCCTTCGACGACATCGAGTTCGAATTCGAGGCCCTTGGCCTCTTCCACGGTGATCACGCCTTCCTTGCCGACCTTGTCCATGGCTTCGGCGATCTTGTTGCCGACTTCGGCGTCGCCATTGGCCGAGATGATGCCGACCTGCGCGATTTCCGCCGTCCCGGCGACCGGGGTCGAGCGGGCAGCGAGATCGGCGACAACCTTGGTCACGGCCAGATCGATGCCGCGCTTGAGGTCCATCGGGTTCATGCCGGCGGCCACGCAGGTCATGCCTTCGCGCACGATGGCCTGCGCCAGCACGGTGGCGGTGGTTGTGCCGTCACCGGCCTGGTCGTTGGTCTTCGAGGCGACTTCGCGCAGCATCTGCGCGCCCATGTTCTCGAACTTGTCCTTGAGCTCGATTTCCTTGGCGACGGTGACGCCGTCCTTGGTGATGCGGGGAGCGCCGAAGCTCTTGTCGATCACGACGTTGCGGCCCTTGGGGCCCAGCGTGACCTTGACGGCGTCAGCGAGGATGTCGACACCGCGCAGAATGCGTTCGCGCGCGTCGCGGCCGAACTTTACGTCCTTGGCAGCCATGATGATTTCCTTGTGTTTGAAAGAGTTGGTTCAGAAGGCCGGGTGATCAGCCGATCACGCCGAGGATGTCCGATTCCTTCATGATCAGCAGGTCTTCGCCGCCGACCTTGACTTCGGTGCCCGACCACTTGCCGAACAGGACGCGGTCACCGACCTTGACGTCGAGCGGGGTGATCGTGCCGTTTTCGGCGCGGGCGCCCGAACCGATGGCGACGATTTCGCCTTCAGCGGGCTTTTCCTTGGCGCTGTCGGGGATGATGATGCCGCCGGCGGTCTTTTCCTCGGCTTCGACGCGGCGCACGAGCACGCGGTCGTGCAGCGGACGGAAAGTCATGGGTTTCTCCCTAATCCTATGAACAGAATATCGCTTGGCACTCTCAGGTGGAGAGTGCCAGCAGGGCGCATATGGGTGGGCAGCGGGGGCAGGTCAACCACCCGCGCCAAGAAAAATCAGGGGGGGAGAAGTCCCAGGCGGGCCCGCCCGTGCCAGCGCCAGAGGAGGAGGGCGGCGACCACGATGAGCCCGACGGCCAGGCCGATCCATACGCCGAGCCCCTGCAGCGGGGTGGCAATGCCGAGATAAAGCGCGGTCCCGATGCCGGGTATCCAGTAGCCGAACAGCGCGATGCCCATGGGAACGCGGGTGTCCTGCAGCCCGCGCAGCAACGCCGCGCCGACTGCCTGCGCGCCGTCGAAGATCTGGAACGCGGCGGCTACGACCATGTACTGTGTGGCAAGCGACACGAGGCGCGCGTTGGCGGGGTCTGCCGGGTCGACATAGGCGGCGAGGATGAGGTTGGGGAAGAACAGCATCAGCGCTGCCATTGCGGCCATGAAGCCGACGCACAGGACCACGGCGACTTGCCCCGAGCGGGTGATCGCGGCGTTGTCGCGCGCGCCGTAGGCGAGGCCGACGCGGATGGTGGCGGCTTGGGACACACCGAAGGGGACCTGGAAGGTGAAGGCGGCAAACTGCAGCGCGACGGTGTGCGCGGCCAGCTCGACCTCGCCGATCCGGCCCATGAGGAAGGCCGCGCCATTGAACATGCCGGCTTCGGCAATGATCGTCGCGGTGATGGGCAGGCCGATGCGCAGCACGTCTACGAAGCGCGTCCAATCGGGCCGCCACCAGCGCCCGGCGAAGCGGTAGCGTCTGAGGCGACGGTCGGTGCGGATGACGAGGCAGTAGGCCCCAAGCATGAACACGCTGGTGACCACGCTCGACAGCGCCGAGCCGGTGAGGCCGAGGGCCGGGGCGCCGAATTTGCCGAAGACGAAGGTGTAATTGCCCAGCGCGTTGACGCCGACCGCAAGGCCATTGATCGCCGTGCCGATATAGGGCCGGCCCAGCGTCGAGACGACGGTACGCAGCAGCGAGGCGAGCACGGCGGGAATGGACGCCCACATCAGCACATTGAGGAACGGCACCGCCAGTGCGATGACCTGCTCGCTCTGCCCCGTCGCGCGCATCATCGGGCCGCCCAGCAGACAGACGCCCATCGCGCCCACGCCCGCGATCACGCCCGCCCAGCCGGTCATCCGCACGGTGCGGCGCACCTCGCGCACGGCATGGCGGCGCGCGCCGATTTCGGCGGCGATCAGCGGAGAGGCCGCGCCGACAAGCCCCGAAAGGCTCCAGATGAGCAGGCCGAAGATCGAGACCGCCAACGCGGACGCAGCGAGCGCAGCCGGGCCGAGCCGCGCGACGAAAATGACGTCGACCGCGAATACCGCCATCTGCAGCAGGCTCGCGCCCACCAGCGGCGCGGCGAGGCGCAGCATGGCGCGCCATTCGTCGATCCAGCGGGTGGGAGGGCTTTCGAACATGGTCGGGCCATAGGCGTGGTGACGCGCAAAGAACAAGTGTTGTCGGTTGGCAGGTGCCCCCTTACGCTCAGGCCCTGATCGGGTAGAGGGGCAGCAATGACAGCATCGGCAGTTCAGGAGCGCGCTGGTGATGGCGTGGTTGTGGTGCTGGTGGCGCTGCTGGGCCTTGCGGTGCTCCTGAACTTCGTTGATCGCGGCGCCATCGGCGTTGCCGCGCCGCTGATGAAGACCGACCTCCACCTCTCCGGCACGCAGTTCGGTATTGCGGTGTCGGCGTTCTTCTGGACTTATGGCCCGGCACAGCCTTTCGTCGGCTGGTTGGCGGACCGGATATCGGTCTACCGCCTCTTCGCCGCGGGCGTCGCGGTATGGGCGCTCAGCACCTTGCTGACCGGCCTTGCCGGTGGCCTCGCCGGCCTCATTGTGCTGCGCATGATGCTGGGCCTGGGCGAGAGCTGCGGGTTTTCGGGAAGCTCCAAGATGATCGCCCGCCATGTTCCGCCCGAGCGGCGCGGCCTTGCCAATGCCGTCCTGGCGGCGGGCATCGCACTGGGCCCGGCGGTCGGCACGCTGGCCGGCGGTGCGATTCTCGGTGGTTGGGGTTGGCGGGCGGTCTTCATCGTGTTCGGTGCATGCACGCTGCTGTGGCTCGTACCGTGGTTCGCGGCGGTGCGCGCGCTGCCCCGCAGCAGCGCTCCGGAGCAGGCCGGTTCGCCGGTGCCCTATCGCTTGCTGCTTTCGCAGAAGGCGCTCTGGCTGATGGGGCTTTGCAACGCGACGGCGAACTTCTGCGCTTTCTTTGTCATCGTTTGGCTGCCGCTCTATCTCACCACCAGCCGTGGCTTTTCGATCTCGACAATGGCCGCCTTCGCCACCGCGACCTACGTGGTTCAGGCCCTCTCGTCGCTGGGCTGCGGCCAGCTTTCGGATTACGTCATCCGGCGCGGGCACGAAGAGGGCACGGTGCGTCGCCGGTTCGCGATCCTCGGGCAGATCGGCATGGCCATCGGCGTGCTGGGCATCGCCTTTGCGGCTTCCCCTGTCGCGGTGCTGGGCTGGCTCTTGCTGACAGGTACCGCGATGGGCATTGGCCCCACCATGGTCTTTGCGCTGGGGCAGATATATGCCGGGCCGCGGCTGGCCGGAAGCTGGATCGGCTGGCAGACCGGCATAGCCAGCATTTCAGGCATTGTCGGGCCGATCGTGACCGGTGCCATCGTCGATGCGACCGGCTCCTATGTCGGCGCGTTCGTGTTCGTGGCCGGGGTGAGTGCGGCAGGCGCGCTGCTGTTCCAGTTCGCGCTGCCTCCGGTGCGTCAGATCGACTGGGCCTGAGGAACCAAACAAAAAGGGCAGGCCTTGCGGCCTGCCCCTTCCGTACCGCGGGCGCTTCAAGACACCCGCGAAACTGCAAGATCTTACTTGATCTCGACGGTGCCGCCGGCGGCTTCGACCTTGGCCTTGATGTCTTCGGCTTCGGCCTTGGTGACACCTTCCTTGATCGCCTTCGGGGCGGCTTCGACGAGCGCCTTGGCTTCGGTCAGGCCGAGCGCGGTGATGGCGCGCACTTCCTTGATGACCTGGATCTTCTTGCCGCCGTCGCCGGTCAGGATGACGTCGAATTCGGTCTTCTCTTCGACCGCGGCAGCAGCTTCGCCGCCACCGGCGGGCGCAGCAACGGCCACAGCAGCAGCGGCGCTCACGCCCCATGCTTCTTCGAGGGCCTTGGCGAGGTCAGCGGCTTCGAGAACGGTCAGCTTCGAAAGTTCGGCAACGAGATTGGCGATATCGGCCATGATGATAACTCCTCAATGTGGTTTGCCCGGATGGGCGAATGATCAGAAAAACAGTCCGAAGATTGCCGCCGCTTATGCGGCGTCCTTCTCGGCGTAGGCGGCAAAGACGCGGGCCAGCTTGGCCGCCGGAGCGGTCGTGAGCTGGGCGATCTTGGTCGCCGGGGCCTGGACAAGGCCGATGAGCTTGGCGCGCATCTCGTCGAGCGAGGGCATCGTGGCGAGTGCCTTGATCCCGTCGGCGTTGAGAACGACCGTGCCCATTGCACCACCGACAATTTCAAGCTTGTCGTTGGTCTTGGCGAAATCGACCACGACCTTGGCGGCCGCGACCGGATCCGCCGAGGCGGCAATGCCGGTGGGGCCGGTGAAGAGGTCGATCACGCCCTCATACGCGGTGCCCTTGGCGGCAATCTTGGCCAGAGAGTTCTTCGCAACCTTGAACGAAGCGCCCGCCTCGCGGACCTTGATGCGCAGGGCGGTGGACTGAGCCACCGTCATGCCGAGGTTGCGGGTGATGACCACCGCGCCGGCCTCGTTGAACACCTCGGTCAGGAAGGCGACCGATTCGGCTTTCTGCGAACGATCCATGCCATACTCCTTCACATGTGGCCGAAGGGGGCATGCCCCCGACGACCGGCTACGTTTGTCCATGGCGCAGGTGCACCACGGGCGAGTCCGTACAATGGGGAAGGAGAACGCGCCGATCAGCGCGTCGGGCCATGGTGTTCCACATGAGTGCGGACCATCAGGCCAAGGGCGCCGGAGCGCCCGAAATCTCTTTTCCCCGTCTAGGCTGGAAATTAAGCAGGAAGCCTGCTCCAGCTGTCTCGGACGGATGACCTTTGGGGCCGAAGCCCGTCTGGTCGGCCGGCGCATTGGCGCAAGTGCGGTAAAGAGTCAAGCAAAGCGGGGCGCGAGGCGGTACCGAAGGGTGGCGCTGGTTGACAAGCCACCCCTCTGCGCCTAACTCGCCGCTCTTGCCCACTGCTTCGAGCAAGGCCAGCCCATACGCGGGGGATGGCTCAGGAAGGAAGCGGTTTCGGGTTTCGTCTGACGCGATGATGCCAATTGCCACCGGGAATCCAGCTGGAATCCCTGGGTGGCGTTCGGCGTTTTGCGCCTTCAGGCACCACACGCCGCGTGTGGTTTTCGCCGGGTTTCCTGCCCGGCATGAGTTACAGACAAGAGGCTGACCTTTCATGGCTACCAAGGCAACTCCCTCGGGCAAGCCGGCACGCGCCGGTCTGAAGAAGCGCATCCGCAAGATTTTCGGCGACATCCACGAAGTGGTGCAGATGCCGAACCTGATCGAGGTGCAGCGCGAATCATATGAGCAGTTCCTCCGCTCCGATCCCGCCACCGGCTATGTCTCGGGCCTCGAAAAGACGCTGCGCTCGGTCTTCCCGATCCAGGATTTCGCCGGCACCGCCAGCCTCGATATCAAGGAGCGCGACGGCTATGTGCTCGAGGCGCCGAAGTACGACGTCAACGAGTGCCGACAGCGCGGGATCACCTACGCTGCGCCGATGAAGGTCACGCTCAAGCTCGCGACCTTCGAGGTCGACAGCGAGACCGAGACCAAAAGCCTCATCGATATCAAGGAGCAGGACGTCTACATGGGCGACATCCCGCTCATGACCGACAACGGCACCTTCATCATCAACGGGACCGAGCGCGTCATCGTCAGCCAGATGCACCGTTCGCCGGGCGTCCTGTTCGACCATGACCGCGGCAAGACGCACTCCTCGGGCAAGTACTTGTTTGCCGCGCGCGTCATTCCCTATCGCGGCTCGTGGCTCGATTTCGAGTTCGACGCCAAGGACATCGTCAACGTCCGCATCGACCGCAAGCGCAAGCTGCCGGTCACGGCGCTGCTTTATGCGCTCGGCCTTAATGGCGAGCAGATCCTCGACTTCTTCTACGACAAGGTCGTGTGGGCGCGTGCCGAGGGCGGCTGGAAGGTGCCCTTCGTGCTCGACCAGTGGCGCGGTGCGAAGCCTGCGTTCGACATCGTCGATGCTGCTTCGGGTGAAGTCGTGTTCCCCGCCGGTACCAAGATCAGCCCGCGTGCTGCCAACAAGGCGGCCAAGGACGGCCTGCAGAACCTGCTGATCCCGACCGACGAGATCTTCGGCCGCTATGCAGCCAAGGATCTCATCGACGAGAGCACGGGCCGCATCTGGATCGAGGCGGGCGACGAAGTCAGCCCCGAGAACCTCGAAGTGCTCGACAAGGCCGGGGTGGACGTGCTCGAGCTGCTCGACATCGACCACATGAACACGGGTCCCTGGATCCGCAACACGATGAAAGCCGACAAGGCCGAGGACCGCGACCAGGCGCTTTCGGACATCTACCGCGTCATGCGTCCCGGCGAGCCGCCGACGCGCGAAACCGCCGAGGCTCTGTTCGACGGCCTGTTCTTCGATCCGGACCGCTACGACCTTTCGGCAGTGGGACGCGTGAAGCTCAACATGCGCCTCAGCCTCGATTGCCCTGATACCATCACCACGCTGCGCACCGAGGATATCCTCGCCGTGGTCAAGGAACTGGTGAACCTCAAGGACGGCAAGGGCGAAGTCGACGACATCGACAACCTCGGCAACCGCCGCGTGCGTTCGGTGGGCGAGCTGCTTGAGAACCAGTACCGCGTCGGCCTGCTGCGCATGGAACGCGCGGTGAAGGAGCGCATGAGCTCGGTCGACGTCTCGACCGTGATGCCGAACGACCTGATCAACGCGAAGCCCGCCGTGGCCGCGGTGCGCGAGTTCTTCGGTTCCTCGCAGCTCTCGCAGTTCATGGACCAGACCAACCCGCTCTCCGAAGTGACGCACAAGCGCCGCGTTTCGGCGCTCGGGCCGGGTGGTCTGACTCGCGAGCGCGCCGGTTTCGAAGTGCGCGACGTGCACCCGACGCACTATGGCCGCATCTGCCCGATTGAAACGCCGGAAGGCCCGAACATCGGTCTGATCAACTCGCTGAGCACGTTCGCGCGCGTCAACAAGTACGGCTTCATTGAAACGCCGTACCGCAAGGTGATCGACCAGAAGGTGACCGGCGACGTCGTCTACCTTTCGGCAATGGAAGAGCAGAAGCACACCGTGGCGCAGGCCTCGGCCGAACTGACCGGCGACGGTTCGTTCGCGGAAGAGCTCGTTTCGGCCCGCCAGAACGGCGAATTCGTGATGAGCCCGCGTGAAAACGTGACGCTGATGGACGTCAGCCCCAAGCAGCTGGTTTCGGTCGCCGCCTCGCTCATTCCGTTCCTGGAAAACGACGACGCCAACCGCGCGCTGATGGGCTCGAACATGCAGCGCCAGGCGGTGCCGCTGGTCAAGGCTGACGCGCCTTTCGTGGGCACCGGCATGGAAGAGACCGTCGCGCGCGATTCGGGCGCGGCGATCGGCGCGCTGCGTTCGGGCGTGGTCGATCAGGTCGACGCGACCCGCATCGTGATCCGCGCTTCGGGTGATATCGAGCCGGGCCGTTCGGGCGTGGACATCTACACGCTGCAGAAGTTCCAGCGTTCGAACCAGAACACCTGCATCAACCAGCGTCCGCTGGTGAAGGTGGGCGATCTGGTCGAGAAGGGCGACATTCTCGCCGACGGTCCCTCGACCGATCTCGGCGAGCTGGCGCTCGGTCGCAACACCCTCGTCGCGTTCATGCCGTGGAACGGCTACAACTACGAGGACTCGATCCTGATCTCCGAACGCATCGTGAAGGACGACGTGTTCACCTCGATCCACATCGAGGAATTCGAGGTCATGGCCCGCGACACCAAGCTCGGGCCCGAGGATATCACGCGCGACATCCCGAACGTCGGCGAGGAAGCGCTGCGCAACCTCGACGAGGCAGGCATTGTCTACATCGGCGCTGAAGTGCACCCTGGTGACATTCTCGTCGGCAAGATCACGCCGAAGGGCGAAAGCCCGATGACGCCGGAAGAAAAGCTGCTGCGCGCGATCTTCGGCGAAAAGGCCAGCGACGTGCGCGACACCTCGCTGCGTCTGCCGCCGGGCGTTTCGGGCACGATCGTCGAAGTGCGCGTGTTCAACCGCCACGGTATCGAGATCGACGACCGTACCCGGGCGATCCAGAACGAGGAAATCGAACGCCTCGCCAAGGACCGTGAAGACGAGCGCGGCATTCTGAACCGTGCGACCTTCAACCGCCTGCGCGACATGCTGCTCGGCCAGACCGCCAGCGCCGCGCCGAAGGGCATCAAGAAGGGCACCGAAATCGACGAGCAGGTGCTCGCCGATGTCGAGCGCCACGAATGGTGGAAGTTTGCGGTCGCCGACGATGCGCGCCAGGCGCAGCTCGAGGCGGTGAAGGCGCAGTACGACGAGACCGTCAAGGCGATCCAGGAGAAGTTCGAGGATCGCAAGGAGAAGCTGGAGCGCGGCGACGAGCTGGCTCCGGGCGTGCTCAAGATGGTCAAGGTCTTCGTGGCGGTGAAGCGCAAGCTGCAGCCGGGCGACAAGATGGCCGGCCGTCACGGCAACAAGGGCGTCATCAGCCGCATCCTGCCGATCGAGGACATGCCGTTCCTCGCCGACGGGACGCACGTTGATATCGTGCTCAACCCGCTGGGCGTGCCGAGCCGCATGAACGTCGGGCAGATCTTCGAGACGCACCTCGGCTGGGCCGCACGCGGCCTCGGCCAGCAGATCAAGCACGAGCTGGAGGAATGGCGCCACGCCAATCCGAACCCGGAAGCGGGTGCCCCGCCGACCGCGCTGATCGAGAAGCTGAACGATATCTATGGCGAGAACTATCACGCCGATATCAACAGCCGCTCGACCGACGAGATCCTTGAACTGGCGGGCAACCTGACCGCTGGCGTGCCGATGGGCACTCCGGTGTTCGACGGTGCGCGCGAGGCGGACGTCTCGGCGATGCTGACCAAGGCCGGGCTCGATACCTCGGGCCAGTCCACGCTCTACGACGGGCGCACGGGTGAGGCGTTCGACCGCAAGGTGACCGTGGGCATCATCTACATGCTGAAGCTGCACCACCTCGTGGACGACAAGATCCACGCGCGTTCGATCGGGCCCTACAGCCTCGTCACCCAGCAGCCACTGGGCGGCAAGGCGCAGTTCGGCGGCCAGCGCTTCGGCGAAATGGAGGTCTGGGCGCTGCAGGCTTACGGTGCGGCCTATACCTTGCAGGAAATGCTCACGGTGAAGTCCGACGACGTGGTCGGCCGCACCAAGGTCTACGAAGCGATCGTCAAGGGTGACGATACCTTCGAGGCCGGTATCCCTGAGAGCTTCAACGTGCTCGTCAAGGAAATGCGCTCGCTCGGTCTCAACGTCGAACTTTCGTCGCTCGATGTCGACGAAGACGGCGTGGCGATCGCGGCGGAGTAACGCCTCGCTTCTCCCCTCCCGCTTGCGGGAGGGGTCGGGGGCGGGCCTTCGCGGCGCCGCCCAGCTAACCCACCCCTAACCCTGACCGCCACGCGGAAGGGGGATAAAGGAAGAAGATCATGAACGACCTGACCAAGTTCACCAACCAGATCGCCAAGCCCGAGACCTTCGACCAGATCCAGATCGGTCTGGCGAGCCCCGAGCGCATCCGCAGCTGGTCCTTCGGCGAGATCAAGAAGCCGGAGACGATCAACTACCGCACGTTCAAGCCAGAGCGTGACGGCCTGTTCTGCGCGCGCATCTTCGGCCCGGTGAAGGACTACGAGTGCCTGTGCGGCAAGTACAAGCGCATGAAGTACAAGGGCGTCGTCTGCGAAAAGTGCGGCGTCGAAGTCACCGTCACCAAGGTGCGCCGCGAGCGCATGGGCCACATCGAACTGGCGGCGCCCGTCGCGCACATCTGGTTCCTGAAGTCGCTGCCTTCGCGCATCGGCCTGCTGCTCGACATGCAGCTCAAGCAGCTTGAGCGCATCCTCTACTTCGAGAGCTATGTCGTGATCGAGCCGGGCATCACCCCGCTCGAGCGCTACCAGCTGCTGACCGAGGACGAACTGCTCGACGCGCAGGACGAGTACGGCGAGGACGCATTCTCGGCCGGGATCGGCGCCGAGGCGGTCAAGCAGATGCTGATGGACCTCGACCTCGAGCAGGAACGCAAGGACCTGATGGAGGAGCTCGCCACCACCAAGAGCGAGCTGAAGCCCAAGAAGATCATCAAGCGCCTCAAGGTCGTCGAATCGTTCATCGATTCGGGCAACCGCCCCGAGTGGATGATCCTTGACGTGATCCCGGTCATTCCGCCCGAACTGCGCCCGCTGGTGCCGCTCGATGGTGGCCGTTTCGCGACCTCGGATCTCAACGATCTCTATCGCCGCGTCATCAACCGCAACAACCGCCTCAAGCGCCTGATCGAACTGCGCGCGCCGGACATCATCGTCCGCAACGAAAAGCGCATGCTGCAGGAGGCCGTTGACGCGCTGTTCGACAACGGCCGCCGCGGCCGCATCATCACGGGCGCCAACAAGCGTCCGCTGAAGTCGCTCTCCGACATGCTCAAGGGCAAGCAGGGCCGCTTCCGCCAGAACCTGCTCGGCAAGCGCGTCGATTATTCGGGTCGTTCGGTGATCGTGACCGGTCCGGAACTCAAACTGCACCAGTGCGGCCTGCCCAAGAAGATGGCGCTCGAGCTGTTCAAGCCGTTCATCTATGCCCGCCTCGATGCCAAGGGTCTCTCGATGACCCTCAAGCAGGCCAAGAAGTGGGTCGAGAAGGAACGCAAGGAAGTCTGGGACATCCTGGATGAAGTGATCCGCGAGCACCCGGTCATGCTCAACCGCGCGCCGACGCTTCACCGCCTCGGCATCCAGGCATTCGAGCCCGTGCTGATCGAGGGCAAGGCGATCCAGCTGCACCCGCTTGTCTGTTCGGCCTTCAACGCCGACTTCGACGGTGACCAGATGGCCGTCCACGTGCCGCTTTCGCTGGAAGCCCAGCTCGAAGCACGCGTGCTGATGATGTCGACCAACAACATCCTTTCGCCCGCCAACGGCAAGCCGATCATCGTGCCTTCGCAGGACATGGTGCTGGGTCTCTATTACCTGTCGATGGACCGTCAGGGCGAACCGGGCGAAGGCATGATGATGGCCGACATGGCCGAAGTGCATCAGGCGCTGTTCGCTGGTGCCGTGACGATGCACTCGAAGATCGTCGCGCGCGTTCCCCAGACCGACGAGCAGGGCAAGACCTACCTCAAGCGCTACGAGACGACGCCGGGCCGCATGCTCATCGGCGAGTGCCTGCCCAAGAGCAGCACGGTTCCCTTCGAGCTGGTCAACCGCCTGCTCACCAAGAAGGAAATCGCCGACGTCATCGATCAGGTCTATCGCCACACTGGCCAGAAGGACACGGTGCTCTTCGCCGACGCGATCATGAGCCTCGGCTTCCGCAACGCGTTCAAGGCGGGCATCTCGTTCGGCAAGGACGACATGATCATCCCCGACAGCAAGGACGCGCTGGTTGGCGAGACCAAGGAACTGGTGGCCGACTACGAGCAGCAGTACCAGGACGGCCTGATCACCCAGCAGGAAAAGTACAACAAGGTGATCGACGCGTGGAGCCGCTGCGGCGATCAGGTGGCGGCGGCCATGATGGAAGAGATCAAGGCGACGCCGCTCGATGATCAGGGCCGCGAGGCTCAGGTCAACTCGATCTACATGATGAGCCACTCGGGCGCGCGCGGTTCTCCGACGCAGATGAAGCAGCTTGCCGGTATGCGCGGCCTCATGGCCAAGCCGTCGGGCGAGATCATCGAGACCCCGATCATCTCGAACTTCAAGGAAGGCCTGACCGTCCTTGAGTACTTCAACTCGACCCACGGCGCCCGCAAGGGTCTCGCGGATACCGCATTGAAGACCGCGAACTCGGGTTACCTCACGCGTCGTCTCGTCGATGTCTCGCAGGACTGCGTCGTCACCATCGACGATTGCGGCACCGAGCGGGCGCTCGAAATGCGCGCGATCGTGCAGGGCGGTTCGACGATCGCCTCGCTCGGCGAGCGCATCCTCGGCCGCACGCTGGCCGAGGACATGATCGAGGCCAAGACCGGCGCAGTGCTCATGCCCAAGGGCACCCTGCTCGACGAAGCCGCGATCGCGAAGATCGAGGCGGCGGGCTCGCAGTCGGCGCGCATCCGCTCGCCGCTGGTCTGCGCGGCGCAAGTCGGCGTCTGCGGCACATGCTATGGCCGCGACCTTGCGCGCGGCACCCCGGTCAACATCGGCGAAGCGGTCGGCGTGATCGCGGCGCAGTCGATCGGCGAGCCGGGCACGCAGCTCACCATGCGTACGTTCCACATCGGCGGCGCGGCGCAGGTCAACGAGCAGTCGAACCTTGAGTCGCTGTGCGACGGTACCGTGATCTACCGCGACATCCCGACGATCACGGACTCGCGTGGCCGCCGCCTCAGCCTTGCCCGCAACGGCGAGATCGTGGTGATGGACACCGAGGGCCGCGAGCGCGCGATGCACCGCGTGCCTTACGGTACGCACCTGATCCACGAGAACGGCGCCACCATCAAGCAGGGCGAACGCCTGGCTGAATGGGATCCGTTCACCCTTCCGGTGATCACCGACAAGCCGGGTGTGGTGCGTTATCAGGACCTCGTCGACGGCCGTACCCTGACCGAACTGGTCGACGACGCCACCGGCATTGCCCAGCGCGTCGTGACCGAGAACCGGGCCGGTGGGCGCGCCAAGAAGGAAGACCTGCGTCCGCGCCTGACCCTGCTCGACGAGAACTCGGGCGAGACCGCGCGCTATCTCATGGCGCCGGGCACCACGCTGTCGGTCGAGGACGGGCAGACGGTGCAGGCCGGTGACGTGCTCGCGCGTGCCAGCCGCGAAGCCGCCAAGACCCGCGACATCACCGGCGGTCTGCCGCGGGTGGCCGAACTGTTCGAGGCGCGCATCCCGAAGGACAACGCGATCATCGCGAAGATCTCGGGCCGCATCGAATTCGTTCGCGATTACAAGGCCAAGCGCAAGATCGCGATCATCCCCGAGGAAGGCGATCCGGTCGAGTACCTGATCCCCAAGTCGAAGGTGATCGACGTGCAGGAAGGCGACTGGGTCAAGAAGGGCGACAACCTCATCAGCGGTTCGCCCAACCCGCACGACATCCTTGAGGTCATGGGTGTTGAAGCCCTGGCCGAGTACCTCGTCGCGGAAATCCAGGAAGTCTACCGCTTGCAGGGCGTGAAGATCAACGACAAGCACATCGAGGTGATCGTTCGCCAGATGCTGCAGAAGGTCGAGATCACCGATGGCGGCGATACAACGCTGCTGCCGGGCGAGCAGATCGACCTTGAGGAGATGAACGAATACAACGCGCGTCTCGCGCCGGGCATGCGCCCGGCCGAAGGCAAGCCGGTGCTGCTCGGCATCACCAAGGCTTCGCTCCAGACGCGTTCGTTCATCTCCGCCGCGTCGTTCCAGGAAACCACCCGCGTGCTCACGCAGGCGGCTGTCGAGGGCAAGCGCGATTCGCTGATCGGTCTCAAGGAGAACGTCATCGTCGGTCGCCTGATCCCGGCGGGCACGGGCGCGGGCATGAACCGTCTGCGCGTTGCGGCCACCAGCCGCGACGCGGCGCTGCGCGCGTCCTATCGCAAGCTCCAGGAAGTGCTCATCGCCCCCGCCTCGGCGGCCGAAGAGCATGCTGCCGAGCTGGCGCAGGGCCCGGAAGCCGCGATCGGCGATGATCCGCTGGCGGCGGTCGAGGGCGAGACCCATGGTCTCGACGCCGATGCCGGTGATTACCTGATCGAGGGCGACGAGGCCTGAGCGCCTCGCGGGGCAACCCGCGTCCGTCCATGAACCTGAAACCCCGTCGGCGTGAGCCGGCGGGGTTTTTGGTTTGTCCTCGGGGGGCTACGTAAATTTCTCAGGGCTGCCGGACGGCACATGGCAAGGGCTTGCCCGCTATGCCCCCGTTGCGGCCACCCGTCCGTTGCGGCTGCGTCATGGAGTTCCTTGCATGCTCAGCCACAAGGCGCGCCGCAGCGCGCTGCTTCTGATCGGTCTCGTGCTCGCGATCATCGCGCTGGCCTCGGCGGTCGTATACTCGATCCGTGCGGGCGGCCCGATCACGCAGCAGACCGCCCTGCAATCCGAACTCCTCGCCGATGTGCTCCCGCCCCCGGCCTTCGTGGTCGAGCCCTACCTCAATGCGTCGCTGGTCGCGCATGACCCCACGCGCGCCGGCCCCTATCTGAGCGAGCTCAAGGACGAGCGCGCCGAGTTCGAGGCGCGCAAGGCCTATTGGAAGGCCGCCCCGGTACCCGAACAATTGCGCCAGCCGCTCAGGGATACGATCGCGGCGGCGGACAAGTTCTGGCAGGTCATGGACAGCAATTTCCTCCCGGCGGTGGCGAGCGGCAACCAGCCCGCCATGAGCGAGGCCTTCACCATGCAGCTGGCGCCGATCTACCGTGTGCAGCGCGAGCAGGTGCGCAGCATCGTGGCGCTCAGCCGCACCTACAGCGCCGAGACCGAGCGCGAAAACGCCAGCCTCACAACGTTGGCGCTGTCCGGACTCGGCGTTCTCGCGCTTGCCTTGCTCGGCCTCATACTGGCGAGCGCCCGCGCTGCGCAGCGCCTTGTGGTCATGCCGCTGGTCGAGACCGCAGCGGCGATGCAGCGCATGGCCAACGGAGATACGAACTCGCAGATCGAGGGGACCGACCGCCAGGACGAGATCGGTCAGGTCGCCCGTGCCATGCAGGTGTTCCGCGAAGCCGGACAGTCGCGCCAGCAAGCCTCGGCCGAGCAGGCGGTTGTCGTCCGGGCGCTTTCGGCTGGCCTTGCCCGGCTGGCGGCCAAGGACCTCGAGCATCAGCTCGAAGCGAAGTTCCCGCCGGACTATGAGACCCTGCGCGAGAACTACAACGCCGCTGTCACTTCGCTGGCGGATGCCTTGCGGACAGTGCGGGTTGGCACGGCCAGCGTTCAGGGCAGCATAGCCGAAATCGGCAGCGCAGCGCAGGATCTGGCGCTGCGCAACGAAGCACAAGCATCGCGGATCGCGGAGACCGCGCGCGCTATGGATGCGGTGACCGGCATCGTGCAGGATACCGCGACAGGGGCCCAGGCCGTGAGCCAGACCATCACCCATGCCGATCGCGAGGCCGGCGAGGGCGGAGAAGTCGTGCGCCGGGCGATCGAGGCCATGGCCGCGATCGAGCAGTCCGCACAGGAGATCGGCCAGATCATCGCGGTGATCGACGGCATCGCCTTCCAGACCAACCTGCTCGCGCTCAACGCGGGAGTGGAGGCGGCACGCGCCGGCGAGGCGGGCAAGGGCTTTGCGGTCGTTGCCACCGAAGTGCGCGCGCTGGCTCAGCGCAGCGCCGATGCCGCGCAGAGCATCAAGGCGCTCATCACCACCAGCGGCGAGCAGGTCGGCACGGGCGTGGATCTGGTGCGCGAAAGCGGCACCCGGCTCGAGGCCATCGTGCGGCGGATCAGCGAGATCGGCGCGCTCACGGGCAGTATCGCCGGATCGGCGACGCGCCAGGCCTCGAGCCTCGGCCAGATCAACGCCGCGATGCGCGAGATGGACCGCATGACCCAGCAGAACGCGGCAATGGTCGAGGAGTCATCGGCCGCAACCCGCAGCCTTGCCGCCGAGGCGCTCCGCCTCAACGAGCTGGTCGCGACGTTCCGCACCCGCGATATCGCGCTCCGCCCCGCTGCGGTGGCTGTGCCCGCCAGCCTCCGCCGCAAGTCCGCGCTGGAGACGACTGACATCGCCCAGCCGATGCCGCTTGCCTTGGCCAGTTAGTGCTTCACCGCGCCTTTGCGCTGCGCCAGCGTTTCGGGCGAAGGGATCAGCGGGCTGAGCGCCGCGATCACTGCCTCGGCATCTATATAAAGTTCGGGGCTTACGCCGGGCTCGTCCGGATTGACGAACGAGACCTCGCCGTACAGCGGCCGGCTGACGTGCAAGTTCATCAGCATGCCCTTCTTCGCGCGCGCCTTGGCCAGAAGCGCGGCGTGCAGTACGATCCCGTCGAGTCCGGCGAGGCCATTGCCCGGTGAGAGAATGACCCAATGCTGCGAGCGCTTGATCGGCTCACCCAGCAGGAGGCGGGACTTGTCGGTCCGATAGACCGCCTTGGAAGTGCCCTCGAAATCCTTGATCGATTCGTAGGAAAAAATGTTGCTGAACAGCGTCTTGTTGTCGCTGTCAGTCGCGAGGCGGCGGATGCGCTCCTTGTCGCGCCGCTCGGTCCAGAGCACCTCGGGCGTCTTCGCGAGGGCGCCGAACAGCTCTTCTGGCGCCGCGCCCTTGCGCAGGCGCCGGTTTACTTCGAGGACAGTGCCAAAGCCGGGACTGAGCCACTGCGAGCGCGCGGCGAATGTGCGCCGCGCCTCCGTCAGCTTGCCTGTCGCGGCGAGGTTGGTAATGCCGAGCAGGTCGAGCACTTCGACCACGGCGGCGGCGTTGTCCTCTGCCTTGCCTGCAGCGACGCGGCTGTCCATGTTGGTACGGGCATCGTTTTCGCGCGCGGCGGCGCGGGCGCTGTCGCCGACGAGCGCGTGATCCAGCGCGGCGAGGGCATAGGGCAGCGAGCCCTTGAATTCGGGCTTCTGGGCCTCGAGCACTTCGATCACGAGTTCGCGATAGCGCGCTGCGTCGGCAAAGCGGCCCACCTCCTCGAGCCTGGACGCATAGACGACCAGTGCGGCCGGGAAGATCCGGACCAGCGACTTGAGCTGCGCCTCGCGCGCAGGCGAAAGATCGTGCAGGAACTGGTCGTAAGTTTCGGCGGTGAGAAGCTGGACGATCCCGTACTGCGGGCCGCCCAGCGAGCGCAGCGAGGCTTCCTCGGCCTTGGCGGGATCGTCCAGCCGCAGCTGGATCACGGATTCGACCTGGTCGAACGAGAAGCCCATCGAGCGGTCGAAGTAGAGATTGCCGGTCAGGCCCGCACCCTTCGCTTCGGCCCGCGCCTTTTCGACCTCGATCAGCGCGGCGGTGTAGCTCTTGCCTTCGATGTGGTGCAGCGCGCGCGCCAGGATCAGCGGAATGCGGCGGATCTTGTTGGTTTCTTCTTTCGGATCGTCGAGCAGGTGGGTGCAGGCCTCCACACCCTTCTCCGCGAAGAGCCGCTTGGCTGGATCTGGCGCTTCGGGGCTCGGCGCGAAGATGCCCAGCAGCGTGACCGCGCCGACCAGCCGGGCAAAGTCCTCGCCCCCCGTGGTGTTGTTGGGCTCCCCGTCGCAGCGCAGATAGTAGGACCCGAGGCGCTTCATTTCTTCGCGCTCGGCGACACGGGCGGCTTCGGCGGCGGCCTGCTGCTCCTTGGTGGCATCGGCCGCCTGCGCCAGCGGTGCGCCCAGCGCGAGCGCGGCCAGCGCTGCGGTCGCCATGATCTGCCTGATCTTCACCTGCTTCCCCCGGTTCTACCCAGCGTTACGGTACGGGCGCGTGTGCAGGTGGACAAGCGGGGGAAGCATCCGTTGTGGGCCTCGCCCCGCAAACAGGGCGGCGAGGCCATTCGCTTGCGGGCTCAGCGGGCGCGGCGGTGCTCGCCCTTGACCCAGCGCACCGTGCCCGAGCTGGCGCGCATCACCACGCTTTCGGTGGTCATCACGCCGCTCTTGTTGACCTTCACCCCAGCCAGCAGTGAGCCGTCGGTGACTCCCGTGGCGGCGAAGATGCAGTCGCCCTTGGCCAGTTCCTTGAGGTCGTAGACCTTGTTCAGGTCGGTGATGCCCCACTTGCGCGCGCGGGCCTTCTCGTCCTCGTTGCGGAACAGCAGGCGGCCCTTGAACTGCCCGCCAACGCAGCGCAGCGCAGCGGCCGCGAGCACGCCTTCGGGGGCGCCCCCGGTGCCCATGTAAAGATCGATGCCGGTATCCTCATTGGTCACCGCGATCACGCCGGCGACATCGCCGTCGGGGATCAGGCTGATGCCGCAGCCCAGCGCGCGCAGCTCGGCGATAAGATCGGCATGGCGCGGGCGGTCGAGCACGCAGACGATGATGTCCTCCGGGTTAACGCCCTTGGCTTTGGCCACCGCCTTGACGTTCTCGGACGGAGTGCGGTCCAGGTCGATGATGCCGTCGGGGTAGCCGGGGCCGACCGCGAGCTTGTCCATGTAGACGTCGGGCGCGTTCAGCAGGCCGCCTTCTTCGGCCACGGCGAGCACCGCGAGCGCGTTGGGCCCCGCCTTCGCAGTGATCGTGGTGCCTTCCAGCGGATCGAGCGCGATGTCGATCTTCGGTCCCTTGCCGGGCGCCGCGCCGACCTTCTCGCCGATGTAGAGCATGGGCGCCTCGTCGCGCTCACCCTCCCCGATCACGACGGTGCCGTCCATGTAGAGTTCGTTGAAGGCGGCGCGCATGGCTTCCACGGCGGCAGCATCGGCGGCCTTCTCGTCGCCGCGGCCGATGAGGCGGGAGGCGCCGATCGCGGCGGCTTCGGTGACGCGGACCATCTCGAGCACGAGAACGCGGTCAAGAACCTGGGAGGCGGCGGGGGCTGGGCGCGTATCGGTCACGTTGACTCCTGAGGCTGCTTGGCGGTAGCTCCAACCGCCCTAGACGGGAGGATATGCGGTTGTCGAGGCGCGGAATTGGTGAATGGTTCGCGCTTCGCGCATTCCTATGCACTTGCCTGTGCGCTGGCGTTGTTTCCGGCACCATGCCGGCGGCTCTGGCACAGTCTGCGCCGCCCGCCGCGCCCGCCGCGCAGGCTCCCGCACGTTCCGACTCGGCCAGTCCAGCGCCGGCGAATCCCGACACCGCGACGCCCGATCCCGCGCTGGCCGAGGCCAACGCCGCCATTGCCCAGCGTCTGCTTCAGGCCGGGCAACGCACGCGCTGCGGCGGAGCCGGGGCGGACGGAGGCATTGTCGTGTGCGGCGGCCGCGAGGCGAACGAGAAAGAGCGCCTGCCCTTGCGGGATGAACTCGAATCGGCGCGTGCCACCCGCGATGGCCTGGCGCGCGCGCCCAATGTGAGCGGTCTTCCCGATTGCAGCAGAGGCTGTATCGGGTTCGGCTCGGCGCCGGCGCCGATGTACTTTTTCGACATCACCAAGCTGCCTGAGGCGCCGCCCGATTCGGATGCCGACAGGATTGCACGCGGGGAAATTCGGGCGCCCTAGAGAGCGTTCGGTGCCGCTGCGACAGGCCATCGTCGACAGCGTGCATCTGCGGGTGCCGCAGAGCCATACCCCTCTTTTAACGTCCTAATCTTCCTGAATCAGACGCAGCAGGCTGCCGTCCGGATCGATCAGTGCGCCGACCAGCCCGCCCCATGCCTCGCGCTTCGGGCGGTGGAGGCGCGGCCAGCCTGTGGTCCCTTCCGCTAAGCCCGCTGCGACAAGCGCCGCGTAGAACCCCTCGACGTCGTCCAATCTCAGGCAGCTGCCGAACGAACTCGTTGCAGGATCGAGGTCGGGATAAGGAAAGAACTCGAGGATCAGGCCGCCCCGCGCGAGGATCATCCAGCCTGCATCGCGCCATGATTCGGTGAAACCGAACTGCCCATAGAAGCGGGCCGTCGCCTCGAAATCCCGTGAAGGCAAATTGGGCGTCGCACGGTCGGCCATGGCGCCTCAGTCTTCGAGGATGTGCATGACGAGCGGCGGCGCGCCGAGGCTGGCAGAGCCTTCGAGCAGGCGCAGCGCCTCAGCGATCGCGCTTTCCGGCCCTTCGTGCGTGACCATCGCCACGAGCACTTCCTCGGTAGAGCCGATCGCGGCGCGGCCCTTCTGGATCAGGCTTTCGATCGAGACCCCGGCATCACGCATCGCGGCGGTGATCTCCGCCAGCACGCCGGGCCGGTCCGCTACGGTGAAGCGAAGATAGGCTTTCCCGGTGCGGTGGCCGCTGTCGGCCGGGGCTGCGGCCTCGAGCTCGGCGGCGGGGATCGAGAACGGCGCACCGATATCGCCGCGCGCGATATCGATGAGGTCGGCCACGACCGCGCTCGCGGTTGGCCCGTCGCCCGCGCCCGCGCCCTGGAACAGCAGTCGGCCGACGAAATTGCCTTCCGCGACGACGGCATTGGTCGCACCGTCGACATGGGCGAGCGGGTGATCGCGGTGGACGAGCATCGGGTGGACGCGCTGGAACAGGCGGCGCTGGCCGGCGGCATCGAGCTCGGTCTCTGCCATGCCGATCAGGCGGATGTAATAGCCCAGCGCATCGGCCTGCGCGATATCGGCAGCGATCACGCGGCGGATGCCGGTGGCGGCGACAGGTTTGAAATCGACAGCGGTGCCGAAGGCGATGCTGGAAAGGATCGCCAGCTTGTGCGCGGCGTCGATGCCGTCGATGTCGAAAGTCGGATCGCTTTCGGCATAGCCCTTGGCCTGCGCCTCGGCGAGCACATCGGCGAAATCGCGGCCGGTGTCCTCCATGGTCGAGAGGATGTAATTGCAGGTGCCGTTGAGAATTCCGTAGACGCGGTCGATGTAGTTTGCGGCCGCGCCCTCCTTGAGCGCCTTGATCACCGGGATGCCGCCCGCCACGGCTGCCTCGAACTTGAAGGCGACCTTGGCCGCTTCGGCCTTGGTGGCAAGCTCGAGCCCGTGGTGCGCGATCATCGCCTTGTTCGCGGTGACAAGCGCCTTGCCCGCCTCGAACGTGGTGCGCGCCAGCGCCAGCGCCGGGCCGTCGGCCCCGCCGACCAGCTCGACGACCACGTCCACATCGGGCCGCTCGCCCAGGATCACCATGTCGTCTTCCCAGGCATAGCCTGATAGGTCGACGCCGCGGTCCTTGCTGCGATTGCGCGCGCTGATCGCGCTGATCGTGATCGGCCGGCCGGCACGGCGCGCGATCAGCCCGGCATTGGCTTCCAGCAGGCGGATCACGCCGCCGCCCACAGTGCCAAGCCCGGCGAGCGCGATGCGCAAAGGTTCGCTCATGATCATCCCCATCAAATCTTATCGGGCGCCTTAGGGGAGCCGATGGCCCCTCGCAACCGGGGGTGGAAGTGCCGCTTACGGCGCGAGACGCTTGCGCGTGCAAGGGCCCAGATCGGCCAGTACGCGGGCATAGTCCTCGGCGGCGATTCGCCGGTCGACGAGCGAACCGGAAATGTTTGCGCGTTCGGGCAGGCGCTGCGGCAAGCCGCAGGCCAGGCGGTACCACGCGAGTGAGGAGGGCAGCGGCGGGTGGGCGGCCGAATCGACGATCTCGGTGAAGCTGACCCCCCAGGTCACCGGCTGGTCCGGCCGCCGCAGCACCGAAATCGAGACCGGCGCGCCGGTGGTGGTGGCAAGGAACAGCTGGGTCTCGCCTTCTCCGGCCAGATTGCCCGAAACATGCAGCGCCTCGCGCAGCGCGGTGATCGGTGGCGGCGCATCGGGGAGTGCGGTTTCGGTAAGAATCGCGCGCAGCGTCGCCTCGCGCGCCGGGGTGAGGGGCAGCATGGCATCGGGGGCGACAAGCTGGAGCTCGTCTGCGCTTTCATCCACCGTGCGTGCCAGCACAAGCACTTCGGTCTTGTTCAGCCGGGGCGGCTTGCCGCGCGCATCCAGCGGCACATCGGCGAGGAAGCGGATCGATTCGCCAAGCTCCGGCCCGATCAGCAGCGCGGTGATGCGCGCTTCAATGTACAGCCGTGCTCGGCCCGGCGGTAGTCCGGGCGCCGCCTCGGGCTTGAGCCAGAGCGCTTTTCGAACCTGCGCACGCACGACCACGTTTGCAGGCAGTGCAAGGTCGACCAGATCGGCATAGGCATAGGCCGTGTCGGCCTCCAGCCCGGGTGCCATGGCGACCGACAAAGCCGTTTCTTGTCCGTAACTTGGCCCGGAAAGGCCAATGCCGAGCAGCGGCGCGGCAAGAAGGCTCAGCCAAAGTCCGACGGGCCGGAGGTGGATGAATCGGGGCATTCTAACAGTCCTTACACTGGCACGCGCTGCGGCGGCCCGGCGGGCCACCTGCGCGAGTTTCAGGCAGCGCAACCGTGAATTGAAGGTTAACCGATAAAGCATTTGCGCGCCTTTGGCTTCGGCGTTAAAGCTCGGGCCTATCGGGTATTTCAATAATGAAAATCCGAAAAAGCCGCCGCCGGGTTCCTTGCACCCGATGTCGGCGGTCCGGTTTGCCGGCAGGGTGGAATGAAATCGCTGGATTGGCCAATCGCGCTGGATGGGTGATTCCATGCGCGATTCCGTGGTTGTCGGCATCGCTTGCGATGCCCGCCTGCCGCGGAAGATCAGGAGTTTTGGAGCTGAATGGCATACGCTGACCAACAGATGAGCGGTAACAAGATCACCGCGCTCATCGTCGTTGCGATCCTTCATGTTGCCCTGGGCTACGCTCTGGTTACAGGGCTGGCTTACGAGGCGTACAAGAAGGTCAAAGAGGTGACTTCGGCGGTCAACATCGAGGAAGAGAAGCCGCCGGAACTGCCCCCGCCCCCACCACCGCCGAAGGATGCGCCGCCGCCACCGATTGTGGCGCCGCCCCCGGCTATCACGCTGCCTGCCCCGGCGCCTGTGCTCGACACGGTGCAGCATGCCGAGCCGCCTGAGCCGCCGCGGCCGCCTGTGCAGCTGCCGCCGCCTCCGTCGCCGCCGCCCCCCCGCTTTACTCCCAAGGCGGCGACGCCAAAGGGTAACCCGGGGAACTGGGCAACGTCGAACGACTATCCTTCGCGCGCCCTGCGCGAGGAGCGGGAAGGCAGCAGCGGTTTCCGCGTTAGTGTGGGTGCCGACGGCAAGGTGACGTCTTGTGAGATCACCCGTTCGAGCGGCAGTCCCGATCTCGACCAGGCGACTTGCGACAACGTCCGTCGCCGTGCGCGGTTCACACCGGCTACCGATGGCGAAGGCAACCCCACCACGGGCAGCTACGCCAGCACGATCCGCTGGGTCATTCCTAAGGACTGACCCGGCGCATCGGGCCGGGATCGCCCCCGCCTGAGTTTATCTTTTTGATCCTTGCTACGAAATTTTGAAGAGGAAGACCCGAATGCTCATCGAAACCCTCGCCGCGGCCGCTTCTGCTGCGCCTCAGAACAAGTTTGGCATCGCGGAAGTGCTGTTCCCGGGTGGCAAGCCCGCCTGGATCCCGCTCACCACCTTCACGATCCTTGTGATCATGTCGGTCGGCTCGTTCTTCATCCTCTTCACCAAGTGGGCGGAGCAGGCCAAGATCATCAAGCAGTATGCCACGCTCGCCGGGTTCTGGCGCGCGCCCTCGATGCGCGACGGTGCGACCAAGCTGGAGAAGAACTCCGCATGGCGCCAGATCGTCGATGATGGTCTCTCGGCTGAAGAAGCCTCGACCAAGATGGACGAATCGGAAGGCCATGACTGGATGCATGGTTCGCTCGCCCGTTCGGAGAATTCGATCAACTCGAAGCTCGCCGGCGGCCTGCCCTTCCTCGCGACCGTCGGTGCAACGGCGCCGTTCATCGGTCTGTTCGGTACCGTGGTCGGCATCTACGGCGCGCTCATCAACATCGGCATCGCCGGTTCGGCCTCGATCGACAAGGTCGCGGGTCCGGTCGGTGAAGCGCTGATCATGACCGCGCTCGGTCTGCTCGTCGCGGTTCCCGCGGTGCTCGCCTACAACTACCTGCAGGCGCGCAACAAGCGCATCGCTGAACTGCTGACCGGCTTCAGCACCGACGTGCTGGCCAACCTCGCCTCGAAGGGCGCGGTCAAGCCTGCCCTGCCGGCTGCTCCGGCTGCCAAGCCGGCCCCGGCTGCGGCACCGATCAAGAAGTAAGGCCTTGGAAGCGGGGAACGGCAGGTTCGCCTTGCCGCTCCCCTCTTCGGGAAGAACGCGGGTTCCAGCCGGGGCCGCGCCTCGGCCCCCAGGGCCCCGGAGTTACCCGGTTCACCGTGCATAGATCGGATAGGAACTAACCAATGGCAATGTCTGTAGGCGGCGCTGGCGCTCAAGAACGCCCGATGTCGGACATCAACACCACGCCGCTCGTGGACGTGATGCTCGTGCTGCTGATCATCTTCCTCATCGCGGTCCCGGTCGCGATCCAGACTGTCGAGAAGCTCAAGGTCCCCGTCCTGCCGTCAGAAGAGACGCAGGACAAGGTGGAGAACCTGCTCGTCTCGGTGGTGTCGACTGACGCTGCTGGCCGCAGCCCGAAGCAACCCGGCTACGAGGGCTCTTCGCGCACCGGCCAGTGCCGCGTCTTCATCAACAATCTGACGCCGGTCGATAGCGCCGAGCTATACAAGCAGGCCTTCGAGCGGCTTGACGCGATCGTGAAGCGTGCGGGCGGTGCGGCCAACATGGATCCTGAAAAGATCCCCGAGGTGCATATCCGCGGCGACGTCAATGTGCCCTGGAAGTGCATTGCCGGAACGATCTACAACGTGCAGATTGCGGGTTATCCCAAGGTCGGCTTCATCTCCACCCCGGTCGATCCGAACGGCTGATCCCAGCCCGTTCAGGCATCCCTTCCGGGCACACGAGACCAAACAGGAGTACCCCCTATGGCAATGAGCGGCGGCAAAGACGATGGCTCGCCGATGATGGAGATGAACACGACGCCGCTGATCGACGTCATGCTCGTCCTCCTCATCATGTTCATCATCACCATCCCCGTGGCCACGCACTCGGTCAACATCGACTTGCCTTCGGCGAATCCGCCGCCGAGCAACGTCATCATCAAGCCCGAGAAGAACAAGCTCATCCTGACGACCCAGAACGTGATCTACTGGAACGATCAGGTCATCACCGAGGGCAATCTGAGGTCGCTTCTCGATGCGACCAAGCAGATCGATCCGGAACCCGAGCTGCAGTTCCAGCCTGAGGAATACGCGTCCTACGAGAAGGCGAACCGCATGCTGAGGATCATCACAGCGTCGAAGGTGAGCAAGTTCGGCTTTGTCGGCAACGAGGCATTCGCGACGTTCACCAAGCAGTAACTGCTGGCTGACCAAGCGAAACGGATGAGGGGCGGAGCGATCCGCCCCTTTTTCGTTTTGGCTGATGCGGCCTTGGCTGGGGCTTTGGTGAGGGATCCAGATTTCGCGCAGAGGCGCAAAGAGAGGGCATAGCCTGCGGCGCAGCCGCCGTTCTGAACTCCCATACTCAGACCCAAGATCGAGGCGTAAACCCGGTGCCGTCTCCTGCGATCGACGAAAACGCCGCGCGAACACATCTTCGACGGTTTCCCTCCGCGCCTCCGCATGAACAATCCCTCTCTAAACTTCTCGACGCCTCCGCGCGAACCCAACGTCAAACCTACTCCGGCCGCATCGCCGCCGACGCGAGGCTCTCGGCCTCAAGGAGCAGCTCCTCGTCCGCCATGCCGGCCGGCACGGACTCGCGCCCGATCATCACCATCAGCGGCACGGCCAGCGGCGTCACGCGCTCCAGTTCGACATGGACCAGCTCTGCGGCCGCGCGGTCGAGCAAGGCGCCGAGCCGGCCAAGGTCGGTCATGCGCGCGCGGGCATCGGCCCAGGCCGCCTCGATCAGCAGGTGGTCGGGTTCGTGCTTGCGCAGCACGTCGTAGATGAGGTCTGTCGAGAAGGTTACCTGCCGCCCGCTCTTGCGGGCGCCGGGCTGCTGTCGTTCGACAAGGCCCGATATGACTGCAACTTCGCGGAAGGCGCGGCGCAAGAGGTGTGAGTTCTGCACCCATTCGACGAATTCGTGCGTGAGAATATCGGGCGAAAGCAGCGCCGCCGGGTCGCTTACCGGACGCAACCCCCAGACGCCGAGCGCATAGTCGTTGGCGACGAAGCCCATAGGGGAAAGGCCAGCCTCCTCCATGCGCCGGGTGATCAGCATGCCGAACGACTGGTTCGCGTTCCATCCTTCGAACGTGTAGTAGACGGTATAAGCCCGCCCGCCGTGGGGGAAGCTCTCCACCAGCAATTCGCCCGGCGCTGGCAGGCGGCTGCGCCAATCCTGCACTTCCAGCCATTCGCGAACATCGTCGGGGAAGCGCGCCCAGCCCGCACGGTCCGCCAGCATGGCCTGCACCCGCGCGGAAAGGTGCGTGGTGAGCGGCATGCGCGCGCCGTTGTAGCTCGGGATCTGGCCGGCGGACTTGGCGCCGCGCACGATCAGTTCCAGATCGCGCACGCCTTCCACCTCAAGATCGAGCCCGGCAAAGCGGAAGGTATCGCCGGGACTGAGGGTTGCGCCGAAACTCTCCTCGACCTTGCCAAGCGACCGCCCGTTGCGGAAACGCACTTCGAGCATTTCCGAATCGACGATGATCCCCGCATTCATCCGGTGCCGCGCCGCCTGCTGCGGATGGGTCAGCCGCCAGGTGCCGTCCTTCGCGCGCACGATGCGCTGGAACCTGTCATAGGCGCGCAGGGCATAGCCGCCGGTGGCCACGAAGCCGAGCACGCGCTGCCACACCGCCTCGTCCACCCAGGCATAGGCCAGCGACGCGCGCACTTCGGCGAGCAGCGCCGCTTCGGCAAACGGCCCGGCGCAGGCCACGGCCATGACATGCTGGGCCAGCACATCGAGCGCGCCGGGGCGAAAATCTTCACCATCGCGCTGACCCTGATCGACGGCATCGCGCGCGGCCATCGCCTCCAGAAACTCGAAGCGGTTGCCCGGCACCAGCAGCGCACGGCTGGGCTGGTCGAGCCGGTGGTTGGCGCGCCCGATGCGCTGGAGCAGGCGCGAGGAACCCTTGGGCGCGCCCATCTGCACCACCAGATCGATATCGCCCCAATCGACACCGAGATCGAGGCTGGCGGTGCAGACCAGCGCGCGCAGCTCGCCGCGTGCCATCGCGCCTTCCACCTTGCGCCGCGCCTCCTTCGAGAGCGAGCCGTGGTGGATGCCGATGGGCAGCTTGTCCTCGTTCGCGTCCCACAACAGCTGGAAGATGTATTCTGCAAGGAAGCGCGTGTTGGTGAAGACGAGCGTCGTGCGATTGCGGCGGATCGCTTCGTAAAGCTGCGGCAGGGCCCAGGCGGCGGCATGGCCGCCCCAAGGCACGCGCTGGCCGTCATCGGGAAGGAGGATCTCGACTTCGGCCGGCGCCCCCGGTTCGCCTTCGACCAAGCCTGTACTGTCGATGTCTCCCCAGGGCGCAAGCCAGGCGCGGAAGCTTTCGGGATCGGCGAGCGTGGCCGAGAGTGCAGCGCGCCGCAGGCCCGGCGCGAGCGCCTGCAGCCGGGTGAGCGCCAAGGCCAGCAGATCGCCCCGCTTCGACGTCGCGAAGGCGTGCACTTCGTCCACAACCACCCGCTGCAGAGTGCCGAACAGTTCCGCGCTCTCGGGATAGCTGAGGAGCAGCGAGAGCGATTCAGGCGTGGTCAGCAGGACATGTGGCGGCCGGGCGCGCTGGCGGGCCTTGCGATCGGAGGGGGTATCACCGCTGCGCGTCTCAACCGTGATGGCGAGGCCCATCTCGTTGATCGGGGCGAGCAGGTTGCGCTGCACATCATGCGCCAGCGCTTTCAGCGGGGAGACGTAGAGCGTATGCAGGCCTTCCGGCGCCGGGCCTTCCCCGAGGCGTGTGGGCGTGAACGCGGCGAGGGTCGGCAGGAACCCCGCCAGCGTCTTGCCCGCGCCGGTATCGGCCACGAGCAGTGCATGTCGACCCGCATCGTCAGCGGCAAGCATCTCCGCCTGGTGCCGCCGCACACGCCAACCGCGCCCAGTGAACCAGGCTTCGATCTCGGGGGGGATGCGGGAGGCGATCACCCGGCCGACTTTAGCGCCTTATCCCGGAGGCCGCCAATTGCGCGTCGAGGGCATCAAGCAGCATGGCAAGACCTGCCTCGCTCTCACTCTCCGCCCGCGCCACGAGCATCGCCTCGGTGTTGGAGGCCCGAAGCAGCCACCAGCCGCCCGGTGTGGTGACACGCACGCCATCGATCGCCAAGACCGCAGCGCCCGCTGCCGCCAACCGGGCGCGCACTTCTTCAATCACCGCGAACTTGCGCGCCTCTTCGACCGGGAAGCGCAGTTCGGGGGTGTTGATCATGACCGGCATGGCCGCGTGGAGCTCCGTTACCGAACGGTCAAGCCGAACCGTCGCCGCTATCAGGCGGACTGCGGCATAGAGCGCATCGTCGAACCCATAGTAATCGTCCGCAAGGAACACGTGCCCGGTCATTTCGCCGCCCAGCAGCGCGCCAGTCTCCTTCATTTTGGATTTGATGTGGCTGTGCCCGGTCTTCCACATCAGCGGCGTCCCACCCAACGCGCGTACCCCCTCGAACAGCGCCCCGCTTGCCTTGATGTCTGCGATAACTGTCGCTCCCACATGCCTTTTCAGGACATCCTCGGCGAACAGCGCGAGGAGCTGATCGCCGGCAAGCGCGCGGCCGTCGCCGTCCACCACCCCCAGCCGATCGCCGTCCCCGTCGAAGGCCAATCCGAAGTCGAGGCGTCCTCGCGCGACGGCGCGGCGCAGATCGGCAAGATTGGACTCAACGGAAGGATCGGGATGATGGTTGGGAAACGTTCCATCAACAAGCGTGTAGAGCAGGACGTGGCGGCCGGGCAGCCGGGCAGCGAGGCGTTCGATCACCGGGCCGGCGGCGCCATTGCCGGCGTCCCAACCCACCGCGAGGGTCTCCAGCCGATCGGGGTCGATACCCTCCAGCGCGGCGAGCAGCCGATCGACGTAAACATCCATGAGATCGACGGGCTTGGCCGTCCCGTTGCCCTGCTCCCAATCCCCCCGGGCAGCGAGGCGGCCGAGATCGAGTATGTCTGGGCCGAAGAACGGACCCCCGTGAAGTACCATCTTGAAGCCATTCTGATCGGGGGGATTGTGGCTGCCAGTTATCTGAATGCCGCCCTGCACTTGCTCAAGTGAAGCAGCGGCGAAATAGAGCATCGGCGTGGGGCTGAGCCCGATGCGCAGCACATCGATCCCGCTGGCGCGGAGCCCCTCAACCAACGATTCTTCAAGCATGGGTGAGCTGAGCCGTCCGTCATAGCCGACCGCAACGCAGAAGCCCCCCGAACGCACGACGCGGGTACCGAAGCTGCGGCCCAGTGCATAGGCGTCACCGGGACCGAGCGTCTTGCCTACGGTTCCGCGGATATCGTATTCGCGCAGCACGCTGGGGTGGAACTGGTGGCTCATGCCCGCTGCCCTGGCTGGAACTCTCGCCGAGACGCTGCGGGAAAAACGCCCACAGATCGGCGCAAACGGGCTCCAAGGCCCCCTCCCGCTTCGAATCCGAGGGTCATTGTGCGGCCTGGCCGCAAGCGCCGCATTCTGGCGATCTCCCTTCCGTGCGAGAAATACTACTCCCCCGATCAGCCCCGCTGATCAGGCCCGCGCACGGAAATGCGCGCCAGCAGCAGATCGCGCGCGGCATTGGCCTCGTGCACCGCATCGGCGGTGCCGCCACGATCGGGGTGGACCTTCATCAGCAGTCGCCGGTGCGCGTCGATAATCTCTTCGTAGCCAGCCCCGGAGGAGAGGCCGAGCAGAGCCAGCGCGCGTTTCTCTGCTGCTTCGCGTGCGTTCGGCCCCCAAAGCTCCCACGGCCAGCGCCCGGACAGCATCTTCACGGCCACGCAGGCTAACGCGGCCAGCAGCAGAAACTTCACAGCACGGATTCCATGGCGATCTGTCCCCGCTCCGAAATGTGCAGCGCCAGACCCGCAAGCAAGGTGCGCAGTTCCTGCCGTGCGACGAGGTGGCTTGTGCCGAGTTCGCCGAGATGCCCCTTGTCGAGCAAGGTGAGGCCGCTCGGGAAAAGCTCGCGATAGATCACGCGCTCGGAAAGGCCGCTGGCGATGCGGAAGCCCACGCGCTTGGAAAGCTCGGTCAGCGCCTGGTCAATGCGCTTCTGGTTGCGAGCTTCGGTATAGCCGGTGCGGTTGCGCACAACGACCCAGTCCATTTCCTTGCGCCGTTCGGTGATGGTGGCCTTCGCCCGCTTCTTGCGCGCTTCCCAGATCAGCTCGGCGTAGAATGACAGGCGGCGCACCTTGAAGGTTTCGGCGTCGACCTGACCGATGAGGTCGAAATCGACGAAGCTGTCGTTAAGCGGGGTGACGAGCGTATCGGCCTGCGTCGCGACATGACGCGCCAGCGGATCGTCGCGCCCCGGGGTGTCGAACACCAGGAAATCATGGCTCTCGCCCAGATGCCCGGCCAAAGCGTCAAGGTCTTCGGTACTCGTGCCTTCATAGACCGAGAAGGTTGCGCTCGGCAGCGCGATCCCACGCCGTCGCTGCGTCTCGGCGCGGTTCTCGAAGTAGCGGTGCATGGTGCGCTGGCGGGAATCGAGATCGATCGCCGCCACCCGCGCGCCCAGATAGGCCAGCGCGATCGCCACGTGCACCGCCGTGGTGGACTTGCCGGTGCCGCCCTTTTCATTGGCGAAGACGATTCGATAAGGCGCGGCGGACAAGCGATGATCCTTTCCAAGAGTGGCGGGCCCCCTTGCCGCCGGGCAGGCCGCCCGGCTAGAGGGCGCGTTCCCCTTTTGCGGGGATTACTGGAGAGGCGAGGCGCGTGCAAATCCTGACTGGGCTTGAACCCTTGCGCTCTGCGCTCGCTGCGCTGAAATCGGGGGACAATTCGGACCGCCCTGGACTGGCTCTCGTGCCGACAATGGGTGCGCTCCACGAGGGTCACCTCACGCTGGTGCGCGAGGCGAAGCGCCGCGCGGCGCATGTTGTCGTCTCGATCTTCGTCAATCCGCGCCAGTTCGCCCCGCATGAGGATCTGGCAACCTACCCCCGCAGGCTGGAAGCCGATGGCGCACTGCTCGAGGCCGAAGGCGTCGATGTGCTCTGGGCGCCAACGGTGCAGGCGATGTATCCCGCAGGCTATGCCACAAGCCTTCAGGTTGGCGGGCTCGACGCCGTGCTCTGCGGCGCCGCGCGGCCCGGCCATTTCGATGGCGTTGCGACAGTGGTGGCCAAGCTGTTCAACCAGGTGCAGCCCGACGTGGCCTTGTTCGGCGAGAAGGATTGGCAGCAGCTCGCCATCATCCGCCGCATGGCCCGTGATCTTGACCTAACCCACCCGCGCGCCGATGCGATCCTCGGCGTGCCGACGGTGCGCGAGGCGGACGGCCTAGCGATGAGCAGCCGCAACCAGTATCTGACGGCGGAGGAACGCTCGCAGGCCCCCGCACTGAACCGCGCGATGCGTGGCGCCGAGGCGCTGATCCTGGCGGGCGAACCGGTGGCATCCGTGCTGGCAGGCCTCAGGGCCGAAGTGCTTGCCTCAGGCTTCCGTCAGGTGGACTACGCCGATCTGCGTGATGCGGCGACGCTGGAGGAGCTGTCGGCGTTTGACGGCCGCGCTGCGCGTCTGCTGGTGGCGGCGCATATCGGCAAGGCGAGGCTGATTGACAATATGGCGATAGGGGGCCGGCCAGACCTGCTAGATGTGCTCGGATGACTAACATCCACAGGCTTTCCGGTGTCGTCGACGTTGACGGGTTTCCATACGAATGGGAATTGCGGAGCGAGCCGCAATGGAGCGAGTCTCTGGGTTGGAAGGGCATGACCGTTGCCCTGCTACGCAAGCATACCCAGCGCGCGGCCTTGCTTGAATTTCCCCCGCCGAAGCGCCTGCTGAAAGGGATGCAGCGCGGTCGGCTTCAGATCAGCGATGCGATTGTATCGCGGGGAATCCGGGCTGCGCTGGATGCGGGATGGGAACCTGAATCGCGCGGCAAGCCGATGGTGTTCATGGTCGATGCGGATGGCAACTAGGGCCGAGACAATCTGACGGGGCACGCATGCAAAATCGACAGGACCACTTCGCCTATTGTGCCCAGCTGTTCGGCGGCACCACGGCCTTCTCGCGCCGCCTCGGCATCGATGAGCGTGCAATCCGGCGCTTCATCAATGGCGAGCGGCCAATCAGCGACGGCTTGCTGGCGGACACCGCGCAAGCCTTGCGCGCGCTAAGCGTCGAAGCGGCTGCAGCTGCCGAACAGATCCCCGGCGCACACGGCCTTCCATAAGGGGTTACAGGCTCCCCGGGCCATCGACCGCGCCGCTCTTCATGGCCGCGTAGGCCTTCTCCCGTGCCTCGGGAGTGAGGGACAGGAGGTAGCGGCTTGCCTCCTTGTAGGTCAGGAATGACCGGTCATCGGCGATTATGGGCACCGTGCGGCCATTGTAGATCCGGCGCAGCAGCCGGCGCTCCGCCCTCCCCAGCGCCGAATCGGCGTCTTCGGTCACGGCGCGGTCGGCTCCGTTGTCCAGCCCAGCGCGGGAATCGTGATTGAACGGCGGCCGGAGAGATCTGTGCGCGCGACGATGATGTTGCGCTCTTCCATGTAGCTCAGCACACGCCGCGCGCGGCCGAGCGAGCTGGTGCCGTAGACCTGCGCCAGTTCCTGATCGCTCGGGCAGGGGCGGCTTTCGCTGGCGGCACGGGCGATCAGCAGGAAAGCGCCGAGCATGTCATCCGGCACCTTGCTGCCCGCCTCCAGCGCGGGGGCCCATTCGTCTTCGAGGCCTTCGAAAATCCCTGCGCGTGCGGCGGCCAGGCGGCGCGTGAAGCCGGCCAGATCGAGGGGCGCCTGCCGGAGACCGAGCATGCGGCAGCGGACCTGAAAGTCCTGATAGAGGACCGCAGTCGTCTTGCCGGTCGCGTCCTCGTCACCCACGATCGCGCGCAGCGCGGTGACCATGACCGGATCAGTATCGACGGGGGCCGTCTGTTCCTCGTCCGCCGGTGCGGCGGGCAGGCGGGCCAGTTCTTCGAGCACGGTAGCGGCCGGTTGAGGGCGCGGCGTGGGCGCAGGGGCGGGCATCGGCGCCTCCTCCATGCCCGCCAGCAGGAACTGCCGCATATCCGCGGACGGCGCATCGGGCAGCGGCATCAGCACCGGGCTGCTGCTGCGCGCCGAGGTTTCGACGGGGCCAATCCTGAGCTTGACCGGCCGCCGGGCAATCGCCGGGCCAAGCCCCAGGAATGTGCCCCGGGCGAGGTCGCGGATCGATTCGGCCTGTCTGCGCTCCATCCCCAGGAGATCGGCCGCGCGGGCCATGTCGATATCGAGGAACGTGCGCCCCATCAGGAAGTTGCTCGCCTCTGCCGCCACGTTCTTCGACAGCTTGGCAAGGCGCTGGGTCGCGATGATCCCGGCAAGCCCGCGCTTGCGGCCGCGCGACATCAGGTTGGTCATCGCGCCGAGCGACGCGCGCCGCACCTCTTCGCCCACTTCCGCGCCCGCGGCGGGTGCGAAGATCTGCGCCTCGTCGACAACGACCAGTGCCGGAAACCAGTGCTCGCGCGGTGCATCGAACAGGCCGGAGAGGAACGACGCGGCGCATCGCATCTGCCCTTCCATCTCCAGCCCCTCGAGGCTTAGGACCACCGATGTGCGATGTTCACGGCAGCGCCGCGCGAAATGCGCGATTTCGGTGGCGGAATAGTCGATCGCTTCGATCGCCACATGGCCGTAGGGACCTGACAGCGTGACGAAATCACCCTCGGGATCGATGATGATCTGCTGGACCTGCCCTGCGCTTCTTTCGAGGAGGCGGCGGAGCAGATGCGATTTGCCCGAGCCGGAATTGCCCTGAACCAGAAGGCGCGTTGCAAGCAGCTCCTCCAGATCCACCAGCGCCGGACCGCCGGTACCATCGAGTCCCATGTCAACCTTGAGTGTCATCCGGCGTGGCATGACCCGTTTGCGCGCGGACGGGCAAGTCCCGGGCAAGGCCTTATACGCTGAATATGTCGGCGCGATCGACGATGAGGAGCCGAGGCAGTGGTCAGAACAGGCTCGCTTGAGACCCTGGCGGCTCATCACCCGCAATCTCGCACATCAGATCATCGGCCAGCGCCACCTGCATTTCCGCGGCGCCGGCGCCGTCCGCCGTCAGCCAGCGGTCAAAGGCCTCGCCCCCACGCAGGATCACCGGCATGGCTTTGGGGTGAACGCGGCCAACGGTCTCGTTGGGCGCGCAGGTGAGGAAGGCGAAGCGGGGGCCCTGGTCGGTAGGCCGCCAGAGGCCCGCGAAGGCGAAGAGTGGATCGGCAGGCACATCAAACCAGTGCTTGCGCTTGCGGCCCGTCTTCGCATCGGGGGCGGCCGACCATTCGGAGAATGCGGTGACGGGCACAAGGCAGCGCCGCGCGGGATCGGCGAGCGCGCCGCGCCACATCGGGGAGGCAAGATTGCGCACGTTGGTGATCGGGCGCTTCACTTCGCCGAATGGCGGCCAGCCCCAGCGCATCAGTTCGAGGCTGCGTCCCGCCGCATTGGAGACCACCACCGGTGCATCCTGATCGGGGTAGATATCGCCGAGCGCCGGCAGATTGCGCCCACCGGTCTCCGCGCGGAAAAGCTGCGCGATTGCTTGCGCATTGCTGGTCATGCGATAGAGATTGCACATAATCGGCGAATGATAGCGGGAGAGAACGCGATGGCCACCCAGATCCGGCCCAACATCAATTGCAGCGATGCCGAGTGGCACGCGCGGCAGGAACTGGCCGCCTGCTATCGCATCTTCGATCTGCTCGGCTGGTCCGAATCGGTCTACAACCACATCTCGCTGCGCGTGCCGGATGAGGAAGGCGCCTTCCTGATCAACCCGTTCGGGCTGCTCTATTCCGAAGTCTGCGCCAGCAATCTGGTCAAGATCGACATCGACGGCAACAAGCTCGATGACAACCCGCACCCGGTGAACCTCGCCGGATTTACGCAGCACGGCTACTTCCACCGGCACCTGAATTGGGCCCACGCTATCTGCCACGTCCACACCACGGCGACGATGGCGGTGTGCAGCCTTGAAGAAGGGCTGATGCCGATCAATTTCTACGCCTGCAACTTCATCGGCCGTCTTGCCTATCACGATTTCGAGGGCATCACCGTGCGCGCCGAGGAAGGCGAGCGGCTGCTCTCCAATCTGGCGGACAAGAACATCCTCATGCTGCGCAACCACGGCCCGGTCGTGATGGCCAAGTCGCTGCAGGCGATGTTCATCCAGCAGTGGGCGCTGCAGCGGGCCTGCGAGATCCAGATGGCGACGCTTTCGATGGGACGGCCGCCGATCATGATTTCGCAAGACGTGATCGACGTCCACCAGCGTGACCTCAACATGGCAACGCCGCCCGGCGGCGGCCCCGGTGTCGGCGATTTCAACGCATGGACCCGGCGGATCGACCAGATCGACCGGTCCTGGCGCGACTGAGCGCCTTGCCCATGGGCGTGACGGTGCGGTAGGCGGCAAGCGCCATGGCCATCCTCACCGTCAACAACCAGCCGATCGAGATCAAGCTGGAGAGCGACACGCCGCTGCTTTGGGCGCTGCGCGATGCGGCCAATCTCACCGGCACCAAGTATGGCTGCGGCACCGGCGAATGCGGCGCGTGCATGGTGATCGTCGACGGGCAGGCCATGCCAAGCTGCACGCTCACGCTGGGTGAGGCCGAAGGGCGCAGCGTGACCACCATCGAAGGCCTCGGCCCCGATCGCAATCACCCCGTGCAGCAGGCATTCGTGGCGGAGCAGGCGATCCAGTGCGGCTTCTGCACGCCCGGCCTCGTGATGGCTGCTGCGGCGCTGCTGGCGCACAACGGCGATCCGACCGAAGCCGATATCAAGGCGGCGATTACCAACATCTGCCGCTGCGGTGTCTATCCCCGCCTCGTGCGCACGATCCAGCGCGCCGGGCGCATCATGCGCGGGGTGGAGCCGGGCGTGCCGCTGCCCGTGCCGGCGACCGCGACGACGCCGGGGCTCTAGGGGGCGAGGCCCCGACCCACGTTATGCTCTAGAACGCCATCCGCACTGCCAGCTGCGCGCTGCGGGGCTGTGCGGTGGAGATATTGTTGTCGGTGTGCGCCGTCGGAAAATACTGATCGTTCAGCAGGTTGTCGACATTAAGCTGGATCGAGACCGACTTCGAGAGGGTGTAGAACACCGCCGCATCGACCCGCGTGAAAGCCGGCAGCGTGACAGCATTGCTCACCGTGGTGAAGCTCGAGGCCTGGTGCGTTACGCCGAGGCCGAAGCCGAGGTTCTTGCGGACATCGTAGCGCGTCCACAGCGCGATCTGGCTTTCGGGCAGGAGCGCGAGGCTGCGCCCGGCAGGGGCGGCGGTGGTGCTGGAGCGGACCTTGCCGTCCTGCATGGTGTAGCCGAGGCTGACCTGCCACTCGGGGAGGATCTTGCCGGTCGCAGACAGCTCGATCCCGCGCGTGCGGGTCTTGCCGGAAAGCTGGGGCAGGCCGGTGACCGGATCGTTGAACCGCGAGTTCTCGCGGTCGAGCCGGTAGGCGGCAGCGGTAAGCGCGAGAGTGGGCGTCACGTCCCACTTGGCGCCTAGCTCGAGGTTGCGAAACGCCTCGGGCGCGAGCGTTGCCTGCACGGCATCGAGCGCGCTGAACTGGTCGCCTGACTGGGGGAGGAAGCTCCGGGTATAGCTGGCGTAGAGCGAGACGTTCCGGCGCGGCTTCACGATCACCCCGGCGCGGGGCGACCACTTGTGATCGGAGCGCTCGGCGCTTGTGCCGGTGAGCAGGTTGTCGGCGCTGATCTTGAAGGCGTCATAGCGCACACCGCCTACGATCTGCAGGAACGGCGCGAGCTCGATCTGGTCCTGCACATAGGCCGAGAAGGTCGTGACCTTGGCGTAAGTCGAGCGGCTGGGCGCGCCGAAGGTGACGCCCGGGATTGCAAGGCGATCGGCCAGCGCGACGGTGGCGCTGCCAAGCCCGCCGGCGAACACACCCTCGGAACGGCGCGCATTGGTCGCCTGGTCGGCGCCTTCGATACCGGCGATCACGGTATGGCCGATGGGGCCGGTCTTGCCTTGCCAGGTGAGGTTCGCCTGCCCGATCCAGCTCTTGCGCAACACGGCGCTGTTGTAGGCGCTCAGCGAGACGGTGCGGGTGGCCGCATCGACCGCGTGGGCAGCGAAGATATTGCCGTAGTATTTGTCAGTGTGGCTGTACTGGCCGGCGAGCGTCAGCGTCAGGCTCTCCGCCAGCTGCTGGGCGAGCCGCGCCTCGACAATATGCGCCTTGACCGCGGCCACGTTGGTGTCCTTGCGACCGAAGAAAGTGTCGCGGTAGCCTTCGAGCGGCATGCCGCCGAGCGAGGGAATGCCGCGATCGGCAGTGCGGCGATCATCGTCGTAATTGTACGAGAGGTCGATGCGGGTGGCGGACGAGGGCGTGAACGCGAGCGTGGGGTTCACGCCGAAGAAGCGGCCGTGAAAGTCCTGCCGGTGGTTGTCGAATTCCTCGTAAGTGCCGTTGAGCCGCAAGCCCACGGTTTGTGACAGCGGCTGGTTGAGATCGGCGGCGAGCGCGAATTCGCCGAACGTGCCGACGGCGGCATTGGCACCGAGGCTCTTGCCCGAAAGCGAGGGGGTCTTGCGCACGCGGTTGATCACCCCGCCGCCGCCGCCGCGCCCGAAGAGCAGGGCATTGGAACCCTTGAGCACTTCGACGCGCTCGATGTTGTAGAGCGAGCGGTAGTACTGTGTGTCGTCACGCAAGCCGTCGAGGTAGAAGTCGGCAGTGGTGTTCTGGCCGCGCAGCACGATCTGGTCGCGGTTGCCCTCGCCCTGCCCGAGCACGACGCCGGGCACATAGCGCAGCGCATCACCAAGCTGGCTGACGCCCTGATCGTCGAGCTGCTGGCGGGTGAGTACAGTCACCGTCTGCGGGACGTCGATCAGCGGGGTGGGCGCCTTCACGCCCGCGGCGGTGTCGGCATGATAGCTGTCGGCAACGCCGGTGACCACGATGACCGGGTGACCGGCCTCATCCCCCGCCTCTTCAGCCTGCGCGGCAAGCGGCAGGAGGGCACTGGTGGCGAGGAGGAGGGAGGCGAGCGATTTCACGGGACCGGGTCTTTCTTGAGAGGCATTCTCAAGAGCTATCTATTGCGAGTCATTCGCACTTGCAAGACTGATATTGCGAATGCTTCGCGATTGAATGCGAATGCTCGGAGCCGAGGGCTGAGGCGATGATCGGGGTCGGGATCGAATGTCCGCAAGCCTAGCCGTATGCGGGCGAGGCAAAAGGTGAGCGGTGCGAAGCGAAGAGAGCGCAGGCCAGGTGGCTAGCGCAGAGCGCTCAGATCAGCGGAAAGGCTTTTCCGGCCAGGATCAAAGCAAGGGCCGAGCCGAGCACGATCACAGTGCGCAACGCTTCAGCGAGCGGGGCGACAGGAGCGACAGCAAGGGCAAGAGCGCGGGCCATGACCGGATCATGCGCCCGCAATGCCTAACAAACCGTAAACACTCCGGCCTCGTGGACAGGTGGGTTCAGCCGATCCACTCGAGCAGCGCAGCCATGCACTCGCGCGCGAGCAACCTGCTGCGCTCGGGGCTCCAGCCTTGTGCCGGATCAGGCAGATCGTCGTTGTCCTTGAACGGCATCTCGAGCGTCATCGAGATCGCGCCGAAGCGCTCTGCGATCTGGTTCGTCGCCATCGCAAGATTGGCCTTGCCCGGGCGCGCGGTGGGATAGCCGCGCCGCGTCTGGAAATCCGGCGTGCGCCGCTCGAGGATCGCGCGGTAGCGGCGGTAGGCCTCGCCCTGCGCTTCGGTCCAGCCGGGGATTCCTTCGAAGCCGGCGAAAAACACCGCCGGGATCGCCTCGTCGCCGTGGACGTCCATCGCGAAGTCGACCCCGGTCGCGTCCATCGCGGTGCGGATGGCGAGCACTTCGGGCGACCGTTCGGTGCTCGGCTCGTTCCATTCGCGGTTGAGGTTCACGCCTGCGGCATTGGTGCGCAGATGACCCCGGCGCGATCCATCCGGATTGCAATTGGGCACGACATGGAAGCGGCAGCGCTTGCGCAGCGCCCGTGCGTGCGGGTCGGCCGCATCGGTCAGCATGGCGAGCGCGCCTTCGATCCACCATTCGGCCATCGATTCGCCCGGATGCTGGCGCGCGATCAGCCAGACCTGCTTGTCGCCCTCACCAAGCGAGAGACAATCGATCGGCTGGCCATCGATGCTTCGGCCGAGCACACGGTGGGCCACGCCCTCGCATCCCGCCACTTCGGCGACCAGATCGTGGTGCCGCTCCATCGAATAAGGCGCGAAATAGGCGAACCAGCACGTCGCGGCCTGAGGCGTATAGCGGATCGTCATGGTGCCGCCGTCCAGCCCCGCGTCATAACGGGTCTCGGCGCGGGCCCAGTATTCGCGGTCTTCCGAAACGCAGGCGCGGTAGCCGATCCAGCCATCGGGATAGGCGGCGGCGGCAAGCCCGGTAATCCTGAGTTCGAGAGCGCGGCCAGCGCAGCCGCCGACGCGGAAATGGAACCACTGGAAGAATTCCGACGCGGTATCGCGCCGGATTGCGAGCCGCGCGGTGGCCCCCGCGATGCCAAGAACCTCGATATTGCCGCTGTCGAAGGCCGCGTCGATGCTGATCGGGCTGGCGCCCTCGTCCGGTGTGCTCATTTCACCGTGATAGTCGCCCCCGAGGTTCCGGGAAAGCCCGAGAAGAGGGCATGTGCAAGGCGCGGTGCGGCCTGATCAACTGCGGCAACCCTGGCCTTCTCGCGCTCGATGTTGTCGGCGCGGCCTTCCCACAGCGCCTGGCCGGTGGCGCGGCTGCGGATGGTGACGGAAAGGCGCGTTATCACGCGGCTGCGCGGGCCACCCCCAAGATTGAAACCTACGCCCAGTCCGACGCCGCTGTTCCACCCGCCGGTTGATCCGCCGACCCCGACCGAGACTGGCCCGCGCTGGCGCTCGGTGCGCTGCACTTCCCGCTCGACGCGCACTTCCGCGAGGCAATCCGCCGCGCCAGGCGTGGCGCTGCCGAAACGAAGGGCCGCGAGTTCTGCACCGACAGCCTCGAGCCAGACGCGCATTTCGAGGCTGGTGCCGTCCATGCCGGGGGCAGCGACCACCGCCACGGCGCTGCGGCCGAGCGTGGTGATGCTGTCGGGCGTATGGAACCGCGTTACCTCGACCGGTGCGGCCAGCGCGGGCGTGGCCGCGAGCGCGAACGCTGCGAGCAGGGCGCGCGCCTTCACGGCGTCACCGCCGAAAGCGGCTGGACCACCTGGCCATCGGGAAACTTCTTCAGCAGCGCGGTGGCGAGCCGTGAGGCCATCTGGGTATTGTCGATCCCGCCGTCCTCCTCGCGCGCCTCACCTTCGGCATGGCCTTCCCACAAGACGCGGCCCGAGGCCTTGTCGCGGATGCGCAGATCGAGCCGGGTGGCGATGATCGCCTTCGCGGGTTTGGTAAGGTCGACCGCGAGCGCAAGGCCGAAGCCGCTGCCGCGATTGCTGACGGTGGTGCTCATTGCGCCGCTCACCTTCTTGTGGGGGGCCTCCTCGGGCACCGCCACGTTGTGGCTGACGCCGATTTCAGCGACCTGGCCCGGATCCATCGCTGTGGCGGTATCATAGCCGCGCCGGGCAAGCTCGTCGATCACCGCGGCTTCGTAAACCGGGAGCTTGCCATCGTTGTCGTCGCCGGCGTCGCCCGCCATGCGGCTTACCACGATTCTGCCTTTGCCAAGCAGTCCGGTAGCATCAGCGCTGCGGAAGGCGGTGACGTCGATCTTCTTCGATGGCTGCGCGCTTTGGCGGGCGGAAGGCAGGCGCGCATCATCGTCCTCGCCGCCGCGATCGCGCCATCCGCCGCCCCAGCCGGGCCCGGGCATGCCTTGCGCAAGCGCGCCTGCGCTGGGGAGGGCAAGGAGTCCGGCGGCCAGCAGGCTATGGGTAAGGCGATGGGGCATGAAGCTCCTTTCGAAACACGGAACAGGCGGAGCCTAAGGAAGGGGGCCTGTCAATGTGATGAACGTCAATGTGATGAACGGTTTGTTTCCCGATTCCATCCCAAGGCGGGGCTGCTAGTGCAGTGCAGCATCGATGTGGGAGTGATTCGCGTGGGGAAAGTGCCCGTTCTCGTCACCGGCGGCGCCGGTTATATCGGCAGCCACGCGGTGTTGGCGCTCAAGGATGCGGGCTGGCCAGTCGCGGTGATCGACAATCTAACCACCGGTTTCCGCTTCGCGATCCCGGAGGGCGTGCCGCTCTACGAAGGCGATATCGAGGACGGCGCGCTGCTCGCCCGGATCTTCGCCGAGCAGAAGATCGGCGCAGTGATGCATTTTGCCGGCTCGATCATCGTGCCCGAATCGGTCGAGAACCCGCTCAAGTACTACCACAACAACACCGCCAAGAGCCGCGCGCTGATCGCCGCAGCGGTCGAGGGCGGAGTGAAGCACTTCATCTTTTCCTCGACTGCGGCGACCTACGGCATTCCCGAAGTCTCGCCCGTCACCGAAGACAGCCCCAAGGCACCGATCAACCCTTACGGCATGTCGAAGCTGATGACCGAGACGATGCTGGCCGATACGGCCCGCGCGCATCCACTGAACTATTGCGCGCTGCGCTATTTCAACGTGGCGGGCGCGGACCCCGAGGCGCGCACCGGGCAATCGACCGCCGGGGCGACGCACCTCATCAAGGTCGCGGTCGAAGCCGCACTTGGCAAACGCGGCCATGTCGGCGTGTTCGGCACCGACTATGATACCCCCGACGGCACTGGCGTGCGCGACTATATCCATGTGTCCGATCTTGCCGCCGCGCATGTGCTGGCGCTGGAGGCCTTGATCGAGCAGCCGGAGCGTTCGCTGACCATGAACTGCGGCTATGGCCGAGGCTTCTCGGTGCTCGAGGTGCTCGATGCGGTGGACCGCGTCACCAACCGCAGGATTGAGCGGAAGCTGGAAGGGCGCCGCGCGGGCGATCCCGATTCGCTGATTTCGGACAACCGCCGGATCAAGGCGACGCTGCCATGGGTGCCGCGCTATGCCGATCTTGATGTGATCGTGCAGCATGCTCTCGCCTGGGAGCGCAAACTGACCGAGATCCGCGGGGACGCCTGAGTGCCCGGTTGACTTTCGCGCGGCCCGCGCATAACCGCCGCGTTCAATTTTCGGCCCGGTCGCTTCGGGCAAAGGGATTCGCCATGAAGATTCGCAACAGCCTGAAGTCGCTCAAGGATCGCCACCGGGACAACCGCGTGATCCGTCGCCGCGGCCGCACCTACGTCATCAACAAGACCCAGAAGCGCTTCAAGGCGCGTCAGGGCTGATCTGCGCGCGCCCTGCTGCGGCGGGGCGGTTTGCGGTCAAACGGTGTTGAACCGGCAGGAGGCCCCCGCGTTTGCGGGGGCGCTTTTGTTTGTGGCGAAGTAAAGGTCCGGCATGAGCGCGGCGGTGGACGCAGTTGTCTGGGATATCGGCCACGTGCTGGTGCAGTGGTCAATCCGCGGGCTATATGAAAAGCTGATCGACGATCCGGCGGAGCTCGACTGGTTCCTGGAGAATGTTGTCATGCTGCCGTGGCATTTCCGGCACGATGCGGGAGAGCCGCTGGCCGACCTCATCGCCGAGAAAGTCGCCGGGTTTCCCGAACATCGCGCGCTGATCGAGGCCTATGCCCCGCGCTGGCTGGAGACGATTCCGGGCCCGATCCCGGGAACTCCGGCCCTGGTCGAGGCGCTGGCCGCACGCGGGGTGCCGCAGTTCGCGATCACCAATTTCGGCGCGGACACCTGGGCGATGTTCCGCCCGACGTTTCCGCTGCTCGATCACATGGGCGCAATTGTGGTGAGCGGGGTGGAGCGGCTGATGAAGCCCGATCCGGCGATCTTTCACCTTGCCGCACAGCGTTTCGGCCACGCGCCGGAGCGGATGCTGTTCATCGACGACAACGCGCGAAACATTGCCAGCGCCGGTGCGCTCGGCTGGCGGGTGCATCACTTCACGGATGGCGCCGAAGCGCTGGAAGCGGAACTGCGGGCGCTCGGGCTGCTTTAGCCGAGGCCAATCAGCGAGATCTGCCGCCCGTAACCGGCTTCTGCGGCATGCGTGGAGCGGCGGAACGAATAGAAGCGGGCGGCCGGCGCGTAAGTGTCCTCGCCCAGCATGGCAACCGTGCCGACGCCGAACCCGGCAAGCCGCGCGGCGACATAGCCTTCGAGATCGAACCACGCGTGCCCTGCACGCCCGGCCTTGAAGAAGCGCGCATTGGCCGCGTCCTCGCCGGTGAAGCGTGCTTCGAAGCCCGCATCCACTTCATAGCTCGTCTGCGCAATGCACGGGCCGACCACGGCGGCGATGCGCGCGCGGTCCGCGCCTAGCGCTTCCATCGCTTCGACTGTCCTGTCAGTCACGCCGCCAATGGCGCCTTTCCATCCGGCGTGGGCCGCACCTATCACACCGGCTTCGGGATCATGGAACAGCACCGGCGCGCAATCGGCGGTGAGCACGCCAAGAAGCAGGCCGGGCTGGCAGGTCACCAGCGCGTCGGCTTTGGGGCGGTCGGCATCGTCCCAAGGCGCAGTCACGGTCACCACATCGGGCGAATGGATCTGGTAGCAGGTGAGGAGCCGGGCCCCCGCCAGCACCGCATTGCCCGCGCGGCGGCGATTCTCGGCCGTGTGCGAAGGCTCGTCCTCGCTATAGCTGACATTGAGCCCGGCATGGAGGCCGGCGCTCACCCCGCCGCGCCGGCCGAGGAAGCCGTGCGCCGCCCCGGCAAGCGAGGGGTGGGTGAGGACTTCCGGCCCGTCGATCTCTGCTTCAGGCATCAGGCGTCGAGGCTCTTGCCCACCTGCTCGCGCACATCGCGCGAGAGACCGGGTGCGGCGGCGATCCGCGCGAGTTCGGCGCGCATCAGCGCGGCGCGGGCCGGCTCGATCTTGCGCCAGCGGCCGAGGGGAGGGACGAAGCGCGCCGCGACATTGCCGTTGATCGGATCAAGCTTGATGATGAGATCGGCGATCATCCGGTAGCCCTCGCCGCTCGCCGCGTGGAAGGCCTGCGGATTGGCGGCAAAGGCCATGTAGAGCGCGCGCGCGCGGTTGGGGTTGCTCAAGGTAAAGTCCGGATGCTCCGCCAGCGCTTTGACGTGCTCCAGCGTATCGGGATGGAGCGCGCCGGCCTGGATCGAGAACCACTTGTCGATCACCAGCGCGTTGCCGGCAAAGCGCGTGTGGAAATCGGCAAGCGCGGCAAGGCGCGCCGCATCGCACTCCGGCGTGCCAATTCCGGCAAGCACCATGAGGGCGCCCTGCCGGTCGGTCATGTTGTCGGCCGCCGCGTATTGCGCCTCGGCGCGGCGCGCGGCTTCGACCGGATCGGCGGCGGCGAGATAGACCAGTGCCTGCGTCTTGAGCTTGCGCGCGCCGCGTGCGGCGGCCTCGAGGCTGTAGGGCACGGCGCTGCAGCGATCGTGCAGTGCGTACCATTCCGGCGCCAGCTGAGCGCCGAGCCAGCGCTTGAGCGCCTCGCGCTCGGCGTGAATGCGCGCCGGGTCGACGACGGCCAGCTGTTCGGCCAGATAACCCTCGCCGGGGAGGATGAGGAGTTCCCCGCGCATCAGATCGTCGAGAGCGGTATCGGCAAGCACGGCGGCGTAGACCTGGCCGATCGCGGCGAGGCCTTCGGCACGCGCCGCATCGGTCAGCTCGTCGGTCACGGCGGCGACGAGGTGGCGCACCATGAGCTGCTGCATCGCCTCGTAGCGCGCGAAGGGATCATCGTCGTGCGCGGCGAGGAACACGAGATCGGCAGTCGGCAACGGCATGTCGATCGCGACGGGCGCGGAAAAGCCCCGGTTGATCGAGAGCACCGGCGGCGCGGCGAACCCGGAAAAGCTGAAGCTCTGGCTAGGTTCGGTAAGGACGAGCAGCTCCTCGCCGCCATGTTTGCCAGTGGCGCGGTCAAACAGTGCGGTGCGCAGCGGGATGACCATCGGCTGTTTGTCAGGCTGGCCGGGGGTGACGGGCACCGTCTGGCTTAGCGTGAGCGTGGCCGTTTCGCCTTCATGGGTGAGCTCCGCGACAAGGCGCGGCGTACCGGCCTGCTCGTACCAGCGGCGGAATTGCTTCAGATCGAGCCCGGCGCCGTCTTCGATGGCACGGATGAAATCCTCGCAAGTCGCCGCCTCGCCGTCGTGGCGGTCGAAGTAGAGGTCGGTGCCCTTGCGGAAACGTTCGGCCCCCGCCAGCACGGTCATCATGCGGATCACCTCGGCGCCCTTGTTGTAGACCGTCGCGGTGTAGAAGTTGCTGATTTCCTGGTAGGCATCGGGGCGGATCGGGTGTGCGAGCGGCCCTGAATCTTCGGGGAACTGCGCCGCCCGCAGGATACGCACGTCCTCGATCCGCTTGACCGGGGCCGAACCCATGTCGGCGCTGAACTGCTGGTCGCGCAGCACGGTAAACCCTTCCTTGAGGCTCAGCTGAAACCAGTCGCGGCAGGTGACGCGGTTGCCCGACCAGTTGTGGAAGTATTCGTGTGCGACGACGCCTTCGATCGCGTCGTAGTCGCCGTCGGTCGCGGTTTCGGGGTCTGCGAGGATGTAGCGCGTGTTGAAGACGTTGAGGCCCTTGTTCTCCATCGCGCCGGCGTTGAAATCGGCCACCGCGACGATGTTGAACAAGTCGAGATCGTACTCGCGGCCATAGACATCCTCGTCCCACTTCATCGAGGCGATGAGCGCGCGCATGGCGTGATCGGTGCGGGTCTCATCGCCGGCGCGCACGTAGATCGCAAGATCGACCTTGCGGCCCGAGCGGGTGGTGAAGCTGTCGCGCGTGGCGACGAGATCGCCCGCGACGAGCGCGAAGAGGTACGAAGGCTTGGGCCAGGGATCGTGCCACTCGGCCCAATGTGTGCCGTCCGCGTCATCACCCGAGGCGACCGGATTGCCATTGGAGAGCAGCACCGGGAAGGCCGCTTTGTCGCCCGCCATGCGCACGGTGTAGCGGCTCAGCACATCGGGCCGATCGGGGAAGAAGGTGATGCGGCGGAAGCCTTCGGCCTCGCACTGGGTGCAGAGCATGCCGTTTGACGCATAGAGGCCGGAGAGCTGGGTGTTGGCGGTGGGGTCGATCACGGTCTCGATTGTCACCGTGTGCTGGTCGCCCGGAAGATCGATGACAAGCGCGTCGCCGTCCATGGCCCACGCGTTGTGCGCCGCGCCGTCGACTTCGACCAGCGCTGCGGCGAGGCCGTCACCATCAAGGCGCAGCGGGGCGTCCATATCGCCCTGCCGGGTCACCACCATGGTGCTGCGCACGCGCGTGGCGGTGAGCGAGAGCGCGAAATCGAGCGTGATTTCGGGCACCAGCCAGGCCGGCGGGCGATAGTCGGCGCGCCGAATGACCTGAGGGATGACGGGAGCGGTGGCGGGCACGGCGGGGGTGCTGGAAAGGTCGTTCATCCCGCCAATGTAGGGAGCACGGCGGCATTCCGAAACGCAAAATCGGCAGGCGCGGCAACTTCATGGGAAGACAGCTTGACGCGGGCGGCGCGGCTGCGCACGCATGGCGCCCGAGAGCAGAGCCAGATACAACAGGGGCGCGGGCGAATGGCCGGATTGAATCGCATCGCAATGGCCGCCGCGGCCGGTCTGTGCTGCTGGCCGGGCCTTGCCCATGCCGCCGCGTTCGATGTGGATCATGCCGCGCAGCTCTGGCTCTCCACCCTGAGCGGCCCGGCACGGGCGCGCTCCGATGCCTATTTCGAAGGCGGGCTGTGGCTTTCGCTGTGGGGCACAGTGGTCTCGGTCGCGATCTGCTGGTTGCTGCTGCGCATGCGGCTGTTGCCCAAGGTGCGCGACGGGATGCAGCGGCGCGGCTGGCGGCCTTGGCTGGGCATTCTGGCCTGCGCGCTGGTGTTCATTGTGGCGGACACGCTGCTGAGCCTGCCCTGGACCGTCTATGCCCAGTACTGGCGCGAAAAGCAGTACGGGCTGATGAACCAGTCGCTCGGTGAGTGGCTGGGCGATCAGGCGATCGGTCTTGTACTCAGCGCACTCTTTGGCAGCCTGTTCCTGCTTGTCCTCTACGCGGTGATCCGCAAGTTCCCGCAGCGCTGGTGGCTGATCGGCACGGGGGTGGTGGCGCTCGCGATGACCTTTGCAACGCTGGTTGCGCCGATCTTTCTGCTTCCGCTGTTCAACACCTCGACCGAGCTGCCGGACGGGCCGGTACGCGCGCGGATCGTCGCGATGGCCACCGCCGCCCAGGTTCCTGCCGAACACATCTATCTGATCGACGCTTCGCGCCAGTCTGACCGGATTTCCGCAAATGTATCCGGGTTTGGCCCCACTGTGCGGATTTCGCTCAACGACAATCTCTACCGCAAGGCCAGCCTTGCGGAGACAGCGGCGGTCATGGGGCACGAGATCGGGCACTACGCGCTCGGCCATATCTGGAAGCGGATCGTGCTTTTCACACTTCTGTTCGGCGGGCTGCTGTGGCTGACTGCGCAGATCGCGCCGCCGCTGATTCGTTTCGGCGGCCAGCGCCGCGGCGTGCGCGGTCTGGGCGATCCGGCGTCGCTGCCGGTGCTGGCGGGCGTGCTGAGTGTGCTATCGCTGCTCAGCGTGCCGATGATCAACACGATCGTCCGCTTGGAGGAACGCGAGGCCGATGTCTTCGGGCTCGACGTGTCGCGCGAGCCGGATGGCTTTGCCGGAGCGGCGATGAAGCTTTCGGCCTATCGCAAGATCGGGCCCGGGCCGCTTGAGGAAATGCTGTTTTTCGATCACCCGTCGGGCCAGACGCGGGTGCGCATGGCGATGCAGTGGAAGAAGGACCACATGCCCGGCGCGACCGAAGTGGTTCCGCCGCCTCTTCCGGATTCGAGGCCATGAAGCTCTTCATTTTCGGCATGGGCTATACTTCGCAAGTGATCGCCGCGCGGCTGCGCGGCGCGGGATGGGAGGTAAGCGGCACGGGGCGCGAAGGCACGCATCGCTTTGAAGACCGCGATGCCGTGCTGGCGGCGCTGAGCGGGGCGAGCCATGTGCTCTCCTCGGTTCCCCCGGCGCGCGATGGCGGTGATCCGGTGCTCGACGCCTTTGGCGAAGCGCTGGCCAGTGCGCCTGCAGGCTGGATCGGCTATCTCTCCTCGACCGGCGTCTATGGCGATACCGGCGGTGCGTGGGTGGACGAAAGCGCACAGGTCGGCACCGGGCGGCGCTCGGCACGCACGGCGGCCGATCTGGCATGGCAGGAATTGGGTGCGCGGGTGCGCGTGTTCCGCCTGCCGGGCATCTACGGCCCCGGCCGCAGCGCCCTCGATCGGGTGCGCGATGGCGCCGCGAGGCGGATTGCGCTGGAAGGACAGGTGTTCAGCCGTGTCCATGTCGCGGATATCGCCTCGGGCGTGATCGCGGGGATGGAGGGACCCGGCGGGGTCTATAATCTCGCCGATGACGAACCATCGAGCCAGAATGCGGTGATCGAGGAGGCGGCGCGGCTTCTGGGCGTTGCTCCGCCGCCTTTGCAGACCTTGGAGGAGGCCGCGCTCTCGCCGATGGCGCTGGCGTTCTATGCCGAGAACCGCCGGGTCGCGAATGGCAAGGCGAAGCGCTTGCTTGGCTGGCGCCCCGCCTATCCGACTTACCGCGAGGGGCTGCGGGCTCTCAGCGCTACGACCAGCCCGATCATTGCCAGCACCGCGCCGGAGCCCGCAAGCAGCGACCAGCGGTAGCCCTCGAACAAGGTTGAGATCAGCATGGCGACGACGGGCACCAGCACCCCGTTGTAGGCGGCGCGGCCAGGGCCCAGTGCGCGCAGCAGGCCGTTGTACATCGGGAAGGTCACGACCGTACCGACAATCGCGAGATAGGCGACCCCGCCGGCATAGGGCAGCGTCCACTCAAAGCGCGGCGGGCCGGCGAGGAGCCACGCGATGGTGCCATCGACCAGCGCGCCGAACAGCATGGCCCAGGCAAGCAAGGTCGGCACCGGCTGGCCGCGCGCGGCGGGGCTGGCCTGCACCACATTGCCCACCGATGCGAACAGCAGCGCGGTGAGCACCATGGCCCCGCCGACAAGCACCTTTGCGCCCATTGCGGCATTCTGGGCGAGCGCCAGCCGGTATTCGTGGAGCATCAGCAGCGCGATCCCGGCAAGCGCGATGGCTGTGCCGAGGAGGAACCCGCGGGTGATGCGCTGGCCGAGGAATACGCGCGAGAGGACCGTGTTGGGCACGAGCAGCAGGGCGAAGAGCACCGCGACGAGGCCCGAGGTGAGGTACTGTTCGGAGCGGTAGACGAACTGGAAATTGAGGCTGAACACGCTGCAGCCCATCACGGCCGCAACCATGAGACCGCGCGCATCGGGCACGAGCGGCAGGCGCTGGAACAGGACCAGCGCGAACATGCCGAGCGCACCGCCGGTGAAGCGCCAGGTGACCGACCAGCTCGGCGGCACATTGCCGAGCTGGTACTTGATCGCGATCCAGGTCGAGCCCCAGATCAGCGCCGTCAGGAGGAAGGGGACGAGGATGCGCGCTTCGAGAAAGTGGGCCTCGCCGGGCCGGTGCTCGGCGCTCACAGCGCGGCCAGGGCGCGGGCAAGCGCTTCCACTTCATGGGGCGGGCTGCTCCACGCGGTGACGAGGCGCGCGGCGCCGGGGGCTCCTGGAGGGGCGGTCCAGTCATAGAAGTCGAAGCCTTGCGCCCTAAGAGCAGTTCGTTCGGCAGGGCTCATGATCACGAAGATCTCGTTTGCCTCGACCGGGTGGATCAGCCGGCCGGCGCAAGCCGAGGCGATTTCGCGCGCGGCTGCATTGGCGGCGCGGGCGTTTTCGAGCCAGAGATCGCCTTCCAGCATCGCGAGGATCTGCGCGGCGAGATAGCGGCCCTTCGATTGCAGGTGCCCGGCGCGCTTGCGGCGGTAGCGCACGACATCGACGAGATCGGGGGCGAAGAACACGATCGCCTCCGCACTCATCCCGCCGTTCTTGACGCAGCCGAAGGTGAGCGCATCGACTCCGGCACGGACGGTGACGTCCGCCGGATGGCAGCCCAGGTGCGCAATGGCATTGGCAAACCGTGCGCCGTCCATGTGGAGGCCAAGTCCGCGGTTCTTGGCCAATGCGCCGATGGCGGCGACTTCGGCCGGTGTATAGACGCGGCCGTATTCGGTGGCCTGCGTGATCGAGATCGCATGCGGCTGGACCTGATGGACGCCGGGGCGGATCGCATCGAGCACGGCGCTGATCGTCCCGGGCGTGAGCTTGGCGCCCTCGCCGTCTGCCAGCAGGAGCTTGGCGCCGTGGAGGAAGAAGCCGGGCGCACCGCCTTCGTCCATCTCGATATGCGCCTCGCGGTGGCAGACAACGCCGCCATGCGGGGGCACCATGGCCGAAAGCGCCAGGCAATTGCCCGCCGTGCCGGTCGCCACCCAGAGCGCGGCGCATTCGGCGCCGAACAGATCGGAGAACGCCGCGTCGAGCCGGGCCGAAAGCGCGTCGCCATCATAGGCGGTGTCGGGCGCATCGGCGGCCTGCATCGCGGCCCAGATGCGGGGGTGGACAGGGGCGGCGTTGTCGGAGAAGAACTTCATGGAACGGGCCTTAGCGGGCACGGGCCCCGGTTGGAAGTGCACTTGCCCTGGGAGGCCTATAGCCATGGATGATCCTGCCATCACCCTGATCGATGAGGGCGCGGAAGGTGAATACCAGGCGCGCGTCGCCGGCACAGCCGCAATCGGGCGGCTGACCTGGGTGCGGCAGGGCGAGGTGCTGACCACCGAGCACACACTGGTGCCGACCGAGATCGGCGGGCGCGGCATTGCTGGCAAACTGGTGGAGGCCCTGATTGTCGACGCCCGTGCGCAGGGCTGGAAGATCGTGCCGCAGTGCAGCTATGTCGCCGCAGCGTTCAAGCGGCATCCCGAGTGGGCCGACCTGCTGGCTTGAGCGGCCCGAAAGCAGGGCGGCTCCCTGCACTCAACCGCAGAGCATCCGCTGCGCCGTCCGCGCGGGGCGAGCTGTGAAGCGGCGGATGTGGCGGATGCCGCTGGCGAAGGTTGCGTCGAATGTGCCGCTGATCGAGCCGCCGGGTTGTCCGCTCAGGGTGAAGCTGCCTGATTGCGGATAGTCGCACAGGGTCTCGGGCGCGGTGCGGCAGAGGAGGATCGTGGCCGAGCCGGGGCGCGTATCCAGAGTGTGGGTCCAGCGGCCGGCAAGCTTTCCGAGCGGGACATTGGCGGCAAGCTCGTATTGCGGCCGCCCCGGGCCCGGCACGGGCAGAGTCACGCGGAACGCGGGGCCGTCATAGGGTGCGCAATCGGCGCGGTATTCGCCGCGCAGCGCAGGCGGCGCAGCGGCGAGCAGAAGGAGTGCGGCAAGCGCGGCGAGGCTTCGAGCGGCAGACATCGACGCCTCCTTGCGTGTGGCCGCCAACGTCAGCCGGCAGGGCGCTCCTGCGGCGAAGCGGCGTGGACGGGATGCACCACCGGCTCCTTGGCGCGCAAGGCAAATGCGCGCAGCACGGCGCGGTAGCCGGTGAAGACATAGCCCTCGTTAAAAGCCAGCCATTCGGCACGCCGGGCGCGGTAGGCTGCGGGGAGCGCGTACCACGCAAGGTGCGGGTGGCTGTGGTGGACGAAGTGGAGGTTGTTGTTGAGGAACAGCCAGCCAAGCCGCGAACGCTCCACAATCACCGTGCGTGCTTCCGGCGCATCGGCCCAGCGGTGCTCGGCAAAGCCGCGCAAGGCCAGCAGCGCCATGCCTAGATAGACCGCACCGAAATAAGCCGCGAAGGGCATCACGAAGACGAAATGGACAAGGCCGAGAACCGGGACAAGCCCGAGCGCGTGGAGCGCCCATGCCTTGCGCCATTCTCGTGCCGCCGCGCCGCGCTGGCGCAGCCCAAGCCGCGCTTCGGTCAGCAGAAAGCGGGCGGCGGCAATGGCGGGGCCGAGCAGGAGGCGGCCTGCAAGCGTGGCGTTCGCCGCGAGCAGCAGGCGCACCGCGCGCGGCAGGCGGCGGTGGTCGGCGGCGGCGATATAGAAGCTCTCGGGATCGTCGTAAGGGTCGGTGATTCTGCTGTCGACGTGGTGCGCGAGGTGCGTCTCGCGGTAGCGGCGCCAGGGGATCAGGAGGCCGAGCGGCAGGCTGACGAGCAACTCGTTCCAGCCCTCGCTGGGCGTGGGGTGGCGGTGGATCGCCTCATGCTGCAGCGAGGAATGAAGCGCGATGGCGAGCGCCAGGAGCGGCACGGCGAGCCACGGCGCGAGGCTGTAGAGCAGGCATGCGCCGACCCAGGCGACATGGCACGCAAACAGCAGCGCGAGCGTCGGCCATTCAATGATGGCGCGCTCTGCGCGGCGGAGAGTCTGCTCGAATTCGGCGTGGGTAAGCTCGTTCATCGGGTGCGGGACAGACCTCCGGGCCAGAATATCCAACTCGACCGGTAGACATTCAAGGCGACAATGGTGACGACTTGTTGCATTTGCGCACAAGCTGCGCCAAATGTTGACTATAGTCACAGGATGGGAAGCATGGACAAACGCCAACTGGCCGAAGTGTTCCGCACTCGGCTGAGCAATGTGTTCGAGCGCTCGCGTCTCAGCCAGTCGGCCTTTGCCGACGGGATCGGGATCGACCGCTCGGCGCTCTCGCTTCTGCTTTCGGGGCGCACGGTGCGGTTGCCGCGCGTGGAAACGCTGCTCGCCATCGCGCAGCGCCACGCGGTGACCATCGACTGGCTGCTCGGCGTTTCGCAGGACGAGGGCGTGACCGGCGCGCTGCTGTCGAGCGGCTCGATCGAGACCACCGAGGAAGACGGCGCGAGCCTCCTGATGCGCTGGCATGCCGAGGCAGCGGGCGCGAAGATCCGCTATGTGCCCGCGCGCATCCCCGATCTGCTGCGCACCAACGCGGTGATCGCGTATGAAGCCGCCGCCGCGCACCAGAGCCCGCTGGCGCAAGTGGAGGACGCGGCCTTCCGCCTCGAATACAACCGTGCGGCGGGGACCGACATGGAATGCTGCATGCCGCTTCAGACGCTGGAGCAGTTCGCCGCCGGCGCGGGCATCTGGAGCGGGCTTTCGAAAGTGGCGCGGCAGGCGCAAGTGGCGCATATGAGCACGCTGATCGACGAGCTCTATCCCTCTTTCCGCCTGTTCCTGTTCGACGGGCGCGAGCGCTTCTCGATCCCTTACACCATTTTCGGTTCAACCCGGGTCGCGATCTTTGCCGGGCAGATGTATCTCGTGCTCAGCAGCGCGGAGTCGATCCGGACCATGCAGCGCCAGTTCGAAGGCCTGATTCGCCACACCCGCGTGCATGCGCACGAAGCGGCGGACTTTGTGCGGGGGCTGAAAGTTGGCTGAGAGCCCGCGCCTCGCCAGTCTCGCGATGTACCGCGATCCGCCGGTGGTCGCGGAGGCGACGCGGGGGCTCTGGGCGTTCCTGCGCGATCGGCTGCGTGCGGCGGGGCTGGCCGATGTGCCTGAAGGGTTGGACGAGGATATCGCCCACGATGCCGCCTGGCTCGATCCGCGCCTCTTGCTGGCGCAGACCTGCGGCTATCCCTTCATGGCCCAGCTGCAAGGCCGGGTGCGGCTGGTGGCGACGCCGGTCTATCGCCATCCGGGGTGCGAGGGGGTGCTGAACGGCAGCTTCGTGATCGTGCGGACGGATGCGGCGGCCGCGTCCGTGGCGGAATTGCGCGGGCAGGTGGCGGCGATCAACGACCCGGGGAGCAATTCGGGGATGAACCTCCTGCGCCACACAGTCGCGCCCCATGCTTCAGGGGGCCGGTTCTTCCGGCAGGTGGTGGAGAGCGGCAGCCACCGCGCAAGCATCGCCATGGTGGCGCGGGGCGATGCGGATGTGGCGGCGGTGGACTGCGTGACCTTCGGCAATCTCGCCCGGTTCGCGCCGGAGCTGGTCGCAGGGGTGCGCATTCTGGCGGAAACGGCCAAGACGCCGGGTCTTCCGCTGATCACGCGCATTGGCGCGAGCGATGCGGACCTGGCCCTGCTGCGCGGCGCGCTGGACGATTTTGCCGCTGATCCGGCAGCCGCGCGGGTTCGGGATGTGCTGGGGCTTGGGGGATTCGCTCAGCAGCCGGAAAGCGCCTACGCCGTGGTGCAGGCGCTTGAGCGCGAGGCGGCGGCGCTGGGGTATCCGGTGCTGGGGTGAACCCAGGGGGAAATGGTGCTGCTGGGGAGGATTGAACTCCCGACCTCAGCCTTACCAAGGATGCGCTCTACCACTGAGCTACAGCAGCACACCATTTCCATGCGGCCCGGGCGCGGCAAAGCCGGGGCGGGCAGGGGCGCGCTTTGGCGGGGGGCCTTGCGTTTGTCAAGCTGGGCTTGCCGCCGCCATGATCGCGGGGCAGAGAGGCGCGCGATGACGGACCGCACTCCCCCCTCCGGCGACAAGCCCGCCCTCGCCCGCGAGGAGCGGCTGGCGCAGCGACTGCGCGAGAACCTGCGGCGGCGCAAGGCACAGGCGCGGGCGTTGGGCGCGGCTGGGGAGGATGACGCGTCTTCGCAGGGGTAGTGTTTGGGGCGGCCCACCCCCGGCCCCTCCCGCAAGCGGGAGGGGAGAAGAAACAAGTGTCCCTGGTGCATCCGGCAGGACGCAACCTTGATCCCCCTCCCGCTTGCGGGAGGGGTCGGGGGTGGGCAGCGCGCAGCAGGGCTTTCCAAACCGGCGGACGGGCGCTAGGTCCGCGCCCTTGTTCCATCCCAAGCTTGCGAGGACCACGATGCCCCGCCTGATCCTGATCCGCCACGGCCAGTCGCAGTGGAACCTCGAAAACCGCTTCACCGGCTGGTGGGACGTCGACGTGACCGAGAAGGGCGCGGCCGAGGCTTTTGCGGCGGGCGAACTGCTTGCGGCCAAAGGCATCCTGCCGACAACAGCGTTCACCTCGCTCCAGAAGCGCGCGATCAAAACGCTGCATCTGGCGCTGGAAGCGGCGGGGCGGATCTGGATTCCCGAGGACAAGGACTGGAGGCTCAACGAGCGGCACTATGGCGGCCTCACCGGGCTCGACAAGGCGGAGACCGCGGCCAAGCACGGCGAAGAGCAGGTCAAGATCTGGCGCCGCAGCTTCGATATTCCGCCGCCTCCGCTGGAAGCGGGGAGCGAATTCGATCTCGCCAGCGACGCGCGCTATGCCGGGATCGATGTGCCCAATACGGAGAGCCTCAAGGACACCATTGCCCGCGTGCTGCCGTGCTGGGACGAGAAGATTGCCCCGGCGCTGCGTGCGGGCGAGACAGTGCTGGTCTCCGCCCATGGCAATTCGCTGCGCGCGCTGGTGAAGCACCTTTCGGGTATTTCGGACGCCGATATCACTGGCCTCGAAATTCCGACCGGGCAACCGATTGTCTATGAACTGGACGATGATCTGGCCGAGATCGAGCGGTACTACCTGTCCGAGCGTTGAAACGCCGGGCGAGAGGGGATGCAAGAGGATGGGTGAAGGCCCCAAGGTTGCCATCGTCATGGGGAGCCAGTCGGACTGGGAGACCATGCAGAACGGCGCTGCTGTGCTGGAAAAGCTGGGCGTGGCGCATGAGTGCCGGATCGTGTCGGCGCACCGCACGCCGGACCGGCTGGTGGCCTTTGCCAAGGGCGCGGCGGACGCGGGGCTGCAGGTGATCATCGCGGGCGCGGGCGGTGCGGCGCATCTGCCGGGCATGATCGCTTCGATGACGCATCTGCCGGTGCTGGGCGTTCCGGTGCAATCCAAGGCGCTGAAGGGGCTCGATAGCCTGCTTTCCATCGTGCAGATGCCGGGCGGCATTCCGGTGGGAACGCTTGCCATCGGCGCGGCAGGGGCGACCAATGCAGCGCTGCTGGCGGCTTCGATTCTTGCGCTGAATGATCCGGCGCTGAGCGAGCGGCTCGTGGCATGGCGCAAGGCGCAGACCGAATCCGTGGCCGAGTTTCCGGTGTGAGCGCATGATCCCGCCCGGCGAGACCATCGGTATTCTGGGCGGCGGCCAGCTGGGCCGGATGATTGCGCTTGCGGCAGCGAACCTTGGCTATCGCTGCCATGTCTATGCACCCGAGGCGGATTCGATCGCTGCCGATGTCTGCGCCGGGTTCACTTGCGCCGGATGGCAGGACGGCGAGGCTCTGGCGGCGTTTGCGGCCGCATGCGCCGTCGTGACTTACGAGTTCGAGAACGTGCCGGTGGGGCCGCTTTCGGCGCTGGGCGATGTGGCGCTGTATCCAGGTACGCGCTCGCTGGAAGTGGCGCAGGACCGGGCGGCGGAGAAGCGCTTTGTCGAGGAACTCGGCGGGCGGCCCGCGCCCTGGGCCGTGGTGGACAGCGCGGAGGATCTGGTGGCGGCGATTACCCGGATCGGGACGCCAGGCATCCTGAAGACGCGGCGCGACGGTTATGATGGCAAGGGCCAGTGGCGGATCATGGCGCCCGCGGATGCGGACGCGCTGGAGCTGCCGGGGGTGCCGCTGGTCTATGAAGGCTTCGTCGACTTTGCGGCGGAGTTTTCAGTGATCCTCGTGCGCGGGGCCGATGGCGACGTGCGCTTCTGGGATAGCGCGGAGAATGCACACAAGGCGGGCATCTTGAGCCAGTCGGTGGTGCCGGCAGGCACGGCGGTGCGCGAACAGGTCGATGCGGCGCGGATGCTGGCGCGGCAAGTCGCGGATGCGCTGGGGCATGTCGGCGTGCTGACGCTCGAGTTCTTTGCAACCGCCGATGGCCCGGTCTTTAACGAGATGGCGCCGCGCGTGCACAATTCGGGGCATTGGACCATCGAGGGCGCGCTCACCTCGCAGTTCGAGAACCATGTGCGTGCGATCTGCGGGCTGCCGCTGGGCTCCACAGACCTCTGCGCGGCGGGCGTGGTGATGGACAACCTCATCGGCGACGAGGCGCACGACTGGCCGGCGATCCTCTCCGATCCGGCCAACCATCTGCACCTTTATGGCAAGGCGGCGGTGCGGCCCGGGCGCAAGATGGGCCATGTGACGCGGTTGGTGCTCTGAATGCCGCAAGAGATCATGCTGATTGTGGCGCGCGCCGATGATGGCACGATTGGCGACAAGGGTGCCCTTCCGTGGCGCTTGCCTGCGGACCTCAAGCGCTTCAAGGCGCTGACCATGGGCAAGCCGATGATCATGGGCCGCAAGACATTCGCCTCGTTGCCGGGTCTGCTGCCGGGGCGGCGGCATATCGTGCTGACGCGCGATGCCGGCTGGTCTGCGCCGGGGGCCGAAGTGGTGCATGATGTGACGGGCGCGCTGGCACTGGCGGGTGATGGCGAAGTGGCTGTGATCGGCGGGGCGGATGTGCTTGCGCAGTTCGAGGGACTGGCCCATCGCTACGAACTGACCGAGGTTCATGGCGCCTACGCCGGGGATACCAAGCTGGCCTATCCGGCGGTTCCGTGGCGCGAGACTGTGCGGGAGAGCCATCCGGCGGAAGGGGGCTACCCGGCCCATGATTTCGTGACGTTCGTGCGGGGCGCGGCCTGATGCGCGTCCATGCCAGCGAGGCCATGCCCGAAGCCTTGCGCGGCGCGGTGATCGCGCTGGGCAATTTCGACGGGTTTCATCTGGGCCATCAGGCCGTGGCCGGAGAGGCCGTGCGCTGGGCTCGCGAGCAGGAGCGGCCCGCGATCATCGCGACGTTCGATCCGCATCCGGTGCGCTTCTTCAAGCCCGATGCGCCGCCGTTTCGCCTGACGACGCTAGACCAGCGCGAGGCGTTGTTCACCGCCGCCGGGGCCGATGCCATGCTGGTGTTCGCCTTCAATGCGGCGATGGCGAGCATGCCGGCCGAGGCCTTCGTGCGCGATCTGCTCTCTGATCGGCTCGGCGCGGCGGCGGTGGTGACGGGCGAGGACTTCACCTTCGGCCGGGCGCGCGGGGGCAATGTCGGCGTGCTGCGCGAAGTGGGCGCCGACTGCGGGCTCGAGACGCGCGCGGTGGGGCCGGTTCTGCTGGATGGTGAGGTCGTCTCTTCCAGTCGCATCCGCGAGGCGCTGGTGGCGGGCGATCCGCAGGAAGCGGAGCGGCTCCTGACGCGGCCTTTCGCGATAAGGGGCCCGGTGCAGCACGGCGACAAGGTGGGGCGCACGATCAACTTCCCGACCGCGAACCTCGATATCGGCACGTACCTGCGGCCACGCTACGGCATCTACGCGGTGACGGGACGGCTGCCTGATGGCCGCGTGCTGAAGGGCGCGGCCAATATCGGCATTCGCCCCACGTTCGACCCGCCCAAGGAACTGCTCGAGCCGCATTTCTTCGACTTCAGCGGGGATCTCTACGGGCAGGAGATCGAAGTGGCGTTCCACCATTTCCTGCGCGGCGAGGCAAAGTTTGACGGCCTCGACGCGCTGGTGGCGCAGATGGAGCGCGATTGCGCCGAGGCGAAGCGGCTCCTCGCTCACATCGCCGGATAGGCGGTCATCACCGAGACGACATAGCCGCCCCAGATCGCGGTGGGCAGCAGATACCACGGTGAGCGGGCATCGCGGGTGCGCAGCACGAAGATGGCCGCGAGCGTGCAGAAAATCGTCAGCCATGTGCCCCAGTAGGCGGCTGCGTTGAGCTTGAGCCCGCTGGTGTAGAACGGATAGGCGATGCACACCGCGCCGAGCGCATAAGGCGCCCAAGAGCGCCAGCCGGTGTCGCCGCTCCGGCGCACATAGACCCAGCGTGCTGCACCCATGAGGCCGAGCAGCACCGTCCAGATCAGGCCGACCATGTAGTCAGGCGGGACCATCGGCATCTTGCGCGCGGCTGTGGCGGCGGGGCCGGCCCAGCCCACGGCGAAGAGGAAGCCGTTGATGGCGATCGTCACGATCAGCAGCACCGCGACATTGGCGGTGAGTCCAGAGCGCCCCTGGGCGAGGGTGAAAGCGTTGTGGAACTTGGAGGAGGCCATGGGAGGAGTCCTTATCTGTGGTCGGCGCGCTTTTGCCATAAAATATATCATATGCAATAATAAATTCGCGCAGACGATTGCCCGGGCCCGCGCAGCCTGCCACAAGCGGGCTCATGAGCCGGACCCGCGGTGCCAAAGCTGCCGACCATGAAGCGCGCCGCGCCGCGCTGCTGGCCGCCATGCACGATCGCCTTGTGGCCCCCGATCTTGCGCCGCCCTCGCTGCGCGAACTGGCAGCCGCCGCCGAAGTCACGCTCCCCACGCTGGCACACCACTTCGGCAAGCGCGAGGATATTGTCGCGGCGCTGATCGAGGAGCTTGGCCGGCAGGGCGCGCCCTATCTGGCCGAGGCAGCGGCGACCGCCCTGCCCTTTGCCGAAAGCGTCGCGGCGCTGCTCGCGCTTATTGTGGACGGCTTGACCCACGGAGGTGTCGCCGCGCTCCATGTGCTGGGGCTGCGCGAGGGCCTGCGGCAAGGGCGGATCGGGCCGACTTATGTCGCGGCGATACTCGAGCCGACTCTCGCGGCGGCCGAGGCACGATTGGCCACTCATATCGCGCGCGGCGAGATGATCGCGGCCGACCCGCGCCATGCCGCCATCGCGCTGGTCTCGCCGCTGCTGGTGGCGGCGCTGCACCAGCAGGAGCTTGGCGGGGCGGATGTGCGCTGCCTCGACCTCGCCGCGCTGGCGCGCGATCAGGGAGCGGCATTTGTGCGCGCCTATCGGACTGTGGCCGACGAAAGAAGCATTTGACCTTGGATCATCTCTGAGCGAGCTTGCTAACGAGCTATTACAGCACGCACGGGAGCACGTTTTTCGGTGATCTGGCTTCGTGGAATCGCGTTTTTCGGCGCTCTCGGCTTTCTGGCACTCACTTTCGTCAATGCGAGTTGGCTGGCGGACAATCCTCGGGGGAGCCTGAGATTGATCGCCAACGGTGGTATTTCGCAGCAATACACAGCTGCGGCAGCCAAATCGCCCTGTCCGGCGCAGGCGATCCTGCCGCCGCTCCATGATTTCATCGCGGATACCGACCGCTCGGTGCAGATGGCGCGGCGCATGGGGGCGGATCTCGTCACGCTCGATGTGGCGCGCACCGCAGACAATGCGCTGGTACTCTATCCGGATGCCACGCTTGATTGCCGCAGCAATGGCAAGGGCGCGGTCTCGGCGCTGCCGCTTGCGGCGGTGCAGGCGCTTGATCCGGGCTATGGCTATACCGCGGATGGCGGCAAGACCTTCCCGCTGCGCGGCATTTCGCGCAACACCATCCCGACGCTGGAGCAGGTGATCGAAACCGATCCGCGTTGGCACTATTTCTACCGCTTCGTCGCCGACGATGCCGAGGCAGCCAAGGTGCTGGTCGCGAAGTTCAAGGCGATGGGGCGCGATCCGGCGGCCGCGGGCGACGGGTTCAGCGGCGGCCCGGCGGCGATCGCGGTGATCCGCGCCGCATGGCCGAGGGTCTGGGCCTATGATCCGGCGCAGGCGGCGGCTTGCACCTCGGGCTACCGGCAGACCGGGTGGACCAGCATGCTGCCCGAGGCCTGCAAGGGCGGCACGATGCTCGCCCCGCTCGATGCGACATTCACGTTGTGGGGCTGGCCCAATCTGACGGTGAACCGGATGACGGCGAACGGCGGGCAGATCGTGGCGATGCTGACCAGCGCGGGCGCGGGGCTGCGCCATGCGCGAGACTTGCGCTCGATTCCGATTACCTTCCGCGGCTACGTCATGGTCGACGATTACTGGACCGTGGGCCCGGCCCTGCGTCCGGGGCTCGACCGGCGCACCAATGCGGAGGCGCTGGCTGCGCAGGCGCGCGACGAGGCTTCGACGGATTAGGCTGCGAGTGTTTGCAGGAATCCCGGCGCGGCGCTAAGGCCCGCCGATCATGACCGAAGCTCCTCGCCAAGAAACCCCCGACTTTCGCTCGACTGTCTTCCTGCCGAAGACCGATTTCCCGATGAAGGCCGGCCTCCCCCAGAAGGAGCCGGGCATTCTCGCGCGCTGGCAGGACGAAGGGCTTTACAGCCAACTGCGCAAAAGCCGTGCGGGCGCTGAGAAGTTCATTCTCCATGATGGTCCGCCCTATGCCAACGGCGACATGCATATCGGCCATGCGCTGAACCATATCCTCAAGGACATGGTGTGCCGCACGCAGAGCCTGCTCGGCAAGGACGCGCCCTATGTGCCCGGCTGGGATTGCCACGGCCTGCCCATCGAGTGGAAGGTCGAGGAAGAGTACCGCAAGAAGAAGAAGAACAAGGACGAGGTCCCGCCGGTCGAATTCCGCGCCGAATGCCGCGCCTATGCCCAGAAGTGGGTGGACGTGCAGCGCGAGCAGCTGAAGCGGCTGGGCATTCAGGGCGATTGGGACCACCCGTATCTGACGATGGACCCGGAAGCGGAAGGCACCATCGTTGCCGAACTGCTGAAGTTTGCCGAAAGCGGGCAGCTTTATCGCGGCGCGAAGCCGGTGATGTGGTCGCCGGTGGAGAAGACCGCGCTGGCGGAGGCCGAGGTCGAGTACGAGGATATCGTTTCGACCCAGATCGATGTGGCGTTCGAGATTGTTGAGTCGCCGATTGCGGAACTGGTCGGCGCGCATGCGGTGATCTGGACGACGACGCCTTGGACGATCCCGGTGAACCAGGCTTTGGCTTATGGGCCGGAGGTTGACTATTCGCTGGTGCTGCTGCGCTGGAAGCCGAGCACCATCGGGGACAGTTACCTAGTTGCCACCAAACTCCTGGATGATTTTGTGGCACGTGTCCGGTCTCAGCCGGATGTCCACGCAACAGGCGACAATGAAGTCGAAGTGTCTGTTATCACAGACTTCATCGGCTCCGCCCTCGCCGGAACCATCTGCCGCCACCCGATGGCCAACCTCTTCCGTCACCCCGCGCTTGACGCGGGGTCCCGCTTGGATGCGGACACGGCGTTGGAAGGTAGCGGGACCCCGGATCAAGTCCGGGGTGACGAGAGTGTGGTTCGGGGTGACGGGGTTGGGTTGGGGATCAACCGCGAGAGCCCGCTGGCGGAGTTCTTCCTCCGTCCGCGCCCGATGCTCCCCGGCGATTTCGTCACCACCGACAGCGGCACGGGCCTTGTCCATATGGCGCCGGACCATGGCGAGGACGACTTTGCGCTGTGCAAGGCGCACGGGATCGAGCCGGTGTTCGCGGTGCTCGGCGATGGCAAGTACCGCGAGGACTGGGGCTGGCTCGGCGGTCAGGGCTCGGTGATCAATCCCAAGTTCAATGCGCCCGATGGGCCGATCTGCAGCGACCTCAAGTCCGCTGGAGGTTTGCTAGCGGCATCCGCAGATTATAAACACAGTTATCCACATAGCTGGCGCTCGAAAGCCAAGGTGATCTATCGCTGCACGCCGCAGTGGTTTGTGCCGATGGACCGGCCGGTCGATATGCCGCACGCCGAAAGCCGGGCGGAAAGCCGCTGGGACAACGAAGGCGGCGCGCTGGAACACCCGAACGCCACGCTGCGCCAGATCGCGGTGCAGGCCATCGCGGATACGCGCTGGGTGCCCGAAAAGGGCCGCAACCGCATCGGCGCGATGGTCGAGGGGCGGCCGGACTGGGTGCTTTCGCGTCAGCGCGCGTGGGGCGTGCCGATCACGCTGTTCGTGGACCGCAAGACCGGCCAGTACCTCAACGACGCGCAAGTCAACGCGCGGATCGTGGCGGCGGTGCGCGCAGGCGGCGTCGATGCGTGGAGCGAGGAGCGCGCGCAGGAGTACCTCGGCGCTGACTACAAGCTTGAGGACTACGAACGCGTCACCGACATTCTCGACGTCTGGTTCGATAGCGGCAGCACGCATGCCTTCGTGCTCGAATCGGGCAAGTGGCCCGATCTGCTGCGGCCCGAAGGCTACACCGGCCCCCATGCCGATCTCTATCTCGAAGGCAGCGACCAGCATCGCGGCTGGTTCCAGTCCTCGCTGCTGGAAGCCTGCGCGACGCGCGGCCATGCGCCCTACAAGGCGGTGCTGACCCACGGCTTCACGATGGATTCCAAGGGCATGAAGATGTCCAAGTCGCTGGGCAACACGATCTCGCCCATCGACCTGATGAAGGAATATGGCGCGGATATCCTGCGGCTCTGGGCGCTCTCGGTCGATTTCACCGAAGACCACCGCATCGGCAAGGAAATCCTCGCCGGCGTGGCGGACCAGTACCGCAAGCTGCGCAACACGTTCCGCTATCTGCTGGGCGCGCTGGATGGGTTCGACTGGGATGCCGAAGGCGTCGAGGCGGCGCAGATGCCGGAGCTCGAGCGCTATATGCTGCACCGGCTCTCGGAGCTTGATGCGACCCTGCGGCAGGCCATCGCGGACTTCGATTTCAACACCTACACCCGCGTGCTGATCGATTTCTGCAACGAGGACCTCTCGGCGTTCTTCTTCGATATCCGCAAGGACTGCCTCTATTGCGACGCGCCCACGGACCCGAAGCGGCGCGCCTATCGCACGGTGCTCGACGTGCTGTTCCATGCCCTGGTGCGCTATGCTTCGCCGGTGCTGGTGTTCACGAGCGAAGAAGTGTGGACCACGCGGTTCCCGGATCGCGGCAGCGTCCATTTGGGCGCGCTGCGCGAGCTTCCTCCCGAGTGGCGCGACGCGGCGCTGGCGGAGCGGTTTGAAGGGCTCCGGACGCTGCGCAATACGGTCACCGAAGCGATCGAGCCGCTGCGCCGCGACAAGGTGATCGGATCGAGCCTCCAGGCCGAAGTGAGCGTGCCGGCGGATGCGCCGGAAGCGGACCTTGCCGAACTGTTCATCACCGCGTCAGTCACGCGCGGGCAGGGCGAGGGCGTGTCGATCACGCCCACCTCCCACCACAAGTGCGGTCGCTGCTGGCGGCATCTGCCCGAAGTGGCCGAGGACGGCGCGCTGTGTGCCCGGTGTGACGACGTGGTCGCAGGGCTGAACGCATGAATCGCATCACAGCCATGCGCGCGGGCGGGTTTGCCATAGCGCTCGGCGTCTTCGGGCTCGACCGCGCGGTCAAGGCGCTGATGACCGGGCCGCTCGATCTGCAGCGCGTGGCCGCGATCAAACTGCTTCCGTTCTTCGACTTGCGCTGGACCGAGAACTACGGCGTTTCCTACGGGATGTTCACCGCGCAATCGAGCGAGACCAAGTTTGCGCTCCTCGGCCTGACCGGTTTCATCGCGCTGGGCGTTGCCGTGTGGATGATGCGCGAGAAGGTGTTTGGCGAGATCGCGGCGCTGGCGCTCGTGCTGGGCGGGGCGCTGGGCAACATCCACGATCGGTATACGCGCGGTTACGTGATCGATTATGCCGATCTGCATATCGGCCACTGGCGCCCCTTCCTGATCTTCAACCTTGCCGATGCGGCGATCACCTTTGGCGTGCTGATACTGCTTGCCCGGTCGCTGCTTTCGCGCGAAAAGCCCGCCGATGCGGCGGATGCTGACAATGATACCGCCACGGAGACTGTTTGATGCGTAAGGCCACGACCATCCTGATGCTTGCCGGGGGCGCCATGCTGCTCGGTGCCTGCTCGCAGGGGGGCTCGCTCTTCAACCGCATCCGGCCTGATGAATTCGCGGTGAGCCGGCAGGCCCCGCTTGTCGTTCCGCCCGATTTCGCGCTGATGCCGCCCAACCCTGGCGCGCCGCGCCCGCAGGATGTCGACAGCTCGAAGCAGGCGCTTGATGCCCTGTTCGGCGGCCCGGCGCCGCGCAGCGCGGTGGAAACCGATGCGCTGGGCAAGGCGGGCGCCTCGGCCGTGGGCATCCGCAGCGTGGTCGGCGATCCCAAGACCAAGACCGTGGCCAAGGGCGCTGCAGTACGCGATATCCTCGCCGCGCCTGAAGGCGACGGACGCGAGGCGCAGGCTCAGATCCCGGGCTGAGCCTTCAGGTCCTCCCTGTTTTGGCGAAGCCCAAACGGGGAGAGGGCCCTTTGGTTCAGCCGTCCAGCATTGTCGTGGTGGGCGCAGGTTTGACCTTGCTCGCCAGCAGCTTGTCGATCTTGCGGCCGTCCATGTCGACCACTTCGAAGCGCCAGCCCTGATCGTGGAAGTGCTCGCCCTCGCTCGGCAGGCGCTTGAGCACCGAGAGCGCGAAGCCGGCGGCGGTAGCGAAATCGCGGTCTTCGGGGAGCTCGATGGAGAGCCGGTCGGCGAGCGCATCGGCGGGCAGCGCGCCTGACAGGAGCAGCGAGCCATCCTCGCGCACGGTCACCATCGGCGCATCGCCCTCATCGCCGTGCGCGACGAAATTGCCGACGATGGCGTCGAGGAGATCGGCCGGCGTGACGATGCCTTCGAGGTGGCCATACTCGTCGTGCACCAGCGCAATGGCGATTTCGGCCTGCTGGATCACGCGCAGCGCGTCCATCGTGTCGAGCTGGTCGGGCACGATCGCGGGCTTCTTCATCAGCCGCCCGAGCATGACCTTGCGGCCGCGCAGCAGCACCGAGAGCACGTCGCGCACCTTGACTACGCCGACGACGTTGTCGACCGAGCCGTCGGCGACGAGCAGCAGCGAGTGCGGGCTGTCGGCGATGGCGGCGCGCAGTTCCGTCTCGGGCGCGCGGCGCTCGATCCAGTGGAGCTCGGTGCGCGGGGTCATCACTTCCCGCACGGGCCGTTCGGCCAGGCGCATGATGCCGGTCATCAGCGCGCGCTCGTCCTCCTCGATCACGCCCGAGCGGGTGGCCTCGGCGAAGATCATGTGGAGTTCCTCGGCGGTCACGTCCTGATCGTTGCCCGGAGCGACGCCGAAGAGGCGCAGGAGCAGCGCCGAGGAACTGTCGAGCGCCCAGACCAGCGGCGCATTGGCGCGGGCCATGAGCTTCATCGGCCCCGCGGCGACGATCGCTATGGGCTCCGCCGCGCGCAGGGCAAGCTGCTTGGGCACAAGTTCGCCGACGACGAGGCTGAGATAGGTGGTCGCGGCGATCACCAGCACGAAGCCCACGATAGGCGCCCATTCGCCGGGCATGCCCAGCGCGGCGAGGCGCTCCGCCGTGGGGCCGCCGAGGCTCGCGCCCGAATAGGCACCCGCGATGATGCCGATGAGCGTGATGCCGATCTGCGCGGTGGACAGGAGCTTGCCCGGGTCCGCGGCGAGATCGAGCGCGATCTTCGCGCCCTTGCTGCCCGCTTCGGCCGCGACCTTGAGCCGGGCCGGGCGCGCCGAGACGATCGCCAGCTCCGTCATTGAAAAGAGGGCGTTGAGAACGACCAGGCCAAGAATGATGAGGGCGTCAGGCCAAGGATAGGGGGTCACGAGCGAGGCGCTAGCAGATTTGCAGCGCGGCGCGAAGGGCCGCTATTCGGGAACCGTTCAGCATGGTACGGCGAAAGAGCGTGGCAGAGCCGGATGGCGGGACGCCTTCCCGGCAAGACAGGCCAAGTCCAGGAGCCCTCGCAGGGGCCGTTCACAGGGGAAATATCATGAAAATCCGGCGCGTTCTTGTCTCCAGCCTTTGCGCGGTCTCGCTCGTCAGCCTTTCCGCCTGCGTGACCGACCCCAACACCGGCCAGCAGAAAGTTTCGCGAACCGCCATCGGCGCGGGCGGCGGCGCGCTGGCAGGCCTGCTGCTTGGCGGCCTTATCGGCGGCGGCACCGGCCGCATTATCGGCGCGGGCATCGGCGGTATCGCCGGTGCGGCGGTGGGCTACACCATGGACAAGCAGATCAAGCAGCTGCGCGAGCAGACCGCCGGTTCGGGCGTCGATGTCAGCCCGATCGACGGCGGCAAGGCGATCCTCGTCAACCTGCCCAACGGCGTGACCTTCGATACCGACAGCACGCTGATCAAGCCCGCCTTCCGCGATACGCTCGACAAGGTGGCGCAGAGCCTCGTGCAGTATCCCGATTCGCTGATCGACGTCACTGGCCACACCGATTCGACGGGCTCGAGCGCCTACAACCAGACGCTTTCGGAAAACCGCGCGCGGGCAGTGGCAGACTACCTGGCCTCGCGCGGGGTCGCGCCGGGCCGTGTGCGCAGCCAGGGCTATGGCGAGACGCAGCCTGTAGCCTCGAACGCCACCGAGGAAGGCCGTTCGGCCAACCGCCGCGTCGAGATCAAGATCGTGCCGGTGACGCAGGATGACGTCGCGCGGGCACGCCAGGGGCAGTAAAGAGTCAAACCAGCCGGGTTGACGCACTGTCGGCCCGGCTGGCATCGCTCCTGCCAAAGGAGCCCGACGCATGACTTTTACCCGCCGTACGATCGCCGGTCGCGAGACCAACCCCATCGGCCTTGGCTGCATGTCGCTGAGCTGGGCCTATGGCACGCCGCCGAGCGACGAGGACGGCAAGCGCCTCCTCGCCCGCGCGCTCGACCTTGGCTACGACCACCTCGATACCGCGCGGATCTATGGCGACGGGCACAACGAGACACTGATCGGCGAGGCGCTTTCGGGCCAGCGCCAGCGCTTCTTCCTCGCCAGCAAGACCGGGATCATCGTCGATGGGAAGGCGCGGCGGATCGACTGCAAGCCCGAAACGATCCGGGGCGCGCTCGAGACCTCGCTGAAGCTGCTCAAGACCGATCACATCGATCTCTACTACCTGCACCGCCGCGATTTCACCGTGCCGATCGAAGAATCGGTCGGGGCGCTGGGCGATCTCGTGCGCGAGGGCAAAATCGGCGGGATCGGCCTTTCGGAAATGTCCGCCGAGACGGTGCGCCGCGCGCATGCCGAGCACCCCATTGCCGCATTGCAGACCGAATACTCGCCGATGACGCGCAATCCCGAGATCGCGGTGCTGGAGACTTGCCGCGAGTTGGGGATTACCTTTGTCGCGTTCTCGCCCGTTTGCCGGGGGCTGCTGGTCGACGAGCGGCCCGATCCGGCCGCCATGCCCAAGGGCGATATCCGGCCCAACATGCCGCGCTTCCAGGGTGAGAACTGGTCGCACAACCTTGGGCTGGCGGAAGCGTTTTCCGCGCTCGCCGCGGGCGAGGGCGTGACGGCGGCGCAACTGGCACTGGGCTGGGTGCTGGCGCGGGGTCCGCATGTCGTGGCGATTCCCGGCACCTCGCGGCAGGACCACCTCGCCGAGAATATCGCGCGGTGGGATTGGGAACCCTCCGCCGCGCTGGTCGCCGAGGTGGATGCGCTGATCAATCACCAGACGGTTGCCGGCCACCGTTATGGGCCGGTGATGCAGGCGACGATCGATACGGAAGAGTTCGAGGCGGCCTAAGAGGGGCCTCCGGCGGGCAAGGGCCATCGCCCTTGCATCCCCATACCTCTCCATCTCGTCATTGCGAGCGAAGCGAAGCAATCTAGGGCGGTTCTGCACAGCTCTGGATTGCTTCGCTTCGCTCGCAATGACGAAGTGTGGGTGGTGCGCCGCAGGCTTTATGCAGCTTCAGGGAAGGCACTTGGTCGCGCAGCAAAGTGCGAAGGGCAGCTTGCGCCCAAAACTTGCCGTTCCGGAAACGATCCCATTGCGGACACTAGCGAACTGTTGAATGTGTGCCCGAGGGAGGTTGTCGCTTGCTCACACTGCTTCTGGCTTTGGCCGCCAGCCCTCACGCGCATTCGATGTCAGATAGCCGCACTGGCACGCTTACTGGCGGGTGCCGCTCACTCGACGTGATCAAACTCTGCTTTGTGAACGGCAACACATCATTGTTGGTCGCAGGAAGAGAGACACGGCTACTAAATGACGGATGGCCCAACTTTCTGCCGTATCAAATCACACGCAAAAGGGGTTCCTACCGTGTTAAGATTGGCCTGAGATCGTTATCCGATATTCCTTTCTATCGCTATGTGGAGATCACATTTCACCGGAAGGGCTCACAATACGTCGCATCCAGATATACGATCGTATCCGAAAATCGATGTGATGGTTGGCCTGACCTGAAAGTCACCTACACCATCGATTTTACCCGCCGCGTTCTCTCGACTCAAATCGACCCCGAGTGGACAAGCGATGGCAATGGTCGGCGATACAGCAACCACATCCAGCTCAAGACTTCCGATATTCATGAGCTGTCAGACGAATACCTTAACGCATTTATCGGGAACGCGAGCGCCAACGGCAAGCTCTGCAAGGATTACAGTGGCGGACGCTAATGTCAGCTCCCCACCAAAATCCGGCGTAAAGCTAAGGGATGCAAGGCCGATGGCCCCTCCCCGCCGAAGGCCCTTCCTAAGCCATCCGGCTCGCCCTCTCCGCCAGCCGGTCCACCGCCGCCGCGTGGATCGCAGGCGCGGCAGCTAGCAGCCCAAACGCGCGGGGGTCACGCTTGTTGTACGCCAGCGGCGCGCCAAACGCATCGCTCACCGCTGCGCCGGCTTCGCGCGCTATCAGCGCGGCGGCGCCGATGTCCCATTCGTAGCCCCAGCGCAGGGTGGCGAGGAGATCGGCTTCGTCGGCTGCGACCATGGCGATGCGCAGGGCAATGGAGTTGGGTTTGTCGACGAGGACGAGGTCGTGGTCGACGCGGGGGAGCGCATCGGCGGGGACGCGGGCTCCTGTCAGTTCGAGGCGGTTGCTGGCGGTGAGGGGTGTGTCGTTGCGGCGCGCGCCCTGCCCGGCGATGGCTTCCCAGTATTCGCCGCGCGCGGGGGCATCGAGTGCGCCGATGAGGGGGCGGCCTTCGGAAATGAGCGCGACCGAGACGGCCCAACCGGGGCGGCCGCGGACGAAATCGCGCGTTCCGTCGATGGGATCGACCAGCCAGCACAGGCCCTTGTCGAGGCGGACGGGGTCATCGGCGGTCTCTTCCGAGAGCCAGCCTGCAGCCGGGAGCAAGAGCCCGAGCTCCTGTTTGAGGTAGGCATCGACAGCAAGGTCGGCAGCGCTGACCGGGTTGCCGGGGTCCTTGTCCCACACTTCGAGCGCGTGGCCATGGCCGGGCCAGCTGGCGAGGGCCAGGCGTCCGGCTTCGGCCATGATGTGGCGGAAGCGGTCGAAGTCGATCATCGGGTTTGCGATGCGGGTTTGGCGGCGCGAGCGCAAGGGGGCCTTGGTGCGGCTGGCCGAAGAATGCATTCGTATTCGGCCAAGCAGGCGCAGCGCAGGCGGGGAATGCATCCATGCAGGTGCGATTGGGCCGTGCGAACCCTTTTCAAGCCCTTGGACGTGTGCTTAAGGCAGCGCGACCTGCCGGTTCAATCCGCTAGCTCTAATTTTCTCTGATGCGGGGATAACGCATGAACGTTCATGAATATCAGGCCAAGGAACTGCTCGCCAAGTTCGGCGTCGGCATTCCGGCGGGCATTGCTGCCCTGACCGTTGAAGAGGCGGTGGCGGCGGCGAAGCAGCTGCCCGGACCGCTCTATGTGGTGAAGGCGCAGATCCATGCAGGCGGGCGCGGCAAGGGCAAGTTCAAGGAACTCGCCCCCGAAGCCAAGGGCGGCGTGCGGCTGGCCAAGTCGGTCGAGGAAGTCGAGGCTTTCGCGAAGGAGATGCTCGGCAACACGCTGGTGACGGTGCAGACCGGCGCGGCGGGCAAGCAGGTCAACCGGCTCTACGTCACCGACGGCGTTGATATCGCCAAGGAATACTATTTCTCGATGGTGGTGGATCGGGGCACTGGCCGCGTCGCCATGATCGTGTCGACCGAGGGCGGCATGGACATCGAAGAGGTCGCGCATTCGACCCCTGAGAAGATCGCCACGATCACGATCGATCCGGCGCAGGGCTTCATGCCGCACCACGGCCGCGCCGTGGGCTACGCGCTGAAGCTGACGGGCGAGCTCAACAAGCAGGCCGCCAAGATCGCAAGCCAGCTCTATGCCGCGTTCATGGCGCTCGATTGCGACATGCTGGAGATCAACCCGCTGGTCGAGACGCAGGACGGCAACCTGCTCGTCCTCGACACCAAGATGAGCTTCGACTCGAACGCGCTCTATCGCCATCCCGACGTTGTCGCGCTGCGCGACGAGACCGAGGAAGACCCGGCGGAGATCGAGGCCAGCAAGTACGACCTCGCCTACATCAAGCTCGACGGCAACATCGGCTGCATGGTGAACGGCGCAGGGCTCGCCATGGCGACGATGGACATCATCAAGCTGAACGGCGAATTCCCGGCCAACTTCCTCGACGTGGGCGGCGGCGCAACGACCGAAAAGGTGACGGCGGCGTTCAAGCTGATCCTGTCGGATCCGGCGGTGAAGGGCATTCTCGTCAACATCTTCGGCGGCATCATGAAGTGCGACATCATCGCCGATGGCATCGTTGCGGCGGCGAAGGAAGTGAACCTGCAGGTGCCGCTGGTCGTGCGCCTCGAAGGCACCAACGTGCAGCAGGGCAAGGACATTCTTGCCAATTCGGGTCTCCCCATTGTCCCCGCCAATGACCTTGGCGATGCCGCGCAGAAGATCGTGGCCGCAGTCCGGAAGGTTTCCTGATCCATGAGCATTCTCGTCAACAAGCACACCAAGGTCATCACCCAGGGCATGACCGGCAAGACCGGCGCGTTCCACACGCAGGCCGCGCTCGATTACGGCACGCAGATGGTCGCGGGCGTTACCCCTGGCAAGGGCGGCACCAGCCACATCGGCCTGCCGCAGTATGACACTGTCGCCGAAGCCAAGGCTGCAACCGGCGCCACCGCCAGCTGCATCTACGTGCCGCCTCCGGGCGCCGCGGATGCGATCCTCGAGGCGATCGACGCGCAGATGGAACTGATCGTCTGCATCACCGAAGGCATTCCGGTGCTCGACATGGTGCGCGTGAAGCGCGCGCTGCAGGGCTCGAAGTCGCGCCTGATCGGGCCGAACTGCCCCGGCGTGCTGACCCCGAACGAATGCAAGATCGGCATCATGCCGGGTTCGATCTTCAAGAAGGGCTCGGTCGGCGTGGTTTCGCGTTCGGGTACGCTGACCTATGAAGCGGTGTTCCAGACTTCGAACATCGGGCTGGGCCAGACCACCGCGGTGGGCATCGGCGGCGATCCGGTGAACGGCACGAACTTCATCGACGTGCTCGAGCTGTTCCTGGCGGACGAGGATACCAAGTCGATCATCATGATCGGCGAGATCGGCGGCGACGCGGAAGAGAACGCGGCGCAGTTCCTGATCGACGAGGCCAAGAAGGGCCGCAAGAAGCCGATGGCTGGCTTCATCGCGGGCCGCTCGGCACCTCCGGGCCGCCGCATGGGCCACGCCGGCGCGATCGTTTCGGGCGGCAAGGGCGATGCGGAAAGCAAGATCGCCGCGATGGAAGCGGCCGGCATTCGCGTGTCGCCGAGCCCGAGCCTGCTGGGCGAGACGCTGGCGGAAGTGCTGAAGGGCTGAGGTTTTCGGTCTTTGGGATAGAGAAGGGCCGGGGGGAAACCTCTGGCCTTTTTTCTTTGCCGTGATCCTCCCCTGGAAGGGGAGGTGGCAGCGCGCAGCGCTGACGGAGGGGTACCGGTTACCCCTCGACGATCCGATACGGCACCAAGTCTCGCTGACTCGGATCCACCGCGATCGCCTTGTCGCTCGGGGGGAAGGCGCGCTGGTCGCAGGTGTCGCGGGGGCAGATGCGGCAGCTGATGCCGATGCGGGTGACGGCGTCGTCGCTCTTCAGGTTCAGGCCGTCGGCATAGACGAATTCGTCGGCCAGCGCGGCTTCGCAGCCGAGGACGACGGCGTAGCGGCGGGGCTGGCGGTAGTAGCTGCCGCTGGGTTTCACGAGGCCCTTGGCGATCGAGACGTAGCGGATGCCGTCGGGCATTTCGGCGAGCTGGACGTGGATGCGGTCGGGGATCGCGACCGCCTCATGGACGATCCACAAGGGGCAGGCGCCACCGAAGCGGCCGAATTGCAGGCGCGTGGCGGAGTGGCGCTTGGTGATGTTGCCGGCCATGTCGACGCGCGCGAAGAACACCGGGATGCCGCGCGATTGGGGGCGTTGCAGGGTGGAGAGGCGGTGGCAGCACTGCTCGAAACTGGTGTGGAACAGTTGGCGCAGGCGGTCGATGTCATGGCGCAAGATGCGCGCGGCGCTGCGGAAGCGTTCGTAGGGCATGAGGAGCGCGCCAGCGGCATAGTTGCCGAGGCCGACGGTGAGGAGGTGGCGTGCGGCTTCGGTCTGCAAGGGGGCGGAGGCGACGATTTCGGCGATCTGGCCCGAAAGCGCGAGCGCGGCGACCTGGTAGGCGAGCTGGAACCGGCTCGATTCGTTGGGCTGGGCGGAATCGAGCTGGAGGTGGCGGGTGGCTGCGTCGAAGCGGCGCAGGGGGCCGCCGCCTCTCCATTCGATCGTCACGCCCTCGCGCCGCAGCCATTGCTGCATGGTGCGGATGCGCGGAGTGGCCTCGTCGCCGGCGATCTGTTCGGCGAGGCGTTCGGCATCGCGGTCGATCTGGTCAACATAGTTGTTGGCGGCATGGAACCAGTCGCGGGCTTCCTCCCAGGGGAGGCGGCCGCCGCCGATGTTACCAGGTAGGCCAATGCCTTCGTCCACCATTTCGAGGCGCTGGCGGCTGCGCGCGTAAAGGCCGTGCAGCGCCACGAAGCGTTCGGCGAAGGCGGGGAACTGGCGGGCGAGGCGCTCGATCTGCTCGCCCGGGATGCCGCCCGAAAGCTCGGGATCCTCCAGCGCCTCACGTAGCGCCTCGGCCATGCGGTCGCCGTCGGCTGGTTCGAGATCGGCCCAGTCGATGGGAAAGGCGGCGCGCAGGGCATCGCCCAGCGCGGGAGTGAGGTGGCGCTCGTCGGTTTCCAGCTGCGAGAGATAGGAGGCGCTGATGCCGAGCATGCTCGCCATCTCGGTTTGGCGCAGGCCGCGCCGCTGGCGCAGGGCGCGCAGGGCGGGGCCTGCGAAAAGGCGGCGGTTGGGCATCATTGTGTTTCCTGGTTCGACCCCACCCCGCTCAGCATGAGAGGGTGTGGTGAAGGGGCACTGCCGCGAGACTAGTTTGCAAAGTTCGGCTTTGCAACTTTGCAGAATTGCATTGGACAGCGCTGCTGCAATGCGGCATCGGCCTCAGCCTTGATCCCTAGCAACCGGGGCTTTGCACGCATGTCCGCCAATATCGCCGAAATGGAAAAGCGCCGCGAGGCGGCCCGCATGGGAGGCGGCCAGCGCCGCATCGATGCCCAGCACGCCAAGGGCAAGCTGACCGCGCGCGAGCGGCTGGATATCCTGCTCGACGAGGGCAGCTTTGAAGAGACCGACGCCTACGTCGAGCACAACTGCGTCGATTTCGGGATGCCCGAGCAGACTGTGCCGGGTGACGGCGTGGTGACCGGATCGGGCACGATCAATGGCCGGCTGGTCTATGTGTTTTCGCAGGACTTCACCGTATTCGGCGGCGCGGTTTCCGAGCGGCACGCGATGAAGATTTGCAAGATCATGGACACCGCGCTGAAAGTCGGCGCGCCGGTGATCGGCATCAACGACAGCGGCGGTGCGCGCATTCAGGAAGGCGTCGCCAGCCTTGGCGGCTATGCCGAAATCTTCCAGCGCAATGTGCTGGCGAGCGGCGTGGTGCCGCAGCTTTCGCTGATCATGGGCCCCTGCGCAGGCGGCGCGGTCTATTCGCCCGCGATGACCGACTTCATCTTCATGGTGAAGGACAGCTCCTACATGTTCGTCACCGGGCCGGACGTGGTAAAGACCGTCACCAACGAGATCGTCACGCAGGAGGAACTGGGCGGCGCGGTGACGCATTCGACCAAGACCTCGGTGGCCGATCTCGCCTGCGAGAACGACATCGAGGCGCTGCTGATGGCGCGCGAGTTCTTCGATTATCTGCCGCTGACCAACCGCTCCGGCGTGCCTGAGCGGCCGACGGCGGATGCGTGGGACCGGCTGGAGCACAGTCTCGACACGCTGATCCCGGCCTCGGCCAACCAGCCCTATGACATGCACGAGGTGATCACGAAGACGCTCGACGAGGGTGAGTTCTTCGAGATCCAGCCCAAGCATGCCGCGAACATCATCTGCGGCTTCGGGCGGATCGAGGGCAAGACCGTGGGCGTGGTCGCGAACCAGCCGATGGTGCTGGCGGGCGTGCTGGATATCAATTCGTCCAAGAAGGCCGCGCGGTTCGTGCGCTTCTGCGATGCGTTCGAGATTCCGATCGTCACCTTTGTCGATGTGCCGGGCTTCCTGCCGGGCACGGCGCAGGAACTGGGCGGCATCATCAAGCACGGCGCCAAGCTGCTGTTCGCCTATGCCGAAGCGACCGTGCCCAAGATCACCGTGATCACGCGCAAGGCCTATGGCGGTGCCTATGACGTGATGGCGTCCAAGCACTTGCGGGGCGATTTGAACTACGCCTGGCCGACCGCCGAAATCGCGGTGATGGGCGCCAAGGGCGCGGTGGAGATCATCTTCCGCGGGCTTTCGACCGAAGAGCAGGCGCTCAAGACCAGGGAATACGAGGACCGCTTTGCCAACCCCTTCGTGGCGGCGAGCAAGGGCTTCATCGACGAGGTGATCTATCCGCATTCGACGCGGCGGCGCATTGCGCTGGGGCTGCGGAAACTGCGGAACAAGAGCCTCGAGAACCCTTGGAAGAAGCACGATAACATTCCGCTGTGAGCGGCCTGAAGGACATTCGACATGACTGACATCTTCATCGTTTCCGGCGCGCGCACGGCCATTGGCACGTTTGGCGGCAGCCTGGCCTCGTTCCGTCCGGCGGACTTGGGCACCATCGTGATCAAGGAAGCGATTGCCCGCGCCGGGATCAGCGCGGACATAGTCGAGAACGTGGTGATCGGCACTGTTGTGCCGACGCAGCCGAAGGACGCCTATGTCAGCCGCGTCGCGGCGGTGAACGCAGGCGTGCCGATCGAGAGCCCTGCGATGAACGTGAACCGGCTGTGCGGATCGGGCCTGCAGGCGATTGTCTCGGCGGCGCAGGGTATTGCGCTGGGTGAGCAGCAGATCGCCATTGGCGGCGGCTGCGAGGTCATGTCGAACGCGCCGCATATGGTGCTCACCGCGCGCAACGGGCAGAAGATGGGCGATCAGGTGATGATGGACGCCATGCTCGGCGCGCTCCACGATCCCTTTGAGAACATCCATATGGGCGTGACGGCGGAGAACGTGGCCGAGCGCCACCAGATCACGCGTGAGACGCAGGACGCGCTGGCGGTGGAAAGCCACAAGCGCGCAGCGGCGGCGACGGCGGCGGGCTACTTCAAGGAACAGATCGTTCCGGTCGAGATCAAGACCCGCAAGGGCGTGACCGTGTTCGATACCGACGAGCATTTCCGGGCTGATGCCAGCCTCGAAGCGATGGCGGCGCTGCGCCCGGTGTTCAAGAAGGACGGTACCGTCACCGCAGGCAACGCCAGCGGCATCAACGACGGCGCGGGCGCGGTCGTGCTGGCGAGCGGGGAGGCCGTGGCCGAGCATGGGCTGAAGCCGATCGCCAAGATCCTCGCCTGGGGCCATGCGGGTGTGGAGCCGAACGTCATGGGTCTCGGCCCGGTCAAGGCCGTGCCGGTGGCGCTGAAGCGTGCGGGGCTGACGCTTGACCAGATCGACGTGATCGAAAGCAACGAGGCGTTTGCGGCGCAGGCCTGCGGCGTGGCCAAGGAGCTGGGCTTCGACCCCGCCAAGACCAACCCCAATGGCTCGGGCATTTCGCTCGGCCATCCGATTGGTGCGACGGGCGCGATCCTGACGATCAAGGCGGCTTACGAGCTGCAGCGCACGGGCGGCCAGTACGGCCTCATCACGATGTGCATCGGCGGCGGTCAGGGCATCGCCATGGTGATCGAAAGGGTCTGATCATGAAGCTCGGCCGTTTGAATCATATCGGCGTCGCGACGCCTTCGATTGCGGACAGCATTTTGTTCTGGCGCGATGTGATGGGCGCGACGAAGATCCACGAACCGTTCGACCTGCCCGAGCAGGGCGTGAAGGTGTGCTTCGTCGACACGCCGGGGGCGGATGGTGCGCTCAATGGCACGCAGATCGAGCTGATCGAGCCGCTGCCGGGCAATGCCAGCATCGCGAGCTTCCTCGAGAAGAACCCGGCGGGCGGGCAGCACCATATGTGCTATGAAGTGCCGGACATTCACGCTGCCAAGGCCGAGTTCGAGGCCATGGGCAAACGTGTGTTGGGCGAGCCGCGGATTGGCGCGCATGGGACGCTGATCTTTTTCGTCCACCCGCGCGACATGGGCGGGGTGCTGACCGAGATCATGGAGACGCCGAAGGGCGCTCACTGACAAAACTTCGTCACCCGGGGCTTGACCCGGGGTCCCGCTGCCTTCGGGAGCGCGGGGGTTGAGACAAAGCGGGACCCCGGATCGAGTCCGGGGTGACGATTGAGGAAAGAGCGATGGCGAATATCGAAGACTGGCAGAAGGCGGCGGCCAAGGAGGTCAAGGGCAAGGACCTGACCTGGCAGACACCGGAAGGCATTGCGGTCAAGCCGCTCTACACGGCCGAGGACGTGGCGACTGATCCCGGCCTGCCGGGCTTCGCGCCGTTCACGCGCGGCGTGCGCGCTTCGATGTATGCGGGGCGGCCTTGGACGATCCGGCAGTATGCGGGCTTCTCCACCGCCGAGGAATCGAATGCGTTCTATCGCCGCAATCTGGCGGCGGGGCAGAAGGGGCTTTCGGTTGCCTTCGATCTCGCCACCCATCGCGGCTACGACAGCGATCACCCGCGCGTTGTCGGCGATGTCGGCAAGGCGGGCGTGGCGATCGACTCTGTCGAGGACATGAAGATCCTGTTCGACGGCATTCCGCTCGATCAGATGTCGGTTTCGATGACCATGAACGGCGCGGTGATCCCGATCCTCGCGTTCTTCATCGTGGCGGGGGAGGAGCAGGGCGTGCCGCGCGCCGCGCTCGACGGGACCATCCAGAACGACATCCTCAAGGAGTTCATGGTCCGCAACACCTATATCTACCCGCCCGAGCCGAGCATGCGGATCATCTCGGACATCTTCGGCTACACCAGCCGCGAGATGCCGAAGTTCAACTCGATCTCGATTTCCGGCTATCACATGCAGGAAGCCGGGGCGACGCAGGTGCAGGAGCTCGCCTTCACCATCGCCGACGGCATGGAATACGTGAAGTACGGCGTTGCGAGCGGGCTGGATATCGACAAGTTTGCCGGGCGGCTGTCGTTCTTCTTCGCCATCGGCATGAACTTCTTCATGGAAGTGGCCAAGCTGCGCGCGGCGCGCGTGCTGTGGCACCGGGTGATGACGCAGCTGGGCGCGCAGGATGAACGCAGCAAGATGCTGCGGACGCACTGCCAGACCTCGGGCGTGAGCTTGCAGGAGCAGGACCCCTACAACAACGTGATCCGCACCACGATCGAGGCGATGGCCGCGATGCTGGGCGGCACGCAGTCGCTCCACACCAATGCGCTCGACGAAGCCATCGCGCTGCCGACCGACTTCTCCGCGCGCATCGCCCGCAACACGCAGATCGTGATCCAGGAAGAGACGGGCATGTGCAACGTGGTCGATCCGCTCGGGGGCTCGTACTACATCGAGGCGCTGACGCAGGAACTGGTCGACAAGGCGTGGGAGATCATCGAGCGGGTGGAAAGCGAAGGCGGCATGGCGAAGGCCGTGGCGGCAGGCTGGCCCAAGGCGATGATCGAGGAAGCCGCTGCCGGCCGTCAGGCTCGGGTGGACAAGGGCGATGACGTGATCGTCGGCGTCAACAAGTACCGCCTCGCCAGCGAGGACAAGCTCGATACGCTGGAAGTGGACAACATGGCGGTGCGCGAAGGCCAGATCGCGCGGCTGAAATGGGTGCGCGAGAACCGCGACGAGACCAAGTGCCGCGCGGCGTTGAACGCGCTGACCGAAGGCGCGAAGACCGGCGGGAACCTGCTCGAACTGGCTGTCGAGGCCGCGCGCCAGCGGGCAACGCTCGGTGAGATTTCGGATGCGATGGAGCTGGTGTTCGGCCGGCACGGCACGTTCCCCACGCCGGTCAAGGGCGTCTACAGCGCCTATTACGCCGGCGACGCACGTTACCAGCAGGTGCTCGACGGCGTGGAAGCCGTGACGCGCCGGTTGGGCCGCGCGCCGCGCATGCTCGTTTCCAAGATGGGCCAGGACGGGCATGATCGCGGCGCGAACGTGATTGCCTCGGCGTTCGGCGACATGGGCTTTGACGTGACGAGCAGCCCGCTGTTCCAGACCCCCGAGGAAGCCGCCAAGCTGGCGCTGGAGAACGAGGTCGATGCAGTCGGCGCGTCCAGCCTTGCGGCGGGCCACAAGACACTGATCCCCGAGCTGATCCGCCACCTGCGCGAAGCGGGCCGCAGCGATATCAAGGTCGTCGCGGGCGGCGTGATCCCGCCGCAGGACTACGACTTCCTGCGCGAGGCCGGGGTGCAGGGCATCTATGGCCCGGGCACCAATGTGGTCGAAGCGGCGGCGGACATGCTGCGCCTCCTGGGGCACAATATGCCGCCGGCGGGCGAAGAGCTGGCGGCGGCGGAGTAAACCCGTGGCCGAAACGCCCAAAGGCTATGTCGTCGCCGAAGTCGACGTCCATGATGCGGAAGGGTTCGCTGCCTATCGCGCTACGGTCCCTGCGGTCATTGCGCAGTACGGCGGGCACTATGTGGCGCGCGGCGGGGCGCTTATCGGCGTCGAGGGCGAGCCGCCCTCGGGCCGCGTCGTCATTGTCGAGTTTCCGAGCAAGGCGCAGGCCGAAGCCTTCGTCAGTTCTCCCGAATATGCCCCGGTTGCGGCGATCCGCCACCGGACGAGTTCCTCGCGCCTCTTCGTCATTGAAGGTGTAGATATCTGATGTTCAAGAAAATCCTCATCGCCAATCGTGGCGAAATTGCCTGCCGCGTGATCAAGACGGCGCGGCGGATGGGTATCCAGACCGTCGCGGTCTATTCGGATGCCGATGCGCGGGCGCCGTTTGTGAAGATGGCGGATGAGGCGGTGCATATCGGGCCTTCGCCTGCTGCGCAGTCGTACCTCATCGCGGACAAGATCATCGCGGCGTGCGAGCTGACCGGCGCCGAGGCGGTGCATCCCGGCTATGGGTTCCTTTCGGAGCGCACGAGCTTTGCCGAGGCGCTGGCGGCCAAGGGCATTGCGTTCATCGGGCCGCCCGTCGGCGCGATTGCTGCGATGGGCGACAAGATCGAATCGAAGAAGCTGGCGAAGGCGGCGGGCGTCAATGTCGTCCCCGGCTTCGTGGGCGAGATCGAGGATACCGAGCACGCGGTGCGCATCTCGGACGAGATCGGCTATCCAGTGATGATGAAGGCCTCGGCCGGCGGCGGCGGCAAGGGCATGCGCCTTGCCTACAACGAGAAGGACGTGCGCGAGGGCTTCGAGGCGGTGAAGCGCGAGGGGCTGAACTCGTTCGGCGATGACCGCGTGTTCATCGAGAAGTTCATTCTCAATCCGCGCCACATCGAGATCCAGATCCTCGGCGATCAGCACGGCAATATCCTCTACCTCAACGAACGCGAATGCTCGATCCAGCGGCGGCACCAGAAGGTGGTCGAGGAAGCGCCCTCGCCCTTCGTGACGCCGAAGATGCGCAAGGCGATGGGCGAGCAGTGCGTCGCGCTCTCCCGCGCGGTGGGCTATTATTCGGCGGGCACGGTGGAGCTGATCGTTTCGGGCGCGGACCCGAGCGGCGAGAGCTTCTACTTCCTCGAAATGAACACCCGCCTGCAGGTGGAGCACCCGGTTACCGAGGCGATCACCGGGATCGATCTGGTCGAGCAGATGATCCGTGTGGCCGCCGGAGAGAAGCTCGCCTTCACGCAGGACGACATCGGCATCGACGGCTGGGCCATCGAAAACCGCGTCTATGCCGAAGACCCCTATCGCGGGTTCCTGCCCTCGACCGGGCGGCTGGTGCGCTATGATCCGCCGGTGGAAGGCTGGACCGACGACGGCGCGGCCAACGGGCGGCGCGGCGTGGACGGTGTGCGGGTGGACGACGGCGTCTACGAAGGCGGCGAAGTCTCGATGTTCTACGATCCGATGATCGCAAAGCTCGTCACCTGGGGCGAAACGCGCGACGAAGCGGCGGACAAGCAGATCGAAGCGCTCGATGCGTTCGAGATCGAGGGGCTGGGCCACAACATCGATTTCGTCTCGGCGATCATGCAGCATCCGCGCTTCCGCTCGGGCGAGCTGACCACAGGGTTTATTGCCGAGGAATACCCGGACGGGTTCCACGGCGCGGCAACTTCCGAGGAAACGCTGCGTTCGCTGGCTGCCTTGGCGGGCTTCCTCGCCACGGCGCGGGCCGACCGGGCGCGGCAGGTCGATGGGCAGCTGGGCGATACGCTCGATCCGCCGTCCGAGTGGCAGGTGTGCATCGGCGAGGCGACGTTTGCCGTGACGGTGGATGAAGAGGCAATTGCCGTCGATGGCAATGAGATCGACATCTCGCTGGAATACACGCCGGGCGACCGGGTGGTGGCCGCCGAAGTCGATGGCAAGCCGCTCACGGTCAAGGTCAAGTCGCGCGCTGCAGGCTTCCGCCTGACGACGCGCGGGGCGAGCCATGACTTGACGGTGATCCCGGCGCGAATCGCCCCCCTGACCCGGCACATGATCGCCAAGGTGGCGCCGGACATGTCGAAGTACCTCGTCTGCCCGATGCCCGGGCTGCTCGTGGCGCTGCATGTCGGCGTCGGCGATGCGGTCGAGGCGGGGCAGCCGCTCGCGGTGGTCGAGGCGATGAAGATGGAAAACATCCTGCGCGCCGAGAAATCGGGCCGGGTGAAGGCAGTGAACGCGGCGCAGGGCGAGAGCCTTGCAGTGGATGCGATCATCCTCGAAATGGAGTAGCAGGCGCTTTGATGCCGAGGCTGACTTTCCTGCATTGGCACCCGCGGCGAGATTGACGTTTACGTAAGGGCGACTTATGCGCGCGCCACAAGATTGAGAAAGGCCTGACACGATGAAAGCCCTGGTCTGCGTGAAGCGGGTGATCGACTACAACGTGAAGCCGCGCGTGAAGGCGGATGGCACGGGGGTTGACCTCGCCAACGTCAAGATGAGCATGAACCCGTTCGACGAAATCGCGGTCGAGGAAGCCATTCGCCTCAAGGAAAAGGGCGTGGTCACCGAGATCGTGGCGGTTTCGGTCGGCCCGGCCAAGGCGCAGGAAACCCTGCGCACCGCGCTTGCCATGGGTGCGGACCGCGCGATCCTCGTGGTCAGCGAGACCGAGGTCGAGCCGCTGGCGGTCGCCAAGATCATCAAGGCGATTGCCGATGAGGAACAGCCGGGCTTGATCATCACCGGCAAGCAGGCGATCGACGACGACGCCAACCAGGTCGGCCAGATGGTCGCCGCGCTGCTCGGCCGTCCGCAGGGCACGTTCGCCAACGAGATCGCTGTCGAGGGCGACAGCGTCGTCGTGAAGCGCGAGATCGACGGCGGTCTGGAGACGGTCAAGCTGGCGCTACCCGCGATCGTCACCACCGACCTGCGCCTCAACGAGCCGCGCTATGCTTCGCTGCCCAACATCATGAAGGCGAAGTCGAAGCCGCTCGCGAGCAAGACGCCGGAAGATTACGGTGTCGATACCGCGCCGCGTCTCAAGACGCTCAAGGTCACTGAACCGCCGGTGCGCAGCGCGGGCATCAAGGTGCCTGACGTCAATGCGCTGGTTGCCAAGCTCAAGGAAATGGGAGTCGCCTGATGTCCAAGACACTCGTTTGGGTCGAACACGACAACGCCTCGGTCAAGGACGCTACGCTCGCGGTTGTTACGGCCGCCGCGCAGATAGGCGAAGTGACCGCGCTGGTCGCGGGCTCGGGCTGCGATGCCGCCGCTGCGGCCGCCGCGCAGATCGCCGGCGTGAGCAAGGTGCTCAAAGCCGATGACGCCGCCTATGCCAACGCGCTGGCTGAAAACGTCGCGCCGCTCGTCGCCGGCCTGATGGCCGACTACGACGTGTTCGTCGCGCCCGCCACGACCACCGGCAAGAACATCGCCCCGCGCGTTGCCGCGCTGCTCGATGTGATGCAGGTTTCGGACATTCTCTCGGTCGAAGGCCCCAAGACTTTCACCCGCCCGATCTATGCCGGCAACGCGATCGCGACGGTTGAATCGACCGATGCCAAGCTGGTCGTCACCGTGCGCGGCACTGCCTTTGCCAAGGCAGACGCCACCGGCGGTTCGGCTGCGGTGGAAGCCGTGGCGGCTGCGGGCGATGCCGGAACGTCGACCTTCCTCGGTTCGGAAATCGCCAAGAGCGAGCGTCCGGAACTGACCTCGGCCAAGATCATCGTCTCGGGCGGCCGCGCGCTCAAGGATGCGGAAACCTTTCAGAGCGTGATCATCCCGCTCGCCGACAAGCTCGGCGCTGGTGTTGGCGCCAGCCGCGCGGCGGTCGATGCGGGCTATGTGCCCAACGACTACCAGGTCGGCCAGACCGGCAAGATTGTCGCGCCGGAAGTCTACATCGCCGTCGGCATCTCGGGCGCGATCCAGCACCTTGCGGGCATGAAGGACAGCAAGACCATCATCGCCATCAACAAGGACGAAGATGCCCCGATCTTCCAGGTCGCGGATATCGGCCTCGTCGGCGATTTGTTCACGCTGGTGCCGGAGCTTACCGGCAAGCTGTGATCGGGCCATTGGCTGTGTAATGAAGAGGCCCCGCAGCGATGCGGGGCCTTTCTTTTTGCACAACAAGCGGCCGGAACAGCCCTAATCAGAGCAGAATATCGGCAACCGTGAATGCCGCATCGGAATGCACGTCGATTGCAATCTCATTGGTCTTGAGGTTGTCGTCGAGGTTCAGGTAAATCGTGGTGATGCCGCCGTGCGTGAACAGGCTCACCTGCCCGGCGGCGGTGAAGTCGCCCGACACCACGGTGAGCTTCTGGTCCCCGTATTCCGCGCCGGGATCGATGCTGCGAAGGTCGATGCGGTCCTTCTGGGCATGGCTGAAATCCATGATCGTGTCGTAGCCGTCGTCCACGCCGAGCACGAAGCGGTCGGCACCGAGCCCGCCGTAAAGCGTGTCGTCGCCGGCCCCGCCGATGAAGATATCGTTGCCCTTCCCGCCAACCAGCGTGTCGAAGCCGGCATAGCCGAACAGCGTATCGGCACTTTTGCCGCCGAACAGCATGTCGTTTGAATTGGTTCCGCCAACCACCAGCTTGTCTGCCGCAGTGTTGAACACGAAGGCGTCCGGCGAGGCGCTCAGTGTGGCGAGACTGGCGCCGCGGATGGTGATGCTCTCCTGCTCGCCGCCGAAGAAGGTCTTGATCACGACATCGTTGCCGATCTGGCTCATGAACGGCTGCAGCATCGCAATATCGCTGACGCCGAGATTGCGCAGATCGATCCGGTCCTTGCCGAGGGTGAAATCGACGACCGAGTCTTTGCCGAACTGTCGTCCGTCGAACACGAACAAATCGTTGCCCGCCCCGCCGCGCAGGCTGTCGCTGGCCGCGTCGCCGTGGAGAATGTCATTACCGGCGCCGCCATCCAGGTCGTCGCTGCCGTTGCCGCCGAACAGGGCGTCGGCGCCCCTGCCGCCGAACAGCACGTCGCTACCCTCGGTGCCGTTGACGACAAGCGGGGCCTTGGCGGTGTTGAAGATGAAGGCTGCCGGATGAGCCAGCAGGTCGGCGATCGTGACATTCGCGATCGTGATGGCTTCACGGTTGCCGCCGAACGCGGTCTGGATGACCACATCGTTGCCGATCTGGCTGAGATAGGGCGTCAGCGTCGCCATGTCGCCGATGCCAAAGACGCGCAGATCGATCCGGTCGGTGCCCAGCACGAAATCCTTGATCGTGTCGGATCCGAACTGGCGGTCGCCAAATGCGAAGACATCCTTGCCCGCTCCGCCGCGCAAGAGGTCGTCGCCGAAGCCTCCGTCCAGCACGTCGCTCCCTGCCCCGCCATTGAGGTCGTCGTTGCCGCTGAACCCGCGCAGAACGTCCGCACCCTTGCCGCCGAACAGCACATCGCGCGCCGAGGTGCCCTCCCAGATGACCTGGTCGGCCAAGGGATTGAACACGAACGAGCCGGGCGATGCCAGGAGGTCCGCCAGCTTGATGTTCTGCAGGGTGACCGACTGGACATCACCGGCGATGGCGATGCTCAAGACCACGTCGTTGCCGATCTGGCTGAGATAGGGTGTAATCGTGGCGATATCCGCCATCCCCAGCGCCGAGAGATCGAGTTTGTCCGTGCCGATCAGAAAATCGGTGATCACGTCCTTGTCGAAGCGGTAGCTGTCGATGACGAAGATGTCCTTGCCGCTGCCGCCGGTGAGAGTGTCGTTGCCAGTCCCGCCGATAAGTGCGTCGTCGTCGTTGCCCGACGAGATGATGTCGTCGCCGCCATTGCCGTATATCGTATCCGCGCCGTTGCCGGTGAGCGTATTGGCACCAGAGTCACCACCATAAACGCCCATTTTCGATCCTTCGTGCAGACATGTGCAATTGAAGGTGGGCTAGCGGTAGGTTCGAGCCGAAGCAATGTGATTAACCATGTTGAATGGTGGCGCTCAAATGCTTTCCCCATTCGAGACATTCGGCGCGGAATGTCTTAACACCCAAGCGACGCGAACTGTTTTGCTTGAAGATGTTGCGGCTTAACGGGCTGGGAATTGATCCTGCGGCGGAGGGCTTTGGCTAGGGCGCAAGCTGGAGCGTCAGGCACTGGCTGAATTCATCGACCTCGTAGTCGGCAAAAGCCTCGCAAGTTTCGAAGCCGTACTTGGCGTACAGCCTCAATGCCGGCGCGAATGCTTCGGTTCGGCCTGTCTCAAGGCTCACGCGGGCATAGCCGCGCGCTACTGCCACGCCGAGCAAGTGCACCAGCATCGCCTCGCCGACGCCTTTGCCGCGCCATTCGGGTGCGGCGCGCATCGATTTGAGTTCGCCGTGTGCATCATCCAGATGCTTTATCGCACCCATTGCGGCGAGCTCGCCATGGACGCGCGCGGTGTAGAACGTGACACCGGGCTGGCGCAGCTGTTCAAGCGGCAGGGCGTGGACTTTGCAGGCGGGGCTTGCGGCGTGCATCCCGCCAAGGTGCAGCGCGACAAGTTCCTGCACGTCCTCGCCGGAAAGATCGTCTTCCGCGATTGCCAAGCCTTCCACGTTACGTCCCTCGCTGGTCTTGCCGATGCGATCTGCTATCGCGCAGCTCATGATCGAGACAAGTGAAACCGGCCGCTGGGCTCTTGCCATCCACGGCGGGGCCGGATCGATGACGCCCGAGACGATGGACGCGGCGTCCGCCGCCGAGCACGAGCTGGCGCTGGGCGCCGCGCTCGATGCGGGCACGCGCGTGCTGGCGGCAGGCGGGACCGCGCTGGAAGCGGTCTGTGCGGCGGTTTCAGTGCTGGAAGACGATCCGCATTTCAATGCCGGGCGCGGCGCGGTGTTTACCTATCACGGTACCAACGAGCTCGATGCGGCGGTGATGGAGGGCGCGGGGCGGATGGCAGGCGCGGTCTGCGGGGTGACGCATACGCGCAATCCAGTGCGGCTCGCCCGTGCGGTGATGGAGCAGAGCCCGCATGTATTCCTGAGCGGCGCGGGCGCCGAGGAGTTTGCGCGTGAGCAGGGGGTTGAGCAGGTCGATCCCGACTGGTTCGCGACCGAGGAACGCTGGCGGCAGTTGCAGGAGCTGAAGGCCAAGAAACTCGGCTGGTTCGATGCGGGGCTGAAGTACGGGACCGTGGGTGCAGTGGCAGTGGATGCGGCCGGGCATGTCGCGGCGGCGACTTCGACGGGCGGGCTGACTGGCAAGCGCTGGGGGCGGATCGGCGATTCGCCGCTGATCGGTGCGGGTACGTATGCCGATGACCGCGCGGCGGCCGTGAGCTGCACCGGCTCGGGCGAGCAGTTCATCCGCGCGGGGGTGGCGCACGAGATCTGCGCACGCATTCGCATGGGCGGCGAACCGGCACAGGCCGCGACCGAGGCAGTGCTGGCCGAAGTGGGCGCGATGGGCGGCGTTGGCGGTGTGATCTACGCAACGCCCGGCGGAGAAACCGGCTTTGCCTTCACCACGCCGGGCTTGTTCCGCGCACGCGCGGACAGTGGTGGACGGCGCGAGATCGGCGTGTTCGGCGGCGATTGACCGGACGGGGTCAACCGGCGGGGGTCTAGTCGCCGGACGCTCCGACCACCAGATCGCGGATGCGCTGGGCATTGAGCGGCTTGCGCAGGAACTGCCAGTTGTCGGCCATCGCCTGAGCATCGGGGAGATGGCCGCTCATCAGCACGATCTTGGCGGCCAGCCCGCGCGCCTCGGCCCAGTGGGCGAGCTCGATCCCGCTCATGCCCGGCATGACGACATCGGCCAGCAGAAGATCGACGCTGCCCCTCTCGAGATGTGCAATCGCCTCGTCGGCGTTGGCCGCCGACAGCACCCGGAACCCAAGATCGGCGAGCAGTTCGCCCAGCGCCTCGCGGGCGTGGCGCTCGTCCTCGACGACCAACGCGGTGGGCTTCGCGGGACCGTCGCTGTCGGGGCTGGCATCCGGGGCAGCGTTAGGCAGTGCAAGGTCCCACTTTTTCGGCACCGCGTCGACAATCGGAAGCCACAGCGTGACCACGGTGCCAATGCCCGGCGCGGTTTGGAGCGCGGCATCCCCGCCCATCTCGCGGCAGAACTCACGCACCGAGGCAAGGCCCATGCCGTTGCCGGTGGCCTTGGTCGAGAACAGCGGCTCGAAGGCCTGGCGCGCAGTCTCTGCGGACATGCCGCTGCCGTTGTCGCTGACGGTGATCGACAGCAGCTGCTCGCCGGCCGGCGTGTCTGGCCAGGTCGAGATCGTGATCCGGCCGGCCGCTGCGAAGCTGTCGCGCGCGTTGATCACGAGATTTATCAGGCCGTTGAGCAGCGCACCAGCGGCTACTTCGACGCGGGAGCCTTCTGCGGCAAGATCCACCGCCAGCACGTTGTCGTGCCCGGCGACGGTGCGCAGAAAGCTGAGGTTGGTTTTGATCAGTTCGTCGACATCGATGCGGGCGCGCGAATCATGCCGGAGCTTCGCCAGCGTCATCAGCGAATATGTTGTCGCCGAGGCCCGGCGGACCGTGTCCTGGATGATCTGCAGCTTGGGCAAGTGCTGCGGGCCGAGCGTACTGTCCTTGAGAAGGAGATCGCAATTGAGCCCGATGATCGAGAGGAAATTGTTGAAATCATGCGCGATATAGCCGGCCATGCGGCTGACCCGGCTTAGCACCATGGTGGTGCGCTCCTGCTCGAGCGCGAGATCCTGCGCGCTCTTGCGCGCATCGTCGAGCGAAGCCTGCTGCATGATGAGCGCCGGCATTCCCGAGGCGAGCGGATCGGCAAGCCCGAAATCGTTGAGCTGGAACTGGCCCCGCGCAATGCCTGCTGCGGTCGGGATCAGGTTGACCGCAAGCAGGAAGCCCTGCGCGACGGGCACAGCAATGCCCTGAAGCATGGTGTCGCTGGAGCGGCAGTGGAGCCGGATCGGCTCGCCCGCCGGAGGCAGGCGCCGGAACGCGTCGATATCCTCGTGGGTTTCGCAGGTGAAGATCTCGAACAGGTTCAGCCTGGTGTCTGCGAATTGCGGCAGGCGGCGGTAATAGGCGCCGAACGATATGATGCGCCCGTCGGTGTCGATCAGGAGATAGGCCGGGAACAGGCTCCTGATGACCTCGGCATCGAGCGAGAGGCGCTGCATTGGTTCTATGCGGCTTTCAGCGTGATGCGAAAATGCGCGGCATTGTTGTGGTTTTCCGCGCGCTCGACCGTGCCGTTGAGGCCAAACCGGTCAAGCAGGCCCTCGAGCAACCCAAGCACGAACGGCTCGAGTCCGGAGCGTTCGGACCGGTAGCGCACGACGAGCTCGCTCTCGCTCTCCTCGGTCAGCGCGAAACTTGGCACGCGGGCCAGGGGCATTGCGGTGACGACCGAATGGTGCATGCGATCAAGGTTTCTGATGAACGTGACGAGATCGCGGCCGGTGAAGTCCATGATCGCCCGGTAGGTATCCTGCGAGACCCGCCGGACCCAGTAGCGCCCGAACGCGCCGAGGCAATCGTCCATCGGCTGGCCCATCTTGCGCGAGGCGACGCCGACCAGCTCGTAGGTGAGCGCGTCGTCGTACATCTCCTGGCTGATGAGTTCGGTAGGGCTGATGTGCAGTTCGGCGGCAATCGCCGCCCACATCGAATCGCCCTCGGTTTCGATGATGTGGTCCTTGAGGTAGCGGTGGATCAGGCCATACATGAGCGGTGCGGTTGCTTTCTCTATGGGGTCGGGCAGGGCGATTGCCCGGCTCAGGATTCCCGGTCCGCTACCGGCTGCGCTGCTGCCGCGCCGCGTTCGAACGCTTCGGTGATTGCGACATAGTGCTCGATCTGAGCTTCGATCACCGCCAGCCGGTCGACGAGATAGCTGCGGTCATCGCCATCGAGTCCGGGAAGTAGCCGCGTCCCCATGTTGGCGATGGTCAGGCGTATGACGTTGACAGGCTGATTGAGCGCGTGAACCAGCGTGCGCCGCTCGTCGGTTGCTTGCAATTCTGTTCCCCCTGTCCGGAACTTTGCTAGTCCGGATCTTTGATTGTGCCGTAGCGGCGGTTTCTATACCCGATTTAGCGACATAGGCGCCAGTCCCGCACTAACGTGGCGTTACGTTTCACAAAAGGTGCCACACCGAATCCATTCTGGTTGTACCCCAGCGGCCCGGTGCTTACGAAAGTAACAGAGCCGCTCCAATCCAAGCAGACCATAATATGCTGATTGACAAATCCATGACAGCAGTTGGCGAGGATAGCGATTCCGGCGCACAGGTGCTCGTCGTCGAGGATGATAGCGCGACGCTGGCGGCCTATGGCGAGCTGCTGACCAGCCTGGGCTACGAACCGGTGCTGGTGAACAACGTGCCGACGGCGCTGCGCCTGCTGGGCCAGCAGACATCGATCGGCATCGTGCTCACCGACCTCCATCTGCCGGGCATGGGCGGGATGGAACTGCTTGAGGAAGTCTCTTGCCGTTTTGCGTCGCTGCGCCCGATCGTGATGATCGTGGTGACCGGCCATGCCAGTCTCGACATCGCGGTCCAGGCCATGCGGTTCCAGGCATCCGATTTCCTGACCAAGCCGGTTTCGGCGGCGAACCTTTCCGCCGCGCTTCGCCGGGCGGCGCGATCGCTCGGTGAGCAGCAGGCCCGTGTGCGACTGCGCAGTGACGCGGAGGGCGAGCCTGGTCCGGTCGCCGAGGCAAGCGTGGCGCCCCAGCCGTTGCCTGCTGAGCAGGTGGCAGCGAGCGACGCGGAACTGCTGGCAGTGGCGCGCACGCTCAAGCGAACCAGCGACCAGCGCGCGGAGTATTTCGAACAGGGTCTGTTCGCCGACCCTTGCTGGGACATCCTGCTCGAGCTTACGGCCGCACGGATTCAGGGGCAAAGCGTGCCCGTCTCCAGCGCCTGTACCGCGACTCACCTGCCCTTCAGTACGGCGCTGCGCTATGTCCGCAGCCTTGTCGACATGGACATGGTGCGGCGTTGGAAAGACCCCCGGGACCGGCGCCGCGACCTGCTCAACATCGAGGATGCCGCGTTCCAGTCGATGAAGACCCTGCTGGCCGACGTGCGGCGCAAGATGGTCGGCAATTAGCACCGGCCAAGCTCGTACTTGCGGCGGGACAGCCGGTGATCGGATCCTATTGACAGCAATTTCTGCCGTAGTTGATCCGTTCTGGCGTTGGGACCTCTGGCAGTCGCTACGAAATTGACATAAAAGATTAACAATGAGGCCCGGCGAAGCAAGATTCGGGCGAAAATGGGTCGCGCACAGCCCTTGTGCGCGGGGAGAATGTCCATGGACGGCCGCGACAGAAAACTCGATTTTTCCGACTACATCATTCTCTGTGCAATCATCGTCTCCAGCGGCCTGATCTGGCATGTCGCTATCAAGACGGCGTTCTGGCTGCTGGGATAACAGCCGGTCGGGACCACGCTCTGCCTTACACCACTGGAGCTGCAGCACAGGTGCATCTGCCTGCTACGGCTCGCTTCTTTCATGGACTGCTGCCGGAACGGCATCGAATGGCGGGTCTAGCCTGCGAATTCGGCACCGATTCAGATTCAATTCGCCCGGAGGCGGCTTAAGTATGGGGCATCGCATTGCTCAAGCCCTTCGGAAGTCGCAAAAATGGTCGTTCAAGACCCTGAAATCTGGGTAATCGATTCCGCTCTCGGCCGCCGTGAAAAGGTGTCCCGCTTCGTAAACGCTATGGGTTACCACGCGCGTTCCATGGCTCCCGACGAAGTCCGCCCGTTCCACGGCACTCGGGCGGTCATCGCCATGGTGGGCGACGAGGAGGAGGTCGTCGAGCGCGTGCTCGGTTGCGGGCGCTTCCAGCCGATGCGCTGCGTTGTCTACACCGACAGCCTCAAGGCGAAGCGCGCGGCCGATCTGGTGCGGCGCGGTGTTGCCGACCTGCTCGACTGGCCATGCCGGGAAATCGATATGGCTGACGCGATCTTGACCGCCACCGCGGGGCTGTCCGTACTGATGGACGACAGCCAACGCGTTGCGTCCGCGCGGCGCCGTATCGAAAGCCTCTCGCGCCGTGAACGCGAAGTACTCGCCGGTGTGCTTGCCGGTCACACCAGCCGTGAGATTGCCGAGACGCTCGGTCTTAGCCGCCGCACAGTCGAAGTGCACCGGCTTAACCTCGTGCGCCGGCTCGGTGTCGAGAATTCGGTTGAGGCAGTCCGGCTGGCGATCGATTCGGGCTGCTTCCTGCCAATGGCCTGAGGCCGGCACGCGGCAGCGCCCTCAGGCCGCGTACTTGTCCGCCTTGCGTCGGCCGAGACGCAGGCCCTGTTCAAGCTGGGCGCGCAGCTGCAGGTAGTAGGCCTCGAGAAACGCGCGCTCCTCACCGTATGGGAACGGGCGGCCGATCTTGCGGCTGATCGCATCGGCGACATCGTCGATGCCCGGCCCGCGCCCTTCGCGCAGCACGCGCTCCAGCGTCTGAAGTTCGAACTCGCCATAGACGGCGAGCTCGGCAGGGGAAAAGACGAAGCGCTCCGCCGTGCTTTCCGCAAGTTCGGGCGCGGCGACCGAGAGCGCCTGACCCAGTCGTCGGCGCGAGGCTTCGACCACCCAGGTGCCCGCGATAACGTCGCCGCAGCGCAGTGCATCGCGGTTGAAGAACGGGAAAAGCACGAAGATGAGGAACCAGACGGTGCCTGCCCAGCTCGCAACGTCGCTGTCGCCGTCTGCCGCGAAGGCGCCGCCGATGAACACGATCGGCATGAACAACTCGATGTCGCGGACAATGTTGCGCGCGATCACGGCCTCGGTGGTGAGGCGATCGGTGCCGCGCGCGGCAATGCGGATGCCGGCGATGCGCTTGCCCGGCGTGGCACCGCGCGGGCCCAGTTCGAAGAACAGGAACCATGCGTTGCGCAGCAGGAACATCGCGATGATCCAGACGATGACGAGCGCCTGCAGCGCGCGCGCCTTTGGGCCAGCAGACTCCAGATCCTCGATCTTGACGCCGATGCCCCCGGCAATCCAGATCAACGCAAGGCTGGTGACAATCATCGCCGTGCCGATCATCGCGAGATCCAGCAGCAAAGCCGCCGCCCGCGCGCCGCGTGTCGCCAGCATGAAGGTCAGCGCCACGCCTTCGGGCGTGATGACCGTGCGCTCACGGCTGGTAGACGGGCGGCGTGCCATCAGGCGCCGGCTCCCGCTTTGGCATTCCCGCGCCAGACGAAGAAATAGCCGATCCAGAACACCAGCATGAAGCCGCCCAGGATGAGGCGGCCTGCAGTGTTGTCGATCAACTGGCGTGCGAAGCCCTCGAGCAGCCCCGCCACGATCAGCATGAGCACAACGCCGGCCATGACCTGGGCAGTGCGCCGTCCGGCTGCGGCGGCCGCTTCGAGCACCGCTGCCTCGCCGGGGAAGGCCATCGCACGGCCGATATGGATACCCGAGGCGCCCGCGAGCAGAATCGCGAAAAGCTCGGTCGTGCCGTGGACCGAGAGCCAACCGACGAGCTCGAGCGTCAGACCCTGTCCGTGATAAAGCCAGAGCAGCGAGCCCAGCAGCGCGGTGTTCTGGATCAGCAGCAGAGCGGACGGGAGGCCGAAGGCAAAACCCAGCGCGAAGGCGAGGATCGAGACTTGAGTGTTGTTGGAAAAGAGCGAGGCAGCAAAGACAGCGAGGCCGGTCTCGTTCTGCTTGCCGAACAGGGTGCCCATAAGAACCGCGCGGCTTGCGCCAGGCACGCGGGCATCGGCCATCCCGCCGGGCATGAGCGCATAGTACCAATCGGGATCGCTCGCCACGAGCAGCCAGCCGGCCACGGTGCCTGCGACCATGAGCGCCAGCGCAATCAGGAGATCAAGCCCGAGCGCGCGCACGCTGGCGCCCCAGCCGCCGCCGAAGAAGCGCATGAGCCAGTCGCCAAGACCGGCGCGTGGACCATAGACGATGAACCAGGCGCGGCGGGTGAGTCCTTCGAGCCAGAGCAGCGTTTCGCGGTCGAGCGAGGTTTCGCGCGCGACGGCAAGGCTGGAAACGGCGGTGCGATAGAGCGCGGGGAGCGCGAGCAGGTCTTCGTCGGGAACGCTTCGGAGCCGCCCGCGCTCGATCCGCGCGACGATGGCCTCGAGCCGCTTCCATTCGCCCTCGCGCTCCAGCCGGAAGCGGTCCGAGCGCAATGCGGCGTCTTCGGCGGCGGCGATCTCGGCAGTGGCGGCGGGGCTGAACCAGGTGCCGAGGCGGCCGATCAGGGTGGGGGCATGGGCGTTCATCCGAGGCTCCCGGCGCGCTTCACGGTGAGATAGGCATCGAGCAGGCGGTTGCCGATGTGTTGGTGCGGCGCCTCGACCACAAGAATCCCGGCGCGGCGCAGGCGCTGGAGTACGAGCGTGCGCTGGTGCTGCAAGGTGGTCGCGGTGACGGCCATCGCCGCATCCTGCGCGGTCTTGACCGGCGCGCTGACGAAATCGGCAAGCTCGGCATCGGCCATCACGACGAAGATCACGCGGTGCCGCTCGACCAGGCGGCGCATCGATTCGATCATCATCTCGGCGCTGGTGGGGTCGGTGAATTCGGAGAAGACCACGACCAGCGAGCGCCGTCGCAGCCGCGCTGCCAGCGTGGACAACGCAAGGGTGAAGTTGGGCTGCTCGGTGCTGTAGTCGAGCGCGGCGGCGGCATCCTGCAGGCGGCGGAAATCGCGCGGGGCGGTGACAAAGGGGCTCATCACTTGCGGCCTTGCGGCAAAGCCGTAGACCGAGACGCGGTCTTGCGCGCCCAAGGCGATCCACGCGGTGGTGAGCGCGGCGGTGACGGCGCGGTCGATGCGGGGGAGGCCGCCGATCGGCTCGCACATCGTCTGCCCGCAATCGAACGCGAAGACGATCTGGTTGTTGCGTTCGGTCTCGTACTCCTTGGCATAGAGCCGGGCGTGACGGGCGGAACTCTTCCAGTCGATGCGGCGGCGGTCCATGCCGGGCTCGTACTCGGCGAGCGCTTCGAACTCGGTGCCCTCACCCCGGATGCGCCGCGCGACCATGCCGAACTGGGCATCGCGCAGGAACAGTTGCAGCGCCGGGCTGCGCGCCGGGGCGATATTGGGGCGGATTCGGATCACCTCGGCCAGATCGCGCCGCACCTGCCTGCAGGCGAGACCAAGCGGGCCTTCCCAACGTAGCCAGACAGCCGTGACCGGCCCGGTGCCGCGCCGCGTGGGCGTGGTCTCGATCCGTGCGCTCCATGCGCCGTTGTCGCGCGTCAGCCGGGCGACCAGCCGGCCACCGGGAGCCAGGCGCGGATCGAGCGCAAGCGCGGCTTGGGGTGCGGCGCGCGGCGCCTCGGCGCGGAAACCGGCGAGCAAGGTGAGCGCGATCGGCGCCCCCACTTCGCCGCCATCGGGCACGATCACGCGCAGGTCTGCCAGCATCGGCGCGAGCAGCGCATCGAGCAGAACCATCACGAGCAGCGCGCCGCCGAGCGCGGGAGCGGCGATCCACGCCCCCGGTGAGGCTGCGGCGACGACCAGCGCGAGCGGCGCGGCAAGCGCGAGGAGCACCGCAGCGCGGGCCGAAGGGTAGAAGACCGGGAAGGGCCAGCGCAGGCGCACGGACTACCTCGGCGCTTCGGTGCGCTGGATCAGGTCGGCTACGATGGTCTCGGCGGCGCGGCCCTCGATCTCGGCGGCGGGGCTGAGCAGCATGCGGTGGCGCAGCACCGCGATGGCAAGCGCTTTGACGTCGTCGGGAATGACATAGTCGCGCCCGTCGAGCGCGGCGCGGGCACGGGCAGCGCCGGCGAGCACGACAGCGGCGCGCGGGCTTGCCCCGGCGGCCAGGTCTGCGCTCTCACGCGTCGCGCGAACGAGGCGGACGATGTAATCGACCACCGTCTCGCCCATGGTGACGGTGGCGCATGCCGCCACCGCTTCGGCAATGGCATCGCCTGCGGTCACTGCCGTCACGCCAAGCTTCTCAGGGCTCGGTGCGCCGCGTCCGGCGCCGTAACGCGTGACGATCTGGGCTTCCTCCTCGGCCGAGGGATAATCGACCAGGAGCTTGAACAGGAAGCGGTCTAGCTGCGCTTCAGGCAAAGGGTAGACGCCCTGGCTCTCGATCGGGTTCTGCGTGGCGACGACCATGAAGCGGTCGGACAGCGCGTACGTCTCTCCGTCGAGCGTGACGCGGCGCTCCTGCATCGCCTCGAGCAGCGCGGCCTGGGTCTTGGGCGGGGTGCGGTTGATCTCGTCGCCCAGCAGCAGTTCGTGGAAGATCGGCCCGCGCGTGAGGGTGAACTGGCTGGTCTGGAAGTTGAACAGGTTGGAGCCGAGGATATCGCCCGGCATGAGGTCGGGCGTGAACTGGATACGCCCGAAATCGAGCCCGAGCGTCGCCGCGAAGCTCTGCGCGAGAAGGGTCTTGGCGGTGCCCGGCGGACCTTCGAGCAGCACGTGGCCGCCTGCAAGCAGCGCGATCAGCAGGTGATCGACCACGCCGTCCTGACCCACCACGGCCTTCGCCACTTCGGTGCGGATGGCGCCCGCCATGTCGCGGACATTGTCGAGGTTCATGCGGTAAGGTCCCTTTCGAGGCGTTGCAGGGCAGCGGCGCGCAGCACCACGTCGGTGCTGCGGCGGGCCACGCGCAGGCGCGCGGCAAGTTCGGAATAGCGCGGGCCGGTGTTGCCGAGCCGGGCCTGGAGGCGGTCGATCGCGGCTTCGGTCTCTGCCAGGGTGCGTCCTCGCGGCAGGCCGAGCGCAATGACCAGCCGCTCGCGCGAGGCATCGGCATAAGGCCCGGCGATAAGACGCAGGCGTCCGGAGCGGCGAATCAGGCCGGCGGTGTTGCGCACCAGCATGGTCTTGCCCAGTGGAATCTCGCGCCCTGCGGCGCGCGGCGGGCCGAAGCGATTGAAGCTGCGCCAGCCCGCAGCGAACATCGCCATGACAAGGCAGAGCGTGGCAGCGAGGAACGGCGGCTCGAAGGCGAGCGTGAGGAGATTGCGGCTGGCGCCGAGGCCGTTGAGCGTGAGGTCGAAGGTGACACTCTCGGGCTGCCCGCCGGCAGCGGCGTGGATCAGGCGGCGGGCCATGAGCCCGGTTTCGCGGTTGGCGAGGCCCCAGTTGTCGAGGAGGTCGGGTTCGAACACCAGCACGACAGGGTAGCTGGTGGTATAGGGGCTGCCCGAATCGTCCTCATCCGTTTCATCCTCGCCAGCGCTGTCCATGGTGGGCTGCGGCGGGCTGCGCTCCATGCGGATCCAGTGCTCGAGTGCCGGATTGCTGCCGTCTCGGGTGAGATAGCCGGCGAGAATGCTTCCGCCCGGCGTTTCGATCAGCGCTTCGAGCCCAGGGCCCTCGCCTGCCTGCACGGTGCGGTTATCGGGCAAGGGGCCGCGCAATGCGTCGAGCGCCCCGGAACCCGTCCAGCCGGTTCCCTTGGCCTTGACGAAGCCTACGGCGACGTCGTCGTGGTAGCCCTTCCAAGTGGGCTGCTGGGTGCCTTCGATCCGGGTCCAGCCGCGGCGGCTGGCGGGGTTGCCGAAGTCGGGGAAGGCCCGCCATTTCGGCGTGACGACGAGCGTCGGGCCAATCGTGCGCCGCGCATTGATGATCTCGGCAATGTCGCTGCCCTTCGCATCGGCGGGCGGCGTCAGCACGAGCAGGCCTTGTTCCTTGAGCGCGGCCTTGGCGCGGGCGCGGCGCACGGTCACGCCGTCGGCCTCGAGCATCGCGGCAAGCCCGGCATAGCCGTTGAGCCCTCGCCCGGCGACATGGCCGCCGCCGTTGTTGGTCGCGCCGCCGCCGGTGCCGACCCAGTAGAGCACCGCGAAAAAGGCGAGCGCGCCGATCAGTACGATTCCAAGCGTGGTGCCCCGGCCGAACGTTGCGCCGTTCATCGCCCGGGCCCCAGATCGGCCAGCGCGAAGGCGGCATAGGCCTCGCGCGCGCGGTGCCAGTCGTCGGCCGCGAGTGCGCGCAGGGCATAGAGGCTGCGCTCGACTTCGCGCGCGATCACCGCGAAGGACTGCCGCGCCTGGGCGGGAAGGCCAGGGATCATGCCGATCTCGCGCGCAGTGCTTGACGGGCTGAGCCAGTCCGGCCGGGCTGCGGCGATATGGTGGACGCTGCGCTGGAGAAGCAGGCGGGCCGCCTCGCCGAACCGGCCCTCGGCGGCGAGCGCGTCGGCATCCTCCAGCAGCGCGAGCGCAAGCGCGCGGTCGATCACCGGACGCGCGGCGGCAGGGACGGCTGCTGCGCGCTCCAGCCGCCAGCGCTGGTAGAGCGTCCAGACGATCCACAGTGCGCCGAGCACGGCCAGCGCGGCCAGCACGATCTCGACCCCGTTCCAGCTTGTGCCCAGCAAACGGCCGAGCGGTGCAAACAGATCGGCGAGGAAGCGCAGCACCGCGACCAGCCATTCGGGCGGATCGCTTTTCGGCGGCTGATAGGGCGGAACGGGCGCGTATTGAATCTCGCGCATCGCACGCGCGGCAGTCCACGCGCGTTCGCCTGCATCGGCGGTTTCCGGTCCCGGTGCTCCTGCCACGGTTGACAGTGGTCGCATGGCCGCCGGGGATCGGGCAAGCGATTATCGCGCCGGAACGGCGCCCGACACTTGCCCTTTCAGGCCTTTACCCGCGCGCCCGCTCCAGCGGGTAGGTGCCCAGAATGCGCAGGTCCTTGGCGAAGAACTCCAGCTCCTCGAACGCGCGATCGACCGCCGGCTCGCCCGGCGCGCCGACGATATCGGCGAAGAAGGCGGTGGCGGCGAAGCTTGCTCCGCGCTGATAGCTTTCCAGCTTTGTCATGTTGACGCCGTTGGTCGCAAAGCCGCCCAGCGCCTTGTAGAGTGCAGCGGGAATGTTGCGCACCTCGAACACGAAGGTGGTGATGGCGGTGCCGGTGATCGTCGACAGATCGAGCGGTTCGCGTGCGAGCATGACGAAGCGGGTCATGTTGTCGTGCGCGTCCTCGATGTTCTCGGCGGCGAGGGCGAGGCCATAGAGCTCGGCGGCGATGCGCGGGGCGATCGCGGCAATGGCGGGATCGCCGAGCTCGGCGACATAGGCGGCGGCGCCGGCGGTATCGGCATGCGACATCGGCACGATGCCGCGCGCGCGAAGGTAATGGCGCGACTGGCCGAGCGCCTGCGGGTGGCTGTAGGCGTGGGTGAAGGGGCCGGGGCCCATCCCCATGAGGCAGGCGTGGATCGGCATGAAATGTTCGCCGACAATCGCGAGGTCGCTCTCGGGAAGCAGGAAGTGGATATCGGCGACGCGGCCGTGCTGCGAATTCTCGATCGGAATGATGGCCTGTCCGGCGCGCCCGTCCTTCACCGCATCGAGCGCGTCCTCGAACGAGAAGCACGGCAGTGGCAGGCAATGCGGCAGGGCTTCCAGCGCGGCGCGATGCGAATTTGCGCCCGGCGCGCCCTGAAAGGCGACCGCGCGCCCGGGATCGGTGGCGGCTGCGGCGGACATTTCGGCGACAAGGCGCGCGGCGGGTGCGGGGTAACTGGCCATGGGCGAGCCGATTAGGCCGCGCCGCATCGCTCCACAAGGACCATTCGTAGCTGTCGCCGCGCGGCTTTGGGGCGAAACGTGTCTGCCAAGCCCTTGCAATCTCCTGTGCAATCACTCTTGCGCCCACGCGGGGGCGTGACTAGAGCGGCGGCGACTTTTGGCGCTGCTCGCGGGCGCAAACTCCATATGGGGCTCGGAATGGACGATCGTTTCAATACCATTGCCGGTTGGACCTTGTTCGGCGGCATCGTTGCGCTGGGGCTGTCGAGCCTCTCGGCTCACTACTACCTGGCCGACAAGGAAAACCGCCCCGCGAAGATGGGCTACACGATCGAGGGCGTCGAGGCCGAAGCCGGCGGCGCCGCTGCAGTCGAACCGATTGCTGTACGTCTGGCCAAGGGCGATGCCGCCAAGGGCGAGGCCACCTTTGCCAAGTGCAAGGCCTGCCACACGATCGCACAGGGCGGGGCCAATGGCATCGGTCCGAACCTGTGGGGCGTGGTCGGCGAAGCCCAGGCTGCGGGCCGTGGCGGATATGCCTTCTCGGATGCGCTCAAGGGCAAGGGCGGCAAGTGGGATTTCGCCAGCCTCGATGAGTGGCTGACCTCGCCCGCCAAGTACGCGACCGGTACCAAGATGTCGTTCGCAGGCCTCGGAGATCCGCAGCAGCGCGCTGACGTTATCCTTTATCTGAACTCGCAGGGCAGCAACCTGCCGCTTCCGGCGGCAGAAGCCGCTGCGGCTCCGGCAGCCGAAGCTCCGGCGGCCGATGCGAGCGCGGCTGCCCCCGAGGCAAGCAAAGCCGCCGAGTAAGCGAGAGCCCGGGCCGGAAGCCGGCCCGGGGCTCTACTCCGCGTCCAGCAATCCGGACTGCGACTTTTCGCTTTCACGCAGCACGCGCGCGGCCTGCGTGGACTTTTCCCGTTCGGCGAGTTGCTCCCAGGCGCTTTGCGAACGCAGGAACGTATCGCGCTGATTCGCCAGCTTGGTCTCGCCCGCCGCCTTGCTGCAAAGCTCGGCCTGCCGGATGTAGAAATCCTCGGTCGCGGTCATGATGCTGGTTCTCCTGGGCGGGGTTTTGGCAGGCGGGGCCGGGTTCCGGCTGCCCGCCTTGCCGATGCGGTCAATCGATCATTTGCCCGACGATCTGCCGCAGTTCCTGGGCCGAAAGCACCGGAGAGGTGCGCCGCGTCGTGGTCCGGGGGCGGGTCGGCGCGGGCGTGCGGCTGCCTGGCATGAAGCTGTGGCTGATCGTGAAGGGATGTTGGATAGCAAGTGTCGTTTTCATAAGGTCCTTGGCGCGTCTTGCGCGCCGGTTATCAGGGTATGGTGGCCCGCCCGCGCGCGAGGGTTCTCACGCGCCGCATGCGGGCCGGTGTGGGCTTGCGCTCTGAAGAGAAGCCGGCTCAGCGCCGCTTCTTGAACGCGGCGCCGCCGCCTGCAACTTTCTCGCGGAAGACGATACGGCCCTTGGTCAGGTCGTAGGGCGTCATTTCCACTTTCACGCGGTCGCCCACAATCGAGCGGATGCGGAACTTGCGCATCTTGCCCGCGGTGTATGCGATGATCCGGTGCTCGTTCTCGAGCATCACGCCGAAGCGTCCATCAGGGAGGATTTCGTCGATCTGGCCGTCGAGGGTGAGCACGTCTTCCTTTGCCATGCCTCAGCAAGCCCCATGGGGAGCGGTGCGGGGATTGGCGGGAAGCGCAGCAAGGGCCATGCGGCCTGCCGGAGTATTATTGTAGCTGGTGCCTGAGAGCATCACAGCCTCCTTTCACGAATACAGGATACACGTCCGCAAACGGTGCGGCCGGTGCTGGTGGCGTGAGAGGGGAAAACCCGGCCCGGATCGACGATCCGGCGCATGACATTTCCGTCGCAGGCGACGTTAGCCCTATTCAGGTAGGCGCCGAGGGGGCGAAAGTCAAGGTCGGGCGCCGGAACAGCCTGCGCGCCAAGGCTTGGGTCAGTCCTTCATCCGGACGATGCGGTAGGCATTGTGGTCGCTGGGCAGGATCACATAGGGCGGCTTGAGCTTGGCGCGCACGTTCGAGGCGAGCACCTTGAGATAGTTGTAGGATATCTCCTCGTTGTTACGTCCCAGCGAGGTCCTCAGCCGGTAGTAGGTCACCGGTTCGCCGATCCGGGCGGTGAGCAGTACCAGCAATTGCCGCTCGCGTTTGCCGAGCAGATGCACGTGGGCCACGCGGCCGAGCACGTCGGTCAGCTCCTGCTCGCTGCGCACCACATCGGCCGATGCACGGTAGCGCGCGATGATCGCGGCGCTGCGGGCTTGCGCTTCCTCGGGGCTCATCCGCGCGCTGTCGAACACGTCGTCGAACCCGGCGTTGAGCACTTTGGCCCGCTTGATCGCATGGCTGCGGTGCATCAGCGCGATCTTTGCCTTGAGCTCGAGGATAGGCCGGTTGGCCTTGAGAAACCGGGCGGTGCGCACCGGGTCGTTGCCGCCGATGATCAGCACTGCGTAGTCACGCTCGGCCACCGAAAGGAAGCCCGTCTCGAGATCGGCGAAGGTGTGATATTCCACATTGGTGAACGCGTCCTGGAGCCAGGTGTCGCGCGCACCGCGATGAAGGTCGTTCATCGACAGGTAGCGGATGGAACAGGGCTGGCGCATGACGGGGTACCGATGCGAGGAACAGGAAGGCAGCGCCCGCGACACGCGGGTGGCGAGACCGGACGCGAACAACGCGCGGTGGCCATTGTGCTTTTGACCTATCGAATTGTAGGTCATTTTACCCAACTGTCGATCATGCCGGGTTCCTGGTACTGTGTCCACAAGGCAAGAGGGCGGCGGTATGTCCCGGCCGACGCAGCCGCCTTCCATGGCTAGCATACGCGGCCCGAATTTGGCCGGGAGCGCGAGAATGTCTTAATGAGATGGGCCCGGCCTTGGCACTGCGGAGCGGCTGAAATCCTGCTTTTATCCGGGCCAAGGTAAAGAAATGCTCAGCGGGACCGTAAGGCCTGCGTGAGAAGTCCATGCAAAAAAGTAAATGAAAATATAACCATAGATATAATTCTGATCCGGTGCCTAGCCAGTGCAGGTGGAGGCCCTGCTGCGCAGGCGCACCGTCAGCGCGCCGTCGGCGAAGGTCAGTTCGTTGAAGCCCGCCGGTGTGGCGCGCAGGCGCTGCGACAGCGTGCCTGCGCCGATCATCCGCACAGGGCCCTGCTCTGTCTCGTGCACCAGATCGAAGGCATCGTGGACATGGCCCGAGAGCACGGCCAGCACCCTGCGCCCCGCCAGCGCGGCAAGTGCGCGCGATCCGCCGCGGGTCAGCGCCTTGCCGTGCGTTCCCGTCTCGACCAGCGGGTGGTGGCAGGCGACAAGCGCACGGGTCCCCGGCGGCAGCGCGTCGATCGCGGCAAGGCATGCGGCGAGGCTGCGTTCGCCGACGCGGCCCTTGGACCAGTTGAGCCGGGTCTGCGCGCGTGCCGTCGTCTTGAGCGGGATCAGGGCCAGGCCGGGCAGATTGGCCCCGTGCCCGACCGCAGCCTGCAGCGCGCGGAAGCGGCGATAGGGATCGAGAAAACGCTCGGCGAGGTTGAAATAGGGCAGGTCGTGGTTGCCGACTTCGACCGTGACCGGCACGTCCAGCGCGCGGATCCAAGCGGCGGCGGCGGCGAATTCGCGGTGGCGGGCGCGCATGGTGAGATCGCCGGTGATGGCCACGGCATCGGGCCGTTCGCGCGCAACGCAGTCGGCCACCCAGGCCAGTGCGGCAGTGTCTTCCAGCCCGAAATGGACGTCGCTGATATGGAACAGGCGGGTCATGACGCGCGCTCTAGACCCGCCCCGAGAGGATAAGCCAAGCCGAAACCGCATTGAGCAGGCTGTAGGTGAGATAGGCAAACGCGCCCCACACGATGCCCTCGGATGCCAGCACCAGCCCGCCGAGCAGCATCAGGAACTCGATCACCAGCGAAAGGGCGCGGCTGAGCGCGTGGTCCAGCCACGGCATCAGCTCAAGCAGCGGATGGCCGCTTTCCATGATGGCCCGGTGCAGCGCGAAGTTGCCGACGCCTAGCAGGAAGATGATCAGAATCGCCATGCCCGGCGAGAGGATAGGCGCCACGCATGGTCCTGTCACCCCGAGGACGCGCGGCGCCTGTCGCTCGTGGGCCCGGATCGGCAGTTCGTCGGGCGTCCGCGCGGTTTGTCGGCAGGTCGGGCGGCCCGGTCGAGCCCGGCGCGCATGCGCGGCGCGATTCGCCTAGCAGAATGGGTATGCGGCGGTGGCAAGGCCCCCTGAACCGGACCGGCCCGCTCCACCGATGCTCCGCTCAGCCGCCCGCAGCGGCAAGGCAAAACGTGTAACCCAAGCGAAGGATACTGCCATGCTCAAGACTTCTCTGATCGCCGCGGGCCTTGCTGGCCTCGTTCTCTGCACCCAGCCTGCCGCTGCCCAGGCGCCGGCCAACCCCGAACTGACGGTGCAGCACCGCCTTGTTCCCTACGCCGATCTCGATCTCACCACGAAGCAGGGTCAGGCTCGGCTCGATAGCCGCCTGCGCCGCGCTGCCTCTGCGGTCTGCGATACGAACACCGGCCCGCACCCGCTCAACGAGGCGATGGCGGCGCGCCGCTGCTACCGCGATGCGTTGCAGTCCGCGCAGCGCACGATGGCCAGCCTCGGCACGGTCAAGGTGGCGGCGCGCTGAACGCGCGGCCTCACCGGGCAAGACTATACGGAACGTTCCGGCCAGCGGAATCCAGTCCCCTCCGCGACCGGCGTGAAGGGTCGCCGCCAACCCGAGGCTCCTGCCCCCAGGACCCGGGCCGGGCGGCGGCCCGCTTTTTCAGGGGCGGACGAAAGCGCGGTGGGTCGTGCTCGCCGCCTCGGCGCTGGCCTCGACGTCGCGCCATTCGCGCCAGATCAGATCCTCGCCCGCCAGAACGCGATCGTCATGCGCGCGGATAGTGATCGGCGCGATCGGCAGACCGTCGCGGCAATCGCACAGCACCGGATTGGCCGGCACGTTCATTTCCCACTTCTCGCCCCACTGTCGCAGCGCCAGCATGGCGGGGAGCAGATCGAGGCCCTTGGGCGTCAGCCGGTATTCGATCCGGCGGCGGTCATCCGCGCAGTGCTCGCGCTTCAGAATGCCAGCCTCGACCAGCCGCGACAGCCGGTTGGAGAGGATATTGCGCGCGATGCCGAGCGATTCGAGGAAATCCTCGAAATGGCGGATGCCGTTGAACGCGGCGCGCAGGATCATGAACGACCATCGCTCCCCCATCGCTTCAAGCGCACAGGGAAGGCCGCAGGCGGCCAGATCGGCGAGGGATTCGCGAAGTTTTTCCATGACGCTTTGTTTCATACTCCAATCGCGACCGCAATGTAAGTTTCTAGTTGCAACTCGAAACCTAATCAGGTAGGTATCGATTCGCAACGGAAATCGCATCCTCTCCACCAGGCGGACCGGGCAGGTGCTCAAGTGCATCCACCCGGTCCACCAACCCCGCAGTTTCCGGGCAAGACACTGTCAAAAAATGCCAAAGGGGAAATCCAATGACTGCCATCCGTAACAGCGCGCTGCGTCAGCTGCTCCCGGCCGTTCTCGCGCTCGTCGGCACCGCCGCGAGCTTTGCGGTAACCGCGACTCCGTCGCGCGCTGCCGATGCGAGCTCGTACTACTCTGTCACGCTCGCCGCGCCCGTCGCCAAGCCTGCCAAGCTCATGCTGGGCGACATCCTGTGGAACTGCGCCGGGGATTCGTGCTCGGCCGCGCAGGATACCGCCCGCCCGGTCGTGGTCTGCACCAAGCTGGCCGCCAAGGTCGGCACGATCAATCGCTTCGTCACCCCCAAGGGTGAACTGGCGGCCGAAGACATGGCCCGCTGCAACACGCCCAAGGCCTGATCGACCCGCTTCACTCATTCCAACCGTCTCTTCAGCGCGCGCACTCCACTCACACCCTTAAGCGCGCCCCCTGACGCGGCTGCGGCACAGTCTCCCTGGCTGTCCGCAGCCGCTTTTTTTTGTGCGAGACGGCCTGGAGGCGCGGGCCTATGCTACGCCTGATGCTGCGTATCCTCTCCGCCGCCGCGCTGATCCTCGCGCCCGCCTCCTCGCCGATCCAGGCCGCGCCGTCCCAGCCGGCGGCGCCTGATGCCCAGCTGCGCGCCGACCTGCACTGTGCGGCGGCCTTTGCCATCGCCGCTTCCGAACAGGCGCGGGGCAGCGCTGCCGCCATGGCGCTCCCCCCCCTGGCGGTGCGGGGCAAGCGCTTCTTCGCCGATACCGGCACGCGCGCGGTCGAGCAGGGCGGGATGACGCAAGGCGCGGTGCGCGATCTTCTTGTGGCCGAAGTCGCCGAAATGCAGCGCCGCGCTGCTGCCGATCCGGACCGCGAACTGACCGGTGCGGTCAAACCCTGCCTCGCCCGGCTCGATGCAGTGGTGCCGCCGCTCCAGACGCCCGATCTTGCCCAATGCACCGCGATCCTCACGCTTGCCTACGAAGAAGAGCGCATGCGCCAGCCGCAAGGCAGCTCGGCGCGCGATCTGCAGACACTGGCGCAAGTGCTTGCCTCGCGCGCGCGCAGCGCCTTCATCGCCGCCGGCAAGAGCGGGGACGGCGCCGATGCCGCGCTCGAAGCTGCGCGCGACGCGATGCGCGCCGATGCGGCCGCTCGCCCGGGCGGTGTCGACAACTACGATATCGCCCATTGTTACGATCTGGCCGCGCCGGATGCGAAATCGCACTACTGATCGGGCGCGGCTTGGGCTAACTTCGGGCCGGAATGGACTGGGAGGGACAAGACGTGGAAGCGGTGCTGATCCTGATCGTGGGCCTGGCGGTGATCTATCTCGCCATGGGCATCCGTGTGGTCCGGCAGGGCCATGTCTACACGATCGAACGGCTGGGCCGCTATTCGCTCGCTGCACAGCCCGGGCTCCACTTCATCGTGCCGTTCATCGACCGGGTCGGCCACAAGGTCAACATGATGGAGCAAGTGCTGGATATCCCCGGGCAGGAGATCATCACGCGCGACAACGCGATGGTTGGCGTCGATGCGATCGTGTTCTTCCAGGTGCTCGATGCGGGCAAGGCGGCCTACGAGGTTTCGAACCTCTATGTCGCGATCATGCAGCTCACCACAACGAACTTGCGCACGGTGATGGGCTCGATGGACCTCGATGAGACACTGTCGAAGCGCGACGAAATCAATGCGCGCCTGCTCAACGTGGTCGACCATGCAACCTCGCCCTGGGGCCTCAAGATCACCCGCGTCGAGATCAAGGATATCCGCCCGCCGGCCGACATTTCCAATGCCATGGCCCGCCAGATGAAGGCCGAGCGCGAGAAGCGCGCGCAGATCCTCGAGGCGGAAGGCTCGCGCGCATCGGAAATCCTCAAGGCCGAAGGGCAGAAGCAAGCGCAGATCCTTGAGGCCGAGGGGCGAAAGGAAGCCGCGTTCCGCGACGCCGAGGCGCGTGAACGCTCTGCCGAAGCCGAAGCGCGGGCGACGGCGGTGGTCTCGGACGCGATCGCCTCCTCGGGTACGCAGGCGCTCAACTACTTCATCGCGCAGAAATACGTCGAGGCAGTGAAGGAGTTTGCGACCTCGCCCAATGCCAAGACGATCCTCTTCCCGATCGAGGCGACGCAGCTGGTCGGCGCGCTGGGGGGGATTGGCGACCTGCTGGGCGATGCACTGAGCCCGAAGCCCGGCGCGCCGCCGCCGAGCAGCCCGCGGGTGCCGCGCGTGGCGCCAACGCCGCCAGCCCCGCCGCCATCGCCCCCGCCCTCGGCGCAAGGCTGAGCCGATGACGCTGCTGACCGAACTTCTGGGCCTCCACTGGGGCTGGATGGCGCTGGGTGTGGCGCTTGCCATCGCCGAGATCGCGGCGCCGGGCTATTTCCTGATCTGGCTGGCGGCGGCAGCGCTCATTACCGGGCTGGTCGCGGCAGCCCTTCCGGTCGGGCTTGAGGCGGAGATTCTGCTCTTCGTCGTGCTATGCGCGCTCTCGCTGGCAGCAGGGCGGCGCTGGGTGCTCCGCCATCCGGTGACGAGCGCCGATCCCATGCTCAATGATCGTGGCGGGCAGATCGTCGGCCAGAGCGTGGTCGTCACGCATGTTATCGAGGGCGGCAGTGGGCGCGTGCGTCATGGCGATACCGAATGGCTGGCGCGCGGGCCCGATGCGCAGCCCGGCACGCGCATGCGGATTTCGGGACATGAGGGGACGGTGCTGCTGGTCGAGCACCTCAACTGAAGCCGCCCTGCGCGGGCGCGGTCAGACCGCCTTGCGGCCGAAGCCGGTCCTCACCGGCGCGGGCGGCGCGGGGATCGGAGCCGCGGGCCGGGGTTCGGACCTGTTCTGCTGCATGTAGCGGGCAAGCGCCGCATCGGCATCGAACGAGGAGATTTCCTCGTCCGCGATTTCAGCCATGCGCGACTTCTTCCGGGCGGGCGCGGCGGCACGCCCGGTGATCGTGCGGAACGCGGCAAGCCCGCCGCGAAGGAAAGCGACCAGCGCGATCACGATCAGCGCCAGCGCGGCCGAATGGTAGCCGAGGCGCGCTTCCGATCCGATCGGTGAGAGGTCGCCCAGCAACTCGATGCGCCGGGCCAGAAAATAGAAGCCGAACCCCGTAACGATCGAGGACACACCCATTCCGCGCCGGGCCATCGCCGCACCTTTCCGATTGCGAGCGCGACGCTAGCCGGGCGGAGTAAAGTTTCGGTGCATGGCCTTGTCCCGCGCGCGCGGCGATTCCATATTGGCGAGGCCAGAGGAGATCCGATCCATGCCCGACAAGATGAACCTGACCGATGCCGAATGGCGCGCGCGGCTTTCGCCCGAGCAGTATCAGGTCCTGCGCCAGGGCGGTACCGAACGGGCCTTCACCGGCAAGTACGAGAAGAACAAGCTGACCGGCCAGTACCACTGCGCCGGCTGCGGTGCGCCGCTGTTCGAATCCGCCACCAAGTACGATAGCGGCTCGGGCTGGCCGAGCTTCACCGCGCCGGTCGAGCCCGAAGCGGTCGATGAGCACCGCGACGTGAGCCATGGCATGATCCGCACCGAAGTGCGCTGTGCGCGCTGCGACGGGCACCTTGGCCATGTCTTTCCCGATGGCCCCGGGCCGACCGGCCTGCGCTACTGCATGAACAGCGCGTCGCTCGATTTCACGCCGGAAGATTAAGCCGGGCGGGCGTATTCCGGCTTGTCCCCGATAGTGTGGTGTGCGGCGGGTTAACGCTGTGTTCGGAATCGCCTATGCATCAGGCGCCGAGGGCAGGCGCGACTGTCTCGACCAGGCAGTGGGCCGCATAAGGGAGCTGACGCAAAGCTGATGGCCAGACGGGATTTCCCCCGCCGCTCCGATCCGGAGCGCAGCCCTGCGCCGCGCGAGCGTGAGCCGGGCCAGACCTCGTTTCTCGGCCGCTGGCTGCGCCGGCTGCTAGTGTGGGGTACGGCGCTTACCTTGCTGGCGGCGATGGCACTGGCGGTCGCGGTCTTTGTCACGGAGCGCTCGCTGCCCAGCTACGAGCGGATGAAATCGACCCAGACCGGCCAGACCATCGTGGTCCGCGCCAGCGACGGGTCGGAAATCGTCACCCTCGGGCCCAGCTACGGGCGATGGGTGCCTTATGAGCGCATTCCCCAGACGCTCAAGGACGCGATCCTTTCGGTCGAGGATCGCCGCTTCGAGGATCACTGGGGCGTCGATCCGGTCGGTATCGCGCGCTCGGTCTGGGTGCGGATCCAGTATGGGCAGTGGCGTCAGGGCGCCTCGACGATCACCCAGCAGCTGGCGCGCAACATCTTCCTCAACAACAGCCGAACCTTCGATCGCAAGATTCGCGAGGCGTTGCTGGCCCTGGCGATCGAGCGAAAGTTCACCAAGGACCAGGTGCTCGAGCTTTATCTCAACAAGGTCTATTTCGGCGGCGGAGCTTATGGCGTCGATTCCGCTGCGCGGAAATTCTTCGGCCATTCCGGCGAGCAGCTCAGCCTGGCCGAGGCCTCGATCATAGCCGGCCTCGTCAAGGCGCCCTCGCACTATTCGCCCACCGCCGATCCAGACGCGGCGGTAAAGCGCGCGAAAACCGTGCTGGGCACGATGGTTCGGGCCAACAAGCTCACTCCGGCCGAATCGGCAGCCGTCGATCTCAAGGGCGTGAAATTCGCCTCAGAACAGGGCCAGAACTCGGCACGCTATTTCACCGACTGGGTGCTGCCGCAGCTTGACCTCGTCCTGCCCGACAACGACCAGCCGATCGAGGTCTGGACCACGCTCGAACCCGCTGCGCAGCACGCCGCGACCGACGCAATCCAGGCCAATGTACCCAAGGGCGCGCAAGGCGCGCTGGTCAGCCTTGACCGTGACGGTGCGGTTTTGGCGATGATCGGCGGCACCGACTACGTCACATCGAACTACAACCGTGCGGTCAATGCGGTGCGCCAGCCGGGTTCGGCGTGGAAGCTGTTCGTCTATCTCGCCGCGCTGGAGGCCGGGTACACCCCCGATGCCAAGGTCAAGGACGAGCCGGTGACGATCGACGGCTGGAGCCCGCGCAATTCGGGCGGGACGTATGCCGGCGAGATCGATGTCCGCAGCGCCTTTGCCTATTCGAAGAACACCGTGGCGGCGCAGCTGGGCAACGAGGTTGGTTTCGGCGCGGTGGCCAACATGGCGCGGCGCTTCGGCATCACGACCCCGATCAACACCATGCCCGCGATGGTGCTGGGATCCTCCAATGTGCGCGTGATCGACATGGTGCGCGCGTTTGCTGCAGTTTCGGCCAAGGGCAGCGCGATCACGCCCTATGGCATCCGCAAGATCACCTCGACCGAGGGCGAAGTGCTCTACAGCCACCGGCCCGACCCGGTGCAGCAGCTCGTGCCGAACTATGTCGCGGCGGGGATTACCGATCTGCTGCAATCGGCGGTGAGCATCGGCACGGGCCGCGCCGCGCAGATCGGCCGCCCGGTGGCGGGCAAGACCGGCACGACAAGCTCGAACAAGGACGGCTGGTTCCTCGGCTTCTCGAGCGGGATCACCACCGGCGTGTGGATGGGCCGCGATGATGCGCGTCCGGTGCCCGGTCTTCAGGGCGGTACCGCCCCCGCGCGCGCCTTTGCCGCCTTCATGAAGATTGCGACCGCCAAGCGGCCGCCCGAGCGGTTCGACACCGAGGTCAAGCTGCCGCAGTGGCAGCTCGAACCCGATGACGAGTCGATGCAGGCCAATCCCGATGGATACTTCTACGCCGATCCCGATGGCAACATCATCGAGCCGGGCGCACAGGGCCGTACACCGAGCGCCGACAGCGTGGTGCCGAGCGGCGAGCAGGGCGTGCCCGTGCCGGAAGGGGCGCCCGCTGCGGCAGGCGATGATTTCCTGAACCGCGCCACGGGCCGCCAGAACGAGCCCCCGCGTCCCAAACCCAAGCCCTCGCAGAGCCCCAAGCCGAACTGACTCAGGCCCGGCGCACGAGCACGCCGCTGCCGGCAATGCCGATCAGGAACGTGACCAGTGCCAGGCTGTTGGGCACGACATTGAGCGCAAAACCCGTCAGCACCGAGAGCGTGCTGTCGAGCATGTACCAGGTTAGCATGCCGATGGTCGCTGCCTGCCACAGTGGCCGCCCCGCTGCCCCCAGCGTGGCGGCCTGGCGCAGCACCAGCGCCATCAACACGATCCAGCCGAGGAACACGCCGCCGAGGATGCCGGTGACGAAGCGGAGGGCGGGGTCTAGCTCGACCGGCACGCCGCCGTTCACCAGCATGAGACCCAGCCGGAACGGTGCTTCGGTCGCGGGCAGCGCCCCGCCCGCGACGGCCAGGGCGAACACCACCATCGAGACCAGCCAGAACTGGAACCAAGCCTGCCAGAAAGCGCTCATACCCTGTATCTCCGATTTGCGATGGGCTTGCTGGCGCATACTCCGGCCGCAAATCAATTACCTCGAAGGTTATTGAAGACGCGGCGCAGCCCTGCGACATTCGCGGCCATGGACATGGGCGATGGATTTCCCCGATTGCTGCGGGAATGGCGGCAGAAGCGCCGCTGGTCGCAGCTTGATCTCGCGCTCACCTCGGGCGTTTCGCAGCGGCATATCAGCTTCCTTGAATCGGCGCGGGCCAATCCCAGCCGGGCGATGATCCTGCAATTGAGCGAGGCGCTCGAAGTGCCGCTGCGCGAGCGAAACTTGTGGCTCACTGCTGCCGGGTTCGCCCCGCTCTACCGCATGCGCACGCTCGATGATCCGCAGATGGTGCAAGTCATGGGCGCGGTCAGAATGATGCTCGCCGCGCACGAGCCCTATCCCGCATTGGCGCTTGACCGGGCGTGGAACGTGCTCGTCGCCAACCGCCCCTTCGAGGCGCTGGCCGCGCTGCTCGGCGAGGATATCTGGGAACGGGTGGGTGGCGGAAGCCGCAATCTGATGCGGCTGTTTTTTCACCCGCAAGGCATCCGACCCTTCGTCACCAACTGGGCGGCGGTCGGCCCGCTGCTGTGGCAGCGCGCGGTGCGCGAGGCGCACGAACTGGCGGGCGCCGACATGCAGGCGGTGCTGGACAGCCTCGCGCCGTTCCAGGAACCGGAGACGCTTTGGGCGGCGAGCGACACCGCGCTGCTGCCGGTGGTGCCCTTCACGCTCGGGCTTGGCGAGCAGCGCATCTCGTTGTTCGCGGTGATCGCCACGTTTGGCACGGCGCAGGACGTGACGACCGATGAGTTGCGCATCGAGACACTGTTTCCAGCCGATGCCGGGACCGAGGCGCTGTTTCGCGAGATGGCGTTGCCACCTGAGGTGACGTATTTGCCGCAATGACCTGCGAGGTAATTGGCTTCATTACAACACTGGTCCACAGTGCGCCCCAGACACAAGACAAGGAGGATCAAGGACCATGGAGCCCATCGAAACAGTCACGGCTTTTCTGAAGGCGATGGAGCCGCTGGATTACGAAACGGCACTGCAATACATCGCAGAGACCTGCGAATACACCAATCCGCCCCCAATCGGCACTGTACATGGCCCGGCCGGGGTGCGCGCGGTGCTGGAGCCGTTCTTCGCGCCGACGAGGGAGAACGAGTTTCGCGTGCTGCGTGCGGTGACTGCCGGGCCGGTGGTCATGCTTGAGCGGCTCGACCGGCACCGGCTGGATGACAAGTGGGTCGAACTGCCGGTGACGGGCGTGTTCGAAGTGCACCATGGGCAGATCACCTACTGGCGCGACTATTTCGATGCCGCAACGATCCTCTCTCAGTGGCCTGCCGGTTGAGCGCACAGGCAAAGGGGCCGGCGAACGGGTGTTCGCCGGCCCCTCTTGCTGCCTTGCGCCGATGGTTCAGCGCAGGCGGATAGGCAGGTAGACGGCCGGCTGGCCGCGGCGCTGGATGCGCAGCAGCACCGCCTCGCGGTTCTCGGCCTTGGCCTGACGCACCACCGCTTCGAGATCGGCGGCGGTCATCACCGGCTTGTAGGCGGCGGACAGCACGATGTCGCCGCGCTGCAGGCCCTTGGTCGCGGCATCGGCCGAATCATCGACCGCGGTGATCACCACGCCCTTCGTATCCTCGCTCGCGCCGAGCTGGCGCGCGATCTGCGGGGTCAGCGGGATTACGGCGATGCCAAGCGCCTGCTGGACCACCGGGCCGGCGGGCTTGCTGGGCTTGCCCTGGCCGCCGAACCCGTCGCCTTGCTGGGTATCGGGATCGAAGGTCTGCTGCGCCAGTTCCTCCTCGCTCGGCCGCTTGCCGACAACCGCCTGCACCGTGAGGCGCTGGCCGTTGCGAATGAGCTCGATCGGGATACGCTTGCCGGGCGCGGTGTTGGCAACGATGAACGAGAGCGTCTGGTCCGGCGTCACGTCCTTGCCATCGACCCTCACGACCACATCGCCCGGCTGCATCCCGGCCTTGGCCGCGCCTTGCCCGGCCACAACCGACTGGATGAACTCGCCCCGGTTCTTGGCAAGACCAAGGCTGGCCGCCAGATCGTCGGACAGCTGCTGGATCTGCACGCCGAGATAGCCGCGATCGATCGCCTGGCCGCTGCGCAGCTTTTCGACGATGGGTGCGGCGATTTCCGCCGGAATGGCAAAGCCGATGCCGACGCTGCCGCCGGTGGGCGAGAAGATCGCGTTGTTGATGCCGATCACGTTGCCGGCCATGTCGAACATCGGTCCGCCCGAATTGCCGCGGTTGATCGAGGCGTCGGTCTGGAGATAGCGATCATAGGCCGAGCCCGTGCCGGTGTTGCGATAGACCGCCGAAATGATCCCGCTCGTCACCGTGCCGCCAAGGCCATAGGGGTTGCCGATCGCGATGATCCAGTCACCGACGCGCGCGGTGCGCGAATCGCCGAACTTCACGAACGGAAACGGCTTGGCGCCGCTGATCTTGAGCACCGCGAGATCCGATGCCGCATCGCGGCCAATCAGCTTGGCCGGGTAGTCCGTGCCGTCGGTCATGGTCACGGTGATCGATTCGATCTCACCCTGACCTTCTGCGGTGATCACGTGGTTGTTGGTGACAACGTAGCCGTCGGCGGAGATGATGAAGCCCGCGCCGAGCGATTGCGCCTCGCGCGTCTGCGCGCCGCCACCACCGCCGCCGCCCTGTCCGCCGCCGAACAGGTCGCTGAAGGGTGTGCCAGCGAAGGGATTGGTGTTCTGCACCTTCACCCGCTGGCGGGTGGAGATGTTGACCACGGCAGGCTTGAGCTGCTGGGTAAGGTCGGCAAAGCTGGCCGGGGCCCCGCCGCGCGGGACGACGGTCTGCATCTGGGCCGAATCGTTCTGGGCCACCTGGGCACCGGCCGGGAAGCCCGTTGTCAGGGTCAGCGCGCTGCCGGCGAGGAGCAGCGCCGTAGTCACTCCATAAGCGTATCGCACGTGGCATTTCCTCTTCAAATGTGCGGCGGCGCGCAGGTCACGCGCGCCCAGATACCGTTACAAGTCCCTGTTCCGATTCCGTGCTCCGATTCCGGGCGGCTTCGTTTTCACTATTCAGCGCCTTAACCGGGATTGAATAGCCGGCCCGCGCGGCGTGCAGGGGGTCTATTTGCCCCCCTTGAACTGGCGCAGATAGGCATTGTCGGGCGAGAGTACGATCGAGGTGCTGCTGCCCTTCTGCGCGAAGGTCGCGTCATAGCTCTGCATCGCGCGGTAGAAGTCGTAGAAATCGGGGTCCTTGCCAAAGCTGTCGGCATAGGTCTTGGCGGCGGTCGCTTCGGCCGTGGCGCGAATGATCTGCGCGTTCTTCTGGCCACCCGCGCGGATCGTGGCGGCTTCCTGCTGGCGTGCGGTTGCCATGCGGGTGAAGGCGCTTTCGAGCGGAGCGCCGTCGGGCAGATCAGCTCGCTTGATCCGCACGTCGATCACTTGCGCGCCATATTCGCGCGCCTCGCGATCGAGGCCCTTGCGAATATTGACCATGGCCTGGCCGCGGTCGGCGGTAAGCAGCGAGGCGAATGTACGCTTGCCCAGTTCCTGGCGCAGCGCCGAATTGAGGATCGGCGAGAGCTGTTCGGCCACCCGGCTCACTGTCCCGGCGGTCTGGAACATCTTGACCGGATCGATCACGCGAAAGCGCGCGTAGGCATCCACTTCGAGCCGGCGCTGGTCCGCAGAGGTGACCTGCTGGCGGTCCATGTCGACATCGAGCACGCGCTTGTCGATCCGCACCACCTGTTCAAGGAAGGGGATGCGCCAGACGATCCCCGCGCCTGTCTGGCCGAAATCGGCATTGGGGCGGAAGCGGTTGACCACGCGGTTGGGCTCGCCCAGCCGCACGATCACCGCCTGCTCCTCTTCGCCCACGACCGTCAGGCAGCTCGAGATTACCAGCAGTCCGACCGCAACGGCGACCAGCGCGGCCTTCTGCTCCTGCCAGAGCCTTATGAAGAACTGTTCCATCTCAGCGGCGCTCCCCGGAATTGGCCACCGTGTCGGCAGGCGGAACCGACTTCAAGCCCGGCAGCGGCAGATAGGACATCACCCCGGGGGCTTCGAGAATGACCTTGTCGGTCTGGCTCAGCACACGCTCCATGGTTTCGTAGTACATGCGCCGCCGCGTCACTTCGGGGGCCAGCTTGTACTGGGCATAGACTTTGTCGAAGGCGGCGGCCTCGCCCTGCGCGCGCTGGGTCAGCTGCTGTGCCCAGGTCTCGGCGCGGTTGACTTCGCTGCGGGCATCTTGCTGCGCGGCGGCCACGTCCTTGAAGGCATCGACCACCTTGGCCGGCGGATCGGCTTTCTTGATCTCCACGCCCTGGATTTTCACACCCGCACGATAGGCATCAAGCACGCGCTGCATGCGCTCGCGCACGTTTAGTTCGATCGCGGCGCGGCCCGAGCCCATCGCGTCGTTGAGCGTCACCTCGGCGATCGACTGGCGCATCGCCGCCTCGGCCACTTCCTTCACCGTCGCGGCAGGTTCGGCCAGCTGGAAGGTGAACAGCTTGAGGTCCTTGATGTTCCAGCGCACGAGGTAGGTGAGGTCGACGAGGTTCTGGTCACCCGTCAGCATCAGCCGCTCGCCTTCGCCCTCGGGGATCGAATCGCGCCGGATCGAAGTAACGTCCTCGACCGAGACCGACTGGATCGGCCAGGGCAGGGTCAGCGAAACGCCGGGATCGATGGTCCGGCTATAGGCGCCGAATGTAGTGACCACGCCCTTTTCCTGCGCCGCGATGCGATGAACCATGGTGGTGCCGAGCCATATCAGCACGACCACGCCGATCGCGATCGGAACCCAAGAGCCGCCGCCCGGAGCCTGCGGCAGGCGGAAGTTGCCGGGGCCGCCGCTCCCGTTCCCGCCGCCTCCGCCGCCACCGCGGCGGCGGAACAGATCCTCGATACCCTGCCCACGGCGCGCGTCAGGCGATGAGGGCGGCAGCCAGGGGTTGCGCGGGCCATTGCCGCCGCGAGGCGGTGGCGGCGGCGTTTCGCCGGGTGCGGGGCCATCGCCGGATTCGCCGGCGGAATCGCCCGCGCCCCGGTCCTCACCGCCCGCATCGTCACCGGAACCTGCGCCCCAGGGGCTCTTCTTGCCGGCCATTGCAAGGCCGATCCGCGAAAGTCGTCCACCGAAAGAGATCATGACAGGGACTATAGGTACGCTCTCCGGTTAAAAACAGTGTCTCACTGCCAAAATTCCTCTGCTAGGGGACGCCCGTTGGGGCATTGGCCCCGCCAGAATGGGAAAACAGGTTTGAGCCTCGATCAGACGGCGCTGGAACAGGCAGTGCGCATGGCCGCGGGAGCGCGGCTGCAGACGGCAAAAGCGGACGGCGAAACCGCCTCGATCGTGCTCGAGGTCGGCGGGCTCGACCGCGCGGGGCGCGATGCGCTGGAAGCCAAGGTGCGCGAGGCGGCACGGGCTGCTGGCGCGGCCGAAGTGCGCGTGGGCATGACGGCCGAGCGGGTGACCCGCCGCATCGTTGCGGTGGGTTCGGGCAAGGGCGGTGTCGGCAAATCTACGCTTTCGGCCAATCTCGCCGTTGCCATGGCGCGGCTGGGGCGCAAGGTCGGGCTGGTCGATGCCGATATCTACGGTCCCTCGCAGCCACGCCTGCTGGCGACCGAGGGCCGCAAGCCCGAGGCCGAGGGCCAGAAGCTGCACCCGGTACAGAGCCCCTTCGGCGTGCCGATGCTGTCGATGGGCCATCTCGTCCAGCCCGGGCAGGCGATTGCCTGGCGCGGGCCGATGGCGGGCAATGCGCTGGGCCAGCTGATCGACGCGCACTGGGGCGATGCCGAGATCATCGTGGTCGATCTGCCGCCCGGTACCGGCGACGTGCAATTGACCATGCTGCAGAAGCACAAGCCCGCAGGCGCGGTGATCGTCTCGACCCCGCAGGACCTGGCACTGATGGATGCCACTCGCGCGATCGGGCTGTTCGAGCAGGGGCAGGTGCCGATCATCGGCATGGTCGAGAACATGGCTGGCTACATCTGCCCCCATTGCGGCGAGCAAAGCGATCCCTTCGGCGCAGGCGGCGCGGAAGCGGCGGCGATGTCGATGAAGCTGCCCTTCCTCGGCCGCGTGCCGCTCGATCTTGCGATCCGGCGCGACAGCGATGCCGGGCTGCCCCCGGCGGCTGGTGAGGGTGCCGGAGCCGAAGTCTTCGCGGCCATCGCGCGCAAGGTGCTCGCCTGGCTGGATGCACCGCAGGGATGAGGCTTACCCGGCGCGGGCTGATGATCGGCGCGGGCGGCGCGGGCGCGCTGCTTGTTGCCTTCGCCTTGGCGCCGCGCCGTTTTGCCAGTGCACTCGTGGCGGGACCGGGCGAACATGTGTTCGACAGCTTCATCCGCCTTGCCGCCGATGGCGCTGTGAGCGTGGCCGTGCCGGTCTGCGAGATGGGGCAAGGCATTTCCACGCTCATGGCGCAGATCGTGGCGGTCGAGCTGGGTGCGAACTGGCAGCGCATCGGGGTGGAGCCTGCGCCTGCGAGTCCGGTTTACGGTGATCCGGTGCTCGCCGCGCGCTGGGCGCCGCTGTGGCAGTCGGGCTATCTCCCCGTGCTCGCCGACAGCCCGGACGATTGGCTGGCGCGCATGCACGCCGAGCGCGAGCCGCTGATGATCACAGCCGAAGGCACCGCGCTCGCTGCGTTCGAGGCGCCCTTGCGCGCGGCGGCAGCTGCCTTGCGCGCCATGCTGATGCAGGCTGCCGCCGCGCGTTGGAATGTCGGCTGGGAAACGCTCGATACCGCCGGTCACTTTGTGGTGAACGGCAAGCAGCGCCTCGGCTTTGCCGCGTTGATCGAGGACGCGCTGCGCTACGATCCGCCCGATCCCCCGGCGCTGCGGGCCGAACCGGCGAAGGAGCGGCCCGGCCAGTTCCCGGAAGGCACGCGGCCGGCTTTCCCCCGGCTCGACCTGCCTGCCAAGGTCGACGGCAGCTTTGTCTTCTCGGGCGACGTGCGCTTGCCCGGCATGGTCCACGCCGCGATTGTCCACGGGCCGCAGGGCGATACCGTGCTGTCGAGCTACGACCACAAGGCAGCCGGCAGCGTGCGCGGGGTGATCGGCGTGGTCCGGGCCAAGCGCTGGCTCGCGGCCGCTGCGGATACCTGGCACGCTGCACACAAGGCGGTGCTGGCGATGGAACCGCGGTTCCGCGCCGCCGGGCGGATCGCCGATTCGACCGCGCTTGAAAACCGGATCGATACCGCGCTGCGCAAGGGCGCGGCGACCCGGGTCATGGCCGAGGGCGATCCCGATGCGCTTCTGGCAAAGCCAAGCCTCACCGCGCGCTACGATATCGAGCCCGCGCTCCACGCCCCGCTCGAAACCGCAATCGCAACGGCGCGGCTTGCAGGCGACAAGCTCGAGCTCTGGCTCGCCACGCAGGCGCCCGAACTTGTCCGCCGACAGGCTGCGCGCGCGGCGGGTGTGCCGCGCGGCAATGTGGTGGTCTATCCGATGCACGCCGGCGGCAGCTTCGATGCCCGGCTTGATGCGCGCATCGCCGTCGAAGCGGTAATGATCGCCAAGGCGCTTGGGCGGCCGGTGCAGCTGTTGTGGTCCCGCTGGGAGGAATCGCTCGCAGGCTTTCCGCGCACGCCGGTCTCGGCGCTGCTCTCCGCCTCGCTCGGACCCGACAAGCGCCAGCTGCTTGGCTGGCGCACGCGGCTGGCGCTGCCCGCCACCGCGATCGAGGCGGGCGCGCGGCTGCTGGATGGGCTGGACGCGCTGGACGCGCTGGCGGCCGCGAAAGGCCGCGCCGATCCGCTCGCCTGCGAAGGCGCGATGCCGCTCTATGCAATTCCCGAGCGCGCGGTCGATCACGTGCCAACACCGCTGCCGCTGCCAACCGCGCGCTACCGGGGCAATGCCCATGCCTATGGCGCCTTCCTCACCGAATGCTTCGTCGATGAATGCGCGCATTTCGGTGGGTCCGAGCCTTTGTCCTATCGCATCGGCATGCTGGCCGGGCAGCCGCGGCTGGCCGCCTGCCTCGTCGGCGCGGCACGGCTGGCGATGTGGGGTGGCGGTGCGGATGCGTCCGGGCAGGGCATCGCCTGCCACCGCATGGACCTCGCCGCGCCCGAAGGCCTGCGCAGCGGCTTCATCGCGGTCGTCGCCACCGCGCGGCAGGAGGAAGGCGCGGTGCGGGTCGATCAGCTGACCGCCTGGCTCGACATCGGGCGGATCGTGAACGTGGATGTGGCGCGCCAGCAAGTCGAGGGCGGGCTGATCTTCGCGCTGGCGCAAGCAATCGGCGGCAGCACCGGCTATGCTGCGGGTCTGCCGCTGGCGGGCCGGCTCGCGCAGCTCGGCCTGCCGCTGCTGGCCGATTGCCCGAAAGTTGATATTGCCTTCGCCGAGTCGGACGAGCAACCGTTCGATCCCGGCGAACTTGCCACCACCGCGGTCGCACCGGCCATTGCCAATGCGCTGTTTTCTGCCACAGGACTGCGCTTTCGCCGCCTTCCCCTGCTTTCCGAAGGGCTCTGACCTAGCGTCATGGATAAACCTGCCGACCATCCCCGGGTTCTCACCGGCAAGATCGGGGTGCTTCTGGTCAACCTCGGCACGCCCGACGCGCCCGACGAATCTTCCGTGCGGCGCTATCTGGCCGAGTTCCTGTCCGACCGCCGCGTCGTGGAGATTCCGCAGATCATCTGGCAGCCGATCCTGCGCGGCCTCGTGCTGCGCACCCGGCCGCGCAAGTCGGCGCATGCCTACAGCCAGGTCTGGACCGACGAAGGCTCGCCGCTCGCCGCCAACACCGCCGCCCAGGCGCGCGCGCTGCAGGCGCGGCTCGGCGATGCGGCGATCGTGCGCCATGCCATGCGCTACCAGAAACCTGCCATGGCCGCAGAGCTTGACCGGCTGCTGGCCGAAGGCTGCGAGCGCATTCTCGTCGCCCCGCTCTATCCGCACTATTCCGGTGCGACGACGGCAAGCGCGCTCGATGCCGTGGCCGACTGGATCAAGAGCCGCCGCCGCCTGCCTGCGCTGCGCACACTGCCGCCCTATCACGATGATCCCGCAACGATTGCCGCGCTCCACCGCGACCTTTCGGCGCAGATCGCCGCGCTCGATTTTTCGCCCGAGCTCCTCGTTCTGAGCTTCCACGGCATGCCCGAGCGCACCTTGCGGCTCGGCGATCCGTATCATTGTCATTGCCAGAAGAACGCGCGCCTGCTGGGCGAGGCCTTTGCCCGGTCTCACCCCGGCCTAAAGCTTGCGACCAGCTTCCAGTCGCGGTTCGGGCGCGCCAAGTGGCTCGAACCGGCGACCGACGATGTGATCAAGGCGCAGGCCGAAAACGGCATTCGCCGGATGGTCATCGCTGCGCCCGGCTTCTCTTCCGATTGCCTAGAGACGATCGAGGAGCTCGGCATCCGCGGGCGCGAGGATTTCGAGGCGGCGGGCGGCACGCATTTCGCCGCGCTCACCTGCCTCAACGCGGGCGAGATCGGCATGGAGCTGCTGGAAACGCTGGTGCGGGGGGAACTTGCCGGCTGGATTTGACTTTGCTGACAGTCGTGTCATTAACCGATCGGTTAAGGGCGCAAGCAGGAGCAGGGCCGTGGCAAGTGTGGCAGCTAACCGACCTCTACCGAACCGTCCGCAGGACGTTCAGAACGAGCGCGGCAATCCGCACTGGATCCGCCTGAACGACCAGAGCGAGCTCGATTCCATTCCGGGCGAAGACGGCTGGCCGGTTTTCGGCACGACCTTCCAGCTGCTCGCCGACCCGCCTGGCTACAACAAGCGGATGCGCGCGAAGCATGGCGATGTCTACCGCACGCGCAGCTTCGGGCGGCGGCAGGTCACGCTGATCGGGCCCGATGCGAACGAGCTGGTGCTGTTCGACCGCGACAAGATCTTCTCCTCCGAACAGGGCTGGGGCCCGGTTCTCAACCTGCTGTTCCCGCGCGGCCTCATGCTGATGGATTTCGCCGCGCACCGCGCTGACCGGCGCGCGCTGTCGATCGCCTTCAAGCCCGAGCCGATGCGCCACTACTGCGACCTGCTCAACGCCGATATCGCGCGCGGCGTCGAAGCCTGGGGCGAAGGTCCGCGCAAGTTCTATCCCGCGATCAAGGCGCTCACGCTGCAAACGGCGGCGACCAGCTTCCTCGGCTTGCCTTTCGGGCCCGAGGCGGATCGGCTCAACAAGGCCTTTGTCGACATGGTCCAGGCCGCGGTCGCGCCGATCCGCCGCCCGCTTCCCTTGACCGCGATGGGCCGGGGCTATGCCGGGCGCCGGCTCATGGTGGACTATTTCACCCGCCTGCTGCGCGAGCGGCGCGCCAATCCCGGGCAGGACATGTTCAGCCAGTTCGCGCTCGCCCGGCGCGACGAGGATGCGGGCGGCGAGCTGCTGCCCGAGGACGTGGTGGTCGATCACATGATCTTCCTGATGATGGCCGCGCACGACACGATCACCAGTTCCTTCACGACGCTCGTCTGGCAGCTGGCGAAGAACCCCGAGTGGCAGGACAAGCTGCGCGCCGAGGCTCGCGCGGCGGCGGGCGGCGACGGGCGGCCGCTGCCCTTCGATGCGCTGGGGCAGATGGAACTGACCGACATGGCGATGAAGGAGGCGCTCAGGATCATGCCGCCGGTGCCTTCGACCCCGCGCCGGGCACTGAAGGATTTCACCTTTGCCGGACACCGGATACCGGCGGGCACCGATGTCGATGTGAGCGCGGCAGCGGTCCATGCCGATCCCGAGTTGTGGCCCGAGCCGGAGCGGTTTGATCCGCTGCGCTTCACCCCCGCAGCGGTCGCCGCGCGGCACAAGTATGCGTGGATCCCGTATGGCGGCGGGGCGCATATGTGCCTTGGCCTCCATTTCGCGACGATGCAGACGAAGCTGCTGGCCCACCATATCCTCACCCGCTACCGCATCGAGACCGCCCCGGGCTATGCGCCAGTCTGGCAGCCCTGGCCGATCCCCAAGCCGCGCGATGGCCTGCAGGTCACGTTCCGGCGGATCGGCTGATCACCCGCGCGGCGCAGGTGGTTGACGATTCGCCTTGCCGCAGCTAAGGGCCGCGCTTTCCGGAGAGTCTTGCAGGGCTCCGCCGGGGCAACCGTATTTTTGCCGCTCGCAGCCCTTGCGGGTCCGGCTCTTGAAACAGGACAGACATGGCCAATACGCCGCAAGCCCGTAAGCGCATCCGTCGCAACGCGAACCGTGCCGAGATCAATGGCAACCGCCTCTCGCGCATCCGCACGTTCGTGAAGAAGGTCGAAGCCGCGATCGCTGGCGGCGACAAGGCCGCTGCGGCCGAAGCCCTGCATGCTGCCCAGCCCGAACTGGCGCGCGGCGTGGCCCGCGGTGTGCTCCACAAGAACACCGTCGCGCGCAAGATGTCGCGCCTGTCGAAGCGAGTCGCCTCGCTCTGATTCGGTCTTCGCCCCCTCTCGAGGGGGTTCGACGTACATAAACGGAACGCGGCTGGCGTCTTTGACGCCGGCCGCTTTTCGTTTCAACCGTGTGACGGTCTGTGTCGCCTGCTTTTGAAGCAGACTTGTAACGCACGAGTCGCAGTTTTCTGCCGATTCGCGGGCGAGCCTGGGGAAATTTCAATCTTTTCAACACATTGATTGATTTCCGCCACGTTTACGGCGTCAAGATTCTTTATTTCAGTTTTTTTGCGATCCAGCGCTTGCGAATCCCTCCCCAAGGCCAATAGACAGGACTTCCCGATGCGGTGCCAGACCTGCCTCAGCAGATCCGGCGGCGCTTTCGGGGTCACGACATTCGCAAGTTTCATGGCCGGGGGCAGGGGTGCTTCCCGGTGCGGGGTAGATTTGTGCCTGCGGCAGGGGGTGCTGAAGCAGGTCATGGGGTGAGGATAGCGACGCGTGAAGATCGATGAATTTGCAGGCAGCGGTGGTCGGGGCACCGCGGCCCAGGCGGCAGAGGCCGTTTCGGGCAGGAAAGGTCGGGACACCAACATGATCGAGGATCAGGAAGCGCTCGATCTTGCGGCAGATTGGGCAGACATCAGCCAGGGCCTCAAGAAGGATCTGGGCCCGCAGCTCCACAGCCAGTGGATCAAGCCGATCCAGGTCGGCTCGTTCTGCAAGGAAACCGGCACGCTCGACTTGTTCCTGCCGACCGAGTTCTCGGCGAACTGGGTGGCGGACCGTTTTGCCGACCGGCTTTCGCTCGCGTGGAAGATCGCGCGGTCCGAAGTGCGACAGGTGCGCATCGCGGTCCATCCGCGCCGCCGTACCATGCCCGAGCTCCGCATGGGCGGGATCGCCGCCAACGATACCGGCCAGGCCCTTCCGGTGCAGCGCCAGGCTGCTGTCCCGCTCAGCGCCGATGCCGCGGTCACCGGGCTCGATCCCTCGCTCACCTTTGCCGAATTCGTCTCGGGCGCGGCCAACGTCCTCGCGGTCAACGCCGCTCAGCGCATGGCCGCGCTGGAGACGCCGCAGTTCTCGCCGCTCTACCTCAAGGGCTCGACCGGGCAGGGCAAGACGCACCTGCTCCACGCCATCGGCCACGCTTATGCCGCCGCCCGCCCGGGCGCGCGTATCTTCTACTGCTCGGCCGAGCGCTTCATGATCGAGTTCGTGCAGGCGATGCGTTCGAACGAGATGCTGGAATTCAAGGCGCGCCTCCGGGGCTTCGACCTGCTTCTGGTCGACGATATCCAGTTCATCATCGGCAAGGCCTCCACGCAGGAGGAATTCCTCCACACTATCGATGCGCTGATGAGCGCGGGCAAGCGCCTCGTCGTCGCCGCCGACCGTGCGCCGCAGGCCTTGGACGGGGTCGAGCAGCGCCTGCTCTCGCGCCTGTCGATGGGTCTCGTCGCCGATATCCAGCCGGCCGATATAGACCTGCGCCGCAAGATTCTCGAACACCGCCTCGCACGCTTCACCAGCACGCAGGTGCCCGCGGACGTGATCGAGTTCCTGGCGCGCACAATCAACCGCAACGTGCGCGAGCTTGTCGGCGGGCTGAACAAGCTGATTGCCTATGCGCAGCTTACCGGTCAGCCGGTCTCGCTGCAGCTTGCCGAAGAACAGCTCACCGATATCCTCTCGGCCAACCGCCGCCGGATCACGATCGACGAGATCCAGCGCATGGTCTGCCAGTTCTACCGTGTCGATCGCACCGAGATGGCCAGCAAGCGCCGTGCCCGCGCGGTGGTGCGTCCGCGGCAGGTGGCGATGTACCTCGCCAAGGTGCTCACGCCGCGTTCCTACCCCGAGATCGGGCGCAAGTTTGGCGGACGCGATCACTCGACCGTGATCCACGCGGTCCGGCTGATCGAGGAGCTGCGCACGCGTGATGCCGATATGGACGGCGATGTGCGGACCTTGCTCCGCCAGCTGGAAGACTGAGGGAAGACGGAACGTGCGAGGGCCGAACACCCTCGCATTTTCCCTGCTTTCTCCCTAACTGCAAAGCCATGACCCCCGACCGTCTCGACCGTTTTGCCCGCCATATCGTCCTGCCCGAAATGGGCGGCGCCGGGCAGTCGAGGCTGGTCGGGAGCCATGTCGTGCTGGTCGGGCTCGGCGGGATCGGCAGCCCGGCCTTGCAGTATCTGGCGGGCGCGGGCGTTGGCCGGCTGACCTTGATCGACGACGACACCGTCGCGGCCTCGAACCTCCAGCGGCAAACCATCTTCAAGACCGGCGATATCGGCCGGGCCAAGGCCGAGGCCGCGGCCGAGTGGCTCACCGCTTTCGACGACCAGATCGAATTTGCCGCGCATGCCGTCCGCCTGACGCGCGGCAACGCCGCCGCGCTGATCGCGGGAGCGGACGTGGTGCTTGATGGCTGCGATAATTTCGCGACGCGGCTGGCGGTTTCGGATGCCTGTTTCACGGAGGGCGTGCCGCTGACCAGCGCGGCCTTGGGGCGGTTCCAGGGGCAAGTGGCGAACTTTGCCGGGCACCGCGCGGGCCATGCCTGCTACCGCTGCTTTGTCGGCGATGCGTTCGATGCGGAGGATTGCGATACTTGCGCCGATACCGGGGTGCTCGGCGCGATGGTCGGCATGGTGGGGGCGTTTGGTGCGATGGCGGCCTTGCGTGTGCTGCTGGAAGGCATTTCGACGCTGGGTGATCCGCAGTGGGGGCAAGTCCATGTGCTCGACGGGCTGAAGCCCGCGCTGCGCACGATGCGGATTGCCAAGGACCCGGAGTGTCGGGCCTGTGCCGGGTGATGTGATTCGCGCTTAGGCGCGGAGAAGAAGAAAGAAGAGTTGTTTCGCGCAGAGACGCAGAGGAAGCAGAGAACGCAGAGATGTTGCTTCGCGCCGCAGGCGCTGTCTTTCCATGCAAGGCCAGATTGATGCACGGCTTCGCCGGAACACATGACGCCTCTGCGCACTCGGCAATCTCTGCGTCTCTGCGTGAAAATCTATTTCCCTAGCAATTCTTCCACCCACGCAGGCACAATCTCGCTCGCTGGGCCAAGGCGGGTTTCATCGAACCACGAAGAACCTTGCGAGCGTTCCAGATTGAGTTCGAGCGTCGCGGCACCAAGCTCGCGCGCGGTGCGCACGAAGCCTGCGGCGGGATAGACTGCGCCCGAGGTGCCGATCGAGACAAAGAGATCCGCCTCGCTGAGCGCCGCGAAAATCTCGTCAATGCGGTAGGGCACTTCCCCGAACCACACGACATCGGGACGCAGAAAGGGCGCCGAGCAGGCCGGGCAGGGCGGGCGGTCGAGCAGCGGGCCGGTCCAGCGATGGCGGCTGTCGCAGGCGGTGCACCAGACGGTGAGGTGCTCGCCGTGCATGTGGATCACGCGAAGCGAGCCGCCGCGTTCGTGCAGATCATCGACATTCTGGGTGACGAGCGTGACGCTGCCCCCGGGCACTCGCTTCGGCCATTCGCGCTCGAGCCGACCCAGGGCGACGTGCGCTGCGTTCGGCTCCTTGGTCTGGATCGCCTCGCGCCGCATGTCGTAGAAGCCCAGCACGAGATCGGGATCGCGGGCAAAACCCTCGGGCGTGGCGACGTCTTCCACGCGGTGCTGCTCCCACAGGCCGCCGGCCGAGCGGAAGGTATCGATCCCGCTTTCGGCGGAGACCCCGGCACCTGTCAGGATGACGATGTTGCGGTATGTCTGCATCGCGGCCATGAAGCACGCCAGACACGAGGTGAGCAAGCATGACCGTTGGGGCTAGAGTCGGCATTATCGGCAGCGCGGGTCGCATGGGGCAAGTGCTGGTGGACGCGATCGCGGCGGCCGGGCACGACCATGCTGGCGGAATCGACCAGGGCGGCGATGCGCTTGCGCTGGCTCAGGCGAGCGATGTGCTGGTCGATTTCTCGGCGCCCGCCGCGCTGGAATTCAATCTCGATGCCGCAATCCATGCAGGTGTTCCCATCGTTGTCGGCACGACGGGCCTTGCCGAGCGTCACCACTGGCTGATCGATGCGGCAGCCGTCAGCGTGCCGGTGCTGCAGACGGGCAACACCTCGCTTGGCGTGACCTTGCTGGCGCATCTGGTGCGCGAGGCGGCCATGCGGCTGGGTGAGGACTGGGATATCGAAATCACCGAGACTCACCACCGGATGAAAGTCGATGCGCCTTCGGGCACGGCCCTACTGCTTGGCGAGGCGGCGGCGGCGGGCCGCGGGGTGCGGCTCGAAGAGGAGGCCGTACGCGGGCGCGACGGTGTGACAGGCGCGCGCAAGGCCGGCACGATCGGCTTTGCGGCCCTTCGCGGGGGCAGCGTGGCGGGGGATCACACCGTCCATTTCCTCGCCGACAACGAACGCCTCTCGTTCTCGCACCTTGCCGAGAATCGCGCCATCTTCGCGCGCGGGGCGGTACGGGCGGCGCTGTGGCTGCTGGGCAAGGAGCCGGGGCGCTACACCATGCCCGAGGTTCTGGGGCTTTGAGGAAGGACCAGATCTTCGAGTTCTTCCGGCGGCTTGCCGAAGCTAACCCGGCACCCGAGACCGAACTCGAATTCGGCAATGTCTACCAGCTGCTGGTCGCGGTCACGCTCTCGGCGCAGGCGACCGACGTGGGCGTCAACAAGGCGACGCGCGCGTTGTTTGCGAAGGTGAAGACCCCGGCGCAGATGCTGGAACTGGGCGAGGAAGGCCTCAAGGAGCACATCAAGACGATCGGGCTGTTCAACAGCAAGGCGAAGAACGTGATCGCCATGGCCGAGATCCTTATGCGCAAGCATGGCGGGGAAGTGCCGAACGACCGCGACGCGCTGACCCTGCTGCCCGGCGTCGGGCGCAAGACAGCGAACGTTGTGCTCAATTGCGCTTTCGGGGCGGAGACCTTCGCGGTCGACACGCATATCTTCCGGGTCGGCAACCGCACCGGGCTCGCCAAGGGCAAGACCCCGCTGGCGGTGGAGAAGCAGCTCGAGAAGAAGGTGCCGCAGCCATTCCGCGTGGGCGCGCATCACTGGCTGATCCTGCACGGCCGCTATGTCTGCAAGGCGCGTACGCCGGAGTGTTGGCGCTGCGGAGTGGTTGACCTTTGCGGCTTCAAGAGCAAGGTTCCCGAGAAGGGGGCGAAACCTGCGACGAAGTCCGCGACTCGGGGGGCGGAGACGCGGAAAGCCAAGGAGTAGAAGCCATGCGTGCTTTGAGAACCGCCGCCCTGATCACCTTCGCCACCACCACGCTGGCGCTCGGCGCCTGCGCCCAGAAGGGCAGCCCTGGCTGGGCCAGCAACGGCCATGCCGCCAATGTGCCCGCCGCCACGCCCAATGGCCCGGCGGTGAGCTGCATTCCCATCGCCCAGATCCAGCAAAGCCAGGTGCGCGATGACTGGACCATCGATTTCCGCATGGCCGGCAACAAATGGTATCGCAACACCCTGCCGAACCGGTGCGGCAGCCTCGGGTTCGAGCGCGCCTTCTCCTATGAGACTTCGCTGCCGCAGCTGTGCAATGTCGATATCATCAGGGTGTTTCCTTCGGGCGGCATCCCGCGCGGCCCCCTCAACGCCTGCGGGCTGGGACAGTTCCAGCCGGTGACCTTGGCAAAGCAAGCCAAGTAAGGCCCACTTGCTCGTCCTTGCGAGGAGCGCAGCGACGAAGCAATCCAGAGCGGTTTGCATGGTGCTCTGGATTGCTTCGCCACGCTTGCAATGGAGAGGTGTTGAGGAGGCCTCTTAAGCCTCCGGATCGAGGTTCAGCCCCCTGCGGCCATGCTCCGGCGTATCGTGCGGGGGCAGGGCCTCGGACGCGTCGGGGTCCATGGGCGGCTGGAGCATGCCTTCCCACTTGGTGATCACCGAAGTCGCCACCGCATTGCCGACGACGTTGGTCGCCGCGCGGCCCATGTCGAGGAAGGTATCGACACCGAGCAGCAGTGCCACGCCTTCCACCGGCAGGCCGAACTGCGTGAGCGTCGCGGCGATCACCACGAGGCTCGCGCGTGGTACCCCGGCGATGCCCTTCGAGGTGACCATCAGTGTGAGCAGCATGGCAATCTGCTGCCCGGCCGAAAGCTGGATGTTGTAAGCCTGCGCGATGAACAGCGTCGCGAAGCTGGTGTAGATCATCGAGCCATCGAGGTTGAAGCTGTAGCCCAGCGGCAGGACGAAGCCCGAAATGCGGCGCGGCACGCCGAACCGGTCGAGCTGTTCGAACAGCTTGGGCAGCGCACTTTCCGAACTGGCGGTGGAGAACGCTAGCAGGAGCGGCTCTCGGATATAGCGCGCCAGCAGGAGCACCCGCTTGCCGCCCAGGAAGACTGCGGCAAAGCCCATCAGGATCACCCAGAGCAGCATCAGCGCGATGTAGAACTCGCCTGCAAACACGCCGTATGTCACGATGATCCCCACGCCGCGGGTCGCGATCACCGAGGACAGCGCGCCGAACACCGCGAAAGGCGCAAACCGCATCACATAATCGGTGATAGTGAGCATCAGGGTGGCGAGCGCCTCGGCCCCGCGCACCAGCGGCGCGCCCTCCTCGCCCATCGCCGAAAGCCCGACCCCGGCAAACACCGAGAACACCAGGACCTGCAGCACGTTGTTTTTCGCCATCGCATCGAGCGCGCTGGTCGGGAACACTTCGAGCACGAAATGGCGGATGGTGAAGTCTGCGGTCGCGAGATCGCCGACCGGTGTGGCGGAGGTGATGTTGAGCCCCACGCCCGGCTGGAACAGGTTTACGAGCACAAGGCCGAGGCTGATCGATATGAGGCTGGCCGTGATGAACCACGCCAAAGCCCGCCCGCCGATGCGCCCGAGCGCGGTGCTGTCGCCCATACTGGCGATGCCCGTGACCAACGTCGCCAGAATCAGCGGGGCGATGATCATCTTGATGAGGTGGAGGAACACCTCGGGCAGGAGCTTCAGCAAGTCCGCGATGTCGGCGAGCCGCTTGTCGCCTGCCGGATAAGACACGTTGAGCGCATAGCCGGTGGCAATGCCGACAAACATGGCGATCACGATGTAAAGTGTCAGGCGCTTGCCCACGGTCCGGCTACCCCAGTGTTGTTGTTGCTCGCCAGCCTAGCTGGCATGGTGCCCCGCGGCAACGGACCGCGCCAAGGGTGTGGTGCAGCAAACCGGGAGAGGTCGATGGAGCATATCACCATGGAGCAGCGGGGCCGGGTGACGCGCATCACGCTGGCGCGACCGCAAGTGCTCAATGCGATCAATGCCCGGATGCACGAGGAGCTGGAAGAGGCCTTCAATGCCTTTGCTGCCGACGAGGGGCAGTGGGTGGCGGTGGTGACCGGGCAAGGCCGGGGTTTCTGCGCGGGATCGGACCTCAAGGCAGCTGCGGCAGAAGGCTTCAAGTCCTATCCGGCGCATGGCTATGCCGGGCTGATCGAACGGTTCGATTGCGACAAGCCGATCATCGCGGCGGTCAACGGGCTGGCCTTTGGCGGCGGATTTGAAGTGGCGCTGGCCTGCGATCTGATCATCGCGGCTGAGAGCGCCCGCTTCGGTCTGCCCGAGCCCCGCGTCGGCGCGGTGGCGCTGGGCGGCGGGCTGCACCGGCTGGCGCGGCAGATTGGGCTGAAGCGGGCGATGGGCATGATCCTTTCGGCGCAGCCCGTCGATGCGGCGGAAGGCGAACGGCTCGGTTTCGTGACCGAAGTGGTGCCCGATGCCCAACTGGAAAGCGCTGTGGAGCGCTGGGTGGAGACGATCCTCCAGGGCGCACCGCTTTCGATCCGGGCCTCAAAGCAGGCGGTCATGCGCGGGCTGGATGAGCCGGGCGTGGCTGCGGCCATGGCGGCGCAAGCGGCCTATCCGGCCTTCGCGGCATGGTCCGCGAGCCAGGACTTGCGCGAGGGAACCACCGCCTTCGCTGAAAAGCGCCCGCCGGTGTGGCAGGGGCGCTAGGTTCGCCTCAGCCCCCGCACTGCGCGCGGTGCATGAGCTTCTGGTCTGCCAGCACCAGCGCCATCATCGCCTCGACCACGGGAACACCGCGAATGCCCACGCAGGGGTCGTGGCGGCCCTTGGTGAAGAGCTCGGTGGCCTCGCCTTCGCGGGTGATCGTGGGGACGGGCGTGAGGATCGAGGAAGTGGGCTTGAACGCCACGCGCACGTGGACCGGCTGGCCGGTGGAAATGCCGCCTGCGATGCCGCCAGCATGGTTGGCGAGGAATTCCGGCGCTTCGGAACCGGGGCGCATCGGATCGGCATTGCCTTCGCCGGTGTTGGCGGCCGCCGCGAAACCGTCGCCGATCTCGACGCCTTTGACCGCGTTGATGCCCATCATCGCGTGGGCCAGTTCGGCATCGAGCTTGGCATAGAGCGGTGCGCCCCAGCCGGCGGGGACGCCGCTGGCGGTGCATTCGACCACCGCGCCGAGTGAGGAGCCGGCCTTGCGGGCATTGTCGACCAGCGCCTCCCAGCGCGCGGCGGCCTTGGCGTCGGGGCAGAAGAAGGGGTTGCGGGTGATCTCGGACGCATCGAAATTGGCCGGGTCGATCGCATCGCCGCCAATGGCGCTGACCCAGCCGAGCACGCTGACTTCGGGGATGACGAGGCGGGCGACGGCTCCGGCTGCAACGCGCGCGGCGGTTTCACGCGCGGAGGAGCGGCCCCCGCCGCGATAGTCGCGAAAGCCGTACTTGGCATCGTAGGCATAGTCGGCGTGGCCGGGGCGATAGGCCTTCGCCACATCGCCATAGTCCTTCGAGCGCTGGTCGACGTTCTCGATCATCAGGCTGATCGGGGTGCCGGTGGTGCGGCCTTCGAAGACGCCGGAGAGAATGCGGACCTGATCGGGTTCCTGCCGCTGCGTGGTAAAGCGTGATTGGCCGGGGCGGCGGGCATCGAGGAAAGGCTGGATGTCGCTCTCGCTGATCGAAAGGCCCGGCGGGCAGCCATCGACGACCGCGCCAAGGGCGGGTCCGTGGCTTTCCCCCCAGGTGGTGAAGCGGAATGCGTGGCCGAAGGTGTTGAAGCTCATGGTTGGCCGCTTTGTCGCAAGTGGGCTGAAAAGTCCATTCTGTGCGCTTTCACCACCCCCCAACCCCCGCCTCTGAAGAGGGGGGAGAAAGCACTGAAAAGCCCCATCCTCTTTAGAGGAGGGGGTTGGGGGTGGTGGAAACCCGCGCTATGGCCCGCCCCATGTTCCTCGTCGTCTTCCGCAACCGCAAGCGCGCCGATATCGACGCCGCTGCCTATTCCGCCGATGCCGATGCGATGGAAGCGCTCGCTGCCGCGCAGCCGGGCTACATTTCGTTCAAGAGCTACACCGCCGAGGACGGCGAAGTCGTGGCGATCAGCGAATGGGTGGATGAGGCGGCAGCGCTGGCATGGCGGCGCGTTGCTGAACACGCCGAGATGCAGGCCAAGGGCCGCGAGGAATACTACGAGGACTACACCCTGTTTGCGGGGACGCCTAACCGGGTGCATCGCTTTGAACGGCCCGGATCATGACCGCAGCGAAGGAGCGCAAGTCTCGCTACTTCGCGGCCCGCACCTCGTCGATGGCGGCGCGGACGGCTGAAATCACCGCAGCGGGCTGATCGATCTGGATATAGTGGGCGCTGTCCGCGACCTCGCTATGGCTGCTCCTTGTTGAAAGCGCCGCGATGCGAGCATGGCTGGCGCTCAATACGGCATGAAGATAGGCAAGATCGGCTGGCGTCGCGCCGGGCATCACCGGAGTGGCTGCGGTAAGGACATGCAGCGGCTTTGCCCCGAAACTGACGGTCAGGGCGTCCATCTGCCTGTCATCGATGTCGAACGGGCTCGGCAGCAGAAAGTTGAGCGCTTCGCTGAGGTTCGCGAAACCGACATTGCCATCGGCGATCTGGCGCAGAATTTCCCCGCGCACGCCGGGGTCTGCAAGGTCTGGCGCGTCCCCGATCTCGAGGCAGTCCTTCGCCGGTTTGTCCTTGGGCGGCGACAGGCGGCCGGCGATGGCCAGCGCCACGCAGCGCTGGGTGCCGGTCAGATAGTCCGCCAGGCTCTGCGCGAGCAGATCTGGCTTGCCCGGCAGTTGCAGCGCCTGATTGTGGTGGGCGAACGACGGATCGACAAGCACCTCGGCGGCAACGTCGCCGGGGTATTTCCCTTGCAGATAGACGCCGTAAAGTCCGGCAATCGAATGGCCGACATAGATGAGCGGCGCACCCAGATCCGCGGTCTTGATCAGGCGGTGGATGTCTTCAACCGTGGTCGCGACGTCCGCCGGGGCGGTCAGCGGGTCGCTATGGCCATGGCCGGCGCGATCATAGGCACAGGTGCGGGTCACTTTGCCGATCTCGCCCTGCACCCGGCGCCAATCCAGAATGCCGCCGCCAGCCCCGGCATCTAGCAGCACGATCGGGCTTCCCTGCCCGGTGCAATAGAGATTGAGCGAGCGGCCGGGTTCGACTTCCACTTTCTGCTGCGGCTGGGTGTAGGCGCTTTCGGGTACCGACACCGGAGCCGCCGAAGCGGCCAAGGGCACCAGAGCGCCCAATGCCGCCAGCAAGCCCATCCGCCAAGCCATACCCACCCCTGTTCACAAGACAGCCCTGTGGCTATCATGCGGCCTTGGGGGCGTCCAGCAGGCCAGGTTTCGCTCCGATGGAGCGCCAGATGGCAGTGACGGTTTACGGGATTCCCAATTGCGACACCGTGAAGAAGGCCCGTGCCTGGCTTGACGCCAAGGGCATCGCCTACACCTTCCACGACTACAAGAAGCAGGGCGCGGATGCGGCGCAGGTGGCGGGCTGGATCGCGGCGGCGGGGCTGGGCACGGTGGTGAACCGCGCGGGGACGACGTTTCGCAAGTTTTCGGCGGAGGATCAGGCGGCGCTGGGCGGCGATGGTGCGCCGGCGGTGCTGGTGGCCAACACTTCGGCGATCAAGCGGCCGATCGTCGAGCATCCGGGCGGGCTGCTGGTCGGTTTCAAGGAAGCGGAATGGGCCGCCGAAATGGGCTAAATATCCCGAAGCGCGCCCTGTTCATGGCGGCGGTTCGGTGTTATCTACATTGATGTGAGTACCGCGTCCCCTTTCGCTTTTGCGATCACCGTCGATCCCGCTGACATCGACTTCATGGGGCACGTGAACAACGCGTCCTACCTCAAGTGGGTGCAGGAGGCGGTCGTGGGCCATTGGCGCACCTTTGCCCCGGCGCAGGCGATTGCCGACCATGTCTGGGTCGCGACCAACCACAACATCACCTACAGGCGGCCGACGTTCCTCAACGATCCGGTAATCGCGCATGTCATTCTCGAACGCGTGCAAGGCGCGCGGGCTTTCTACGAGACGATCATCAAGCGCGGCGAGGATGTGCTTGCCGAGGTGAAATCGAGCTGGTGCTGCCTTGATGCCGCCACTCTGCGGCCGGCGCGGCTGGCGCGCGATCTGGTGGAGAAGTTCTTGCCAACAACGGTGGGGTGAGCCCCGGCCGTCCAACTACGTCCCACATTCGTCATTCCCGCGAAGCCGGGAATCCAGGGAGCCGCCACCCTACGCCGCTCTGGATCCCCGCCTTCGCGGGGAGGACGAAGGGAAGGTATTGCTCGGGTTGGGAATTGGCCAGGTCGCGGCCCATTACCGCAGCTTCGCGATCTCCAACCCGTCGGCCTTGGCGCGGATCCGAATCGATTCCTCGCTGCGGGTGAGCGCCTTGGCGAGCCCTTTCAGCGCCATGCCCTTCTTGGCCAGCATGTGCAGCTTCTGCACTTCATCGGTGGTCCAGGCCTGCTTGTGGCGTTCGAAGACCTTTCCCGTGGCCATCAGGCTTTCACCGCAGTGACGATGTAGTTGAGCGACAGGTCGTCGGAGAGGTGGAGCCCCTTGAGCGGGTTCCATGAGATGCCTTTGGGATTGCCCATCGCAAATCCGGCCTCGGCCAGCAGGTCGCTCATCTCCAGCGGCGTGATGAAATCATCCCAGTGGTGCGTGCCCTTGGGCACCATGCCGACTGTTTCCGCCGCGCCGACCAGCAAGAGGCGCGATGCTGTGGTGCGGTTGGGGGTGGAGAGGACGAGGAGGCCGTTCTCAGCGACTGTTGCAACAAGGCCTGCAATGAATGCGGCCTTGTCGGCCACGTGCTCGATCACTTCCATCGAGGTGACGAGATCGAAGCCCGCAAGGCCTAGCGACGCGAGTTCGCCGTGCCGGTAATCGATGGCAAGGCCGCCGGCTTCGGCATGGGCACGAGCGGCCGCGATGTTTTCCTCCGCCGCGTCCACCGCCGTTACCGCCGCGCCGAGCCGGGCAAGCGGCTCTGCCAGCAGCCCGGCGCCGCAGCCGACATCGAGCGCGCGGCGGCCGGCAAGCGGGCGCAGGGTGCGCGGATCGCTGCCGAAATGCGAATCGATGGCCTCGCGCAGGAACGCAAGCCGGACCGGGTTCAGCTTGTGCAGCATCGCCGAACTGCCCTTGGGATCCCACCATTCGGCGGCCAGCTTGCCGAAATGGGCGGCTTCCTCGGGCCTGATGGTCGCGGCGATGGTTGCATTGCTCATGCCGCGACTCTAAAGCGCCGCGTTCGTGCGGTCGAGGGGCCGCGAGGGAAACCTTTGGGAATTGGTGCGGGGGAGCAGGCGTGGCCCGGATCGTGATGAAATTCGGCGGCACTTCGATGGCCGGAACCGAGCGCATCCGCCGCGTCGCGGGGATCGTCAAGCGCCAGCAGGAAGCGGGCCACGAAGTCGCGGTGGTCGTATCGGCCATGGCGGGCGAGACCGACCGGCTGGTGAACTTCTGCCGCGAAGCCAATGCGCTTTATGACCGCGCGGAATACGACGTGGTCGTGGCGGCGGGTGAACAGGTCACTTCGGGCCTCCTCGCGCTGCATCTTCAGGCACTGGGCTGCAAGGCGCGTTCGTGGCTGGGCTGGCAATTGCCGGTGCGCACCGACGATGCCCATGCCGCCGCGCGGATCGAGGATATCGAATCGGATGCCCTCCTCGCCTCGATGGCGGCCGGCGAGATTGCGGTTATTCCAGGCTTCCAGGGCCTTGATCCCGAAGGCCGCGTGACCACGCTGGGCCGGGGCGGATCGGATACTTCGGCCGTCGCGGTGGCGGCGGCGGTTTCGGCGGACCGCTGCGATATCTACACCGATGTCGACGGGGTCTACACCACCGATCCGCGCATCGTGGCCAAGGCCCGCAAGCTCAAATACGTGACCTACGAGGAAATGCTCGAGCTGGCCTCGGTGGGCTCGAAGGTCTTGCAGACGCGCTCGGTCAGCCTCGCGATGAAGGAAGGCGTGCGCGTGCAAGTGCTTTCCTCGTTCATCGACGACAGCGCGCCGCCAGCCGACAGCATCCCCGGGACGATGATCGTTTCCGACGAGGAACTTGATCGCATTCTGGCCGAAACCCAGGAAGGACAGGACATGGAACGCCAGCTGATCACCGGCATTGCCGCCGACAAGAACGAGGCCAAGGTGACGCTGACCCGCGTCGCGGACCGCCCGGGTGCGGTGGCGGCGATCTTCGGCCCGCTGGCCGAGGCGAACATCAACGTCGACATGATCATCCAGAACATCGCCAAGGACAAGGGCGAGACCGACGTGACCTTCACCTGCCCGCAGGCGGATCTCGCCCGCACGCAGGCGCTGCTGGAAGAACGCAAGGACGCGATCGGCTATTACCGCATGATCGCCGACAGCAAGGTGGCCAAGGTCTCGGTCGTGGGCGTGGGCATGCGCAGCCACGCGGGCGTCGCGTCGACCATGTTCAAGGCGCTGGCCGAGCGCGGCATCAATATCCAGGCGATCTCGACCAGCGAGATCAAGGTTTCGGTGCTGATCGATTCGGACGAGGTGGAGCTGGCTGTGCGCGTGCTGCACACTGCCTACGAGCTGGACGCGGCCTGAGGGGGCTGCCGCCTCAGGGCAGGAGTTCGTAGGTTGCGGTTACCGTGGCTTCGGTCTCGATCGGGGCGGGGGTGATGTTGACCTTGACCGGAGCCAGCACGGCGGGTGGTGGCGGAGGCTCCTGCCTGATCGTCAGATAAGACCTGTTGTCGCTTTCCATTCTCGGCACCGTCGTCATGCTGATCAGGCGGCCGATTCTGGCGCCATTGGCCAGCGCAAGAACTTCGGCCGAGGCGCGGGCATCCTTGACGGCGGCAGCGAGAGCGGCGCTTCGGGCCGATGGCTCATCCTTGATGCCAAACGATTCGACGCTGGGCTGAAAGCCCTTGAGCCGCCCGATGAGGCCGACCACGGTCGCCGCGTCCTTCACCGAAGCGATGTGCGCCGTGACCGACATGGATGCCACGAAACCGGCCACCGCACAGGCGTCTTTCGAGAGAACCACGGAGGCAAACTCCTCCTTGCAGTCCAGGCCGCGGACCGGTTGGATGGAAAGCTCGCCGTCGTTGAATTCGGCCTGCGTGATTTGCGAGACCGCCTGGGCAATCGCCTTGCGGTCGGCTTCCACCGTTCGGACCGCGTCGTCGCTGGTGGCCCCTTCGCCGCGTACCGTATAGGCGATGGTCGCGATTTCGGGCGGCGTGGCGACCTTGCCCTTTCCGCTGACCTCGATCTGCGAGGGAGGCACGGGCGCCATCGGTGGCACGGGGGCCGCGCTGGCCAGAACCAGAAGAAGCGGTGCTGCGAACATGCCGGTTTCCTTTGATAGATGCCGCGCCAGCATTCGGCAGCGGGGGCTGCAATGCAAGTCCGGGAAATGCGGCAAATTGCCCACAGGGTTGGAGTTCTCCGATCACTGGCAAAAGTCCCGCCTTGTTGCCGCCACGAAGCAGCCCTAAGGCCCAACGCCTGCAGGCCGCGCAAGACGAGACGAACTGAATGACCGCATACCCCAAGACCGCTGCGCTGATGGCGCGCGGTGCAGAGTTCCTTGGTACCGAACATGCCGTCCTGTGCGGCGCGATGAGCTGGGTTTCCGAGCGCAATCTCGTGGCCGCGATCAGCAATGCCGGCGGTTTCGGCGTGATCGCCTGCGGCGCGATGACGCCCGAGCTGCTCGACCGGGAAATCACCGCGACCGCCGCGCTCACCGCCAAGCCTTTCGGCGTGAACCTCATCACCATGCACCCGGCGCTGTTCGACCTCATTGCGGTCTGTGCGCGGCACAAGGTCGGCCATGTCGTGCTGGCCGGCGGAATCCCGCCCAAGGGGGCGGTCGAGGCGATCAAGGCGTTCGGCGCCAAGGTGATCGTGTTCGCGCCGACATTGGCGCTGGCCAAGAAGCTGTTCCGCTCGGGCGCCGATGCGCTGGTGATCGAAGGCTCGGAAGCGGGCGGGCATATCGGCCCCGTTTCGACCTCGGTGCTGGCGCAGGAGTTTCTCCCCGCGCTTGCGGCAGAGCATATCGTCTTCGTGGCGGGCGGGATCGGCCGGGGCACGGCGATCGCGAGCTACCTCGAAATGGGCGCGAGCGGCGTGCAATTGGGCACCCGGTTTGCCTGCGCCAGCGAATCCATTGCGCACCCCTCATTCAAGGCCGCGTTCTTCCGCGCCAATGCGCGCGATGCGGTGGCCAGCGTGCAGATCGACCCGCGCCTCCCCGTCATCCCGGTGCGCGCGCTGCGCAACAAGGGCAGTGACGAATTCATCGCCAAGCAGGTCGAAGTGGCCCGCCGGCTCGATGAAGGCGTGGTGGACATGGCTGCTGCACAGCTCGAGATCGAGCATTTCTGGGCTGGCGCGCTGCGCCGCGCAGTGATTGAGGGTGATGTCGAGAGCGGCTCGCTCATGGCCGGGCAGTCTGTCGGCATGGTGACGAAGGAAGAGCCGGTGGCGGTGATCATGGCCGAACTGATGGCCGAGTGCGAGGCCGCGCTCGCCGGACGCTGACATGCCGCCAGCGGCATGATACCCTTCACCGCCCGGCGCCCACGGGCGCCGACAAGGGGAGCAGTGTGCCATGGATCTCACACCCATCCGCTCGACCGGGGCCAGCAGCGCGCGGATCGACGTGGTCATCGTTGCCGAAGGCTATACCGCGGCCGAGCGGGGCAAGTTCCTCTCCGATGCCAATGCCTTCACCACCTACATGCTTTCGGGCAGCAACAAGACGCTCAACGATCCCTTCGCGACGTACAGCGCGCTGGTGAATGCAAGCGCGGTTTTCGTCGCCTCCAGCCAGTCGGGCTACGACACCGATACGACCACGGTGAACACCGCGTTCGATGCCAAGGCCTATGGCAGCGACGGGCGGCTGGTCTATGGCAACACCAGCAAGGTCTACGACGCGCTGTCCTCGCTCAACAGCAATCAGCTCGATATCGTGATCGTACTGATCAACTCCTCGAAGTATGGCGGCGCCGGTGGCTCGGTGGCCTGGGCGACCGCCGGCAATCCCTCGTCCTATGAGGTTGCGCTGCACGAGATCGGGCACAGCTTTGCCAGTCTGGAAGACGAGTACGCCGACCCCGCGCTGACCGGCACGTTCCCGCTCTCCGGTCTGGACAGCGTCCACGTCGCCGCGACCAATGATCCGGCCAAAGTGCCCTGGAAGGAATGGCTCGGCTTCAAGGACGGGCTGGGCACAGTGGGTATCTATGAAGGCGGCTACTACCGCTCGACGGGCGTATGGCGCGCGACGCAGCAATCGAAGATGCTCTACCTCGGCACGGCGTTCAGCTCGCCCGAAAAGGAAGCCTTCATCGACCGGTTCTACGCGGTGACGAGCGGCCTTGTGGCATTGCCGAGGCAGAAGCTGCTGACCACGGCGCTGGCCTCCACGCCGAACAACAGCCTCTTCGCTTTCGCCTGGACCTTGGGCGGCAAGGCGGCGGGCGGCAATGCCGCGACGCTTGATCTCAAAAGTACGATCAAGGGCTCGGCAGACGGGACCGTGACGCTCGACCTCGGCGTCACGATCAAGGACGCCACCGGCCTGGTGCGCAAGGCATCGGTGCTGGCGGACAGCCAGGAGACGGTGACCGGGCAACTCGTGTTCACCAAGACCACGCTCGACAGCGCGCACACCGCGTTTTCGGCCAGCGATACCGGGAACCACTACGTTGTCGGCTCGGGCCTTGCCGACACGATTTCGCTCGCCGGAACGCTCGGCACCTTGACCTGGGTCGAGGCCGGGAGCGGCAACGACAGCATCACCGGCAAGGGTGGTGCCGATCTTTTCAGCGGCGGCAACGGCAACGATCAACTCTCGGGCGGGGCGGGCAACGACCAGTTGCTCGGCGGCGCGGGCGACGACCGGCTCGACGGCGGCGACGGCACGGACCTGCTCGACGGCGGTGCCGGAGCCGATCAGCTGAACGGCGGGGCGGGAAGCGACACGCTGCTCGGCGGAACCGGGCGCGATTTCCTCACCGGAGGCGCGGGCAACGACCGCTTCGTGTTCCGTGGCGGCGATTTCGGCGGAGCGACCAAAACCACCGCTGACGTGATCATGGACTGGAATGCGGGCGACCGCATCGACCTTTCCAAAGTCGATGCCGATATCCGCGCTGTGGCCGATGCGGCGGGCAATCAGGCTTTCGCGTTTCTCGGCACGGCCGCCTTCAATACCGCCGACAGCAAGATCGGCGAGCTGCGCTATGAAACGAGTGCGACGGGCGTGATCGTTTATGGCGACCAGAACGGCGATGGGGTTGCCGATTTCGCGCTGCGGGTAGACGGGGTTTCCAGCCTCTCGGCTGGCGACTTCCTGCTCTGAGCTCGCCTCAGGTTTCGAGCTCGACGTCCCAGTAAAGCCAGTCGCGCCAGCTTTCATGAAGGTGGCCCGGCGGGAACAGGCGGCCGCGTTCCTGCAAGTGCCACGAGGTGGGCCGGATCGGCTGTGTGATGAGGTGCATCTGCGCCTGCGCCGGGGTGCGCCCGCCTTTGCGCATGTTGCAAGGTGCGCAAGCCGCCACGACGTTTTCCCAGGTCGTGCGCCCGCCAAGGCGGCGCGGCACGACGTGGTCGAAGGTCAGCTGATCGGGGCTGCCGCAGTACTGGCACTGGAACTTGTCGCGCAGGAACAGGTTGAACCGTGTGAAGGCCGGAAACTCGCTGGGCCGCACGAATTGCCTCAGCGCGATGACCGACGGGATCTTCATGTCGAGCGAGGCACTGTGCACCTCACGCTCGTAAGTCGCGACAATATCCACGCGTTCGAGGAATACCGCCTTGATCGCGGTCTGCCATGGCCAGAGGCTCAAGGGATAGTAGCTCAGCGGCGTGTAATCCGCATTCAGCACGAGCGCCGGGCAATTCGAGAGATGGCGGTCATGGCCAAGGATGGCGGTATCACCGCCGTGGGGCCTGGCCGCAGCCGCCCGCTCGATCAGCGCCTTGTGAAGCATGCTCCGATATGGCCCTTTCGCGTCCCTGCGTCCCGGCTCGTGCCTGGAGCCGTTTGGGGGACGCGGATGACCACTTCGTGACGCATGCCAGGGAGTGAACACGAGCGCGACTCGCGCGTCAAGAGGCGGATGCGAGTCCTGTCCACAGGTGGATGGCCTTGTGGACAGGACCGGGATAAAATTGTGGAAAGCGCATGATTACAGTAAGATGACTACTTGGTGTAGGCCTTCACCAGTTCGTAGAGATAGGCGCGCCCGGTCATCAGCGACTTGACCTCCATGTACTCGTTGAGGCCATGCGCCCCGTTGAGATTGGGATCGATCCACGCTCCCGGCGCGCCATACGTTGGGATGCCCACGGCGGCGAGGAAGATGCCGTCGGTACCGCCGGTCGACATTGTCGGCACCACCGGCACCCCGGGGAAGTACTTGGCCGAGAGCTTTTCCATCGGCCCGAGGATCGCCGGGTCGAGCGGCGGCGTCTTGGCGGCCGGGCGCAGCGGCGGGGCGAGCGTGATGGCGACGCCGGTATCGGCGACCACCGCCTGCAGTTCCTGCTGCACTTCCTCCACCGTGTGGCCGGGGAAGATGCGGCAGTTGATGTTGGCGCCCGCGCGCTGCGGCAAGGCGTTGTTGGCATGGCCGCCATCGATCAGCGTGGCGACGCAAGTCGTGCGCAGCATCGAGTGGAACGTGCGGTCCTGGTTGAGCACGGCTTCGGCCGCGCTGTCGGCGGGGTTGGCGGCGATTGCCTGCATCGCCTTGCCCATCGCGTCGCCGCGCACTGCACCGGCCTTGGCAAAGAAGGTGCGGGTGGTGTCGGACATCTCGAGCTTGAAATCGTAGGCCTGCAGCTTCACCAGCGCGGCCGCCAGCTCATAGATCGCGTTGTCGCGCACCGGCACCGAGCTGTGACCGCCCTCATTGCGTGTTTCGAGCCGGAAGTTCTGCACGCCCTTCTCGCCGACGTGGATCGTCTGGGTGACCAGCTTCCCGCCCTGGGACAAGCCCTTGCCATCGGTGCGCCCGCCGCCGCCTTCATTGAGCGCGAAGGCTGCATCGATCAGATCGCGCTTGTTGTTGGCAAGGTATTGCGCGCCGTTGAAGGCGTAAGTTGTCTCCTCGCCGCAGGTCAGCGCAAGCTTGAGCGTGCGCCTGGGCTTGTAGCCCTCCTGCTTGAAGCGGATGAGTGTATCGACCCAGACCGAGGCCATCGCCTTGTCGTCAAAGCTGCCGCGGGCGTAGAAGTAGCCGTTTTCCTCGACCAGCTTGAACGGATCGCGCACCCAGTCCTCGCGCTTGGCCTCGACCACGTCGATGTGCGCGAGCAGGAGGATCGGCTTCTCCGTTTTCGAGATGCCGGGCATGACGGCGACGAGGCCGCCTTCCTTGGGCTTTTCGGGCACCGCGAAGATCGTCAGCTGATCATCGGTGAAGCCCGCAGCCTTGAGGCGCGCGGCCATGCGCTCCGCCGCCAGGGTGCAGCTGCCGGACGACAGCGTAGTATTGGTTTCAACGAGTTCCTTGTAGAGGCCGCGAAACGCGTCCTCGCCGGCATAGGGATCGGCCGCCGGCGCGGCGAGCGCCGGAGTGGCCAGTACGGCGGCACAGACGGCGCCGGTCAGCAGCTTGCGCATGGGGCAGAAAGTCCTTCGCATGGGGTACGCCCGCGCGTTTCAGCACGATTGCGCATGGTCCGCCAGCCCCGCGCCGTTCAGGGGGTGAAACAGGGCTCTCCCTTGTGCAAAACAGGCCGGATTCGCTTGGGAAAACTGCGCCGAATGCCTATGCGTGACAGCATGGCCAGTACGAACGAAAACATCCCCAACGCCAACGAATATGGCGCCGATTCCATCAAGGTCCTGCGCGGGCTCGATGCGGTGCGCAAGCGCCCCGGCATGTACATCGGCGATACCGACGACGGCTCGGGCCTGCACCACATGGTTTTCGAGGTTTCCGACAACGCGATCGACGAGGCGCTGGCCGGGCACTGCGATCTCGTGCTCATCGAATTGAACCCGGATGGTTCGGTCTCGGTGGAAGACAACGGGCGCGGCATCCCCACCGGCATCCACGCGGAGGAAGGCGTTTCCGCCGCCGAAGTGATCATGACCCAGCTCCACGCGGGCGGAAAGTTCGAGAACACCAGCGAGGACAACGCATACAAGGTTTCCGGCGGCCTCCACGGCGTCGGCGTCTCGGTGGTCAACGCGCTTTCGGAATGGCTCGAGCTTACGATCTGGCGCGATGGTCAGGAGCACTGGATGCGCTTCGAGCATGGCGATGCGGTCGCCCCGCTCAAGGTGAACGGCCCGGCTCCGGCGGACGGCAAGGGCGGCGTCAAGAAGGGCACGCGGGTGACCTTCTCTGCGAGCCACGACACCTTCAAGAACGTCACCGAGTTCGATTTCGACAAGCTGGAGCACCGGTACCGCGAGCTCGCGTTCCTCAATTCGGGCGTGCGCATTCTGCTGCGTGACAAGCGGCACGAGGATGTGAAGGAGCACGACCTCTATTACGTCGGCGGCATCGCGGCCTTCGTGAAGTACCTCGATCGCAACAAGCAGCCCCTGATGCCCGATCCCATCGCGATCAATGCGGACAAGGACGGCATCGGCATCGACGTCGCGCTGCAGTGGAACGACAGCTACTACGAGAACGTCCTCACCTTCACCAACAACATCCCCCAGCGCGACGGCGGCACGCACCTCGCCGCCTTCCGCGCGGCGCTGACGCGCACGCTGAACGGCTATGCCGACAGGTCCGGGATGCTCAAGAAGGAGAAGGTCAGCCTCACCGGCGACGACATGCGCGAAGGCCTCACCGCGATCGTCTCGGTCAAGCTGCCGGACCCCAAGTTCTCCTCGCAGACCAAGGACAAGCTGGTCAGCTCCGAAGTGCGCCAGCCGCTCGAGGCCCTGATGGCCGACAAGATGAGCGAATGGCTGGAGGAAAACCCTGCCCACGCCCGCTCCGTCATCCAGAAGGTGATCGACGCCGCCGCCGCGCGCGAGGCCGCCAAGAAGGCCCGCGAGCTCACCCGGCGCAAGGGTGCGATGGATATCGCCAGCCTGCCCGGCAAGCTGGCCGATTGCCAGGAACGCGATCCCGCCAAGTGCGAGCTGTTCCTCGTCGAGGGCGATTCCGCAGGCGGCTCGGCCAAGCAGGGGCGTGACCGGCACTTCCAGGCGATCCTGCCGCTGAAGGGCAAGATCCTGAATGTGGAGCGCGCGCGGTTCGACCGGATCATCGGCTCGAAGGAAGTCGGCACGCTGATCCAGGCCATGGGCACCGGCATCCGTGACGAGTTCAACCTCGCCAAACTGCGCTATCACAAGATCGTGATCATGACCGACGCCGACGTCGACGGCGCGCATATCCGCACGCTGCTGCTGACGTTTTTCCACCGCCAGATGCCCGAGATCATCCGCGAGGGGCACCTCTTCATCGCCCAGCCGCCGCTCTACAAGGTGACCAAGGGGCGCAGCGAGGTCTACCTCAAGGACGGCCCGGCGCTTGATCGCTACCTCGTCGAGGCGGGCCTCGCGGGCCGCGTGCTGGAGACGGCGGGCGGGGCGCGCAGCGGGGCGGATCTGGCGGGGCTTGTCGAGCATGCGCTGCGGTTCCGCAACCTCATGGCCTTCGCCCCCAAGCGCTATGATCCCACGATCATCGAGGCGCTGGCGCTGGCCGGCGCGCTTGAGCCCGAGCTTGGCACCGAGGCGCGCGCGGCAGCATTGGCCGCCAGCGTGCGCTGGATGGACCGCGGCGAGCGCGAGGCGCGCTGGACCGCCGAAGTGGCGGCCGACGGCGGCTACCGCATCCAGCGCCTGTGGCGCGGGGTAACCGACCAGCACGCGATCGAAGTGGGTTTCCTCTCCAGCGCCGAGGCGCGCAAGCTCGCCCGCCTCGCCGGGGAGCATGCCGATGTCTATGCCACGCCCGCGCGTCTGGTGCGCACGAGCGCGGCGGTGGCCGAGCCCGAGCCCGAAGTGGTGGTCGAAGAGCAGGAAGGCGAGGCTGAAGCCGCCGCGCCAGTGCGCTCCACCGGCAAGGAAAGCGCCGGGATCACGCGCCCGTCCGAACTCCTCGCGCAAGTGCTGGCGGCTGGCCGCAAGGGCCTCGCCATCGCGCGCTACAAGGGGCTGGGCGAGATGAACGCCGATCAGTTGTGGGAGACGACGCTCGATCCCTCGCAGCGCTCGCTGCTGCAAGTGAAGATGGAAGACGCCGACGTGACAGACGAGATCTTCACGCGCCTGATGGGCGACGTGGTCGAGCCGCGCCGCGACTTCATCCAGGAAAACGCGCTCAACGTGGCGAACCTGGACGTCTGATGGCCGGCGCGACCTTGGCCGGGATCCCGTGGGATCAGGCGGCAACGATGATCGATCTGGAAGGGCGCGTGCCGATCATCGGCACGATCCGCGAATGTGCGCTGCACTTCACGCTCTACAAGCCGCATGCGCGGGAGAATGCGAGGCTGCTGCTGACTGTCCCGGTCCACCGCGAAGGCCGCGCGACGCGGACGTGGCTGCTCGAGCCGGGGGAGATCGCGGTGCTGGCGGCGAGGCTGAAGGAAGAAGAGTAGGCAGGGGTCAGCGGCCCCTGCGCCCCGTTCGTTTGGGGTTTTCCGCCCCTCGTTCGTGTCGAGCGAAGTCGAGACACCACACACCGCGCATGGTGTCTCGACTTCGCTCGACACGAACGGGGAGGGGGAAACGCGGACTTAACCCGCCCCTGCCATCCTCCCAGCGATGGAATTGTTCTTCCTCCTCGCGGGGCAGGCCTTGTGCCTCTTCAGCCTCTGGGCGCTGGCGCACCGCGACTGGGTGCGGATGACGCGGCCCGCCATGCGGGTGAGCGCCGTGGTGACGGGCTATCGCTCGACATGGAACGAAGGCAGCCGCAGCTACGCGCCGGTCTACCGCTTCACCAGCGAGGGCGGCGAGCACGAGGTGGTGGAGGCGGTCTACAGCGGCGCGCAGAAGCCGGATCTGGGGACCTTGGTGGCGCTCAGCCATCCGGCCGGGCGGCCTGATCTGGCGCAAGTGCCACGGCCGCTGATGTGGCTGGCGGTTTATGGTCTGCTGGCCTTCATGGAAGGCATGCTGCTGGCGAAGATGATGGGGTGGATCGGAGGCTGACCTTGCGGCGCACGCTTGCCCTCCTCCCCTCGTCATTCCCGCGAAGACGGGAATCCAGGGCGGCGCAGCGCTGGGGGGCTCTGGATCCCCGCCTTCGCGGGGATGACGAAGGTGGGGAGGCGGGCGCTGTTGGATTTGGCGGCGCGGTGGCAGAGCATCCGGGCAAGCCCGGCCGTGGGGGGAGATCGCGCGGCCGGTGCGGCGCCTGCATAACCCTCCGGGAGGGACTGCGGGGCGGCACGCCAAAAGCTGCATCGCTTGCGAATGGCCGGATGGGGCAGGACCTGACCCGGCTCGACCTTATGCCGTCAGTGTCCGGACCCGGGGGCGGCTCGCATACCAGCCGGGATCCTGCAGCGCTTGCGCCGCTGGGCACTGAACGGTGCTGGCGTGGTTGATGCCTGGCCAAGGTGTTCGGGACTGGTCCCGCCTTGAACCCGCAGCCCACACCGGCCGCGCTGGCCTTCTGCGCGCCAGAATGATCTGGGGGGCTTCGGGCCAGAAGAGCGAGGGCGAGGCTGGCCTTGCCGGCTCCCGATCTGGGCGGGGTGCATAACCTATTTGGTTTGTTTTGTCAAGGCGGCGATGGTGCGGTGGTCTGAAGCGTTGCTGGCCCATCCCTGACCCCTCCCGCAAGCGGGAGGGGGAATGTTTCCGATAGAGCCACGGTGGATGCAGTCAGCGCGGCGCTTGGCCCCCCTCCCGCTTGCGGGAGGGGTTGGGGGTGGGCATTCTCGGTGCGATGGCAAAGTTCAAACCTCGCGATACCGAGCGGGCGCGTGCGTTGCGCAACCAGGTGACCCCGGTAGAACGGTTGTTGTGGCGCTCTTTGGCACGGGGGCAGCTAGGCGCGAAGTTCAGCCGGCAGATGCCGGTGGGGCCATACTTTGCCGATTTCCTGTGCCGTGAACTCATGCTGGTCGTCGAGATCGACGGGTTCAGCCATGAAATGCGGCAGGAGGTCGATGCGGTTCGGACTCGCGCGATCGAGGCGGCGGGTTATCGGATAATCCGGTTCACCAATGCCGATGTGCTGGGGAATGTCGAGGGGGTGGCTCGTGCCATTCAGGCGGTGGTGCGCGAGGCGAGGTCGCAGGCCCACCCCTGACCCCTCCCGCAAGCGGGAGGGGGATGCGAACGCCGTGTCTTACCCCCCTCCCGCTTGCGGGAGGGGTTGGGGGTGGGATTTACTCCGCCGCGATCCCCGCCGCCTTGAACATATCGGCCTCAACCTCTTCCACCAGCTCGTTCGCCGGCTCTGCCGCCTTCGCCTTGCGGCGCGAGTCAAAGCTCGACCACACGGTGTTCCAATCGCCGCGGGTGGCGGCCTTGGAGTATTCGGTGGCGCGGGTTTCGAAGAAGTTGGCGTGTTCGACGCCGTTGAGCAGCGGGGTGAGCCAGGGGAGGGGGTGTTCCTCGATCATGTAGATCGGCTGGAAGCCCAGCTGGCCGAGGCGCCAATCGGCTATGTAGCGGATGTACTTCTTGATTTCCTTCGGGCTCATGCCCGGGACCGGGCCCTGCTCGAAGGCGAGATCGATGAAGGCGTCCTCGAGGCGGACGGTCTTCTGGCAGCAATCGATGATGTCTTCCTTCACCGCTTTGGTGAGGCAGCCGCGCTCGGCCACGAAAGCGTGGAACAGCTTGGTGATGCCTTCGCAGTGGAGCGATTCGTCGCGGACGGACCACGAGACGATCTGGCCCATGCCCTTCATCTTGTTGAAGCGCGGGAAGTTCATCAGCATGGCGAAGCTGGCGAAAAGCTGGAGGCCTTCGGTGAAGCCGCCGAACATCGCGAGGGTGCGGGCGATGTCTTCATCGGAATCGACGCCGAACTGCTGCAGGTAATCGTGCTTGGCGCGCATTTCCTCGTATTCTAGGAACATGCCGTATTCGCTTTCGGGCATGCCGATGGTGTCGAGCAGGTGGCTGTAGGCGGCGATGTGCACCGTCTCCATGTTGGAGAAGGCGGCGAGCATCATCTTGATCTCGGTCGGCTTGAACACGCGGCCGTACTTGTCGTGGTAGCAATCCTGCACCTCGATATCGGCCTGCGTGAAGAAGCGGAAAATCTGCGTTAGCAGGTTGCGCTCGTGGTCCGAGATCTTCTGCGCCCAATCGCGGCAATCCTCGCCCAAGGGCACTTCCTCGGGCATCCAGTGGATCTGCTGCTGGCGCTTCCAGAAGTCGTAGGCCCAGGGATATTCGAAGGGCTTGTAGGAGTTGCGGGCTTCAAGAAGGGGCATGGAACGGATCCTGTACGGCAAGAAAGCGGAAGATAGGCGCGTGAAGGCCCGCGCGGAAGCGGGCCGCGCGGGGCAAAGGCTGGGTGGCGGAGAGTTTTCCACCACCGGGAAGAGCAGGTGCGGCGGCGGGCGCTACTTCCAGAACCAGCGCGGGGTGAGGCCCCGGCTGCTGCGATTGCGCCACATCTGGATATAGAGCCACATGCCCGAAAAACTGAAGAAGATCATCGCGAAGCCGGAGAGCGTCGCGATCACTACGCCCACGGGTCCGAAGCTCTCGCCCGAGTGCAGATGGTGCAGCAGGCCGACCAGCGCGCGCGGATCGCCCGGCTTGGGCTTGGGCCGGCACAGATAGTCGGGCGGGCAAGTGAAGGCCGGTTTGGCGGCGGCCTGCTCTGTTTTGGGCTTCTCGCCCTCGCCGCCCGCCATCAGCGGAACGATCTGGCTGAGCGTGCCCGTCACCGCGATCCACAGCAGGAACACCCCGAAGAAAACCGAAATCCAGCGGTGAAACTTGCGCATTCTCGAGCACCTCTTGCGATTGCGAATTAATCGCAAGTGTAGACTTCTGCAGGCATGCCGGGCAAGCCGCCAATGTGTCGCGGCTTGTCGCAGCGTAGTGGAGCGGCGGCTCACACGGGGCAGTCGCCGATACCGAACCGACGATCGTCATTCTGCCGGCGCCAGTCGGCGGGCTTCGGTGACGGGCAAGCCCGCCTCGGTCGGCACATAAATCAGTTGTGCCTTCGAATCCTCCAGCGCCTGGATCTGCAGATAGCGCAAGTAGCCTTCCGGCCCGCCGAGCGAGTTCTGCAGGATCTGGTTGGCCTTGGCCGCGCCCTCGGCACGGATCACCTCAGCCTCGGCCAGGGAAACCGCGCTTTCCTTCTTGGCGCGTGCTTCGAGGATCGCGACCTGACGCGAGCTCTGCGCCTCGGCCAGTGCGGCCTCGCCGGCAAGGCGCTGCGAGTAGACCCGATATTGCGGCCACACGACCAGCAAGCCGACGAGCAGCACGCCAGCGATGCCCAGTCCGAGCATCGAGCAGCCAGCGTTGGCTTCAAGCGGATTCCTGTAGGCCACTCGCGATTACCTCCTGCACGCTTGCCCGGCTGCCATCACTGGCAGGCGAGGCATTCCTCGTAGTCGGTCTGCGCGGCGAGTTCGATGACGGGCGCGACGGCGGTGTTGTCTGCTTCTACCCCGCCGGCGAAACCGGCGCGCTGCACCGACTTCGAGCGGAGGTAGTAGAGCGACTTGATGCCCTTCTCCCACGCCTGGAAGTGCAGCATCATGAGGTCCCACTTGTCGACATCGGCCGGGATGTAGAGGTTCAGCGACTGCGCCTGATCGATATAGGGCGTGCGGTCTGCGGCAAATTCGAGCAGCCAACGCTGGTCGATCTCGAAGCTGGTCTTGTAGACGGCCTTTTCCTCTGGGCTGAGGAAATCGAGGTGCTGGACCGAACCGCCGCGCTCGAGGATCGAGTTCCAGACGTTGGTCGAATCCTTCGACTTCGACTGGAGCAGCTTCTCGAGATAGGGGTTCTTGACCACGAAGCTGCCCGAGAGCGTCTTGTGGGTGTAGATGTTCGCCGGGATCGGCTCGATGCAGGCGGAAGTGCCGCCGCAGATGATCGAGATCGATGCGGTGGGCGCGATCGCCATCTTGCACGAGAAGCGCTGCATCACGCCCATGTCTGCCGCGTCGGGGCAGGGGCCGCGTTCCTGCGCGAGCATGAGCGAGGCCTCGTCCGCGCGCTCGGCGATGTGGCGGAACATCTTGTGGTTCCACGCTTTCGCCATCGCGCTTTCGAAGGCGATGCCCTTGAGCTGCAGGAACGAGTGGAAACCCATCACGCCCATGCCGACGCTGCGCTCGCGCATCGCGGAATACTTGGCGCGCGCCATCTCGTCCGGCGCGCGGTCTATGTAGTCCTGCAGCACGTTGTCGAGGAAGCGCAGCACGTCCTCGATGAACTTGCGGTCACCCTGCCATTCGTCCCAGGTTTCGAGATTGAGCGAGGAGAGGCAGCACACGGCCGTCCGGTCGTTGCCGAGGTGGTCGCGCCCGGTGGGGAGCGTGATTTCCGAGCAGAGGTTCGAAGTCGAGACCTTGAGCCCGAGATCGCGGTGATGCTTGGGCATCATGCGGTTCACCGTATCGTTGAACACGATATAGGGCTCACCCGTGGCAAGGCGGGTCTCGACGAGCTTCTGGAACAGCGAGCGCGCATCGACCGTGCCGCGCACCGAGCCGTCCTTGGGGCTGCGCAAGTGGAACTCGGTGCCATCGCGCACCGCTTCCATGAACGCGTCCGTCAGCAGCACGCCGTGGTGCAGGTTGAGCGCCTTGCGGTTGAAATCGCCCGACGGCTTGCGGATCTCGAGGAACTCCTCGATTTCCGGGTGCGACACATCGAGATAGCAGGCGGCCGAGCCGCGGCGCAGCGAGCCCTGGCTGATCGCGAGGGTGAGGCTGTCCATCACGCGGACGAAGGGAATGATGCCGCTGGTCTTGCCGTTGAGGCCCACGCTTTCGCCGATACCGCGCACCTGGCCCCAATAAGTGCCGATGCCGCCGCCGCGGCTGGCGAGCCAGACGTTCTCGTTCCAGGTGCCGACGATGCCTTCGAGGCTGTCAGACACCGAGTTGAGGTAGCACGAGATGGGGAGGCCGCGCCCGGTGCCACCGTTCGAGAGCACGGGGGTGGCGGGCATGAACCACAGCTTCGAGATGTAGTCGTAGAGCCGCTGGGCGTGGCCCTGATCATCCGCATAGGCATCCGCGACGCGCGCGAAAAGATCCTGATAGCGTTCGCCGGGCAGCAGATAGCGATCGTCGAGCGTGTCCTTGCCGAAGGCGGTGAGCAGCGCGTCGCGCCCGGCATCGGTGACAATCGTGAAGCGGCGCGCGTTGATCGTCTTGGAATCCCCGGTCGGCCCCGCCGCCGTCTTGGCCGCTGCGGCAAGCGCGCCGGCGGCGCCTGCAGCCATTGCCGCAACCAGTGCCTCGCTGCCCTTGTCGTCCGCATTCATGCCAATCGCCTTCTCGTTTCCGCCTGCCGGGGCCGCCTTCGCGGCGAGGCCCAATTCGCTCTGGCCGAAGTCATCGCGACCCGTCTCGTCCTGCACCACAGCGCCGTCCCCAGTCCTGAAATCCACGCGACAAACCCCTGTTCCGTTCGCCGGCAATCGTGCGCCGGCCTTTCCTGCAAACCCGGGAACCACCGCACCACGGCGCCGGAACCCACTGCCTGATCGCTGCCGACGCCCGTCTGCCGAAGCCGAATCGAGGCGTGGTAACGATCTTACGCCTGGCGGAACAAAAGGAGAATAAAAATCCCCTCACGTCCGGGCAGGCGCCCTATCACAAGGTCAAGTCAAGGAGCGGCGGCAAATCAGCCACCGTTGCCGCGGACAATCGGTCCGCTGCTGCTCTTAACTAGGTTTAGAGGTTCCCCCAGGACCCGACCACTACCCATAGTGCCTCAACCGGAATCAGACACAAGAGGGTAAACGCTGCATTATCGATTCGGCTCGTCGCATGTACGATTCGCTTCATCGTCATGACAGTCATGCTGCAGCGCAGCGACGCGTGCTGGAAGCGGCATTTCAAGCCCCAATCTGCATCGCGCGAAAATTATTTGGCGTCTGCGCCCGATCTTGTGGACAAGATCGCTGTCCAGAGCCCGAACACAATTGTGAACCTGATTATCCACTGGCGTGTGGGGTGCCGCGCGCGATATGCCGTGAGCGGATCAGTTGATCCGGAAATGCGGGAGCCGCTCCATGTTCAAACTTCTCTCGATCGTCGCCAGCGGTTTGATTGTCGGGCTTGCCGCGCGCTTCCTCTATCCGGGAGCCGTACCGATGGGGCTGGGGCGCACGATCCTGCTGGGCATTGCGGGCTCGCTGGTAGCGGGTCTGGCAGCGAGCCGAGGCGGCAAGGACAGCGGCGGGATCAGCCGCGCCGGGTGCCTCGCCTCGATCCTGGGCGCCATGGTGCTGATCTTCATCGGCCGGCATTTGTAGCGCGGGGCCGTCCGGTCCGGCTTCAGCCGGGCACCAGCACCGTATCCCGCGCGGCGGGCTGGGTTTGCGGGTAGTCCTCGTTGAAGTGGAGGCCGCGGCTTTCGCGCCGCGCGCGGGCGCTTTTCACGATAAGCTCGGCGGTCTGCAGGAGATTGCGCAGCTCGATCAGGTCGGCGGTCACGCGGAAGTTGCCGTAGTACTCGTTGACCTCGTTCTTGAGCAGCTTGATGCGGTGCGCCGCGCGTTCGAGGCGCTTGTTGGTGCGCACGATGCCGACGTAGTTCCACATGAAGCGCCTGAGCTCGGTCCAGTTCTGCTTGATCACCACTTCCTCGTCGGAATCCGAGACGCGGCTTTCGTCCCAGGGGCGCAGTTCGGGCGGAGCGGCAAAGCTGTCCCACCGCGCGATGATGTCATTCGCCGCGGCATCACCGAACACGAAGCATTCGAGCAGGCTGTTGGAGGCCAGGCGGTTCGCGCCGTGGAGCCCGCTTTCGGAGCATTCCCCGACAGCATAGAGCCCGTCGAGATCGGTGCGGCCGGCAAGGTCGATCAGCACGCCGCCGCAGGTGTAGTGCTGCGCGGGCACGACCGGGATGGGCTCGCGCGTCATGTCGATGCCGAGGCCCATGAGGCGCTCATAGATGTTGGGGAAGTGGCTGCGGACGAAGTCCGGGTCCTTGTGGCTGATATCGAGGTGGACGTAATCGAGCCCGAGGCGCTTGATCTCGTGATCGATTGCGCGCGCGACGATATCGCGCGGGGCCAGTTCCTCACGTGCATCGAAGCGGGGCATGAAGCGCTCGCCGCCGCCCGGCACGCCCGGCGGCAGTTTCAGATGGCCGCCCTCGCCGCGCACAGCCTCGGTGATCAGGAAGTTCTTGACCTCGAGGTTGTAGAGGCAGGTGGGGTGGAACTGCATGAATTCCATGTTGGAGACACGGCAGCCCGCACGCCATGCCATGGAGATGCCGTCTCCGGTCGCGCCGCGCGGGGCGGTGCTGAACAGATAGGTGCGGCCCGCGCCGCCGGTCGCGAGGATCGTGGCGCGCGCGGCAAAGCATTCGACGCGGCCCGTGCCCGCATAGAGCGCGTAGGCGCCCCAGACGCGGTGCCCGGTGCCTTCATCGCGGGCCCGGTCCACCCGATGCCGTTCGGTGACGAGATCGATCGCAACCATGTCGGGGCGAAGGGTGATGTTGGGATGAGCCGAGGCCGCGGCGATCAGCGCCTGCTGGACGGCCCAGCCGGTGGCGTCGTCGACATGGACGATGCGCCGATGCGAATGCCCCCCCTCGCGCGTGAGATGGAGCGCGCCGGCGTCGGCATTGAAGGGCACGCCGAGACCGGCGAGGCGGCGGATCGCCTCGGGCGCGTTCTCGACCACGAACTCAACCGTCTCGCGCCGGTTGAGCCCGGCGCCAGCGACCATGGTGTCGCGGATATGATCGTCGAAGGTGTCACCCTCATCCAGCACGGCGGCGATACCGCCTTGCGCCCAGGCGGTCGAGCCGCCGTCGAGCGCGCCCTTGGCAAGCACGAGGACCCGGCACCGCTCCGCGAGCACGAGTGCGGCGGTAAGCCCCGCGGCGCCCGAGCCGATGACGAGGACATCGTGGCCGGGGGAAGCTGTCGCTGCCGGAGAGGTCATCGCAGTGCCAACCCTGCGGCTTGCGCGCGGCTCGGGCGCGCCTGGATAAGACGAACTGTCACGCGCGCTCCTTGCCCGTGATTGGCACCATTTGAAAGTCTCAAGGCACAACTGCCCGAAGATGAAAATTTGCAAATGATGCACTTGGGGGTTTGTTCTCGCTGGTGCGAGATGATATCACTCGAAGGGTCAAAAAGGGTTCAAGGAATCGTGGCTATGCCATGGCGCAATATGATCTGCCTGTTCAATCGCCACCGCCCCGATTCGCGCAGCGTGTCGTGGAACGGCACCCACCACGTCAGCCGTTGCCGCGATTGCAATCGCCCGGTGCGCCGTTCGATGCGCGGTTACTGGAAGCGCCTCGATGCCGGAGTGCCACTATTGACTGACAAAAGAGAGGGTTAAATGTCCCGCGCCAGCCTCGCCGCCTAGACTGCGGCGCCTGCCGGCATGCTGGTCAGCTTGACGAACACGTCTTCCAGATCAGCTTCGTCCGTCGAGACATCGACGATGCCATAGCCCAGCGACTGGACCAGCGCGAGCACCTCGCCTGCATTCATGCGGTCCTTGTTGTAGGTCACGCGCAGGTCCCGTTCGCCGGAAATCACGCATTTTACAAAGGCTTCATGCTGCGGTGCAGCAGTGATCGGCCGGTCGAGCGTGAGAACCACGATCTTCTCGCGCATCATGCCTACCAGCTCGCGAGTCGGCTGGTCGGTGATCAGCCGGCCGTGGTTGATGATCGCGATCCGGTCGCACAGCTGCTCGGCTTCCTCGAGGTAGTGCGTGGTCAGCACGACGGTGACGCCCTGGTTGTTGAGATCGACCACGAGTTCCCACAAGAGGCGCCTCAGTTCGACATCGACGCCTGCTGTCGGCTCGTCGAGCACGAGGATCGGCGGGGTGTGGACCATGGCCTTGGCGATCAGCAGGCGGCGCTTCATCCCGCCGGAAAGCGAACGGGCATAGGCATTGGCCTTGTCTGCCAGATGTACCGAGCGAAGCAGCTCCATCGAGCGGCGCGCGGCGGGCGGCACGCCGTAGAGCCCGGCCTGAATATCGAGCACCTCGATCGGCGTGAAGAAGGGATCAAACACGATCTCCTGCGGCACGATGCCGATCGAGGCCTTGGCATTGCGCGGCTCGCGGTCGATGTCGAAGCCCCAGATCTCGACCGAGCCGGAGGTTTTCATCACGAGGCCGGCGAGCGTGTTGATCAGCGTGGACTTGCCTGCGCCGTTGGGGCCGAGCAGGCCGAAGATCTGGCCTTGCGGCACATCGAAGCTGACCCCGCCGAGCGCGAGCTTGCCTTCGCCCGATTTGCTGCCGGCAGGGGCGTAACGCTTGACGAGATCGCGGATGCGGATGGCGGGGGTGGAATCCATGACCGCTTCCCTGCCCCTTGGCGGCGCGCAGGTAAAGGGGGTGCTTGGCACACGTCCCCGATCCGCGAAACCGCGCGCTTGTCGGCGTCGCCCCGGTTTGCTAACCGCCCGGCCATGAGCACCACCACGGTTCCCGAAACAATCCTGACCACGAGCACGCGCGTTCGCTGTGACGGCGCGGACGGTATCCGGGGCGGCGCGGCGCTTGGCCACCCGCGCGTCTGGCTTGAGATCGACGAGCGCGGCTTTGCCGAATGCGGTTATTGCGACCGTCGCTTCGTGCTCAAGGGCGGGCCGGCCGATCAGGGTTGAATTAAACCCGTTGGCGTGAACGGGCCGGGCTGCCTATATCCTGCTGTATGACCCAAACGCCCGATCCCCGCTCGCTGCTCTATCGCCCCGGCCTGCTTGACCCCGACACGGCAAGGCAGCTGACTGCCTCCGCGCTTGGCGCCTGCGAGGATGGCGAGCTGTTCCTCCAGTTCATTGCCAGCGAGAGCTTCGGCTTCGACGACGGGCGGCTCAAGACGGCCGACTATTCGCGCGATGCCGGCTTCGGCCTGCGCGGGGTTTCGGGCGAGATGACCGGCTTTGCCCACGCCAACGAGATTTCCGCCGCCGCGATTGCCCGCGCCGGAGAGACGCTGAAGCTGCTCGACCCGGCCAAGGGCGCGCCCGCGCCGCCGCCGCGTCAGAACAACCGGCACCTTTATACCGATGCCTCGCCGCTCGATGCCGTGCCGTTCGCGGCCAAGGTCGCGCTGCTCGAGGCGATCGATGCTGCGGCCCGCGCCCGCGATCCGCGTGTGGCGCAGGTTTCGGCCAGCCTCGCGGCAAGCTGGTCGGTGGTCGAGATCGTGCGCGCGGACGGCTTTGTCGCGCAAGATGTGCGTCCGCTGGTGCGGCTCAACGTCTCGATCGTGGCCGAGCACAACGGCCGGCGCGAGACCGGCAGCTTCGGCATTGGCGGGCGCCGACTGTATGACGATCTGTTCGATCCGGCGACGTGGAATCGCGGGATCGATTCCGCGCTGGCGCAGGCGCTGGTCAATCTCGAATCAGTCGATGCCCCGGCCGGCGAGATGACCGTGCTGCTCGGGCCCGGCTGGCCCGGCATCCTGCTGCATGAGGCCATTGGCCACGGGCTCGAAGGCGATTTCAACCGCAAGGGCACCAGCGCCTTTTCGGGCAGGATCGGCGACCGGGTGGCCGCACCCGGCGTCACCGTGGTCGATGACGGTTCGATCCCCGGGCGGCGCGGCTCGCTCACTATCGACGATGAGGGTACGCCGACAGAAGAGACCGTGCTGATCGAGGACGGGATCCTGAAAGGCTATATCCACGACCGCATGAGCGCGCGGCTGATGGGCCTCGCCCCCACCGGAAATGGCCGCCGCGAAAGCTACGCCCATGCGCCGATGCCGCGCATGACCAACACCTTCATGCGCGGCGGGAACGATGATCCGGCCGAGCTGCTCGCGCGGGTCAAGAACGGCATTTTCGCCAAGTCCTTCGGCGGGGGCCAGGTCGATATCACCAGCGGCAAGTTCGTGTTTTCCTGCACCGAGGCCTACCGCATCGAGAACGGCAAGCTGGGCGCCCCGATCAAGGGCGCGACATTGATCGGCGACGGGCCGAGCGTGCTGACGCGCGTGACCGGGATCGGCGGCGACATGGCGCTCGACGAGGGCATCGGCGTGTGCGGCAAGGGCGGACAAAGCGTGCCTGCGGGCGTTGGTCAGCCGACCCTGCTGGTCGAGGGCCTGACGGTGGGCGGTACGGCCTGACCCGGGCCTGTCTCGAAACGTGACGTCAAGGCAAGGGTGCGGGCATTGGCGCGCGTCCTGCCGCTTCGAATAAAGCGCCATCCGTGAAACTACAGTCAGCGGCGGTTAAGCTGGCGCGGGGCAGCTTGATCCCATCAAAACAACAAAAGAGGCGCACGTCATGAACCGCATTGCTTCCAAGCTCGCGATGGCCGCCGCCGGGGTGCTGCTCCTGGTCGGGGCTGCCGCCGATGCCCGCCCCCGCCTGACCGGCGAGGAACAGCTCGCCAAGCTGCTCGAGGGCCGCGTTGCGGGCAAGCCGGTCAATTGCATCACGTTGACCAATGTCCAGTCCTCGACCGTGATCGACAAGACCGCGATCGTCTATGGCAGCGGCAGCACGATCTATGTCCAGCGGCCCAGGGTCGGCGCGGCGTCGCTCGATTCGAACGACATTCTCGTTACCCAGTTGACCAGCTCGCAGCTCTGCAGCATCGACACGGTGCAGCTGCGCGACCGCAACGGGCATTTCTGGCGCGGTTTCGTGGGGCTTGACCAGTTCGTTCCTTATACCCGCGCGCCAAAGGTCGCGCCGGCCAGCTGAGGCTGACGGGACGGTTCAATGCGCCGCTGGGCGCAGGATTTGCGGCATTTCTGGTTCCATGAACTGGGGCCGGCGCACTGGTTTTCGCGCGACGATAGCGTGGACCGCGAGATTGCGCGGCGCTTTGGCCCCGTGCTTCGGGCGATGGCGCCGAGGCCTGCGAGCGAGTTCCTGAAGGATGCCGGAACCGCGCAGGCGGCGATCCTGCTGTTCGATCAGGTGCCGCGCAACGTGTATCGCGGCTCGGCCCAGGCCTTTGCCCATGATGCCAAGGCGCAGGCCCTTGCGCGGGAGGCGCTGCGACGGGGCTGGCTGAAAGGCCTCTCGGGCAATGCAGGCCAGTTCGTGCTGATGCCGCTGATGCACTCCGAAGCCATCGCCGATCAGCGGGCAAGCTGCGCGCTGTTCACCGCGCACGGGTCACGGCGGAACCGCAGCTTTGCCATCGCGCATTGGCGGATGATTGCGCGCTTCGGGCGCTTCCCCCACCGCAACACGGTGCTTGGCCGCACCAGCACGCCGCCGGAATTGCGCGCGTTGGCGGCTGGCAACAGCTGGTAGAATTCTGCCGCGCTCCGCTTTATGGGTCGGGGCATGACGATTGAGCTCCGCCTTGCCACGCCCGCCGATACCGCTGCGCTTGCCGATCTTGGCCGCCGCGCGGTTACCGCCAAGTTTGCCCACCTCTACAAGCCGGAGGACTTCGCCACGTTCCTCGGGCAGGCACACAGCGAGGAGAAGGTGGGCAAGGAGATCGCCGATCCGGGCATGCGGGTGGCAGTGCTCGAGGATGCCGGCGTGCTGATCGCCTTCTGCAAGCTGGTGCTGAAAAGCACGCTGCCCGCCGAGTTCAGCGATGCGCGGGCGCCGCTGGAATTGAAGCAGCTCTATACCGATCCGGTGAGGATCGGCGGCGGGCTGGGGTCGCGGCTGATGAACTGGGCGCTCGACGAGGCGCGCACGGTGGGCGCAGACGAAATCCAGCTGACGGTTTACAGCGAGAACCCCGAGGCGCAGCGGTTTTACCACCGCTACGGCTTTGCCAAGATCGCCGACATCGAGTTCTGGGTGGGCAATCACTGCGATCCGGAATTTCTCTTTGCGCTGCCGCTGCGGCCGGAAGGCCATGGCCTTGCCGCGGCCGAGCAGGTATAAGCCCCCTCATGTCATCCGTACGCCCCTGGCGCGATATCGCGCGCCGCAAGAGCCGCCAGATCATGGTCGGGTCCGTCCCCGTTGGCGGCGACGCGCCGATCACGGTGCAGACCATGACCAACACGCTGACCAGCGATCCCGTTGCGACGATCAACCAGATCCGGCGCTGCGAGGATGCGGGGGCCGATATCATCCGCGTGTCCTGCCCGGACGTGGAAAGCACCGCAGCGCTGGGCAAGATCGTGCGCGCGGCGCGCATCCCGATCGTGGCGGACATCCACTTCCACTACAAGCGTGCGCTGGAAGCGGCGGACGCGGGCGCGGCCTGCCTGCGCATCAACCCCGGCAATATCGGCTCTAACGAGCGCGTCGCCGAAGTGGTGCGCGCGGCCAAGGCCAACGGCTGTGCGATCCGCATCGGCGTGAACGCGGGCAGCCTCGAGAAGGACCTCCTCGAAAAGTACGGCGAGCCTTGCCCCGAGGCCTTGGTCGAAAGCGCGCTGGATCATATCAAGCTGCTGCAGGATCACGATTTTCACGAATACAAGGTGGCGGTGAAGGCCTCCGACGTGTTCCTTGCGGTGGCAGCCTATATGGGCCTTGCCGAAGCGGTCGATTGCCCACTGCATCTGGGCATCACCGAAGCGGGGGGCCTGATCGGCGGCACGGTCAAGTCTTCCATCGGTATCGGCAGCCTGCTCTGGGCCGGGATCGGCGATACCGTCCGCGTCTCGCTCTCGGCAGAACCCGAAGAGGAAGTGCGCGTCGGCTTCGAGATCCTGAAGTCGCTCGGCCTGCGCACGCGCGGGGTACGCGTCGTCTCCTGCCCCAGTTGCGCGCGGCAGGGCTTCGATGTGATCCGCACGGTCGAGGCGCTGGAAAGCCGCCTGAGCCACATCAAGACGCCGCTTTCGCTTTCGGTGCTGGGCTGCGTGGTCAATGGCCCGGGCGAAGCGCGCGAGACCGATATCGGCCTCACCGGCGGCGGCAACGGCAAGCACATGGTCTACCTCTCGGGCGTGACTGACCACACCGTGCAGAGCGAGGATATGCTCGACCACATCGTCGCGCTGGTGGAGGCCAAGGCCGCCGAGATGGAAGCCGCCACGACCGACGCGGGCAAGGCGGAAGTGCCGGCGTAACGTCTGCGCCTTCGCTATTTGCTAACCCCTGTGCAGGCAAAGTGCTGCCTGCCATGAACCGCTTTTTCGTCATCGCCGGCCTGGTGCTGGCCAGCAGCGCGCTGCTTGCGCCCCGGCTCAAGGTCGAGTCGGAAGGTTCGGCGCATGGCGCGCGGCCGGCAAAGGCCTCGCCGTGGAGCAAGGATGCGCCGCTGCCCGCGCGCGGCGCCGATGCCGGGCCGGTCGAGATCGCGCGTGATGGGCAGGGGCAGTTCCACCTTGAAGTCGATGTCGGCGGCGAGCCCGTTCGGTTTCTTGTCGATACCGGCGCCGATGTGGTGGCGCTGACCGAGGACGATGCCGATCGGCTGGGTCTCAAGCCTGATCCCGGCGCCTACCGCCCCATGCTCCAGACCGCCTCGGGCACCGGCCTTGCCGCGCCGGTGGAGATCGAGCGGCTGACTATCGGCGGGCGCGATCTGACCTCGATCGAGGCGGTGGTCGTGCCCGATCTGCCCGTGAGCCTGCTTGGCCAATCGGCACTGCGGCGGCTGGGCAGCGTTACCTTGCAGGGTGACCGGCTGATCATCACGGGCTAAGGCCCGCGCATGAACCCCAACCGCGAGCCCGTGCATGCCCCTTTCCATTCGCCCTGCCACGCCTGACGACCTGTCACTGATCGCCTCGCTCATCCGCGCGCTCGCCGACTACGAGAAGCTGGCGGACGAGGTGCGCTTCGACGAAGCGGTGCTGGGCGCCAAGCTCTTTGGAGCCCGGCCCTATGCCGAAGTGATCATCGGCGAGATCGACGGTGCGCCGCAGGGCTTTGCCTTGTTCTTCCACAATTTCTCGACTTTCGAGGGGAAGCCGGGGATCTATCTCGAAGACCTGTTCGTGCGGCCCGAGGCGCGCGGTAGCGGGCTTGGCAAGGCGCTGCTGGCGCGCCTGGCCGCGCTGGCGGTGGAGCGGGACTGCGCGCGGCTCGAATGGTCGGTGCTCGACTGGAACGCGCCTGCGATCGGCTTCTACAAGAAGCTCGGCGCGCGGTTGATGGATGAGTGGACGGTGATGCGGGTCGACGGCGCAGCTTTGGGGCAGCTTGGCGCCCAATCGGACACCGAGTCTGGAAAAACGCCGTAAAACGCCGTACAAGCATTCGTATGCCGAATTTGGTGAACAGACGCGGGCTCTTGAAGAGCGCGGCAGCCACAGCTGTTGTTGCGGCCTTGCCGGCGCGCGTGTTTGCCCAGCCCTACAGCATCACCGAACAGAACCGCCGCATCCTTGACGTAGCGCGCGCGCAGATGGAGCGGGTGCGCTCGGTGCTGTGGCGCACCGATATCGTCGGCGTGGCGGATTTCGCATTGCCCTCGGCCATGCCGCGGCTCCATTTCGCCGATCTTGAAAAAGGCGAGGTGCGTTCGTTTCTGGTTGCGCACGGCAAGGGCTCGGACCCGGAGCACGACGGGTTCCTCAAGACGTTCTCCAACGAAGTGGGCAGCCTTGCCACCTCGCGCGGGGCGTTCATCACTTACGAGTGGTACAAGGGCAAGTACGGCACCTCGATCCGGCTCGGCGGGATCGATCAGGAGAACAGCAATACGCTCGACCGCGCGATCGTGATGCACCCGGCGTGGTATGCAAACCCCGATATGCTGGAGAAATGGGGCAAGCTGGGGCGCAGCGACGGCTGCTTCGCGATGAGCGAGGCCGATTTCAACGAAGCGCTGTGGCACCTTTCGGGCGGGCGGCTGCTCTACGCCGACCGGTTGGGGATTTATTGAGCGGGGCGGGAAGGCCCCTACGCCCCCGGTCGTCATCCCCGCCTTCGCGGGGATGACGAAGGTTGGGGGATGACGAGGGGTGTGCGGTGGTGAGTCGGGTTTGGGACGCTCGGCATTGGTGAAGCGTGATCTCGGATTGACGATCACATTTCGCCAAGCGGCGGAAACCCGAAGTCCTCGGCCAGATCGCGCCAGGTGGGATTGTCCTTTTCGAACAGGTTGAGCTTCCACGCGCGCTCCCACTTCTTCAGGCGCTTCTCGCGGATGATCGCGTGCTCCATCGTCGCGTGCTGTTCGAACCAGACCAGGCGGTGAACGGTATGCTTCCTTGTGAAGCCACCGAATGTGCCTTCGCGGTGCTGATGGATGCGCTGGAGCAGGTTCGAGGTGACGCCGATGTAGAGCGTGCCGTTGCGGCGGGAGGCAAGCAGATAGACTGTTGGCTGGAAGTTTTCTCGCACGCAAGGATGCTACTGGATTCCCGCCTGCGCGGGAATGACGAAGGTGGGATATGATTCAGATTCGAACCAATAGTTCGTCATCCCCGCGAAGGCGGGGATCCAGGGCGGGGTGGCGCTGCGGGGCTCTGGATCCCCGCCTTCGCGGGGATGACGAGGTAGGGGCGGGGATGACGAAGGTGGGTGAGGACGGACAAGGAAGGCCGCTGCCCGCCAACCCTACAGCGGGTTGTCCAGCTTGATGATTGCCTCGTTGCTCTTGCGCTGGTCGGTGTGGAGTGCGCGCGGCTTGGTGAAGCTGGCGATGACCGGGGCGTCGCGGCTGTAAAGGTCGGCGAAGCTGCGCATCAGGCCGTTCACGTCGCGCGCGACGGTGAAATAGGTGATGTAGACCGGCCAGGGCTTGGTCATCGGCACCTTGGTGTACTTGCCCGAGAGATTGTACTGGACCGCGGTGTCTTTCGGCAGGTCGGCGCCGAGGATCGCCATGGTCATGGCGAGCTCGGTGGCGCGCTCGGCGCGGATGCAGCCGTGGCTGAGCGCGCGCGCCGGGAGCGCGAAGAGGGTGCGGTTGGGCGTGTCATGGATGTAGATCGCGTGCTCGTTGGGCATGTCGAGCTTTACCCGGCCGAGCGAATTGGTGTCGCCCGGCTGCTGCACCACGGTGATCATGCCGTCGGCGCCCTTGGTCGCGACATAGCCTTCGCGCAAGGCCTGACGCGGGTTGGCGAGGAGGCGCGCGCCGAGGCCTTCGCCGACCACGATCGACTGCGGCACGGTCCAGGTCGGGTTGAACACCACGTTCTTGACCTGCTCGGCAAGTTGCGGCGTGGCGGTCTTGCCCGGCTTGCCGACGATGGCGCGGTAGGAGCGGATGATCTTGTTGTTGACCGTGAGCCTGAGCTCCTGCTCGGGCACGTTGATGATGAGGTATTGCAGCCCCATGTCGCGCGCCAGCCAGCGCCAGCGGTCCATGTTGGCCTTGATCATCGCGATCTGGCGCGGATCCTTTGCCTTGGGCAGCATGTCGCGCAGCAGCGCGTAATCGGGGTGCGTGGGGGTGAGCGAGGCGAGCACGCCGGGCACGTCGTGCGTCTCGGTCGCTTGCGCGAGGAGCTGGGAATTGGGGTGCAGGTCCTGATCGGGATCGACGGCGAACCACTGCACGCGCGCCGCCATCGGCGTGCGTCCGTCGCGCAGGTCCTCGGCCAGCCAGACGAAGAGGCGGCTGGCCATCGCGTCGAGATCGGCGCTTTCGCCAAGGGCGATCTGGGCAGCAAGCTTGGCCGGCTCGTAGTCTGCCGGAGCCAGCCCCTCACGGCCGATGCCCTTGATCGCGGCGAGGAGCGCTTGTGCATCGGCCAGAGTGAAGTGCGCCAGCGGCGGCGGAGCAGGCGGCAGTACCGGGGCCGACGTGGGAGTGGCTGTTGCGGCCGCACCGGGCGCAGCCGGTGCGGGCGCCGTTGGCGGCGTGGCGGTGGGCTTGGGCGCGGGAGCCTTTACTGCGGCCGGTTTGGCTGCGGCGGGTGTATCGGCCGGGGCGGCCGGGCTCTGCTGCGCGGCAGCGGGAGCGGCGAGGACCGCCCAGCCGAGTGCCGCGCTGCCAACCAGGCCACCGAGGCTGGTCCGATGGATCATGCGCATTGTCTAAGCTCTTTCCCTGTGTGCCGCCCTGCCTTCGGGCGAATCCTGCCCGAAGCCGGCGCTGCAATCAAGCAAGGCGGCTGACTGGTTGCTGAATCCGGTGGGCTTTGCGCTCGGGCTGCCGGGTCGCTATGGGCAGGCGATGAAGCGTCCAGCCCCCTTACTGCCGATCCTTGCCGCGCTTGCCGGGCTTGCCTGCTTCGGCGTGATGGACGGGTTCATGAAGGCCGCCGCAGTGGCCTTGGGCGCCTATGCCGCGCTGTTCTGGCGCAATCTGGTGGGCTCGCTCATCATGCTGCCGATCTGGCTCATGCGCGGCAACAAGGATGGCAGCCGCGGTCTGCCCGGCCCTGCCGCCATGCGGCTGCACCTCATGCGTTCGGGCGTATGCGGGGTCATGGCGGTGCTGTTCTTCTATGGCCTTGCCCGCACGCCAGTGGCCGAGGCCATGGCGCTTTCGTTTATCGCGCCGCTGCTCGCGCTTTATCTAGCGGCGGTGACCTTGGGCGAGGAGCTTTCGCGGCGCGCTGTGACGGGTTCGGTGCTGGCGCTGGCAGGAGTCGGCGTGATCGCGGCAGGCAAGTTCGATGGCCGCTATGAGGCCGAAAGCGTGCACGGGCTGATCGCCATCCTGCTTTCTGCGGTACTCTATGCCGTGAATCTGGTGCTGCAGCGGCGCCAGTCGCAGCTGGCGGGGCCCGAGGAGATCTCGTTCTTCCAGACGTTCCTGATCTTCTGCCTGCTCGGTCTCGGCGCCTGGTGGTTTGCGCCCTTCCCGCCGGCAAAGGAATGGCTCGTGCTCACGGCTTCGGCGGTACTCTCGACCGGCTCGCTCATGCTGCTGGGCTGGGCCTACGCCCGGGCCGAGGCACAAGTGCTGGTGCCGCTGGAATACACCGCGTTCATCTGGGCTGCGCTGGTCGGCTGGATCGCCTTTTCCGAACCCCTGACCTTGCGCACGCTGGCGGGCGTGGTGCTGATCGTGGCGGGCTGCCTGATCGCGTTGCGGCGTTCGGCGACGGCGGCTGAAGCGGCCGCCGAACGCGCCTGAGCCCGGCTCAGTTCACCAGTGCGCTTCCGAATACCTTGAACGCCGCACCGGCAATCACTGCAAACGACAGCGCCGCGATGATGAGCTGCGCGCCAAGCTGCGGGGAATGGATGCCCGACGGCGCCGGGCGGGGCGCGATCGCCGGGTGGCGGCGGTGCATGGGGGTACGGTTGGGCATCGCTTCGGCTCCTTTGCGTTGAACGGCAGAACCTGAGTTTTCTACGCCATAAGTCAGATTCCAGGAAATCTTAAATTTAACCGACATCTTATTGTAACATTTGGCAAGCGCCCGGTGCGCTCTGGCCATGCACGTCATGCATTTCATGCGCTCCGCAAGCCTTGACGCGAAAGCCGTCTCGGCGCATCGGACAGGCGCCCTCGGGGGCGGCTCCGGCGCGGCAAACGGTATCAACTATAAGGGATTACGCTCAGCCATGACCCAGGTCGGACAGGACACGCTCGGCGCGCGCAGCACGCTCACCGTCGGCGGCAAGGACTATGCCTACTACGCACTCGGCAAGGCCGCAGCGGCTTACGGCGATGTCTCGCGACTGCCCTTCTCGATGAAGGTCCTGCTCGAAAACCTGCTGCGCTTCGAGGACGGCGGCTTCACCGTTTCCACCGACGACATCAAGGCGCTGATCGACTGGCAGCGCGATCCTTCCAGCAGCCGCGAGATCCAGTACCGCCCGGCGCGCGTGCTGCTGCAGGATTTCACCGGCGTGCCCTGCGTGGTCGACCTTGCCGCGATGCGCGATGCGATTGCCAAGCTTGGCGGCGATACCAGCAAGATCAATCCGCAGGTGCCGGTCCACCTCGTGATCGACCACTCGGTCATGGTCGACGAGTTCGGCCACCCCAAGGCCTTCGAACAGAACGTCGAGATCGAGTACTACCGCAACGGCGAGCGTTATGACTTCCTCAAGTGGGGCTCGAAGAGCCTCGCGAACTTCAAGGCAGTGCCTCCGGGCACCGGCATCTGCCATCAGGTCAACCTCGAGCACATCGCGCAGGCGGTGTGGACGAGCGAGGGGCCGGACGGCCATGTCGTCGCCTATCCCGATACCTGTGTCGGCACCGACAGCCACACCACGATGATCAACGGCCTCGGCGTGCTGGGCTGGGGCGTCGGCGGGATCGAGGCCGAAGCGGCGATGCTTGGCCAGCCGGTTTCGATGCTGATCCCTGAAGTGGTCGGCTTCAAGTTCACCGGCGAGCTCAAGGAAGGCGTGACCGCGACCGACCTCGTGCTGACCTGCACCAACATGTTGCGCAAGCATGGCGTGGTCGGCCGCTTCGTCGAATACTACGGCCCCGGCCTTGCCGCGCTCACGCTGGCGGACCGCGCGACGCTTGCCAACATGGCGCCTGAATATGGCGCGACCTGCGGCTTCTTCGGCATCGACGACAAGACGCTCGACTACATGCGCCTGACGGGCCGCGAGGAAGACCAGATCGCGCTGACCGAAGCTTATGCCAAGGCGCAGGGCTTCTGGATCGATCCCGCGATCGAGCCGGTGTTCACCTCGACGCTCGAGCTCGACCTTGCGACGGTGGTGCCTTCGCTCGCCGGGCCGAAGCGCCCGCAGGACCGCGTCTCGCTGCCCGACGTCGACGACGTGTTCAATGCCGACATGGCCAACACCTACAAGAAGGCCCAGCAGCGTGTTCCGGTCGAGGGCATGGACTTCGACATCGGCGACGGCGATGTGACCATCGCGGCGATCACCAGCTGCACCAACACCTCGAACCCTGGCGTGCTGGTCGCGGCGGGCCTCGTCGCCAAGAAGGCCAACGAGCTGGGCCTGAAGCCCAAGCCCTGGGTCAAGACCAGCCTCGCGCCGGGTTCGCAGGTCGTCACCGACTATCTCGTGCGGGCCGGACTGCAGGAGCATCTCGACGCGGTCGGCTTCAACCTCGTCGGCTATGGCTGCACCACCTGCATCGGCAACTCGGGCCCGCTGGCCGAACCGATCAGCAAGGCGATCAACGAGAACGGCCTCGTCGCCGCCGCGGTGATCTCGGGCAACCGCAACTTCGAGGGCCGCGTCTCGCCGGACGTGCGCGCGAACTTCCTCGCCAGCCCGCCGCTGGTTGTCGCCTACGCGCTCAAGGGCACCGTGATCGAGGACTTCATCGCGACGCCGATCGGCCAGAGCAAGGACGGCGTGGACGTCTACCTCAAGGACATCTGGCCGACCAACGCAGAAGTCCACGAGACCATGGCCGGCTGCATGGACCGCGCGATGTTCCAGGCGCGCTATGCCGACGTCTACAAGGGCGACGTGCACTGGCAGGCGATCAACGTGACCGGCTCGGAAACCTACCAGTGGCGCGCGGGTTCCACCTATGTGGCCAACCCGCCCTACTTCGAGGGCATGAGCATGACCCCGGCGCCGGTGGGCGATATCATCGACGCCAAGCCGCTCGCGATTCTCGGCGATTCGATCACCACCGACCACATCTCGCCGGCCGGCTCGATCAAGGCTGACAGCCCGGCGGGCAAGTGGCTGATGGAGCACCAGGTCGCCAAGGCGGACTTCAACTCCTACGGCGCGCGGCGCGGCCACCACGAAGTGATGATGCGCGGCACGTTCGCCAATATCCGCATCAAGAACGAGATGGTGCCCGGCATCGAGGGCGGCATGAGCCGTTATGGCAGCGATGTCGGCGCGATCTACGACGTGGCGATGCAGCACAAGGCCGACGGCACGCCGCTGGTGGTGATCGCGGGCAAGGAATATGGCACCGGCTCCAGCCGCGACTGGGCGGCGAAGGGCACCAACCTGCTCGGCGTGCGGGCGGTGATCGTCGAGAGCTTCGAGCGCATCCACCGCTCGAACCTCGTTGGCATGGGCGTGTTGCCGTTGCAGTTCCTCGAAGGCGAATCGCGCCAGACGCTGGGACTCACGGGTGACGACACCTTCACCATCCACGGCGTGGCGGGCCTGAAGCCGCGGCAGGACGTGGATGTCGAGGTCACGCGCGCCGATGGCTCGACCTTCACTTTCAAGGCGCTGTGCCGCATCGATACCGCCAACGAGCTGGAATACTTCCTCAACGGCGGCATCCTGCACTACGTGCTGCGCAACCTGGCGGCCTGATCGGCCGCCGGACCTGCTACCCCGCCGGAATCAGAAAGGGCGGCCTCCCCCCGGAGGCCGCCCTTTCCTTATGCCCGCGTGGCGGGAACTGTTCGATCAGGCAGCCTTGGCCCTGATCCCCTGACGCCGCCGTGCGACGAGACCGGCGGCCGCTGCGCCGAACAGCAGGATCATCGACGGTTCGGGCACCGGCGTGCCGCCATTGGAGGTGCCGCCGTTGGAAGCGCCCGAGCTGGTCGAGGTGGAAGTGCTGCCGTTGGACGAAGAGGAGGTCGAGCTGCTGGTGCTGCTGGAGGTCGATGACGAGGTGGACGAGGACGTCGAGGAACTGCTCGTCACGTTGCCCGAGCTGCTCGAAGTCGAGGAGCTGGTCGAGACGTTGCCCGAGCTGCTTGAGGTCGAAGAGCTGGTCGAGACATTGCCCGAACTGGTCGAAGTGGAGGAGCTGGTGGAAACGTTGCCCGAGGAGGTGCTGACATTGCCGCTGGAGGTCGAAGTCGAGATGTTGCCGCTCGAGGTGGAGGTGGAGCCGCCCGAAGTGGAGGTCGAACCGCCGGACGTGGACGTGGAGCCGCCCGAGGTCGAGCTGCCGCCGGTCGAGCTGCCGCCGGTCGAGGTCGAACCGGTGCTGGTCGAGGAGACCACCACGCTGCCGCCGCCGCTGCTGCCGCCAAAGAAGCCGCCGAAGAACCCGCCGCCGAAGCCGCCGATCCCACCGCCGCCGATCACCACCGGCACCGCGCCGCCACCGCCGCCGCCCATTTGCTGGGGCGGCATCGGCGCCATGTAGGGCACAGGGGCATAGGCCATCTGCTGCGGGGCCTGACACGACCTCGTGATCGTGGTCTTGACCACGCGGCGCATGCGTTGGACCGGTCGCTTGGCCACATAGTGGCGAACCTTGACCTGCTTGACCTTGATCGGCTTGACGTGGTGAATCTCGGCCGCCGAAGGTGCTTCCGAAACGTGGACCGCGCCGCCACCAAGAACCGCGCCGCCCGCTGCGCAGGCCGCCAGTTTTGCCAAAGCCATCCGAACCGACATGATCGTTGCTCTCTGTTATCCCCAGAGCCGGCATCTATCCCCGTAAAGGTGGACAAACCCTCTCCTGACAGATCGAACAACGCAGATCAGACCCGCGCCCGCAATGCCGTTAACCGCCTTTGACCCCGCTTGAGGGGCCCGAATTGGGTCAGTTCGGCGCATCCGGACCGGTCTGTCCCAAACTGGAACCGAATTGGGCGGCAGGGTTACAGACGCAGCGTTAACCTTGTTCGCCGTCGTCCCCCGCGAACAGACCGGGCAGGCCCTCCGCCGGCGGGGGTAGCCCAAGATGCCGCCAACCGCGATCGTTGAGGCAGCGGCCGCGCGCGGTGCGGGCCACAAGGCCGAGCTGGATGAGGTAGGGCTCGATCACGTCCTCGATCGTGTCGCGCGGCTCGGAAAGCCCGGCCGCCAGCGTTTCCACGCCCACCGGGCCACCCTTGTAGATATCGGCGATCATGCTGAGGTAGCGCCGGTCCTGCAGATCGAGCCCGAGCGAATCGACTTCGAGCCGGGTGAGTGCGCTGTCCGCCGCCGCGCGCGTGATCGTGGCTGCGCCTGCCACTTGCGCGAAATCGCGCACGCGGCGCAGCAGCCGCCCCGCAACACGCGGGGTGCCGCGCGCGCGGCGGGCGATCTCGCCCGCGCCGCCCCCGTCGATCCCGATGCCGAGAAGGTGCGCCCCGCGCGTGACAACGCGCTCCAGTTCCGCGACCGAGTAGAACTGGAGCCGCACCGGAATGCCGAAACGGTCTCGCAGCGGCGTGGCCAGCAGGCCGGCGCGGGTGGTCGCGCCGATCAGGGTGAAGGCGGGCAGGTCGATCCGCACCGAGCGCGCCGAGGGCCCCTCACCGATAATGAGATCGAGCGCGCGGTCCTCCATCGCGGGATAGAGAACTTCCTCGACCACGGGATTGAGGCGGTGGATCTCGTCGATGAACAGGACATCGCCCGCCTCGAGATTGGTGAGCAGCGCAGCCAGATCGCCCGCCTTCGCGATCACCGGGCCGGAGGTGGCGCGAAAGTTCACCCCCATCTCGCGCGCGATGATCGCGGCGAGCGTGGTCTTGCCGAGGCCGGGCGGGCCATAGAACAGCACATGATCCATCGCCTCGCCGCGCTGGCGCGCGCTTTCGATGAACACGGAGAGGTTTTCACGCGCGGCTTCCTGGCCGACGAATTCGGCGAGCGTCTTCGGACGCAGCGCGGCGTCCTGGTCTTCGGCCTGGCGGCGCGGGGTGAGCATGGGGTTGTCGGTCATGACAGGTGCGAGCGCCGCACGTCACGGGAATGATGGAAAATGCGCAAGATCTGCACCAGATCCGGTTTCACGATATAGAATATCCGATGCTTGCGATGCACGATGCACCGTATCCCTTTGCCTAACTCTGGTCGGACTGCTCCTGCCAACGGATGCCGCCGGAGCAAATCAAACACATCATGAAATCCGCGCGAATATTCATCCGCGACCGAAGGTCCGAATTCCCACGCTCCATGCTCATCAATGTCGGCCAGATCATAAATGGCCAGGGCATTCAGCCTGACCTCAGCCATTCCGTGCGCGCCGCGCGGCGATAATCTCCTCGATCACGTCCTCCGGTTCCTTGTCGATCATCCCGGAGGCGAGCCCTTCTGCGATCTGTTCGCGCAGCCACTCGGTTTCCTTGGCTACTTCCTGTTCACGGCGGACGAGGTCGCGCAGATAATCCGCCACATCCACATAGTCGCCCTGGGCAACGCGCTGTTCGAGCCAATTCAGCATGGCCGGAGGGACAGAAAAGCTGAGGTCGGTCATGCCAGTTTTATCCTCCAACTCGGCGGGGGCGGCAAGCGGGTTTGCTCATGGAGTTAACCCGCCGCCCTCTTCAATGCCACGCGCACCAGATCGTTGAGCCCCGCATCATCGCCCAGTTCCTTCACTGCAGCTGCCACCGCCATGCTGGCAACGCCGGGCTTGAAGCCCAGATTCTGCAGCGCCGAGATGGCATCCGCGCTCACCGAGCCCGCAGGCACCGCGCCGAGGCCTTCGATTGGCGGAGCGCCGGGACCGGCGGAAATCGGGGCTATGCCGCCCGCCTTGTCCTTGAGTTCGTTGACGATGCGGCTGGCGAGTTTGGGGCCGACGCCCTGCGCGCGGGCGACCATTGCGGCATCGCCGCTGGCGCAGGCGCGCTGCAGGTCTTCGACAGAAAGCGCCGAGAGGATCGCGAGCGCGACCTTGCTGCCCACGCCCTGCACCGCCGTCAACAAGCGGAACCAGCCGCGTTCGCCCGCGCTGGCGAAGCCGATCAGGCGCTGATCGTTTTCGGAGACTTGCAGTTCGGTGTGAACCACCACCTTGTCACCCCGAATGCCGAGCCGTTCGAGCGTCTTGGCCGAGCAGTGGACGAGGTAGCCGACGCCGTTCACGTCGATGATGGCCCAGTCGGGGCCGAAATCGTCGAGCAGGCCGGTGAGCTTGGCGATCATGGTTTGTTCTCTATGGCAGCGAACCGCGCGGTCCGCCAGCCCCCAAGCGGAGGCTTTACCCGAGAAAGGTGCTCAGCACCGAGGGGTGGAAGCTGCCGCCGAGGAAACCGTTGAGACCCATGAACAAGCCGAAGGCGCCAAAGGCCCATGCCGCCCAGAGCAGCAGGCCGGTTTCGACCAGCGCCGCAACAGCAGCGAGCGAAATGGCAGTGGAAATCGCGGCATCGGCGGCGTCGAACTGGTCGTCGTGAACATTGAGCGCATCATAGAGGTCGCCCTGCGCCTTGGCGGCCTTGGCCAGATCGGGGGCTTCGGCCTTGTATTTGGCGATGTCCTTGTCGAGTCCGGCAATCGCGGCGTCGGCCTTGCCGGGCGCGGCGAGCAGGGCCAGCTGCTGGCGTTCGCCTTCGGCAAGGTGGAGCTTGGTCTTGGTCGCCTGATACTGGTTCCAGGTATCGACCGAGGCAGACTGCGCGGCCTGCATCGCCTGGACAATATTGCCATCCTTGATGTTGCACAGCCCGGTGAACACGGAGAGCACCACCACAGTGATCGCGACGAGGCGGTTGAGCCGCTTGTCCTTTGCTTCGGCGCTGACTTCGATTTCCATGGGGCTATTGGTGCCCATGCGTGGGAACAGTCAAATGAAGGTTCGGTAAGGCTTGGCGCCAGACCTCAACGATGGCTGCCGATCATGTTGGCGTGGGTGATCGCCACGGCCAGCGCATCCGCCGCGTCCTCGCCCGCAAGCGTGACGCCGGGGAGCAGCACCTTGAGCATGGCCTGAATCTGCGCCTTCTCCGCGCCGCCGGTCCCCACGAGCGCCTTCTTGATCACCTTGGTGGGATACTCGGCGACGGAGAGGCCTGCGCGCGCCACCGCCAGCATGGCCACTCCGCGCGCCTGCCCGAGCTTGAGCGTCGATTGCGGGTTCACGTTGACGAAGACTTCCTCGACCGCGCCCGTATCGGGGCGATGCTCGGCGATCACGGCGGCGAGGCCGGCATCGAGCTCCACCAGCCGCTCGGCCATGGAGGCCTTGGCGTTGGTGCGGATATGACCGTTGGCGACGTGGCTGAGGCGGCTGCCGGCCTTGGCGACGATGCCCCAGCCGGTGCAGGTGAGGCCTGGATCGATGCCGAGGATGATCATATCGGCTTTTGAATGTCCGGCCTTCCCCCTCCGTTGGTGTCGAGCGAAGTCGAGACACCGGGCGCGGCGCATGGTGTCTCGACTTCGCTGGACACGAACGGGGAGGGGGCTGGAATGGGAGGCGTCACAGCTTCAAGCCGAACCGCGGGCCGATGTGCATCATGCCGAGGTAGAGCGCGACGGTAAGCGCGCAGCCTGCCGCAAGCGCGATCCAGAACGACACGCCGTGGCGCAGCAGGGCCGGGATCACGAGGAACATCGGCAGGCTGGGCAGCACGTACCAGAAGGTCGCTTCGGCATGGATGGCCATGTTCTCCGCATCGGGCCGCGCCCGCCAGAGCAGGATCATGCCCAGCACCGAGACGAGCGGAAGCGATGCGACGAGGGCGCCGACCGTCGGCAGTTTGCGACCTATCTCGGAAATGAGCGCAATGAGGATGCCCGAAAGCAGCGCCTTGATGGCCAGAGGTATCATGCGCTGCAGGGCATCAGCCCAGCTTTTCCATCACCTCGTCCGGGATCTCATAGTTGCCCCAGACGGTCTGGACGTCGTCGTCATCCTCGAGCACGTCGATCAGCTTGAGCAGTGTCGCGGCGGTCTCGGCATCGACCGTTGTCGTCATGTTGGGTTTCCACGCGAGCTTGACGCCCTCGGCCTCGCCCAGCGCCTTTTCAAGCTCGCGCGCGACCGGGTGGAGCGCATCGATCGCGACCCAGATCTGGTGGCTGCCGGGGTTCTCGTCGCCGTCGCCCATATCGCTCTCGACATCGTCGGCACCGGCTTCGATCGCGGCTTCGAGGACTTTTTCCTCATCGCCCACCTTGCCCGGATATTCGATCAGGCCGAGTCGTTCGAACCCGTGGCTGACCGCGCCCGACGCGCCGAGGTTGCCGCCGTTCTTGGCAAAGGCGGTGCGCACGTTGGTGGCGGTGCGGTTGCGGTTGTCGGTCAGCGCCTCGACGATGATCGCGACGCCGCCCGGGCCATAGCCCTCATAGCGCACTTCCTCATAGTTGCCTTCGTCGCCCTTGCTCGCCTTGTCGATTGCGCGCTGGATATTGTCCTTCGGCATCGACTGCGCCTTGGCCGCGTTGACCGCGGCGCGAAGGCGCGGGTTCATGTCCGGATCGGGCATGCCCATCTTGGCCGCGACGGTGATTTCGCGGGAGAGCTTGGAAAACATCGCCGAGCGCTTTTTGTCCTGCGCGCCCTTGCGGTGCATGATGTTCTTGAATTTGGAATGGCCTGCCATGGTCTGCTGCTTAGCGCTTTCAGGGTTAGGTTTGGCCGCTCCCCTAGCCGAGACGCGGCTGCTCGGCAATCGGGGGCGGCAAACGCGGTTTTAACCCGTCATGGGCCAAAGCTGCCCCATGACCCCGCTGCTTCGCGATTTTGCATCCTACCTCACCCGGCCCCGACTGGTTTCCCCGAGCGGCATCGGTGCGCCGGGTGCGTGGCGACGCCTGCTGGAAGTGCTGGCGCTGCATCTTGCGGTGCTGCTGCTGGTAATCTCGCCGCTGCTCGGCCTCTACCAGACGGGGATGCACCTGCCCGCGCCCGAGGCGTTTGGGACGGTTTCGAAGGTCTGGCTTGTGCCGCTGGTGGTGCTGATCGCGCCGGTGGGCGAAGAACTGGCGTTTCGCGGCTGGCTGACAGGACGAGTGCGCGCGTTGTGGCTGCTGGCCTGTGGGTTCGTGACCGCCGGGCTGCTGGCCATGGTGAACTACAAAGTGGCCGAAGTCCCGGCGAGCTTTGCGGTGCTGGCCATGGGGCTGGTCGCGCCGATCGGCTGGTGGCGGCTGCGCCGGCGGGGTGTGCTCCTCGGGTTCGAGCGCGCCTTCCCGGTGTTGGTGTGGCTGTCGATCGCGATCTTCGGCCTTTCGCACCTGAGCAACTATCCGCGATTTACCTGGGCGCTGGTGCCCATGGTGCTGCCGCAGCTCTGGGCCGGGTTGATCCTGACTTACACGCGCATGCGGATCGGCATCTATGCAGCGATGCTGATCCATGCGGCCGCAAATGCAGCGGCGATCAGCCTTGCCTTGCTGGGCGGCTAGAGAACCCGCTGCCACCAGCCCACATCGCGCCACGCGCCCATCTTCCAGCCGACTTCGCGGTAGATGCCGACGGGCGTGAAACCGCAGGCTTCGTGCAGCGCGACGCTGGCGGGATTGGGCTGGGTAATACCGGCGAAGGCGGCGTGGAAGCCCTTGGCCTTGAGCCGCGGGAGCAGTTCGCCATAGAGCGCGCGGCCAACCCCGCAGCGCGGGAAGGCGGCACTCGCATAGATCGCCACGTCGCAGGATGAGGCATAGGCGGCGCGCGTTCGGTGCGGGCTGCCATAAGCGTAGCCGGCAATCGCACCATCGCGTTCGGCCACGAGCCAGGCATGGCTTGCGCCATAGTCCGCGATGCGGCGGGCCATCTCCTCAGCGTCCGGTGCGTCCAGCTCGAAGCTCACCCAGCTTTCGGTGACGTGGGGGCGGTAGATCGCGGCGCAAGCTTCGGCGTCTTCGGGGCGAGCATCGCGGATCGTCAGCGTCTCGGCCACGCGATCAGGGCACCTGCTTGATCACCGTGCCCCGCTTCATCACGAAATCGACGTGTTCGAGGCGGGTGACATCGGTGAGCGGATCGCCGTGCACGGCGATGATGTCTGCCGGCATGCCCGGCGCGATGCGGCCGACCGTGTCGGTGCGGCCGAGCGCTTCCGCAGCGTTTACCGTGGCGGCGGCGATGGCGGCCATCGGGCTCATCCCGGCCTTGACCATTAGCGCAAATTCGCGCGCATTGTCGCCGTGGCGCGAAACGCCTGTATCTGTACCGAAGGCGATCTTCACGCCCATCTTGATGGCGAGCGCATGCGACTTGCGGGCTGCCCCTGCCGTCTCTTCCGCCTTGGCCGCGCTTGCTGGGGGCAGTTTCCCGGCGCGCGCCTGCCCCAATGCCGTGTCGCTGGCCAGCATGGTCGGCACGAGCCAGGTGCCATGTGCGAGCATGGCTTTCACCGTCGGCTCATCGAGGAACGTGCCGTGGTCAATGGTGTCGACGCCTGCGTTCACGGCGGCCATCGTGCCCCCCGCAGCATGGCTGTGGGCCGCAACCTTGCGGCCGAAGTCATGCGCCGTATCGATCAGGGCCTTCATCTCCTCGCTGGTCATTTGCTGGCCGATCCCGCCCGCCACGTTCGAGAGGACGCCCCCGGTCGCGGCGAACTTTATGACCAGCGCGCCGAGGCGGATCTGTTCGCGCACCGCGCGGCGGCAATCGTCAGCCCCGTTGCACAAGTTGTTGTAATCGTGCGGCGCCAAGGCTTCGTAGGTTTCCTCGTTGAGCCCGCCGCCATCACCGTGTCCGCCCGAGACCGAGATCATCTTGCCCGCATTGATGATGGTTGGGCCAGGTATTTCCCCAGCTTCAATCGCATCGCGCAGTGCACGGATGCCGCGCGGCGGAGCGCTGAGATCGCGGACCGTCGTGAAGCCGGCGTCCAGCGTCTGCCGGGCGTGGAGCGCGGCAAGATAGGCCGCGTCTTCGCGGTCACGGGTCGAAGCTTCCAGCCGGGCGCGCAGCGGATCGCCATCGCTGAAAAGGTGGACGTGCAGATCGGTGAGGCCGGGGAGCACGAAGGCATCGCCGAGTTCGACCGTGGTCGCACCCGTCGGGGCCGGTAGCGTGCCGTCGCTGACGCTCGTGACCACGCCATCGGTGATCACCACGGTGGAGGCGCCGCGGGGCGGCTTGCCGGGCTGATCGAGCAGCCGGCCGGCGTGGAGATAGACGACCTTGGGCTGCGGCTTCGCGGGCGCTTCCGCTGCTGCCGGAGCGGCGAGAGCGAACAGCACGGCAAAACCAGCGAGCAGGGCGGGGCGGGCATGGCGCATCGGTCAAACTCCGGCTGAAACGTTTCGCCGCAGCCTAGCGCCTCACCGCCTCGCGTCCAGTGACCCTACTCGAGGCCGAGCGCGTTCTTGTAGGTATCGAGAATCGCTTCCATCTCGCGCCGGTCGTCGGGCTTCAGCTTCCGCAGGCGCACGATCTGGCGCATGATCTTGGGATCGTAGCCGACCGCCTTGGCTTCGGCGTAGACGTCCTTGATATCGTCGCCGATGCCCTTCTTTTCTTCTTCGAGGCGTTCGATGCGCTCGATCAGGAGGCGCAGGCGGTCGTCGGCGGAATCGGCCATGGAAGGTACTCCGGTGAAAATGTGTTGGCCCCGTTAGGGCCGACCTGCCGATTCGCGCAAAACCCTGCCTGTGGAAACTTTAGCCTTCCGCACGGCCCTTGAAGCCTTGTGCGATCACGTACCATTCGGACGAGTCCTTGCGGCTGGCGGGGGGCTTGGCGTGCTTCACCGTCTTGAAATTGCGCTTGAGGATCGTGAGCAGTTCCCCGTCGGTCCCCCCCGCAAAAACCTTCGCGACGAAAGCGCCGCCGGGAGCAAGCGTCTGGACCGCGAAGTCGACCGCTGTCTCGACAAGGCCCATGGTGCGCAGATGGTCGGTTGCCTTGTGGCCCACTGTGTTGGCGGCCATGTCCGAGAGCACGAGATCGGGCGCGCCGCCCAGCGCGCCGGTGAGCGCGGCGGGCGCGTCGTCGGCCATGAAGTCCATCTCGAAGATGGTCACGCCCTCGATCGGTTCCACGGGCAGAAGATCGATGCCGACAATCTCCGCGCCGGGCGACTGCTTGCGCACCACTTGCGCCCAGCCGCCCGGCGCAATGCCGAGATCGACGACGCGGCGCGCGCCCTTGAGCAGGGCGAAGCGGGTATCGAGCTCGATCAGCTTGAACGCGGCGCGGCTGCGCCAGCCTTCGGCCTTGGCCTGTTTGACGTAAGGATCGTTGAGCTGGCGCGCTAGCCAGCGATTGGACGAGGCGGTGCGCCCCTTCGCCGTCTTGACCCGTTCGCCCGGGTCGCGGCCGCTGCGGCTCACAGGTCCGCGGCCTTGGCAGCCTGCGCGCCGTCGCCGCGCCGCTCGCCGAGCCCGCCTGCGGCCATCAGGCTGCGCAGGATGCCCTCGCGGATGCCCCGGTCGGCAATGCCGAGCCGGTCGGCGGGCCAGATGTCGAAGATCGATTCGAGGATCGCGCAGCCCGCCACCACAAGGTCGGCGCGCTCGCGCCCGATGCAGGGCACGGCGACGCGTTCGGCCGGCGAAATGTGGGCGAGGCGCTGGCTGATCGCGCGCATCGAGTCCGTCGGCACGATCAGCCCGTCGACCGCGCTGCGGTCATACTGCGGCAGGCCAAGGTGAAGGCTGGCGAGCGTGGTGACAGTGCCGCTGGTGCCGAGGAGGCGCAGGCCGTTACCGGCCGCCGCTGCGGCGCGTGCCGGGGCGACGCGCTCGGAAAAGCCGGCAAAGCCATCGACAATCCGCGCGCGCATCTCGCGATAGGCGGCGGCGCGGGCTTCTGCCGCAAGCTCGATCGGCCCGATGCTTTCAGTGAGCGAGACCACGCCCCAGGGCACCGACTGCCAGTCAAGGATGCGCGGGACCGCGTCGCTGGTATCCACCAGCACCATCTCGGTCGAGCCGCCGCCGATATCGAAGATCATCGCCGGGCCCTCGCCGGGCTCGAGCAGGATGTGGCAGCCCAGCACGGCGAGCCGCGCTTCTTCCTCGGCGGTGATGATGTTGAGCCGGATGCCGGTTTCGCGGTGGACGCGCTCGATGAACGCCTCGCCGTTGGTGGCGCGGCGGCAAGCCTCGGTCGCTACCGAGCGGGCAAGGTGCACGCCGCGCTTGCGCAGCTTGTCGGCGCAGATGTGCAGCGCACCGAGCGCGCGATCCATTGCCGCATCGGAAAGACGGCCCGACTGCGCAAGGCCCTCGCCCAGCCGGACCACGCGGCTGAACGCGTCGATCACCATGAAGTGATCGCCCGAGGGCCGGGCGATCAGCAGGCGGCAGTTGTTGGTGCCGAGGTCGATCGCGGCATAGGCCTGGCGGTGGAACGGCGGCGTCTTTTGCCAGGGCTGGCGCGGCGCTTCGAGTGGAGCGGTGACAGAGGCGGCAGATGGGGTGGCCGTGCTCATCGCAAGGCTGGCGGCGGGCCTTTCGGCATGGGCGCTGTCAGGATTGCTGGCCGGTGCCTGATGGGCAGGACGCGGCGGCATCGGCTTGCTGCGGGACGCCGCCCTGTGCCCCCGCCGCTTGCCCGGCCGCGCCTTGCGCTTCTGCGCCGGCGGATCGAATTCCGCCATGACTACCAATCGCTTATGTTTTCCCGCCAAGTGAATGCCCGGCAGGTACTTGACACGCACTCTAGCGTTCCTGCGGCTCCGGAGCAAGCGGGCCGCAGGGCAAGGCCTCCCTCGCCTTGACTCGCGCCAACGCGCCGCCTAAAGGCGCGCCTCCCTTGCCCCGTCGTCTAACGGCAAGACTACGGATTCTGATTCCGTCTATCGAGGTTCGAATCCTCGCGGGGCATCCATTTTTCGGGCATTTGTGAAATATATCACCGACTTAGTCGGAAACGCGGAACTGTGTCCGTGTCTGCTGTCACACACCCCTGCGACACGCTCGGAGGTGACTTGTGACCCGCCCTCTCCACCTCGAACGGCGGGGCGCAGTTTATTATGTGCGGATCAGGGTGCCTACGATATATATTCAAGCCCTTGAAATAAAAGACTTTAAGCGGTCTCTCGCCACGAAAGACTACGCGACCGCCAAAAGAAGATGTAATGAGGCGGTCAGGTGGTTTCAAGAAGCGGTCGAGCGGATGGCGGGTTCGGGAGTTCTGGATCGAAATAGGCTGGAAGAGGCTGCCAACGCCTACTTCGCGCAACTGCTTCGGCAGGTTGACCAGCCACGCGATCTGCCCAAGGACGATTTCGACAATGCGCTAGCCATGCAGATTGAGCAAACCGAAGCAGAAATTGAGCGGCTGGAAGCGATCCTGAAAGTTCACGACTATAAAGCGGCTGGTTACGCGGAGGCCGCCCGGACAATGCTCATCCCTATGGGGATCGACTTCGACGCGCTTGACCCTGATGCCCAGTTTGATGCCAAGAACCATGCAGCACGGGCACTATTCCAGCAGATGCGCTATCTGCTGCATAGCCTTCAAACCCCAGCGAGACGGTTCGCGCCGGACGATGAGCTATTCAGCCTCCGACCTCCTGCGCCGATCATTCAGCAAGCCATCACACCAGCCGCACCGGTTCCCAAGATCATACGTCCAGAGCTTACGCTTGAAAGCACAGTGACCGAGTACAACGCGTACCTTGTCAGGACCGAGCGGCAGGGTTCAACCCGGGACGAGACCGCACGGGTGCTTCGGTGGCTTCAGGAAGAAATCCCCCCGGCAACGCCAGTGTCCCAGATCACCCACGACCACATGCGCGAGTTCCGCAACTGCCTGCTGGAACTCGGCACGGGGGCGCAGGGGAAGAAGCTCCCCTTTCGGCAACGACTCGCCTTGCCGGGGCAGGAGAACCTCAGGTTCGTCACCCGGCAGCGGTACTGGCGCTTCACGACCAAGTTCTTCGGCTGGCTCCAGGCGGAATACCGCATCGCCAATCCCGCAAAGGACCTGCTGTTCGAGGGCGGAAAGAACGAACTGCGCCACTCTCCCGAACCCTTCTCTACCGAGGAACTGAAACGCTTCCTGCGAACGCCTCTGTTCACCGGGTACAAGTCTCACAACCGGATGCTGGCCGAGGGCGACTGCCTGATCCGCAATGGCTACTGGTGGTCGGCGGTGCTGATGATGTTCACCGGCGCCCGGGCGGGCGACATTGCCCAGTTGCTCCCCAGCGACTTCCGGTTCGATGAGCCGGTTAAGCACCTCATCATTCAGCCCGGCACACTGCCTGAGGGGTTCCCGAAGCGCAGCAAGTTCGGCCCCCGGACTCACACAATACCGCTTCATCCCAGTCTGCTAGAATTGGGCATCCGCGAGTTTGTGGAAGCCCGGGCCAAGCGCCATGCCGGTAAGCGCCTGCTGTTCGAGATCGGCTTAGGCGGGCATCGCATGAGCACCGGCATGACCAAGTTTTGGTCCCGCTATCTCCATGCCTTCGACCTGTTTAGGCCCGGACGGGCAACTCATGTCCACAGGCACACTATGACGGCGCGACTCCGGGCTGCGGGCGTATCAAACGAGGATAGCGGCGCGGTGCTCGGGCACTCGGATGGATCGGTCACGGCGGGGTATGGCGGCGATCAGGGCTTGGTGCGCAAGCTGGCCACGCTGGAAAAGCTAGATCATGGGTTTGATGTGGTCGGGGCGCTGGGCGGACCATACGATCCCAAGGTGCACCGGTACTGATAGACTCGGCAGTGCTAATCGGCTAGGAGGACCTTGGTCCATGTCGCTGGACAGATGCCCCGCTTCCATCCCGCGCTGGATGGTTCAATTGCAAAGGGGCGATTGCAAGTGCCGGTCACTTTCCACGGAAAAGCGGAAAACTCTCTAATAAGCCCACCGGCACCGATACCGACACCACCATCACCGTTGTTCACGAAGCACAAGCTATCAGATGGACGACAGATCTGGATATCAGCACCTCAGCCTGACAGGCTGTCCTTCATCATCCCGATCAGCAAATATGTATACGCTAAGTCCATAGCGCATACCGTATCGGGGCCGGAGTTCATGGTGGGGTTCCTTGCCCATTTGTTGAACCCGCCGTTCCCGGTGGAGGTGCTTGAAGGGACCAAGTACGTTAACAAGTCCACCAAGCTCGAAGACTGGCGGGCCAGCCGTCTGACGTTCGGCAAACGGGAGTCGGTGATCCATTTCTCCCGGTACAAGCACCCCAAGCTGGGCCTGACGCTTCGGCTGGAGATGAACCCACGCAAGCTCGGCGCTGACGGGTTCAAACAACTGGCCAATCTCATGGCCCCGTGGTTCGACATGGCGGGCGTCGCGAATGCGGCTCGGGTGACTGGACTGGACATTGCCGTTGATGTTGTCGGCCTCTGGGTTGGCGAGGTAATCGCTCGGCACAAGCAGCAAGGCCAGCGCGTCCAGTTCATCGGCACCGATGGGTTGCTCGAAACGGTGTACATCAACCGCAAGTTGCCTGCCTACAAGCCGAAGGTCGATCAGTGGGGGGTGAAGAAGCCCAAGGCGCTCTCTCACCCTGCGGGCAAGCCGCTGCTCAAAATCTACGACCGGGTGCGGGAGCGCGAGAAATACGGCAAGCCGCCACCCTATGGCGAGGCTCCGGTTACGCGGATTGAACTGGTGCGGGGGAACTTCAAGAAGCTGCGTCTGGAGGACCTGCCCGGCATGAAAGACCAATTGTCGGACGTATGGGCCGGATACGGCCCCAGTCAGACCGACGTGATGCCCAAGGTCTGGCGGCGCTTCTGGGCGATGGCGCGCACCGAACGTTCGCCGGAAGCAGCCGGTCTCCTCGACTTGCCGCCCAAGGTGGCCAAGAGCTTCGAGAAGGCGCTTAGAGTTCCTGCCCCGGATTTGGTAGCACCGAACACCACCTGGGCGACTTGGGACGTCGCGTTGAAGTCCTCGGGGCTGCTCGCGCTGAGCAAACCGGGCAAGTAGGAAGCGTCAGATCGTATCGGGTGGGTTCAGCGGATTTCTGCCGATTTGGGCTGTACCGCTGCCCTCTCAAGAGGCAGGCTTAACAGGTAAACCAACCTCAACCTGTTCAGATCATGCAATTTTACTCGTATCTACGCGTCTCGACTACCAAGCAGGGCTTTGACGGCCTCGGGGTCGAAAGCCAGCGCGAAGCTGTCCGGCGATACTGTGATCAGGTCCAAGGCGAACTGCTCGGGGAGTTCGTCGAGGTCGAGTCAGGCAAGCGGAACAACCGCCCTGTGCTGGCGGAGGCGCTTGCCGCGTGCCGGACCAAGCGAGCCACGCTAGTGATCGCCAAATTGGACCGGCTCGGTCGGAGTGTCAGCTTTATCGCAGGACTGATGGACACGAAGGTGCCATTCGTTGCAGTGGACATGCCGTTTGCCACCCCGTTGCTGCTTCATGTCATGTCGGCATTCGCTCAACACGAGAGGGAGATGATCTCAGCTAGAACGCGGGGCGCACTGGCCGCAGCAAAAGCCCGGGGGGCTGTCCTCGGCGCAAATGGCAAGGTCCTCGCCGCAAAGAACCGGGCTGATGCAATGGCTCATGCTGAGACTGTCCGGCAAGCTATCGTACACGCCCGCGAGGCAGGTTGCGTGTCACTGCCTCAGATAGCCGCATTTTTGACCAAGCACGGCCACAAGACTGCGGCTGGGGGGAGATGGTATCCCACGACGGTTCGACGCGTCTTGGCAAGAATGCAGGCTCCAGACGCCTAGCGCCGAAACTTGAGAGCTACGTCGATCAACTGAGACACCAGATGCAATTCCGCATCCGACAGGGCTGCAAGCCGTGTGGTAAGCTGGTTGAGACTTGAACGTGCGAGCTTGCCGCTGGGCACCTCGGACGTGAACAGTTCCGCTGGATCGACCTGCAAGGCATCTGCAAGGTGCTGAATGTTGGGGAAACGGACGCCGGTCCCCCCACCTTCGATCCGAACGATCATGTCCACGGAGATGCCGCAGGCTTCAGACAGCGCCACCTGCGTCATGCCCATGCGCTTACGGTGGCGGGCCACAAGCCCTCCGAACCGCTCCATGAGTTCCGTTACATCGCCCATCGTGACCTCTCCGCCACACAATAGGGCGGGAGGTCACAGGACGTGTGCGCAGTTACTTGCAGATAAAGGTTCAACCTTGCAATCACTTGCAAATTCAGATTGAAGTGAAACTCGGAAATCACTTCCGGGTCCAAGGGTCGCAAGATCGCAGGTACCGAACGCTAACCGAAGAGGATTATCATGAAGGCATTGATTGCGGGTCTGACGGTATTGGCGCTTGCCACTCCGGTTTCTCTGCCCGCCGCTCCCGCACACCGCCCGACAGGAACTCCCGCGCCGAAGCCAGTCGCAATCGCTCCGGTCCCTAAGCCACCTGTCCAACTACCGGTATTTGAGTTCATGGGCCAGACGACTGAAGCCCCGCCAACGATGACCGAGTTGCAGGGGGCGAAATGCGTCACTAGCAACTCTCGATACACCTGCACCAACGTCAGCTTCCCCACGGTTGCCGGCCGTCCGATGCGCTATCTGCAAATCGCCTTCTTCAATGAACGGCTCTATGCGGTGTCAGCGGCATTCGGCGAACTGGCCTATCAACCTGTGTTGGAAGCCTTCACGGCAAAATACGGTAAGCCGGACAAGGTAGAGGTCCGCAAATGGCAATCGAAGGCCGGGGCCACGTTCGACAATCAAGTCTCGATCTGGAACTTCAGCGGCGGCGGAACTCTTGAGCTTCAAAGCATGGGTAGCCAGGTTGGCGAAGGGCGCTTCGACTTTATCAGCACAACGAACGCGCCCCCCACTGAGGCTCCGAAGGTAGACTTCTGACCCCCCATCGGTCGCGTCATGGTCGGCGGCAACGTAGGCTTGAGGTCCGAAAATCGCCGAGTTTTCAGCGGATTTTGGCTGTTTTCACCCGCCATACGTGACAGTTTTCCAATGGAAACAAACCATTGGAGGACGAAATGCTTTGGACAGTCGGCTACAGCGACAGGAGCTTGCCGCAGTTCCTGCGCGAATTGGAACGGCGGGGGATCACGCAGCTTTGGGACGTGAGGTCCTCGCCATGGTCACGCAACCAGCCGTTCAACGCCAACCAGATCGAGCGATGGGCAGAGCGCGGAGGTATTCTTTATCGCCAATATGGAGACATTCTCGGCGGGCGGGCCGATATCGCGCTGGACCATCCCGACTACCTGATTGCGCTGGATAGGCTTCTCGATGCTGCGAGCCGCGAACCGCTGGCGATCATGTGCGCCGAGGGACGGCCTGAGGACTGCCATAGGACGACCGATATAGCGGCCAGCCTCCTCGCAAGATATGGCGTGGTGGCCCGCAGCATCTGTCGGGACGGCTCAGACGAGGACGTGACCGACACCCTCCAGCGGGTTCCGGCCTCCCGTATCGACCCGGTGATCCGCGCCCTGCTCGACGCTCAGCCGCGCCTCTTCTGAAGCCACGCACAAGCGACCTATGTCAAAGTTTAGTCAAAATAACTCAGAAAGTTAGATGACGGCGCAGAGTCGAGAAATCGACGCGTCCCTGACAAACCTTGCCTGCAAATGCCCCCGGAATGCCCTTCCAAGGGGAGCTACAGCGGGGCTAGTCGCAGAACCCACCAAATCCCCTCGACCGGGGTATCGAGCGCCCACGCGGCCGTTCAATTCCTTTGCGATCATTCGCGTCTCTGCCATAGATTGGCGCGATGGCGACCCCGGAACAGAAGGCCCGTGAACTGATCGACGCGCAACTTTGCGCGGCGGGGTGGGTTATTCAGGATCGGGAAGACATGAGTCTCGGAGCGGGGCTTGGCGTTGCTGTTCGCGAGTATCCGCTGGCAACGGGACCTGCCGATTACCTGCTGTTCGTTGATCGCAAGGCTTGCGGTGTCGTCGAGGCGAAGCCCGAGGGCGTCACCTTGTCCGGTGTTGCCGACCAAGCCAGTCGCTATCAGCACCAGTTGCCCGCTCACCTCTCGGCCTGGGGTGATCCGCTCCGGTTCGACTACGAGGCCAGCGCTTCGGAAATCCTGTTCAGCGACCGCGTCGATACCGCCCAGCGCTCCCGCTACCTCTTCGCCTTCCACCGGCCAAAGACGTTGCACGAGTGGCTTAAGGCTGGTTCCTCGCTGCGTACCCGGCTTGCCAGCCTGCCACCGCTCATCACGGAAGGGCTGCGCGACTGTCAGGTCGAGGCAATCACGGCGCTCGAACAATCGCTGGCCGAGGGCAAGCCCCGTGCGCTCGTGCAGATGACCATGGGTGCGGGCAAGACCTTCACCGCCGCGACCCAAGCCTATCGGCTGCTGGCCCACGGCGGGGCCAAGCGCATCCTGTTTCTGGTGGACCGCAACAACCTCGGGCGGCAGACGCTCAAAGAGTTTCAGGCATACCGACCACCCGGCACCGGACGCCTGTTCACCGAGCTTTACAACGTCCAGCGCCTTGGCCCGAACGGTCTCGATCCCAATGCTTCGGTCGTTATCTCCACGATCCAGCGGGTCTATGCCCAGCTTGCCGAGGAGGAGCTTTCCGAGGAGGACGAGGAGGCCAGCGGCTACGAGACCGACAACGCCCCGGCGAAGCAGGTGGTCTACAACGCCGAGCTACCGCCAGAGACGTTCGATTTCGTGATAGTCGATGAGTGCCACCGCTCGATCTACGGCAACTGGCGGCAGGTGCTGGAGTATTTCGACGCCTTCACCATCGGCCTCACGGCCACACCATCGATCCACACGCTCGGCTACTTCCAGCGCAACCTCGTCGCCGAGTACCCCTACGAACGCTCGGTAATCGACGGGGTCAACGTGCCGTTCGAAGTGTTCCGCATCCGGACCGAGATTGGCGAGCGCGGCGGCAAGATCGATGCCGGCTACTCCGTCGCCCGGCGTGACCGGCACACCCGCCGCCAGCGTTACGAGGAACTGGCCGAGGACCTTGTCTACGCCCCGACGGACCTTGATCGTTCGGTGATCGCGCCCAACCAGATCAGGCTGGTGCTCCAGACCTTCCGCGACACGCTGCCGACCGAGTTGTTCCCCGGTCGCACCGAAGTGCCTAAGACGCTGATCTTCGCCAAGGACGATCACCATGCCGAGGAGATTGTCCACATCGCCCGCGAGGTTTTCGGCAAGGGCAACGATTTCGCCAAGAAGATCACTTACGCGGCGGACGATCCCGAGAAGCTGATTTCCGAGTTCCGCAACAGCTATAACCCGCGCATCGCCGTGACCGTGGACATGATCGCCACCGGCACCGACATAAAGCCGCTGGAGGCGCTGATCTTTCTGCGCGATGTGCGCTCGTCGCTCTATTTCGAGCAGATGAAGGGCCGGGGCGTCCGCTCGCTGGGCTTTGCCGATCTCAAGACAGTGACGCCCGATGCCAGCGCCCGGAAGGAACGCTTCGTCCTGATCGATGCAGTGGGCGTGACCGAGAGTGTCAAGCAGGTGGCGCGGCCTCTGGAGCGCAAGCGCAACGTCAGCTTCGAAAAGCTGCTGGAGCATGTCGCCAGCGGACGCGCCGATGCCGATCTGGTCTCTACTCTGGCCGGGCGGCTGGCCGCATTGGACCGGCGGCTGACGGCGGAGGACCATGCGCAGATCACAGCGGCGACCGGCGGGCAGACCCTGCACGATATCGCCTCCCGGCTGCTGGACAGCATCGACAACGACAAGGTCGAGGCCGAGACCCCGCCCCCCGTCACCGACACAGTCATGGAAGCGACCGGCAAGCGGATGCGCGAGGAGGCGCTGCGCGTACTGGCCGACGGCCCCAAGTTGCGGCGGCTGCTGGTTGACCTCAAGCAAATGTCCGAACTCTATATCGACGAGTTCACTCGCGACGTAGTGCTGTCCACCGGCTTCGATGAGCGGGCGGCGCGGGACATGGTGGGGAAGTTCACCGACTTCCTTACGCAACATCAGGACGAACTGACTGCGCTCACCATCCTCTATGGCAAGCCCGCCCGTAACCAGCGGCTGACTTATGGGAGCATCGAGGAATTGCGCAACGCGCTGGCGAAGCCCCCATGGCTGCTGGAGCCGGTGTCGATCTGGGGGGCGTACAAGCGTCTTTCCGAAGGCAAGATCACGGCGGACCCGGCACGAGTGCTTACCGATATCGTGGCACTGGTGCGCTATGCGCTGGGCCAACGGGAAACGCTCCAGCCCATGTCGGCGGACATGGCCGGGCGCTTCAACCTGTGGCTGGGGCGCGAGAAGACGGCGGGCCGCGACTATGGCCCCGAACAGCTTGGCTGGCTGGAGGCGATCCGCGATCACCTTGCCGCCAACATTGACCTTTCCCTGCGCGACCTTCAGGAGCAGCCCAGCTTTGTTGAGCGCGGCGGTGTGATTGCCGCTCGCCGTGCCTTCGGGGATCGCCTGAACACGATTATCGATGAATTGCCGGAAGCACTGGTGGCATGATCCGTCGGCATAGTGGGGGTTGAAGTTGGCACGGGGGCGGAAGGCAGCGGCGGTTGAGATTGAGCCGGTTGACGGTCCTTGGGACCTGCCAGATGATTGGCGCTGGGAGAGGCTGAGTGAAGTTGCCACAGAGCCGCAGCGAGGCTCACCCGCAAGCAGGTTTGGCGAAGCATTCCGCTATCTGGACGTAAGCAGCATAGATGGTCCTCGGATCGATCCCAAATGCCTTGCGACCAGCGAGGCACCTTCCCGAGCACGCCAGTTCGTGCAGACCGGGGACACCGTGCTATCAGGCGTCCGTGTTTATCTGCGCAACATCGTCATGGTGCCGGCAAACACAGTTGACGTAGCCTCCACTGCGTTTTGCGTTCTGCGTCCCGGGCCTGACCTCGACGCACGCTTCATGCACCGTTGGATCAGCTCGGACTGGTTCATAAACGCCCTGATCCCGTTGCAGCGTGGCAATAGTCCGCCAGCAGTTCTGGATGCTGACGTGCGAAGCCAGCCAGTTCCGGTTCCCCCACTTAAGGTGCAAAAAAGGGTTGCTGATCGTATCGACTCGCTGTTCGCCGAAATCGACGAAGGCGAGGCGGCGCTGGCTGAGGCACGGGCCGGGGTGGAAACCTATCGCAAGTCCCTGCTCAAGGCAGCGGTGACGGGCGAACTCACCGCCGACTGGCGAGCGGCCAACCCGCAGCAGGAAACCGGCGAAGACCTCCTCCAACGCATCCTCGCCGACCGCCGCGCCCGCTGGCATGCCGACCGGAAGAATGCCCGCAAGACTTACATTGAGCCTACCGGACCAGATACCGACGACCTGCCCGCACTGCCGGAAGGGTGGGTGTGGGCGAGCGTGCAGCAGCTTTCCACGCTCGTAACGAGCGGGTCGCGGGGCTGGTCCGAGTATTATGCGGACAGCGGTTCTCTTTTCATCAGGGCCGCGAACCTGAACCAAGACCGTCTCGACCTCTCGGAAGTCGCGTTCGTGCAAGTACCCACCAATTCAGAAGGCGCTCGCACCAAGGTTCAGCAAGATGATTTCCTGATCACGATCACCGGTGCGAATGTGACCAAGTGCGGGGTCGTGACGGATGCACTCGCCGATGCCTATGTCAGCCAACATGTCGGTCTCGTTCGGCCTGTTACGGCTGAGATCGGGCGCTATCTCTATCTGTGGTCCCGTGCATATGGCGGCGGCAAGCAGTACCTTGAAGATGCGGCATACGGCGCAGGCAAGCCCGGCCTGAACCTTCCGAACATCTATGAAATGGCTGTTGCGCTGCCTTCGTTCGCCGAGATTGCCGAGATTGAACTGAGGGTACAGCACGCGCAGGACCGCGTTCCCGAGGCAGATTTTATTGGCTCGCTGGGAAGCCAACTCCGCCAATCCATCCTCGCCGCCGCGTTTCGGGGAGAGCTTGTCGCATGACAGACGTTCCAGAAGATGAGCAGCCGCTTCCCGAACCGGAAGCACAGACACTATCGCGCCGCCGCTGGCCGTTCGTGCTGCTTGGCCTGCTGCTGGCATTGCTGGGTTGGAATGCCGTCATCACCATTCCTGTATCCCGCGCCCTTTCTGATGAGGAGGGTTCGACAACCGTCGCCTATCGAAGGTGGCTGATCAGCCCGAACCAGATCGTCTTTGATGTGTGGTCGGTCGATGGGTCGCAATCGATGGTCGCCATGGACCGGCGACTGTTCAAGGCGGCGGAAGCCTTGAAGGACAGTTCCTACGAAAGCGTCGTCCTGGCCTATCACGGGCAGACCCGCCTGCTGATGGACGGCAAGACCTTTCAGGAGATCGGTGCCAACCGCCAGACCGAGAACCCGATCTATACCATGCGCACCATGCAGGAGCACATCTACAACCCGGACGGCTCGCCTGCCTTTGGCACATGGACTGGCGGCTGGCTGGGCGTGATGGGCAAGCAACTGGAAGACCACAACGAGTTCCACAAGCGCTGGTGGGTGAACGATGCTATCGGCTCGGCGGCTGCCATGCCCAACAGCGCCACGGCGCAATGAAGGGGGTGAGCGTTGTTCGACGTTGAACTCTACAACCGGAAATATGATTGGCTGGCGGCCTCACTGCTGGCGGTGCCCTTGGTCTGGCTGTTTTATGGCTGGGATGCCACTCTCGTCGCCACTCTGCTATTCGCACTGATCGGCGCGCTCAAACCGCTGACCCGATGGCTGGGGTATCAACTGGCGGCAGGCGTGTTTGCCGCCGGAGTGGTTCTGCTACTCTCCCCGCTGCTGCAATTCGGGTTCTACAATAGCTTCTGCTACGGCGGGGCGTGGAGCCCTGCGGCGGGGCTTAGCCGCTTCCAACAGCCGGATTATTGCCTGAACGAGTGGTTTGGCAACTTCGCTCAAGGGGTGTGGAAGGGGCCACTCCGTGATCTGGCAATGCCGGTGGCCGGCTTCGGCCTGATGCTCCTCGCGCTCCCACAGCAGCACCAATCCGATCTGGATGCCGATGGGCAGGAAGTCGCTCTTTCTCCCTTTTCCTTCAGCCAGATTGTTGCCCGCTGGGGTGGGCTGATCTTTGCGCTATCACTCTGGATCGGCGGCTCTTGGTACAACTACCAAGCGGAGCAAGCCGCTCTGGAAGAAAGGTTGGCGGCATACGAGGCTCAGCAACGTCAGGACGAACGCATCGCTGCGGAACAGGCCAAGCGCGACGCGGCTGAGGCAGCGGCCCAAGCCTCACAGGCAGCCGTCGAAGAGGCCGCCAAGCGCGTGGATGCCAACTGGCTGATCGGTGGCTGGGCAGTGGTTCAAGACTACGGCGGCAAGCCCGATCCTTCGCTATATTGCGCCACGGATACCGGCTACACCTTCAAGAAGGGCGGCAAGTACATCGGCGCTTCTCACGAGGGTACGTTTTCGGTGAAAGCCAACGTGGTCACGCTGTCCAACCGCACCAGCTTCGAGATCGGCGATCCAGATTATCAGTCCGAGCATATGCCGCCGCTCGATCTGAAGGTCGAACGGCGCGGCGATAAGTTGATCATCGACGGGGAAACATATGGCCGATGCTAAAGGGGGCGAAAGCCAGTGAACGAACAGACCCTCGTCTCGAAAGTCTGGAATTACGCACACGTCCTGCGGGATGAGGGCATCGGCTATGGCGATTATGTCGGCCAGATCAGCTTCCTGCTGTTCCTCAAAATGGACGAGGAGCGCACCGCTTACCTCGGCGAGCCGTCGCTGATCCCGGCGGAATACCAGTGGTCTACGATCCGGGGGAAGACCGGTGAGGCGCTGGACCAGCACTACAAGAAGGCGCTGACCGAGCTTGCCAAGCGCACCGATTTCGTCGGCACGCTGTTCCTCAAGGCCGAGAGCAAGATTAACGATCCGGCCCGGCTGCAACGCCTTGTCACTCTGATCGACGGCGAGACGTGGATGGGCGTCAATGTCGATGTGAAGGGCGCGATTTACGAAGGGTTGCTCGAACGCAACGCGGGCGAGGTGAAGAGCGGCGCGGGCCAGTATTTCACCCCGCGCCCACTGATCCAGGCTATGGTCGAAGTCGTCGATCCATCGCCCACCGAAAGCGTGTGCGACCCGGCCTGCGGCACCGGCGGCTTCCTCCTCGCCGCCTACGAGCATATGAAGCGCAAGCCTGCCGCTGCTGACCGGCGGGTTTCGGCGGCGCTGCGCGAAGAGAAGTTCCGTGGCTACGATATCGTGCCCGAGGTGGTGCGTCTCTGCGCCATGAACCTCTACCTGCACGGCGTCGGCGGCAGCACCTCGCCCGTGATCCCGGCGGATGCTCTGGCGAATGATAACGGCGAACGCTTCGATATCGTGCTGGCGAACCCGCCCTTCGGCAAGCGCACCTCCTATCGCACCGTCAACGTGAAGGGCGACATGGAGACCGAGCGGCAGGACTATGTCCGCGAGGACTTCACCGTCACAACTTCGAACAAGCAGCTTAACTTCCTCCAGCACATCATGACCGTGCTGAAACCGGGCGGCACGGCGGCGGTGGTTCTGCCGGACAACGTGCTGTTCGAGGGCGGCGCAGGAGAGACGATCCGCAGGCGGCTGCTCAAGGACTTCAACTTCCACACCTTGCTGCGCCTGCCGACGGGCATCTTCTACAAGCCAGGCGTGAAGGCGAACGTCCTTTTCTTTGAGAAGGTCGCGGCAAGCGAGCGGATCGCGACCGAGGAACTATGGGTCTACGATTTCCGCACCAATCAGCGCTTCACGTTGCGGGAGCGCCCACTGAGCCGCGCCGACCTCGACGATTTCGTCGCCGCCTATCGCCCCAACCACCAGCGCCACACACGTGAGGACAGCGAACGCTTCCGCCGGTTCAGCTATGAGGAACTGGCAGCGCGGGACAAGCTGAACCTCGATATCTTCTGGCTGAAGGACGACGGCCACATCGACCCCGACAGCCTGCCCCCGCCAGACGAGGTGGCAGCGGAGATCGTCGAGAACCTTGAAGCGGCGCTGGAACGGTTCCGCAAGGTTGCGGCGGAGCTTGCGACTTGAGAAACAGTAGATAGAATACTGGGCATATCTCAGCCTACGCACGCGCTGAGTTTTCAAAAAATTACCCGCGTGTTCGTTCAGCCGAAGGAGGGTCAATGCCCGCGAAGTACTTCGATATTCATTATCGTAAGGCGTCGGCAATACCGGCAGGGGCGACGTCACTTGAGGATGCCGTGAAATCAGCACTATCCCGTGCAGATGCCTTAAACCAGCCCTTGTGGCTTCGGGCTGAAGACCGAATAATGGATATGGCGGATCACTCTGATGCAGAGAAGCTCCTATTCAACACACCAGCCGATGTAGCAAAGGGTATCGCTGGAGAACTGTGTCTATATAGGCAAGGTGCGGTTCAACCAATTCTAGCTTTCGAGCCAAAGACGGTTAAAACCTCTAGTATATCTGTGGCTCAGATTTTTGCATTAATTGAACAAGAGGCCCCAGAAAAGAGAGAGTTTATTACATGAGTATGTTATTGGCTTGTAATTGAGAATCATGTCCTGTTTGTTACTCTGCGTGGGTTTCCCAAGGATTATGTGCGAGACTTTTTTGCTTGGCTTACAGCGTCAGGTTCATCGGATAGCCCGGTGTTAACTGCTGAACTCGATCCAGCCGAAGTGGCGGGGAACCTTGGAAGGATCAGTAAGTTTGTTGTTCGCGGCTCTAACGGTAAACCCAAATTCGCAGTGACCCCAGCCGACAGTGAAGGCCAATTGCGCGTGCGAAAGGGTCGATTGGCGGTGCCGTGGGACAAGGCCGAGGATGCCATCGCCCTCACAATTGGCGAAAGTGCGCTCACGCGTTTAAAGGACAGCTTGACCGATAAAAACCGACTCTTCGCCGAAACGGAATGGGGAGTGATCGGACCCAGGAGTAAGAAGCTCAAAGAGACGCTGTCCGCCCTAGCATCTGAAGCTGCGAACTCGACCGACGGGGAGGTCAGCGTGATGGGCAAAGATGGGGAGATAAAGGATGGAAGCGCGATCCTTAAACTACGGATGCCGTTCAACGTCGAACGTGATGGACATTACCTCCTCGATTTTGCCGAGGCAGTAGGGCAACTGAATGAAGCATTCCGACGCTTCTCATCCGATGGCAAGCTGGTCACATGAACCTTCGCCTATTCACTGTCGTGTCTGTCGTCGGCTGCGCGGCGTTGGCAGGATGGCTTGTTCCGATTGATGAGTGGGTTGCCGTCGCAAAGTCGGTCATGACTGTCTTAGCCATCCTTGCTGCCGCCATATTGGTAAGACTGAACAGGGGGATGCCGACAATTGACTGGTCTAAGGTAAAGGCTGAAGATCGGGTAAAGCTCGTTAGCGAAATTCAAAAATTGGCGCGTGAATATGGTGTTACGCTGCTGTTCGTTGGCAGCGCGCTTGTTTTGTTCCTTATTCTTGATCGTTCGGGAGCGTCATCCCCGCTTGGAGCTTTCATCGCAACCAAGCCTCATGCCGTGTCCGTAGTCATTAGTGCAGCGGCTGGGGCCATCAGTGCATTTGCTCTGATTAGGATTGGTTACGTTGTGTGGCGGGATATTGACATAGTTGACCTACAAGCTGGTGTGATTGCCCAAGCTGCGAACGCTGACTTGTTGGACCGGAGGAACGGGATAGCGGACGCAATTGCGCAATCTGGAGTGGTCGATCCTCGCAAATCGGTCGTGGAGGACTCCTCGGCAAAGATGGACTAGCGGGGGCAGGTTGCTGTCCCACACTGTCACACAAACATGTGGCACCTGAGGCATCCATGTTCTACAGTATGTCTATAAAAAACAATACTCTAAGGATGGCCATGCACCTGACCTTCCTCTCCTCGCGGGGCATCCATTTGCGGGAAGTTAATCGGCCTAAATCGATTGCTTGCCAGCGGCCGTCAAATTTCCTCCCCACTCTGTTCCCAACATTTGCTTCTGGACTTGGGCGTGTGCAGGCACACGCTTACGGACTCGCGCTTCCTTCCCCGCTCGTGACCGAGTCTCTTGCGGGTTACGGCAACGAATTGGATCAGAGCGGCTGCGCTTTCCAGTTTCAATGAGTCCTAGGGGAGCCAAGGCTCCACAGCTGATCAATGCCCAAAAGCTCCGGATGTCCGGGCCGAGCCGGAATCCAATTCGCGAAGCAATACTCTCACTTTCCAATATTTAATTGGACGGTTGGGGCGTACGTCCATCAATCCATATGACCTGCCCCCCGAAAGATCCCTCGATCTGATGTAGAGTCTGCCCATTGGAA